>NZ_BAAGXN010000001.1:1284050-1485059 GCF_054779815.1 Lysobacter tyrosinilyticus
ACGCGCCGAAGCCGAACGCGCCGAAGCCGAACGCGCCGAAGCCGAACGCGCCGAAGCCGAACGCGCCGAAGCCGAACGCGCCGAAGCCGAACGCGCCGAAGCCGAACGTGTCGAAGCCGAACGCGCCGAAGCCGAACGTCTCGAAGCCGAACGTGCCAAGGCGGAAGAGGAAGCGGAATACGCGCGTCTCGAAGCCGAGTACGCTGAAGCCGAGCGCCACGCCCAGGCACAGCGCGACGCCGACGCGTTGGCGCAGCGCGAAGCCGCGGAGGCTGCGCGTCTTGCTGCCGAGCAGGCAGTGGCCGCAGAAGCCGCACGCATCGCTGAGGAAGAGCGTCTCGAGATCGAGCGTCTGGCCGCGGAACAGGCAGCTGCCGTACAGGCTGCCGCCGAAGCCGAGGCCGAGGCCGAACGTCGCGCGCAGGAAGTCCGCGAAGCCGAAGAGCGCGCGCAGCGCGATGCCGCGGCCGCGGCCGCCGCATTGGCCGCGGCAACGATGCTGCCTACGCCGGAGCCCGATCACGAGCCCGCCGTCGCCGCCATCCTTGCCCATGCGAAGGCGGGTACCGAGGATCCGGATGAGGCGCTCGACCTCACCGGCCTGGATCCGGAGCTGGTCGACATCTTCGTCGAGGAAGGCGCGGACCTGCTCGACCATTCCGACGGTCTCCTGGCCGAGTTGCGCGCCACGCCGGATTCGCGTGAACCGCTGATCGGCTTGCAGCGCGACCTGCACACCCTCAAGGGCGGTGCGCGCATGGCCGGCATCATGGCCGTGGGCGAACTTGGCCACACCATGGAATCGCTGCTCGAAGCCGTGGTCGAAAACCGCGTCGAACTGGGCAGCGACGGAATCCCGCTGCTGGAGCGCGGTTTCGACCGCCTGCACGCGATGGTCACGCGCGTCGGTGCGCGCCAGGCGATCGCGATGCCCGAAGCGCTCATCGTCGAGTTCGACGCCCGTTCGCGTGGCCAGCGCATCGCTGCTCCAGCCGCCGAGGTTGCGGGCGAAGCGCCGCAGCCCACCGCTGCACCTGCACTCGCACCGGCGACGCTGGAACTCAAGCCGCTGTCGGCGCCGATGGTCGAAGCCGTCCATGGCGAGGACGAGGACGTCGGTGCACGCGCACCGCAGGAACAGGTGCGTATCCGCGCCGACCTGCTCGACCGCCTCGTCAACTACGCGGGCGAGGTGGCGATCTATCGCGCCCGTCTGGAACAGCAGTTGGGTGCATTCCGTGGCGCGATCGCGGAAATGGACCAGACCAACCTGCGTTTGCGCGACCAGCTGCGCCGTCTGGAAATCGAAACCGAAGCGCAGATCATCGCGCGCTTCCAGCGCGAGCACGACACCGCGGACGCGACCTTCGACCCGCTCGAGCTCGATCGCTTCTCGACCCTGCAACAGCTGTCGCGCGCGCTGGCCGAGTCCGCAGCCGACCAGATCAGCCTGCACAGCACCCTCGACGACCTGACGCGCCAGTACGAAACCCTGTTGCTGCAGCAGTCGCGCGTGAGCTCGGAACTGCAGGAAGGTCTGATGCGCACCCGCATGGTGCCGTTCGACTCTCTGGTTCCGCGTCTGCGTCGCGTCGTGCGTCAGGCCGCGGGCGAAACCCACAAGCAGGCCCAGCTCAAGCTCGGCAACGCGCAGGGCGAACTCGACCGCAACGTGCTTGAGCGCATGACCGCTCCGCTGGAGCACATGCTCCGCAACGCGATCGCGCACGGTCTGGAAAAGCCCGATCAGCGCAAGAAGGCTGGCAAGTCGGAAGAAGGCTCGATCAGCATCGCCATCCGCCGCGAAGGTTCGGAAGTGGTGCTGGAAGTCGCGGACGACGGCGCCGGCCTCAACCGCGATGCCATCCGAAAGCGCGGCGAGGAGCGTGGCCTGGTCCGCCAGGACGCGGTGCTTACCGACAACGACCTCGACATGCTGATCTTCGAGCCGGGCTTCTCGACGGCCGACGAAGTCAGCCGCCTCGCCGGTCGCGGCGTGGGCATGGACGTGGTGGCGTCGGAAGTGCGCCAGCTCGGCGGCACGATCGACATCCAGTCGAAGGTGGGCGAGGGCACTCGCTTCATCCTGCGCCTGCCGCAGACGCTCGCGGTCACCCAAGCCGTGTTCGTGCGCATCGGCGAGACTAGCTTCGCCGTGCCGATCGCCTCGGTGCGCGGCGTGGGCCGCATGCCGCGCGAAGAAATGGCCAAGGCCGGTGCCGCCTACCAGTACGGTGGCGAAGACTATCCGGTGCACGACCTCGGACAGCTGGTTGGCCATGCGACGGCGAAGGCTGAAGGCCAACTGCAGATGCCGTTGTTGCTGATCCGCGCCGGTGACCTCCGTGCCGCGGTCAGCGTCGACCACGTCATCGGCAACCGCGAAATCGTGGTGAAGCCGGTCGGTCCGCAGGTCGCTTCGGTGCCGGGCATCTTCGGCGCGACCATCATGGGTGACGGTAGCGTCGTGGTGATCCTCGACGTCGCTCCGCTCGTGCGTCGCCAGTCTCTGCTCGCGCCCGAACACCTGCCGACGGCACCGGCGGTCGAACACCGCCGCGTCCCGATGGTTATGGTGGTCGACGACTCGGTCACCATGCGCAAGGTCACCGGTCGCGTGCTGGAACGAAACAACTTTGAAGTGCTAACCGCGAAGGACGGCCTCGATGCGCTGGAGAAGATGGTCGAGCACGTGCCCGACCTGATGCTCCTCGATATCGAAATGCCGCGCATGGACGGCTACGAGCTCGCTACGGCGATGAAGGCCGAACCACGCCTACGCAACGTGCCGATCATCATGATCACCTCGCGTACCGGCGAGAAGCACCGCGAGCGCGCTTTCAGCATCGGCGTGAACCGCTACCTGGGTAAGCCGTACCAGGAGCCGGAACTGCTGCGCAACGTATTTGAACTGCTAGGGATAGCGCGTACCCATGAGTGAGAACGGTCGTCGCGTCGCATTGCTGGCGCGCCCCGGCGTCGCCCGCGACCGCATGCGCGAAGCGCTGCAGCAGGCCGGCGCGAACATCGTGCTGGAAGTCGATCCGACTTCCTCCGACGAAGGCGTCGTGCTCGCGGCGCAGCCGGAGGTCGCGTTGATCGTGCTCGACTCCGCGACGGACGAGGCGCTCGAGCGCTTCGATGGCGTGCTGTCGAATCCGAAGATCGAGGTGCTGTTCGAGGAAGCCGAGCTGGCCATTGGTCGCGTCGGTTGGGATGCCGCGCGCTGGGTGCGCCACCTGCGCGCCAAGCTGGGGCACGCCGACAGCGTGCTGCCGCCGCAAAACGGCGCAGCAGCTTCGACGCAGGCCGCTTCGACGCAAACGACCGCCGTGCCCGCGCCGGTCGCGGTTGAAATCCCCGCGCGCCCCGAACCAGAACCCATCGTCACGCCGGCTCCGGCGAGCATGCCATCGACACCTGTGCCTGCGCCTGTCGTGGCGCCGAAGATGGAGCTCAGCCTGGCTGACATGGACGAGGTCGCTCCAGTCGACGTGCATTCCGACATGGAGTTGGTGACGATCGAACTCGGCGATGAAGCCGCGCACTACGTGCACGAACACGCCGCCGAACCGACGCCGCCACTGACCGCGAAACTCGAGCTGGAACTCCACGACGACACGCCGACCGAAATCAAGTTCGACGGCATGGGCCTCGAGGAAGACCATCCCACGGACACCAGTCGCTTCCACAGCGACATGGCGGACCTGCACGCGCGCATCGCCGAAATGGAACTCGTCGACCACCGCACGAGTGCGCCTACGCGCGGTGCGGTGCTGATCATGGCGGGCATTGGTGGTCCCGACGCCGTGCGTCAGTTGCTGGGCGCCTTGCCGGCCGCGTTCCCGCGCGCCGTACTTGTACAGCAGCGCCTCGACGGCGGTCATTACGACAAGCTCGTAGCGCAGATGCAGCGTGCCACCACGTTGCCGGTCAAGCTGGCCGCCAGCGGTGACACGCTCGAAACGGCGACGGTCTACATTCTTCCGCCGACGGTTGGCTTGCATGAAAACGGGCAGGGGCTGGCGTTCAACGACGCTCCGGCCGATCTGCTGACCGGCTTGCCCGCCAGCGACAGCGCCGTACTGATGCTGAGCGGCGCCGACGCGACGCAGGTGGATGCGGTCATGAAGCTGGCCGCCTCCGGCACGCTGGTTGCCGGTCAGGCATTGGATGGTTGTTACGACGTTGCCGCGCCAGCCGCGCTGGCCGCGCGTGGCGGCCAATCGGGCAAGCCTCAGGATCTGGCGCGGCGCCTCGCCGAGCGCTGGCACTGAGCAAGCTGCACTAGAGAATTCCGGGAATACAGATGAACACCGCAGAGCACAGCACCCAACAGCAGAACGATATTCGAGGCGTGTTGATTGCCGTGGCTCGCGCGCGCCTGCTGCTGCCGAACGCGACGATTGCCGAGGTGATGTCGTTTGCGCCGCCGTCGCCGATCGAAGGGGCGCCGGAGTGGCTGCTCGGCCGCATCCGCTGGCGTGGCTGGGAGTTGCCGCTGATCGCGTTCTCGCGCATGGCCGACATCGCGCCAGAAGCCGGCGGCCTGGGCAGCAAAGTCGTGGTGCTCAAGGCATTGGGTGGCGATCCCAAGCAGCCGTACTTCGCCATCCTGACCCAGGGCTTCCCGCGCTTGGTGACCGTGTCGCCGGATCGCCTCCAGCAGGATCCGGGCGAATTCCTGCCGCAGGGTGTGCACGCGCGCGTCTGGCTCAACGAGGACGAGGCCTACATCCCCGACCTTGAGGCCATCGAAGTCCTGATCGGCAACGCGCTGGCGCAGGCACAAGCCGCGTGATCCCTGCAGGCGTGGTTGCCGACGCGGCCCACGCTTGAATTCGAGTTACCACACCCTCCGTTCGGCGTACGCCCGGTAGGTTTGCTTAAAGGTGTGAAGACCGTTTCGTCATCCCGGCGCAAGCCGGGATCCGGTTTCATTTCATCAGGCCAGATCGCCCAGGCGCGATTGCAATGCGGCAATCGCCGCCAGGCCCGCGGTCTCCGTGCGCAGGATGCGTGGTCCCAGCTTCATTCCCTGGAAGCCGGCGGCACGCAACTGTTCGCGATCGGTCGGCGACCAGCCCCCCTCCGGGCCCACGGCCAGCACGACGGTGGTGTCGGCTTGCGCGGAAAGCTGCGACAGCGCGAGTTCGCCCTCTGGATCCAGGATCAGGCGCAGACCGCCCGCAGCTAGCGCATCCACCGCCGCTGCCAGCGATACGGGTGCGGCGACTTCCGGTACCCGCGCGCGGCCGCATTGCTCGCAGGCGGATGCCACCACGCCACGCCAATGCGCCAGACGCTTTTCCGCGCGTGCTCCGTCCAGCTTCACTTCGCTGCGCTGCGACCACAGCGGCGCGATCGAAGCCACGCCGAGTTCAGTCGCCTTCTGCAGGATCAGGTCCATCTTCTCGCCGCGCGCCACGCCCTGGAGCAGTACGAGACGAAGCGAGGATTCGTTGTCGACCGGCTGGCTGCCCGAAACCGCAACCCGCAACCCGCGCTTGTCCTGGGTGACGATGCGGGCCAGGTAATCATGGCCGTCGCCGTTGAACAGCACGCATTCGTCGCCGATCGACAGGCGCAACACCCGCGAGAGATGGGCGGCCACGCCTTCGGGAAGGTCCAGTTCCGCGCCCGGCGAAAGCGCCGTATCGACATGCACTCGGGTCAGGCGCATCAGGCGAGCTCCGCGGTCGCTTCGTCGATGGCAGTGCGCGTCACGTCGGCCAACAACGCCAGCGCGTCTTCGTCGACGCAATACGGTGGCATCCAGTAGAGGATGTCGCCCAGCGGGCGCAGCAATACGCCGCGGGACAGTGCGGCGCGATACGCCCGCAAACCAATACGGGCCGCCGAATCGAACGGCATCCGCTTGTCGCCGTTTTTCGTCAATTCGAAAGCCACGATCATGCCGGCCTGGCGCACATCAGCGACCTGCGGATGCTCGGCAAACGACGCCGCAAGTTGCGTCATGCGCGCCGCGGTATCGCGGTTGCGGGCGATCACGTCATCGCTGGCGAAGATGCCCAGCGAAGCCAGCGCTGCCGCACAGGCCAAAGGATTGCCGGTGTAGCTGTGCGAATGCAGGAAGGCGCGTTCGCGCGAGTCGTCGAGGAAACCGTCATAGATCCGCTGTGTGGTCAGCACCGCGGCCAATGGCAACGAGCCGCCGGTAAGTCCCTTCGACAGGCACAGCAGGTCGGGTTGGATGCCGGTGGTGCCGCCGTCGCGCGCCGGCGCCTGTTCGCATGCGAACAACGTGCCGGTGCGACCGAACCCGACCGCGATCTCGTCGGCGATCAGGAAAATGCCGTGTTCATCGCACAACTCCCGCACCAGCCGCAGATACAGCGGATCGTGCATGCGCATGCCGCCGGCGCACTGCACGCGCGGTTCGAGGATCAGGGCGCAGATTTCGCCGCCATGGCGTTCGAGGAGCTCGCGCAGGCTGTCGGCGGCGCGCTGAGCCCGCTGGGCCGTGGTTTCGCCCGGTTCGCACAGATAGGCGTCGGGCGAAGGCGCGAACAATGCTTCCGCCAGCAGCGGTGCGTACACGCGGCGATACAGCGGGATGTCGCCCACCGCCAGCGCGCCGATCGTCTCGCCGTGATAGCCGTTTTCCAGCGCCACGAACTTCGTGCGCTGGAGTTCTCCGCGATTGCGGAACCAGTGGAAGGCCATCTTCAGCGCGACTTCCACGCCGGCCGAGCCATTGTCCGCGTAGAAGACCTTGGCCAGCGGCTCGCGGCCGGCCTCGCGCGGGGCGATCCGGAGCAACTGTTCGGCGAGCTCCACGGCGGGTGCGTGCGAGCAGCCGGCGAGGATCACATGCTCCAGCGTCGTGGCCTGCTTGGCGATAG
The DNA here is from genome assembly GCF_054779815.1 of Lysobacter tyrosinilyticus. Taxonomy (NCBI): domain Bacteria; kingdom Pseudomonadati; phylum Pseudomonadota; class Gammaproteobacteria; order Lysobacterales; family Lysobacteraceae; genus Lysobacter; species Lysobacter tyrosinilyticus. Next base: position 1,290,917 of record NZ_BAAGXN010000001.1, read on the forward strand.
CCGCGGCGATGCGCGGCTCGGCATGGCCGAACAGGTTGGTCCACCAGCTGCTGATCGCATCGAGGTAGCGGTGTCCGTCGCGGCCGATCAGCCACGGGCCTTCGCCGCGCGCAATGGGCAACAGCGGCAGCGTGTCGGGGTGCTCACGCATCTGCGTGCAGGGGTGCCAGAGCACCGCCAGGTCACGCGAACGCCATGCATCGGCCTCGGCTATCATCGTCTTGTTCAAGTCCTGCATCCGGCCATTATCGGCCGGCGAGGGCCAAGGTCCTACTCCGCTGTCGTCCCTCGCCCCGCCTGGGACGACGGTTCTCCGGAACATCTCCCCCCAAATCCGCATGTCCCGCCGTCTGCCCATCATCCACGGCATCACCGAGCACGAGGCCGGCCCGTATCGCCTGGAGCGCCTCGATCTCGAGTTCGCCAACGGCGAACGCCGCCGTTACGAGCGCCTGCACGGCCGCGGTCACGGTGCCGTGATCGTCGTGCCCATGCTCGATGCCGAGACCGTGCTGCTGGTGCGCGAATACGCCGCTGGCATGCACCGATACGAGCTCGGACTGGTCAAGGGTCGCATCGATGCCGGCGAGACCGCGCTGCAGGCCGCCGATCGCGAGTTGAAGGAAGAAGCCGGCTACGGTGCGCATTCGCTCACCCTGCTGCGCGACATCACCCTCGCGCCGACTTACATGAGCCACACCGCACAGCTGGTGGTGGCACGCGATCTTTATCCCGAGCGCCTGCCCGGCGATGAGCCGGAGGAGCTGGAAGTGATTCCGTGGAAGCTCGACGCGCTCCACGAGCTGATCCTGCGCGAGGACTTTTCCGAAGGCCGCAGTATCGCGGCCCTGTTCATCGCCCGAGAGTGGCTGAGGATGCAAGCGTGAGCATTGGCAACATCATCGACGCCGGCATTCGCGAGGAAGTGATTGCCCTCGCGCAGGACGCCGCCGCGGCGATCCTTGGCATCTACGACAGCGAATTCGCAGTGGAGCACAAGGACGACAATTCGCCGCTTACCGCGGCCGATCTGGCTTCGCACCGCTGCATCGTCGATGGCCTGGCGCGGATCACGCCGGATATCCCCGTGTTGTCGGAAGAGTCGGCGCACGAGGTTTCCACGGACACACGCCGGCACTGGCATCGGTTGTGGGTGGTGGATCCGCTCGACGGCACCCGCGAATTCGTCAAGCGCAACGGCGAGTTCACCGTGAACATTGCGCTGGTGGAAGACGGTGTCGCCGTGTTCGGCGTGATCCAGGCGCCGGTCACCGGTCAGTTGTGGCACGGCAGCGCAGAACTCGGCGCCTTCCTGCGCGAACACGGTCGCGACACCGCGGTGCGCGCGCGTGCGCCGGCACGGGCGCCGTTGCGCGTGGCTGCCAGCCGTTCGCACCGCGATACACGCACCCAGGGCTTCATCGATCGCATGGGCGAAGTCGAGCTGCTGGGCCTGGGCTCCTCGCTGAAGTTCTGCCGGATTGCCGAAGGCAGCCTCGATGTCTATCCGCGCTTCGGTCCCACCAGCGAATGGGACACCGCCGCGGGTCAGTGCGTACTTGAGGGCGCGGGCGGTGCGGTGCTGGACCCGCAAGGCCGGCCGTTCCGCTACAACCAGCGCGATACCGTGCTCAATGGCGATTTCGTCGCGCTCGGCGATGCCGCGCTGCCGTGGCGGCAGTGGATGGGCGCCTGACGTCTGGCGCATCTCGAATTTCAACGATTTCAATCTGCTCCACGACAGGTGAGCATGAACGACTTGCCGCACGATCACCGCGACATCCACACGCTGCTCGCGATCATGGCGCGCCTGCGCGACCCGGATGGCGGCTGTCCCTGGGACGTGGAGCAGACCTTCGCCACGATCGCGCCGTATACGATCGAAGAAGCGTACGAAGTCGCCGACGCGATCGACCGCAACGATCTGCACGCGTTGAAGGACGAGCTGGGCGACCTGTTGCTGCAGGTAGTGTTCCATGCCCGGATGGCGGAAGAGCAGGGCAGCTTCGCTTTTGGCGACGTGGTCGCGGCGATCAGCGACAAGATGATCCGTCGCCACCCGCATGTCTTCGCCGACGCCACCGTCGAGGATTCGGAAGCACAGACAGCGGCGTGGGAAGAACAGAAGCGCCGCGAGCGCGAATCTTCGGGCCATGCCGACACCTCCGTACTCGCCGGCATTGCCCGCGGCCTGCCCGAGTGGCAGCGTGCGGTGAAGCTGCAGAAGCGTGCGGCGACAGTGGGTTTCGATTGGCCGGATATCACGCCGGTGATCGCCAAACTCCACGAGGAAATCGAAGAGGTACGGGCGGAGTTCAGCGCGATCGCGCAACAGCCCGATGACCTCGCGGCGCGCGATCGGCTCGAGGATGAAATCGGCGATCTGTTGTTCGTTGCCGCCAATATCGCCCGGCACGCGAAGGTCGATGTAGGCGCCGCCATGCGGCGCGCCAACCTCAAGTTCGAGCGCCGCTTCCGCGCGATGGAATCACTGGCCGAGGCCTCGGATGTCGCGCTTGCCGCCCTGTCGCTGGAAGCGCAGGATCGTCTGTGGGAACGGGCGAAGGTGGACGAGAAAGCCAAGCTCGGCTAGCCCCTTGTAGAGCGGAGCTTGCTCCGCTCATGCGTCAGCTACGGAGCACGTGGAAGGCAAAGGCAGCGGAGCAAGCTCCGCTCTACAACGGACGAGGGGACGATGAGCCGCTTCAACAGTTTCCGCGAGTTCTATCCGTTCTATCTGAGCGAACACAGCAACCGCACTTCGCGCCGTTTGCACTTCATCGGCAGCTGCGGTGTGCTGGTGCTGTTGGGGCTGGCGATCTGGAGCCGCACCGGCTGGTGGATATTGGCGGCGTTGTTCTGCGGCTATGGCTTCGCGTGGGTGGGGCATTTCTTCTTCGAGAAGAACCGGCCGGCAACGTTCAAGCATCCGTTCTATTCGTTCGCCGGCGACTGGGTGATGTTCAAGGACATCGTCATCGGGCGAATCAAGTTCTAGGGTTGGGTCGCACCAGCAGGTGTGTCGAGGCCTTCGACGTCAGCATTCACTCGCGGAAGATCAACCACGCCGCCACGACGATAAGACCGAAGCCGGCCCAGTGATTCCACTTCAATGGCTGGTCCAGGTACCAGGTCGAAAAACCGGCGAACACCAGCAGGGTAATCACTTCCTGCATGCCCTTGAGTTGCGGCGCCGAGTACATCGCGCTGCCAAGGCGATTGGCCGGCACCATCAGGCAGTACTCGAACAGCGCGATGCCCCAGCTGGCGATGATGGCGGTGGTCAGGGGTGCCGATTTGTAGCGCAGGTGGCCGTACCAGGCGAACGTCATGAATACATTGGAGCCGAGCAGCAGCAGCGCGGGATAGAAGCGGTCGATCATGGGGTCGCCAAGGCAAATTGAGACAGGAAGATGAACCGCCATTTTGCCTGCCTTGGGCCCGCTCTTCACGGAGCGATTACCCTCCACCGTGCATCTTCACAAACCTGAAGTCGAACGGGAGCCCTGTCATGCAAACGACGCGCGATGGCGGACTGGTCCTCATAGTCGAGGACAACCGCAATATCTCCGAGATGGTGGGTGAGTATCTGGAAGGTCGTGGGTTTGAAGTGGATTTCGCGGCCGACGGCGTGGACGGCTATCGGCTGTCCACCGAAAACAGCTACGACGTGATCGTGCTGGATCTCATGCTGCCGCGCATGGATGGCATCGAGGTCTGCAAGAAGCTGCGCGAGGAAGCGCACAAATCGACGCCGGTGTTGATGCTGACCGCCCGCGACACGCTGGACGAGAAGCTGAATGGCCTTTCTGTTGGCGCCGACGATTACCTGACCAAACCCTTCGCGATCCAGGAGCTCGAGGCCCGGCTGCGCGCATTGATCCGGCGCGAACGCCGCCAGGTCGGTGGTGAAGTCCTGAAGGTCGCCGACCTCGTCCTCGATCCCGCCAGCCTGCGCGTGACCCGTGGGGGCACCGAGCTGCAGCTGTCTCCGATTGGCCTGCGCCTGCTGACCATCCTTATGCGGGAGTCGCCGCGCGTGGTCAGTCGTCAGGAAATCGAGCGCGAGATCTGGGGCAATGGCCTGCCGGATTCGGACACGCTGCGCAGCCATCTCTACAACCTGCGCAAGACCATCGACAAACCGTTTGACAAGCAATTGCTGCATACCGTGCAAAGCGCGGGCTACCGGATCGCCGACATCTCGCAACCGCCGGATTGACCCGGGCACGCATGACCCAAGGCCTTCCGCGCAAAATCAAGCTGGCTTTCATCGCACAGGCCCTGGTAGCCAGCATAGTGCTGTTCCTGTTCATTCTTGCGCTGGGATTGGCGGTCCGGCAGAGCATCGTCTACGCATTCGCGAAACGCGAAACTTCGCGTTTCTGGATCGAGCAGCCCAAGGACGCCAATGCCGCGCTCCTGCGCGGTCGCACCTTCAACAGCTGGTTCGTACCAGCCGGTGGCGGCGTGGATTCGCAACCGATGTCCGTACGCGAGCTGCCAGAGGGCTTCAACCAGCTCGCCTTCAATAACTATGTTTTCGTCAGCGAGCGACCGGCCGGCCGCTTCGCAGTGGCGATCGAAACGGAAGTGATCGACTACGTGATTCTCTGGACGCTCGTGGGCGCACTGCTCCTTGCGTTGCTCACGTCGTACTTCATGGCCTGGCTGACCTATCGCACGACCAAGCGCCTGGTGGTGCCGGTCAGCTGGTTGGCGGACGTGGTCGAAGCCTGGGATCCGCGCGCACCCGATACGTCCGCCATCCGGCCGAACCGGTTGCCACCGGATTCCGGCAATGAGGTGCGCCAGCTGACGGGAGCGTTGACCGACCTCGCCGACCGCGTGACCAATTTCGTCCAGCGCGAACGCGACTTCACCCGCGATGCCAGCCACGAACTTCGCACGCCACTCACCGTCATTCGCGTCGCTACCGATTTGATGCTCGCCGCTCCGGACACCAGCGAGCGCCAGTTGCGTTCGCTGGCGCGCGTGCAGCGTGCCGGGCGTGACATGGAAGCAGTGATCGATGCCTTCCTGATCCTCGCGCGCGAAGCGGAAGTCGAGCCGCTGAGCGAAGACTTCGACGTACGCGAAGTCATCGCGCACGAGGTCGCGCGCGTGCAGCCGCTGCTGGCGGGGCGGCCGATCGCGCTGGAAGTCATCGATGACGGTGCACCGAAGCTGTTCGCGCCGCCGCACGTGCTTGCGGTGATGATCGGCAACCTGCTTGGCAACGCGGTGCGTTTTACCGACATCGGTCGCATCGAACTGCACCTGACTCCGCAGCGCATCGAGATCCACGACACCGGTATCGGCATGACCCCGGAAACGCTGATCAAGGCCTTCGACCCGTTCTATCGCGCCGATCCCGCCCGTGACGAGGGCCGCGGCATGGGGCTGTCGATCGTGCGACGCCTGGGCGAACGTTTTGGTTGGCCGGTCAGCCTGCAGAGCCAGGCGGGGCAGGGGACCGTCGCAACGATCCGCTTTGCCTGATCAGGCAGTTCGACATCTCTCGCCAAGGCTCGGGGGGCTTGTCAACCGAGGGCCTGTTCGAGCGTTATATCCATCGACTTCCTCTTTGCCGTGTCCATGAGCGCCCCCCGCAAGCCTTCGCCCGCCCGCAAGCCATCCGCCTGGTCACGCCCAATCGCCATTGCCGTCGTCGCGCTCGCCGTCGTCTCCGGCGGCGTCTACTACTGGCATCATCGCAGCAGTGAAGAAGCCGCTTCAGCCTATCGCACCGCGAAGGTCGATCGCGGCGACATCCGCGTCACCATTTCCGCGACCGGCGCGCTCAATGCCACGTCCAAAGTCGACGTCGGCAGCCAGATTTCTGGCCAGGTCACCGACGTATTGGTCGACTACAACGACCACGTGAAAAAGGGGCAGGTCATCGCCCGCATTGATCCCAGCACCTACGAGGCACAGATCGCGCAGGGCAGTGCGCAGATCAACGCCGCGCGCGCGAACCTGGCGACCGCGCAGGCGACGCTGCGCAATGCCGAAGTCGACTACAACCGCAAGGACGAACTCGCGCAGCAGCAGCTGATCGCGCGCGGTGATCTCGATCTGGCCCGCGCAGCGCGCGACCAGGCACGCGCGCAGGTGGCATCGGCGCAGGCGCAGATCAACCAGCAGACGGCTTCCACGCAGACCACGCGACTCAACCTGCAGCGCACGGTGATCCGCTCGCCGGTCGATGGCGTGGTCCTGTCGCGCTCGGTCGAACCGGGCCAGACCGTGGCTGCGAGCCTGCAGGCGCCGGTGTTGTTCCAGATTGCCGAAGACCTGTCGCAGATGGAGATCCTGCTCGCCGTCGACGAGGCCGACATCGGTCAGGTGAAGCCGGGCCTCGAAGTCGGCTTCACCGTGGACGCATTCCCGGAGCGTCGCTTCCGCGGCAAGGTGAAGCAGGTACGCCTGGCAGCCACCAATACCAGCAACGTGATCACTTATCCGGTAGTGGTGACGGTCGACAACGCCGACCAGTCGCTGTTGCCGGGCATGACCGCCAATGCCGAGATCGAAGTCAGTCATCGTGATGACGTGCTGCGCGTGAGCAACGCCGCACTGCGCTACAAGCCGGACGACGAGAGCGCCGAGGCCGGCACGCAACAAGGCGGCGGCCGCGGCGGCTTCGCCCAGGATTTCGAGCGCATCGCGAAATCCCTGCAGCTCAATATCGAGCAGCAGGCGGTGTTCGATCAGGCGCTGGCAGTGATGAAACAGCGAGCGGCGGCGCGCATGGCGGCGCCGGCGGCACAGAATTCCGGCGCGACCCTGTTCGGGCGTGGTCCGACTGGCGGCGGCAACAACCGTGGCAGCACTGGCGGCGGTAACGGTGGCGCCATGCGTCAGCGCATGGCCGAGCGTTTCAACCAGCAGTTCGCCGCGTTCAAGGCCACACTCGACGAACGCCAGAAGACCCAGTGGGAGAGTGAAGTCGCGGCCCTGCTCGGTTCGCGTCGCGCTCCCATCTACAAGCTGGTGAATGGCAAGCCACAGGCCGTGACGGTGCGCGTGGGCGCTTCGGATGGCAGCAACACCGAGGTGTCCGGCGATATCCACGAGGGCGACGAGATCGTCGTGGGTAGCGGACGCGGCAAGCAATGAGTGCGGCGGTGACAACCAACTCCGTGATCGAAACCCGCGCGCTGGGCAAAGTGTATTCGCCCGGTAGCGAAGCGGAAGTCGTGGCCCTGCGTGGCGTGAATCTGCGCATCGGCTCCGGCGAATTCGTCGCAATCATGGGGCCGTCGGGCTCGGGCAAGTCGACGTTGATGAACTTGCTCGGCTGTCTCGATACACCCTCCAGCGGCACGTGCCTGTGCGATGGCATCGATGTCGCGACGTTGGATGCCGAGCAACGCGCCGCGCTGCGCCTGGAGAAGATCGGCTTCGTCTTCCAGGGGTTCAATCTGCTGCCGCGCATGAATGCGCTGGAAAACGTCGCCATGCCGATGGGCTACGCGAATGTGCACCGCGAGGAGCGGATGCAGCGGGCGCGTGATGCACTGCAGGCGGTAGGTCTGGCCGAGCGCGCCGGCCATCGCCCCAGTGAACTCTCCGGCGGCCAGCAGCAGCGTGTGGCGATAGCGCGCGCACTGATCAACCGTCCGCCGATCCTGCTCGCGGACGAACCCACCGGCGCGCTCGACAGTCGCACTGGCGAGGAAATCCTGGCGTTGTTCAAACGCCTGCAGCAGGAGGACCACACTGTCGTGCTGATCACCCACGATCCGGATGTGGCGCAGCATTGCGACCGCATCTTCGTCATGCGCGACGGTGAGCTGCATGAAGGAAGTGCGCCGTGATCGCCGTGACGCTGCGCCTTTCTCCCTCCCTTTCGCCGCAGGCGAAGGGGAGGGTTGGGGAGGGGTATGAGCGCCGAAGGCGCGAATGGGCCTTTCCAAAAACAAACGCAGAAGCAAAGGCACCCCTCCCTAACCCTCCCCTTGCGCTGCGCGCAAAGGGAGGGGACAAAGCGGCAACCTCGCAATGAATTTCATTGAAGTCCTCCACACCGCCATCTTCGCCCTGCGCGGCAACTGGCTGCGCAGCGCACTTACCTCGCTCGGCGTGATCATCGGCATCGCCGCGGTGATCGTGATGGTGTCGGTCGGACAGGGCACGCAGGCCGAGATCGACAAGCTTGTTTCAGGGCTGGGTTCCAACCGCCTCGACATCGGCGGTGCCGGTGGCTTCGGCGGTGGCGGTGCGCGTATCGCTGCGGGCAGCCGCTTCTCGTTGAACGAAGCCGATGCCGGCGCGATCCGCGACGAAATTCCCGAAGTGCAGTACGTCGCCGCGATGCTGCGTGGCGGCACGCAGGTGGTGTACGCCGAGAACAACTGGTCGACGCAGTGGCAGGGCGTGCAGCCGGATTTCTTCGCCATCAATGGCTGGGAGATCCAGGACGGCAATGCCTTCGAGAGCAGCGACTACAACGGCGCGAAGACCGTGCTGCTCGGCGAGACCGTGCGTCGTGAACTGTTCGCCGACGAGGATGCGGTGGGCCAGACGGTTCGCATCGGTCGCGTTCCATTCACCGTGGCTGGCGTGCTGAAACCCAAGGGCCAGGGCGGTTTCGGCCAGGACCAGGACGACATCGTGCTGGTGCCGCTGGAGACCGCGCGCCGTCGCTTGATGGGCGCCTCCAATGTTCCGCCGGGCGCGGTGCAGCAGATCGCACTGGGCGTGACGCGGGCGGAAGACGTCAACTATGTGCAGGGCGAAGTCGAGGCATTGCTGCGCCAGCGTCACAAGATCCAGCCCGGCGACGACGACGATTTCAGCGTGCGCAACATCGCCGAAGTCGTGGCCACGCGCACCCAGACCACGCGGCTGATGTCGCTGCTGCTCGGCGCAGTGGCGACGATCTCGCTGGTGGTGGGTGGCATCGGCATCATGAACATCATGCTGGTGTCGGTGACCGAGCGGATCCGCGAGATCGGCCTTCGCATGGCAGTCGGTGCGGGCCCCGCGGACATCCGTCGCCAGTTCCTGGCCGAAGCGATGCTGATCTCGCTGATCGGCGGGGTAATCGGCATTGCGCTAGGCGTGGTGGGGGCCCTGTTGGTGGGACGCTTTGGTTCGCTGCCGGTGGCGCTCAATGGCCAGGTCGTCGCCCTGGCGGCGGGCTTCTCGATCGCCACCGGGTTGTTTTTCGGCTACTACCCGGCGCGCAAGGCCTCGCAACTGGATCCGATTGAAGCCCTGCGCCAGCAGTAGGTGCCTGGCTCGCCCGGCACGCGCTCTTTCCTGCGGTAGACCGCATTCTTTGTAGAGCGGAGCTTGCTCCGCTGCTTCTGGATTTGTTGTCGCGCCAAGCCAGGCGCGGGTCTGGGAGAGCTGCGGAGCAAGCTCCGCTCTACAAAGCCAGGAGCGGCGCTTTATGCTTGGCCGGCACCTTCCGGAGCCAGCCATGCGTCGCCTTTCCGTCCTCCTGCTCGCACTCGCCGCCATTACCGCCCACGCCGAAGACAAGCCGAAGACCGCACTGGTGATCCACGGTGGTGCCGGCGTGATCGAACGCAGCGCCCTGAGCGCGCAGGACGAACGCGAAGTTCGCGCTGCGTTGAACCGCGCACTCGATGCGGGTAATGCGGTGCTGTCGAAAGGCGGCACCGCTTTGGATGCGGTGGAAGCGGCAATCGTGGTGCTGGAGGAGTCGCCGCATTTCAACGCCGGCAAGGGCGCGGTATTCAATGCCGAGGGCAAGCACGAGCTCGATGCCTCGATCATGGAAGGACACACCCGTCGCGCAGGTGCCGTCGCCGGCGTCACTACGGTGCGCAATCCGATCCGGTTGGCACGCGCGGTGATGGAACACAGCCCGCACGTGATGTTGGCGGGAATGGGAGCGGAGAAATTCGCCGACACCCGTCCGGAAATCGAACGCGTGCCCAACAACTGGTTCGATACCGAGCGCCGCCGCAAGCAGCTCGAAGCCGCGCAGGCCAAGGAGCGCGCCGGCGCCGCCATCGTCGAGAAGGGCAAGTACTTCGGCACCGTCGGTGCGGTGGCACTCGATGCGCAGGGTCACATCGCCGCGGCGACCAGCACGGGCGGCATGACCAACAAGCGCTGGGGGCGCGTGGGCGATTCGCCGGTGATCGGCGCCGGCACCTGGGCCGATGATCGCTGCGGCGTTTCGGGTACCGGCTGGGGCGAGTTCTACATCCGCAATGCCGTGGCGCACGACATCTGCGCGCGCGTGGCCTATCGCGGCGATGCGCTGGCAGCGGCCGCCGATGAAGTGGTGAACAAGATCGTTCCCGCGGCCGGCGGTGACGGTGGTGCGATTGCGCTGGACCGCGACGGAAATATCGCGATGCCGTTCAACACCAGCGGCATGTATCGCGCGTGGATCAAGCCGGATGGTTCGCGCGGTACGGGAATCTTCCGCGACGAGAAGTAGGTGCGCGCCCCGGCTGGCTGGAAGCAGAGACGGCGAGGCGCAATCACACCTCGCCGCCGGCTGTAGGGTGCGTCAGGCGTTGGCGCTCTGCTGCTTCGACCACTCCTTCATCGCTTCGCGCATTTCATCCGGACTCACGTCGCGCACATGCGTGCCAAGCGACCACTTGTGCCCGAACGGGTCGATTACCGTGCCCATGCGATCGCCCCAGAATTCGTCCTTCACCGGACGCTCCGGTTTCGCGCCGGCCTTCACCGCGCGCTCCCAGGCCGCGTCGGCGTCCGGACCGTAGATGACGAAGCTGGATGTCGCGCCGCCGCGCTTGTTCGGGCCGAGCGCCTGCATGTCCGGCCATTCGTCCGACAGCATCAGTTGGGTATCGCCGATGCGGATTTCGGCATGACCGATCTTGTCGCCCATCGGCAGGCGATACAGCTCCTCGGCGCCAAAGGCCCGTTCGTAGAACGCGATCGCCTTGGCGGCATCGTCGACGATCAGGTAGGCATTGACCGAGTGGTAGCCCTCGGGAACGGGATTCACGGACATTGCGGTGCTCCTTGCGGGGAGAAGAGACGGCAGGCTGCGCCCGGCCGCGTTAGCCGGCAATGATCGTTCTTGCCCGTTCCGGTGAATCGGCGGGCGGTCGTTGGTCAGGGGCGGGGGGTGGCACGCTTGTGGCAGAATCCCGGGCTGATTACGGCGCTTCACGCCGCGTCGCCCGGCCCGTTACGGCCGTACCGGAACTACTTTCCATGCCGATTTTCGAGTCGATTTCTCCGCTGCTGCGCGCCCTCCCCGAGTCACGGGAGGTGGGCCATGGCTGATACCACCGGTCATCTTCCGCGCGATCCCGCGCGCATCCTGAAGGCCGCCAAGTGGTCGATGCAGGGGCTGCGGGCCGCGTGGACCCACGAGTCCTCGTTCCGGCTCGAGGTCTACCTGTTCGTGCTGCTGGCCCCGGTTGGCTGGTGGCTGGGCCAGACCCCGGTGGAGCGCATCCTGATGATCGGGTCGATCCTGCTGGTGATGAGCACCGAACTGCTGAACTCGGCGATCGAAGCGGTGATCGAACGCTACGGTCCGGAATTCCACGAGCTTGCCGGCCGCGCCAAGGACATGGGCTCGGCGGCGGTCTTCGTGCTGATGATGAACGTCCTGCTGGTGTGGGGCGCGATCCTGGTGCCGCGTTTCCTGTAACGCGGACTCATCAAATTCCCCGATATGCCTGACGGCGGGCCGAGGCCCGTCCTACCGAGACTGCGCAAGTGATCGAACTGCTAACCGACCCGCAAACGTGGATCACCCTGGTCACCTTGAGCGCGATCGAGATCGTGCTGGGTATCGACAACCTGGTGTTCATCTCCATCGCGGTGAGCAAGCTGCCGCTGATGCAGCGCGAGAAGGCGCGCAAGTTCGGTATCGCCGTCGCCTGCCTCACGCGTATCGGTCTGCTGCTGACGCTGGCGTGGCTGGCGGGCCTGACCACCGACCTGTTCCATGTGTTCGGCCAGGGCATCTCGATGCGCGACCTGGTGCTGATCCTGGGTGGCGTGTTCCTGTTGGTGAAGGGCACTGCCGAGATCAAGGACCTGATCATCGGCGAGGACGAGTCCGAGGATGTGCACACCAAGCCGGCGGTGTCGTTTCTGGGCGTGATCGCGCAGATCGCCGTGATCGACATCGTGTTCTCGCTGGACTCGGTGATCGCTGCGGTCGGCATGGCCAACCAGACGCCGGTGATGGTCGCCGCGATCCTGCTCGCCGTGGCGGTGATGCTGCTTGCCGCCACGCCGCTGGGCCACTTCATCGAGCGCAACCCGACCATCAAGATGCTGGCGCTGGCCTTCATCGTGCTGGTGGGTGCGTACCTGATCGCCGACGGCTTCGAACTGCATATCCCGAAGGGCTACCTCTACGGCGCGATGGGCTTCTCCGCGCTGGTGGAGTGCCTGAATCTCTGGGCCAAGCGCAACGCGATGCGGCGGGTCGAGGCGGACTGAGGCCTTTTCTCCCTCACTTTCGCCTAGCGAAGGGGAGGGCCGGGGAGGGGTACGAAGTGCCACAGACACGATTGTTGTTGTCTAAACAACAACAGCAAACGCACCCCCTCCCAACCTCCCCCTTTCGCTGCGCGAAAAGGGGAGGAGCAGAACGACGGCGCGCAGGGCATGGACTCATCACGCCGGCTTAATTCCGGCAGATGCTGCAATGCGCGACGAACGGATCGTTACCACCTAGCCTCCACTAAGGGGAATTCCATGCGCAAGCTCCTCATGACGCTGGTCCTGGTCTGCCTGGCCGGCATGCTCAGCGGCTGCGGCTACAACACCATCCAGCAGAAGGACGAGGCGGTGAAGGCTGCCTGGTCGCAGGTGCTCAACGTCTACAAGCGCCGCGCCGATCTCGTGCCGAACCTGGTCGCCACCGTGCGCGGCTACGCCACCCACGAGCAGCAGGTGCTGACGCAGGTGACCGAGGCGCGTTCCAAGGTCGGCAGCATCAACGTCAACGCGGACGATCCGGCTTCGATCCAGCAGTTCCAGCAGGCCCAGACCGAACTGAAGAGCGCGATCGGCCGCCTGCTGGTGGTCAGCGAGAACTACCCGCAGCTCAAGGCCGACCAGAACTTCCTGCAGCTGCAGGCGCAGCTGGAAGGCACCGAGAACCGCATCTCGGTGGAGCGCCAGCGCTACATCGTGTCGGTGCAGGACTACAACACTTTCATCCGCTCGTTCCCGCAGAACCTCACCGCGAAGGTGTTCGGCTACCAGACCAAGCCGAACTTCACCGTCGAGAACGAACAGCAGATCCAGGAAGCGCCGAAGGTCGACTTCGGTCAGCCGGCGCAGCAGCCGCCGGCGCAGCAGCCCGCTCCGTCGGGTGGCTGAGCGCTGAAGGCGCCTTGAGCCCGTGATATTGCGGCGTTTCATCGTCCTCGTCGTGCTGATGTGCGCCTGCGCGTTAGCGCAGGCGCAGCAGCTGGCCGCGATTCCGCCGCTGACCGGTCCGGTCATCGACACCACGATGACGCTGGACGCGGCGACCAAACAGCAGCTGGAAGCGCAGGCATTGGCCTTGCAGCAACGCAAGGGCAGCCAGCTGCAGGTGCTGATCGTGCCGACCACGGAGCCGGAGGACATCGCGCAGTACGCGGTGCGCGCGTTCGACGAGTACAAGCTCGGGCGCAAGGGCGTCAACGATGGCTTGTTGGTGGTGGTGGCAAAGAACGACCATCGCGTGAAGATCGAAACGGGTTACGGCCTCGAAGGCGCGATTCCGGACGCGACCGCCATTCGCGTCATCAGCGAATACATGGCACCGAAATTTCGTGCTGGCGACTTCAATGGCGGACTAGTCGACGCGACGGCCGTGCTCGTGAAACTTGTCGACGGCGAGGAATTGCCGGCGCCGCTGGTAGAAACGCGGCATAGAGGCAAAGGAGGCGCGGGCGGCGGATTTCTGTTCGCACTGTTCGCGGCCTTCATCGTGGCTCAGGTCGCGCGCGCCTTCCTCAATCCGGTGCCCTCATTCCTGCGCGGCCTGTTGGGCGGTGCCGCGGCCGGTGGCGTCGCCTGGCTGATTTCTTCCGCGCTGGTGGCCGGCGGCATCGGCGGTCTGATCGGTTTCTTCGTGGGCCTCGCCAGTCTGCCCAGCGGCCGTTATGCCGGTGACCGTCATTGGGGCGGATTCGGTGGTGGTGGTGGCTGGGGCGGTGGTGGATTCGGTGGCGGCGGCGGTTTTGGCGGCGGCGGAGGCGGTTGGTCCGGCGGCGGTGGCATGAGTGGAGGCGGCGGCGCCTCCGGCAGCTGGTAGGAGCCTGCGATGCGATTGCTCAAGCACCTGTTCGCCATGCCTTCGCGGCGCCTGTTCTCGTCGGATTCGCTGCAGCGCATTGCCGCTGCGATCGCGGCCAGCGAGGCGCGCCATACCGGCGAGATTCGCTTCGCCGTCGAGAGCGCATTGCACCCCCGCGCGGTACTCGCGGGCGCGCAGGCACGCGATCGTGCGCAGGAAGTCTTCGCGCAACTGCGGGTCTGGGACACCCACGCCAACAACGGCGTGCTGCTCTATCTGCTGCTGGCCGATCACCGCATCGAGATCGTTGCCGATCGCGGCTTCAATGACCGGGTCAGTCCCGAGCAATGGCGCGGCGCGTGTCAGCTGATCGAGGAGCGGTTGCGCGCAGGGGAGCCGGAAGCGGCAGTCCTGGGTGGCATCGAGGCATTGTCGGAACTGGTCGAAGCCCACTTTCCGCGCGACGCGGACTACGTCGATACGAACGAGCTGCCCGACGAGCCGCATCTGCTGTAGGACGGCTGTTCCGGGTCTTGTAGAGCGGAGCTTGCTCCGCTGCGCCGTCAGGTGCCGGGAAAAGCAGCGGAGCAAGCTCCGCTCTACAAGTGGCAGCCCGGGGCGAGGGCAATCGGTTCCGGCACCGAGTCGTCCTGCTCGGGCACAATACGAAGGTCCTCCGCGAAGCATTCCCCGGCATGACCGTACTGCACCAGATCGACCCGATCGCCCTCGACCTCGGTACCTGGAACCTGCCCGTCCTCGGCAGCGTGCATCCGCAGATCCACTGGTACGGCGTGATGTACCTGCTGGCGTTCATCGCCGCCTGGTGGCTGGGACTGCGGCGCGTGCGCGCCGGGCGCCTACCGGGCGTGAACGAGCAGGGCTACGGCGATCTGATCTTCTATGGCGCGCTCGGCGTGGTGCTGGGCGGCCGCCTCGGCTACATCCTGTTCTACGACCTGCCCACGTACATCGAACACCCGCTGCAGGTGTTCAAGGTGTGGCAGGGTGGCATGAGCTTCCACGGCGGCCTGCTCGGTGTCGTGTTCGCAGCGTGGTGGTGGTCGCGTCGGCAGAAACTGCACCTGTTCGACACCGTCGATTTCATCGCCCCGCTGGTGCCGCCCGGTCTCGGCTTCGGCCGCCTCGGCAACTACATCAACGGCGAGCTGTGGGGCAAAACGACCGGTGGGAGCTGGGGCGTCGTGTTCCCGACCGATCCGGATCTGCAGGGCCTGTCGATGCAGCAGCTGCAGACCCAGTTCGCGAGCGGCGCGCTCGACCAGTTCGCGCGTCATCCCTCGCAGCTGTACCAGGCGGGCCTCGAAGGCCTGGTCATGTTCGTGGCGCTGTGGTGGTACTCGCGCAAACCGCGACCGCGCTACGCGGTGTCCGGCCTGTTCGCGCTGCTGTATGGCCTGTTCCGGTTCGTCGTCGAATTCGTCCGCGTGCCGGATGCGCAGATCGGCTACATCGCCTTCGGCTGGCTGACGATGGGGCAGGTGTTGAGCCTGCCGCTAATCGCGCTGGGCCTGTTCTGGTTGTGGCTGTCGCGTCGCTCGCCGACGTTGCAGCCGGCGTTGTCGCACTGAGGAGAGCCAATCAATGAAGCAATACCTGGAACTCCTTCGTCATGTGCTCGAGCACGGCAGCGAGAAGGCCGACCGCACCGGCACCGGCACGCGCAGCGTGTTCGGCTGGCAGATGCGCTTCGACCTCAACGAAGGCTTCCCGCTGGTCACGACCAAGAAGCTGCACCTGCGCTCGATCGTGCACGAGCTGCTGTGGTTCCTGCAGGGCGACACCAACGTTGCCTACCTGAAGGACAACAAGGTCTCGATCTGGGACGAATGGGCGGACGCCAACGGCCAACTCGGCCCGGTATATGGAAAGCAGTGGCGGCGCTGGGCCGGTCCCGACGGCAAGGAGATCGACCAGATCCAGTGGGTGGTCGATGAAATCAAGCGCAATCCCGATTCGCGCCGCCTGATCGTTTCGGCCTGGAATGTCGCCGACCTGCCGCACATGGCGCTGATGCCGTGCCACACGATGTTCCAGTTCTATGTCGCCGACGGAAAGCTCAGCTGCCAGCTCTACCAGCGCAGCGGCGACATCTTCCTCGGCGTGCCGTTCAATATCGCCAGCTACGCGCTGCTGACGCACATGGTGGCGCAGGTCTGCGGCCTGGGCGTGGGCGACTTCGTGCACACGCTGGGCGATGCGCACCTGTATTCGAACCATTACGACCAGGCGCGCGAGCAGCTGTCGCGCCAGCCGCGTCCGCTGCCGCAGCTGAAGCTCAATCCCGAAGTGCGCGATATCTTCGGCTTCAGCTACGACGACATCGCAATCGAGAACTACGATCCGGCGCCGGCGATCAAGGCGCCGGTCGCGGTCTGATGCGCGTTAGGCCGCACCGACCTTCATCGCTCATCAAGGATTCACCAGCATGGCGTCGATTCATGCGCTTCGCCGACAAAAGGGTTCTCTGCAATTCGCGCGCAAGCTCCTAATCGCGGCCGTGCTTTTTCAGCTCCCGTTCCTGGTCGAAATTGTGCTGCGACAGGCTGACCTACTGGGTGGCTGGCAAATGCCTGGGAAAGTTACATCGCTGCTCTGGGTTGCAACTTCATTGCTAGCGATAGTCGGATTCGCAATGGTCTGTCGTCAGTTGGAACTTTGGGAGGGAGATCTGGAAAGTAACGAGTTTGCGCAACGCACGAGACTCCTGGGTTCGCGGAAGATTGCTGCAAGCATTCAGTTATTTTTTTACCTCGCATTTCTCACGCCACTGCTCAACCTAGTGTCGGTGGCCTGGGCCATATCCAAAGCTTCAGCTGCGATCCGCGAGCTTGACCTTCTAGTTCCGGCTCGTCGCCTATAGATGCACATCACAGGCGGCGACCTAACAATTCATTCAGGCCTAAGCCGCCTTGATCCAGACGTTAGCTTTGCAGGGGAAGAGTTTCGTGAATCATAAGAACCTGGTACTTGCCATCCTGGCCATAGCTTCGTTCGCGTCCGGAGCCATAGACCAGTACTTCTACCCTGGCCGACCATTTCCACCAACGGCAGTGGCATTCACGCTCATTGGCGTCGCCCTAATCTTCTTCTGGTACCGGCTGGACTCGACTCAACTCGGTTACCGACGTTCGCCGTGGCTCAACGTGAGCGTAATTGCGCTCGCCATTGTTGCTTTGCCCTACTACTTCTTTCGGTCGCGCGGCTTCAAAAAGGGAGCCATTGCCACGGGGGTGATGTTGCTGGCGTACGCTGCCTCCAGCGCGTTGACACTGGCCGGCTCGTACTCTGCCTACTACGGCCTGCAAGGCTAACAATTCATTCTTGTCGAAACCGCTTCGCGGCGGGTGCATGCCTGATCGACGCAATACAGGGTCGCCTGAGCTCGCTGCCTCAACGCCAACCGCACCACCCTCCGGAAGTCATGACGCCCCATCGCACCGTCGCACTCGTACTGCTCGCGGCACTCGATCGCCATCACGCCATCGGCCGCGGCAATGCGCTGCCTTGGCATCTGCCCGACGACCTTAAGCGTTTCAAGGCGCTCACCTTGGGCAAACCGGTGCTGATGGGGCGCAAGACCGCACAGTCGTTGGGTCGTGCATTGCCTAGCCGCCTCAATCTCGTGCTCACGCGTTCGGGACAGGTGCCTTTCGCGGGCATGGAAGCGGTGGCGTCGCTGGAAGCGGCACAACAGCGCGCAGTTGAGTCCGGCGCCGACGAGCTGTGCGTGATAGGTGGCGGCGAGATCTACACCTTGTGCCTGCCTGATGCCGCGCGCATGCACCTCACGCACGTCGATACCGAAGTAGAAGGCGCTGACGCCTTCTTCCCTTCGTTCGATCCATCCGGGTGGCGTATCGATTCCCGCGAGGAACACCCCGCGGATGCACGGCACGCGTCCGCGTTCGCGTTCGTCGACTATTCGCGGGTGGACGCCACGCGCTGAAGGTCCAGCGGCGGCCGGTAATGGCCGGTGATGCGGTATCCGAAGAGGATGTTGTCCTCGCGCGCGCCGCGGCCGATGTTGTGGATGATGAGCGGTGGGCCGAATATCGAGCGACGTTCCGACACGATGCCGATGTGCGGCACGTTGCCGCCCAGGTCCCACGTCACCAGGTCGCCCGGCTGGTAAGCCTCGGCCCGGGCGCTGATCTCCAAGTTCCAGCGTTGCCGCTCGAACCAGCGCTGCAGGTTCGGCACGCGCCGGTGGTCGATATTGGCGTCCGGCGCGTGCAGGCCCCATTGCTTCGGATAGGCGCCGAAGTGGGCACGCATGTCCTCGTGCACGCGTTGCTGCAGATCCAGGCCCTGGGTGCGGAATGCGCGGATCACGACATCGGTGCAGACGCCGCGGTCTGCGGCCACATCGCCGCCGGGATAGGGCAGTCGCACGTAGGCCGGGTCATAGCGGACGGTGACGCCAATCTGTCGCCTCGCTGCGGTGACCAGGGCAGGCGCCGGGAGTGCAGGCGAAGTGGCAGGCTGTTGCCTCGCAGGTGCGTCGGAGGCTGTGGCCGTCGGTTGCGATGTGCGTGAGCAAGCCGCCAGGGCGGCGACCAGCAGCAGCGCCATGCATGCGGACCTCACTGCCTTCGTTCGCATGCAGTGCAGCAGCCTATTTGCCCTGTGGCGGCCGGTGCGGCGGGCGAGGGCGCGGTGGATTTGCCGGCACGTCGCGGCCGGGTACCTGCACGACGCGCAGTTCGTCGGTATCCAGCTGCAGGGCGGTGAGCTTGCCGCCCCACACCGCCCCCGTGTCGATCGCATGCACGCCATGGCCGATGAACAGCCCCAGCGTGGACCAGTGACCGCACACGACCTTCAGATCGCGCTCGACGCGGCCCGGCACTTCGTACCAGGGATAGAAGCCCGGCGGCTGCGTGCCCGGCACGCCCTTGTCCTCGAACGAAATGCGGCCGCGCGGCGAGCAGTAACGCAGTCGGGTGAAGATGTTGATGATCGCGCGATGCCGGTCGATGCCGGTGAGCTTGGGATGCCATGCGGGCTTGTCGCCGTACATGTTCTTCAGCAGGCGCGCGGGCTGGTCGCCATGCAGGCGCTCCTCCACCTCGCGCGCGTGGCGCTCGGCCATCGCCGTGGTCCACTTCGGCGCAATCCCGGCGTGCACCATCATCCAGCCCAGCGAACGATCGACGTGCACCAGCTTCTGCTTGCGCAGCCAGCCGATCAGTTCGTCACGGTCCGGCGCGAACAGCACGCCCTGAAGGTCGGGATTGACCTTGCGTTGTTCTTCTTCGCGACGCTCGCTGATGGCGAGCAGTGAAAGATCGTGATTGCCGAGCACGACGATGCTGTTCGCGCGCAGCGAATGCACCAGGCGCAGGGTCTCCACCGACTGGCCGCCGCGGTTGACCAGGTCGCCACAGAACCACAGCGAATCGCGCGCAGGATCGAAGGCCAGCCGCTCGAGCAGCCGTTGCGTCGCGTCGTAGCAGCCCTGCAGGTCGCCAATCGCCCAGACAGCCATCAGTGCAGCGTCCGCGGAATGGTCAGGGTGAAGGCGGGAATCGGCGCCTTGAACTGCGTGCCGTCGTCGGCCAGCATCTGGTAGTCGCCGCGCATCGTGCCGAGGTCGGTCTCCAGCACCGCGCCCGAGGTGTATTCGAAGTTTTCGCCGGGACGCAGATAGGGCTGTTCGCCGACCACGCCTTCACCCTCGACCTCTTCGGTCTTGCCGTTGGCGTCGGTGATGATCCAGTGGCGCGTCAGCAGCCGCGCGGGCACGTTGCCGCTGTTGCGGATGCGGATGGTGTAGGAGAAGACGTAGCGGTCCTGCTCCGGCTCGGACTGATCGTCGAGGTAGCGGGTAGCGACATCGATGTCGATGGCGTAAAGGCTTTCCATGGTGGCAGTGTAGTGCGCGATGCTCGCCCGCGGTAGGTTGTACGTCGCGGTGATGTTGATGCCGCACGCGCGGCTGGCGTCGATGGGCAACCAGTAATTCTGGTTGCCACGAGACGGCCTTCTAGTCCGACAACGAATTCGCCAATCGGACGAAGTCGTCCACCGCAATCTGTTCCGCGCGTGCGTCCGGGCGCACGCCTGCGGCCTCGATCGCCGCAGCATCGCACTGCTGCGACAGCGCATTGCGCAGCGTCTTGCGTCGCTGGCCGAAGGCATCGCGCACGACGGCTTCGAACTTCGCCGGATCGCGGACATCGATCGTCGCGGGATCACGCGGAATCAGACGAACTACCGCCGAATCGACCTTCGGCGGCGGACGGAACGCGCCCGGCGGCACGGTGAACAGCGGCGTGACGCGGCAGTACGCCTGCAGCATCACGCTTAGGCGTCCGTACACCTTGCTGCCCGGTTCCGCCGCCATGCGATCGACGACTTCCTTCTGCAGCATGAAGTGCATGTCGCGGATCGCCGCGGCGTGCTCCATTGCATGGAACAGGATCGGCGAGGAAAGGTTGTAGGGCAGGTTGCCGACCAGGCGGATCGGTCCGCCGTTATGCGCCAACGCGCTGAAGTCGACGGTGAGCACGTCGCGATGGATGACCTCGAGCGTGCCATGCGCGCGCGCTGCTTCCGTGAGCGGGAAGATCAGATCGCGGTCGAACTCGATGACGGTGAGTTCGTGGTGGCGATCGAGCAGCGGGAAGGTGATCGCGCCCTGGCCGGGCCCGATCTCGACGAGGCGGTCGCCGGGCTGCGGGTCCACTGCCTGCACGATCTTGCTGATGATCCCGCGCTCGTGCAGGAAGTGCTGGCCGAGGTGTTTCTTGGCCGGTTCGGTGAAGGCGGTGGATCGAGTCATTCGCGGATTATCCGTGACCGTCCTGGCTTTGTAGAGCGGAGCTTGCTCCGCTGCTTTTCGTAGCGCCAGGGCCTGTCCGGTTCGCCCTGTCACAAGCTCAACTGCGGTCCGGGCAGCCCCGGATCTACAAAAGCGACACGATCCCCGTCAGGACCGAATCAGATAGCGGGTGGTTGGGCCCGAAGTTCTTGTGTGGGCTTTTCCCAGCGCACAGCCCGGGAAAAGCAGCGGAGCAAGCTCCGCTCTACAAGGATCGGTTGTGGCGACGTCGCGCGATGCCCGCGCATGTGTCGGCGGCGGCGAACAGGCTGGTAGGATCGGCTATGCCTCGGCCGGCCAAGTCCAGGGCGGTGCCGTGGTCGACGGCGACGCGCGGGTAGGGCAGGCCGAGAGTGAGGTTGACCGCTCGTTCGAAGCCGCTGTACTTGAGCACCGGCAGGCCCTGGTCGTGGTACATGGCGACCACGGCGTCGAACCCCTGCAGCTTGGCTGGGAGAAAAGCGGTGTCGGCGGGCAACGGGCCTACCAGCTGCAGGCCTTCTTCACGCAGTGCGGCGAGGACCGGTTCGATCACTGCAATCTCTTCGCCGCCCAGATGCCCGGCTTCGCCGGCATGCGGGTTGAGACCGAGCACGGCGATGACGGGATCGACGATGCCGAAATCGTGGCGCAGCGCGGCGTGGGTTATACGGAGGGTGCGTTCAACGGCTTGCGGCGTGATCGCATCCGGCACGTCGCGCAGCGGCAGGTGGGTCGTGACCAAAGCGACGCGGACGATGTCGTTGGCCAGCATCATCACAACGTCGCGGGCGGCCTGGCTGGCGAGGAGCTCGGTAGTGCCGGTGTAGGCGATGCCGCCGTCGTTGATGGCGGCCTTGTGCACGGGGCCAGTGACGAGGCCGTCGAATTCGCCACGCAGGCAACCTGCAGCGGCCTGTTGCAGCGCGCCGATCACGGAGGCGGCATTGCGGGGTTCCGGCCGGCCCCATTCGGCAAAGATCGGCTGGTCGATCTCGACTATTGCCAACTCACCCTGGCGGCGCTGGTCGCTGCCCGGCGGAACGAGATGAAGCGGCAGCTGTAGTGCAGATGCCGCGGCGTGCAGCGTCCGGGGATCGGCGAAGACGCTAAGGTCATAGTCGCGCGGCTGTTGCGCCAGCCGCACGCATAGTTCCGGTCCGACGCCTGCGGGCTCGCCCGGAACCAGCGCAAGCCTGACAGGCCTCATGGCTCAGCCGTTGGGCTGGGAGGCCGGCTTGGTTTCCTTCGCAGGCGCGGTCTGTTCGGCGGGCAGGCCGTTACGCATGTCGACGAAGTAGGCGTCGCCGCGCATTTCCTGCAGGTAGCGATTCCATTCGTCCTCGAGCTTGCGGCGGCCGATGGTGTCGCTGATGCGTGCGCGACGGTTTTCATCGCTGGCGTCGGTCTGGCGCGTCTCGACGCGTTGGACGACGTGCCAGCCAGCGTCGGTGTGGAACGGAGCGGAAATCTGGCCGTCGTTCAGTGCGGCCACCTGGCCGCCGAAGTCGGTGCCGTACTGCTCCGGTACGAACCAACCCAGGTCGCCACCCTTGGCCTGCGAACTGAGATCCTGCGATTCCTCGCGCGCGACCTGGACGAAGTCTGCACCGCCCTTGAGGCGCGCGGCGATCGTGTCGATCTTCGCCTTGGCAGCCGCTTCGGTGACGACGTCGTTGACGCGGATCAGGATGTGGCGGGCATGAACCTGCGTGACCATGCTGCCAGCGGTGGACTGCGCTTCGTCGCGCACTTCCACCAGCTTGAGCAACTGATAGCCGCTGGCGCCGCGCAGGGGTGCGGTGACGTCACCGGGCTTCATGTTCTTGACCAGCGCAGCAAACGCGGCGGGAATCTCGTCCATCGAACGCCAGCCCAGATCGCCGCCTTCCAGCGCGTTGGGGCTGTCGGAGTAGCGCACCGCGGCTGCGGAGAAGTCCATCTCGCCGCGATCGACCAGGCCCTGCACACCTTCGATCTTGCTCTTCGCCGTCTTGATCTGATCCGGCGTGGCGCCTTCCGGCAGTCCGACCAGGATGTGGGCGAGGTGGAACTGGACGCCCGCGTTCTTCTGCGTCTCCATCGCGGCCTGGATTTCCGCTTCGCTCACCGAAATCCGGCTCTGCGCGAAGCGCTGGCGCATGCGCTGCACCACCAGCTCGTCACGGATCGTGTTGCGGAAGTCGTCGAACGTGCCGCCATCGGCCGCGGCCTGCTGGCGCAGCTGGTCGTTCGTGAGATTGTTCTGACGCGCAATGCCGGCGATGGTCGAATCGACTTCCTGATCCGTCACGCGTACGCCGGTCTGCTCGGCGCGTGCCAGCTGGAGCTTCATCAGCACTAGGCGCTCCAGCACCTGGCGTTCCAGCACGTCACGCGGCGGAAGCTGGTTTTCGCGGCCTGCATACTGACGAGTGATGTTCGCGACAGCGCGGTCGAGCTCGCTGCGCAGGATCACGTCCTCGTCGACGATACCGGCGATACGGTCCAATGGCTGGAGCGAGGACGACTGCTGCTGGGCGATGGCCGGGGCGCCGGACAGGGCCGCGGCCGTGAAGAGGCACGCAAGGAATTTCTTCATGGAATGGGGTCTGGAACCAAGTCGCTGTCGGTGCGATTCACCGACGAGGGCGGGACGAGATAGAGATCGTCGCGGTCGTAACCGAGGATAGCACGGCGCAGGATACGCCTCGTGTCCTGGCCTGCGGAGCCCAAACCCTTCAATTCGAACTCCACCTGCAGGCTGTTGTTCAGGTCGCCGGTGCGGTTGCGCAGGTAGCGTCGGCCCAGCACGCGCACGGCCAGACAGCAGCTTTCCCATTGAACGCCGGCCAGTTGTTCGAGCGGCTTATGGTCGAGCAACGAGTAGTAGTAGCGGCCGACCAGACTCCAGTTCGGATTGACCGGATACAGGAACGAGAAGTCGGCTTGCTTGAACAGGTCGTTGCGCGTGACCGGATCGCGACGGAAGCGATAGCCGATGTTGACGATGCCCTCGTTGCCGATCAGGTAGCGCGCACGCAGGCTTGCCAGGTTGGTGCCGCGGTACTTCGGGTCCCATTGGTAGGCGGCGGAGATGCTCCAGCGATCGCTCGGTGCGACCGTGGTCTCGGCCACCCACGCCGACTTGCCCTGCTGCACGACGGCTTCACCGGGCATGACGACGCGCGACGCGTCGAAATACTTGATCTGCCCCAGGCTGACCGACAGGCGTTCGCGGCCGTCGTCCTCGCCGATCAGGCGCGTGGTGAGGGCGGTGGTGAGCTGGTTGGCATCGGACTGACGGTCCGCTCCGCCGAAGCGGTTGTCGCGGAACAACTGTCCCCAGCTGAAGGTCAGCGGCGCGGTATCGAAGACCGGCAGCCCGTCCTGGTTCTCGTAGGGCACGCGCAGATAGAACAGTCGCGGCTCCAGCGTGTGCAGATAACGGTCGCCGCGGATGGTGGTTTCGCGATCGAAGAACAGACCCGCGTCGATGCTGGTGATCGGCAAGCTGCGCGTAGGCCGGTCGTCGCTGAACTGCTCGACCAGCTGCTGGAGCCGCGCCTGTCCCGCGGGCGTGCTCGTATCGAGCGACGGTTCATAGCGCACTACGTACTCGCTGGCGCGCTCTTGCGCTGAGCCGTCGAGCTGGTAGGCGGTATGGCGCCAGGCCAGTTTCGGTCGCAGGAACCAGCTGCTGCCCTCCAGCGGGAGGCTGACGTAGGGCTTGAAATCGAAACGGCTGCCGCCCGGGATATTGATGTTCGGCAGCGGTGTGACCTGATTGACTTCGTCGTGCTCGAAACGCACGACTTCCGAATCCACGCCCGCCTCGAGCCAGTTGCCGAAGGGCTGCGCCCAATGCACATAGCCGCGCGGCAGCCGGTCGAAGGGCATGCTGCGTTCGTTGAGTGTGTAGTCCGCGAGTTGGTGGTGATCCACCATCACGCCTGCATCCCACCAGCGACCGCGTCCGTAAAGACCGGTGGTGCTGGTCACGAACGAAGCCGAAATGCCGTAAAGACTGTTGTTGAAGTCTTCGAAGTAATGCGTGTCGCTCACCCAGCCCACATCGGCGCGCGCGAACCAGCGACTGTCGAGGCGATGGATCGCGTTGACCTGGAGCGCCCCGCGGTCGTTCGCCGGCGGGCTGCCTGCATATCGGGTGGGCTCGTTCTCGGGCAGCCGGTCGTGCGGCATGTAATTGCCGGAGACTTTGCCGCTGCCTTCTTCATACAGCCAGCGGAATTCGCCACCCAGCGCGATGCCGCGCTCGCTCATGTAGCGCGGATTGAGCGTGGCGTCGTAATTGGGGGCCAGGTTGAGGTAGATCGGCTGGCGCCAGTCGAAACCATTGCGGCCGGAAAACGAGATCGACGGATACAACAGGCCGGTGCGGCGGCGATCGTCGATCGGGAACATGAACCATGGCACGTGCAGCACCGGCACCTTGCCGATGCGCAGCGTCGCATTGTGCGCCACGCCCATGCCTTCCTCGGTGTCGATATCGATGCGCCTGGCGCGCAGCTCCCACACGCGCTGATTGGGATCGCAGGTCGAGTAGGTGGAGCCGATCAATGCGCCTTCTGCACCATGCATCTCGATGGCTTCAGCGCCGCCGTTGCCGCGACGCCGGGTCAGCTGGTACCGCAGGTCCTCGATCCGGTGAGTGTCCTTCTCCTGGTTGCCGCTGGCGCGCTCGGCGATCACGCGCATCCCCGAATCCTGGTAGCGCACGCTGCCTTCGGCTACGTAGTCGCCAGTCTCGCGGTTGTAGGTCAGCTTGTCAGTGTGCAGCGCCTGGTCGCCGCGGCTCAGATTGACGTTGCCCTGGAACAGCGTGCTGGTGTCTTCCAGGGTGTCGGCCTGATCGCCCTCGATGTTCGTGGGCTGCTCGGTGCGTGTCTCCGGCGCGCTGGTCGTCACCGGTGGCGGCTGATCGAACCCCGGCAGCGCGTCGACGATCGGACACAGTCCCCAGTTCTCGTCGTCGTCACCCTTGGCGTGGGCGGGCAGGGCCAGCGCGATGCAGAGCGACAACGGGAGCAGGCGAAGGCTTGGGCGCACGCGGGCATCCGGGTCCGTCTAAAACGGCCGCTAGCTTGCCCCATCCCATGCATACGGGCAATGCGGAGGGGATTTGGGCGGCACCGGTGTTCATTTCCTGGTGGCAGACGGCGCGGCCGTCTCTGATTGAAATGAGCGGCGCCGAAAGCGAGCTCTCGGCGAAAACACTACAAGCGGAACGCGTTTGGTTTGGCTCGAGACCAGGCCTCAAAAACACAGCGGCGGATCGTTGCCGATCCGCCGCTGTGGGAATCCTTCGTGGGGCGTCGCTTACCTGGGGGCCGACGAGGTCTTGGTCGTGGTGGTACCAGCATCGTTGCGATTGACCACCTTCGGCAGCACGTTGGACGGCCCGCTGTTGGTTTCGGCGAACAGCGACGGTTCGTCGAATTCGACGTCCAGCCAGGCGCGATCGTTCAGGCCGATGGCGCGGTCGAGCATGGTCGGCATCAGGCCGGTGGGCAGCGAGCTCTCACTGTTCCACAGGATGGCGATGCCCAAGTCGCGGTCGGGCAGCATCGCGACCACGCCGCGGTAACCCTGCACCGCGCCGCCGTGGAAGATCAGGTTGTTGCCGGCGTAGTCGTACACGCGCCAGCCGAGGGCATAGCCCGCCGAATTCAGACGTTCGCGGCGCCAGGAGGAGCCGCGCAGCTCGGTAGGCGTGGATACCAGGGCCTGGTGGAGCGTGGCCAGCAGCGGCGCAGACAGCACGTCAGGACGGTGGCCGGTATGGGCCAGCAGCCATTGCGCCATGTCGCTGGCGCTGGCGTTGACGCCGGCGGCCGGGGAGACGTTGTAGTAGCTCTGCTTGGGGGTCAGCGACAGCCAGCCTCCGCGGGTGCGGACGTGCGGACGGGCCCAGTTGGGGCTGCCGAGGATGCCGTCGAGGCCGACGCTGGCATCGCTCATGCCCAGCGGGCGGAAGATGCGGTTCTGCACGGCCTGGCCGTACGGCTGGCCGGTGGCGCCCTGGATCACGTCGCCGACCAGGCTGAAGGCGATGTTCTGGTAGCCGTAGCAGGAGCCCGGCGCGCATTCCATCGGCGCGTAGGCCAGCTTCTTGGTCAGGGTCGCGTAATCGACATTGGCTTCCAGATCGCGGTCATAGGCGTTGTGGCGCAGGCCCACGCGATGGCTCAGCAGGTCTGCCACGGTGAGCTTGGCCGCCGCGGTCGGGTCCGCGAGACGGAAGTCCGGGTCGTACTGGGTGAGGTGGGTATCCCAGCGCAGCGTACCGTCATTGACCAGCAACCCCGTAAGCGTGCCGGCGAAGGCCTTCGACAAAGAGGCGAGACGGAAAACGGTATGGCCGTCCACCGGCAGCGGGGCGCGGGTATCGGTGATGCCGTAACCGCGCGCGCTCAGGACCTGGCCGTTGTGGACGATGGCCATGGCCATGCCCGGGATGCGTTCGTTGGCGACCAGCTGCTGCGCCATCGCCTCGAATTGGGCGACATCGAAGTTGGAGCCAAGCGGCAGGACGTTCTGCGCTGACGCGCGATCAATGAAGCCCGTGCGGGAAGCAGGGGCCTGCGCGGTGGTCTTCCCCTCCCAGCGCAGTGGGGTTTGGGCCGACCCAAGTGCCTGGGTCATCAGGCACGAGACGATCAATCCGGCTTGCCACATCCTGCGGTACCGGCGGCGGGGCTTTTCTTTCATCGCTCGCAGCGCCTGCGTATGCTGTCAATCGCGCCTGATCATAGCGCCAAAAATCAAGGGAAGGGAGTAACAAGCATGTTCAGCTTGCTGATTTTGTTAGGTTTGGTGATCGTGTTGGCGTTCTGGGCGATGGGCATCTACAACGGCTTGGTTACCGGCCGGAATGCCTTCAAGAATGCGTTTGCCCAGATCGACGTCCAGCTCCAGCGGCGCTTCGACCTGATCCCCAACCTGGTGGAAACCGCCAAGGGTTATCTCAAGCACGAGCGCGAGACCCTCGAGGCGGTGATCGCCGCGCGCGGGGCCGCCATCTCCGGCCTGTCCGCTGCCAAGGCCAGCCCGGGCGATCCGGCCGCGATGGAGCAGCTCGCCGCTACCCAGAGCCAGCTCAACGGCGCCCTAGGCCGCCTGCTGGCCGTCGCCGAGGCCTACCCCGACCTCAAGGCCAACCAGAACATGATGCAGCTCACCGAGGAGCTGACCTCGACCGAAAACAAGGTCGCCTTCGCCCGCCAGGCCTTCAACGACAGCGTGATGGCCTACAACAACCGGCGCGAAGTATTCCCGGGTAGCGTGGTTGCCGGCATGTTCAATTTCGCCCCTGCCGCGCTGCTGGAAATCCCGGCCGAGCAGCAGGCGCAGGTACGTGCCGCGCCCAAGGTGCAGTTCTAGTCACCAAAGCAGCGGTTCCGGCTTCACGCGTTGCGGCGACTTCGGTCGCCGCAGTGCTTCGTGCAGCGCGGGCTCCGCGCGCATCTCGCAGATCATCCGGACTTCGTAGATGAATTTCTTCGAACATCAGGCCGCGGCGCGGCGCAGTTCCACACGACTGGTCGTGCTGTTCACGCTGGCAGTAGCGGGGATAGTGATTGCCGTGGACGCAGCGGCCTGGCTCGTTTACGACAGTCCGGACAAGGATCCCGTCGAAGTCGGCGCAATGCTCGTCTTCGCGTCGTTGACCACGCTCGCCATTATCGGGCTGGGCTCCTTGTATCGCGTCGCCACCCTTCGTGGCGGCGGAGAATCCGTGGCGCTGCAGATGGGCGGCGTCGCCGTACCCGAACACAGCAACGACTTCCATTTGCGCCGCCTGCGCAACGTGGTCGAGGAAATCGCCATCGCCTCCGGCGTGCCGATGCCCAAGCTATACGTGCTCGAGCACGAAGCCGGCATCAATGCGTTCGCAGCGGGCTATTCGCCTTCCGACGCGGTGGTTGCGGTCACGCGCGGTGCGCTGGAGCGGCTCAATCGCGACGAGCTGCAGGGCGTCATCGCCCACGAGTTCAGCCACATCCTCAACGGCGACATGCGCCTGAACATTCGATTGATCGGCGTGCTGTTCGGCATCCTCATGCTGGCGATCATTGGCCGCAAGGTGCTCGAACTGGGCCGTGGTCGCGACCGCAACGCCGGTGCGATCTTCGTCGCTGCGCTGATCGCGATCGTCGTCGGCTATATCGGCCTGTTCTTCGGTCGACTGATCAAGGCAGGCGTGAGCCGCTCGCGCGAGCGGCTCGCCGATGCTTCGGCCGTGCAGTTCACGCGCCAGACCACCGGGCTCGCCGGCGCATTGAAAAAGATTGGAGGCATCGACGAGGGCAGCAAGCTCAGCCATCGCGGCGATGCAGAAGAAGTCAGCCACATGCTGTTCGGTGATGGCGTGGGGCTGAGCAGCTGGTTTGCCACGCATCCACCGCTGGTCGAACGGATCCAGGCACTGGAACCCAGCTTCAGCGGGCCGCAGCTTGAGCGCCTGCGCGCGCAATGGCACGCCGTACCGCCCAACGGCCTCGACGAAGACGCGGCCCTGGGGCTGGCCGAACGTGGCGTTACGCCGCCGCTGCCGGCACCTGCGACCGAACAGCCGATAACTCCGGCCGCCGTGGCGGCACAGGTCGCGCACCCGGGTGCGGACGACTATCGCCGCGCCGATGTCATCGCCGCGCATATTCCGGACGAAGTGCGCGCGCTGGCCGCGCAGCGTGAATCCGTGATACCGCTACTGCTCGCATTGCTGCTGGACAATGACGTCGGCATTGCCGACAAGCAGGCGCTCGAAATCTCGGCACGCCTCGGCAAGACCGTTGCGCTGGAGGTGCGAAGACTGCATCAGGAGTCGCTGGCGGCAATGCATCCCGCCCTGCGGCTGCCGGTGGCGGCGTTGGCCTTTCCAGTACTGCGCCTGCGTCCGCGGCCGGAGCTCGATGTCTTCCTCGATGCGGTCAATGCGATGGTGTACGCGGATGGCAACGTCTCGCTATTCGAGTATTGCCTCGCACGCCTGCTTACCGTGCACGTGCGCGAGTCGCTGGATCCCTCGCGTTACGCGCGCTTCGGACGACGCAAGCTCAGCGAGGTGCGCAGTGAGATCACCACGCTGCTAACCGTAGTCGCGCAATGCGGGAGCCCCGAGTCCGAAGCTGCGCGGCAGGCCTATCTAACCGGCATCCAGCGCGTGATTCCCGACCACGCCTTGCCCTATGTGGCGCGCACCAACGGCATCGCGGGCCTGGACGACGTCTGGGTACCGCTGGATGCGCTGGAGCCGCTGGCGAAGGAGGTCCTGATCGAAGCCATCACCGCGACCATCGGTCACGATGGTCGCGTCGACGTGGCTGAGGCCGAGTTGTTGCGCACGATCTGTGGCGTGCTGCATTGCCCATTGCCGCCAATGCTGGGACGTTCGTGATCGCCGATTCGCAAGCTACTGGATGCGTCCAGTAATCAGGTCCGCGGCGCGCTCGGCGATCATGATGGTGGGTGCATTGGTGTTGCCGCCGATCAGTGTCGGCATCACCGACGCGTCGACCACGCGCAGGCCGTCCACGCCGCGTACGCGCAGTTGCGGGTCGACCACCGATTGCGCGTCGCTGCCCATGCGGCAGGTTCCGATCGGGTGATAGACCGTTTCCGCCTTGGCGCGGATGAACTCCACCAGCTCCGCATCCGAAAGGTCGTTGCGTGCCGGGAAGATCGGCGCACCGCGGTAAGGATCGAAGGCCTTCTGGGCGAACACCTCGCGTGAGACCTTCGCGCACTCGACCATCATCTTCAGGTCGAAGCCTTCCGGATCGCTGAGATAGTTGGCCTCGATGCGCGCCTTGTCGCCCGCGTTGGCGCTGGCGAGCAGGATGCGGCCACGGCTGCGTGGGCGCAGGAAACAGGTGTGCGCGGTGTAGCCATCGCCGGTTAGGCGGTGACGGCCATGGTCGTCGAGCATCGCCGGGACGAAGTGGAACTGGATGTCGGCACGCCCGTCGGGCGCGTACCGCGAGCGGATGAACGCTCCGGCTTCGGCGATGTTGCTGCTGCCAGCGCCGCTGTGTCCGCGCAGGTAGTAGTCGAATGCGATCTTCGCGTCGCTGACGCGGTCGTAGGTCACGCGCTGAGTCGAGTGCTGCAACGTGCAGATGTCGAGATGATCCTGCAGGTTCTCGCCGACCTGCGCCGCGTCGACCACCACATCGATGCCATGCCGGCGCAGATGTGCGGCCGGGCCGATGCCCGACAGCATCAGCAGCTGCGGCGAATTGATCGCGCCGCCGCTGAGTAGTACTTCGCGGGTCGCGACCTGGTGGAATGCCTTGTTGCCGACGCGATAGGTCACGCCGTTCGCCCGGCTGTGCTCGAAGGTGATCCGGTTTGCCTGCGCGCCGGTTACTACGGTGAGGTTGTGCCGCTCGCGAATGGGGTGGAGGTAAGCGACCGCCGAGGAACAGCGCGCCCCGTCCTTCTGGGTGACCTGGTAGAAACCGAAGCCCTGCTGCTCGGGTCCGTTGAAGTCGTCGTTGAGTGCGTAGCCCGCCTGCTGTCCCGCTTCGATGAAAGCCTTGGACAACGGATTGGTGTAACGCAGGTCGGCAACGTAAAGCGGACCGTGTCCGCCGTGCAGCGCATCGCCGCCGCGGGAGTTGTGCTCGCTGCGCTTGAAGTAGGGCAGTACGTCATTCCAGCCCCAGCCGGTGGCGCCATGCGCCGCCCAGTCGTCGTAGTCGGCGTTTACGCCACGGATGTAGCACATGGCATTGATGGAGCTGGAGCCGCCCAGGACTTTGCCGCGAGGCCACCACATCACGCGGTTGTTGAGCGCTGCCTCGGGAGCGGTGCTGTAGTCCCAGTTCACGCCCTTCTTGTTGACCAGCTTCGACAGTCCGGCAGGCATGTGGATGAAGGGATGCCAGTCGCGCGGGCCGGCTTCGAGCAGCAGGACTTTGCAATCGGGGTCTTCGGTCAGCCGGTTGGCCAGAACGCAGCCGGCCGAGCCGGCACCGATGATGATGTAGTCGTACAACGGACCGCCCCTGCATTACCGCCTGATGACCGCGCCGACGCTATGCCCCGGGCCTAGAGCATTTGCTCTGGGAGAGGGCGGGCCGTCCATGAGGTCGCGTCGGTACCGGTAGCGGGGGCCACGAGCTTGGGCTACCGTGGCGCGGGATTTCCAGGAGCGCTTGCATGACCCACAACGTCGCGGGCCCGGCCGGTCGGCGCGTCCATACGGGGGAATGGCGGGCGGTCATGCTCTCCTTCGTCTACTTCTTCTGCGTGCTGGCGGCGTATTACATCCTGCGGCCCGTGCGCGAACAGTTGTTCGCCGCCGTGGGCGGATCCACCAACCAGACCTGGTTCTACGCCACCGTCTTTGTTTCGACGCTGTTGTTGACGCCGGTGTTCTCGGCGCTCGCTTCACGCTATCCGCGACGCGTCGTGGTGCCGGTGGTGTATGCATTTTTCATCGTGTGCCTGTTCGGCTTCATTCCGTTCTTCACTTACGAAGGACTGATGGCGCCCTACGTGCTGGGAGTGGTGTTCTTCGTCTGGGTAAGCGTGTTCAACCTGTTCGTCGTCGCGGTGTTCTGGAGCTTTATGGCGGACATCTGGGACGAAGGCCAGGCGCGGCGTCTGTTCCCCATCATCGCGCTCGGCGGGACTACAGGTGCCATCTGCGGCCCAGTGCTTACGCAGCTGCTGGTGGCGCGAATCGGCGTGGCGCCGCTGCTGGTCGTATCCGCAACGCTGCTGATCTTGGCCGCGTCTTGCGCAGTGATGCTGGGACGATGGGCGCGCGTATTCGGCGCGCGACGCTTCGAAGTCGGCCATGAAGCCGCCGTGGGTGGCAGCATGTGGGACGGCCTGAAGCAGGTGTTCGCCAATCCCTTCGTGCGTGGCATGTCGCTGCTGTTGCTGCTGGGCGACGGCATTGGCACGGTCAACTATGCGCTGGTTGCGGACTACGCCAAGGACCATTTCACCGACGCGATCGCGCGAACGCGCTTCTTCAGCGGCATGGACCTGTCCACCAACACCCTGCAGGTCATCCTGCAGCTCACGCTGACGCGCTGGCTGCTGCCGCGCGCGGGTGCCGGGGCGCTCATCGCGTTGTGGGGCCTGGGCGTGACTATCGTGCTGTTGATGGTTTTCTTCGCCGCGGACCCGCATGCGGCTGTTACCGGGTTCAGTGCGGCGCAGGTTGCGGAGAAGGTGGCGAATATTCCCAACGGCCTAGGACTGGTCCGTGCGATGGCCGAATTCTTCCTGCTCATGCCATGGGTCGCACTGGCGCTCGTTGTAAGCCGCGCGCTGGCCTACGGACTGGTCGGGCCTGCGCGCGAAAGCCTGTTCTCGATGGTCCCGCGCACCCTGCGCTACAAGGGGAAGAACGCGGTCGACACGGCCGTGTGGCGTTTTGGCGACTTGACCGTTGCTTCCGTCATGGACGGCCTGCGCGGCGTTGGCGTGGGTATTGCCGGCTTCTCGTTGTTGGCGGCCTCGTGGGGCGCGATGGCGACGGCGATTGGCTGGCGGCTTGCCGAGACCGCGCGGCGCGAGGATTCCATGCCTGCACACCAGGTGGGCGCAACGTGATGCGATCGGTATGTTGTCCATGCCGCGCTGGCGGCATGCCTGAAACCCATCCTGGGAGCTGAAGATGGCTGTTCTCGCCGTGATCCTGGTGCTGCTGGTCGCCGCACTGCACCTGTACTTCCTGGTGCTGGAGATGTTCCTGTGGACCAGGCCGATTGGCTTGAAGGTATTCCGCCAGTCCCTCGAGAAGGCGGAGCAATCGAAAGTGCTGGCGGCCAATCAAGGGCTTTACAACGGCTTCCTTGCCGCCGGGCTTGTATACGGCGTTGCAACCGCCTCGCACGAATTCGAAATGTTCTTCCTGGGCTGCGTCATCGTCGCCGGCATCTATGGCGCGGCGACGGTCAGTCGGCGGATCTTCTTCGTGCAGTCGGTGCCAGCGTTGCTGGCGATGGCGGCCGTGCTAGCTGCGTGACCTGGGTGAGAGCCACATCGCGATGCGGGCGCGAAAGACTTCATCGCCCTCGCCGTCGCGCACCGAGACCGTGACGGGCAATTCGTAGCCGGACGCGGCCTCGACGATGGCGATATCGGGCATGGCGATGGCGTGCATCGTGCCGCGCGCCTTCTTCAGATATTCGACCGTCATGCCCTTGGGAATCCAGCGCATTGTCGCCGGCAACGATGCTTCGGTCATGACGCCCGCGCTCAGTTCGGCCAGGTTGCACAGCGCGATCGCGTGGACCGTGCCGATGTGGTTGTGCACGCGACGCCGGTCGCGGATCTGCACTTCGCAACGTCCGGGTTCCAGATTGATGAAGCGCGGGGCGATGGTGGCGAAGTAGGGCGCGCGCAGGCAGACGGCGCGCGAGAACAACCAGCGGCCTGCGGGCCAGCGACTCAAACGGCGGTACTGCGCGAGCACGGAAGCGGCCATGCATGACTCCGGAAAAGGAGACGGCGGGTCGAGCCCGCCGTCGTTTTTGGTGATTGCGTTCGATCAGGCCGCGGCGCGGCTGTCGTAGTGTTCGCGCCGGTAACCGGCGGAACGCAGCTCCTCGGGATCGAAGTCGTCGACACTGATCGCATCGATCGTCATCTCGCGCAGTTCTTCCAACTGCTTGCGTTCGTCGGCAGTGATCCAGCCTTCGCGCACGCCTTCGTCCAGCTGTGCAGTGAAGTCCAGCGCCTCGATGTCGCTGTTCTTCAAAGCCTTGAGGAACTTGCGCTCCACCGGCTCGGCCAACACGACCTTCGGCAGGTAGCTGTTGATACGGCCCGCCGGGTTGTTGGCGCACGGCGTGACGAAGGTGCCGGCGGCGAGGCGGTCGCGCGCTTCGTTCGGCGACATCAGCAGGCTGGCGACCTTGTGGCCAAGACGATCGCTCGGCGCCTGTGCGCGGCGGCCCCAGGGGAAGATCAGCAGCCACAGCAGGTAGCTGACCGGACGCACCGGGAAGTTGCGCAGCGCCGCGGAGAACGCGGTTTCGATCTTGTTGACGCTGTCATGGATGGCCCAGGCCAGGAGCGGCTGATCGCACACCGGACGGCCCTGGTCCTCGTAGCGCTTGAGCATCGCGCTGGCGATGTAGAGCTGGCTCAGTACGTCACCGAGGCGACCCGACAGCGATTCCTTGAACTTCAACTTGCCGCCGAGCAGTAGCATCGAGGTGTCGGCCATCACCGCCAGCGCCGCGGAGTAGCGGTTGAGCTTGCGGTAGTAGCGACGCGTGTAGGAATCGCCCGGAGCCTTGCCCACGCGCGCGCTGGTGAAGCCGTACCACCAGCTGCGCACCGCGTTGGAGAAGGCGAAGCCGATGTGGCCGAACAGATTCTTGTCGAATTCGGTGAGGCGTTCGTTCGCATCCGGCAGGCTCGCCGCCTTCATTTCCTTCAGCACCCATGGATGGCACAGGATCGCGCCCTGGCCGAAGATCATGAGGGAGCGCGTCATGATGTTCGCGCCTTCCACCGTGATCATGATCGGCAGTGCCTGCCAGTTTCGGCCGGCGTAATTCTTCGGGCCGAGGATGATGCCCTTGCCGCCGTGGATGTCCATAACGTCGGTGGCGACTTCACGCGCCATCTCGGTGCAGTGGTACTTGGCGATGGTCGAAGGCACCGCCGGCAGTTCGCCGCGCGATACCGCTGCTGCGGCA
This sequence comes from Lysobacter tyrosinilyticus, assembly GCF_054779815.1. Classification (NCBI taxonomy): domain Bacteria; kingdom Pseudomonadati; phylum Pseudomonadota; class Gammaproteobacteria; order Lysobacterales; family Lysobacteraceae; genus Lysobacter; species Lysobacter tyrosinilyticus. Next base: position 1,326,642 of record NZ_BAAGXN010000001.1, read on the forward strand.
GCTTCCGACAACGCACTGATCGCGTAGGCCTTGCCGCCGATGCGGGCGAGTGCTTCTTCCACGCCCTCGAAGCGTCCGACCGACAGGCCGAACTGCTTGCGGATGCGCGCGTAGGCGCCGGTGACGACGGCGCCGAACTTTGCACCGCCGCTGGCGGTGGAGGGCAGGGTAATGGAGCGACCGATCGACAGGCACTCGACCAGCATCTGCCACCCCTTGCCGGCATAGGCTTCGCCACCGATCAGCTGGCTGAGCGGGATGAAGACTTCCTTGCCGTGAATCGGGCCGTTCTGGAACGTCGAGTTGAGCGGGAAATGGCGGCGGCCGATGTCGATGCCATCGGTGTCGCGCGGGACCAGGGCGAGGGTGATGCCGATGTCCTTCTTGTCGCCGATCAGGCCGTCCGGGTCGTACATGCGGAAGGCCAGACCGATCAGCGTCGCAACCGGGGCGAGCGTGATGTAGCGCTTGTCGAAGGTCAGCTTCACACCGACCACGCGGGCGCCGTTCCACTCGCCCATGGTCACGATGCCGTAGTCGGGAATGGACGTTGCATCCGAGCCCGCCCACGGACCAGTCAGGCCGAAGCAGGGCACTTCGCGGCCGTCGGCCAGGCGCGGCAGGTAGTAGTCCTTCTGCTCCTTGGTGCCGTAGTGCATCAGCAGCTCGGCCGGGCCCAACGAGTTCGGGACGCCAACGGTCGAGCTGAGCACCGTCGAGACGGTGGCCAGTTTCTGGATCACCTTGTGGTTGCCCAGCGCGGTGAAGCCCAGACCGCCGTATTCCTTCGGCACGATCATGCCGAAGAACTTGTTCTTCTTGATGTATTCCCAGATCTCCGGGGTCAGGTCGGCGTTGACATGGGTGATCTGCCAGTCGTTGGTCATGCGGCAGACCTCTTCGACCGGGCCGTCGATGAAGGCCTGTTCGTCAGCACGCAGCTCTGGCTTGGCCTGGTCGAAGAGCACATCCCAGTCGGGCTTGCCCGAGAACAGCTGGCCTTCCCAGCCCACAGTGCCGGCTTCCAGTGCCACGCGTTCGGTTTCCGACAGCGGCGGCAGGATCTTGGTGTAGAAGCCGAGCAGCGGCTTGGTAATAAACGGCAGGCGGATCTGCGGCACCAGCAGCGGCACCGCGACCAACGCGCCCAGCACGGTCGCAATAATGGTCGCGGTGATGTTCGAGCCGACCAGCAGGCAGCCGATCAGGGCGGTCAGCGAGGCAGCCGCCCATACGGCGAGGCGAAGGCGGTGGTATGCGGCAACCGCACCGACGACCAGCAGGGCGAGGAAGGGAAGGGCAATGCTCATGGATGGCTCCGACGCGACGCGTCGTTGACGGGCTGGCGGTAGGGTTGGTTTAGCGCCGGGCCATCGCGGAAATCGGGCGATGGCGGCCCGGATTCAAACGCTGGCATGAAACGCTTAACATACGGCCGAGTATGGTTCTCTTCCCAAAGAACTGTCAACTGCGCCATCCATTCGGCCTCCGGGGGTGTGCGTACTGTCACAGTCACCACCGTATGGTTAAACTGTCACGATGACGACCGCCGCCGCCAAGCCCGATCCTTCCAAGACCGAACGCACCGGGCGCCTAAGCGCTGACGACTGGGCGTCCGCCGCGCTGGACCTCATCGCCGAGCAGGGCGTCGCCGCTGTTGCCGTCGAGCCGCTGGCCCGTCGGTTGGGCGTTACCAAGGGCAGTTTCTACTGGCATTTCCCCTCGCGCGAGGCGTTGCTGGTAGCGGCACTGGAGCGCTGGGAGAAGGTGGAGCAGGAGGTCGTGTTCGGTCAGCTCGAAGCGATCACCGATCCGCGCGCGCGACTGCGCGCGCTCTTCAGCTTGGTCGCGCACGAATACAAGTCGCACGTCGTCTATTCCGAGCTGATCAAGGCCATGGATCACCCGGCGGTACAACCGGTCATCGGTCGCGTGTCCGAGCGTCGCCTCGACTATCTCACTGCTTCCTTCCGCCAGGCGGGCCTCTCCCGCACCGACGCGCGTTACCGCGCCCAGCTGCTGTATTCGGCCTACGTCGGATTCCTGCAGCTCAACCTGCAACTGCATCAGACACGGATGCAGCACGACGAATTCGAGGCCTATGTCGAGCATATGGCCGCTACCCTGATTCCCAATCCGTAAGAAGGTCCGTTGATGAACAACCTGTCGCAGAACGCTCCGGCTGAAAATGCCGGACGAAGCCAGCTTGCCGCGCTCAATGAGTGGGTCGCGCAAGTTGCTGCGCTGACCCAACCTGACGCGATCCAGTGGTGCGACGGCAGTGACGCCGAAAACGCAGCACTGATCACGCAGATGGAAGCCGATGGGACCCTCATCCGGCTCAACGAAAGGACTCACCCCAACAGCTGGCTGCACCGCTCGCACCCGGACGACGTCGCCCGTGTCGAACACCTGACCTTCGTCTGCACGTCCAAGCAGGACGACGCCGGCCCGAACAACCACTGGATGTCGCCTGCCGATGGCCACGCCAAGATGGATGCGCTGTTCGCCGGCTGCATGAAGGGCCGCACCATGTACGTGATCCCGTACTGCATGGGCCCGATCGAATCGCCGCTGTCGCGTTGTGGCGTGGAAATCACCGATTCGCCGTACGTGGTCGCGAACATGCGCATCATGACCCGCATGGGCGCGCCGGCACTGGCGCGCATCGAGCGCGAAGGCTCGTTCGTGAAGGGCCTGCATTCGATCGGCGAGCTCGACCCGAACCGCCGCTTCATCATGCATTTCCCCGACGAACTGACGATCAAGTCGTTCGGCTCGGGCTACGGCGGCAATGCGCTGCTCGGCAAGAAGTGCCATGCACTGCGTATCGCGTCGCACCAGGCGAAGTCGGAAGGCTGGCTCGCCGAACACATGCTGATCCTCGGCCTGGAAAATCCGCAGGGCGAGACGCACTACGTCGCTGCCGCTTTCCCGTCGGCGTGCGGCAAGACCAACCTGGCGATGCTCATTCCGCCGGATGGCTATCGCAAGGATGGCTGGAAGGTCTGGACCATCGGCGACGACATCTGCTGGATGCGCCCGGGCGCCGATGGCCGCCTGTATGCGATCAATCCGGAAGCCGGTTTCTTCGGCGTCGCGCCGGGCACTTCGATCAATTCGAACCCGAACGCGCTCAAGACCGTCGCGCACGACACCATTTTCACCAATGTCGCGGTCACCGCCGACAACCAGCCCTGGTGGGAAGGCCTGAGCGAAGGCAAGCCGGTTACCGACTGGCGCGGTAACGAGTACGACTCCGGCAAGGGCCCTGCCGCGCATCCGAATTCGCGCTTCACTGTCAGTGCCAAGCAGTGCCCGAGCTATTCGGCCAAGGCCGAAGATCCGCAGGGCGTGCCGATCAGCGCGATCGTCTTTGGTGGTCGCCGCGCCTCGCTGGTCCCGCTGGTGTTCGAAGCGCGCGACTGGACGCACGGCGTGCTCGTCGGCGCCGCAATGGGTTCGGAAACTACCGCTGCCGCCACGGGTGCAGTGGGCGTAATGCGCCGCGACCCGATGGCGATGAAGCCGTTCTGCGGCTACAACTTCGCCGACTACTTCAGTCACTGGCTGTCCTTCGACAAGGACGGCGCCAAGCTGCCGAAGATCTTCCACGTCAACTGGTTCCGCAAGGGCGACGACGGCAAGTTCCTGTGGCCGGGCTTCGGCGACAACCTGCGCGTGCTGGAGTGGATGATCAAGCGCGTGAAGGGCGAGGCCGGCGCGGTGGAGACGCCGATCGGCAACCTGCCCAGCATCGACGACGTCAATGTCGACGGCATCGCGCTGAGCGAAGAGGCCCGGTCCAAGCTGTTTGGTTTCGACCACGCAGGCTGGCAGGCGGAATTCGCGAGCATCGGCGAGTACCTCAACGAGTACGGTCCGCGCATGCCGGAAGTGCTGAGGGACGAGCAGCAGCGCATCGCTGGCGCCCTCGCCGAGTAACGACTACATGGGTTCGCCAGTCCGAAGCCTCGGACTGGCGAAATCCATGGGCAGATCCTGATTGCACGTGGACGACCGTTTGAAGTCGTCACGTCGCGAACGATCGCATGGCCAGCCGTGATTTCGCCGGCTTTCTGATTGCGCCGTCGATCGACATCAATTCATAACGGCAAGGGTTTCATCGGGAGCCCACGCGATTGCGCGCGTCCCCTTACGCGCTTGCATGCGCCGGTTGCTTGAAGATTTGCTGATGCCGTTTGAACTATCGGCAAACGGGGCTTCTATTGCATTTGCACCGGCTGCATGGCGCGGCGCACCAGCGCAAGCACCTCGCGGCGAATCCAGCCTGATGGGCGATGTTGTCGTCGTGCGATCGAGAAACCTCGATCAAACCGCATGGCGCTGCCGCACCTGGAGGCAATCCTGCGCATCGCGGAGCCCCAAAAAACTACGGCCCCTTGCGGGGCCGTAGTCCTAGCAGTGATCGATCAGATCGATCAGAAGCGCTGCTGGTACTTCAGGTAGATCGTGCGGCCGATGTCGAAACCGCCGTAGTAGGCGAAGTTCGCGCTCGGTGCGCTGTACATCATCGGGCCGACGTGGTTGCCGACATTGTTGGCACCGATCGCAGCCGTCGCATTCCACGGCAGCTTCACGTAGGCCTGGATGTCGTGGAACGTGTTGGAGCCCACGACGTTGGTGCGGGTCAGACGGCCGTTGACGATGCGGTCGTCATCATTACACGGGCGGCCCGTGGCGCAGGGTTCCTTCATGCTCGAGTAGTAACGGGCCATGTAGGAGACGCCGAAGTCACCCTTCTGCCAGGTCACGCCGAGGTTGGAACGAATGCGGAAGATACCCGGCTCGCCCACATGGCCGAGCATGACGTCGTCGCCGGCCGGGTTCTTGGTCAGCTTGTCGTACTTGCTGGTGTAGGAGTTCTGCCAGTCAATGACGAACTTGCCGAACGAGAATTCCGGCAGCTTGTAGTTGACGCCCAGGTCATAGCCTTCCGTTTCGATCTTGCCAACGTTTGCCAGGCCGATGAACATGTTGGTGACATGGCCGTCGGCGGCACGGGTAACGTGGGCATCCGTGCAGCGCTGGGTGATACCCGTCACATAGCAGTCGGCCAGGATGTCGGTCGCGTCATCCGATTGGATCGCATTGGTGATCTCGTAGTTGTACCAGTCCAGCGAGATGTCCAGACCTTCGACCCAGTGCGGGCTCCACACCAGACCGGCGGTCTTGCTCTTGGAGTTTTCCGGCAGCAGGTTCGGGTTGGAACCGCTCAGGAACTGGTCCGGCGTCTGGCACGGATACTGCGTGCAATTCGCGCCACCCTGGGCTTGCTGCACGTAACCGACCGGAACGCCTGCGCAAGCCGGCGTACCATTGACGGTGCCGTTCGGGCTGTTCACACCGCAGGGGTCAATGTAGAACGCAAAGGTGCCGCTGAGGCCACCGAACAGGTCGGAGATGGCCGGCGCGCGGAAGCCTTCAGCGTAGGTGCCGCGGACCAGCAGGTCATCCATCGGACGCCAGCGCAGCGAGAACTTGCTGTTGGTGGTGTCGCCGAAGTTCGAGTAATCCGAGTAGCGGCTCGAGATGTTGAAGGTCAGTTCCTTCGCGAACGCCATGTCGGCCAGGACCGGGATCTCGATTTCCGCGTAGATTTCATCCAGGTCGTACTGACCCTGGGTGGTCGTCGCGGGCAGACCCGTGCTGTTGGCGGACTGACGGAAGGCGTCCGGTACGAACACGCCTTCTTCCGAACGGTGTTCCACGCCCACGGCGAGGCCGAGATCACCCGCCGGCAGCGCGAACAGCGAGCCCGCCACGCTGGCGGTGTAGCTGTGCGACTCGGTACGGCCGGTGTCGGTGAATTCCGGGAACAGGAAGGCCTGCAGATCGGCATTGCCGGTCAGCGAGCCAGCCTGGGTGTCGCCGAACGGAGCCAGCGGGTTCCACGGAATGCACTCGCCGTTGCCGATGTTGGTGCCGTAGTCGATCGGGTTGGCAAGCGAACCGCACTCGACGCGCTGGGTGGTCGGGTTGAAGTACGACGGGCCCAGGGCAGCAGTGGTGGCCAGCAGGCTGGCATCGCCGTGACCCTTCTTCACCGAGTCATTGCGGTTGATGTTGGCGCCGACGTCCCAATCCCACTGGTGGTCGCCGATCGAGAAGAAGCCTTCAAGACCACCCGCCCAGCGGTAGGTTTCCAGGTTGCTCTCGGTGGTGCGCGGTACTTCCCACAGACGGCGCTGGAAGTTCAGCGCGGTGCCCGGGGTCGGGGTGAAGAAGCTGGCGCCCGACATCGGCGTGCCGAACGAGGTCGACTGGTACGGATAGCCGGCGATCTGCTGGTCGGTCGTACGCTTGTTGTACGAGAAGTCCGACGTGAAGCGCAGGTTGTCGGTGATGTCGACCATGCCGGTGATGTACAGCGAACGGCGCTCGATGCCCGTCTGCAGGAACATCTCTTCGTTCGAGTTGGCATTGTCGCCGAACGAGCCCGGGTTGGTCGGCGAGAACGGAACACCCGGCACGTACGGACGATAGCTGGAGATCAGCTTCGGGTTCATGCCCGGGCGCAGGGTGCACTTCACAACCGCGCCACCCGGACCGCACGGCAGGTTGGCCGAGCCCACATAGGAGACCGGGCTACCGGCCGGCAGGCCCGAGCTGAACGCGCGGTCCTTCGCCATCACCGGATCTTCCTTGGTGAATTCGGCGCTCAGCGTGACGCTGGCCTTCTCACCGGTGGCACCGATGGTCATGTCGTACGACTGCTTCTCGCCGTCGCCTTCGCTGAACTGGCCGACATAGGCGTTGGCTTCGGCGCCGTCGAACTGGCGGCGGGTGATCACGTTGACCACGCCGGCGATGGCGTCGGAGCCGTAGATCGACGAAGCGCCGTCCTTCAGGATTTCGATGCGCTGGATCGCCGACACCGGAATCTGGCCGAGGTCCTGCAGGCCGTCGGTGGTAGCGCCGATGCGCTTGCCGTTGACCAGCACCAGGGTACGGTTGGCACCGAGGTTGCGGATATCGATGTAGTAGCCGCCGACGGATTCACCGGAGGCGAGGGCCTGGGAACGCGAGATCGCCGGCGAACCGGCCGAGGTCAGGTTCTGCAGGATGTCGGCAACCGAGGTGAAACCCTGCTGCTGGATATCCTCACGGCTCAGCGTGATGATCGGCTGTGCGGTTTCGATCTCGGCGCGCGGAATGCGCGAGCCAGTCACTTCGACGCGGTCGAGGGTGGTGGCTTCCTTCTGCTCGGCGTCCTGGGCGTACGCAACGCCCGTGCCCGCGGCGGCAGTGGTGCCCACGACGAGCGCGAAGGAAATCGCGTCGCGGAGCTTGGTGGTCTTAAAGGTCATCTCTCTCTCTCTCCAAGTCGATCTTGGTTTGTTTCCCATGGGAACCTCCCCGGAGGGGTCAAGAAAGACACCAAATCCGGCAAGGCCGTCCGGATAGTAGTCGGCTCCTCCAGAAAATTAAAGTGTCGTTAACAGGCGCCGACGAACGGTTCCAAGGACCGTGTCGGACGTCAGAAAATAAGGCGAAATCTGGGCCGGCAGCCCTATCGGGCCGGCGAGAGAACCGGTCGAAAACCGGGGCAGGTTGGGACTAGAGGTCCTGCTCGTAACGGACGTAGGGGACGGTGCCCTCGTCCTTGTCGCTGTCGGGGGCGAAGGGGTTCTTGCCCCGGGTAACGACATTTTCGGCGCCCACGGTGAGCTGACCGCTCCAGGGGGTGCGCCAGGTCAGGCCTACGCCCAAACCGCTCCATTGCCCAGGCATGCCGGTCGTATCGACCACGCGGCCAATGATGTTCGCGCCGAAATTTCCGACGCCGGCGCCGAGCGTCACGGTCTTGGTGGTCCAGCGATCCGTCACTTCGGACGGGATGTCGTCGGCAGGAATCAGCCTGGCGCGAGCCAGGGTGCCGCCGATGGAAACCGTGGCCTCGCGGCCGATGTTCTTCTGCCCGTAGAGCGTGAGGCTGTTCTGGTCGAGCCGGCTGGTCTTCTTGTTGGGACTCAGCCAGGCCGGCAGGGTGTCGCGGGCGTTGCCCAGGATCAGGCCGAGGCGATTGCCGCCACGGGTGAGCGAAGTGCCGGCAGTGAACTGACGGTCGCTGCTATCCCCGTCGAGTGTGGCGAGCAGGCAGTGATTGGGCAGGTTGCCGATGGTCGCGGCAACGCCGCTCTTGCGGTCGCAGACCAGCCCCAAAGTGTCGCCAGCGTCGAGGCCGAAGGCGGCATTGAGAGTGTTGCCACCCACGCGCCAGCGTGCTCCCGCCGCGGGTACGGCGCTGGGTTCCAGCTGCAGGACGGCTTCAAGCTTGCCGTTGGTATTCCACACCGGAAGCAGTGCCGTGTCCGTGCGTGCCGCCTGCGCATGCGCGCCCGCCGCCGCGCCGAAGGCGAGCATCAGGGCGAGTGGCAATTGGAAAAGGCGCGCGTTCATGGCGTGGTTACGACCGGAGTCCTGCCGGTGAAGTTCCCCGCTTTATGGGCGTATGACTATAGCTACTTTATGCTTATTTAACAATCTGTGCGGTCCGTCGCAACCCGTTCACTGGGTGCGCTCCGGGGCCGGCTGCAGGTCCGGAACGGGCTGGAATAACGCTGCGATCTCCCCCGGGCTGAACCGATAGGTCTGCCCGCAAAACTCACAACGGACCTGCGCCTTGCCGTCGGCCACGGCCGCGGTGGCCTCCTCCTCGCCCAGCGAGGTCAGCATGGCTTCGACCCGTCCCCGCGAGCACGAGCAGGCGAATGACAGCGGCTTGTTGCCCAGCAGCTGCACCCCGTCTTCGTGAAAGAGCCGGGTGACCAGTTGCTCATCGGTCCACTCCAGCAGTTCGTGCGGCGTGAGGGTATCGAACAGGGCGCCAGCGCGTGTCCAGCCGTCATCGTCGCCCGCATCACCGGGCAGCTTCTGCAGCATCAGGCCCGCTGCGGCGGTTTCGTCCGCTGCAAGCAGCAGGCGGGTCGGCAACTGTTCGGAACGACGGAAGTAGTCCTCGAAGGCGCCGGCGAGTGAGTCCGATTCCAGCGCGACCAGCCCCTGGTAACGCATCGGATCGCGGCCGTCGCGCGAGGGATTTTCAATGGTGATGGCCAGCATCGCGTCCGGACCCAGGTCGCCCAGGTCCCGCGTCACCGTGCCGCCTTCCTCCGCCAGCTGTGCGATGCCGCGCAGCGTGCCCGCGGCAGTGCACTCGGCGAACAACGTGCGCAGGGGGCCATGCCCACGCAGCTGCACGGAAAGACGCCCGTCGACCTTCGCGTGGCCCGTGAACAGAGCTGCCGCGGCCGCGGCTTCGCCCAGCAGTTCCGCCGCTGCCGCGGGATAGTCCGAACGGGTCCGGATCTGCTGCCAGGTGTCCTGCAGATGCACGCGGACCCCGCGCACACCTGCGCCCTCGATCAGGAAACGGCTCAGCTGGTCACGGTCGGTCGGGGTGGTCATGAAAGGCTCGTACGGTAAGGCGCGCGGCATCCACGATAATGCGCGCCGAGGTTGGTGGGGATATCCGCCAAATGGGGACGGGGGACGCTTGGTGCAAGACATGATTCAAAACGATGCGGACGGTGGCGAGCTGAATCCGTCCGCGGGCCGCAATGGTGGGGCGAAAACGAAGGCCCGGCGCCTGCGCGCATGGCTGTGGAAGCTGCCGTTGCTGTTCGTGGGCATTACCGTGCTGCAGGTGCTGCTGCTGCGCTTCTTCGATCCTCCGTTCACTGCCTTCATGGCTGCACGGCAGATCGAGGCGTGGGGAGAGGGCGATTTCAGCTTCCGCATCGCCTACGACTGGCGTGATCTCGACGAGATCTCGCGCAACGTGCCATTGGCGATGATGGCGGCGGAAGACCAGAACTTCGCCACGCACAATGGCTTCGACTTCAAGGCGATCGAAAAGGCGCGCGCGCACAACGAGCGTGCTGAAGAGCGAGCCCGCAAGCGGAACAAACCCGTCAAGGGCACTCGCGGCGCCAGCACGATCAGTCAGCAGACCGCCAAGAACCTGTTCCTGTGGAAGGGGCAGGGCGTCACGCGCTGGGCGCGCAAAGGCCTGGAGGTCTGGTACACGGTGTTGATGGAAACGCTGTGGCCGAAGCGCCGGATCATCGAGGTATACGTCAACACGGTCGAGCTCGGTGATGGTGTCTATGGAGCGCAGGCCGCCGCGCGCACGTATTTCCGAAAGGATGCGAAATCGCTCGCGCCGGCTGAAGCCGCACGCATGGCCGCGGTGTTGCCGAATCCGCGCCGCTACAGCATCGCCCGGCCTGGTCCGTACGTGGAGCGGCGCAGTAACGCGATCCAGCGCCAGATGCGCTACATGGGTGGCCCTGGATTCCTGCAGCGGATCGACTGAGTTCGTGATGTTCGCAGCGTGCCAGCGCTGCGACCGTTACCATTCCCGCCATGACCCGTGACCCCCTCACCGTTGTCGTGGCGGCCTTCAACGAGGCCCAGGCCCTGCCTTTGCTGCATCCCCGTGTGCGTGCCGTGCTGGATGGCATGAGCGACGTGGACGGTCGCGTGCTGTATGTCGATGACGGCAGCCGCGATGCCACCTGGGCCGTATTGCAGCGGATCGCCGCGGAGGACCCGCGGGTGGGCGTGTTGCGCCTGTCGCGCAATTTCGGCAAGGAAGCGGCACTCACGGCGGGACTGGACCATGTCGACGCCGGTGCCGTGGTAATCCTGGACGCCGACGGCCAGGACCCGCCCGAACTCATCCCGCAGTTCGTCGCCAAGTGGCGCGAAGGCTTCGATGACGTCCACGGCACCCGACTCGAGCGTGAAGGCGAAAGCTGGCTCAAGCGCGCGACCGCGCACACCTTCTATCGCGTGATCGGCCGCTTGTCGCATACGCCGATTCCGGCCGACACCGGCGACTTCCGCCTGCTTTCGCCGCGTTCGCTGGCGGCGCTGCGGCAGTTGCGTGAACGTCATCGTTTCATGAAGGGATTGTTCGGCTGGATTGGTTACAACCGGGTCGCGATTCCCTATCACCGCGAGGCGCGCACCGCTGGGACCAGCAAGTTCAACCTTTGGCGGCTGTGGAATTTCGCGCTGGAGGGCATCACCAGCTTCTCGACCGCGCCACTGCGCCTGGCGACCTACCTGGGCCTGCTGACCGCAGCGGTAGCGTTCGTCTACGCGTTGTGGATCGTGGTCAAGGCAATGTTCTGGGGCGACCCGGTCGCCGGCTGGCCGACCATGATGGCCGTGATCCTGTTCCTGGGCGGCGTGCAATTGATCGCGCTTGGCCTGATCGGCGAATACCTGGGGCGCCTGTACGAGGAAGCCAAGCAACGCCCCCTCTATCTGGTCGATGCCTGGAAGCCGGCCACAGGAGTATTCTCGGGTTCATCCATCGCCATCGAAGGAGAGAGCCATGCGTACCGTACGGCAGCTGCTCGAAGCGAAAGCCCCGGAGATCTACGCGATCGAGCCTGATGCGCCGGTGATCGAAGCGATCCGGCTGATGGCCGACAAACGTATCGGTGCACTGTTGGTGATGGATGGGACGCGATTGCTGGGCATCGTTTCCGAGCGCGATTACGCACGGAAAATCGTGCTGCAGGGGCGCTCCTCCGCAGACACGCCGGTGCGCACCATCATGACCGCCGACGTGATCAGCGTGCGCCTGGAGGACACCGCCGAGCACTGCATGCAGGTCGTTACCGAGCAGCGCATTCGTCACCTCCCCGTACTGCGCGGTGGCGAAGTGATCGGGGTGGTTTCGATCGGCGATCTGGTGAAGGCCGTGATCGAGGATCAACAGGTCGAACTCGACCAGCTCCAGCGTTACATCGCCAGCTGACGCGGCAGCATGGCCGAGGTATCGGTCAGAAGACCTGCAGGTCCTGCGCCGACACCACTTTGCCTTCGTAACCGGCTTCGCGGATTTCCCGGATCAGGTCATCGTCGGTACCGCCCTTGCCGTATAGCTGGTGATAGAGCACCAGCAGCTTCGGTTTCGCGCGCCGCGCGATATCCGCCAGATCCCGGCTGCGGGTGTGGTAGGCCGCGTGGTAACGCTGCCATTCCGGTTCGCGCGCGGCGAAGGTGCTCGTGCTGATGACTTCATGGATGAGTACGTCGCAGCCGTCGCAGGCCCGCACTACGGCATCGCTGGGAGCCGTATCGCCGGAAATCACGATGCGGCGATCGGGCGTGTCGAAACGGTAGCCATAGGCATATTTCCATTTGCCGTGGGGCACGGCGAAGGCAGTGACTGTCACGTGTTCGTCGCGATACGCGACGCCAGGTTTGACCTCGTGCGCCTCGACGCGGTGACCGCCTGTATTGCTGGGTTCGCCACCGTGCAGGCGGATGTCGATGTCTTCCGCATACGCCGCCAGGATGTGGTCGGTCATCGCGCTCAGGCCGGGCGGGCCGTACACGCGCAGCGGGCCGCTGCGATCGAGCACCCACGGCGTGAAGATCAAATCCGGATAGCCGGTCGTGTGATCGCTGTGCAGATGCGTCACGAATGCCAGATCGAGGCGTTCCGGCTTGAGCGCGTCAATGCCGTGTTGCCGTGCAGCCGCGGACGCGCGCCGGACCACACCGGGGCCGAAGTCGACGAGATAGGCCTGATTGCCAACCACAATCGCCGTGGCAGGCCCCGAATGGTCCGGGTCGGCGTTGGGCGTGCCGGTTCCGAGCATCACTACGCGGGTGGCTTGGGTGTTCGCGGCGTCACCTGCGGCGCCTGCGGTAGAAACGAACAGCAGCGTCGCCAGAGCGATCGATAGGCGCAAGGAGATTCGTGTTGGCATGGGTGCGGCGAATGGCTGCGATCGTCGAATACTGTCGATATGCGTGCCGACGCGCAAATGATGCGGGTGCATCTTTACACGCGCTATTTGGCGTAGCGGCCGCCGCAGGCGGCGTCTTTGCCCGGCCCCAGTTCCAGCGTTGCCAACAGCGCTGCAGGCGGTGCGATGTTGCCCAAAGCCAGGGCAATGGCGCTACGCAGCCCGATGCGGCCGTAGTTCGGGTGAATGTCGGGATTCTTGAACGTGCCGTCGATCCATAGCGGCGTTCTCAGCGCAATCAGGCTGCGATCCTTGGGGCGCGGCCTGAGCTTCAGGTGCAGGGTTTCATCGCGCAGGTTGATCGTGCCGTCTCCGACGATGATGGTATCGGTGGTGTCAAAGCCCATCGCGCGCGAAGTCATCAATCCACCCTCGACGCTGAAGTCGCCGAATGCACAGCGGATCGGGATCTTGCGATCGCCGCGCATGAGGAATTTCAGCGCCTCGGCGACATCGATGCCCGCCAGTTCCATCAGCAGATTGCTGATCTGGCCCTGGCCCATGCCGACTGCGACCTTGCCGTCGCTGCTGCCGAGCATCAGCGCGATCGAATTGCCTTTGCCAGCCAGGGTGACGTCGCCGCCAATGCGGCCAATCGCGTCCTGCGCGAGCTTCAGATCGGGGACTAGTTCGCGCAGGTTCAAGCCGTTCGCCCCGATCTGCGCCTGCGTGCGTATCGGATTCTCTCGCGCATCCATGCGCACCACTGCACGCACCTGTCCGCCGGCTACGCCGAAGTTCAGGGGATCCAGGTGAAGCAGGCCGTTTTCCAGCCGCAGATGCGTGTCCATGTCGTCCAATGGCCACTTCAGCGCATCGATGCGATGCGCGCGGTAGCGCACGTCGGCATCCATGGCGCGCAGTTTGTCCAGTTCGTAAGGACGATCAGGAAGCAGGCGTGCGCTTGCGCGATCGCGTTCGGCTTGGGCAATGAGTTGCGGGTTGCTTGTTTCGCCACTGCCGGTTTGCGGCGCTTTGTTGATGAAGCCTGCGAGGTCGTCGAAGTCGAGGTGTTTGGACACGAGGTCGGCGCGCAGGTAAGGGCGTGCCCGTCCGGTTTCCACGCTGGCATCGCCGGCCAGATCGCTGTCGCCGACCACGCCGCGGAAGTTGTCGTAATGCCAGATATAGCCATCCGGATTCTTGGTTTCGCGAGTCAGGCGGCCATCGAGCCGATAAGGCGGTGTGTTGGGCGTGACGATTCCCAGCAACGGATAGAGGTCCGCCATGTCCTGTCCGGACAGTGCGAGCTGAAGATCGAAGTCGCGCAGCAACACAGGATCCACGAGGGAACCGCGCGCATGGGCTCTCGTGGCGCCGGCTTGGGCGTGCACATCGATGCGATAGGGGCGCTGCCGATCGCGCAAGGCCAAAGGTGTTTCCGCACTGCCGTTGACCTTGAACCGGTTTCCCTTCCACAGGCCGCCACCATCGAGCTGGACTGAAGATGCGCTGTTGTCGTCGTCGTGCGGACTGGTGACGTTCGCGTGGACATCGGTGTTGATGGCTGCATCGGTGAAACTGACCTGGCCATCATCGATCCACAGTCGTGAAAACTGCGGCTGCCTGCCGCCGCGACTGCCGAACTTCCAGTTGCCGATGTGCTGTGGGCCGACCTCAAGGCGCAGAAGCGGACGTGTCAGTCGCAGGTCGGGAATACGGGTTTGCCCGCGCAGCAATGGCCAGAGCCGGATCTTGAGTTCGACGCGGTCCGCTGCCGCCATCACGGGCTGCTTCGACCAGGCCGCATTGCCAAAGCGCAAGGCGTCCGCGCGGATGGTAGGGGTGCGCCAGTCGAGATCGACGTCGATGTTCCCGTCGATGCGGAACAGACGTCCGGTCTGCGCCTCGACCCGGCGTTCGATCGGTCCCTTGAACCAGTTCCAGTCCCATAGCGCGACAAGGATGGCGAGCGAACACGCTAGTACACCCAAAGCAAGCCACCATGGATGGTGCCGCAGCGTGTCGGCAAATGTGCGGGTCGATTCGAGCGGGCGTCGTCGTTCCATCGGACTGCTCACGCGATGATGCGACGGACGAACCCTACAGCGGCGCTATTTGCCGCCGGGCGTAATTGTTCCGAGGGTTGGATGGTCCGCTGCGGTGTGCGGATCAGCCGCATCGTGGTCAGCCTCCGTAATCGGATCGGCTCACCATCGGCAACAAGGGATCAAGTGAGAGTGAACATGTTGCGCGGGGTTCAGCTGCGCGCGTTCACATGTGTGGAACGACCTGCGCCATGACCGAAACATAGTGGCACACGCTGCCCGCGATCACGAACATATGCCACACGGCATGCGAATAGCGCATCGAGGGGCGGTGGTAGAAAAATGTGCCGAGCGTGTAGCAGACGCCACCGGCGAGCAGCCAGCCGAAGGTCCAGGCATCCAGCGAGCGGAACACCGGCACGATGGCCGTCAGTACCAGCCATCCCATCGCGACGTAGATCAGGGTCGAAAACAGCTTGAAGCGGCCGGTGAATAACAGCTTGAACACGACGCCGGCCAACGCCAGCGTCCAGATCGCGGCAAACAACCACCAGCCCACCGCGCCACGCAGGCCGATCAGGGTAAATGGCGTGTAGGTGCCGGCGATCAGCAGGTAGATCGCGCAGTGGTCGAAGACCTTCAGTCGGGCCTTCGCGACCGGGTGTTGAATGGCGTGGTACAGCGTCGAGGCGACATACAGCAGCAGCAGGCAGACGCCGAAGACGATTGCGCCTATGAGCTGCCAGCCATCGCCGTACAAGGCGGACAGCGTGATCAGGACGGCGCCGCCGGCCAGGGCCGCCGTCGCTCCCAGTCCGTGGGTCAGTGCATTGGCAATTTCTTCGCGGAGCTCGTGGGAGGCTGTAGTCATGGATTGAGGATCGGTTCCTGACGTGGAGCAAATGCTCGGGAGTCGGAACCGGACCCGGGTCGCCTATCATCCGAGGCCCGGAGCCGGTTGTACGCGCGGATGATCATCTCCCATCAGCACCGTTTCGTCTTTGCCGCCATTCCCAAGACCGGCACCCACTCTGTTCGTCAGGCCCTGCGCGAGCACCTGAGTCCGGACGATCTGGAGCAGGTGGGGTTGTTCGTAGACAAACGGTTTCCGTTCGAAGAGCTCGCGGCCATCCGGCACGGCCACATCACGCTGGAGCAGATCCGACCGTTTCTAGGAGAGGAAGCATTCTCTGGGTACCTGAAATTCGCGTTCGTGCGCAATCCGTTCGACCGGTTTGTCTCGTACTGCGCTTTCGTGGCCCGCGAAACGGGAGCCTTCGATCGCGACCCGCAGAAGGTGATGCGCCACATCCTGTTCCAGGTGAGGCCCGTACAGCACGTGCTGTTCGTGCCCCAATACACCTTCGTGACCGGGGTCGATGGCCGCATGCTCGCTGACAAAGTAGGGCGCGTGGAGGAGATGCAGGAGTCGTACGAGGCCATCTGCGCACGCATCGGCATCCCGTCGCGCCGGCTCGACCAGGTCAACAGTTCACGGCGGGGCAGCTATCGGGACTACTACGACCAGCAGCTTATCGATGGCGTCGCCGGGCTGTATCGCCGGGATCTTGAGCTCTTCGGTTACCAGTTCTGAGCGGTGCCATGGACTCGACAGCATTCGCCCGCTGAAATGAAAAACGCCCGGCCAAGCCGGGCGTTTTTTTGGTGCCTGAGCGTTACTGCGGCATCGCGGAAGCTGCGTCCTGCATCTGGGCGATATAGGACCCATAGCCCATGAAGCACAGGACCATGCCGATCACGCAAAGCAGCAGCGGGATCTTGTTTCCTGCGAAGTTCATGAGCGCGAAGATCAGCGACACGAACGGAATGAACAGCGAGCCCAGCCCCCAGAGCACGCTGGTACGGAAAGCATTGACCACGATCCACAGGCCGCCAATGAGCGACAGGATGACTCCTAGCCAGAACATAGTTTCCCCTTCGGAAGTGTACGGATGAGGCCGCCATCCCCATGGCGGCCCCCGGACACTAGCCCATCAGCGGGAAAGTGTGAAGTGCGTCACTCAGTCGATGGCGACTGCGTGCGCGTGCTCGCGAGTGGCCAGGAACTGCACGTCCGGCGCGCGCTCCTGCGCCAGCTGCAGGTTGACCCGGGTCGGTGCGAGATAGACCAGCTCACCGGCGGCATCGAGGGCGAGGTTCATCGCGTTCTTGTCACGGAACTCCTCGAGCTTCTTTGCATCGTTGCAGCGGATCCAGCGCGTCGTGGCCACGTTGACCTGTTCGAAGCTGGCGTCGACACCGTATTCGTCCTTCAGGCGATAGGCGACGACGTCGAACTGCAGCATGCCGACCGCGCCCAGGATCAGGTCGTTCGACATCAGCGGGCGGAAGAACTGCGTAGCGCCTTCTTCCGACAACTGCGCCAGGCCCTTCTGCAGCTGCTTGAGCTTGAGCGGATCGCGCAGGCGCGCGCGGCGGAACAGTTCCGGGGCGAAGTTGGGGATGCCAGTGAAACTGATCATCTCGCCTTCGCTGAAGCTGTCGCCGATCGAGATCGTGCCGTGGTTGTGGATGCCGATCACGTCGCCCGGCCAGGCGCTTTCCGCGATCTCACGATCGCTGGCCATGAAGGTCAGCGCGTTGGCCAGCTTCACTTCCTTGCCAGTGCGCGGATGGAAGGCCTTCATGCCGGCACTGAACTTGCCCGAGCAGATGCGCATGAACGCGACGCGGTCGCGGTGCTGCGGGTCCATGTTCGCCTGGATCTTGAACACGAAGCCGGACAGATGCGTTTCGTACGGTGCGACTTCGCGCGAAGTCGTTGCGCGCGGTTTGGGTGAGGGTGCGTGCTCGACGAAGAAGTCGAGCAACAGCTGCACGCCGAAGTTATTGACGGCCGAACCGAAGAACACCGGCGTCTGCTTGCCGGCGAGGTAAGCGGCCGGATCGAACGGGTGCGAAGCACCTTGCACGAGTTCCAGCTCGTCGCGCAGTTCGGCGAGCATGTCGCCGCCGATGCGCGCTTCCAGGGCCGGGTCGTCGATGGACGCGAAGATGGTCGAATCCTGGCGGGTGAAGTTGCGCCCGGCTTCGTACAGATGCACTTCACCGGTGACCAGGTGGACCACGCCCTTGAGGCGCTGGCCCATGCCGATCGGCCAGGTGACCGGGGCGCATTGGATGCCCAGCACGCTCTCGACTTCGTCCAACAGGTCAATCGGCGGCTTGCCTTCACGGTCGAGCTTATTGATGAAGGTCATGATCGGCGTGTCGCGCAGGCGGCACACCTCCATCAGCTTGATCGTGCGTTCCTCGACGCCCTTGGCGACGTCGATCACCATCAGCGCCGAGTCCACCGCGGTGAGCACGCGGTAGGTGTCTTCGCCGAAGTCGGCGTGGCCGGGCGTGTCGAGCAAGTTGACGATGCGGTCTTCGTACGGGAACTGCATCACCGACGAGGTCACCGAGATGCCGCGCTCTTTTTCCAGCGCCATCCAGTCGGACGTCGCGTGGCGCGCAGCCTTGCGGCCCTTGACCGAACCGGCCATCTGGATCGCGCCGCCGAACAGCAGGAGTTTTTCGGTCAACGTGGTCTTGCCGGCGTCGGGGTGCGAAATGATCGCGAACGTGCGGCGGCGCAGGGCTTCGATGGAAACGTCGGACATGGCGGCGGCGCGCTGGAGGGCGCGTCGGGAAGCGGGGAAGGGTGGGGATTATACGTGTTTGGGGGACCTGCCCGGGGTCGGTGCTGACTGCTTCAAGGCTCGTCATCCCGGCGAATGCCGGGATCCAGCCTTTGACTTGGTGCTCATTGTGCGGAAACCGCGCGCAGAAGCTGGATCCCGGCATTCGCCGGGATGACGAGCAAAAACTTAGTTGCCCGCACCACCGGCAATCCGTAGCGGCCCGCCCGGGCCACGCATGCGGAAGGGCAGCGATTCCAGCTTCATTCCGCGGTTCACCTGGACCACGAAATGCAGATGGGGGCCGGTCGTGAAGCCGGTATTGCCCGACAAAGCGATCTGCTGGCCCGCGCGCACGCGTTGGCCGACGCGCACCAGGACGCCCTCCTCACGCAGGTGCGCGTACAGCGCCATGGTGCCGTCGTCGTGCAGGATACGGATGAAGTTGGCGCGCCCGCCGTATTTTTCGCGATTGAGGCCGGCCTTGGCGAAGTCGTTTTCGACCTGCATCACCACGCCCTCGCGCGCAGCGACCACCGGCGTACCGATGTCCGCGGCGAAGTCGACGGCGTAGCGGTTTTGCGGGTCGTTGTGGCTGAAGCTGCCACCGAAACCCTGGTCGATACGGAGACTGAGTTGCTGCAGCGGAAGCAGATATTCGAAATCGCGCGGCCTTGCGTTGGGATCGCCGGGCAGACTGTTCATCATCAGCTCGCCACCGCGGGAACCGTCGATCACCGCGACCAGCGTTGTCCCACGCGCGGGAACCGTTGCGCGTGCAGGCAGTTGCGGATCGCTATCGATGGCGCCGCCGCGCGCCTGGAGCATGACTTCGATCGGGCCCGCCAGATTGTTGTCGGCGAAGGCGAAGTAACGCCCATCGTTGGTTTCCAGGCGCAGCCGTGCGACGGCGCCTGGTTCGGCGGCAATTGGAATGGACTTGACCGAGCCGGCCTTCACCGCCGGGTTCGCCCCATCCGGCGCGGCGTCGCCGTAATGAGTGACGCCGTTCTTGTCGGTCCACTTGTAGACCTTGGCGGCATGCGCGGTGAGCACGGCAGTCGCCATTACAGCGACCGTGCCCAGGACCAGCGCAAGACGCGAAACGCGCATTACTCGGTGCACCCCTGCTTCAGGTTGAGTGATCGTGCCACATCGCGCAGATCGAAAGCAGTGACGGATTTGTCGTCATGCACGGCAAAAAGCGCGCCACCGGGGAAGCCGGCGCTGGCTGCGGCATGCAGGGCGACGCCGTCGGTGCGGGCGGTAGTGGCGCCCTGGAAGCTTCCGACCGGCTTCAGCGATACGCGATCGAACAGATGGAAGATCGTCAGCGGCGCCAGCTGGTCCACGGCGATCCAGTAGCCGCTGCCGTCGGGGCAGGTCCACAGGGCCACGCCTTCGGCTTCGGCGCCGAAAGCATCTTGCGGCAGGCTGCGCCCGGTGTAGCGACCGCTGAAGCTGTATTCGCGCAGGGTCGACAGATGACGGCGATCCTCGTCGGCGACCAGCATGCGGTCGTTATCCGGATCGCCTGCGATGGATTCGACCATGCGCAAAGCGCTTTCCTCGTGCGTATCGCCGAACGAGCCGCCGTACTGGGCGCGCATGCCGCCGTCCTGGTCAAAGGACACGCGGTAGCGGCGCACGCGCTGGTCGAGTTCGTTGAACGGCGGCACCACGTCGAACTTCTTCCCGTACATGAAGCTGTCGGTGACGTAGGCCTCGTACTCGCCCGGTTCCTTTTCAGTCATCCAGATGCCGTAGGGACTGCGCAGCTCCTTCTCGCCGAAGCTCCCGATCAACTTGAAGTCGGGAAGGCGAAGCACCTGGACGCGATGGTTGTCGCGTTCGACCACGAACAGGTAATCGCCCTGCACGGCGACGCCGTTGGGGCGCTTGAATTGGCCGGGGCCCGCGCCCTCTTCGCCAAAGGTGCGCAGTTGCTCGCCGGTGTCTGCATCGAACACGACCAGGCGGTGGCTCGACTTGCCGGTGACGATCAACCAGGTCTTGCCGTCTTCGGTGGGCCAGGTGGCCAGCGAGTCCAGTTCCTCGGCCGGGATTTCGGGCGACGAGACGTAGGCCTCGATCACGGTGACCGGGTTCGGTGCCGCGACCGGAGTCGGAGGTGCGGTTTCGCGCGGAACGGTGGCACAGGCGCTGAGCAAGGCGGCCACGGCGGCCGCGGTCAGGAAACGAGGATTCATCCGTGGAGTCTATTCGGTGGTGCCGCCCAATGCGGCGGCGCGGGTCGATTGTGTCGAAAGCCGCCCCATTCGGCCATCCGCAGGCGAACGGTGGGTCCGCGACACGCGTCGCGTTATGACTAAATGGAATGAATATCGCTTTATCTCGATAAAGAGATTGACCGCAGCGACGAGGCGCTGGCAGACTGCTGGCCATCCATCGAGACCGGCTGAGGGACAGGCCCTTTGACGCCGGGGCAACCTAGCTTCCGATTCGTCGCATGCGTTCGTCGCAGCGCGGCAAATGGGGAGGGAAGGTGCCAACTCCTGCGGACTGCCGCGCGCAGTCCGAAAGATGGTTGCAACGTCTGCCTTCGCGGTGGACGTGCAGCTGACGACTCGGTGGCCCTTTTGGATGCGGACCACCGACATGAGCCTCGTTACTTCTCCCGACCTCGCAGCTTGTACCCGCCCGGCCGTCGTCACTGGCGCAGCGGCGGCGCTCGCCGTCGTGCCGGCGTATCGCGGCGAAATCACCCTGTCCCTCAATCTGCGCCACGTCGGTGCCCGCACCGTCACGCTGCGTTACGAGAGTCTTGGCGACGCATCGCTACCCGCCGTGTTCGTCGCTGGCGGCATTTCCGCGAATCGCCATATCGGTAGCAGCGAGACCTTCCCGGACGTGGGTTGGTGGGAAGCGCAGGTCGGCATCGGCCGGGCGCAAGATCCCACGCGCAATCGGTTGGTCGCGTTCGACTGGCTCGGCAGCGACGGTGCGCTCGATGTCGTGATCGATCCTGCAGACCAGGCCGACGCGATCGCAGTGGTGCTGGACGCGCTACGCATCGAACGCCTGCAGGCGTTCGTCGGTTGTTCCTACGGAGCGATGGTCGGCCTGCAGTTCGCCGCGCGTCACGGCCACCGCCTCGATCATCTCGTGGCGATCAGCGGCGCACACCGGGCGCACCCCTTTTCCAGCGCCTGGCGTGCACTGCAGCGTCGCGCAGTGGCACTGGGCGCGCTGCAGTGCGATGAGAGCCATGGCCTGGCATTGGCACGCCAGTTGGCCATCCTCAGCTATCGCACGCCGGAGGAGTTTTCCGAACGCTTCGACGCCGCGCAGATCGTCGACGGTCGTGTGCGCGTGGCGGCCGAAGACTACCTGGACCACTGCGGCGCGCAGTACACCGCGCGTACGTCGCCGGTGGCGTTCCAGCGGCTGTCGGAATCAATCGACCTGCAATCGATCCGCCCCGAAACCATCGCCGTGCCCGTGACCGTGGTTGCGGTCGAGGAAGACCGCCTGGTTCCCGCCGACGACAGCCGCGCGCTGGCGCAACGCCTGCGCAACGCGCGTATCGAAGTTCTCAACTCCCTGTACGGCCACGACGCCTTCCTCAAGGAAGAAGCCGCGATCGCGGCCGTGCTCACCCAGGCGCTGCAGGAAGCTGCGACGTCCCGTTCCGTCATCACCATCGAGGCCGCCGCATGAGCAAGTCCTTCCCCCAGACCGCTTCCCTCCACCGCTGTACCAGCGCCGTGCGCGCGGGCATCGATCGCGATACCGCCTTCGGCGCGGTGACGCCGCCGATCGTGCTGTCGTCCAACTTCAGCTTCGCCGGCTTCGAGCAGAAGCGGCAATACGACTACACGCGCAGCGGCAATCCGACCCGCGACCTGCTCGCAGAAGCGCTGGCCGAACTCGAGGGCGGCGCCGGCGGCGTGATCACCGCGACCGGCATGGGCGCGATCACGCTGGCGCTGCACGCGCTGCTGCAGCCGGGCGACAAGCTGGTGGTGCCGCACGACTGCTACGGTGGCAGCTGGCGCCTGTTCAACGCACTGGCAAAGAAGGGTGCGTTCGAGCTGATCACAGCGGATCTCACCGATCCGCGCGCACTGGCCGATGCCCTGCAGCAGTCGCCCAAGGTGGTGTGGATCGAAACGCCGTCAAACCCCTTGCTGCGCGTCACCGACCTGCGCTTCGTGATCGAGGCCGCGCACAAGGCCGGCGCGCTGACGGTGGTCGACAACACGTTCCTGTCGCCGGCGTTGCAGCAGCCGATCGCCTTCGGCGCCGACTTCGTCCTGCATTCGACGACCAAGTACATCAACGGCCACAGCGACGTCGTTGGCGGTGCCGTGGTGTCGAAGGAGGCCGAACAGCATCAGCAGCTGGTGTGGTGGGCGAATGCGCTGGGACTCACCGGCTCGCCGTTCGACAGCTTCCTCACCCTGCGCGGCCTGCGCACGCTGGATGCGCGCCTGCGCGTGCACCAGGAGAACACGCTTGCGCTGGTGGATTTGCTCGACGGACATCCGGCCGTGGCTGCGCTGCATTACCCCGGCCTGGAGCGTCATATCGGCCATTCGGTCGCCGCCAAGCAGCAGCACGGCTTCGGCGCGATGCTGAGCGTGGAACTGGAAGGCGGCACCGAAGCCGTGCGTGCCTTCCTCGATGGCCTGCAGTGCTTCACCCTGGCCGAATCGCTCGGCGGCGTGGAAAGCCTGATCGCGCATCCGGCGACCATGACCCACGCCGCGATGGCGCCCGAGGCGCGTGCCGCTGCCGGCATCGGCGATGGTTTGCTGCGCCTGTCGGTGGGTATCGAGCATGCGGACGATCTGGTCGCTGATATTGCCGCTGCGCTGGAACGCGCCGAAGCGGTGACCGACAGCAAACGGCGCGTTGCGAAATGAGCGCCAGCGCCGACGTGCTCGATACGACTTTCGCTGCGACGCGGATCCAGGCGCGCACGAGCGCGCGCGCGCCGGCGCGAATCGCGTTGCTTGGTACCGGCACGGTCGGCGGTGCGGTGCTGGAGCGCCTCGCTTCCTGGGCGGGTGCGCCGATCGGCTCACGACTGCAGTTGGTGCATGTGGCGAACTCGCGGTTCGCCCTCAGCGATGCCGACGGACTGTGTCCGGATGTGGCGGCGCAGGCAATCGCTGCTACCCGACAAGACGGCGCGATTCCGTCCTCGTTGTCCGCGGCCACGCAGGCACTGGGACCGCGCGGCTATTGCCGGATCCTCATCGACGCCACCGCCAGCGAAGCTGTCGCCGAACAGCACGCGCGCTGGCTGGCACACGGCATCCACGTGGTGACCGCCTGCAAGCTGGGGCAGGGCACCTCACTGGCCCGCTGGCGTTCGATCCGTGAGGCCTGCGACGAAGGCGGAACCGGTTATGGCGACAGCGCCACTGTCGGCGCGGGCCTGCCGTTGCTGCGTTCGCTGCGCGAACTCCGGACTGGCGGCGACCGCATCCATGCCATTGCCGGCATCCTGTCGGGTTCGCTCGCCTGGCTGTTCAATCAATACGACGGCATGCGCCCATTCTCCGCTCTGGTACGGCAGGCGCGCGATGCGGGCTACACCGAGCCGGATCCGCGCGACGACCTGTCCGGCGAGGACGTGCGTCGCAAGATCGTGATCCTCGCGCGCGCGGCCGGCTTCGAGATCGAACCGCGCGACGTTGATGTGACTTCATTGGTACCACGCGAACTGGCGTTGTTATCGAAGGAGGCGATCGATGCAGCTCTGCCTGCGCTCGACACGCCGCTGCGCCAGCGTTTTGCCGAGGCCTACAAGAACGGCGAGAAGTTGCGTTTTGTCGCGCGGCTTGAACGTGATGGTGATGGTGGTGTCCAGGCCCGGGTCGGTCTGGAAGCGTTGGCGCACGATCACCCGTTGGCCGGCGGTGCCGGCACGGACAACAAGGTAGCGATCTGGTCCGATCGCTACCGCTCGCAGCCGTTGGTGATCCAGGGGCCGGGCGCCGGAGCGGAAGTCACCGCGGCCGGTCTGCTCGACGACGCATTGCGGATCGCCCACGCGGGTTGAGAACTTCTGCAAGCGCGGCCAAGGGGCGCGGGTCGCTCCTCGGGCCGGTGCGGCGGCGAAGTCCGGTACGATCCGGACTCCCGCGAGTCACTGCCTCACGTCATGCCCGCCGCCGGCCCCTTGCACATCGCATTGCTCGAAGACGACGCGCTGCTGCGTGAACGCATCCTGCTGCCGGGACTGGCGAATTACGGTTTCGTCGTCGAGGGAATGGAGTCGGGTGCATTCCTGTTGAACAAGGTGCGCGACACGCACTACGACATCGTCGTGCTGGACGTCGGGCTGCCCGATGCCGACGGTTTCACCGTCGCACGACTGCTGCGCGAAGCCCATCCCGGCATCGGCATCGTGATGCTGACCGGCCGCACCGGCACCAGCGATCGCGTGCGCGGACTCACGGAGGGCGCCGATGCCTACCTGCCCAAGCCGGTCGAGATCGAGTTGCTGGCGGCGACCCTGCACAGTCTGGGACGGCGTCTGCGCGGCGCATCGCGTGCTCGATCCGCGTATTGGCATCTGGATGCCGATGGCTGGTGTCTGGTGTCGCCGTCCGGCAGCAGCGCGGCCTTGACCAGGACCGAGCGGCGCGTGGTCGAACGCCTGCTTGCCACGCCCGGGCAGGTGGTGGCGCGCGAACAACTGATTGCATCGCTCACCGACAACGTGTTCGAGTTCGACACGCACCGGCTCGATTCGCTGATCTATCGCCTGCGTCGCAAAGTGCATGACGCCTGCGGCGAACCCTTGCCACTCAACGCCGTGCATGGCGAAGGCTACGTGCTGAGCAACATGGGCTGATCAGGCGGGCGGCGCATCCGCCAGCGGTAGCCGGATGCGGAAACAGGTGCCCTGGCCAGGCGTGCTCTCCACTTCGATTTCGCCGCCCACGGCCTTCACCAGATCGCGGGTGACCGCGAGCCCGAGTCCCGTGCCTTCGCCGGCCTGTTTGGTGCTGAAGAACGGCTCGAATATCCGCGCCCGCACCTGCTCGTCCATGCCTCGGCCGGTGTCGGCCAGGGCGATTTCCACGCGTCCGTGCGTGAGTGCGACGCGTCCGATGAAGGCGCCGCCGTCCGGCATCGCATCGCGGGCATTCGCGGCGATGTTGAGCAGCATCAGTTCGAACTCGCTGCGATCCAGGCGCACCGGAACGGGCATGTCGCCGGGCTCGAGCTCGAGCCGGACCGACGGCGGAAACATCTGCCGCAACAGCGGCCTCAGTTCGAGCAACGCCTGTGCGGCATCGAACACTTCGATCAGGAGCACATCGCGACGACTGAAGGTCAGCAGCTTGCGGGTGATGGTGACGCCGCGCTGAGCCGCCACCTCGACGCCTTCCAGCGATTCCTGCATCGCCATCGCACGCTCGTGCGCGGAGCCGAGTTCGTCGGCATGATGCCGTTGCCGCGCGAAGCCGAGGACCACGTCGAGGATGTTGCTGAAGTCGTGCGCGATGCCGCTGGCCAGGCGGCCGCTGGCTTCCATCTTCTGCGCATGGATCAGTTGCGATTGCGCACGCTCGCGTTCGAGCATCTCGTGCTGCAGCTGGCGACGCCCTTCATTGGCTTCACTCAGGCTTTCGCGCAACGCCTTGATCGAGCGATCGAGGATGATCGTGATGAGGCCGTAGCTGATCAGCACCGCCGGCACGTTGACCAGCGCCACGCCGATCGGGATGCCGGTCTTGAGTGCCTGATTCACCTCCACCATGAAGCCGGTCGCGAACACGCACATGAGCAGCCCATAGGCGATCCACAGCGCGCGGCGTCCGAGGACCAGGCCGCTGATCACCAGCGTCAACATCGTCGGTGCCGGATCGATCGCCTGCGACAGTACGCCGGTCCGGAAGAACACGATCTCCAGCGAGATCAGCTGCAAGGCCAGGAACAGCATGATCGCGGGCCGGAATCGCCCGCGCCGGATCATCGCGATGCTTACCCACGCCATCGCCGCGATGAGCATGTCGATCGCGAAGATCAGCATCCTTGCTTCGTTGATCTCGCCGCCGCTGGCGAGGCGCCAGGCCCAGTTCGCAGGCAGCAGCAGCCCGTAGAACAACAACAGCAGCTGCATCACCGGCGCATTGCGGCGATCGACCGGATCGGTGATCGGTGCGTTTGCCAGCCACTCGCGGATGCGCTTCCACATGCGGTTTGCGTCCTCGGCTGCGCGGGCCCAAGCGCCGATGGTACCGGCGGTTCATGGCATCGCCGCAGGACGACTGCCAATACAGGCCAACGGTGAGATTTCCGTGAGTATTGGGTGAGAACCCGAGCGTGACAATCCGCGCCAGCCCGCCTTAGGTTCGCATGCGCTATCGATTCGTTGCGTTGGACGACGAGCACGACAGCCGAACTACATGCCCAGGGCGGGGGCGAATCAACTGCACGCGACTGCAGCGGCAACGGCCGTTTTTACGGACGTTTTTGGCCGAGGGGCGTCGTTTGCTCTCAAGAATGCAAACCAGTGGAGAGAGTTTGATGAACGAGATTTATGGCCGGGTGTGGAGTCACGCCAAGCAGGCGTGGGTGGTCACCTCGGAACTGGCGTCGACGCAGGGCAAGAAGGACGGCCGTCGACGCCTGCGTGGTGCCATGGCGGGTACGGTGCTGACCTGCAGCCTCGTGATGGGCTCTCCAGTGCTGGCGCAGGAAGTCACCATCGAGCGCAATGGCGACATCTGCACGGTGCGTGTGGCTGGCGATGAGACCGGCAAGGCGGTGGATTGCGCGGTGTTCGAGCAGGCAAGCGCTGTGGCGCCCGTCGTCGCGGACGGGGCGCAGGTGACGCCGATGGCCGTGGGCGACGCCGACAACTATTTCGCCGCCGATGGCGCCCGCGACGGTAGCGACGACGCCGTCGCCGCAGGCACGAACGCCGTGGCCGCGGGCGCGTCCAGCGTCGCCAACGGCGTCGAGAGCAGCGCCTACGGATTCCAGAGCGATGCCGAAGGCGACTACGCGACGGCCTTGGGCGGCAGCAGCCTTGCGCTGGGCACAGGCTCGACCGCGGTCGGCAATGGCGCCACTGCCCTGGGCGAATACAGCATCGCGAGCGGTTACGGCAGCGTCGCCAGCGCCGACTATGCGACTGCACTGGGCGAGGGCAGCCAGGCCGTTGGCAACGCGTCGACCGCGCTCGGCGCGGAAAGCCTCGCTCAAGGCGCCGACAGCGTCAGCGTCGGCGCGGGCAGTTTTGCCGGCGACTATGCGACCGCCACCGGCACGTTGAGCTATGCCGGCGGTTACGGTTCCGCCGCGTTCGGTGACGGCGCCTGGGCGGACAACTACTTCGCGATGGCGATGGGTGCCAACTCCACCTCGCTGTCGATCGGCGGCATCGCGATCGGCACTGGCAGCTATGTCGACATGCTGGCCGACCATGCCATCGCCATCGGCAACAACGTGTACGCCTACGGCAAGAACTCGATCGCGATGGGCGGTTTGTGGACTACCGCCGGCGCCGATGGCGCGATCGCGATCGGCGGCACCATGGCCTGCGAAGGCTTCATGTGCATCGAGCAGAACACCGCGGCCTGGGGCGTCAACAGCCTCGCGCTCGGTGCCGGTGCGACCGCGCAGGTCAATGGTGCAACCGCCGTGGGCGCCGGTTCCCAGGCCAACGGCATGACCTCGACGGCCCTTGGCCAGTTCGCCTATGCGAACAGCGACAACGCCGTCGCGATCGGCGCCCGCGCCATTGTGTGGGGCAACAATTCGGTGGCGATCGGCGCCGACTCCTACGCCGATCGTGACAACACGGTATCGGTGGGCAACAGCTGGGGCACCACCCGCCAGATCACCAACGTGGCAGCCGGCACCGAGGCCAACGACGCGGTGAACAAGGACCAGCTCGATGCGGTGGCCGCAGTCGCGGCGAACGCGATCGGTTACGACGATGCCGTCAAGGGCCGCGTGACCCTCGCCG
The DNA here is from genome assembly GCF_054779815.1 of Lysobacter tyrosinilyticus. NCBI lineage: Bacteria > Pseudomonadati > Pseudomonadota > Gammaproteobacteria > Lysobacterales > Lysobacteraceae > Lysobacter > Lysobacter tyrosinilyticus. Next base: position 1,355,035 of record NZ_BAAGXN010000001.1, read on the forward strand.
GCGCGGGCGGCACGGTGATCGACAACGTGGCGGCGGGCACGCTCAGTGCGACCAGCAGCGAAGCGATCAATGGCAGCCAGCTGTTCGACACCAACAACCGCGTCACCGTGGTCGAAGGCCGCGTCGACAACCTGGAAACCCAACTCGGAAACTTCGCTGGCACGATCGCCAATGCAGTCAGTTATGACGATGCCAACAAGGACGTGCTGACCCTGGACGGCGCAGGCGGTACGACCATCGGCAACGTCAAGGCCGGCACGGATGCGATGGATGCGGTCAACATGGATCAGCTGTCGTCAGTCGCGGCGATGTTTGGCGGCGGCGCGACATTCGATGGCAACGGCATGTTCATGCCGCCGAGCTACATGATCCAGGGCAGCAGCTACGGCAACGTCGGCAACGCGTTCATGGCAATCGACGGCGTGCTGAGCGGGATCAACAACCGCCTGTCGTCGCTGGAAACCGGCGCCGGACTTCCGGGCGGTACCGGCAATGGCCTGGCAATCGGCAACGGCAGCCATGCCAACGACGGCAACGACACGGCGGTTGGCAACGGCTCGACGGTGGGTGCGGCGAACGGCACGGCGCTCGGCAACAACAGCACCATCGACGCCGCGGCGACCAACGCGGTGGCGGTGGGTGCCGATAGCAACGTGACGGCCGCCAATGGCACTGCGATCGGGCAGGGTGCCTCGGTCACCGCCACTGGTGCGGTGGCGATCGGTCAGGGTTCGGTGGCAAACGAAGCCAACACGGTTTCGGTCGGCAGCGTCGGCAACGAACGCAAGGTCACCAACGTCGCCGCCGGTACCAATGCAACCGACGCAGTCAACCTCAGCCAGATGCAGGCCGGCGACCTCGCCGCGGTAGCCAGCGCCAGGACCTACACCGACACCACCGCCACGCAGACGCTGACCAGCGCGAATGCGTACACCGACAGCCGCTTCACTGCGATGACCGACCAGTTCACCCAGTTCAGCAATGACGTGTGGAATCGCCTGGGGCAGCAGGACCAGCGCATCGACCGTCAAGGCGCGATGAGCTCCGCGATGATGAACATGGCGATCAATGCCGCCGGCAGCCGCAGCCCGCGTGGCCGCGTCGCGATCGGTGCGGGCTGGCAGAACGGCGAAAGCGCGCTGTCGGTCGGCTACGCCAAGCAGATCGGCGAACGCGCGTCCTTCAGCCTCGGCGGTGCGTTCAGCAGCGACGACAGCTCGGCCGGCGTCGGCTTCGGCTTCGACCTGTAAGGCCTGTTGGCCGAAACGACTCGTCGAACCGGGCGATATCGAACACATCCCTGCTTCCAAGCGCGTTGCAACGACGAAGGGCGCCGGGCATCCCGGCCTCCGGCATCCGTCGCCCTTCGTCACCCAATTCCGTGGAGACACCATGAACAACCGTACCCGCATCACCGGCGCGAGTTCGCTCAGCGCCGCCGTACTCGCCGCCCTGTCCGCGCTCGCCGCCGGATCTGCTGTGAGCACCACCGCCATGGCTTCGTCGCTCGTGCAGCCGATGGCCGGGAGTTCCCTGTCGGCGTTCGCCGCCGGCGTCGGTGGACGCAGAGTCCTGCCAGAACGCACCGAGAGGCAGGGCAGCTTCGATCGCTTCATCGTCAAGTACCGCAGCGGCGCGGCTGCATCGCGCAGCACCTCCACGCTGCTCGGCGCGGTGAACGCCGCCGCGACGCGCGCCGGTGTTGCGGGCGCGACGACCCGGGCCAACGGCACGCCTACCGCGCTGGGCCTGCAGCACGTGCGCAAGCTGGCCATCGGCGCCGACCTGGTGCGCCTGTCGCGCGGGCTGAGCCGGAGCGAAGCCGATGCCTTGCTTGCCCAGTTGCGTGCCGACCCGATGGTCGAATTCGCGCAGCCGGATTACCTCAGGCAGCACCTGGCGTTCACGCCGAACGACACGTACTACGGCTACCAGTGGCATTACAACCACGCCACCGCTGGCATCCAGGCGCCGATCGCATGGGACACCACCGGGGGCGAAGGTGTCGTGGTCGCGGTGCTCGACACGGGCTACCTCGATCACGCCGATCTCAACGCCAACATCGTGTCGGGCTACGACTTCATCATCGACGCAGCGGTCGCCGGCGATGGCGACGGCCGCGATGCCGATGCGCACGATCCGGGTGACTGGGTGGGCGCGGGCCAGAGTTCATTCCATGGCACGCATGTCGCCGGCACCGTGGCGGCCGTGACCAACAACAACCTGGGCATGGCCGGCGTCGCGTTCAACGCGAAAGTGCAGCCGGTGCGGGTGCTCGGCCATGGCGGCGGCTATACCTCCGACATCGCCGATGCGATCACCTGGGCGTCGGGCGGTAATGTCGTCGGTGTGCCGGCCAACGCCACTCCGGCCGAAGTCATCAACATGAGCCTGGGTGGCTACGGCGCCTGCAGCGATGATCCGGTGACGCAAGCAGCGATCGATGGCGCGGTCAGTCGTGGCACCACCGTGGTGGTCGCTGCCGGTAACGACAACTACGACGCGTCGTTCTTCACCCCGGCCGGCTGCAGGAACGTGATCGCGGTCGGTGCGACCGGCGTCGACGGCGCGCGTTCGTACTTCTCCAACTACGGTCCTGCGGTCGCCCTGTCGGCACCGGGTGGCAACGCCACCAGCGGATCGGATCCGAGCGATCGCTGGATCTGGTCGCTGGGCAACACCGGCACGCAGGCGCCGGTCGCCAGCCCCGGCGGGGATTCGTATGTCGGCATGAACGGCACGTCGATGGCCAGCCCGCACGTGGCCGGCGTCGTCGCTTTGATGCAGAGCGCTGCGAATGCCGCGGGCAAGCCGGTGCTGACGCCGGCGCAGGTGAAGACGATCCTGCGCAGCACGGCGCGGCCGTTCGCGGTGACGCCGCCGTTCAGTCAGTCGATCGGTTCGGGCATCGTCGATGCCTCCGCCGCGGTGGCTGCGGCCACCCAGGACATTCCCGCCGACCCCAGCATGCTGTTGACCAACCGGGTTGCGATGGCCGGCCAGGGCGGTTCTGCGGGCGAAACCCTGGCTTACCGGATCGTCGTGCCGGCCGGCCGGACCAGCCTGAACCTGCGCACCTACGGCGGCAGCGGCGATGTCTCGGTGTACATGGCGTACAACCGCATCCCGTCCACGACCAGCTACGACCGCAAGTCGGCCAAGGTCGGGAACAGCGAGACCGTGGTGATCACCAATCCCGCGGCGGGTACGTACTACCTGCTGGTGGTCGGCGAAACCGCCTTCGCCAACGTCTCGGTGCTGGGCATTTATTGACGGCGATTAGATCGGGCGCGTCGTGATGGATGGAAGCCGATTCGTTCACCAGGCCACCTGGCTCGACAACTGTGTTGCGGTCGTCGATCAGGCCGGCAAAGCAGGCGAAGCGCTGTTGTTTCGGATCAATGTCCCACCGGGGGTGCGCAGGTTGACCCTGCGCGCCCAGGGGCAGGGCGGCGTCGCTCTGTTCGTGAGGTACGAGGCGGTGCCCACACGGTACTGCTTCGATTACGAATCGGTGCTGCTGGGCAACATCGAGACCGTGGCGATCAACTTTCCGATCGATGGCACCTACTTCCTGAGCGTGATCGGACGCAGCGACTTCAGCGAAGTGTTCGTACTGGCCATGTATGTGTAGGGCATCGAGCAACTGGAGGCGGGGTACTCGCCTCCGGTCTTGATGGACCGCCATCGAGCCTCAACGGGATGGAAGGTGGCGCGGCACCTTCGCCTCGAGCAGACGGATCAGTGCCGGCTCCATGAACTCGTAATCGTCCGGTATTTCCAGGCAGACCACGCGCTTGCCGCTCAGGTGTGGCTTGAACCGGGTCGACAGCTTGGTGCGGTGTGTCCGTTCCATCACGAAGATGATGTCGGCCCACTGCAGCAGCTCCGGAGTCACTGGATTTTCCGCGCCATGATTGAGTCCGGCCGAGGACGTCTCGATCCCAGGCCAATCGGCGAACACCTGTTCGGCCGTGGGGCTGCGTAGCCGGTTCTGGCTGCAAATGAAAAGAACGTGGCTTGCCAAGGCGTCGCGGCTTCCGGTTATGCCACGGCCGGCTGTGTCTTGAAGAACGTCTCGATCGATTGCGGGCGCCCGAACAGATAGCCCTGCGCGTAGTCCACGTGCAGCTCCTGCAGGAAGCCATGCTCGGCCGAGGTTTCCACCTGCTCGGCGATCGTGCTCTTGCCGATCACATGGGCAATCTCGCTGATCGAGCGCACAACCGCCTGCGATAGCGGCGACTGGTCGAGGCCGCGGATGAAGCTGCCGTCGATCTTGATGTAATCGACGTCGAGATCGCTGAGGTAACCGAACGAGCAGAAGCCTGTGCCGAAATCGTCCAGAGCGAAGCGGCAGCCGAGATCACGCATCTGGCCGATGAAGCGCTGGGCGCGCTTGCGATCGCGGACGACGCTGGTTTCGGTGATTTCCAGGCACAGGTTCTGAGCCGGGAAGCTGCTGCGGCGCAGGCGCGCCGCCAGGTAGTCGGCGAAGTGCTCGTCGGTCAGCGTCGCACCGCTCAGGTTGATGCCGCAGCTGGCGATACCCTTGGCCGCCAGGGGATTGCGTTCCATCCAGGTCAGCGCCGCGTCGATCACATAGCGATCGATGCGCGGGCCCATCCGGAAACGCTCCGCGGCGGAAATAAATTCGGCCGGCACATGGATGCGGCCGCTGGGTTCCTGCCAGCGCAGCAGCACCTCGAAATGCACGCCCTCGTTCTCGTCGGTGTGCATGGGCACGATCGGCTGCACGTAGAGCAGGAACTGCTCGCGTTCGAGCACTTCGCGGATGCGCAGCGCCGAACGCATCACCGCGCTATGCGCCTGCGCCTCATCGCTGCTGGGATACGACACGTGGAAGCGGTTACCGCCGAGTTCCTTCGCGGCGAAGCAGGCCGCATCGGCGTGCGAGAACAGGATGTCGTAGTCGCGACCGTTGTAGGTTTCGCTCTGCGCGGTGGCCGAGACCAGGCCGATGCTGGCGGTGGTCGTCAGGACCTGGTCGCCCCACGGTACGCGCATCGCCTCGATCTCGGTGAGCAGGCGACGGGCCTCCACAATCGCGCCGGCCTCGGCACGCGGCAGCAGGATCGCGAATTCGTCGCCGCCGGTGCGCGAGACCAGAGAGTCCTCGCCGACCACGGCGGCGATCGCGCCGCCGATGGCGTGGATCATGTCGTCGCCGGCGACGTGGCTGGTACTGTCGTTGATGATCTTGAGGTTGTCGAGATCGATGTACAGCAGCGTGGCGGGCGTCGTGGTCGTGGTCAGGCGACGGCGCGCCTCTTCCTCGAAGGCGGTGCGATTGAGCAGGCCGGTCAGGGTGTCGCGCGTTGCGCGCTGGTACAGCGCGTACGACGTGGTGCGCTGCTCGAGACCGGCCAGCGCCATCATCACCGGGATGACCGCGACCAGGCACAACAGCAGCAGCAAGACCGTGGTTTCCAGCAACGTCCGCGGTGCGGTAAAGCCGCCCAGGCCCAGTCCGGTCGCGGCACTCAGGTAGATCACGGTGATGCCGGTGGCAGCGGCGGTCCACACGGGCGAGAAGCGCAGTGCCGACCAGAGCAGGAGCACCAGCGGCAGGCTGATCAGGCCCAGCACATAGATGCCGCGGCCACCCAGCGTCTGGATGGCGATGAAGCTGGTGGCGAGCAGCGCGATCCAGAACATTCGCTCGCGCAGCCGCGAGGGCTCGTGGAACGGCGAGAGGCGGTGGTTGGGATTGCGGGTCGTGGTCGCGAGCAGGATGGTGGGCGCCGTAACCGCGATGCCCAGCATGTCGCCCAGCGTCCAGCGCACGAACGTCGGCGCCATGTCGGCGATGTCCAGGCGCCCCGCCTGCTGCAGGGTCACCACGCCAAACGCCGCGCTCAACACGCTCAATAGCAGGCCGCCACCCAGCAGGCGCATGCCGTCGTCGGTACGCAGATGCAGGACCCGACCGTGCAACACGTACCAGGCGGCAATCGCGGTGGCCGCGGTCTTCGCGACGACGGTCAGGGCGACATACAAGGGAGTGGGCTGGCCGAACAGCCAGATGAAGGACAGCGTGCCCAGGGCGACAATGCCGGCCCAGCGCCAACCGTAACGCACGGCCACGGCAAAGCCGATGCCTGCGCTCGGCCACAGCATCGAGACGCCTTCCGCATTGCGCAGAAAACGCGAAGCGAGCACCGCGCCAACAAAGTAGAGCGCAGTCCAGAGCAGGAAGCGTTGGAGGTCCCGGGCCTTTCCTTGCATGGTCCCCAGTCTACAGGGCAAATCCGGATACGGTCCGGCCGGATCGGGCATTCCACCGATCCGGCCGGGAAGCGAAGCGGGGTGCGTCGTCCAGCGTCAGCACTCGATGACGTTGACGGCCAGGCCGCCGCGCGAAGTTTCCTTGTACTTGTCCTGCATGTCGCGGCCGGTGTCGCGCATCGTCTTGATGACCTTATCCAGCGACACCTTGTGCTTGCCATCGCCACGCATGGCCATGCGCGAGGCGTTGATCGCCTTGACCGAGCCCATGGCATTGCGCTCGATGCAGGGAATCTGCACCAGGCCGCCGATCGGGTCGCAGGTCAGGCCCAGGTTGTGTTCCATGCCGATTTCCGCGGCGTTTTCGATCTGGCCGGGACTGCCGCCGAGCGCGGCGGTCAGGCCGGCCGCGGCCATCGAGCAGGCCACGCCCACTTCGCCCTGGCAGCCGACTTCGGCACCGCTGATCGAGGCATTTTCCTTGTAGAGGATGCCGACCGCCGCCGCGGTGAGCAGGAAGTCGAACACGCCCTGCTCATTGGCGCCCGGACAGAACCGGTCGTAGTAGTGCAGCACCGCCGGGATGATGCCGGCCGCACCGTTGGTCGGCGCGGTGACCACGCGGCCACCGGCGGCGTTCTCTTCGTTTACCGCCAGCGCGTAGAGGTTGACCCAGTCGAGCACGGTGAGCGGGTCGCGCATCGCCGCTTCCGGCTTTGTCGAGAGTTCTCCGTGCAGGGCGGGAGCGCGGCGGGCGACGTGCAGGCCACCGGGCAGCGTGCCCTCCGAGCGGATGCCGCGTGCCACGCAGTTCTGCATCGCCTTCCAGATTTCGCGCAGGCCGTCACGAATCTCAGGGCCGGTGCGCCAGGCATGCTCGTTCGCAAACATCAGCTGCGCCATGGTGAGACCGTTCATCTCGCAGTGCTGCAGCAGTTCGGCGCCGCTATGGAACGGGTAGGGCAATTCGGTGGTGTCGGCGACGATGCGGTCTTCCGCCGCTTCGTCCTGGTTGACGACGAAGCCGCCACCGACCGAGTAGTAGTCGCGCGTCGCCAGCACATTGGCTTCCGCGTCGTAGGCGGTGAAGCGCATGCCGTTGGTGTGGAACGGCAGCTTCTGCCGCTTGTTCATGATGAGGTCGTGCTTCTCGTCGAAGGCGACCTCGTGCCTGCCGAGCAGGCGGATCTTCTTCTCGCTGCGGATGCGTTCGAGTGCGGCGGGAATCAGGTCCGGGTCGATCTCGTTGGGCATATGCCCTTCCAGGCCCATCAGCACCGCCTTGTCGGTGCCATGCCCGCGGCCGGTAAGGGCAAGCGAGCCGAAGACTTCGGCGCGCACGCGCGCGGTCTTGTCGAGGAGGTCGTTCTCGTCGAGCCAATGCTGCACGAAGCGGCAGGCTGCCCGCATCGGGCCGACGGTGTGGGAGGAACTGGGACCGATACCAATCTTGAACAGGTCGAAACTGCTGACAGCCACGTGGGGTAACTCCGGGAGGCCCACGAGGGATGGCAAGTGGGCGGTCCCGCTATTCTACGCGCCTTGACTCCGCCGCTTCCGCCATACCGCAGCGCATTGCCGATGCTTCGATTGACCTTGTTCCAGCGCGACGACTGCCACCTCTGCGACCTCGCGCTGGAGGTGTTGGCCCGGGCTCGGGTGCCGGAGTTCGAGAGCGTATTCATTGATGGCGACGATGCGCTGGAAAGCCGTTATGGCGAGCGTGTGCCGGTGCTGCGTGAAGAGTCGAGTGGCGTGGAGCTGGATTGGCCGTTTGATGTGGATGGGTTGAGGGCGTTGTTGGGGGCGGATTGACCTTCATCCGGAAGACAGAGGTCCGAAATAGAGAGAAGCCGCCGGATTGCTCTGGCGGCTTCCTCTTGCAGTCGAAGGTGGCTTGAAAGCCACCGTTGTTCGCCGACGACAGCCGCGGGCGCGGCATTTGTCTGAGCCGTATGTCAGGGCGTACGGGCGGCCGGAGCGAACACTACCTTGGTGCTCACCGCCACGTCGTTGGGCAGCGTCGATGTGTCGGCCCAGTCGCCACCGCCGATGCCGAAGTCCAGGCGCTTTACGATCGCCTTGCCAGTCAGTACCGGCTTTGCCCCTGGTGTCCAGGTGAAGGCGAGGGTGACCGGCTTGCTTACGCCGTGCAGGCTCAGGATTCCATCTGCAGCGAACTTGTTGCCGCCGAGTGCGCGGAACTTCGTCGCGGTGTAACGCGCCTGCGGGAATTTGGTCACGTTGAAGAAATCGCTGCCCTTGAGCGTGTCGTCGCGCTCGGGATTGGCCGTGGTCGAGCCGGTGAGCGCGATGGTGACGTCGAGCTTCGAAGTCGCCAGCTTCGCCGGGTCGAACGAGAATTTCGTGGCAAAGCTCGGGAAGCGACCGCTGAACGCCTCGCCGTCGTAGCTGCTTGCGAAGGTGAGCGAGGAACCAGCTGTCTGCACGTAGTCGGCGGCGAACGCCGGTGAAATTGCGGAAGCTGCGGTGAGAGCGATGCCAAGGACGAGGCGGGGGAAGCGCAACATGGGAACTCCGAAACGGAAGGTGAGTCAGGCGGATGCGCTGCGACGTCGTGCCGGCAGCATGCGGGTGAGGGTGGCGTCGTGCCGTACTAAGTGGTGGTAGAGCGCAGCCGCGGCATGCATGGCCACCAGCGCGATCAACAGCCAGAACAGCCATTCATGGGCGTCACGCGCGATTTCAGCGAGCGGCCGGTCGGGCGGTAGCAGTTTCGGGACGCGGAACAGGCCGAACCAGCGCATCGGGCGCAGGCCGTTGAGCGAATCGAACAGCCACCCCGACAAGGGCACGCTGAACACCAGTACGTACAGCAGCCAATGCGTGATTGACGCGATGCGCTCCTGCCATTGCGGGGTGCCGGCCACGGGGCGCGGCGTGCTATCGAACAAGCGCCACACCAGGCGCACCACGATCAATGCCAGTACGGTCAGCCCGAATGATTTGTGCAGGTCGTAAACCCAGAAATATTTCGGCGACTTGGGCAGTTCGACCATGACCAGACCGACGACGCCAAGGCCGAAGATAAGCAACACCATCAGCCAATGCAGAAGCTGGCTGATCGATCCCCAGCGGTCAGGCGTGTTCCTCAAGGTCATGGCGTGGGCTCCGGTGGGTTGGGTGGTTCTTCAGTAGAGGCTGGTTGGGCCGAATCGGATTCGCGGCCGTCGGGTGCAGCGTCGGGTGCGGCATCCTTGGACGATTGCAGCGCCCGGGGCTGGCCGCGTACCGCCTCGGCTTCGATCAACAGCCGGATCTCGTCGCCAATGACCGTGGGCCATGTGGTGATGCCGAACGCCTTGCGACTCAACGACGCCGTGGCGGAGAAGCCAACGGTGCGCCGGAACGGCGGTAACGGATGCCGCTTGAGCGCATTGAAGGTCACATCCAGGCACATCGGTCCGGTCACGCCGCGCAGGGTCAAATCGCCGCAGGCCTTGGCGTGGTCCGCATCGACGCCTTCCACGGTGCGCGAGACGAAATGGGCTTCGGGGTGGCGCTTGCCATCTAGGAAATTACGGGCCAGCACCGCGGCATTCCATTTCATATCGCCCAGGTCCAGGCGGGTGACGGGAACCGTAACGTCGAGTACCGCACTGCGCCAGTCGTCGCGATCGAAACGGAGCGTGCCGGAACTGCCGGAAATCGTGCCCATCGCCTTCGAGAAGCCTGCGTGTTCGACCAGGAACACGACGCGCGTATGCACCGGATCGATCGTGTAGGTTTCGGGTTCCGCGGCATACGCGTTGCTCGCCAAGGAGACGAGCAAAACGATGCCTGGTCGGATGGGGATGCGACGTGCCATAAGCCGGCCCTCGACGGGATGCGCTGGATTCTAGGCCCGACTCGCTGAATCCGGTGGTCGCGGCGGTCCGACTTGCAGTAATCGGCCACTTGTCACAGCCTAGGGCCAAGGGGATCCGGGGGGAGTCTCATGGCAGGAGCCAGCACGGTGCTGGCAGTGCGGCGGTTGTCGCGCTGTGTTGCAACGACAGGGAAGTGGATGCGGACGAAGGGATTGATCGCGCTGCTACTCGCGGCAATGGCTGCGGTCGTGCACGCGGGTTTGCCTGAAACGCCACGATTGCGCCAGCTGACGGTGGCGGACGGGCTGCCGTCGAATCGCATCAATGGCATTGCCGAAGACCGCTCGGGTTATCTATGGATCGCCACCAGCGATGGACTGGTCCGCCATGACGGCGTCGATTTCCGCACCTGGCGCGTCGAGCAGGGGCTGCACGACAACTTCATGTGGGCGGTGCATGTCGATGCGCGCAATCGGGTGTGGTTCGGCACCCGTCGGGCCGGACTCGGCGTGTTCGATGTGCCGCGCAATCAGTTCCGCTACTACGACCGCAGCAACACGCCGGCCATGGCCAGCGAGAACGTCTGGTCGGTCGCGTCGACGCCGGATGGCGCGGTGTGGTTCGGTACCGCCGATGCGGGGCTGTATCGCATCGATGTCGATGGCAAGCGCGTTGCCCGTTTCATGCCGCGCGCCAACGATCCGCGCAGCTTGCCGCAAGCGAGCGTGGTGCGGCTCGTCGTGGCACCGGATGGCACGCTGTGGGTCGGAACACAGGGCGGCGTGGCGCGCTGGACCGGTCGCGATTTCGAGCGGGTTCCGGCCGAATCATTGAATTCGCCGGCAGTGAACTCACTCACCGTCGAGCGCGATGGCTCGTTGTGGATCGGCACGCCAGAGGGCGTTAGCATCCGCCGGCCCGATGGTACGTATTCAAAATCGCCGTGGTCAGTACAGGCTGGCAACTTGAAGGTGTTGCACGTCCTCGCGCGCGATCGTAGCGGCCAATACTGGCTTGATATTCCGGCAGGCTTGGGACTCAAGGGTGGCGGAGACATCGAGGTAGTACCGCTCTACAGCACACTGGCAAGTGGCCTGGTGCGGCCATCTTGGGTTGGCGCGCACGAGGATCACGAGGGCGGCATGTGGTTCGTCAGCTACAACAATGGTCTCTGGTACCTTCCGCCGAGCTGGCGCCGGTTTTCAGTATTGTCGCGACGCACCGACGATGCCGGTTCGATCGCCAATGACCATGTGCGCAGCATCGCGCCTGGTGGCAATGGCGATATGTGGCTGGTCGGTACCGGGGGCGTGCTTGACCGCCTGAATCCCGAAAGCAGCGAGGTGAAGCACGTCGCCACCAGCGTGGGAGAGGACTATGTGCTGGGCGCCGTGTTTGAGGACCGCCGCGGCCAAGTATGGACAAGCTGGCAGGAAGGGATCGCGCGAGTGGATCCGGTCAGTGGCAGTGTCACGCGCTGGAATCGCCGGGACGCCGCCGACGCGCCGCCGTTTGGCGAAGCAAACTTTGCTCAAACCGGCGATGGTTCGCTATGGCTGGCGACCAAATACGGCGTGCAGATGCGCGCCGAGGACGGCCATGTCGAACTATCAGTGTCGGCCGGCGAGAGAGGATTGCCCGCGGATGTGTTTATCGAACAAATTGGCCTCGGCCCCGATGGCGCACTGTGGCTGGCGACTTCGAACGGATTGCTGATGTGGAACGCCGGCTTGCGCCGGTTTGAATCGGTGCCGGGCGCGTCGCAGCAACCCGTTTTTGGCTTCGTTGGCGCCGGGAAGCAGCACGTATGGTTGGCACGCTTTGGCGCAGTCGAATCGTATCGCTGGGATGGTGCGAGATTAACGCTCGAATCGGGCGTGGACACACGCTCGGGCTTTCCTGCGCTAGAGCCTAGCGGTTTGGTGCAAGACAACGCCGGCCGGCTATGGGTCACCAGCGTACGCGGACTGATTCGCGTGGATCCCTCATCTCGTTCCGTACGCATCTTCGGCGTGCACGATGGCTTGCCCGCCCAGGAGTTCGAAGATGCACCAGTAATGCACGCGGGCGACGGCCGCATTCTCGCGGGCACCACCAACGGTCTGGTGATCTTTGACCCGGCTACGGTCAAGGATGGAGGAGTCGCACCACGTCTGGTTGTCGAATCCGTCGACCTACTGCGCGGGGAACGTAAGCTCTCCTTCACGCCCGCGGGCCCGCTGTCGATCGAACACGACGATCGCGATCTTCGTGTCGTTGCCCGACTGCTGTCCTTCAACGATGCACGCAACCACGCTTATCGGTTCCGTCTTGAAGGTCACGACAACGGCTGGGTCGATACCGGCGCATCGGGCGAGCGCGTCTTCACCCGGCTCAAGCCCGGTCACTACCGTCTGCATGTGCAGGCACGCGCGAGCGATAACGTGTGGTCGGCGGTGCAGACGCTGACGTTCGACGTGCAGCCCGCCTGGTGGCAGACCTGGTGGGCAGTCGCGAGCTTCGTCGTGTTGGCTGCAGTCCTCGTATGGCTGCTCGCAGGTGCCTATCGCAACCGCCTCAAGCGCCGGCATGCCTGGCAACTGGCCCGACAGAAGCAGGATCTCGCCGAACAGGCATCACTTGCCAAGACCCGCTTCCTCGCCACGCTTGGCCACGAAGTGCGCACGCCGATGACCGGTGTGCTGGGCATGAGCGAGTTGCTGCTGGGAACGCAGTTGAATGCGCAGCAGCGTGGTTACGTTGGAGCGATCCGTGGTGCCGGCGAGCACCTGCTGCGTCTGGTGAACGACGCGCTGGATCTGGCGCGCATCGAATCCGGCAAGCTCGACCTGGCCGAAGAGATATTCGACCTGCATGTGCTGATGGAAGAACTATCCGCCCTCGTGGGGCCGTTGGCGCGTCAGCGTGGATTGGACTTTGCGATGAGCCTGGGCGAAGACGCGCCACGGCATATCCGCGGCGATGTCGCCCGCGTGCGCCAGATCCTGCTCAATCTGCTGGGCAATGCGGTCAAGTTCACGGAGCACGGACGGGTATCCCTGGGCGTGGCCAAGGAAGCGGAAGGCGTGTGCTTCGAAGTGGCCGATACCGGCCCCGGCCTCAATGCCGAACAGAAATCGCGCCTGTTCCGCCGCTTCGAGCAGGCCGACGGCTCCCGGACCAGTGCGCGTTACGGTGGCAGCGGACTCGGTCTGGCGATCAGTCAGGAGCTGGCCGCGGCCATGGGTGGGCGGATCGAGATCGAGAGCGCGCCGGGTGAAGGAGCGCGCTTCAGCGTGCGCCTCCCGCTGGTGACAGCGAGCAATCCTGCGGCACGAGAGCAGCCGAGCGAAGTCGCGGCGATCACGCCGCGCAGTCTCTCGCTCCTGCTGGTCGAAGACGATCCGACCGTTGCCGATGTGCTTACCGGGCTGCTGCGGTTGCTTGGGCATCATGTCGTGCATGTGCCGCACGGTTTGTCGGCCCTGGCGGCCGTCGCCACCACGCCGTTCGATGCCGCCTTGCTCGACCTGGATCTGCCCGGCATGGATGGTGTCGCGCTGGCGCGGCAGCTGCGCGTACAGGGTTATGCGCGGCCGCTGATCGCAGTGACCGCGCGTGCGGATGGCGGCGCGGAGCCGGAAGCGATGGAGGCCGGTTTCGACTACTTCATCCGCAAGCCGATGACCAAGGCGATGCTTGCCTCGCTGCTCTTGCAGGCCATACCTGGTGAGTTGGCGGGCAAGGCATCGATGCGGCCGGAAGAGGCCGCCCAGGTGTTATCGCTATAGGGATGCGCGACCGGCGTGCCCGGTCGCGCATTACAACGACTCAGCGCGCGCTGAGTTCGTGCACGGCGTCGACCAGTACGGCGACGTGTTCCGGCTTCATGTCCGGCGACATGCCATGGCCAAGGTTGAAGACATGGCCTTCGCGCGAACCGCCATTGCCGTCGCGATAGCTGTCGAGCGCACGGCCGACTTCGCGACGGATCGCGTCCGGTTCGGCGTAGAGCGTCACCGGGTCGAGATTGCCCTGCAGCGCGACCTTGCCGCCCGTGCGACGCGCGGCATCGCCCAGGTCGATCGTCCAGTCGACACCTACGGCTTCCGCGCCGCTGTCTGCCAGATCCGCGACATATGGTGCATTGCCCTTGCCGAACAGGATCAGCGGCGCGCGATCATTGCCTTCGCCGCGTGGCAGCTCGGCGGCGATGCGTTGCAGGTAGCGCTGCGAGAACTCGCGATACATCGACGGCGAGAGCACGCCGCCCCAGGTGTCGAACACTTGCAGCGCCTGCGCGCCGGCCTGGTGCTGCGCGGACAGGTACGCGATCACCGCATCGGTGACCACGTCCAGCAGCTTGTGCATCGCGGCCGGATCGTTGAGTGCGAGCGACTTCACCTTCGAATAGTTGTCGCTGCCGCCGCCTTCGATCATGTAGCAGGCGAGCGTCCACGGAGAACCGGAGAAGCCGATCAGCGGGACCGAGCCATCGAGTTCGCGACGGATGGTGCGCACCGCATCCATCACGTAGCGCAGGTCGGTTTCCATGTCCGGGACGCCCAGGCGATCGATATCGGCTGCGGTGCGGATCGGACGTTCGAACTTCGGGCCTTCGCCTTCGGCGAAATACAGGCCCAGGCCCATTGCGTCGGGCACGGTGAGGATGTCGGAGAACAGGATCGCCGCGTCGAGCGGGAAGCGGCGCAGCGGCTGCAGCGTGACTTCGCAGGCGAGTTCGGGATTCTTCGCCATCGCGAGGAAACTGCCGGCTTGGGCGCGCGTCGCCCGGTATTCCGGCAGATAGCGGCCGGCCTGGCGCATCAGCCATACGGGCGTGCAGTCGACGGGTTCACGACGGAGGGCGCGGAGGAAGCGGTCGTTTTTGGGCGGGGTGGGGGACATTTGATCTGTTTCTTCTTTCTTGGAAATTTCATTCGCCTGGCGCCGCAGATGCGTCAGGTGGGCCCGCGGGACGCGGCTTCAACAACGATGGCGCCGAATTGCTATCGCGGTCCGGGCGCTTCCACACCCTGCGCGAACATCAGCTGGAAGCCACGCTTGATCTGCTGGTCGCGCGCACGTTCAAGCGCAGCGAGTGCGGAGGATTGATCGAGAAAGACCTCGCGCCGCACCGTGCTGCGGCCGCCGATCTGGCCAGTCTCACGCAACAGTTCCCACCCACCCAGCAGGTCGGGCTGCAGCATCAATTGCACGAAGCGCGGCGCTTCGTGGCCTTGCGGGCGTTGTTGCAGGAGCAGGCGCATGGAGGGGCATTGTAGCGACACGGGCGCGGATGACCGTAGGGTCAGCGCCGGCTCATGGCCTACAGGCCTACGCCCCCGCTTCCAGTACCGCCCGTACCGCATCCTCGGCCACGCCCGACACCACCCGCGCCGCGCCGGCATCGTCCCACAGCACGAAGCGCAGTCCGTGGGCATCCGCCTTCTTGTCCAGGCGCATGCGGGCGATCAGGGCGCGGGCGTCCAGTCCGAGTGGAACGGAGGTGGGCAGGCCGAACCGCTGCAGCAGGCCCTGCAATCGATCGCCGTCCTCCGCCGGGGCCAATCCCAGCAAGGTCGACAACCGGGCGGCCAGGACCATGCCGACCGCCACCGCTTCGCCATGGTTAAGCGCATCTCGGCCCACGCCGGCATAGCCCTGCTCGGCCTCGATGGCGTGACCAAAGGTATGGCCGAAGTTGAGCAGCGCGCGATGGCCGCGTTCGTACGGGTCGCGCGCCACCACGTCGGCCTTGAATTCACAGGAGCGCGCGATGGCTTCCGCCAGCGCGGTGTCGTCGCGCGCCAGCAGGGCTTCGGCGTGCCGATCGAGCCAGTCGAGGAAATGGGCATCGAAGATGGCGCCGTACTTGACCACTTCGGCCAGGCCGGCGCGCAGTTCGCGGTCGGGCAGGGTGCGCAGCACCGTGGTGTCGGCGATCACCGCACGAGGAGGATGGAAGGCGCCGACGAGATTCTTGCCCTGCGGCAGGTCGACCGCAGTCTTGCCGCCGACCGAGGAATCGACCATCGACAGCAATGTGGTAGGCACCTGCACGCAGTCGATGCCGCGCATCCAGCAGGCCGCGGCGAAGCCGGCCAGATCGCCGACCACGCCACCACCGAGCGCAACGACGGTGGCATCGCGCGTGGCCCCGAGTGCGGCAAGGGCGTCGAGGCATTCGCCGAAGCGGGTCAGGGTCTTTTCCTGCTCACCGGCCGGCATGACCCAGCGTGCGACGGTCAGTTGCGGTTTCGCGGCATGTAGCAATGCTTCCACCCGCTGTGCGTACAGCGGAGCAACGTGGGTGTCGCTGGCGACCAGCACATGGCGTCCGCGCAGGATATGAGCCACGTGCTGGGCGTTGCTCGCGCTGGCCTCCAGCAAGCTTGGGCCGATGGTGATCGTGTAGGGCGCATCGCCAGCGACTTCGACGGTGCGATGCGATGGGTGGTGGAGCAAGGTCATGCGGCGGCTCCAAGGCGTTGCCAGTGCTGCGTCAGCAGGGTTGCGAGCTGGGCCGCGCCTGCGTCCGCGTCCAGCACGTCGGAATCGAACACGAGGTCGGCGACCTCGGCATAGAGAGGTGCACGTATTGCGGCGATTTCGTCGAGCACCTGCTCGCGATCGGGGCGGGCGAGCAACGGGCGCGAATTGTCGTCCGCCAGTCGCGCGAGCTGCTGCGCGACGCTCACATGCAGATGCACGACGAAACCGCGTTCGCGCAGCAACGCGCGATTGCCGGCATCCAGCACGGCGCCGCCGCCCGTGGCCAGCACGATCCCCTCTTCGTGCAGCAGGCGCACCAGCACGGCGCGTTCGCGCGCGCGGAAGCCGGTTTCGCCTTCCCGCTCGAAGATCTGCGTCACGGTAGCGCCGGCTTCGCGTTCGATCTCGTGGTCGGCATCGAGCAGGCGCAGCCCGAAGCGCGTCGCCAGGTGCCGGCCGACACTGGTTTTGCCTGCGCCCATGGGGCCGACAAGGATCAGGTTGCTGGCGGGGTTCATGCGGCCATTCTAGCCGCGGGCTTAACAGATCGCGGCGTAGCGTCACAGCTGCCGTTCGCGCACCGGCGCATTGCCGGTCATCCAGGGAGTGAAGCCATGTCGATAGCCAAGATCATCGAGCTCAATGCCGCCTCCAAGACCAGCATGGAGGATGCGGTCAAGGCCGGTCTGAAGAAGTGCGCCGAATCGGTCAAGAACATCAAGGGCGCGTGGGTGAACGAGATCAAGGTGGTCACCGACGACCACGGCAACGTGACCGAGTGGCGGGTCAACCTGCGCGTGACCTTCGTGGTGGAGTGAGTCGCGCGTCATTACGGGATGGCATGAGAGGTCGCCACGGGGCGCAGGTCGCCACGCGGCGGTCGGATGACAGCGTCGGGCATCGCCGCGACAATGTAGGCATGACGCCGTCCCCTCTCTATGCCGAAGCCCTTGCCACCTTCGATCGCCTCTTCGCCGAGGCCGCGACGGCCGGCGAACCCGATCGCACCGCCATGACCGTAGCCACGGCGACGGCTGACGCACGACCGTCGGCGCGAATCGTGCTGCTCAAGGCGCACGATCCGCGGGGCTTCGTGTTCTATACCCACCTCGATGGCCGCAAGGGCCGCGAACTGCAGGGCAATCCGCACGCCGCGCTCTTGTTCCACTGGCCGCGTGTGCACGACGGCGTGCAGGTGCGGATCGAGGGCGCAGTCGAAGTCGTCGACGATGCCGAAGCCGATGCTTACTTCGCCTCGCGTCCGCGCGGCAGTCAGCTGGGCGCGTGGGCATCGAAGCAGTCCGAGACGCTGGACGCACGCGAAACTTTCGAGGAGCGTTTGGCACAGGCGGAACAGGAATTCGATGGTGCCCAGGTTCCGCGCCCGCCGCGCTGGAGCGGCTGGCGGGTGAAGCCGGAGCGGATCGAGTTCTGGTTCGGAGCCGATTTCCGTTTGCACGAGCGCTGGTTGTACGAGCGCGATCGTGCCGGCGAGTGGTCGAAGCGGATGCTGTATCCGTAACGCGGCGGATCGATTCATGGGCCCGCAACGCATCGTCTGCCTGACCGAAGAACCCACCGAGGTGCTGTATGCGCTCGGTGAGCAGCATCGCATCGTCGGCATCAGCGGATTCACGGTGCGACCGGCGATCGCACGCAAGGAGAAACCGAAGGTCAGTGCGTTCACGTCGGCCAAGATCGACGAGATCCTCAAGCTGCGCCCGGACTTCGTGATCGGGTTTTCCGACATCCAGGCCGACATTGCAGCCGCGCTGATCCGGCAGGGCATCGAAGTCTGGATCAGCAATCATCGGGGCGTCGATGAAATCCTCGACTACGTCCGGCGGCTTGGCGCACTCGTGGGCGCGACGGGCAAGGCCAATGCCTACGCCGATGAGCTGCAGCGTGGTCTCGCCGCGATCGAACAGGAAGCGTCCACGTTGCCGCGCCGTCCGAAGGTCTACTTCGAGGAATGGGATGAGCCGCTGATCACCGGCATTCGCTGGGTGGCGGAGCTCGTGCGCATTGCCGGTGGCGACGATGTCTTCCCGGAGCAGGCCAGCGAATCGTTGGCGAAACACCGCATCCTCGAAGACGGTGGCGAAGTCGTAAGGCGCGCGCCGGACATCATCTTCGGCTCGTGGTGCGGGAAGCGGTTCCGACCGGAAAAGGTCGCGGCGCGTGCGGGCTGGCAAGCGATTCCCGCCGTGCGCGATGGCGAGCTGCATGAGATCAAGTCGCCCATCATCCTGCAGCCCGGTCCTGCGGCGTTGACTGAGGGCGTGCGTGAAATCGCAGCGTATATCCGCAATTGGGCGCAGCGCGCGTAGCCAGGCGCGTACATGTCGCGCATGCAAACCTGAACCTTTTCAGCGCGACACTCCGTCGTCTTCACAATGCGTCGCGACCAGTTGGTACAGACGCGGCGCGAACTCGACGCTGCCTCGCGCATACCCACTGCGCGCTGCGACCGGCTTATTGCGGATAGATCTCGCGACTGAACTGCATCGTGGCATGACCACCGCCTTCGGCAGTCACTTCCACATCGAAGCGTAATGTTTCCGGCGGCGTGGTCTGTACGGTCCCTACGTAGTCGATCCATTCGCCGCTGCGCAGTTCCCGCAACGAAAGGTCTTGTCGCTGACCAGTCAGGTTGGTGGCCGCGGCCTTGATCTGCGCCTGCACGGCGGTTTCCTGGCCCTCGGCGCCGCGGCGCAACCCGACCAGCAGCATCACCGTGTGTTCGTCCCTGTTGATTCCGTACCGTTGCGCCACCTGTGGCGTCAGCGAGGAGGTAGGCAGCGCGCTGGCGCGGACGGTCAGGTCGCCCATGCGGGCGATGGCTTCCTGTGGGGCTGGCGGCGCCGGTGGCGCGGACGAAGGACCGCCGCCGCAACCGGCAAGCACCATGGTGAGGCTCGCGATGGAAAGCAGCAGGCGCATGGCATGTTCCGTTTAGTCGTTGGCGGCCGACAGCTCGCGACCGCGGTCGGTGGCAGCGCGAATGGCGTCAGCGACCAGTTCGCGGAAACGCCCCGCTTCGAAACGTTCAAGCGCGGCCTGGGTGGTGCCACCCGGCGAGGTCACGCGCCGACGCAACTCCGCTGGAAGTTCGTCGTTCTCATCCAGCATGCGTGCGGCACCGAGGATGGTCTGCTGCACCAGCGTGCGCGCGGCCTCCGGTGTGAGGCCTTCTGCTTCGCCTGCCGCCTGCATGGCTTCGGCGAGCAGAAAGACGTACGCCGGACCGCTGCCCGACACCGCTGTCACGGCGTCCATCAGCGCCTCGTCGTCGATCCAGACGTTCTTGCCCGCCGCTTCCAGCAAGTCCGCCGCCTGCGTGCGTTGCGCAGCGGCAACCCGGTCGTTGGCGAACAGTCCGGTCATGCCCGCGCCCAGCAGGGACGGCGTGTTGGGCATGGCGCGGACGACTGCGAGGTTGCCGCCCAGCCATCGCTCCAGTTGGGCAGCGGTAATGCCCGCGGCGATCGATACCACCAGCGGACGCGTGATCTGGGCAGCGGGTGCGAGCACCTCGCAGACGGCCCGCATGACCTGCGGCTTCACCGCTAGCACCCAGGTGGTCGCGTTGGCCGCCGCGGTGGTGTTGTCGGTGAAGCTGTGGATGCCGAAGTCGCGGGTCAGCGATTCGCGCAGCTCGGCCACGGGCTCGGCCACGCGAATCGAGGTCGCGGGGACGCCGCGTGCGACCAGGCCGCCGATGAGACTGCGGGCCATGTTTCCGCCGCCGATGAAGGCAACGGTGCCGGAAGCGAAGGAAGGCGAGCTCATCGGCGCGTGAACCGTTCAGTGAAAACCGCAGGCATCGTAGCTCGCGAATCCACGCGCGCAAGCCCGTATCGTCACATCAGACCTTGCGCGGTCGTGCACCGAACAAGGCGGTGCCGACGCGCACCAGCGTCGCGCCTTCGGCGACGGCGACTTCGAGGTCGTCACTCATGCCCATCGACAATGTATCGATCCGTGGATACCGAGCGGTCAACGCGTCGAACAACTGTCGCGCCTGACGGAAGGCGGGGCGCCGCGCTTCCACATCGGCGTGCGGTGTTGGAATGACCATCAAGCCGCGCAGTTGGAGCCGGGGCTGGCTCGCGATCAGCTCCGCGAGCGCTTCCACCTGGCCGGGCTGACAGCCGTGCTTGCTGGCCTCGTCGTCAATGTTGACCTGGATGAGCACATTCAGTGGTGCCCGTTCAGGCGGACGATGCGTATTCAGCGCGCTGACCAGGCGTTCCCGATCCACCGACTGGACCCAATCGAAATGCGTGGCGGCTTCCTTCGCCTTGTTCGACTGCAGGTGGCCGATCAGGTGCCACTCCAGCCCAAGATGTTGCAGCGCGGAGCGCTTGGCGAGCGCCTCCTGCACATAGTTCTCGCCAAAAGCGTGCTGGCCGAGCGCCGCCAGCGCCTCCACGGCCTCCACGGACTGGGTTTTGCTGACCGCCAACAGTCGCGGTAATGGCCGTCCAGCGGCGCTGGCCGCGTTTTCTACCCGGTGTAGGGTCTCGTGCAGGGCGTGCGTGAGCACGTTCGCAGTTCTCGCTTGGGCCCGAAAAGGGGCTGGTTTTACGGCGGGGGGAGGGGGCTATACTGCCTCGCGAGGTATAACCGTTCCAGCATTCTGCAGTACGTCGTAACCAACTCATTCCGGTTTCACCGGCCAACTTGCAGTGCAGGGGAGCACGCATGGATATCGCCGAACTGTTGGCGTTCTCGGTCAAGAACAAAGCGTCCGACTTGCATCTGTCGGCCGGTCTCCCGCCGATGATCCGGGTGGACGGCGACGTCCGTCGCATCAACATCCCGGCGCTCGATCACAAGCAGGTCCACGCGCTTGTGTACGACATCATGTCGGACAAGCAGCGGCGCGACTACGAAGAATTCCTCGAAGTCGACTTCTCCTTCGAAATCCCGGGGCTGGCCCGCTTCCGCGTCAATGCCTTCAACCAGAACCGCGGCGCCGGTGCGGTGTTCCGTACTAT
Organism: Lysobacter tyrosinilyticus; assembly: GCF_054779815.1. Taxonomy (NCBI): domain Bacteria; kingdom Pseudomonadati; phylum Pseudomonadota; class Gammaproteobacteria; order Lysobacterales; family Lysobacteraceae; genus Lysobacter; species Lysobacter tyrosinilyticus. The sequence goes on from NZ_BAAGXN010000001.1 coordinate 1,376,591, forward strand.
TCCGTCGGAAGTGCTGACCCTGGACGACCTGGGCTGCCCGCGCATCTTCAAGGAACTGATCGACCAGCCGCAGGGCCTGATCCTGGTGACCGGTCCGACCGGCTCGGGCAAGTCGACGACGCTGGCGGCGATGCTCGACCACATCAACAAGAGCGAATACGCGCACATCCTCTCCGTCGAGGACCCGATCGAATTCGTGCACACCTCGCAGAAGTGCCTGATCAACCAGCGCGAAGTGCACCGTGACACCCACGGCTTCAACGAAGCGCTGCGTTCGGCCTTGCGTGAAGACCCCGACTACATCCTGGTCGGCGAGTTGCGTGACCTGGAAACCATCCGCCTGGCGCTGACCGCCGCGGAAACCGGCCACCTGGTGTTCGCGACCGTGCATACCAGCTCGGCCGCCAAGACCATCGACCGCATCATCGACGTGTTCCCGGCCGGCGAAAAGCCGATGGTCCGCTCGATGCTGTCCGAGTCGCTGCGCGCGGTGATCTCGCAGGCGCTGCTGAAGAAGGTCGGCGGCGGCCGAACCGCAGCCTGGGAAATCATGGTCGGCATCCCGGCCATCCGTAACCTGATCCGCGAGGACAAGGTCGCGCAGATGTATTCGGCGATCCAGACCGGCCAGCAGTACGGAATGATGACCCTGGACCAGCACCTGCAGGACCTGGTCAAGCGTAGCCTGATCCTGAAGCCGCAGGCGCGAATGTACGCCAAGGACAAGCGCTTGTTCGACTGAGTTTCGCCACTTCCCCCGCATGCGGGGGAAGGCAGAGGGATGGGGCGGGCTGGCAGTTGGTTCGCCTCCGATCGCATTGAGTACCAACGCCTCGCGGAGGCAACCCCATGAGCACCATCGACTTCACCTCCTTCCTCAAGCTGATGGCGCACCAAAAGGCGTCGGACCTGTTCATCACCGCCGGCATGCCGCCGTCGATGAAGGTCCACGGCAAGATCTCGCCGATCACGCAGAATCCGCTCACCCCGCAGCAGAGTCGCGACCTCGTCCTCAACGTGATGACGCCGCAGCAGCGCGAGGAGTTCGAAAAGACCCACGAGTGCAACTTCGCCATCGGCGTCACCGGCGTCGGTCGCTTCCGCGTGTCGTGCTTCTACCAGCGCAACCAGGTCGGCATGGTCCTGCGCCGTATCGAGACCAAGATCCCGACCGTCGAAGAACTGAACCTGCCGCCGATCATCAAGACGCTGGCGATGACCAAGCGCGGCATCATCATCTTCGTCGGCGCGACTGGTACAGGTAAGTCGACCTCGCTGGCCGCGATGATCGGCTACCGCAACCTGAATTCAACCGGTCACATCATCACGATCGAAGACCCGATCGAATTCGTGCACAAGCACGAAGGCTGCATCGTCACCCAGCGCGAAGTCGGTATCGACACCGACAGCTGGGACGCCGCCCTGAAGAACACCCTGCGCCAGGCGCCGGACGTGATCATGATCGGCGAGGTGCGCACCCGCGAGGGCATGGACCACGCCATCGCGTTCGCCGAAACCGGCCACCTGGTGCTGTGCACCTTGCACGCCAACAACGCCAACCAAGCGATGGACCGCATCATCAACTTCTTCCCGGAAGACCGCCGCAACCAGCTGTTGATGGACCTCTCGCTCAACCTCAAGGGCGTGGTCGCGCAGCAGCTGATCCCGACGCCGGACGGCAAGGGCCGGCGCGTTGCCATGGAAATCCTGCTCGGCACACCCCTGGTGCAGGACTACATCCGCGACGGCGAGATCCACAAGCTGAAGGAAGTGATGAAGGAGTCCGTGCAGCTGGGCATGAAGACCTTCGACCAGGCCCTGTTCGAGCTGTACCAGGCCGGCGAGATCAGCTACGAAGACGCGCTGCGTTACGCCGACTCGCAGAACGAAGTGCGCCTACGCATCAAGCTGGCCCAGGGCGGCGATGCCAAGACCCTGTCGCAAGGGTTGGACGGCGTGGAAGTGGCGGAAGTGCGCTAAGCGCCGCACACGACGCAGAGAAGAAGAAGCCGGGGAAGCCCGGCTTCTTTTTTGTCCACGTCTGTCTGCCGATGAGCGCGGCTGGGCATTTTGTAGAACGCAATCCCCCGAGAGGGCCAAGCGCTAGGCGCAATCAAACAGGTGCTCAACGCGAATTGCGTCCGGGAGCTTGTGGTGGCTGAACGTTGCCACGGTCCGTTTGGCCGCCAGCCGCGGATCGGTGCGTTGGGTCAAGTGGATGCGCGCCATGTGACGTATGCGGCCGGGAACGGCCGCAACGAACAGCGCGTGATACGCAGGCTTGGACGCCATGTTGCGGACTTTGGCGCCCATGCCTGTTCAGCTTGCGACTGGAACCTACTACTTGCCCGCGCCGCGCTGGAGGCCGGCAGGTCTGGAGTCGTCTGTCCATGGATCGGAAGTCGCTGCTCGCGTGATGGGGCGTCGCCATTCGATCCGTCCCACATGATTCCGGTCGAGCCCCATATCGCGGTCGTGTTGGCGGCAGGCGGAAGCCTCCGCTTGGGCCGCGCGAAGCAGCTGCTCGTGCGCAATGACGAAACGCTCGTGCATAGAGCCGTGCGCTTTGCGCGCGAAACCTATCCCCGGCGCTTGTTGGTAGTGGTCGGTGCCTGGCAGCAGGATGTGATCGAGGCGCTCGAAGATCTCAAGTGCGAGGTCGTGGTCAATTCGGCGTGGCCGCAGGGTCTGTCCTCGAGCCTGAGTGCCGCGTCGCGAGCGCTGGGAAATTACCTGGGCTCGGTGCTGCTGCTTGGCTGCGACCAGCCCGCGCTCACGATGGATCACCTGCGGCAGTTGATTCGTGCCGCGGAAACTAGCGAATGGGGTTACGCGGCCACGGAAATGCGAGGGCGCCTGGGCAGTCCCGCAGTCATTCCCGGCGCCGTACTCAGCTATGTCGAACGCATGCGTGGCGATCACGGCTTGGCGACCCGTCTCAACGAGCTGCCCCGCGATCACGTGGTCCGCATCGCAGCGCCGGAGCTCGAGTTCGATATCGACGACGAGTTCGACCTGCGTACGGCGGTCGAGCGCGGCTGGGTGGACGATCATGAGATCCACCGGGATTGGGGGACGTAGGCGCGCGATCCCTAACGAGATTTCTGCAGACCGACGCCTGCATGCACTTCGTTCGGGTGCCATGCGCTGGGATGGCGCCATGAAGGATCAGGGGCTGTGCTCTCGCTCTGATTGACAGTCAGGCCACGCCCGGCGCGACAATGCCCGCGCCACTCGGAGGCGGCCCATGTCCCTCGCCATTTCGAAAGCCCCTGTTCCCGTCAACGAACCGGTCAAGGGCTACGCGCCGGGCTCACCCGAGCGCGCGAGCCTACAGGCCAGGCTGAAGACGATGTCGGCGGCGCGGATCGAGATGCCACTGGTGATCGACGGCAAGGACGTGCGCACCGGCCGGCTCGGTGAGGCCGTCATGCCGCACCGCCATGCGCACGTACTGGGCGACTTCCACCAGGGCGGCGAAGCGGAAGTGCGGGCCGCCATCGATGCGGCGATGAGGGCGAAGCAGGACTGGGCCCGCGTGCCATGGGAGGCGCGGGCCGCGGTGTTCCTGAAGGCGGCCGACCTGTTGCAGGGGCCGTATCGCGATGTGCTGAATGCCGCGACCATGCTCGGACAGAGCAAGACCTGCCACCAGGCCGAAATCGACAGCGCCTGCGAGTTGATCGACTTCTTTCGCTTCAATGTCGCGTTCTATCAGCAGCTGTTGCAGGAACAGCCGCAGAGCGCGCCGGGAATGTGGAACCGGATGGAACACCGCCCGCTTGAAGGCTTCGTGTTCGCCGTCTCGCCATTCAACTTCACCTCCATCGCGGGAAATTTGCCGACGGCCCCTGCGCTGTGCGGCAACACCGTGGTGTGGAAGCCGGCCAGTACCGCGGTCTACAGCGCGCATTTCCTGATGCAACTGCTCAGGGAAGCCGGGTTGCCGGACGGCGTGATCAACCTGGTGACGGGCAGCGGTGCGGATGTCGGCAACCCGGTGCTGGCCGACAGGCATCTCGCTGGCATCCACTTCACCGGATCGACCAGCGTGTTCCAGCAGATGTGGCGCACCGTCGGCGGCAATATCGACCGGTACGCAGGGTATCCGCGCCTGGTAGGCGAAACCGGTGGCAAGGACTTCATCGTCGCGCACGCCAGCGCCGACCCCGCCGCGTTGACCACGGCGATCATTCGCGGCGCCTTCGAATACCAGGGCCAGAAATGCTCCGCGGCGAGCCGTGTCTATGTGCCCGACAACTTGTGGCCTCAAATCAGGGACGCTCTGGTCGCGCAGGTGGAGGGCATCAAGGTCGGCGACGTTGCCGACTTCTCGAACTTCATGGGCGCGGTGATCGATGAGTCCAGTTTCAGGAAGCAGAAGGCCGCCATCGAGCAGGCGCGATCCTCGGGCGATGCCATGGTTCTAGTGGGGGGCGAGTGCGACGACACGGAAGGCTGGTTCGTCCGTCCCACCATCATCGTCACGACCAATCCGGCGTACCGCACCCTCTGCGAGGAGCTGTTCGGACCGGTCCTGACCATCCATGTGTACGACGAGAGCAAATGGTTCGAGACCCTGGAGTTGGTCGATGGCACCAGCCCTTATGCGCTGACCGGCGCCGTGTTCGCCCAGGACCGCTACGCCGTCGAGCAAGCCCTGGATCGCCTGCGCAACGCGGCGGGCAATTTCTACATCAACGACAAGCCCACCGGTGCCGTCGTAGGCCAACAACCCTTCGGCGGAGCCCGCGCGTCCGGCACGAATGACAAGGCGGGTTCTCTGCTGAATCTGGTCCGCTGGATCAGTCCACGCAGCATCAAGGAAACGTTCGCTCCGCCCACGAGCTATGCGTATCCCTTCATGGGGAACGACGAGCGCTAGTGCGGAGCTGATCCACCCCGGCCGCTCGTCGCTGCCATCCACCTTCCACGCACGCGGCCTTCACTCCGCTTCCAATTCTTCCTCGCGTACCCCTTCAGGGTCGCGGTCCAATCCTTCCTGGCGCTGTTCCTGGCTGTGTTGCGCGTTGCGCTGGGCATCATCCTTTGCCTGCTGGCGCTGCATTTCCTGCGAGTGCTGGGATGGAGTCTGTCGATAGCACATGACGTCTTCTCCAGTAGCCGACTGGCCGGGGAATACCCAGCATGTGCCGGCAGCCGGAAGATCCTGTGAGAATTTCGTGCAGGGAAGCGTGCGCGGCTTCGGCTAGCGGAAACCCCTCGCTCCCGATGATCCGCACTGGCAGGGGGCCTGCTTGGGGCATTGCTCGGATGATTCAAAGGGCCGTTCGCGCCACCTCCACTTGAACAGCCCCTTCCAGGGTGTAAGGTAAGCCCCGGCGTCTCGGCGCCGGCGGTACTAGGCAGGTTCTGCTCACGAACAGGCAGCACTCCTTGACACGGGGTGGCACATGGAAGGTACCTACGACCTGTGGTTGGTCGTGTTGTCGGTGGCCGTTGCGGTCATGGCTTCGTACGTCGCGCTGGACCTGGCGTCCCGGGTGACAGCGAGCGAAGGCCGCCCGGCGTTTTATTGGCTGGTGGGTGGCGCGGTGTCGATGGGGATCGGCATCTGGTCGATGCATTTCATCGGCATGCTGGCGTTCGCCCTGCCCATTCCGATGTCCTACAACGGCCCGGTCACGGCGCTGTCGCTGCTGATCGCCATGGTCGTTTCGGGCTTCGCGCTGCATACGGTCAGCCGCAAGCGCCTGTCGCTGTCGCGCCTGGCGATCGGCGGCGTGCTGATGGGTGCGGGCATCGCGTCGATGCACTACACCGGCATGGCGGCGATGGAAATGGCGCCACCAGTGACCTACGACGCGACGCTGTTCGTGCTGTCGATCGTCATTGCCATGGTGGCGTCGTGGGCCGCGTTGTGGATCGCGTTCCAGCTGCGCGAGGAAACCCTGCTAACGGGCTTCTGGCGCAAGGGCGGCAGTGCGGTGGTGATGGGGGCCGCGATCTGTGGCATGCATTACACCGCCATGGGTGCCGCGATCTTTTCGCCGTTTTGCACGACGACCACAGGTGCTCCGAGCATTCCGCCGATCTGGATGGCTGCGACGATCGCGGCATTCGCCTTCATCCTGCTCACCACGACGCTGATGGTTTCCCTGGCCGACGCACGCCATGCGCGCGAAGTCGCCTTCCATGATCAGCGTGTCAAGGCGCAGTGGGCAATCCACGAGGTCCTGGAGCAGCGCGTCGACGAGCGGACCGCCGAACTCGCGCATGCCAATGCGGCACTCCAGGCCGAAATCGCCGAGCACGAGCGCACTGAGCAGGAATTGCGGGACAGCCAGGACGAAGCCCGCGCCATCATCGACACGGCCTACGACGCCTACTTCGCGATCGATGCGCAAGGCGTGATCCTGGAATGGAACAAGCAAGCCGAAACCATGCTGGGTTGGCCGCGCCAGGAGGCGGTCGGCATGAGCCTGGCCGAGATCATCGTTCCCGAGCAGCAGGCCAATCACCAGGACATCCAGCAGCTGCTGACCAACGCCGAAAGTCCGGTCCTGAACCGGGGCATCGAAATCACCGCGCGACAGCGCAACGGCTTCGAATTCCCCGCCGAGCTGCGGATGTGGCCGACGAAGGTGGGGACGGCATACAAGTTCAGTGTCTTCCTCCACAACAACCAGCGCCAGCGCGCCATTCGCCGCCTGGTCGCGCAAACCGCTGCCGCCGCCACGCTGATCGAGTCGGACACGCTCGCCGATGCGGCACCGAAACTATTGGAAGCAGTGGGCACGGCCATGGGCTGGATGGTCGGCGCGTTGTGGGAGGTCGAGCCCAATGCGAACACTCTGCACTGCGTCGAGGTGTGGCACGCCGGCAACAGTGGCAATGGCCCGGCCGTGTCGTCCTTCATCGATGAAACCCTGGCGACGTCGCTCGCAAGCGGCGAAGAATTGCCTGGCCGGATCTGGACGCAGGGACGGCCGGTGTGGGTCATCAATGGGATGCTGCGCGAAACGGCATCGCGACGCATGGATAGGATCGCGGAGATCGGCCTGCACGGAGGAATCGGCTTTCCGATCGTCAGTGGTCCGCAGGTGCTGGGCGTGGCCGAGTTCTACGCGAGCGCCATCCAGGAGCCCGACTCCGAAGTCCTGGGGATGATGGATGCCCTGGGCAGTCTGCTGGGCCAGTTCATCGCGCGAAAACAGGCCGAAAGCGCGCTGGCGAACAACGAACAGCATCTGGCCGAGGCGCAGCAGATCGCGCATGTCGGCAGTTGGGAATGGAACGTGGCCGGCAACACGATCACCTGGAGCGACGAACTTTGCCGCATCCATCGCTGCAATCCCCAGGATTTTCAACACACGCCCCAGGGCTATCTCACGGTGGTCTATCCAACGGACCGGCGACTGGTATTGCGCACGGTCAGCAATGCCGTCCGCAAGCATCTGCCGTTTGATTTCGAATATCGCATCGTGTGCCCGGATGGCATGGTGCGAATAATGCAGGCCCGTGGCCGGCCACTGATCGACAGTCATGGGCGCATTACCGGCATGCTCGGTACCGGCCAAGACATCACCGAACGAAAGGAGGCGCAGCAACGCCTGCAGCAGCTGGCCCACTTCGATGTGCTGACTGGCTTGCCGAACCGCCGCCTGTTCCACGATTCGTTGCAGAACGCGATGGCGATGGCGGACAGTCACGGCTGGATGGTGTTCCTGCTGTTCCTCGATCTCGACTGCTTCAAGGACATCAACGACAGCCTCGGGCATGCGGTGGGCGATGAATTGCTGTGTCAGGTCGGGCGACGCCTCCAGGGGTGCCTGCGACTGCGCGATACCGTCGCGCGACTGGGCGGCGATGAATTCGGCATGGTGCTGCTGACGCCGAGCGATCCGCAGTTTGCGGCCAAGGTTGCCACGAAGATCCAGGAGGCATTGAACGTTCCGTTCGAAGTCGAGGGTCATCGCGTCAGCACCACCGCCAGCATCGGCATCACCGTATATCCGGTCGATGCCGACGACACGCACAGCCTCATCCGGTATGCGGACCTGGCAATGTACGAGGCCAAGCAGGGCGGCCGGAACTCCTATCGCTTCTACACCGAGACGATGAACTTGCGCGTCCGCAAGAAGCTGGAGCTGGAATCGGCGCTGCGCGGCGCCCTGGAACGGGAAGAGTTCCAGCTGCACTACCAGCCCAAGGTTTGCCTGCGTACCGGTCGCTGGGTCGGCGTGGAGGCGCTGTTGCGTTGGTACCGTCCCGGACACGGCGTAGTGTCGCCTTCGCAGTTTATCCCGGTGCTGGAAGACACCGGTTTGATCGTGCCCGTGGGTGCATGGGTAATCACCGCGGCCTGCCGTCAGTTGCGCGCTTGGGAGCGTGCGGGCTTCGGGCCGCTGCCGATCGCGGTCAATGTTTCGGCGCACCAGATCAGCCGCAAGAGTCTGCTGCCGCCGCCACCAGACCCGGCCGGACGCGGCTATAGCGAGGCCGATCCGCTCGGGCTCGCCGCGACCACCGCCGCCAGTCTGGCGGCCCATGGTGTGGCACCGGGGCTCCTGGAGTTCGAACTGACCGAGAGCGCCGTCATGGGCGACCCGGAGCACAGCATCGAGATACTTCAGCGCCTGAGGAGTCTGGGTTTGCACATTTCGGTGGACGACTTCGGCACCGGCTATTCCAGCCTCGCTTATCTGCGGCGCTTCCCGGTCGATATCGTCAAGATCGACGGCGCCTTCATTCACGACCTCACCAGCAATTCCGAAGACGCATCGATCACCCTGGCCATCATCGACATGGCACACCGCCTCAACCTCCGCGTAGTGGCCGAAGGCGTCGAAACGGAGGAGCAACTGGAATTCCTGCGTCGAAATGGCTGCGACCAGGTGCAGGGCCACCATGTGGCCCGTGCCATGCCGGTGCGGGAGCTGGAGAAATTGTGGCAGCAGACGCGCGGCGTGGCACCGGAGGTTTCGGGTCTGCTCAGCGAGCTGCTGTTCTCGGAAAATTCGGGTTCCTGAGTGCCGAAAGGTCTAAACCGCATCATCCAGGCCACCGTCCCCCGCGCGTGGCCTGATCGGCCTCGCCCCTGGCGTTGAACACGAATGTCGGCATGCGTTCATGCGTGTGCCATTCGAGCTGGGTTGTCGATCGATCTTGACCTCGATGGCGACTCCTCTGCGATACGTGGTCATCGGTGCAGGTGCACTGACGGTGGCGTGCGCCGATCTGCTCAGCGAGCACGGCCACCAGATCGTTGCGTTGGCTTCGCCGGACCGCAGGACACGGCAGTGGGCGCGGGCGCAGGGTATTGCCTGTGCCGGGACGCTTGCCGGGGTGTTGCCGCGCATCCAGGACCAGCCGTTCGATTACCTGTTGAGCATCGTCAACTTCCGGAAGATTCCCGAAGCGATCCTCAGGGCACCGCGTTTCGGCGCGATCAACTATCACGACGCGCCGCTTCCGCGTTATGCGGGTTCGCACGCCGTCACCTGGGCGTTGGTGAATGGCGAGACGCGGCACGCCGTTAGCTGGCACGTGATGACCGATCGGGTCGACGCCGGCGATCTTCTGGTGCAGACGGACCTCGCCATCTGGCCCAGGCTTTTGGCTACCGTCTGCCGCTGGTCGAACTGTTCCGTTCACCCACCATCGAGACGCTGGCAGCCCGCTTCATTGCTTCTGTGCATCCGCAGAGCGCGTGTCTACGGCTGCAAGCGATGGCGCGCCCAGCCGACGGCGAGTGACCATGAATCTGTCCGTCGACCCGATGCTCGGTCGACATCAGGAAGGGCACTGAGAGCGGCGCACGCTTAGGAGCCTGCCGCTCGATGCGCGCGGTCCCGGATGCTATTGGCTGCGCGGCTTCGGCGATTCGCGAGAATCCGTCGAATCCAGTGCATCGGCATCCGGAAGATTAAACGTCACGCTGCATTGCCGAAGGATCGCATTAATGCGACTGGAGACGTGCGGGTCGTCACCGTCGGCCGTCACTGACAGGATCGAATCGGCGTAGCCATTGCAGTAGTCGATCAGGGCGTCGACACGCATGGTCAGGTCCCGCTCGAAGCCGTCCAGCAGGATGTCGAGCTCTTCGCGCCGCTTGTAATGGGGTTTGTGAGCGTCGGATGCAGACATGTGCGACCTCCGTGTGCGGGCCCAGGCACCTGCAGACTTAGCGATGATCCGTTGCCTTGGTGTGAAAGCGACTTGAGGCGCCCACGCATGCGTGGCTCAGCGGCGCTTGAAGAACTGCACCTCGCGCTCGTGCTTTTCCGCCGCGGCTCGGGTAGAGAACGTGCCCAGGTTGCGCCGCTTGCCGGTGAGCGGGTTCTTCTTGCGGGAATACAGGCGATAGCCTCCTGAGGCGAGCTTGCGGATCATGGCGCGCTCCCTGGGGCCGGGAATCCATGAACGCAGATCCGGTGTGACCGGGGCGTCAGCCGCGGCTCATGCTGCGTCTTTGGAGGCTGTGGCGAGCGGCACGGAGTTCGCTGCCGGTCGCGTCAGCAGCAGGACGCCGCCGAGGACCACGGCGGTGCCGACGATCTGGATCGGCGTGACCGCTTCACCCAGCAGCCAACCTCCGAGGAACAGCAGCGACACAGGCCCGAGTGCGGAGAGCTGTGCCACGTTCGATGAACCGATCCGTGCCACCGCCGCCATGGTCATGGTGACCGGCAGGAAGGTGCAGAACACCGCGTTCGCCAACGCATATGCATACGCGGGCGGCGGCAGCTGGAGCAGGTGCGCGGGCTCACGCGCGAGCAGGAAATGCACCAGCGTGGCCGCGGTAGACGTGAGCATTGCGTACGCGACCAGCCGCAGCGAGCCGATGCGCTGGATCAGCTGGCCCGACAAGGCCAGATAGACCGCATAGGCGAGTGCCGCCAACAGCACCAGGCCGCTGCCCAGCAACAGGTGCGCGCCCTGCAGGCGCAGGCCTTCGAGGAACACGAGCACGACACCGGCGTAACTCACCGCGAGCGCCAGCCATTCGCTCTGCACGACCTTGCGCCGGAACGCGAACACGCCCAGCAACAGCACGAAGGTGGGATTGAGGAACAGGATCAGTCGCTCCAGCGAGACCGGCACGTATTGCAGGCCCCAGAAGTCGAGCAGGCTGGAAAGGTAATAACCGAGGACGCCGAGCACGAGAATCAGGCCGGCATCGCGACCGGCCAGCGGAGCGCGTGCTCGCCTCGTTTCGCGCACGGCCAGCAGCACGAACAAAGGCAGCGAGAAACTCATGCGCAGCGCCATCACGTCGAGTGCATCCAGGCCATAGCGGAACTGGTACTTCGCCAGGATGGCCTTGGCCGAGAACAGAATGGCGCCGCCGGCGGCGAGCAGGAAGCCGGTGCGGCGCGTCGCGGCGGCATCGGCGGGAAGCGTTGCGGAGAGAGTCACGGTGTATCGCCGGGTGTCCGGAGGGGGCGGACGCCGATCATGATACGGCGCGGTGTCGGCGGCATGTGTGCCGCGACAGGTTCACAGCGTTGCACAAGCGACGGCCTGGGCGAAGCCGGGCTATTGCATGCTCCGGCGCAGCTCCGTCAACAGGTGGTCCGCCTGATCGACGCGGATGAGTCCCCGCCGCGGATATTCGAGGTCGATGATCACGTACACCGCGAGCGACATCATCAAGGCGAAGAGCGTGGGATGCAGCCAGCTGCGCTCCTTGTTGGGCGCCAGGTCGTAGCCGACCAGCAGGGCACCGATCAGGCTCAGTGCGCCCAACAGCAGGAAGATGACCAGGGGCGGATGGTTCTCGGTCGCCGAGGCACGCGTGGTGGTGATGTCGATCATCTCGTTCAAAGCCGGCACCAGCAGGGTCATCGCCTGCACGGGCGCGTCCGGACGCTTGCATGCGGCCAAGCTGCGCGACCAGATCTGGCCTTGCATCACGGAGGCCTCGGCCAGGCTCGTGCTCCTGGTTTCGATGGGGGCCGATTTCCGATAGGTGCTCGCGCGCACGTCGACGTAACGGCGGAACAGTTCGCGCAACTCGGGCTGCGCATCGCGTGGAAGCATGTCGAGGCGCAGATACGCGGTGCCGATGGCGTTGGCTTCATCGGTAATCAGATGACGCCGCGCTTCGAATCGCGAAGCCGCGCCGGAGAACGTGAATGCGATCAGGAGGCCAAGCAGGCCGAATACGGCAGCGGCGGCGGATCCGGTTCCCTTCAGGCCGTCAGGGTCACGGGCAAGCGCAACACCGCCCATGCGTCGTCCGACTTCGGACAGCGCCAGCATGCCGATCAGCAGGCCTGCAGCCGATGCCGAGGCGGCCAGTTCGATATTCATCCATTCCCCGAGGCTTATCCCTGTTGGGCGATGATACGGCGCCCGCAAAGGCGTTTTGCAACGCGCTCGGCCTTGTAGAGCGGAGCTTGCTCCGCTGCTTTTGCTGGAGAAGACAGCGGAGCAAGCTCCGCTCTACAACGCTACAGCGCCCGTTGCGTGGCTTTACGCGGTTGTTGTCCGTGCGCAATGCCACGGCGGGTCGAGTGCCAGGATCCGTGCGTAGACCGGACAATCCGCGCGATGGGTGCCGGGCAGGTAGCCCAGGCTCATCAGGAATTCGTTGGTGATCTCGCCGCCAGTGAAGCGGAAGGTCTTCTTGAACAGCTTCACCCAGCCGGCCTTGTCGCGCACCGCGGAGCCATCCTGCACATGCGCATCCAGCCATTCCGCGAAACTGCCGTGCGAGGCACGCAGCTGGCGGATCACTTGTGCGTTGTGGATCGCGGCATCGACCTTGAGACGATTGCGGATGATGCCGGCATCGTTGAGCAGGCGTTCGCGATCGCGATCGTCATACGCGGCCACCGTGTCCACGTCGAAGTCGCCATAGGCGCGGCGGAAGCCGTCGCGTTTCTTGAGCATGGTTTCCCAGCTCAGACCGGCCTGGTTGATCTCGAGGATCAAGCGTTCGAACAGCACCGCCTCGTCGCGGCTGGGGAAGCCGTATTCGGTGTCGTGGTAAGGGCCATGCAGTGCGTGGCCGCGGGCGAAGTCGCAATAAGTAGACATAGATGGGTCTCGAGGCGGGCTGCGCCCGCGCCCCTCATCCGCCCTTCGGGCACCTTCTCCCCGCATGCGGGGAGAAGGGAGCACCAGTCAGAATCGCATCGCTCAATGTTTGCCATCCCTCGCCCCGCTTGCGGGGAGAGGGACAGCTTCGCGTAGCGAAGCAGGGTGAGGGGACGTGCGCAGGTATTTGCCTGTCTTTCAACGGATACGGGCGGCGCTGTTCAAACTCACTTCGTAGCCGGCGCGGCGTACTGCGACAGCCCCAGCACATCCAGCCCCTGCTCGAAGCGCACGTCGACCGGAATCTTCGCGTCCTTGAGCTTGGCCAGATCGGCGGCAAGTTCCGGCTTGATCACCCCCAGCGTGTCGGTCAGTCGCTTGGCTTCGGCGTAATCGCCATCGCCCTGCACGGTGAGCAGCTTGGCACTGAGCGAGTTCATGGCCGCGCGCATCTTGTCGAAGTCGACGCGGTAGCGCCCGTTGGCGTCGCGGCTGAAGGCGCCGGCATCGGCGAAGTAATTGAAGCGCAGCATATTGGCCTTGCCGTGCGCATCGGCGGCACCGAAGCGCACCGAACGCAGGATGCCGGCGAGGAAGGTCACGTAGCTGTCCATGATCTTCGCCTTGTCCATCTCGCCCTTGTTGCTGAGCGCATCGATCATGTACAGGCCGAGGATATCGGCCTTGCCTTCCTCGAAACTGGACGAGTATTCCTTCAATGCTTCGTCGACCGTGCCCTTGCCGTCGAGAGTCTTCTTGATGCCAAGGCCGTGCGCGACTTCGTGGAACATCGTGTCTTCGAAGAACGCGTCGAAGGTGACGTGCTGGAGCTGATCCTCGGCGATCAGCTGCTTCGCGATCGGCGTCAGGATCGCGTCGAACTTCGCCTTCATCACGTTTTCCAGCTGCAGGCGGCGCGTGCCCTTGGCCAGCTGCACTTCCTCGTCATTGGGCAGGTTGATCGCGATGGTCTTCGCGCCGACATTGGCGTCGCCGGCGTAGTACACGGCCTCGTACGCGTTGAGGTCGGCCTTGGCGCCAGGCTTTTCGGCCTTGTACTTCGCGTCCACCGGCAGGCCCTGCTGCAGCTCCGGCAGGAAGCTGGCGTAGCGGGCGAGCTTCTTGCTCCACTCGATGTCCTTCACCAGCACCAGGCCTTCGTACGCGGCTTTGTAGCCGAACAACTGGTCCTCGTAGGTTTCGATCGGGCCGATCACGACGTCGACCGGATTGGACTTCATGTCCATCCACGCCATGTCGCTGGGGCGGAAGTCGTCGCTCAGCAAGGCATCGGCGCGCATGCGCAGGTAGTCGGCGAAGCTCTTGTCGCCGCTGAGGTCCGCGGCCTCGCGCAGAAGCACGGCCGCGCGCTCGAGTTCGGCCTTGTATTCGACGTGGTAGGGAACAGTGATCAGCTTGCCGGCGGCATCGCGACGGAGCACGGTGTAGTTGGACTTCTTGTCGGCAAGATCGGCGGCTTCGAATTCTTCCTTGGTCATGTCGACCGGATAGAACGTGGAGCCCGGCGGACGCGGCTTGATGTTGGCGACGAAGGGCATGTCTTCGTTAAGGCGGTCCCAGGGACCGAAGTTGATCTTCACGAGCTCGCGGGTGGCGTCGTCCGCGGCCTGCGTCATCAGCGCCGCCTGGTCGCCGCCCCAGCTCTGCTTCCAGGTCAGCTCGTTCATGATGTCGGCGGCCTGGACCAGCTTGGCGACCATGTGCCGGGTGTTCTCGTCCAGATGCGACAGGTCGGCCTTCAGTGGCACCACCGCGTAATCGCCGGCGTGGGCCTGGGCATAGGATTCGGCGGGCTTGGCCGCCGCGGGCGCGGCGGTATCCGTCGCGGTCTGCGGCTTGCAGGCGCCCAGTGAAAGGCCGGCCAGTGCGACGAGGCAGCCGAGGACGAGCGGACGAAGGGACGGTGCGGTCATGGGCGAAGGCGGGCTGGGGAAAGCCGCCATCGTACGCCCAGCGACCGTATCCCCGTCAGCTGGCGCGAAGGTGCCCCCGCGCTAGAATGTCAGCCATGTCATTGATGCCCGAGCCCCTGACGAACCAGCTGTTGATCGCATTGCCGGCGCTGGCGGAAACCAACTTCTCGCGCAGTGTCGCGCTGATCTGCCAGCACGACGACGACGGCGCCATGGGCATCGTGGTCAACCGCCGCTCCGAGTACACGCTCGGCGAGGTGCTGGGGCAGATGGGCCTGGACGGCGGTAGCGAGGCGATGCGCGCGCAGCCCGTACTGGCCGGTGGCCCGGTGCATCCGGAGCGCGGCTTCGTCCTGCACGATGGCGGCCCGCGCTGGGATTCGACCCTGGCGATCGCCGACTCGTTGTTCCTGACCACTTCGCGCGACATCCTCGAAGCGATGGCGCGCGGCGAAGGACCCGAGAACGCGGTCGTCGCGCTCGGTTGCGCCGGCTGGGGGTCGGGCCAGCTCGAACACGAACTGACCGAGAACGATTGGCTCACGGCGCCAGCCGACGCGGAACTGTTGTTCCGGCTGCCGCTGGAAGCCCGTTGGGTGGCCGCCGCCGGACGCATCGGCGTCGACTTCGCCCATCTGGCCGATTACTCCGGGCACGCATGAGCATCCGCAGCGACGGCACCGTGCTCGGCTTCGACGTCGGTGCACGTCGGATCGGCGTCGCCGTGGGCAGCGCCTTCGGCTCGGGCGCACGCGCGCTGGCCGTGATCGACGTGCACGGCCACGGGCCCGACTGGGCCTCGATCGAACGGCTGCTTCGCGAATGGCGGCCCGATGGCTTCATCGTCGGCGATCCGATGACGCTCGAAGGCGGCGACCAGCCAGCGCGCGCGCGCGCCCATGCATTCGCGCGCGAGCTGGTTAGCCGGTTCAAGCTGCCTGCGGTGTTGGTGGACGAGCGCGCGAGTTCGATCGAAGCCGCGCAGCGTTTCGCCAACGATCGTGCCGAAGGTCGCAAGCGTCGCCGCGATGCCGAAGCACTCGACGCGGTCGCTGCTGCCGTCATCGTCGAACGCTGGCTGGCATCGCCGCAGGACGCGGTCGACGTTACGACCGGCTGATCCTTTCCGAATTCCAATCACCTGAAATTTCCGCAATGAAGCACCTGCTCACGCTGGATAACCTGCCGCGCGCCGACCTCGAAACCCTGCTTGACCGGGCCCAGGCCTTCGCCGATGGCGCACAGGCACGCAGCGCGTTGGACGGCGTCGCCGTGTGCACGCTGTTCTTCGAGCCCTCCACGCGCACGCGCCTGAGCTTCCAGCTGGCAGCGCAGCGGCTGGGTGCGCACGTGCTGAGTTTTGATGCGTCCACGTCATCGACGACCAAGGGCGAAACCGACCTGGATACGTTCCGCACCATCGAGGCGATGGGCGTGCGCGGCTTCGTGGTGCGCCACAAGGTCGATGGCGCGGTAGCGGCGCTCGCGGAAGCGGCGAAGCCCGGTGTGGCGCTGCTCAATGCCGGCGACGGTCGCAGCGCACATCCGACGCAGGGTCTTCTCGACATGCTCACGCTTCGCCAGGCAAAGGGACGCGACTTCTCGAAGCTGAAGGTGCTGATCGTCGGCGACGTGAAGCACTCGCGCGTCGCGCGCTCGGACCTGCACGCACTGCGCGCGTTCGGTACGGGCGAGATCCGCGTGTGTGGCCCGGCTTCGCTGCTGCCCGACGACGGCACGCTGCAGGGCTGCACGGTGACGCAGGACTTCGATGCGGCCCTGGACGGCGTCGATGCGGTGATGATGCTGCGCATCCAGCGCGAGCGGATGGAGGACGGGTTGATTGCCTCCCTTGACGACTACCACCGCGATTTCGGCCTGACCGCCACGCGCCTGCGCCGCGCCGCGCCCGATGCCGTGGTGATGCATCCGGGTCCGATGAATCGCGGCGTGGAGATCACCGACGAGGTCGCCGATGGCCCGCAGTCGCTGATTCTCAAGCAGGTCAATAACGGCGTTGCGGCGCGCATGGCGGCGCTGGAGTCCTTGCTGGCCTGAGTTCGCAAATCCCGAGCGGAGCTTGCTCCGCCGCTCTAGCTCTTGTAGGTCCGGGTCTGCCCGGATCGCTCTTGGTGATGCAGGCCCCGAGCCGGCTCGGTGTCACGTCCGCACGCGGGCTTTGTAGAGCGGAGCTTGCTCCGCTGCGCTCTTCAGGGGAGCAAGAGCAGCGGAGCAAGCTCCGCTCTACAAGACCCATTCAGAGTGCGTCGGGAAGCTGCAGCCCGTTGCGCTCGTCGTCCCAGGCGACCGCGCTAATACGCCATTCGCCGTTCCAACGCACGAACTGCAGATTTTTGATGCCGCGAGTACTGAAGGCGATGCCATCAAGCACGCCGGACTTTGCATAGAGACTGCAACGCCCGGCCACATTGCCGCATGCCCAGGTTCGTTCGTCGGTTTCCCATTCGGCGAAATCCACGAGGTGGCCTTCAGTCAGCAGCGGTCGACGCTGGTCGATGAAAGCCTGCAGGCCCTGGATTTCCGTCACGGAGCCGACCACCTTTGAAATGGTGCACGTCGGCAGGAACAGCTGGTGCAGTCGATCGAGGTCTGGCGCGTGGCCGGCGTTGTTGGCGAAAGCTCCGTACAGATCGGTCGTCAATCGATCGAGCGCGGCCTTGTCGGTCGGCGAGGGGTGAAGTGGCATGAGCACGCTCAGCGCAGCAGGATCAACGTCGCCAGGCCGAGGAAGGTGAAGTAGCCCATCACGTCGGTGACGGTGGTGAGGAAGATGCTGCTCGACACCGCCGGATCGAAGCCCATGCGCTTGAGCGTGACCGGGATCAGCACGCCGGCGCCCGCGGCGCAAAGCAGATTGATGGTCATCGCCGAGCCGATCACCAGCGCGAGCCAGGGATTGCCGAACCACGCCCACACGATCAAGCCCAGGACCGTGCCCAGCGCCAGCCCATTGAGCAGCGCGACGCGCAGTTCCTTCCACATCAGCACATTGATATTCGATGCACTTACCTGGCTCAGCGCCAGGCCGCGCACCATCAACGCCAGCACCTGGGTGCCGGCATTGCCGCCCATGCCGGCGACGATCGGCATCAGTACGGCTAGCGCCGCGATCTGGTCGATCGAGCCCTCGAACTGCTTCACGACGAACGACGCCAGAAACGCCGTGCACAGATTGATGCCGAGCCAGATCAACCGGCGACGCCAGGCGCGCGGCACCGGCGAGAACAGGTCTTCGTCCTCATTCAGACCCGCGGCGCCGAGGGCCTGATGCTCGGCCTGCTCGCGGATGATGTCGACGACGTCGTCGATGGTGATGCGGCCGAGCAGGATGTTGTTGTCGTCGACGACGGGCGCCGAGATCCAGTCGTGGTCGGAGAACTGGCGCGCGACTTCGTCGGCGGATTCTTCCACGCCGATCGCGGGCTGCTCGTCGTCAACCAACTGGTTGATCGGCGTGTTGGGCTCGTGCGTCAGCAGCGCCTGCAATGCGATGCGGCCCAGATACTGGTGGCGGCGGCTGACCACATAGAGGTGGTCGGTGTGTTCGGGCAGTTCGCCGCGCAGGCGCAGATAGCGCAGCACGACGTCGACCGTGGTGTCGGCGCGCACCGTCACCACATCGGGATTCATCAGGCGGCCGGCGGTGTCCTCGTCGTAGGACAGGACCTGTTCGAGGCGCTCGCGGTTCTCGCGGTCCATCGACTTGAGGACTTCGTCGATGACCGTGTCGGGCAGATCCTCGACCAGGTCGGCCAAGTCGTCGATGTCGAGGTCCTCGACCGCCGCGACGATTTCGTCCGGGTCCATTTCCGCGAGCAGGCTCTCGCGCACGTCTTCGCCGACGTGGACCAGCACCTCACCGTCGTCTTCCGCGTCGACGAGGCCCCAGACCACCGTGCGCTTGGCCGGCGGCAGCGATTCGAGCAGGTTGCCGATCTCGGCCGGTGAGAGGGTGTTGACCAGCCGGCGCACGGGACCGAGTCGACCGGAGTCAAGCGCGTCCGAGAGCAGGCGCAGCTGACGTGCGGTCTTGTCGTGGCGGACGGCTTCGGCCATGCGTTACTTCCAATGGCGAGGTCGGGCCACGAGGGCGCGACGGTCGTGCTGTTAGAGCGGGGCGTTCATGTGCGCATTATGACGGCGCGGGCTGATGCTGCCCACCCCATGGACGCCGAAGAAATCGCCAGGTGCCGCTATGGGCCGGGCTGGTGCGCGCGCATCCAGGCTTCGATGGCCGCGCGATCGCGGGCCCGCGTCAGCATGGGCAGATGCTTGCGCAGCGCGGTGAGGTCGCATTCGCGGATGATCCGGCGGACCTCGAGCAGCGTGTTGGGATGCAGGCTGAACTCGGTGAGGCCCAGTGCGAGCAGGAGCGGGGCGTAAACGGGGTCGCCGGCCATTTCGCCGCATACGGCGATCGGCTTCTTGCGCAGCCGCGACAGGCGGATCACGTCGCGCAGCAGGCGCAGCACCGCCGGATGGAGTGGCGTGTAGAGATCGGCCAGCGCCTCATTGTTGCGATCGGCGGCGAGCAGGTACTGGACCAGGTCGTTGGTGCCGATCGAGAGGAAGTCGACGCTGCCGATGAAGCCGGGCAGGGCCAGCGCTGCGGCCGGCACTTCGATCATCGCGCCGAGCGGCACGTGGCCCGCGATCTCGTGGCCCTGCGTGCGCAGCTCGCGCGAAATGCGCTTGAGCTGGCTGCGGACTTCATGGATCTCCTCGCGCGAACTCACCATCGGTATCAGGATCCGCAGCGGGCCGTAACCCGATGCACGCAGCAGGGCGCGCAGCTGGGTCTCGAGCAGATTGCCGCGCGCCAGCGAGAGGCGCACGCCGCGCAGGCCGAGCGCGGGGTTGGGTTCGTCGCGCAATGCCAAGCCAGTCCGGTCGGCCTTGTCCGCGCCCAGGTCCAGCGTGCGGATGGTGACGGGGCGGCCACTCATGCCCAGCACGACGTCGCGGTAGGCCCGGAACTGTTCCTCCTCGTCCGGCAGTTCCATGCGCTGCAGGAACAGGAACTCGGTGCGATACAGGCCGATGCCCGTGGCGCCGAGCGCGTGCGCTTCGGCCACGTCCTCGCGCGATTCGGCGTTGGCGTAGAGGTTGATGTCGACGCCGTCGAGGGTGCGCGTCGGTTCGCGACGAAGCCGGTGCAGTTCCTTGCGCTCGCGGATGTATTCGCGTTCGCGCGTGCGATGCGCGCGGAGGTCGGCGGGACCGGGTTCGGCCACGACGAGGCCGCTGCCGCCGTCGACGACCAATGCGTCACCGTCGTTGATCTTCAGCAGCGCGCCGGGCACGCCGACGATCAATGGCAGGTGCAGGCTGCGGGCGAGGATCGCGCTGTGCGAAAGCGCGCTGCCGACGGCGGTCACGATCGCCACCACGCCTTGCGCCTGCAACTGCGCAAGTTCGGCAGGCGCGACGTTGTCGGTGATCAGGATCTCGCCGGCGACGCCCTCGGTACCGTTGTCGCGGCTGTGCAGGGCGGCATGGATGCGGCCGACGACCTGGTCGATATCGTCGATGCGACTGCGCAGGTACGGATCGTCCATGCCGGAAAAGACGGCGGCAATGCGGTCGCGCTGCAGACGCAGGGCATAGTCGGCCGTGTAGCGGCCGGTGCGGATCAGTGTGTCGAGGCCTTGCAGGAGCTCAGGGTCGTCCAGCAGCAATGCATGCAGATCCAGGAATTCGCCGATCTCGTGCGCCAGGGCGCCATGCAGACGCTCGCGCAGGGCATGCATCTCCACGCGCACCATGTCGATCGCGCGCTGCAGGCGTGCGCGCTCGGCGTCGACCTGCGATTCGGGAATATGTTCTTCGGCGACTTCCAGGGCGTGTGGCAAGCGGACACGTGCGCGGCCGAGCGCGCTGCCGCGCGATGCGCCGAGTCCCTTGAATTCCTGCCGCATCCGTTAGCGGTCCTTACGCGTCTTCGTCGAAGCGGCGTTCGAACAGCGCGCACACGGCGTCGGCCGTGGCGGCTTCGTCCTCGCCTTCCACACGCAATTTGACCTGCGTGCCCTGGCCGGCGGCGAGCAGCATCACGCCCATGATGCTCTTGGCATTCACTTCACGGCCCTTGGCGGTGAGCGTGGTCGTGCTGCGGTAAGCCGAGAGCAGCTGCACGAGCTTGGCTGTGGCGCGCGCATGCAGGCCGAGGCGATTGCTGACGGTGAGTTCCCTTTCGATCATCGTCTCAAGTCTCGTTTCAGGCCTCGTCAATGATCACGCCGTTGCGCGCACCGGCGGATGCGACGTTCGGCAGTTCGTCCAGGTCCTGCTCGGCGTAATTCATCACCCGCAGCAGCATCGGCAGGCTCAGGGCCGAAACGCGCCGCACCGGGGTGCCCAGGCGCGCGACCTTGGCCGCGAGGTTGCTTGGTGTGGCGCCATAGAGGTCGGTAAGCACGAGCACACCCTGGCCGCTGTCGACGCGTCGCAACGCGGCGCTGGCGAGCGGGAGTAGGGCGTCAGGGTCGCCGTCGAACGGCACCTCCAGCGCTTCGGTGCGCAAGGGCAGCGTGCGCAGCAGGCGCGTGGCGACGGCCAGCAGGGCCGAGCCGATGCCTTCGTGGGTAATGAGCAGGATGCCGACGGACATGCCTGCAACTTAGCAGAGCCGGGTTACGCTCAGGAAGCGTCCGGGCGGACTAGCTTGCAACAGTGCTGGTTGAAGCCGCTGCTAATCAAGCTCGCGGTGATGGACGGCGACTTCCTGCCATCCCCGCTGCCGTGCGTGCTCGGCCAGCCGTTCGGCCAGGTAGACCGAGCGATGGCGGCCACCCGTGCAGCCGAAGGCGATGGTCACGTAGCTGCGCGTTCCTTCCGACTTGAGCTTGGGCAACCAGGTGTCGAGGAATTCGGTCACCTGCCCGACGAACAGGGCGACGTCCGGCTCGGCATCGAGGTATTGGCGCACATCGGCATCCCGGCCGGATAGCGGACGCAGACTGGGGTCCCAATGCGGATTGGGAAGGGCGCGGGCATCCAGCACGAAGTCGGCGTCGCTGGGCACGCCACGGCGATACGCGAACGACTCGAACAGCAGCGAGACCGTCGTATCGCCGCCAATGGCGAATTCGGTGATGACGTGCCGGCGCAGCTTGTGCACGTTCATGTCGCTGGTGTCGACGATGGCATCGGCGATCTGCCGCAGCGGTCGCAGCACCTGGCGCTCCAGGGAAATCGCATCGAACAGGGGCAGCCCCAGCGTGCTGAGCGGATGCCGACGGCGGGTGTCGGCATAGCGCTTGAGCAGCACTTCGTCGCTCGCATCGAAAAACACCAGCTTCGGGTCGAGCCCGAGCGCGCCGACCGCCGACAACCATTCGGGCAGGTTGGCGAGATCGCGGCGGTTGCGCACGTCGATACCGACCGCGAGCTTCTCCGGTGCATTGTTCTGAGCGGTCACACTCTGCACGAACTGCGGCAGCAGTTCCGCCGGCAGGTTGTCGACGCAGTAGAAATCCAGGTCTTCGAACGTATTGAGCGCCACCGACTTGCCGGAGCCGGACATGCCGCTGACGATGATGAGGGTGGGGGCTGGCGTGGTATTCACGTCGGATCGCGTGGGCGTGAGTTGAAGGTCGCGGTCATTCCGCGCGTTCGAGGAAATGACTGTGCCGCGCCATGAAGGCCGCGGCCGGATCGACGCCCTTGGCTCGTAGGATGTGCGTGCGCGTCGCCGCTTCGGTCAGCACCGCAAGGTTGCGGCCGGGCATGACGGGCAGGGTGATCATCGGCACGTCCAGATCGAGTACGCGACGCGAACTCAGATCGCCGGTCAGTCGCTCCATGCCGCTGGGTTGCGGCTCGAGCGCAGGCTTGGTGAGGTGGACGATCAGGCGCAAGTACTTGTTTTTCTTGACCGAGGTGTCGCCGAACATCTGGCGCACGTTGAGCACGCCCAGGCCGCGCACCTCCAGCAGGTCCTGCAGCAGGTCCGGACAGGTGCCGTCGAGCACGTCCGGGGCGATCTGGGTGAATTCCGGCGCATCGTCGGCGACCAGGCGATGGCCACGGGTAACCAGCTCGAGCGCGAGTTCGCTCTTGCCGGCGCCAGACTCGCCGGTGATCAGCACGCCGATCGAATAGATCTCCATGAAGACACCATGCAGCGTCACACGCGGCGCAAGCTTGCGCGCGAGGTGGTACTGGATGTGATTGAACAGCTCGTGCCCACGCCGAGGTGAAACCCACAGGGGTGTATCGCTTTCTTCCGCGAGCCGGCGCAGATCTTCGGGGCAGGACTGGTTCTTGCTGATGACCAGTGCTAGTGGCTTGAAGTCGATGATCTTGACGATGGTGTCCCAGCGCTGGCGCGAATCGAGCGCGTCCAGCCAGGCCAGCTCCTCGCTGCCGAGGATCTGCACCTTGTTGGGATAGATGATGTTGAGATAGCCCGCCAGCGACGGACGGCGCGCGACGGTGTCACCGGCTTCGAGCACACGCTGGCCGCCGATATGTTGGCCAGCCAGCCAGCGCAGCCCCAGCTTGTCGTGTTGCTGTTCGAACAGCTGTGCCGCGCTGATGCTCAGGTTCATGCCACCGTCCCGATGGGGTCCTGGCGCCCATGGTAACTGGGCAATTGAGTGGCGCCCAAACGGCGGCGGGGACGGATCCCTGCGAATCCGTCCCCGCGCAGCTTTTGATTCAATGGGCAGCCCTAAGGCGGCGCTGTGGCTCAGGCGTAATCGCCGTTGCGGGCCAGGCTTTCGCCGCGATGGTGGTCGACGATCTTTTCCTTGTGTTTCATCAGCAGGCGATCGAGCTTGTCGGCCAACAGGTCGATCGCAGCGTACATGTCGATCGCGGCGGCATCGGCGTGGAGCACGCGACCGGAAAACGTAACCGTGGCCTCGGCCTTGTGATCGGGTTTGTCCAGGCTTAGCTGGGTGCGGACATCGAAGGGTTGATCGAAGTGGCGCTTCAATCGCGCCAGCTTGCTTTCAACGTAGTCCCGCAACGCAGTGGTGACCTCGATCTGCTGGCCATAGGTTTCGATACGCATCGTTGACCTCCTTACATCGCTGGCTACGGGATGGATCCATTCAACGCCTCTTTGGCGGGAATGGCAATGCAACGTAAGGGTGGGGAAAAACGGACGAAAGAAACCGTTATTCCGGTAGCAGATCGGGATGAATGCAACCGGTTCAAGCGAGCCTGGAGGTGCCCAGGAAGGGACTCAGATCCGCACACGATCCTGGGACGACGGGATGCTCATGGCTTCGCGGTACTTGGCGACCGTTCGTCGGGCGACGGGAACGCCAGTGGCCTTGAGCGTCTCAGCCAGGCGTGCGTCCGAAAGCGGCTTGCGCGGGTTCTCGGCCTCGATCAGCTGGCGGATCATGGCCTGGATCGCGGTGCTGGACGCCTCGCCGCCCGCGCCCGTCTCGATGCCGGAGGCGAAGAAGGAGCGCAGCGGGACGGTGCCACGCGGGGTCCGCGCGTATTTGCGGGCGACCGCACGCGAGACCGTGGATTCGTGGAGGCCGATTTCGGCGGCGACTTCGCGCAGGGTCAGCGGGCGTAGCGCACTGTCGCCGAACTCGAGGAATGCCGCCTGCTCATGCAGCAGGCAGCGCATGACCTTGAGCAGCGTCTCGCCGCGCGCTTCCAGGCTCTTGAGCAACCAGCGCGCTTCCTGCAGATGGCCGCGCAGGTAATGCGCGTCGGAGGCGTTGGCATGGCGGATCATGCCTTCGTAGCCGCGATGGATGCTGACGCGCGGACGCATGCTGTCGGACAGTGCGACGCGCCACAGCCCGTGCTGTCGCCAGATCACGACGTCCGGTGCAACGTAGGTGTCGCTGCTGATCGCGCCGATCTGCAAGCCGGGCTTGGGGTCGAGCGAGCGCAACAGGTGCACGGCAGTCTCGACTTCATTCACATCGAGCTTGAGCTCGGCGGCGATACCGGTCGCACCGACTTTTGGCAGACGCTCCAGGGGACCGTTCGCCAAGGTATGAGCCAATGCCTTGCCCGGCGTGTCGCCGGGCAGCGTGGAAAGCTGCAGGCGCAGGCATTCGCCCAGACTGCGTGCGCCGACGCCAACTGGATCGAAGCGTTGCACCTGATGCAATGCAGTGAGGATTTCCTCCGGCTGCGCATGGAAGTCGGAGCCGAGCGTCTCGGCGATGTTTTCCAGCGACTCGCGCAGATAGCCGTCGTCTTCGATCGCTTCGATCAGTGTGACAGCGATGAGGCGGTCGCGCGGAGAGAGTGGGCTGAGATGCAACTGCCAGAGCAGGTGGTCCTGCAGCGACTCGCCTTCGGCAACCTGTTCGGCGGCGGGAGTCTCGTCATCGGCATCGGCAGGCCCGGTGCGTTCGTACCACGCTTCGCCATCACCCGGTCCCCAGTCGGCTTCACCGGGGGCGAGGGTTTCGGTTTCGTAAGCGCCTTCGGATTTGCTGCCGTCGCTTGCGCCATCGGCTGGCGCGGCGTCGCCATTGGTCGTGAGGCTGGTTTCGGTCCAGTCGAGCAGTGGATTGCTTTCGACGGCCTGTGCGATTTCGATCTCCAGCTCGGCGGCGGACAACTGCAACAGGCGAATGGCCTGCCGCAGTTGCGGCGTCATCACCAGCTGCTGTCCTAGCGTGGCCTGGAGGCGGGGCTTCATAAAAAATTTGAACGGATTGTGGCGGTACCGACGGCCTGTCCGTCAGGAAGCCACGCCATGATGCACCGCGCCGAGGGGTGCGTCGATGCTGCCTGTTCAGCCCCGAAGCAACGGAACTACGGTTCCGGAACCACGATCACAAGCGGAAGGTGTCGCCCAGATAGACGCGACGCACGTCCGGGTTGGACAGAAGTGCGTCGGGCGAGCCCTGCGCCAGCACTTTGCCTTCCGCGAGAATGTACGCACGGTCGCAGATGCCCAGGGTTTCACGGACGTTGTGATCGGTGATCAGCACGCCGATGCCACGGTTCTTGAGATGGCGAACGATGCGCTGGATCTCGCCGACCGAAATCGGGTCGACGCCGGCGAACGGTTCGTCGAGCAGCATCAGGCGTGGCTTCGCGGCGAGCGCGCGCGCGATCTCGACACGGCGGCGTTCGCCGCCGGAGAGGCTCGCGCCGATCTGGTCGGCGACGTGCGTGATCTGCAGCTCGTCCATCAGGCTGGCGAGCTCCTTTTCGATGCCTGCCTTGTCCAGGTCATCGCGCAGTTCCAGCACCAGGCGGATATTGTCGGCGACGCTGAGCTTGCGGAACACCGAAGGTTCCTGCGGCAGGTAGCCGACGCCGTGCTTGGCGCGTGCGTACATCGGCTGTCCGGTGATGTCCTTGCCGTCCAGGATGATCTGGCCGGCATCGGCCGGGACCAGGCCGACGATCATGTAGAAGCAGGTGGTCTTGCCGGCGCCGTTGGGGCCGAGCAGGCCGACGACTTCACCAGCGTC
This sequence comes from Lysobacter tyrosinilyticus, assembly GCF_054779815.1. Taxonomy (NCBI): domain Bacteria; kingdom Pseudomonadati; phylum Pseudomonadota; class Gammaproteobacteria; order Lysobacterales; family Lysobacteraceae; genus Lysobacter; species Lysobacter tyrosinilyticus. Next base: position 1,402,968 of record NZ_BAAGXN010000001.1, read on the forward strand.
CAGCGTGAGGGCGAAATCGCGGACGATTTCCCGGGAACGATAGGCCTTGCGCAGGCCCTTTGCGGCCAGCATCAGTTCGTTCCCTTCTTCGCAGGGGCAGCAGGCTTGGCCGTCGGCGTCGGCGTCGGCGCCGGCGCGGCAGGCTGCTGGCGCGGCTGGATAGTCATCTTCACGCGACCGCTGCTGTCGGAGCTGCTGTTCACCATGCCCGTCTTCATGTTGTAGACCACGCGCGGACCCGACAGGCTGCCACGCGGCTGCTGGATGTTGACCTTGTCGTTGAAGATCACGACTTCCGTGCTGAGGTCGTAGTCGACCTTGCCCGCGGTGGCATTCATCGGTGTGCCGTCGTCGAGCAGCTGTTTGAGTTTCACTGGGTTGCCGGTGAACACGGCACGGACCGGTTCGCCGCCGCGGGTCGTGACGGTCGCCGAAGCGGCTTCGATCTGTAGCGAGCCCTGGACGATGGTGACGCCATTCGAAAACACGGTCGGATGACGGTCATCGAGCGCACCGGTGGTGTTGCCGGCCTCGATCGTCATGATCTGGCCCCGGTCCGCGGACTTGGCCCACAGCACGGGCGATGCCACCGCGAGCCCGACGACCAGGGCTGCAGCCGCGAGGGCAACGTTGGATTGCTTAGCGTGCGGTGCGGGCATATTGATAGCGGACCTCGGACTTGAACGAGTACTGCTTGCTGGCCAGATCCAGTTCCAGGCCGCGGCCGCTCAGTATAGAACCGGGGCGGTTGATCACCACTTGACCCGGCGAGCTGGCGCGCCGGGCATCCGGGTAAACATTCAGTTCGCGCGTGCTCAGCGTAGTAGCTGGACCGGAGAGGCCGGAACTGACGCCTTTCACGGTGCCGCGCAGACGCAGCTCATCGCCGTCGGCGCTGACCCAGCCATTCTTCGAACGTACTTCCCAGGCATCGCTACCGGTGCTTTCGCCCGGCGGGATCAGGAACAGCGGCGTGGCGATGTCGAGGGTGCGAGTGCTGGGATCGCGCGCGAGACGCGGGGCGCGCAGCGTGAAGGACTCCTTGCCCTGCTCGTTCAGTGCCGTGAGCTCGAAATCCATCAGCACGTAGTCCGAGCGCGCCGCGGCGCCGGTGGGAAGGACGTCCTTGCTGCGCTGGTTCCAGACCGACCAGCCGCTGGCGATCGCGCCGGCGAGCAGCAACAAAGTGATGATCGCGCGCCAATTCACGCCGTGCCCTCGATGCGTTCGCCTTCCACGCGCGTGACTTCGGCGAGCAACGCTTCGGCATGGCCTTGCGCCGCCAGCACCAGGTCGCAGAACTCGCGTGCGGCGCCGTCACCTGCGCGCGCGCTGGTGCGCCAATGCACGCGTTCGCGGACCCAGGCATGGGCATTCGTGGGCGCGACCGCGAAGCCGACCTGCGACATCACGCGCAGGTCTGGCAGGTCGTCGCCCATGAAGGAGACTTCATCCATGCCGACGCCCAGTCGCGCGGCGATCTGCTGCACGCAGGCGAGCTTGTCCTTCACGCCGGTATGCGCTTCCAGACCGAGTTCAGCCGCGCGCTGCTCAGCGATGGCGCTGGCGCGTGCGGTGACGAAGGCCACCGCAATGCCGGCCTTGCGCAGCAGCACCAGCCCCTGGCCATCGTGCACGTGGAACGCCTTCAGCTCGACGCCTTCGCTATCGAAGAACAGCCGGCCATCGGTCAGCGTGCCATCGACGTCGAAGCACGCCAGACGCACGCGTGCGGCGCGTTGGCGGATGTCGGCGGGATAGTCGTTGAGATGGCTGTACGGCATGGAGGCAGTGGTCGCTTCGCAGTAGTTCAGTGGCGGGTCGGATCGGTCGAGTTCCGACCGACTATCGACGGAGGGTTCCGTTAGACCACCCGGGCCCGCAACAGGTCATGAATGTTCAAAGCGCCGACCACGCGGCGATCGGCATCGATCACCAGCAGGCCGCCGATCTTGTGCGCTTCCATCAGCTGCGCGGCTTCCACGGCGAGTGCGTTGGAGCCGATGGTCTTGGGTGAGCGCGTCATCACGTCGGCGATGCGTGTGCTGCGCACGTCGACGTTCTTGTCGTCGAGTGCGCGGCGCAGGTCGCCGTCGGTGAACAGACCCAGCAAGCGGCCCTCGGCATCGACGATCGCGGTCATGCCTAGGCGCTTGCGGCTCATCTCGACCAGCGCTTCGCTGAGCGTGGCGTCCGCTTCGACGCGCGGCACGTCGTCGCCGGCATGCATCACGTCGGCGATGTGCAGCAGCAGCCGGCGACCCAGCGCGCCGGCCGGATGCGAGCGAGCGAAGTCGTCGGCGGTGAAGCCGCGTGCGTCGAGCAGCGCCACGGCCAACGCATCGCCCATCGCCAGTGAGGCGGTGGTGCTGGAGGTCGGGGCGAGGGCGAGCGGGCAGGCCTCTGCGGGGACGCTGACGTCCAGATGCACGTCGGATTCGCGCGCCATCGAGGAATTTGGCCGGCCGGTCATCGCGATCAGCTTGTTGCCCTGGCGACGCAGCACCGGGAGCAGCAGCAGGATCTCGTCGCTCTCGCCCGAGTAGGACAGGGCCAGCACGACATCGGCGTCGGTGATCATGCCCAGATCGCCGTGCGCGGCTTCGCCTGGGTGCACGTAGAAGGCCGGCGTGCCGGTCGAGGCAAGCGTCGCTGCGATCTTGCGGGCGATATGGCCGGATTTGCCCATGCCGGTGCAGACCACGCGGCCGCGGGTCTGGAGCATCAGGCGACAGGCTGCGGTGAATTCGCCGTCCAGGCGGGCGGCGACGGCGGCCAGGGCCTCGGCTTCAACGGCGAAGACGCGACGGCCGCTTTCGGCCAGGCCGATGGCGGAGTCGGGGAGGGAATGAGAGGGCGAAGTCGCCATTTCGGACATTGCCATTTAAGGCCGGGGGGCTTTCCGTTAGGCTAATCCGTTCATTTTATGCGCAAAGTGCCGTGCGATGCCCGTACGGTGCCGCCGCACCGCCCAAACATTGGATTTGAGCAGACCGACTTGAACGCCGAAACCATCCGTCAATTGATCGAACAGGGCCTGCCGGGCGCCCGCGCCGATGTGCGCGGCGACGACGGGGTCCATTTTGAGGCCACCGTCGTGGCCGAAGCCTTCCGCGGCAAGCTGCCGCTGGCCCGCCACCGCATGGTCTACGCCACGCTCGGAGAGCGCATGGGCGGCGAGATCCATGCCCTGGCACTGAAGACCGTCACGCCGGACGAGGCTGCCTGATGGACAAGATCGTGGTGGAAGGTGGCCAGCCGTTGAACGGCGAGGTCCAGATCTCCGGTGCCAAGAACGCAGTCCTGCCGATCCTGTGCGCCACCTTGCTGGCGGACGAACCGGTCGAGATCAGCAACGTCCCGCATTTGCACGACGTGGTGACCACCGCCAAGCTGCTGGCCGGGCTCGGCGCGGGCATTACCGTCGACCAGGGCACCATTGGCAAGGGCAGCGAGAGCGGCGTCATCGTCGACCCGCGCAGCGTCAACAGCCATGTCGCACCCTACGAGCTGGTCAAGACCATGCGCGCGTCGGTGCTGGTGCTGGGCCCGTTGCTGGCCAAATACGGCGATGCGGAAGTGTCGCTGCCGGGCGGCTGCGCGATCGGCTCGCGTCCGGTCGACCTGCACATCAAGGGACTGCAGGCGCTGGGCGCCAACATCAGCGTCGATCACGGTTTCATCAAGGCCAGCGCCAAGCGGCTCAAGGGCGCTCGCCACGTGTTCGAGATTGTCAGCGTCGGCGCGACCGAGAACGTGATGATGGCGGCCACGCTGGCCGAAGGCACCACCGTGCTCGAGAACGCGGCGATGGAGCCTGAAATCGTCGATCTGGCCGAGTGCCTCAAGACGATGGGCGCGAAGATCGAAGGCGCCGGTACCGGCCGTATCGTCATCGAGGGTGTCGAGCGCCTGCACGGCGGCCGGCATGCCGTGGTCGCCGATCGCATCGAAACCGGTACGTTCCTGGTTGCCGGCGCGATGACCGGTGGTCGCGTGATCGCACGCAAGGCGCGTCCGGACACGCTCGATGCCGTGCTCGACAAGCTCACCGAAGCCGGCGCGGACATCACGGTCGACGGCGACCGCATCACCCTGGACATGCATGGCCGCCGGCCGAAGGCGGTGAACATCACCACTGCGCCGCATCCGGCGTTCCCGACCGACATGCAGGCGCAATTCATGGCGATGAACTGCGTTGCCGATGGCGTCGGCGTGATCAATGAAACGATCTTCGAAAACCGCTTCATGCACGTCAACGAGCTGCTGCGACTGGGCGCCGACATCCGCGTCGACGGCCATACCGCCGTGGTCCGCGGCGTGGGGCAGCTCAGCGGTGCGCCGGTGATGGCGACTGACCTGCGTGCGTCGGCTTCGCTGATCCTCGCCGGCCTGGTGGCCGATGGTGAAACCATCATCGACCGCATCTACCACCTCGATCGCGGCTACGAGAATATCGAGGAAAAGTTGTCGGGCCTGGGGGCACGGATCCGCCGTATCAGCTGAGGCGATGCAACGAAAAAAGCCCCGCTCTGGCGGGGCTTTTTGTTGGACGATCGCTTTGCCGTCTCAGTGCAGCGCCTGCAGTCGCAGATCCATTTCGTCCTGCCCATCCTTGCGGCGGAGGATGCGTGCGGGGACCGGCATCCCGTCGACGAGCCACAGCATTTCCTGCTTGTCGCCATCCACGCGGATGACCTTGGTGGCCTGCCGCGCCTTGCCCGCCACGGTAATCGTTTCCTTGCCGCTGACCTGGTAGTTCAGCTGCTTGGCGCGGCCATCGTCGACCATGCGATAGCGCAGCGGCTTGCCGGCGGCGACGTCGCGCGCGATGGCGAGGTTGATCATCATCGCGTCGAGGTCGCCACTCTGCAGCTTCACCGGGCCGGCGCGCTCGGGCTTCACATCGCCGCTCCAGCGTGCCTCACCGCGCGACCAGTCGTAAATCGCATTCTTCTGCTTGCGCTTGATCAGCACGGCGGAGGTATCGCTGTTGGAAATCGGGCGCCATTGGCCGTTGCTGTCCTCGAACACGGTGGTCTGGTTGAGGTTGGCCATCGAGCCGCCGATGTCGAGGCTGTACTTCCAGCGATTCGCACCGGCCTGCGCGAGCACCATGCGGCCGATGCCTGCGATGCCCATGTAATTGGCTTGATAGTCGGCGGTGAACGGCTTGACCTCGCCCGCGGACACCATCGCGCTGGCCAGCAGCGCGGCAGCGCCGAGCAGCGAGGTGAGGATGTGCTTGGTTTTCGTCATTGTCATTGCGCTCCCTTGTACTCCACCAGGCGCAGGTCGTACTTGTCCGCACCGTTCTCGCGCTGCAGCAGCCGTACCGGCGTGGGTACGCCATCGACCACCCACAGCACCGTTTCTTCGTTGCCGGACTGGATACGAGCGACTCGCATCGCGCTGTAGCTCAGATCACCGACCTTCACTTCTTCCAGTTGCGTGGACACATCGTAGCGATGGTCGCGAACGCGACCGTCGTCAACGAAGCGGTAGTTCAGCGATTTGCCCGGCTGAGCATCGCGGATCACTGCCAGATTGATCAGCAGGCCGCTCTGATCGCCGTCCTGCAGGCCGACCGGGGCCCGGCGCGATTCCTTCACATCGCCGGTCCAGCGTGCCTGATGCGAGCGCCAATCGTAGACGCCTACAGTCTGCTTCTTCGTGAACAAGGTCTTGCGCAGTGTGCTTTGCGCCAGAGGGCGGTAAGTCGTGCCGGCGACATCGAAAACCGTGCTTTGCTGCGCGGCGAGGCCAGCAAGGCCAATCAAGCCCTCGGTCCCGCGAATATTCAGATCGACACGCCAGCGGTGGGCATCGTTCCGGACGACTTGCATCAGGGCTTCGCCCAGCACGCGGCCGTCCTTGTATACCTGGTATTGCGCGACAAATGGTTCGAGCTGGCGCGGGCCGCTGGTTGTACCGGCGGTGGTCGTCGCGGACGAGTCATCGGCCAGGGCAGGGACCGTGAACAACATGAGCAGTGCGAACAGGCCACGATGTAGAAGCGTCATGCGCTGATTTCCCCGGTCAGTCGATTGTTGTCGTCGAGCTGCAAGGGTGCGACCAATGCATGACCATCGAAATGTACCCGGCCATCGCGTAACGCAATGCGACCGGCCGCCAGTTCCCGCAACGTGGCGATGAGCAGCGGGTGTTCGCGCTGCAGGACCCGTGAGGCCAACCGTTCGGCGTCGTCGTCGGCTTCCACCGGGACGCGCGCCTGCGAGATCACGGGGCCGCCATCGAGTTCGGGGGTGACGAAGTGCACGCTGGCCCCATGCACCCGCGCCTGCGCATCGAGCGCCTGCTGGTGCGTGTGCAGGCCCTTGAAGTCGGGCAGCAACGAGGGGTGGATGTTGATCATGCGTCCGATCCGTGCAGCGACGGCGGTGTCGCCGATCAGGCGCATATATCCGGCACAGACGATGAGATCGGGCTGAACTGCTTCGACCAGACTGAACAGGTGTTCATCGAAAACCGCGCGCGACGGGAAGTCGCGCGGCGAGAGCGCCTGTGCGGGCACGTTCGCATTACGTGCATGCATGAGCGCGGGCGCCGCGGGCTTGTCGGAAAACACGCCCGCGACTTGCGCATCGAGGTCGCCGCGAGCGATGGCGTCGAATATGGCCAGCAGATTGCTGCCGCGGCCGGACGCGAGGACGGCAAGACGCATCAGTGCGGTTGGCGCTTAGAAAATGCGCAGGCGTTCGTCGCCCGTGGCCGGAACGACCTGCCCGATCTGCCAGTGCGCCAGGCCCAGACGATCCAGGTCCGCATTGATCGCGGCGACGTCGCCCGGCGCCACCATCAGCACGAAACCGACACCGCAGTTGAAGGTGCGCCACATCTCCTCGCGCGGCACGTTGCCTTCGCGCTGCAGCCAGTCGAACACCGGCGGCAACGGCCAGGACGAGGTGTCGATCTCGAGGCCGAGCGGCTTGGGGACCACGCGGATAATCTTCTCAACCAATGCACCTCCGGTCACGTGGGCCATCGCGTGGATGTCGTGTTTGGCGAGCAGTTCCAGCACCGGCTTCACGTAGATGCGGGTGGGTTCCATCAGTGCGTCGGCCAGCTTCACGCCGCCGACGTCGAGATCCAGAGGATTGCCGGCGCGGGCGAGGATCTTGCGGATCAGCGAATAGCCGTTGGAGTGCGGGCCGCTGGAAGCGATGCCGATCAGCACATCGCCGGGCTGCACGCGGCTGCCGTCGATCAGCTTGGCCTTTTCGACGGCGCCGACAGTGAAGCCGGCCAGGTCGTATTCGCCCGGCGGATACATGTCGGGCATCTCGGCGGTTTCGCCGCCGATCAGCGCGCATCCGGCGATCTCGCAGCCCTTGGCGATGCCGCCGACCACGTCGACCGTGGTGGCCACGTCGAGCTTGCCGGTGGCGAAATAATCGAGGAAGAACAGCGGCTCGGCGCCCTGCACCAGCACGTCATTGACGCACATCGCGACCAGATCCTGGCCGATGGTGTCGTGGCGGTTGAGCTGCTTGGCGAGGATCAGCTTGGTGCCCACGCCGTCGGTGCCGGACACCATCACCGGCTCCTTGTACTTGCCCGACAGGTCGAACAGGCCGCCGAAGCCGCCGATCCCGCCACCCAGCACTTCGGGCCGCAGGGTGCGCTTGATCGCGGGCTTGATGCGTTCGACGACTTCATTACCCGCGTCGATGTCGACGCCGGCGTCACGGTAGGTGAGCGGGGTGGTGTTGGTCACGGGGGGCAGTACAGGACGGAAGAGCGACGATTTTACCAGTCGTGACCGGTGCGAATGGACGTCTCGGGGTCCGTACGGCACCATTTCCGACGGTTCCACCCATCAGGGACAGCAATGGTTCGCGCATTTCGAGGGTTCTGGCTGGCTGCTTTGCTGCTGGCGAGCTTTACCGCCACGGCGCAACGCGTTGAAGGCGACCGTGCCGGCGCCCAAGGGCCCTACGAGGCCGAGGTGACTGTGAACGGGCAGGGCGAGCCCGAGCGCAACACTGGATTCGCCCGCGCCCTGTCGACGGTGCTGGGCCGGCTTTCCGGCAATCGCAGCGTGGCGGGCCAGCCAGGCGTAGGCCAGGAGCTGCGCCGGGCGAAGGATCTGGTGAAGAGTTACGACTATCGCCAGGACGAAGGTGTGGGCCCGACCGGGGCGCCGACCTTCGGCACCACCCTGATCGTCCGCTTCGATCAGCAAGAGATCGACGACCTGATCGAGACCCTCGGCCTGCCCGTTTGGCCGATGCCCCGGCCCAAGCCGGTGCTGTGGCTGGGCATCGATGATGGCAAGGGGCCGCGCCTGGTCGGCCTGCCGCAGGCCAATGCCGCGCGCACCGCGCTGAACCGGGCCAAGGAGCGCGGCTACGCGCTCGGGCTGCCGACCGGCAATGCCGCGGAACAGGCCACCATCGGCGCGATCTGGCGCGGAGACAGTGCCGCGGTGGCGCGGGCCTCGCTGCGCTATGCGCCGCCCATGCAGCTGATCGGCAAGGTCTATCGCAGTGCCGAGGGCTGGAAGGGCGACTGGACCTTCGTCGACAACGGCAAGGTGCTGGCGAACTGGAGCATCACCGATACCGATGCGCGGCGCGTGATCGCCTCCGGCGCGGACGGCGCGGCGGACGCATTGACCAAGCGCTACGCCAAGCGCGGAACGGCTGGTCCGCCGGGCAGTTATGCGGTGACCTTCACCGGTATCCACAGCAGCGATGACTACATGCGCCTGGCGGGTTATCTCGACAAGCTCGCGATCGTGCGCAAGATCACGCCGCAGCATGCGACGCCGGATAGCGTCACGTTCGCGCTCGATCTCGCTTCCGGACTCAGCGGCTTCAACCGCATGGCCGATCGCGACGGCGTAATCGTGCCGGCCGACGGCGAGACGGCCGTGTACCGGCTGCGTTGACGGGACCTTAGCGATGGAGTCCCAAGGCTCGTTGTACGAGATCGCCCGCTTCCTGCGCCGGCTGCAATGGACCGCGCTCGGCCTGGGCGCCCTGTGGCTGCTGTGGTTGCTGGCGCCGGTGCTGACGCCCTTCGTGGTTGCGGCGATGCTGGGGTGGCTGGGCGATCCGCTGGTCGATGGCCTCCAGCGTCGGGGGCGTTCGCGCAATACGGCGGTGACCCTGGTGTTCACCGCGATGGCATTGGTGGTGATCCTGGTGATGGTGATCCTGGTGCCGCTGATCGAGCGGCAGATCGCCACGCTCATCGCCTCCATGCCGCATTACCGCGATTGGCTGGTGCAGATCGCGATCCCGTGGCTGGAAGCGCACACCCGGATCGAGATCTCCGACTGGCTCGACTTCAATCACCTGATCGAACTGGTGCGCAGCAACTGGGAACGCGCGGGCGGTATCGCCACGACCCTGCTGGGTTACCTCTCGCGTTCCGGCTTCGCCATCCTTGCGCTGGTGGCCAACGTCGCGTTGCTGCCGGTGCTGACGTTCTTCTTCCTGCGCGACTGGGACCTGCTGGTGGCGCGCGTGGCATCACTGATCCCGCGCGATCACCTCGAAACGGCTTCGCGTCTGGCGCGCGAGTCCAGCGACGTGCTGGGCGCGTTCCTGCGCGGGCAGTTCCTGGTGATGATCATCCTGGGCGTGATGTATGGCGTCGGTCTGTGGGGCGTGGGGCTCGACCTGGGCATCCTGATCGGCCTCATCGCCGGCCTGCTGACCTTCGTGCCGTACCTGGGCCCCGCGAGCGGCATCATCCTGGGCTGTGTCGCGGCGCTGGTGCAGTTCGGCGATTGGGAACACATCGCGGGTGTGCTCGCCGTATTCGGCGTCGGCCAGGTCATCGAAAGCTATTGGCTGACGCCCAAGCTGGTGGGCGACCGCATCGGGCTGCATCCGGCGGCCGTGATCTTCGCGGTGCTGGCGGGCGGGCAGCTGTTCGGCTTCCTCGGCATGCTGCTGGCGCTACCGGTGGCGGCCGTGGCGAACGTGCTGCTGCGCTACGCCGAACAGCGCTACACGCATAGCCGGCTGTATGCAGGCGAACAGGCACCCGCGATCGCCGCCGCGGCGAAGGCGGCCGCCGCCGCTGAAGAAGTGGAGCACACGCCCGAGTGAGCCGTACCGTGCAAGGGGTGCCGCAACTGCCGCTGACATTGCGCTACCCGCCCGATCAGCGCCTGGAAACGTTCGTAGGCGCGCCGGATGGCGCGATCGGGTTGCTACGTGCGGCGGCAGCCGAAGCCGCCACGTCGGCGGCACGCGATGCGTTGTATCTGGCCGGTCCGTCCGGCGTCGGCAAGACGCACCTGTTGTTGGCGACCTGCGCCGCTACCGAAAGCGCCGGCCGCCGTGCCGCGTACTTGCCGATGGTTGCCGCGGCAGGGCGCGTGCGCGACGCGCTGCAGGCGCTGGAGGGCAATGATCTGATCGCGCTGGACGGCCTGGACGTAATCGCCGGCCAGCGCGACGACGAAATCGCCCTGTTCGATGCGCACAACCGGGCGCGCGCCGCCGGTGTGGCACTCGTGTATGCGGCGCGGGACATTCCCGATTCGATCGGGCTGGTGTTGCCCGACCTGCGTTCGCGCCTCGGGCAATGCACACGCATCACGCTCGCGCCGCTGGAAGAGGAAGGTCGGCGCGAAGTGCTGCAGCAACGCGCGCAGCGCCGCGGGCTGATTCTCGAGGACGCGGCATTGGACTGGCTGCTCAAGCGCGTGGGGCGTGATCTCGGCGGCCTGACGGCGTTGCTCGACAAGCTCGATCGTGCCTCGTTGGCGGCGCAGCGCCGTCTTACGGTGCCGTTCCTGCGGCAGACGCTCGACCTGTAACGACCGAGCGCCGATAGCCGGTGGCTTAGTTCGCCGCTGCGGGCTTGAGGTTCACCGACCAGATCACCGAGGCGATCTTCCAGCCGTCCTGCGTCCGCAGCAGGTGCCAGGCTTCCTGTCCGTGATTGGTTTCCTTCCCGTTCCTGAGGAAGGCATAGTCGAAATGGACCGACGCGATATCGCCGTCGGTATCGATCTTCACGTTGGAGAACGTTTCCTCGGAACTGTCCTTGTCCGCGACGATGCCGGCAATGAAGGAGTAGGGCGTCTTCGTGGCATCGACCGTGAGCTTGCTGGCGGTCGGCACTTTCTGGCGGACGCGCTGCAGCGCTTCGTCGCCTTTCACCGATTGCCAGGTGATGTGTTCGTGCAGGAACAGGCGTTCGAATGCGGGCTTATCGCGCTTGATGATTGAAGTCCGGAACGTTTCAATCACGTTGCGGATTTGCGCGGTTGCCGATTCGGGAGAACTGGCTGCAGTTGTTGTGGCCAAAGGTTCCGGCGTGGCTTGGGCGAAGGCAGGGGACGACAGCAGGCACGCGAGGACGAACGGCAGGAATTTCACTGGGCACTCCATTGCAAGGGGAAGAGTGGGATTGGTCAGCGGGCGGACGACAGGAGTTCCATGTCCAGTTGCGCCAGACGCTGCGGCGTACCGACATCGGTCCAGCGGCCCTGGTGATGTTCGCCGCTCACGCGCGACTGCGTCATCGCAGCGCGCAGCAGCGGTGCGAGCTTGAAGCGCGCCGGTGTCTCGTCGGCACCTGGTGCGTCGCCAATGATGTCGCGCCAGCCAGCGAACAATGTCGGGCGATATACGCCGATGCCGGAAAAGGTCAGCCGCTGCGCACCGTCGCTGTGAATGTGGCCATCGTTTGACAACGCGAAATCGCCCTGCGGATGCTGTACCGGGTTGTCGACCAGAACCAGGTGCGCATCACCGTCGAGGTCGCGCGGCAGCCGGCCGAGGTCGTAGTCGCTCCAGATGTCGCCGTTGATCGCAAGGAACGGTTCGCCATCCGACAGCAGCGGCAGCGCGTTCCACATGCCACCACCGGTTTCAAGCGGCGTCGGGCCTTCGTACGAAAAATGCAGATTGAGGCCCCAGTAGTCGCCATTGCCCAGAGCCGCGGGAAACTGCTCGGCCAGCCAGCTCGTATTGACGACGACATCGCGCACGCCGATCGCAGCCAGTCGTTCCAGATGCCAGACGATCAGCGGTTTGTTGCCGGCGGAGAGCAGCGGCTTGGCGGTGTGATTGGTGAGCGGCCGCATGCGTTCGCCCAGGCCGGCGGCAAAAATCAGCGCCTTCATGCGCCAACTCCCGCCATTGCCGGGCGGATGCGCCCATCGAGCAGTTCGCGCAACGGTGCGAGTTCGGGGTAACGCGGCAGGACTTCATCCAGGTAAGTGATGAAGCGTGGCGCGTCCGCAAGGTATTTCGACTTGTGGTCGCGGTAATGGAGGCGCGAGAAGATGCCGAGCACCTTCAGATGCCGCTGCACGCCCAGCCAATCGGCATCGCGGCGGAACTGCGCCAGTTCCGGCACCGGCAGGCCGCTCGCCAGTGCGCGTTCGTGGTAGCGCGCGAGCCAGCCGTCGACGCGTTCCAGCGGCCAGCTCAGGAATGCATCCTTGAACAGACTGATCGGGTCGTACGCGATCGGGCCAAGCACGCAGTCCTGGAAATCGAGTACCGCCGGCCCATCCGCCACAGGCATCAGGTTGCGCGGCATGAAGTCGCGATGGGTCAGCACACGCGGTTGCGCCAGGGCGTTGTCCATCAGGCGACGCTGCACGAGCTGCAGCTTTTCGGCCTCGCCGCAGTCGAGTTCGATGCCGAGATGACGCCGTAGAAACCACTCTTCGAATAGTCCGGCGTCGCGCTGCAGCAGCGCTTCGCCGAATTCCCCCATGCCTTCGGGTGCCGCGATCTTCTGCAGCTTTAGCAGTTGGTCAATCACGGCGTCGAAATGCACATCGGCGTTGTCGGCATCGATCACCTGGGCGAGCGTGGGGCCGCCGAGATCTTCCAGGAGCAGGAAGCCGGAATCGATGTCCTGCACCAGCACCTGCGGAACGCGCACGCCGCCATTTTCCAGCAGTGTGCGGATGCGCAGCCATGGACGCACGTCTTCGAGGTCTGGCGGCGAATCCATCACGATCACACTGGTCGACAGCGCAGCGCCATTCGAAGTGACCGCGCGCCAGTAGCTGCGGAAGCCGGCATCGACCGACGCGCGCTGGAGCTGCAGGCCGGCATCGCCGGTAGCGGATCGTGCCCAGGCAAGACGGGCGAGTTCGCGGTCGGTAGGAACGTTGGCGGTCATCTGATGCGTCATCGTGGATCGGACGCAAGATTAACCGGATCGCGAGTTTGCGGGACGCGGTTCATCGACCACGCCCCGGATTTGTGACTTGTAGAGCGGAGCTTGCTCCGCTGCTCTTGTCTGGGATGCCGGATGACTTCCCTCGCTCGGGCGCTCGAAAAAGCAGCGGAGCAAGCTCCGCTCTACAAAGGCTGGTCAGGCGACCGCGGCGGCCTTGGTTTCCAGCGAAGCCAGCCACTCGTCGTCGGAACCTTCGGCCACGCCTTCGAACAGGAAGGTCGACAGGTAGCGTTCGCCGGTGTCCGGCAGCATGGCCAGTAGCACGGTACCCTCCGGCGCGCGCTCGGCAACCTGCAATGCCGCGGCGATGGTCGCGCCAGCGGAGATGCCAACGAACACGCCTTCCTCCGCGGCGAGACGACGCGCGGTATCGCGCGCCGCGACTTCGTCGATCGGCAGGATCTCGTCGGCGATGGTGCGGCTGAGCACCTGCGGCAGGAAGTCCGGGGTCCAGCCCTGGATCTTGTGCGGTGCCCATTCCTTGCCCGAGAGCAGCGCGGCGCCGGCCGGTTCGCTGGCGATCACCTTGAGGTCGGGGCGCGCCAGCTTCAGCACTTCGCCGGCACCCGTGATCGTGCCACCGGTGCCCCAGCCGCTGACGAAGTAATCCAGGCGCTTGCCGGCAAAGTCGCGGAGGATTTCGGGGCCGGTCGTGCTGCGGTGATAGGCGGGATTGGCTTCGTTCTCGAACTGGCGCGCGAGGAACCAGCCGTGCTTGTCCGCAAGTTCTTTCGCCCTGCGCACCATGCCGCTGCCGCGTTCGGATGCGGGCGTGAGAATTACTTTGGCGCCATAGGCGCGCATCAGCTTGCGGCGTTCGACGGAGAACGAATCCGACATTACCGCCACGAACGGATAACCGCGTGCCGCCGCCACCATCGCCAGCGCGATACCGGTGTTGCCGGACGTCGCTTCGATGATGGTCTGGCCAGGCTTCAGCAGTCCCTTCTGTTCCGCGTCGAGCACGATGGCGAGTGCGAGACGGTCCTTGACCGAGCCGCCCGGATTGAAGGCTTCGTTCTTCGCATACAGCGTGACGTGCCTGGGTGCGATGCGGTGCAGCTTCACGATGGGCGTGGAGCCGATGGTGTCTAGGATGCTGTTGTAGATAGTCATGTCGGGGGTCTGTACCTGGAAAGAAGGGCGGAATCAGGCGGCCTGGGCGAGCGTCGCGAGTGGATCGCATCCTGCGCCCGTCGTCGTTAAAGGTTCGCTACCGAACCAGTGCAGGCTCGCCGCGAGCGCGGCGACCTCTCCAATAACCAGCAATGCCGGCGCGCCCACGTTGTGGGAACGCGCTAGTTCGGGAAGAGCGGCCAAGGTGCCCAGCACCACCCGCTGTTCAGGACGCGTGCCGTTCTCGATGATCGCGAAAGGCGTCGATGGCGCGCGACCATGCGTGATGAGGCGATCGCGGATGCGTTCCAGGCCCGACACGCCCATGTAGAACGCGAGCGTCTGCTTTTCCTGTGCCAGTGCGGCCCAGTCGAACGCGTCGCTGTCGTCCTTGGTATGCGCGGTGATGAAGCGAACCGACTGCGCGTGTTCGCGATGCGTCAGCGGAATGCCGGCGTAGGCACCGCATGCGATCGCGGCGGTGATGCCGGGGACGACTTCGAAGTCGATGCCATGTTCGCGCAGGACCTCGAGCTCTTCGCCACCACGGCCGAAGATGAAGGGATCGCCGCCCTTGAGGCGCACCACACGCTTGCCCTGCAACGCGTGTTCGACCAGCAGGCCATGAATGCGCTCCTGCGTGGCGTTATGGTCGCCGCCAACCTGCTTGCCGACTTCAATGAATTCGGCATCGCGGCGGGCAAGGGCGAGCACGTCGGCGCTGACCAGGCGGTCATGCAGGATCACATCCGCTTCGTTCAAGACGCGCAGGGCGCGCAGCGTCAGCAGCCCCGGATCGCCGGGGCCCGCGCCGACCAAGGCGACGCTGCCGCCTTGCACCTGCGGACGCTGTTCCAATGCGGCGATGAGCGCGCGCTGTGCCTTCGCCTGCTCGCCGCGGCGAAGCAGGCCCGGGATCGGGCCCTGCAACACGCGGTCGAAGAAGCGCCGGCGTGCCGGCAAGTCGGGCAGGCGATCGCGGATCCGCTCGCGAGCCTGCGTGAGCAGCGCGGCGAGAGCGCCGAGCGACTCGTCGAACTGGGTTTCCAGCTGCTCGCGCAGATGTCGGGCCAGCATCGGCACACCGCCGCCGCTAGAAATGGCGATCTGCACCGGGCCGCGTTCGACCCGGGCCGGCAGATGGACGCTCGACAGCTCAGCATCGTCGACCACATTCGCCCAGATGCGGCGGGCTTCGGCCGCATCGGCCACCGCGCGGTTTACCGCGGGATCGTCGGTTGCGGCCACCACCAGCCAGACGCCATCGAGCCAGGCCGGGTCGAATTCACCCCGCACGGTCTCGATTTGGCCCTGTTCGGCCCAGGCCGCGAGCTGCGGCTCCAGTTCCAGGGCGCCGACCCGGACCCGCGCCCCGGTCGGGAGCAGGCCGAGCACCTTGCGTCGGGCCACGGCGCCACCGCCGACCACCAGGACGGCACGGCCGCTCAGGTTGGTGAACAGCGGGAAGAGGGGAGGCGCGGAGGACATGACGGCAAGGGGCTTGGGGTGGTCCGTGCAACCTAGCGTTGTGACATGAGTGGCGGAAATGACCGGCGGATGTGGCTTCATGCTCTGATGGCATGACCGGCGCTGGACATGCTCCCCCCGCTCCGGCTAATGTTTATCTGTCCATCCGCATAAAGAGATAACCAATGAAACTTATTCCGATGATTACCTGGTGTCACTCGTTTATTTCCGTAACCCCGGCCGCCGTGCGCCTGTCCCCCGCCCAACAACCTTCTCGACCCTCGACGCCGCCATGACCCTCACGCAACTGCGTTATTTCGCCGCCATCGCCGATTCCGGCCTGAACATCACGCTAGCCGCCGAGCGCGTCCATGCCACGCAGCCCGGCCTGTCCAAGCAGCTCAAGCAGCTCGAGGACGAACTCGGATTCCTGCTGTTCGCACGCAAGGGCCGCAGTCTTGAAAGCATCACCCCCGCCGGCTCCCAGGTGCTCGCGCATGCGCGCCGCCTGCTCGCCGAAGCCGCAAACATCCGCTCCTACGCCGCCAACCAGCGTCGTGATGGCGTGGGCCGTCTGGTCCTGGCCACCACGCATACGCAGGCGCGCTTCGTCCTTCCGACCGCCATTGCCCAGCTCAAGCGCTCGTATCCACGCGTCAGCGTGCACCTGCTGCCGAGTTCGGAAGGCGAAGTGCTGGACCTGCTCGCCCGCGGCGAATCCGACTTTGCCCTGATCAGCACCGCAGGCGAGACGCCTGCCGGCGGCATCGCCGTGCCGTTGTTCCGCTGGAAGCGCGTCGTGCTGGTGCCGCGTTCGCACCCGCTCGCCCGCAGCGGCGCCGCGCCGACGCTGGCACAGCTCGCCGCCTATCCGCTGGTCAGCTACGAATCGTCGGTGCGCCCGGAATCGTCATTGCGCCGTGCCTTCGCCGAAGCCGGCGTCGAGCCGCAACTGGCGATGACCGCGCGCGACGCCGACCTCATTAAGACTTATGTGCGCACCGGCATCGGTGTCGGTCTGCTCGCCGAAATGGCGGTGACGATCGAAGACACTGACCTGGTTGCGCTGCCCGCTCCGGCGGCGATTCCCGAGTGCGTCGCCTGGGCCGTGCTGCCGCGTGAACGCGTGCTGCGTGATTACACGCTCGACCTGCTGCACGCGCTGGCGCCGCAGATCGATCCGCGTGATCTGCAGCGCGTCCTCGCTGGTAACCAGGAGCCAGAATGGCCGCTTGCGCCGCAGTGGGACGAGCTGAGCCACAAGCTCGCGGCTTGATCGGTCGCGTCAGGCAGCAACAGAAAAGGCCCGGCTCCCCGGGCCTTTTTCTTTCGAGTTTGCCTTGTAGAGCGGAGCTTGCTCCGCTGATTTTTGCTTGTGGCTTGCGCAGACGCGTTTGCTCCGCGAAGGCGCCGGCAGGCCCGGCGCTACAACCCAGCGGAGCAAGCTCCGCTCTACAAAGCAACAACAACGCGGATCCGAGGATTACGCCGCCTGATTCGCCTCATCCCACGCTTCGTGCAACCCGCACTCGCGCTTGAGTCCAAAGAAGCGCGTGTCCTCCTCGCTCATGCCGGCTTCCAGGCGGCGTGTGGTGTGCACGTCGCCGATCGAGACATAGCCGTCGTGCCACAGCGGGTGGTACGGCAGGTCGTGCTTCTGCAGGTACATCCACACGTCGCGGTCGCTCCAGTCGGCGAGCGGATGCAGCTTCCAGCGGCCGTCGTGCAATTGCAGGAACGGCGTGTTCGCGCGACTGCGCGACTGCGCACGTCGCAGGCCCGAAATCCAGGTGCGTGCGCCGAGTTCGCGCAACGCGCGCTGCATCGGTTCGACCTTGCGCATACGGTTGTAGCGCTCGATGCCGTCGACGCCCTGTTCCCACAGCTTGCCCAAGCGCGCTTCCATCCAGGCGATGCCGATCTGCGGGCGATACACCTTCAGATTCAGCGAGAGCCGCTCGGTAAGCTCGTCGACGAAGCGATAGGTCTCGGGAAACAGATAGCCGGTGTCGACCAGGATCACCGGAAGGTCCGGCTTCTGCCGCGTGACCATGTGCAGCGACACCGCGGCCTGTGCACCGAAGCTGGACGACAGCGCATGGCCGCCGGCCAGGTTGGCCACGCCCCAGGTGACGCGGTCTTCGGCCGATTGCGCGGCCAGCCATTGGTTGAGTTCGTCCAGCGAACGCGGCGACTCGGCGGCGGTGATGGGGTCGGGCGGGCTCATGCGACCAGTTCCAGAGTGATGGCCTTGCTGACGACGACGCCCGTGCGGATCAGGAAGTCGCCGAAGTATTCGCCGCTGTCGCGGCCGGAGGCGTACTGCGCAAACAACTCGTCGAGTGCGGCGAGAATCGCCGCTTCGTCGATGTTTTCGCGGTACAGCGAGTTCAGGCGCGTACCGCGATGGCTGGCGCCGAGCATGAGGTTGTAGCGGCCCGGTGCCTTGCCGACGAGCGCGATCTCGCCGAGGTAGGGACGCGAGCAGCCGTTCGGGC
Organism: Lysobacter tyrosinilyticus; assembly: GCF_054779815.1. Lineage (NCBI taxonomy): Bacteria > Pseudomonadati > Pseudomonadota > Gammaproteobacteria > Lysobacterales > Lysobacteraceae > Lysobacter > Lysobacter tyrosinilyticus. The sequence continues at coordinate 1,421,240 of NZ_BAAGXN010000001.1, forward strand.
AACCGCTCAGGCGGATGTTGATCGGCTGGTCGCGCAGCGCGTGCTTGTCGAGCAGCGCTTCGACGCGGGTGAGGAAGTCGGGCAGGTAGCGTTCGGCTTCCGCCATCGCCAGGCCGCAGGTCGGCAACGCGACGCAGGCAATGGCGTTGAGCCGCGTGGGCGATGCGATGCGATGGCCGTCGAGTGCGTACTGCGCGACCAGCCCATCGATGTCGGCGCGCTGGGCCTCGGTGACGTTGGCTATGACCAGGTTCTGGTTCGCGGTCATGCGGAATTCCGCGCGACCGCCATCGTCCAGCAGACGCTGCGCGATTTCGCGGAAGCCGGTGAGGTGCTGCACGCCGTCGCGGTCCCAGATGCGGCCGGCGATGATGCGCAGAGTCAGGTGCCACAAACCGTCGTCGCCCTGCAGCCAGCCAAAGCGATCGCCGTTGTGGACGAAATCGAAACGCCGCGCCGGGGAGAGGGAGAAACCGGCGCGGCGTTCGACCTCGGCCTTGAAGTTGTCGAGGCCGCGATCGTCGATCGTGTACTTCAGACGTGCGCGCTTGCGCACGACTCGGTTGCCCCAGTCACGCTGCGTGGTGACCACGGCTTCGGCGACGGCGGTGAGCTGATCGGGGGAGATGAAGCCGATGACATCGGCCAGGCGCGGGTAGGTCTCCGCATCGCCGTGCGTCGCGCCCATGCCGCCGCCGACGGTGACGTTGTAGCCCGCGACTTCGCCGTTCTCGAGGATGGCGATGAAGCCCAGATCCTGCGCGAACACGTCGACGTCGTTAGACGGCGGAATCGCGAAGCCGATCTTGAACTTGCGCGGCAGGTAGGCCTCGCCGTAGATGCGATCTTCCTCCTCTCCGCTGCCGGCGACGCGCTCTTCATCCAGCCAGATCTCGTAGTAGGCGCGGGTGTTGGGCAGCAGGTACTGCGACAGCGCGGCTGCTTGCGCATGCACGAAGGCATGCGCCGCGGATTCGTGTGGATTGGCGGCGACCGCGATGTTGCGATTGACGTCGCCGCACGCGGCCAGGGTGTCGATCAGCGCCGCATTGATCGCGGCCATCGTCGCCTTCAGCTCGCGCTTGATCACGCCATGGAACTGGAACGCCTGGCGCGTGGTGATGCGCAGGCCGCGCTCGGCGTAAGTGGTGGCGATCCGGTCGAGCTTGAGCCACTGCTCCGGCGTGACCACGCCGCCTGGCGTGCGGGTGCGGATCATGAAGCTGTAGGCCGGTTCCAGCTTCTGCTGGCGGCGTTCCTCGCGGATGTCGCGGTCGTCCTGCTGGTAGCTGCCGTGGTACTTGATCAGGGTCTGATCGTCTTCGTGCAGCGCGCCGGTGATCTGATTGGCGAGCGACCCCAGCAGCGTGCCGCGCAGGCGGGCGCTGGATTTCTTGATGTCTTCGACGGAATGCGTGCTCATTGCTGTTTGGTCCTGCTCAGTACACGTCCCGTGCGTAGCGGCCCTGCGCCTGCAGGTCGTTGAGGTAGTCGTTGGCGTCATCGGCGGACTTGCCGCCGTGCGTGGCGATGATGTCCAGCAGCGCGGCGTGCACGTCGCGGGCCATGCGGGTGGCATCGCCGCAGACGTACAGGTGCGCGCCGTTTTCCAGCCAGGCGTAGAGGTCGGCACCGTTCTCGCGCAGGCGGTCCTGCACGTAGACCTTGTGCGCCTGGTCGCGGGAGAAGGCGAGGTCGAGGCGATGCAGCACGCCGCGCTTGAGTGCGTCCTGCCATTCCAGCTGGTAGAGGAAGTCGCTGTGTGCGTGCGGGTTGCCGAAGAGTAGCCAGTTGCGGCCGTTCGAACCTGTGGCAGCACGCTCCTGCACGAAGCCGCGGAACGGCGCGACGCCCGTGCCCGGGCCAATCAGGATCACGTCGCGCGAACTCTCCTTCGGCAGGCGGAAGCGCTCGTTGTGTTCGATGAAAACCGGCAGCTTTTCGCCTTCGGCCGCGCGCGCCAGGAAGTTGGAGGCGGTACCCCAGCGCCGGCTGTCACCAGACGTGTCGCCATCGACGTCGTATTCGACGTGCGCGACGGTGAGGTGCGCTTCCTCGCCCACCGCCTTGGCGCTGGAGGCGATCGAATACAGGCGCGGTACGAGCGGCCGGAGCGCGGCGACCAGTTCCTCTGCGGACCAGGCGCCGGGATAGGCGCGCAGCAGGTCGATCACCTGCTGCTCGGCGAGCAGCTTCGCGAAATCGGCTGCACGATCGGGCGCGAGCAGGGCATTGAGCGCCTCGCTCTGTGCATGCGCGGCGTGCGTAGCCACGAACGGACGCGACAATCGGGTGAGCTCGCGCCGCTGCGACAGCCATTCGCGCAGTGGCAGCGTCTGTTCGCCATGCGTGACGACCTGTGCGCCATCGAGATCGAGCGTGGCCAGCACGGCATCGACCAGCAGCGGCGGATTGACCGGCCAGATTCCGAGTGCGTCGCCAGCTTCGTAATGCAGGCCCGAGCCTTCCAACGACAGCTCGAAATGCCGGATGTCCTTGTCGCTGCCGCGTCCGGTGATGCGCTGGTTGACGAGCAATTCAGCGGGGAACGGATTGTCGCGGGTATACGCGCTCACAGCCGTAGCGAGCGGACGCAGCGGAGTGACCGTGGCGAGCGGTGCTTGTGGCTTCAGCGCTTCCTTGGCCGAAGTCAGCGCACTGGCGAGCCAAGGCGTGGCGACGGTATCGATGTCGAGATCGGCCTCGGCGCGCGCAAACCAGCGCTTCGCGCCGAGTTCGGCCAGACGCTCGTCCAGGCGACGCCCGATCGCGCAGAACTGCGGGTAGCTCGAATCGCCCAGCGCCAGCACCGCGAACTGCAGCTCTGGCAGCTGCGGCGCACGCTTGCCGCTGATGAAGTCGAAGAAGCCACGCGCGTCATCCGGTGGATCGCCGTCGCCCTGCGTGCTGATGATGATGGCGAGATGGCGCTCGTTCTTGAGTTCGCGGGTGGGGTAGGCGTCGGCGCGCAGCAGGCGCACGGGGAGGCCGGCGGCCTCGACCTGCTGCCCCAGTTTTTCGGCGACGCGCTTGGCGTTGCCGGTCTGGCTGCCGTAGACGATGGTCAGCTGGCCGGCCGGCTGGAGGTCGGCCACCGCCACCGCGGCGGGGCGTGCCAAAGGCAGGGACTGCGAGCGCGCCAGCCCGGCCGCATAGCCCGACAGCCACCATAGGCTCGCGCCGTCGAGGCCGCCGGTCAGCTGATCGAGCAGCGCGGCCTGCTCCTGGGAGAGCAGGGAAGGCGGTGCGGTCAATGCGGGGGCGGCGGACATGCGTGCAGCTCGGATGGAATCGATGCTGCGAGGCTAGTTATGCGCAGGGGCGGGGAGAAAGGACTTGCCGCTATGCACTTATGCCGAGGACGCATTTAGACGCTGCGCTGCAGCGGGGATACTGGCGACCTTACCCACGGTCCGCCTATGCCGGGCACGTGATCCCGTTTTGAGTCACGATTGGGCGATTCCCGCGCCTCACCTGCCGATGTCCCTGCCGTCCCTGAGCCAATCCGCCCTGCAACCGGCTGCCCTGAGCCATCTGGACCGCCTTGAGGCGGAGAGCATCCACATCCTGCGCGAAGTCGCCGCCGAGTTCCGCAACCCGGTGATGCTGTATTCGATCGGCAAGGACAGCTCGGTGCTGCTGCACCTGCTGGCCAAGGCGTTCGCGCCGGGCCGCTCGCCGATCCCGCTGCTGCACGTCGATACCGGTTGGAAGTTCCGCGAGATGATCGGCTTTCGCGATCGCCGCGCTGCCGAAACCGGCATCCCGCTGCACGTGCACACCAATCCGGAAGGCGTGGCGCAGGGCATCGGCCCGATCAGCCACGGTGCCACCGTGCACACCGACGTGATGAAGACGCAGGCGCTGAAGCAGGCGCTCGACAAGTTCGGCTTCGATGCGGCGATTGGCGGCGCAAGGCGTGACGAGGAAAAGTCGCGCGCCAAGGAGCGCATCTTCTCGTTCCGCAGCGCACAGCATCGCTGGGATCCGAAGAGCCAACGCCCCGAGTTGTGGAGCCTCTACAACACCCGCATCCACAAGGGCGAATCGGTCCGTGTCTTCCCGATTTCGAACTGGACCGAGCTGGATGTGTGGCTCTACATCTATCGCGAGAAAATTCCGGTGCCGTCGTTGTACTTCGCCGCGCAGCGCCCGGTGATCGAACGCGATGGCGCGTTGATCATGGTCGACGACGAGCGTCTGCCGTTGCGCGATGGGGAAGCGGCGCAGACGAAGCAGGTCCGCTTCCGCACGCTGGGCTGCTATCCGCTTACCGGCGCGATCGAATCCGATGCGGACACGCTGGAAAAGATCATCGCTGAAATGCTCGTCGCCACGACTTCGGAACGACAGGGGCGCGTGATCGACCACGACCCGTCCGCTTCGATGGAGAAGAAGAAGCAGGAGGGCTATTTCTGATGTCCGCCGCTGTACTTCTTCACGATATCTCTGAGTCCGTTCGCCCTGAGCGTAGCGCCGCAGGCGCGAAGTCGAAGGGCATTCCTGGATCTCGGACGCCCTTCGACTTCGGCGCTTTGCGCCTACGCTCAGGACGAACGGATTGCCTGCAAGACGGAGGAGAGGCATGAACGCCGCGAACGACAACGCCGCGGCCGCCGTTGCCGCCTACCTGCATCAGCACGAGACCAAAGGTCTGCTGCGTTTCATCACTTGCGGCAGCGTCGACGACGGCAAGAGCACGCTGATCGGCCGACTGCTGTACGACACCAAGGGCCTGTTCGAAGACCAGCTGGCCGCGCTCGATCGGGACAGTCGTCGTCACGGCACGCAGGGCGAGAACATCGACTATGCCCTGCTGCTCGACGGCCTCTCCGCCGAACGCGAGCAGGGCATCACTATCGATGTCGCCTACCGCTTCTTCAGCACTGACAAGCGCAAGTTCATCGTCGCCGACTGCCCCGGGCACGAGCAGTACACCCGCAACATGGCCACCGGCGCTTCGACCGCGGACGTCGCGGTCGTACTGGTCGATGCGCGCAAGGGCCTGCTCACGCAGACGCGCCGTCACAGCTATATCGTGTCGCTGCTGGGTATCCGTCATGTGGTGCTGGCGGTGAACAAGATGGATCTGGTCGGTTACGACCAGTCGGTGTTCGAGGAAATCGAAGCCGGCTATCGCGAACTGGCCACGCAGCTGGGCATTCGCCATGTCACCGCGATTCCGCTGTCCGCGCTCAATGGCGACAACCTGCTGCAACACTCCGCGCACACGCCGTGGTACCTCGGGCCGAGTCTGCTCGAATACCTGGAAAGCGTGGAGATCGAACAGAACGGCAACGACATCGGCTTCCGGCTGCCGGTGCAGTGGGTCAATCGTCCCGATCAGGATTTCCGTGGCTTCGCCGGCACGATTGCTGCTGGCAGGGTGAAGCCGGGCGACGAGATCGTCGCGTTGCCGTCAGGGCGCCGTTCGAAGGTCGCGCGCGTGATCGGTGCGCAGGGAGACGTCGATGTAGCGGTCGCGGGGCAGGCGATCACGCTGACCCTGGCCGATGAGCTCGACATCAGTCGCGGCGATGTGATCGCCGCTGCGCAGCAACCGCCGCAGGTCGCCGACCAGTTCGCCGCGCACGTGCTGTGGATGGGCGAACAGCGCCTGCTGCCGGGGCGCCCGTACTGGCTGAAGATCGGCACGCGCACGGTCAGCGCCAGCATCACCGAGATCAAGCACAAGGTCGACGTCAACACGCAGGACCAGCTGGCCGCAAAGCACCTCGAGCTCAACGAAGTAGGCTATTGCAATCTCTATCTCGATCATGAGATCGCGTTCGAGGCCTACGCCGACAACCGCGAGCTGGGCGGCTTCATCCTGATCGACCGCCAGACCAATGCCACGGTCGCCGCGGGCACCATCGACTTCGCCCTGCGACGCGCCGGCAACATTCATTGGCAGCACGTCGATGTCGACAAGGCCGCGCGTGCGCGCAGCAAGGCGCAGGCGCCGCGCTGCGTGTGGTTCACCGGTTTGTCGGGCTCGGGCAAGTCGACCGTGGCGAATCTGGTCGAAAAGCGCCTGCATGCGATGGGCCACCACTGCTACATCCTTGACGGCGACAACGTCCGCCACGGCCTCAACAAGGACCTGGGCTTCACCGACGAGGACCGCGTCGAGAACATCCGCCGCGTCGCCGAAGTGGCCAAGCTGATGGTCGATGCCGGCCTGATTGTGCTGGTGAGCTTCATTTCACCATTCCGCGCCGAGCGACGGATGGCGCGCGAACTGTTCGAGTCGGGCGAATTCGTCGAAGTATTCGTCGACACACCGCTGGCGGTGGCGGAAGAGCGTGACGTGAAGGGCCTTTATGCGAAGGCACGCGCGGGCAAGATTCCGAACTTCACCGGTATCGATTCGCCTTACGAAGCCCCGGAGCACGCCGAACTGGTGCTCGATACGGTGAATCAAACGCCGGAGGCACTGGCGCAACAGGTAATCGCGCAGTTGCTCGATTGAACCCGCTTCGCTGGCTCGCGTTAAACAAAAAACCCCGGCTTCGGCCGGGGTTTTCGTTTGCGCGCGTGCGCGTGAGATCAGGCGGTCTTCGCGGTCTTCTTGCGTATGGCTTCGTAGATGAAGAGCAGCACGATCGCGGAGATGATTGCGCAGACCCAGATCATGATCGTGCTGCCCAGACCGAGCATCGCCGCCAGTCGGACTCCGACCACGGCGCCGGCGATGCCGAGCAGGATGGTGAGGATCCAGCCCATCGGGTCCGCGCCGGGCTTGAAGAAGCGGGCGAGAATGCCGATGACCGCGCCGCCGATGATGTAACCAATGACGCCTTCGAACATGGAGATACTCCTGTTGAATCGCTGGTTGTGTGGGGCGCGGCAATCCTAACAGCGACTTCCGGCGGGGCACGCTGCGGTGCAGCGGAGGCCGATCCAGAGTCCTTCTCCCCGCACGCGGGGAGAAGACGCCCGAAGGAAGCACCCTTGGGGTGTGAGGGGCGCTCTCTTGCGGTTGCCGCTCCGGCACCTCCCCTCACCCTGCGTTGCTGCGCAACGCTGTCCCTCTCCCCGCAAGCGGGGAGAGGGAGGCGATCATCAGCAGCAGCCGTGATCGCCGTGATGCTCGCCGCCGGCTACCGCCGCCACGCCGCGGGTTTCACCGCGCTGGCTGGCCAAGTGGTGTTCGGCGATCACGCGCGACACCGAAGCGGTCACGCGCTTGCCCATCGGGATGTGCAGGAATTCATTCGGACCGTGTGCGTTCGAATGCGGACCGAGCACGCCGGTGATCATGAACTGCGCGCCGGGGAACTTCTCGCCGAGCATGCCCATGAACGGAATCGTGCCGCCTTCGCCCATGTACATGGCCGGCGCGCCGAAGAACTCCTGGCTCGCCGTATCGATCGCCTGCGACAACCACGACGACATCGCCGGCGCGTTCCAGCCGGTGCTGGCCTTTTCCAGTTCCAGCGTGACCTTGGCGTTGTTGGGCGGATTGGCTTCCAGCGTCTGCTTCAACAGTTCGCCGGCCTTCTTGCCGTCCAGCGTCGGCGGCAGGCGCAGCGAGAGCTTCACCGAAGTGAAAGGACGCAGCACATTGCCCGCCGACGACAGCGGCGGCATGCCATCGACGCCGGTCACCGACAACGCCGGACGCCAGGTGCGGTTGAGGACGAGTTCGTTGAGCTCGTCGGCCATCGGCTTCATACCCGGCAGCAGCGGGAACTTGTCGAAGACGGCCGTGTCGAGCACGCGCGCGGCTTCCTTGGCTTGTTCCTGACGTGCTTCCGGAATCTCGTCGTGCAGACCTTCGAGCAGGATGCGGCCGGTCTTTTCGTCCTCGATACGCGACAGCAACTGGCGGACCAGGCGGAAGCTCGAAGGCACGATGCCCGAGGCGTCGCCCGAGTGCACCCCTTCTTCCAGCACCTTCACGGTGAGGTTGCCGCCGGCGAGGCCGCGCAGCGACGTAGTGCACCACAGCTGGTCGTAGTTGCCGCAACCGGAGTCGAGGCACACCACCAGCGACGGCTTGCCGATGCGCTCGGCGAGATGGTCGACATAAGCGGGCAGGTCATAACTGCCGGATTCCTCGCAGGCTTCGATCAGCACAACGCAGCGCGAATGCGCGATGCCCTGCGCCTGCAGCGCCATGATCGCGGTGAGCGAACCGAAGATCGCGTAACCATCGTCGGCGCCACCGCGACCGTACAGGCGGTCGCCCTTGATCACCGGCTTCCACGGGCCGAGGTCGTCGTCCCAGCCGGTCATTTCCGGCTGCTTGTCGAGGTGGCCGTAGAGGATCACGCAATCGTCATTGCTGCCGCCGTTGGCGGCCGGGATGTCGATGAAGATCAGCGGCGTGCGGCCTTCCAGGCGCACGACTTCCAGCTGCATGCCGGGGACGGTCTGAGCGCGAGCCCACTTCTCCATCAGGGCGACGGCGGCGTCCATGTAGCCGTTCTTGACCCAATCGGCGTCGAACATCGGCGACTTGTTGGGGATGCGGATGTATTCGACGAGTTGCGGGACGATTTCCTCGTCCCACTTGGCGGTCACGAACTGCTCGATCTTGCGGCTATCCATTGGGGTTCCCGGCAGCGGGCCTTTCGGGGAAAAGCCCGGAATGAAGATGCGAAAAGGCTGGCCAGTTTAGCGCAGGTCGGATTTTTCCTACCCCGGAAGCGGGGCTTTCCCACCCCCTGTGGCGGCATTCGCCGATCGGAATGGGGAGTCCGGATCGGGAGACTGTCCTCACCGGCCAGCGATGCCGGAACGGAAGCCGGAAGTCCTCGAATCGCCCATCCAAGGAGCCATGCCATGAACAAGTTCGTCACGCTGCTGCAGACCCTCGTTCTTACGCTGCTGTTTGCCGGCAGCGCCTTTGCCGCCGAGAAGGTCAACATCAATACCGCCGACGCCGCGACCATCGACCGCGTGTTGCTCAATATCGGCAAGAGCAAGGCGGAAGCCATCGTTGCCTATCGCAAGGCCAATGGCGCCTTCAAGAGCGCCGAGCAGCTGACCCTGGTGAAGGGCATCGGCCTGAAGACGGTCGAGAAGAACCGCGACCGTATCGTCATCGCAGGTGGCGCACCCACCGCACCGCGCCAACCGGCTGCCACGGCCCGCCCGGCCACGGCCGCCGCACCGAAGCGCTGAGCAGGAGTTGTCAGGGCAGGATGCCCGCGGAACACAGACCTGGTCTGGACAAGGACGTGTCGCTTGGCCACGAAGGGAATCGTGGCCGGGCGAAATCCGCATTTTTTGGATTCGCGCCGTCAGGACCGCTGGCCGACGGCCTTGGGCATCGCCGTTAAACTGGGGGCATGGCCAATTCCACGCAAACCGCCCATTCCTGGGTCATCCCTGCCAACGAATACCGACGCGAACGTTGGCGCAACCAGCTCGGCTGGACGCGCGAGATCTATCGGGCACCGGAGGAGGGGGAGTGGAGCTGGCGCCTCTCGATCGCCGAGATCGAACGCGACTCGGCGTTTTCGTCCTTTCCGGGTATCGATCGCGAGCTGGTGCTGCTGTCTGGCAACGGCATGCGCCTGGCCTTCGACGATGGCGAGGCGCATGAACTGCATCCTCCCCACGGCAAGCTGCGCTTTGCCGGTGAGCGCGCCGTCACTGGCGAACTTCTGGACGGCCCCACGCACGACTTCAACCTGATGTGGCGGCGCGACCAGGTACAGGCCGAACTGTGGCATCGCCCATTGGTCGGGCCCATGGTGATCTTTGCCGAACCCGGTACGACCTGGGCCGTGCATCTGCTCGGCGGTCGTGCGCGGTTTGCCGACGACTCCGGCTTGCCTGCACTAGAGGCCGGCGATACGGCGATCCTGCAGGCGGGCGGCGAGCGCTTACGTCACGTGATCGAAGGCGGCGGCGAACTGCTGCTGGTGCGTGTCAGTCCGCTCGACTGAGTGCAGCGCGCGGGCGCCTTCAGATACCAGGCCGGCATCGGCCTTTTGTTACGCAAGTCTTCTACGGGCGGCGGCCCGGGAATTAGGACAGCGCCGCTCCCACCACCAATATCAGTACTCCGGCCGACAAGCCCAGCACGCTGAACACCATTTCCTTCAGCGTACGACCGCGCGCCCACATCCAGATGCCGGATAGCCCGAGTAGCAGCAGGCCGAGAGCGAAGCTGTCGGCCAGCAGGTTCCAGATCCAACCGCCGCCGACACCCTTGTGCAGGCGCGTGATCGCCGCTAGCAACGTATGCGAACTGCGCTTGAGTTCAGCGCTATCGCTTCCCGGGCTGTATTCCAGCGACCACGATTCGCTCGCCGTGCCCCCGATCAGGTTCCACTTCGGCGCTTGCTTGCCGTCCTTGCCGCCCTTGCGGATGACCTGGGCGTCGAGGCGCTGCGCGTCCCGCAGCCACAGCGACAGTTCTTCAGGTGTGCGTCGTGCCAGGGCAGGGATCTGCAGTGTCGTGCGATTCGCCTCCCTGGTGTTGCCCTGCGGCCACGCGTTGTCGCCGAAACGGTTGTTCATCACCAGACCGGTGAAGCCGTAGATGATCGCGGCCAGAGCACCCCATGCGCCGATCCACAGGTGCAGCTGGCGCACCAGGCGATAGATGCCATTGCTTCGGCGGCCAGGTCGGGTGTGTGGAGTGGTGTTCATTGGATTTCCAAAAATGCAAAGAGCCCGCAGCAATTGCGGGCTCCCTGGTTGGTCGGATCAGAACTTCAGATTGGCGCTCAGGTACGCCGCGCGCGGCGAGCCGGGGGTGATGTTGTCGTTGCTGTTGGTCGAAACGAAGTACTTCTTGTCGAAGATGTTTTCGATGTTGAGCTGGAGCCCGAGCACCTCGTTGAGCTGGAAGAAGACTGCCGCGTCGTAGCGGGTGTAGCCCTTCACCACAACCTGGTTGTCGATGTTGGGATAGAGCGCGCTGCGATAGATGGCACCCAGCCCCGCGCCCCACTGCTTGTTGAAGTCGTAGCGGTTCCACAGCGAAGCGGTCTGCTCCGGCAACTGCGCCGGCTTGTGGCCGCGATTAAGCCCGGCAAGGAGGACCTCGCCGTCCTGCCTGGCGTAGCCGCCCATGACGCTCCAGGCCTTGGTGATGTTGCCGGCCAGGCCGATCTCGACGCCTTCGACGCGCTGGCCATCGGTCAGGATCGACTGGCTCGGATTGGAGGGATCAGCGGTGATGACGTTCTTCTTGTCCAGGCGATAGGCGGCGGCCGTCAGCGACAGGCCAGGGATCACGTCCCACTTGGCGCCGATTTCCTGGTTGCGCGACTCTTCCGGATCAAGCGCCTTGTTGGTGGTGGTAAGCGACGACATCTGGTCGCCCGAGCGCGGCAGGTAGGTCATGCTGTAGCTGGCGTACAGCGACAGCGGTTCGACCGGCTTGTAGACCACGCCGACGCGCGGTGAAAGGAGATTGTCGGTCGACGAAAGATCATGACTTGCCGGCGGCGTCGAGGCACGGTGGTCGTCGAAGTCGACGTCGAAGCGGTCGTAGCGCAGCCCGAGGATCGCCTGCCATTGGGGCGAGAACTCGATCTGGTCCTGTACGTAAAGGGCGGCGACCTTGGCGACGGTATGGTTGTCGGCGTCGCTGCCGGCTTGTACGAAAGCAAGCGGACCCGTGTAGATGGGATCCGAGAAGGGCACGCAGACGCGGTTGGTGGCAGCGGCGCCGCAGGTCGTGTTGGAGGGGAAGGCGCCAGTCTTGCGCAGGTTGTCGGTTTCCTGGCGGCCGAGCTCCGTGCCGAACAACAGCGTCTGCTTGATGCTGCCGTCGAGCTTCCAGACGAAATCGGTCTGGTTGAAAATGTTCTTGCGCTGGGTGGCGTTGCTGTAGGCGCGGATATCAGCCAGGGGCGCGCCGGCGACGAACACGATCGGGCCACCCGCATACACGTTCTGGTAGAACTTGTCGTAGTCGGCGACGCGGGTGCGGTTGCGCAGCGTCAGGCCGTTGCCGAAATCATGGTCGACCAGTGCGCTGAACGCATCGACGTCGGCAGTGACAGTGCTGCGATCGGGATCGCCGAAAAAGGTCGAGCTGTCGGTTTCCACGGGCAGGCGACGGCCGTTGAACGCGATCAGGGAAGACGGAACGCCGCGGTCGGCGACGCGCTCGTCCTCGAAGTGTTCGTAGCCGAGGGTAACCGTCGTGTCCTCGCCGGCCTTGAAGGCATAGGTCGGGTTGATACCCCAGCGCTGCGCGTCGTAGCCGTCGCGGTAGCTCTCGGAATCTTCGAACATGCCGGTGACGCGGAAGGCCGAGGTGTCGTTGATTCCCTGGCCGAAATCTCCGGCAATGCGGCGCTTGTTCCACGATCCGACCTGCAGGGTGAGTCCGCGCACGGTTTCCCAGTCGGCCTGCTTGCTGACGCGGTTGATAACGCCGCCGCTGCCACCGCGGCCGAAGATCATCGCGTTGGGCCCCTTGAGGGCTTCAACGCGTTCGATGTTGTAGAGGTCGCGGAAGTACTGCGTGTCGTCGCGCACGCCGTCGATGAACATATCGGCGGTCGAACTGTTGCCGCGCATCACGGGCGTGTCGCGGTTGCCTTCGCCCTGCGCCATGGTGATGCCCGGCACGTAGCGCACGACGTCGGCGAGATTCTGCATCGCCTGGTCGCGGATCAAGTCCTCAGTGACTACGGTCACCGACTGGGGAACATCCTTCAGTTCGGTGTCGGTCTTGGTGGCTGTCGTGGAGCGGTTCTGCACATAGCCGTAGTCGACTTTTCCGTAGACCTGGACCGCATCGAGGTCCGTGGCGCTGGCCGAGTCGAGTGATTCGGCATGGGCCTGCGCGCAAAGGGCAAATGCGAGGGCAGCGGCCAGCGGGGCGATGGCCGGAATCTTCCTGTTGATCATTGGGCTCACGAAAGTCGGGGCGCAGATGCGCAGCACCGAAATTTTAAGTGAGAACAGTTCTCAAATGCAAACGATTCGCGTTTGCCTGATCTGTCAGTTGCGGTCGTCGCGGGTCCAGACGCCTGTGTCGTCCACCTTCACCGGAAACTTCGTCACCGGTTCATAGGCCGGGGCGCAAAGGGGCCTGCCATCGCGCACATCGAACTTCGCGCCATGCAGCGCGCATTCGATCGTCGCTTCTTCCGGGTCGAAATGCCCGGCGGAAAGCTCGAAGTCTTCATGCGAGCACTTGTCTTCCATCGCGTAGTAGTCGCCGTCGTAGTTCACGACCAGGATCGGCGTGTCGCCGTCCCAGGCGACAGCGGATTCGCCTGGAAGCAGTTGCGAGGTGGCGCAGACGAAAACCCAATCGCCCATATCGATTCAATCCTGCTGAAGTAGCGTCAGTCCAAGTTGCCGAACGGAGGAGCCGCGGAAGTTAGAGCGACTTTTCGAGCACTTCGAAGCGGAGGTCCTCCCGCTTGGGAATGCCGAAACGCTCGTCCCCGTACGGGAACGGCTTCTTGATGCCGGTGCGGCGGTAACCGCGACGCTCGTAGAAGGAGATGAGTTCATCGCGGATGTCGATGACGGTCATCCGAATCGCCGGCAGTTGCCATTCCTCGCGTGCGATGCGCTCGGCTTCGGTGATCACGGCCTTGCCGATGCCGCCACCCTGCAGATTGGGGCGTACCGAGAACATGCCGAAGTAGCCGGCGCCATCCTCGATGGCGATATGGGCGCAGGCGAGGAGCTCAGATAGGCCATCCCGGTTGGCGCGTTCGGCCATCAGGATGCGGCTGTCCGCGCGAGTGATGCAGGCTTCGATGTCGTCGGCGCCGGTGCGGCGGCCTTCGAGCATGTCGGCTTCGGTGGTCCAGCCCTGCTTGCTGACGTCGCCGCGATAGGCGGATTCGACCAGCGCCACCAGGGCAGTGATGTCGGCCAGGGTGGCGTTGCGGAAAGTCAGTGGGGTTGCGTGGCTCATGCGAAGAGTTTTGGAAGGTAGGAAAGCAGCATCAGGCCCAGAAGCAGGCACACCAGCGGTACCGCAACCCATGCGACGACCTTGATGGCCTTGCCCGCGCGCCCCTGGATCGCCTCGGCGCGGTCGTTGATGCGCTCGATGCGGCCCAGTTGTTGCTGGTACATGGACATGTATTCGCGCTGCAGGGACAGCGCTTCGCGCTGGTTGTCGCGGATCTCGCGCAGCAGTGTGAGCAGCTCGGGATTGTCGGACATGGCAGTGTTCCGGCGAAGGTGCAGCAAGGGTATCGCAGTGTAGGGCGGGCCCAGCGCTAGATTGCTCTCCAGCCCGCAGCTGACTTGTGGCGGACCGCGGCCCGCCCAACAGGGATTACGCGAGCAGCCTGCGCACCTTTTTCAGCGCCGCTACGAACGCCTCAACTTCCTCGTGCGTGTTGTAGAACGCAAACGAGGCGCGGCAGGTGGCAGGGACACCGAAATGCTGCATCAGCGGATGCGCGCAGTGGTGGCCGGAACGGATCGCCACGCCTTCCAGGTCGAGCAGGGTGGCCAGGTCGTGCGCGTGCGCGCCTTCGACCAGGAAGCTGATCACGGCGGCCTTCTCGGCTGCGCGGCCGAAGATGCGCAGGCCTTCGACCTTGTCCAGTTCCTCAGTGGCGTGGCGCAAGAGCTCCTGCTCACACGCTTCGGCATTGGCCATGCCCAGCGCAGACAGGTAGTCCACGGCGGCGCCGAGTCCGACGAAACCGGCAATGTTAGGGGTGCCGGCTTCGAACTTGTGCGGCGGGTCGTTATAGACCGTGCCCTCGAAGCGCACTTCCTTGATCATCTCGCCGCCGCCGATGAAAGGCGGCATCGCGGCCAGGTATTCGCGCCGCGCCCACAGCGCGCCGGTGCCAGTGGGGCCGCACATCTTGTGGCCGGTGAAGGCATAGAAGTCGCAGCCGATCGCCGCGACATCGACGGGACGGTGCGGCGCCGCCTGCGAACCATCGACGGCGGTGATGATGCCGCGCTTGCGCGCCTCGCGGCAGATCTCGCGCACCGGATTCACCGTGCCGAGCACGTTGGAGACGTGCGTCAGCGAGAGGATCTTCACTTCAGGTGTCAGCAGGGCGTACAGCGTCGGCAGGTCGAGTTCGCCGGCTTCGTTGATCTCGGCGACCTTGATCTTCGCGCCCGTGCGTTCGGCCACGAGCTGCCACGGCACGATGTTCGCGTGGTGCTCCATGCGCGTGAGCACGATCGCGTCGCCCGGCTGCAGTCGCGGCAACGCGTACGAATAGGCGACCAGGTTCAGGGCAAAAGTCGTGCCGCTGCACAGCACCAGCTCGTCCGCGCGCACGTTGAAGAACGACGCCAGCTTGCGGCGCGCGCCTTCGTAGGCATCCGTCGCCTCGGTGCCGAGCGTGTGCACGGCGCGGCTGACATTCGCGTTGTGACGGCGGTAAAAGTCGTCGACTGCGTCGATCACGCTCGCCGGCTTCTGCGCGGTATTGGCGGTGTCGAGATAGATCAGCGGCTTGCCATGCACCTCGCGCGTGAGCAGCGGGAAGTCGGCGCGGACGCGAGCCCAGTCGATGGCGGTGACCGGCGCGGCGTTCATGCGACGGACTCCAGGCGCGCCAGCGCTGCATCCAGCTTGGCGGTCACCGATTCGCGCAACGCGGCGTCTTCGATCACGGCCAGCGTCTCGCGGCAGAACGCGGCGGTGAGCAGGGCGCGGGCCTGTTGTTCCGGGATGCCGCGGCTGCGCAGGTAGAACATCGAAGTCGCGTCGAGCTGGCCGACGGCGGCGCCGTGCGCGGCCTGCACTTCGTCGGCATGGATTTCCAGCACGGGCTGGGTGTCGATTTCGGCGCCCGCGGACAGCAGCAGGTTCTTGTTCGAGAGCTCGGCGACACTGCCGTCCGCGCCTTCGCGAATCGTGATGCCGCCATGAAACGCCGCTTTCGAACGGCCTGAAGCGAGGCCGCGCCACAGCAGTTCGCAGCGCGTGTCGCGCGCGGCGTGGTCGATGCCCAAGCGAGTGTCGAGATGACGCTTGCCGTCGGCGAGCAGTACGCCGTTGGCAATGACCTGCGCGCCTTCGCCCTGCAGCGAGGCATTGAGTTCGTGGCGCGACAGGGCGCCGCCGAGCTCGAGATCCAACCGCACATAAGTGGCGCTGCGTGCCAGCACGGCGTCGGTGCGGGTGATCAGCGAGGCACCGATGGCTTCGTCCTGCACGCGCACATGGGTGAGACGCGCGCGAGCTGCCAAATGCACATGCATGAGGCTGTTGGCGAAGTGGGTGTTCGCTTCGCCGGCAATGTGGTGTTCGACCACGGTCAGCTCGGCGTCGCCGCGCAGTTCGATGAAATGACGGCAGTGCGAGGCGAGATCGCGTTCTGTCGATGCGCCGACGAAGACCAGATGGATCGGCCGCGACGCGCTGGCGCCTTCTTCGGCGCGCAGGACTACGCCTTCGTCTGCCAGCGCTGCATTGATGCGCGCGAAGACTTCATCGGCGCGGTCGAAATTGCGGGCGAGGAAATTGACGTCGCGTTCGCTGCCCTCGGCCAGCACCTGCGAAAGCGGCTGCAGGGTGACACCCTTCGGCAGCTCGGACAGGTCGCTGTGCGCGGCATCGAAGCGTCCGTTGACGAACACCAGGCGCGGCGCCGGTATGTCGGCAAGGATCGAGCCGTCGACGACAGCCGGCTGCGAGGTGGCGGGAACGAACGCACGGCGTTCGAACGCGCGCAGCGGCGTGTACTTCCAGCGTTCGCTACGTGTCCCAGGCAAACCGTCGCGCAAGGCAGCGTCCAACGACTGGCGGCGGGCGTCGCCGAGCCCGGCGGCGTCGCGGTTGGGCAACGCATCGAACGCGGTGGAGAAGGAGTCGAGCAGGGCGCTCATGTCAGACCGCCGCTCCACGCGAGACCTGTGCCGGTGCGATGCGTTCCTTGATCCAGGCGTAGCCATGTTCTTCCAGCTGCAGCGCGAGCTCCGGGCCGCCGCTCTCGACGATACGGCCGTCGGCCAGCACGTGCACCACGTCCGGCGTGATGTAGTCGAGCAGGCGCTGGTAATGGGTGACGACCAGGAAGGCGCGCTCCGGCGAGCGCAGCGCATTCACGCCTTCGGCGACGTTCTTCAGTGCGTCGATGTCGAGGCCGCTGTCGGTTTCGTCGAGGATCGCCAGCTTGGGCTCGAGCAGAGCGAGCTGGAAGATTTCGTTGCGCTTCTTCTCACCGCCGGAGAAGCCTTCGTTCACCGCGCGCTGCAACAGGTCGTCCTTGAGATGCAGCACGGCCAGCTTCTCGCGCACCCTCTTCAGGAACTGCATGGAGTCCAGTTCGCTCTCGCCGCGCGCCTTGCGCTGGGCGTTGAGCGCGGCGCGCAGGAAGTAGGTGTTGTTCACGCCCGGGATCTCGACCGGGTACTGGAAGGCGAGGAACATGCCGGCGGCGGCGCGTTCTTCCGGCTCCAGCGCCAGCAGGTCGCGGCCTTCGAAGCTCACCGAGCCTTCGACGACTTCGTAGCCCTCGCGTCCCGCGAGCACGTTGCCCAGCGTGGACTTGCCCGCGCCGTTGGGACCCATGATCGCGTGCACCTGGCCCGGCTGCACTTCCAGCGAGAGGCCCTTGAGGATGTCCTTGCCGGCGACACGGACGTGGAGGTTTTCGATCTTCAGCATGTTTCGTCTCTTGTCTTTAAGCCCCTCTCCCACCGGGAGAGGGGTTGGGGTGAGGGTTCGGCGGAGCGGTTTCGGTGAACTGGCAGCAAGCCTCAAGGGCCGATCACTTACCTCGTTGTTCACCCGTATCGTTTCGTCGCACCCTCATCCGCCCTTCGGGCACCTTCTCCCGGAGGGAGAAGGAAAAAGCAAAGCATCAACCGACAGCCCCTTCGAGGCTGACTTCCAGCAGCTTCTTGGCTTCCACCGCAAACTCCATCGGCAGTTCCTTGAACACCGACTTGCAGAAGCCGTCGACGATCATCGATACCGCGTCTTCTTCGCTGATTCCGCGCGAGCGGCAGTAGAAGAGCTGGTCGTCACTGATCTTCGACGTCGTGGCTTCGTGCTCCACCGTCGCCGAGGGATGCTTGACCTCGATGTACGGGAAGGTGTGCGCACCGCACTTCTTGCCGATCAGTAGCGAGTCGCACTGGGTGTGGTTGCGTGCGCCTTCGGCATTCTTCTCGACGCGGACCAGGCCGCGATAAGTGTTTTGGCCGCGGCCAGCGCTGATGCCCTTGCTGACGATCTTCGACTTGGTGCGCTTGCCGATATGGATCATCTTGGTGCCGGTGTCGGCCTGCTGGCGATGGTGGGTCAGCGCGACCGAGTGGAATTCGCCGACCGAGTCGTCGCCGAGCAGCACGCAGGACGGGTACTTCCAGGTGATCGCCGAGCCGGTTTCGACCTGGGTCCACGAGATCTTCGAACGCGCCCCGCGGCATTCGCCGCGCTTGGTCACGAAGTTGTAGATGCCGCCGACGCCGTTCTCATCGCCGGGATACCAGTTCTGCACCGTCGAGTACTTGATCTCGGCGTCTTCCAGCGCGACCAGTTCGACGACTGCCGCATGCAGCTGGTTCTCGTCGCGCTGCGGCGCGGTGCAGCCTTCCAGGTAGGAGACGTAGGCCTTCTCTTCGCACACGATCAGGGTACGTTCGAACTGGCCGGTCTCGCTGGCATTAATGCGGAAGTAGGTGCTCAGCTCCATCGGGCAACGCGTGCCCTTGGGAATGAACACGAACGAGCCGTCGGAGAACACCGCCGAATTCAGCGCGGCGAAGTAGTTGTCGTGGGTCGGAACGACGCTGCCGAGGTACTTGCGGACGAGGTCCGGGTACTCATGGACCGCTTCGGACATCGAGCAGAAGATCACGCCCTTTTCGGCCAACTCCTTGCGGAAGGTGGTGCCGACCGAAACCGAGTCGAACACCGCATCTACCGCGACGCCGGCGAGCTTGGCGCGCTCGTGCAGCGGCACGCCCAGCTTCTCGTAGGTGTCGAGCAATTCCTTCGGAACTTCGTCCAGTGACTTGTACTTCGGGCCCTTGGGCGCGGAGTAATAGCTGATCGCCTGGAAGTCGATGGGCGCGATATCGAGCTTGGCCCAATGTGGCTCGGCCATGGTCAGCCAATGGCGATAGGCGGCCAGACGCCATTCCGTCATCCATTCCGGTTCGTTCTTGCGCGCAGAAATGGCGCGGATCGTGTCCTCGTCGAGGCCGGGGGGCAGCGACTCGGATTCGATCTGCGTGACGAAGCCGGCTTCGTACTTGCGGCCGAGCTGTTCGTGGATTGCCTGGTTTTCGATGGTTTCGGTGGCCATTTGGCTGCCTACGGGAATCTGTTGCTATTGCTTCGACTGCATGGCGGGTCGAGACCCGCCCTACGCATTGGCCAGGCGCAGGTCGATGCGCTTGGCCGGTTTGGGGCTGCCCCGTTTGGACCGGGTCGGAGGCGGTGCCAGCATCTGCGCGAGGGTCACGTCGCGCAGCGCATCGATCACCACTTCGTTGATGCGGTTCCAGTTGGCGCGCACGCCGCAGGACTGCTCGATCCCACAGTTGCCGGTATGGACGCTGCATTCGGTCATGCCCAGCGGCCCTTCCAAGGCTTCCACGATGTCGATCAGCCCGATCGCTTCCGCCGCACGCGCCAGCCGGTAGCCGCCATTGGCGCCGCGGTTGGCGGCGACCAGCCCGGCCTGGGCCAGGGGCTTCAGGACCTTGGCCACGGTCGGCGTCTCCAAGCCCGCGCGTTCAGCCAGCTCGGACGCGCTCAAGACGACATCCGGCGCGCTGCCGTGCTGGGCAGCGAGGACGGTCATGACGACCGTGGCGTAGTCGGTGAGCTTGGCGACCCGGAGCATGGGGGGACGGGGGTTCGAATTCGTACTGAAATTGTACGGATTTAGGGCGGCCGGGTCGAGCGGCTCAGGCCCGCCCTTGGGCGGAACGGCGCAAACCCACCGGACAGGCAGCGGGGGCAGGACACGCGTGGGATTCGGGTGCCAGAGCCCCGCCCAAGTTGGCCCCGACCGCATCAACGCTTTTCAGGCGACAATCGCGCCCCTCGCCATCAACGGTTCAACGGATTCCGTAATGCCAAGCAAGATCGCAACCCGTCGCTCCACCATCCACGGCAATGGCGTGTTCGCCATCGCAAAGATCAAGAAGGGCGAGCGCCTGATCGAATACAAGGGCCTCCGCCGCACGCACGAGGAAGTCGATGCCGGCGACAGCGGAGACATCGATTCCGGCCACACCTTCCTGTTCACGCTCAACGACGAGTACGTGATCGACGCGAACTTCAAGGGCAATTCGGCGCGCTGGATCAATCACAGCTGCGACCCCAACTGCGAAGCCGTGCTGGAAGAGGACGAAGGCGACGACCGCCGCAAGGATCAGGTCTTCATCGAAGCGATCCGCGAAATCGCGCCGGGCGAGGAGCTGTCCTACAACTACGGCATCCGCCTCGAAGAAAAGCACACCAAGGAGCTGAAGAAGATCTGGGAATGCCGCTGCGGTTCGCCCAACTGCACTGGCACCATGCTTCAGCCAAAGAAAGACAAGTCCAAGAAAAAGGACAAGAAGAAAAAGAAGAACAAGAAAAAGAAGGATTGAGAGGTACCTTCTCAGCGCGCCGGGCCCAGTCCCGGCGCTTCTTTTTCTGGCATGCCAACGTTGGCGTATTCGCGCCCCTCTCCCTGCGGGAGAGGGGTTGGGGTGAGGGTTCGGCGAAGCGATATTGCTGGAGTTCTGGTCCAGGCAATCAGCTTCCCTCTCCGCGGCCCAAGTTTCGTCGTTTCGCCGAACCCTCATCCGGCCCTTCGGGCCACCTTTTCCCGAAGGGAGAAGGGAAGGGCAACGCGCGATGCGCGGCGTAGGCAATTGGTTGGCATGACTTCCGCCATTCGGTAATGGCCCGGCTCGGCAATACGCTGCGCGCACTATCGTGCGGCCATCGTGCGGCCGCGGCATGCGGCGCGAACGGACACGAGCCGCCAAATCCTCACCGGACCTTCCATGCGCGCAACGCTTACTACCGCCATCCTGGCCGCGCTCGCCGCGCCTCCCGCTTTCGCCGCCGTCGAGATCGATGGCCGCATCGACCCGGCCGAATGGCAGGGTGCCCAGCACATCACCGATTTCCGCCTGACCCAGCCGCTCTCCCGCGCGCCGGCGCCGCAGCCGACCGAAGCCTGGATCCTGGCCACCGAGGAAGGCCTCGCCATCGCCTTCCGCAACCAGCAGGCCCCGGGCATCCCGCGTACCCGCCAGCGCGCGCAACGCGACCAGGGTGCACAGGCTGATCGCGTCAACCTGTACATCGATTTCGACGGCGACGGCCGCTCCGGCTACAACTTCACCGTGCTGCTGTCCAACAGCATCATCGACACGACGATCACCAACGAGAACCAGTTCAATCCCGACTGGGACGGCGACTGGCGCCACGCCACCAGCGAAGACGACACCGGTTGGTCGGCGGAAATGTTGATCCCCTGGCACATCGCACCGATGCGCGACGCCGAAGGAGCCACGCGCACGCTGGGCATCCAGCTCGATCGGGTGATCGGCGCCACCGGCGAACGCGCCGCATGGCCGGCGGTCTTCTACCAGGAAAGCCGCTTCCTGACCGCGCTCAACAAGGTGGAGGTGCCGGCGTACAGCCAGTCGCTGCTGGCGATCACGCCGTACGCGTCGGTCGTGTACGACAACGTCGACCACAAGGCGGACTTCGATGCCGGTGCGGACATCTTCTGGAAGCCCAACGGCAAGTTCCAGCTCAGCGCCACGCTGAATCCCGATTTCGGCCAGGTCGAAAGCGACCAGCTGGTGGTGAACTTCAGCGCGAACGAAACCTTCTTCAGCGACAAGCGGCCGTTCTTCACCGAGAACCAGAGCTATTTCGACGTCCCGTTCGGTTCGCTCAACACTTCCAACAAGCTGATCTATACCCGGCGCATCGGCGCCAATGCGGACGATGGCAGCGGCGCGGGCGACGTCACCGCGGCGGCGAAGGTCAATGGCAGCGTGGGGGCGATGAACTATGGCGTGTTCGCGGCCACCGAAGCCGACGAGGCCGGGCGCGATTTCTATGCTGTGCGCACCTCGCACGATGGCGACAAGCAGGGCATCGGCGCGATGGTGACCCGGGTCGAGCGCCCGTGTTACGGACAGGACGTGGATGGGTGCATCGGTCGCGAAGCCAACGTCTACGAAGTCGACCATCGCTGGACGCCGACGCCGCAGTGGTCGATCCGCACCACGCTGGTGGGCTCGGACGTCGACGGATTGGGAACGGACGCCTTCGGGCGCCGTGATGCGGACGAGTCCGGCAGCGACATGGGCGGACAGATGCGCATCGACTGGGACATGGGCGAGGGCTGGCGGCAGCAGCTGTACATGCTGCACCTGGGCGACAAGCTGCAACTCAACGATTTCGGTTTCCTGGAGCGCAACAACTTCAACTACGCGCGTTACGACCTGGGCAAGCGCTTCACCAATCTGCCGGAGAGCTCGCAATACAACGCGGCCGACTGGCACTGGGCGGTATCGCGCCGGGTCAACGACCATGGCCTGCACATCGCCGACGCATGGGCGATCAACCGCAACGGCCAGCTGCGCGACGGCGGCAACGATTTTGCCGAGGCCGCGATGTGGACGTCCGGTCATGACGACCGCATCCTGCGCGGCAACGGCATCGTGAACATGCCGGCCAAGTACTTCCTGTTCTACGAGCGCAACCGTCCGCGTCAGGGCGATGGCCACTGGCAGTTCTACGGCAACATGCGCTGGACCTCCGAGGGCCTGGACACACCAGGCAAGGGACAGATCCAGCTCGACTTCGAGCCGACCTACCACGTCAACGATCGCCTGAGTTTCTTCACCGCGTGGTACTTCGAGCACAACCAGGACTGGCTGTTGTGGCGCGGCGACAACCTGCTGGGCAGGTACGAGGAGAACATGGTCCTCCTCAACGCCGGCAGCGTCTGGCTGATCAACGACAAGCAGGAACTGCGCGTGCGCCTGGAAGCGATCGGCCTGGACGGCAAGGCGCAGCAGGCCTTCCGCGTCGCGGCCAATGGCGATCCGGTGGCGTCGGCCGAAGCGATTCCTGATGTGGGTTTGCGCAATCTCGGCTTCCAGATCCGTTACCGCTACGAGCTCGCACCGCTGTCGTACCTGTACGTCGCCTACGTGCGTGGCGGCTCGTTCTTCGAGGAGCTGGAAGGCGGTGGTTTCCGCGCCCGCGAGGAATTCCAGGACGCCTTCAGCCTGCGCGACAGCGAGCAGTTGCTGGTGAAGCTCTCGTATCGCTTCGAGCTGTAGTTGTTGCGTCCGGCTTTGTAGAGCGGAGCTTGCTCCGCTGCTCTTCCTGACACCTGACCGCAAAGCAGCGGAGCAAGCTCCGCTCTACAAGGTGCGCAGCCGGGAATGCGGCTCAGGATGTGGGGGCTAACCCGGCGTCCAGAGCTGAGGCGGCTGGATCGTGAACATGCCGTCCCGCTCCGCACGGCGCGCCAATACGAGCAGATGGTCGTCGCGCGTGAGCAACCAGCGTGCCCGCGCGCGAATCGCCAGGTCGAGGAACTTCTGATCGTCGGGGTCGCGGCAACGCGGCGGCTTGGGCGCATCCGGTTCGGCGGGTGAGGTGGGCCACATCCGCATCATCGCGTCGTAGCGAACAAGCGCGGCTGCGCGTCTGTCCGCATCGAGCGCCAGGGCCGGATAGCTCAGTACACGCAGCCATTCGGCACGACAGGCCTCGTCCGTCACCGCGACGACGTCGCCGGCGCGCAGGCTGTCGCGCAGCCGTGCACAACGCGGATCGTCGAACACGAACAGATCCAAACACACGTTCGTGTCCAGCACGATCCGGTCGCGATCTACATCCATGACGCGGGGTTACAGATCGTCTTCGCCCGGGAAGGACACCGACAGCTCGCGCACGACGACGATCTGGCCCTGCTGCGGATACTTGGGATCGTCGCTGGAGAAAGTGCCGTCGCCGACCGGATAGGCGTTGTCGGGATAGCCCTCTTCGCGCTCGGCCGAACCCAGTTGCCAGTGCGACATCACCGCGGCGTCTTTGGGTACGGCGAGCGCGCCGTCATGCAGGTCGGTGACCGTGCCGCCGTAGTCCCAGTCCAATCCCATGTATTCGATCGGTTTGCCATTGCGTCGCACCAGTTCCGCCAGCGGCATGCCCATGGTGATGCCGGTTGCGAGCCGCCAACGCGTATCGGATTCGAATACGCGCACCAGGCTCAGGCCGCGCAGGGCCTTTTCGTCCTGGAAGTACAGGTAGGCGCGCCGGGTGCTGTCTTCGGGAAACAGGATGACGCCGCGAAACATCTCGCCTTCGGCGCCGGGAACCTCGCCGATCTGCACCTGCGCCGCACCGAAGCGCTTGCGCAGCGCCTCCACATCGGTGTCGGGAGCAAAATCGCCGGGCAGTACGTATGACGTGGCTTGTGCGTCTTGTGCTGCGGTCGCGGCGGGCAATGGCGCCGCTGCAACCGCAGTGGGCTTCGCAGGCGCAGGCGTTACGGCCTGCGTAGGCTGCGGTTGCGAGCACGCGACCAGCGTGCTCGCAGCGATGATGGTGAAGACGCGCACCTTCCTCACGGCGCGGATTCGCCCAGATCGGCGGAAGCGATCCGCCACGCCTTCTGCTCGTCCGTAGCGCCGTCGACAACGGAGCGGCGCAGCACGTATTTGCCGGTATAGCGGTGCTGGCTGCCATCGCGGCGCGTAGCGATGATCGTCACCGGCACTTCGATGTAACGCGAGCCCGCGGCGGCATCCATTTCACTGGGCGCCTGCATCTCCACCGACACGCCCGTGGTGTCGGCGAAGCCGGCGGCGAACTGCTGTGGACTTTGCCCGCTAGCGCGGCCGCCATCGGACCACAGCGCGTGGGCTCGACCGAAGTCGCCGCTGTTGATCGCGCCGTAGTAGTCGCGGATGACAGCGACGGCGTCCTCGGAGGTAGGTTCACCGGTGTTTTCCGGAGATTCCGGCGTGAGCGGATTGCCGTTTTCGTCGACAGGTACTTCAGGTTGCTCCGCCACCGGCGGGCCGATGGGGCCGGGGCCGGGCCGGTCGGGCATGCCGGTCACGCCGCCCGGCGTACCCGCGGGTGTCGGGAGTTGTTCGACCGATCCGTCGTTGGCGGTGGTTCCCGGAGTGTCGTCTTTGCCGCAGGCGACCAGCAGCAATGCGACGAGCAGGGACAAGGCAATAGGAGCAATACGCATGGAATATTTGTTTTCAGTTGTCGCCAAGGTGGACCACGACCTGGCCATTCTCGATGTCGGTGCGGCCGATGCGGCGCGAACCCAGACGATCGAGCAGGCTGTTGTCGAAGCGGTAAACGGGTTCATCGCGCGCGTAGTCGGCCAGCCACGAATTCAGCAGGCCACGCGCCGAGGTATTCATCATCCCGCCAAGCGACGGGACATTGACCTGCTCGATGCTCGGATCCTGCAGATGCAGGCCGCGCGTGGTCGGGTCGTAGCGCAGTGCGCTGCTGAGAGCGAAATGGCCGCTCGGCCGGCTGCTGTCGCTGCCCAGCGCACCCATGCCGAGATCGAAGTCCAGCCGCAACCGGTGGCTGCCCTGTGGAATCGACAACCGCGGATTCAACAGCGTCATCGACACCAGCCCGCCCAACTTGTCGTAATGCTTGGGGAAGTTGCGATTGAGCGACTGCTGCAGCTGCAGCTGGGTGAAGTTGACCTGGTTGCCCAGCAGCGCGGTGACGGCCTCGAGAGTCGAACAGCCGACCAGAGCCAGCAGGCTGCCGGCGAACGCGGCGATGAAGAGTCGGCGACGCAGGTTCATCGGAATTCCTCTTCACTACTCGGTGTGTGGCGAAACGATACCCGGGCCGCGTGAAGAGAGTCCATTCGTTGCGTTGTAGGCGCTTCAGGCGCGCTGCTGCAGGGCCAGGCGCAGGCCCAGGCCGATGAAGAATGTCCCCATGGCGCGCTGGCGCCACTGCGCGAGACGCTTGTTGCCGGTGGCCAGACGACGTCCGAAGCGCCCGACCATGGTGCTGAGCACCGCGCTGTTGGTGAAGCCGATCATCGACAGCAGCGATCCGAGCACCAGGAACTGCAGCCACACGAGCCCGCGTTCGGGATGCACGAACTGCGGCAGGAAGGCGAGGAAGAACAGCGCGACCTTGGGATTGAGCACGCCGGTCATCACCGAGCGCCAGTAGACGCCGCCGGTGTCGCGCGTCGGCGCCGGATGCGGGTCGTCGGAAGCCGGCAGCGCGCTGCTGCGCCAGGCCTTGATTCCCAGCCACACCAGATAGAAAGCGCCGGCGTACTTCACGACCTCGAACGCCATCGCGGACGTCGCCAGCACTGCGGACAGGCCGAACCCGGCCGCAAGCGCGTGGATCAGCGTTGCGGTTTCCAGGCCCAGTCCGGCGCGAAGCCCGCGGGCGGTGCCGCCGGTCATGGCCTGCGCGACGATCCAGGCCGTACCGGGGCCGGGAATAATCACCAGCACCGCGGCTGTGGCAAGAAAAGCGAGCAGGGTGGGGAGATCGAACAGGTGCATGGCGGGATCCCGTTGGGAAGCGCGCCATTTTAGTCGAGCTGGGCCTGTCGGCCGGCACGCCCAGGCGGGCAACAATGTCCCGCCCAGGCTGGTAATGGTCGAGCTAGTGGATGCTGCGAGCAGCCTCTTCGATCAGCGAAACCACTACATCCGGATGCGACGCCAGCGACGCGTGGCTCGCGGGCAGCGAGACGATCTTCTGCGGCGACATGCGTTCGGCCATCCATTGCTCGGTGGCCGGCGGAATCATGTGGTCCTGCTCGGACACCTGGTACCAGGACGGCTTGACCTTCCACGCCGGCGGCCCGGACTTGTCTTCGAAGCAGCGCCCAGCGATCGGCTTCTGCGTGGCCGCCATTACGTCTGCTTCGTCGTCGGAAAGATCCTGCGAGAAGCTCTCGTGGAATTTGTCGCGATCAATCCATAGGAAGCCATCCGAATCCGGCCGAATGCTCGCCGCGCCGGACGGCGGTTCGCGCTGGGCGAAGAGACTGCCAAGGCTGTCGCCTTCATCGGGTGCAAAGGCGGCGATGTAGACCAGCGCCTTGACGTTGGGTTCGTTGCCGGCCTGGGTGATCACCGCGCCGCCGTACGAATGCCCGACCAGGATTACCGGTCCGTCCTGCGCGGCGATCAGTTTGCGGGTGCGTTCGGCGTCGTCTTCCAGCGACGTCAGCGGATTTTCCACCGCGGTGACGTTATAGCCCTTGCGCTGCAGCGGCAGGATGACCTTGTTCCAGTGGGAAGCATTGCCCCACGCGCCGTGCACCAGCACGACATTCGGTAGCGTCGCCATATTCGTACTCCACTACGGGAAATCGCGCGGAAATGCGCGAAGCGGCAGCATGCGCGGCTATGCATTAAGCAGGCGTAATCGTTCCCGCAACGGACTCTGCGGCTATTGCGACACAGGATCGCCAGGTAATCCCGCAGTCAGCCAGCTCAATTTCGCCCCGCGCATCCCCGAGCGCGCGATCACCGCTTCGCGAAATGCGAGCGTGCATTCTGGAAACGCGCCGGGCATCAGGCTGTGGAGTTCGATCTGGGCGACGACGTCACCGAGCCGGTGGGCCCGCGCGTGCGTTTCTGCCAGGGCGCTCGTCGCGCGCATCGGGTCGCCCTTGGCCAGCGCGACAGCCGCGTCGATGACATCCAGGCGGTAGCGCAGCGACCAGTCATCCGTGGGCAGGTCGCCGCGTGCCGCGGCGACGTGCAGTGGTGCCTCCCGCCAGTCGCCACGCGCCGCGGCGTTCTCCGCCATCCCGGTTTCGGCCTGGACGATCAGCGCCTGGTATCCGGAGGCGCGCAGTTTCGGCAGGAGCTCCCGGTAGAGCGCGTCGGAGCCGGCGTAGTCGCCCGCGCGCGTCAGCAGCGCGGCCAGCATCATCGCGTGGCCCCAGCGATCCGGACCGTCAGGTACGGCCAGCAGGGCTGTCCGGACGTGCGGCAGTTGTTCGCGAGCCGCCGGGAGGTCTCCGGCGAGCAGCTTGGTGTAGGCATCGAGTGCCTTGGCCTGCGTGCTGGTGTTGGGGTCGGCGGAGGTCCCGCAGCGCTTGCCGTCGGCACGCGCGCCACTCAGGTCTCCCAACGCCAGATCATTCTCGCCTTTGGCGCAGGCGAGCTCCGCTTGCGCCTGGGTGACCCGGTCTTCATCGGGCTGAAGTGCAGCGAGCTGGCGCTCGCCTTGCGTGAGGATGTCACGTGAGCGAGCGTGCTCACCGCGGGCGGTATGCAAGGCGGCTTCCAGGCGATGCAACAGCGAGGCCGCATGTCCCTCCAGACCTGCGCGCTTGAGTCGCCCGATGCGCGTGTCCGCGCTGGTGTAGCGCAGGCGCATGAGGTCTTCGTACACCATCGCCAGTTCGAGCATGTCGCGGCGGCCGGTGTCGCCGGAGGTTTGCGCCACGGTCACCGCCTTCATCAGGTAGTCGCGATAACGATCGATGTCGCCCGCGCTATGGGCCTGATCGGCCGTAACCAGCAGGATCAGCAGCTCCAGGCTGCGATAACCACCGGCATGGGCCTGGGCGAGGAGGGTGCCCAGATGCTGCTCCTGCCCGGGCGCCGGCGCGCGAGCGGCTTCTGCCCGGAAGCGTGCATACAGTGCTGCCGTGTGGTTGCCGGCTTCTTCGAACAGTTGCGCGGCCTGATCGATGCGCGCGACGCGACGTTTCTCATCGAGTGCGGGGTCGATCAACGCCGTCTGCAGGATGGCCGCGCCGCGTTCGAGGTTCCATTGCTTGCCGGCGGCCTCGGAGAGGCGTTCGGCGGCCTGCGCGCTTTGCAAGGCCCGCTGCGCATCGCCCAGCGCGGTGTACGTGCGCGACAGCAGCACCAGGTGTCGGATCCGTACCCCCGTGGGTTCGTGCTCCCACCTGGGTGAAGTGAGCGCCTTCAACGCGAGGGCGATGTGGACGTTCTGCAGCAGCAGGGTGGCGTGGGTAAGTGCGATCGCGGAATTGTCGGGATGGCGTGCGGCCAGCGCGGCGTAGGCCTCCAGGGCCCGCTCCTGGCTCTGCGGATCCAGATTCATGGCCAGGCGTTGCGCCTGCAGCAAGGCGATCGTGTCGGCCGGCGCCGGCTGCAGCAGGGTCATGGCCTTGTCCATGCTGTCGACGGCTTCCACCGGCTGCGACAGAGCCGATCGCGCCAGCGCCTGCTGCAATCGCGCGAGACCGAAGTGCGGCGCCCGCTTCACGATTTCATCGGCGAGGCTCGCTGCTGCGATCCAATCGCGTTGCTTCATCGCCACCGACAGATCCGCGTAGCGGCGCGCCGCGACGGCGTCGAGCCGCAATGCGGGCCACGGTCCGGCGCGACCGGGGCGCAGGCGTTCGACGATCTGACGGGAGAGTTTGTCGACCATCGCTGGCACTTCGTCGACCGAACCGCGTACTTCGATCCGTTGCTCGCCTGCCGCTTCCTGAAAGCGCGAGCGCAGCACGATCTGTTCCGGATCCCGCGGATCGCTCGCCGAGGAGAGGAACATCACCGTCGGTTGCATCGCTTGAGTGCCTGCAGCGAGTTCGGACTCGGTCAGGAGAGTCACCTCTGGCAGGCTGCCCAGCTTCCAACCCAGCCAGTCGTGCAGCAGCGCAACCGGCCAGTGTTGGCCGCTCGCGGCGTCTTCGACGTCGATCAGGGCAATGGTCAAGGGGGCGGCGGCAGCAGGCGTTGGCTTGTCCACGCGCTTGCCGTACCACGTGTTGCCAAAGATCAGGCCAATCGCGAGCGCGGCGGCAGCACCCAAGCCAACCCAGACGCGCCAGCCGGTGTGTTGCTTCGGATGGGATCCTCCGTCCGATGGCGTTGCAGCAGCGGGGGCTTCCCCCGGTTGGTCATGCGGAGTCACTGAAACGGTCGAGTCGCCATCCGCGTCCGGGGAAGTGGCGGAAGCCAGAGACTCGGGCCGCTCCATGAAGGATTCGACGGGTCCCGGTGGCTCGAAGACATAACCGCTCCCGGCCACGGTACGAATCCAGTCTTTGCGCGCGTCACCCAACGCCTTGCGCAGCAGCCACACGCTCTGCGAGAGGTTGGCATCTTCGACCACCAGTCCAGACCAAAGGCGCTCGAACAGTTCGGCGCGCGAGTGCAATGCATGCGGTTCTGCCAGCAGTAGCAACAGCAGATCGAAGATGCGTTGTGGCAATACGACTTCGTTGCCTGCGTCCGAGACACGTCGATAGCGAAGGTCGATCAGCAGATTGCCGATCTGCAGGTATCGGGCATCGCGTGGCCAGGGCATGTCCAAAGGCGTGATCAAGCGGTCCTCCAACGCCTGCTCATGCCTCCGGCATTTGCATTGGCGTCCTGTGAGCGGCGAACCGACGTCGCAGTGCGGCCCCTGCGCGTGTCTGCTGTCTGGCTCGGACAGTCGACGATCGATTCTAAGCCGCCGAGAGCGGTGAGTTGTGTCTCAAGCGGCACCGAACCTCGGGTGCCGCATTCATCAGAAACGCAGACTCGATGGCGCCGCCCCCATAACCAATCGCTATGACGGCGCGCGGGTATCGACGGCGTGCAGGCGGCGCTCGCCATTCGCTCGCGTACGCAAGCGATGAATGGTTGCCGCTGTTACCAAAACCGCTGCAACGGAGTCGCATCGAACGGCACACGGAGCGTGACGTCTTTCACGATTGATCTGAAATGAGACAGAAGTGATCTCTCGCCAGAAGTCGCCGCGGATGTCTGCCGACTAAATCACGCCATCCGGCGCAGGAAGGCCGGGTGCCAACGAATTTGACGGGGCCAGGCCGTGAGGCCGCTGCGGAGGGGAACACCCGCAGGCAGTCGCAGCTACCGCCATGGGCACGGCAACAGCAGGAGTTCGCTGACCGCAGTTCGCCGGAGTCCAAGGCTGAGGCCTGTTGATTGCAGAAGGGTGACCGAGTGGGCCGCTCCGGAGTCAAGGATCGTTGTGGTTTCACAAGTCGGGCCGCGATCGCGGCCGCCAAACCATCTCATTGGGGGTTTTTCACACGTGAACAGGAACTTGCAACTGAAAGCGCTCGTAGCTGCAACCAGCATGGTGCTGGCCGGTAGTGCTGCCGCGGCCCAACGCGTCGAGCTGAGCAAGCTCGATCTCAAATCTCTCAAGACGCAGTACACGGCAAGCATCGCCGCGACCGGCGCGCCGAAAATGAACCACTCGCGCCACGAAATGTTGCTTGGCCTGGCGCAGGATTCGTACCTGGTCATGCAGTCGAGCCATGTAAGTGGCAAGTCGGTCAACCGCCGCTACGTCCAGACGTTCCGTGGCCTGCCGATCTTCGGTGAAAACCTGGTCGTCAGCGAAGACGACAAGGGCAACGTCCAGGCGCTGTTCGGCCGCAAGATCGAGGGCTTGGCCAGCGAAATCGCTTCGACCACGCCGCGCCTGAGCAGCGCGCAGGCGCTGGCGGCCGCGAAGAAGGCCGCGCTGGGCCACCGCACGATCGTAGGTAACGAAAAGGTCAGTCTGCAGATCTTTGTCGATAGCAGCGGCCGCTCGCATCTGGCCTATGCCGTCGACTTCGTTGCAGACACTCCCAAGGGCGACGCGTTGTCCCGTCCGATCGTGGTGGTCGATGCCCTCAACGGCCGCATCCTGCTGCAGTACGAAAACCTGCAGACCGATCTGGTCGGCACGGGCCCCGGCGGCAATCAGAAGACCGGCCAGTACGAGTACGGCAGCAACGGCAAAGGTTTCCTGGACGTGACCCAGGTCGGCGCCATCTGCACGCTGGAAAACGGCGACATCAAGACCATCGATGCCAACCACTTCAAGGGTGCGGGCTTTCCCCAACAGGCCCCGTTCGACTACACCAAGGCCGCGTATTCGTATGCCTGCCCGCGTAACACCTACCAGACCATCAACGGTGGTTATTCGCCGCTCAATGACGTCCATTACAACGGCGGCGTCGTGGTGCGGATGTACCGGGATTGGACCGGCGCCGATCCGCTCAACAGCAAGCTGAAGGCGGCCGTTCACTACGCCACCAGTTGGGACAATGCGGCCTGGAACGGCACCGGCATGGTGTACGGCGACGGCAACAACTTCTATCCGCTGGTCAGCCTGGACGTGACCTCACACGAAGTGTCGCATGGCTACACCGAGCAGCACTCCGGCCTGGGTCCCTACTACGGCAGTCAGGCCGGCTGCATGAACGAAGCCTATTCGGACATGTCCGGTGAAGCGGCGGAATTCTACGACCGCGGCAATGCCGACTGGCTGGTGGGCGCCGAGATCTCGAAGGCACCCCGCGTGGCGCTGCGCTACATGGACGATCCCACCAGGGATGGTGCCTCGATCGCACACGCCAGCAACTACAACACCGGCGTCGATCCGCACAATTGTTCGGGCGTGTACAACAAGGCGTTCTACACCCTGGCCAACAAGCCCGGTTGGACCATCAAGACCGCATGGCTGGCGTTCCAGGCCGCGAATCGTGACTACTGGACCGCCAATGCCACGTTCGCTACCGGCGCGGTTGGTGTACTGAAAGCGGCATGCGACAAGGGCTACAACGGTCAGGACGTCAAGGACGCGTTCACGCTCGTGGGCGTCAACGCCGGGGCACTGCCGGCCGGTTGCGGCGGCGCGCCGGCCAACCAGGCGCCGACGGCCAACTTCACCAGCAGCGTCAACGGCCTGACCGTGACCTTCACCGACAGTTCGACCGATAGCGACGGCAGCATCGCGTCGCGTTCTTGGGACTTCGGTGACGGCACCACGTCGACGGCGACCAGCCCAAGCAAGACCTACACCGCCGCAGGTACCTACACCGTCACGCTCACGGTCACCGACAACGGCGGCCTGACCAACACCAAGACCTCCTCGGTCACGGTGGCCAGTGCCCCGCCGAGTGGCGGTTCGTTGAGCAATGGTGTGGTGCAGGCCATCTCCGGTGCTGTGGGCAGCAGCCAGATCTGGACCCTGGTGGTTCCGGCGGGTGCAACCAACCTGAAGTTCGTCACTTCCGGTGGCACCGGTGATGCCGACATGTACGTCAAGTTCAACGGCACGCCCAGCACCACCGTGTACGACTGCAAATCCGAAGGCGCGACCACGGCCGAAACCTGCAACATCGCCGTGGCACAGGCCGGTACCTACTCGGTGCTGATTAAGGGCTACACCGCGTTCTCTGGTACCAGCCTGACCGGCAGCTACACGGTAGGCTCCGCCGCGCAGACCTATAGCAACGCGACTGACGTCGCGATTGGCGACAACACCACGGTGGAATCGCCGATCACGGTCTCGGGCCGCAGCGGTAATGCTCCGAGCAACGCGTCGGTGACTGTCGCGATCGCGCACACCTACATCGGCGACCTGAAGGTCGATCTCGTGGCACCGGATGGCACGCTGTACAACATCCACAACCACACCGGCACCAGCACCGACGACATCAACAAGACGGTGACGCTGAACCTCTCCAGCGAAGCCCTGAACGGTACGTGGAAGTTGCGTGTGAACGACAACGCCAACGGCGATGTCGGCAAGATCGACAGTTGGAGCATCACGTTCTGATCGTCGCCGTTCCCGACGATTGAACGATTGCAGTCGAACGACAGTCCCGGCTCGGCCGGGACTGTTTTTTTGGGCCGCCAGTGCGGCCTGGAGCTAGGCAGCGAAAGTTGCGCGTAAACGACAAGGGCCTCGGCGTCGGAAAGATCGATCGCCGGGGCTTGCTATGTTCGGAGATGGGCTCGCAACGCTCGCTGCAAGCTATCGGATGTGCCGGGGGAGCTCCTCAGGGGCCGTCATGCGGCGCCACGAACCTGACCGCCTTGGCGGGCGCGCGATCTTGCCCCCTGCAAGGCGCGGCTGCGCGCAACGTCACATGACGGCCCCTGAGGAGCTTTGGTAGGCCTTTAGAAGCCGCCGGTCAGCAGGCTGGTGCTGTTCCCCATCAGGGCCCAGGCGACGGCGGCGAGCAGAGCGGCGCCGAGCATGGTCCGGGCGAAGCGTTCGAGGCGGTCGGTGGAGCGGGTTGGTTTGCCAGCGGTCATCTCGGTATCCCCCCTTGGGACGGGGGTGATGAAACGCCTGAAACCAACGCCGTTCTGCGATCCAAATCACAAGCGCATGCGCAGCCCATGCCGGGCTATTCGAACTGTGAGGCGAGGTGTGAATTACTCACCCGGGTGAGCCTTTCGAACTGTGAGGACAGGTGTGAATTCCTCACCCGGGTGAATGCGGGTTGGCGGGTTCAGGCGCCCGGATGCGCGGACGGCTCCCGGGCGGCAGCCGCTCAATCCTCTTCGGGCCTCGGCTTGTAGGCCTCGACCAGCTTTTGCTGCACCTGCGGCGGAACCGGCTCGTAGTGGCTGAAATCGAGCGAATAGCGCCCGCGCCCGGCGGTCACCGACTTCAATTCCGCCGCGTAGCCCTCCAGTTCCGACAGTGGCACCTGCGCCCGTACGACGATCTCGTTGCCACGGGCCGAGTCGGTGCCATTGATGCGCGCTCGCTTGCTCGCCAGGCCGCCGCTGATGTCGCCCATGTGCTGCTCGGGCGCATTCACCTCGAGATCGACGATGGGCTCGAGCACCTGCGGCCGCGCCTTGCTGATCGCATCCATGAACGCCTTCTTGCCCGCCGCGATGAACGCGACTTCCTTGCTGTCCACGCTGTGATGCTTGCCGTCGTAGACGATCACGCGCACATCCTGCATCGGATAGCCGGCGACCGCGCCGTGCTGCAGTACCTGACGCACGCCCTTTTCGACCGCGGGCATGAACTGGCCCGGGATCGTGCCGCCTTTCACCTCGTCGACGAATTCGAAGCCGGTGCCGCGTGGCAGCGGTTCGATGCGCAGGAAGACTTCGCCGAATTGCCCGGCGCCGCCGGTCTGCTTCTTGTGACGATGATGGCCCTCGGCCTTGCCGGCGACGGTTTCGCGATAGGCGATGCGCGGCGGGCGCGACTTCACTTCGACGCCGTGTTTGTCCTTCAGTCGGTCCAGGTTGACGCGCAGGTGCAGGTCGGAGAGCCCGCGGATCACGGTCTCGTTGGTTTCGGCCTCGTGTTCGACGGTAAAGCAGGGATCTTCTTCCGCCAGCTTGTGCAACGCGGTGGACAGCTTCTGTTCCTGGCCCTTGTGCGCGGCTTCCACTGCGAGCCCGAACATCGGCTTGGGAAAGTCCAACGGCTCCAGATGGATCTGGTCCTCGTCGTGACTGTCGTGCAGCACCGCGTCGAAGTGCAGCTCATCGATCTTGGCCACCGCGGCGATGTCGCCGGGCACCGCTTGGTCGATCTCGATGTGGTCCTTGCCTTTCAGCTTGAACAGATGGCCGACCTTGAACGGCTTTTTGCTGTCGTCGACGAACAGCTGCGAGTCCTTCTTCACCGTGCCCTGGTAAACGCGGAAGATGCCGAGCTTGCCGACGAAGGGATCGTTGACGATCTTGAAGACGTCGGCGATCACGTGCCGCGCTGGATCGGGCGCGGCTTCGACGGGCTCGGGGCCGTGGCCGTTGAGCTTCTGGAATGAAGGCGGATTGGCTTCCGTGGGATTCGGAAACAGGTTTTCCGCCGCATCCAACAGCTCCTTGATACCCACACCGCTGCGCGCCGAACAGAACAGCACCGGCACGAGATGGCCTTCGCGCAGGCATTGTTCGAAGGCGTCGTGCAGTTCCTGACCGGACAGGCCGCCTTCGCCCAGATCCAGGTAATGCTCCATCACGTTCTCGTTGATCTCGACGACCTGGTCGATGATCTTCTGGTGCCAGTCGGCGACCGCGCCGAGATCGCTCGTGCCTTGGGTGTTGCCGAAGCAGTCGATCACCGCCTTGCCGCCATCGGTGGGCAGGTTCAGCGGTAGGCATTCGGCGCCGAAGGTCTCGCGTAATTCATCCAGCACCCGCGCGCTGTTGGCATCGGCGTGGTCGATCTTGTTCACCACCAGCACGCGGCAGAGGTTGCGCGCCTTGGCGTACTCCATCATTCGGCGCGTGCCGTATTCGATGCCGCTGTCGGCATCGATCACGATCGCCACGGTTTCCACTGCTGCCAACGCGGAGAGCGCGGGGCCGCGGAAATCGGGATAGCCGGGGGTGTCGATCAGGTTGACGTGGATGCCGCCGTGATCCGTGGAGGCGATGCCGACGTCGAGCGAATGGCCGCGTTCCTTTTCAATCGGGTCGAAGTCGGAGATGGTGCTGCCGCGTTCGACCGTGCCTGCTGTCTGGATCGCGCCGCCGGCGTGCAGCAGGGCTTCGAAGAGTGTCGTCTTGCCGGCGGCGGGGTGGCCTGCCAAGGCCACGTTGCGGATGTCTTGGGTGGTATAGGACATGAGGCCGTTTCTCCCAGTAATCGGGTTCGAAAGGCCGTCATGGCTGTCCGCGTCGGAAGCGCTGCCGT
Source organism: Lysobacter tyrosinilyticus (assembly GCF_054779815.1). Taxonomy (NCBI): domain Bacteria; kingdom Pseudomonadati; phylum Pseudomonadota; class Gammaproteobacteria; order Lysobacterales; family Lysobacteraceae; genus Lysobacter; species Lysobacter tyrosinilyticus. The sequence continues at coordinate 1,457,529 of NZ_BAAGXN010000001.1, forward strand.
CCGAGCAGGCGCTCGGCGAGGGCGGTCATGGCGGGATGCCGGTGGGTACCGGTAGGGCAACCATCCCGCGGTTTGGTGGGGCGGTCAAGCTGCATTGCCCTCCTCCCATCGCCCGCCGTTGGGCACACCGCTTTTGCCCCCTCCCTTTCGCCGCAGGCGAAGGGGAGGCTGGGGAGGGGTGCTTTTGCTTGTTGCTTTGGTGGGCAACAGCAACATCAAAAGCACCCCCTCCCAGCCCGCCGGCCATCGGGCATGGCCCGATGGCGTTCGTCGCAACGCGCGCCAGTGGCGCGCAATCGTCGCTCCTCACCCCCTGCGCTCCGCGCAAGGGAGGGGCAAAAAGCGTAGCCATGTCGACAAGCGCGGCGATACCCTGTGCGCCCCCTCACCAATGGAGCAACGACATGGCCTTCAAGCGTTACGCGGATGCGGTTTGGCAAGGTGACCTGCAAGCCGGCAAGGGCAACATGAGCACCCCGCAGAGCGGCCTGTTCGCCAACCAAAACTATTCCTTCAAGACCCGCTTCGGCGACGAGAAGGGCACCAATCCGGAAGAGCTGCTGGCCGCCGCGCACGCGGGCTGCTTCAGCATGGCGTTGTCGGCGGTGCTGGGTAAGTCCGGCTTCACTCCCGAAACGATCGAAACCCGCGCCGAGGCGACGATGGAGCCGGGCATGGATCCGGGTCCGACCATCACCGGCGTCAACCTGGTCGTGAACGCGAAGGTGCCGGGTATCACGGCCGAGCAGTTCCAGCAGATCGCCGAGGCCGCCAAGGCCGGCTGCGTGATCTCGCGCGCGCTGTCGGTGCCGGTGTCGCTGTCGGCCACTCTGCAGGGCTGAGTCCGGATTCCCATGCCATCGTCGGTCCGACACGCGCTCCTGCTGCACGGGGCCGGCGGTGGCGCTTGGGAATGGAATTTGTGGCGCGCCGTGCTTGCTGCTTCGGGCGTCGAGCCGGTCGCGCTGGATCTGCAGCCGACGGCAGCGGGATTGGTTGAAACCCGCTACCAGCATTACTTTGAACAAGCCAAGGCCGCGCTCGTCGCACTCCCGCAGCCGCGTGTGGTGATCGGTGCGAGCCTGGGCGGCCTGTTGGCGCTGGGATGCGCCGACGCCGCGGCTGCCCTGGTCCTGGTGAACCCGCTGCCGCCAGCGCCATGGACGGCGTCGTTGCCGTCGCGCGATTGGCCCGATGTGGTGCCGTGGCAGCGGGAGGCGCGATTGGCGTCCACGCGACGGGCCATGCCGGATTCGGACGACGCGACGGCGTTGTTCGCGTACCGCCATTGGCGTGATGAATCCGGTGCGGTGCTGCGTGCAGCGCACGCGGGCATCCCGATGGCCAGGCCTCAATGTCCGGTCCTGTGCGTCGTATCGCGGCAGGACGAAGATGTACCGCCCGCCATCACTCGCGCTCTCGCGAACGAGTGGGGCATGGACTTGATCGAAGCGGATTCGCCCAGTCACGTCGGGCCATTGCTGGGCCGTTGCGCAACGGATACGGTCGCCCGGGTCGCCACCTGGCTGTCGGCCAGGTAAATCCTCGTTTCGATGCCGGCGAAATTCAGCCTGCATTGACCGCAGCGGCTCGACGATCCGCGCACGCCATTCCGGCGTTCGGAGTCCACCATGAAGCGCACGCTCGCCTCGACCCTGGCCCTGTGCCTGGCGGCCACTACCGGTCTTGCTTCGGCGCAGACCTATCGCTCGACGGCGCCGTACTCGACGACCCAGGATCCCAATGTGCGCTACGACTATGCACGCGTGATCCGCGTCGATCCGGCATTCGATCGTTATGGCTCCGGTTATTCGACTTCGAACTCGCAGCGTTGCTACCAGCGCAACAGCGGCTACGTCCGCGGCGACGACTACTACGGCAACGATGGCTACAACCGCGACGGCTATTACCGCAACGATGGTTACAGCAACGACGGCTATTACGACCAGTACGGCAACCGCAACTCGGGTACCCGCACCGGCGCTACTGTTGCGACCGTGGTTGGCGGCGTCGTCGGTGCCGTGCTGGGCAGCAAAGTCGGCGGTGGCAGCGGAAGCACGGCTGCAGCGGCGGTGGGAGCGATGGCCGGTGGCATGGCCGGCCGGCAGATTTACGAGCACAACCAGCGCCAGCGCCAGCCCGACCGCGTCGGCACGGTGACGGTGTGCGATCCGGTGCCGGCCAATGGCAGCGGCTATTACAGCAACGACCGCGCGGTGCAAGCGTACGACGTGACCTACGAATATGCCGGGCATCAGTACACGACGCGCACCAACTATCACCCCGGCGATCGCATTCGCGTTCGCGTGGATGTTCGGGCCGAGTAACAGTCGCCGTTGCATACGAAGAAGGGGCCATGCGCCCCTTCTTCTTTTTTTCTCTCGTGGAGCCGAGCAGGCCCAGCTCTGCGGGAACAGGTCAGTTGACCCTGAGCCGCCGCGCGAACGCCGTATACAACCGCAGCGGCAGGAAGCGTTTGATCAGCACGGCGACGCGCTCGATGCCGGCGATCGTCACTTCATAGCGATCGGCTTCCACCGCACGCCAGATCTTGTCCGCGCATACCTGTGGGTCCATGCCGCCATCGATGTCGTGGTCGGACTTGCCATACGGTTCGCCGCCGGGGCCGAGCGCATTCACCGACACGTTGGTGCGGACGAAGCCTGGGCAGGCGAGAGTGAAGTGCACGCCCTTGTGACCCAGCTCGATGCGCGCGCTGTCGAAGAAGCCATGCAGCGCATGCTTGGCCGCCGCGTAGCCGGTGCGGCGCGCCATCGCGATGTAGCCGAATACCGAACTCACCACCACCACATGGCCGTGACCGCGTTCGACCCAGCCTGGTGCGAGGGCCTTGGTCAGCGCGATCGGCGCGAAGACGTCGATTTCCATCAGCCGGCGATAGGCAGGCATGCCGGTGTCGAGCATCGCGGTGCGCTGGGATATCCCGGCGTTGTTGACCAGGACGTCGATGGGGCCGAAGAAGCTGGCGGCCCGTGCGGCGAGGGCATCGGCATCGCCGAAATCGGCCAGGTCGACCGGGAGCACGGCGACGTCGCCGGGGCGCGGGCAGGCGGCGCGCACGCGTTCGAGTTCCGCTTCGCGTCGCGACGACAACACCAGTTTTGCGCCGCGTTGCGCGGCGAGTTTCGCCAGCGCCTCACCGATACCGCTGGAGGCGCCGGTGATCCAGACGACTTGGTTGGTCAGTTGGGTCATTGGGGCGCGGGTGTTCTCAGTTGGTTTGGTAGCTGTCAGTTGCCAGTGACTTTCCTTCGTCATCCCGGCGAAAGCCGGGATCCAGCCGTTGACCTGCTTCGGAAAGCTGGATCCCGGCTTTCGCCGGGATGGCGAGCAAAAGCAGCGGCTACGCAAAAAGCAGCGGCATGACGAGCAAAAGCGATACGTCGACTGGCGATCAAGCAGCCAATCACACTGTCCAATCGATCTCGCCGGTCACCACATCGCACACCCGCCCACCCGACCAGACCTCGCCATCGGCGTCCACGTGCAGGTCGATGATCGCGTCGTGGCCGACTTCGCGGCCCTGGCTGATGCGATACGCGCCTTCGGTATTGGGCAGAGCGCCCCGAGCGGCCAGCCAGGCGGCCAGGGTCGCATTCGCGGCGCCAGACGCCGCGTCCTCGAACCGCGCCGGGGCACCCACGAAGGCACGCACCGCGTAGTAGTAGACCGGGTCGGCGCTGCGGGCGTAGACGAACAGGCCCATGGTTTCGGTCGCCTGTGCCAGTTCGGCGATGGCGTCCCAGTTCGGCGTGGCCGTGCGCAGGGCGGCTTCGTTCGCGATTTCGGCCAGCCACCAGCGGCGGCCACCGTCCATCAGTACCGGTGGCAGCTCGCCCAGCGGCAGCCCGCGCAGGGCCTCTACCAGGCGCGGATCGGACGGTGAGGTGATTTCGACCACGCGCGCCCGCGGCGTGCGTACGGCGATCGTGCGGGTGCGGCCTTCGCCGACGACCTTCAGTGGCAGCACACCCGCGATGCCTTCCTGCTGCAGCAGCCCATCGCGTGGCGCGGCCAGGCCGGCTTCCATCACCGCGTGCGCGGTGCCGACGCTGGGATGGCCGGCGAAGGGCACCTCGCGGCGCGGACTGAACATGCGGATGCGGTAGCTCGCGCCGGGCTGGGTCGGCGGGAATACGAACGTCGTTTCCGGCAGGCGCGTCCACTTGGCGATGGCCTGCATGGTGGTGTCGTCCAGGCCTTCGGCGTCGAGCACGACCGCCAGGGGGTTGCCATCGCCGGGCTGGCCGGCGAAGACGTCCAGTTGCAGATAACGACGTTTCATTTGAAACAACTCTCGGAGGACGCAGGTTGAGGGGGCAAGCGGACGGCCGGTTCGACTAGAATCGCCGTCTTGTGCGCCGGTTTCGTGCCTGCGCACGGCGTTCCGGCCAGCGAGCCGGATTCTAGAGGTCCGCGGACTCGCGCGGACATTTTCTTTCCTCATCACCTAAGGACATACATCAGTGACAGCGGGAGCGACTCCCTGGGTAGTACTCAAGTTCGGCGGCACCTCCGTTTCGCGCCGCAATCGTTGGGACACCATTGGCCGCCTCGCTTCGAAACGCATGGCCGAGGACGGCGCGCGCGTGCTGGTGGTGGTGTCGGCGCTTTCGGGCGTGACCAACGAGTTGCAGGCTATTGCGAACGGTGACGGCATTGCCGCGCGCATCGCGGCGCTGGTCGAACGCCATCGCGCGTTCTGTGCGGAACTCGATCTTGACGCCGACCAGGTGCTGGGCGCACGCCTCAATGCGCTGCAGGCGCTGGGTAGCGATCCGCGCGCAGCCGAGCGCACCCTCGACTGGCAGGCCGAGGTGCTGGCGCAGGGCGAGCTGCTTTCGTCCACGCTGGGCGCGGCCTACTTGCGTTCGCAGGGGCATGATTTCGGCTGGTGCGATGCACGTGAGTGGCTCGATGCCGTGTCGTTGCCCAATGCCAGCGCGTGGGCGCAGCGGCTGTCGGTGAATTGCCGCCACAGCAGCGATGCCGCCTTCGTCGAGCGCTTTGCGACGCAACCGGCGCCGATGCTTCTGTCGCAGGGTTTCATCGCGCGTCACGGCGATGGCGGCACGGCGATTCTCGGTCGCGGCGGTTCGGATACATCGGCGGCGTACTTCGGCGCGCTGTTGAAGGCGCGACGTGTGGAGATCTGGACCGACGTGCCGGGCATGTTCACCACCAATCCGCGCGACGTGCCCGATGCACGCCTGCTGACGCGACTGGATTACGCCGAGGCGCAGGAAATCGCGACGACCGGCGCCAAGGTGCTGCACCCGCGTTCGATCGGCCCGTGCCGCGAAGCGGGCGTGCCGATGATGATCCTCGACACCGAGCGCTTCGACCTCCCGGGTACGCGCATCGACGCATCGGCGGCGACCGTCCCGGGCGTGAAGGCGATCAGTCGCCGCAACGGCATCGTGCTGGTGTCGATGGAAAGCATCGGCATGTGGCAGCAGGTCGGCTTCCTTGCCGACGTGTTCGAACGCTTCAAGCGCCACGGCCTGTCGGTCGACCTGATCGGCTCGTCGGAAACCAACGTCACCGTCTCGCTGGATCCCAGCGAGAATCTGGTGAATTCCAACGTGCTCGAAGCGCTCAGCGCCGACCTCGCCGAAGTGTGCCGGGTGAAAGTGATCGCACCGTGCGCGGCGATCACGCTGGTCGGCCGCGGCATGCGTTCGCTGCTGCACAAGCTGTCCGACGTTTGGGCGACTTTCGGCCGCGAACGCGTGCACCTGATCTCGCAGTCGTCCAACGACCTCAACCTCACCTTCGTTATCGATGAAGCCGACGCCGACGGCATGCTGCCGCAGTTGCATGCGGAGCTGATCCGCGGCGGCGCGATGCCGGTGCTCGACGCGAGCGTATTCGGCCCGAGCTGGCGCGAGATCGCGCACGGCAAGGTCGAGCGCGCATCGGCCTGGTGGGTGGGCGCGCGCGAGACGCTGCTGCAACACGCACAGGCGGGCACGCCGCGTTACGTGTACGACCTCGCCACCGTGCGCGAACGCGCGCGTGGGCTGCTGGCCGTGGAGGCCATCGATCGTTGCTTCTATGCGATCAAGGCCAATCCGAATGCCGGGATCCTGCGCACGATCGTGGGCGAAGGCTTCGGGCTGGAATGCGTGTCGCAGGCCGAACTCGACCACGTCTTCGCCACCGTTCCCAACCTCGCGCCATCGCGCGTGCTGTTCACGCCCAGCTTCGCGCCGCGCCGCGAGTACGAGGCGGCGTTCGCGCGCGGCGTCACGGTCACGCTCGACAATGTGGAAGCGCTGCAGCGTTGGCCGGACGTGTTCCGCAACCGCACGATCTGGTTGCGCCTCGACCTCGGTCATGGCGAAGGCCACCATGAGAAGGTGAAGACCGGCGGCGTCGCCGCCAAGTTCGGTCTGCCGATCACGCGCTTCGATGCCTTCCTCGCCGAGGCGCGCAAGCTCAACGTCCGCATCAGCGGCCTGCATGCGCATCTGGGCAGCGGTATCGACGATCCGCGCCACTGGCGCGGCGTGTACGCGGAGTTGGCCGGGCTGGCGGACAACGTCGGCACGGTCGAAACCATCGACATTGGTGGCGGTCTGCCGATTCCGTACACGCCCGACGCGCAGGATTTCGATCTGGTCGCCTGGCGCCAGGGACTGGACGAGATCAAGGCGGCGTATCCCCGTTACGGGCTGGTGATCGAGCCGGGCCGCTACCTCGTCGCCGAGGCCGGCGTGCTGCTGCTGGGCGTCACCCAGGTCATCGAGAAGGACGGCGTGCGCCGCGTCGGTTGCGATGCGGGCATGAATGCGCTGATTCGTCCGGCGATGTACGAGGCCTACCACGGCATCCACAACCTCACGCGGTGGGCAGACGCGAACGCATTGGCCTTCGACGTCGTCGGCCCCATCTGTGAAAGCGGAGACGTGCTCGGTCGCAGTCGCCTGTTGCCGGCGTCGACGAGCGAAGGCGATGTGCTGCTGGTGGCCGATGCCGGCGCCTACGGCATGGCGATGGCGAACACGTACAACCTGCGGGCGCTGCCGGCAGAAGACTTCATTGGATAAGGCGTAGGGCGGGTCTTGACCCGCCTTCCTGCGGCAGAAATCGGCGGGTCAAGACCCGCCCTACAGGTTCTGAAATGAGTAACTGGAAATTCCAACGCGACGCGATCAAGAGCTTCCGCTTCGTGCGTTGCACGTTCGATGCGGCCACGGGTGTCGCGCAGCTGGTGTATGCATTCGACGACGGCCCGGAGCTGATCGAGACCGTCACGATTCCCGGTGCTCCGTTCACGCTCGACGGTGAGCGTGCGGCCGCGGTCGAGCGCGCACTGCGTCTGCTGCATCTCATCGCTGGCGTGAGTTACTACAAGGCGGCGGTGCCGGAAGACATTCGCATCGATTCCTACGCGATCGATGCCGATACCGCGGCGCTGCTGGAACTGATCTACGTCAACGGCCTGGGCGAATTCGCCTATCGCAACGGCTTGAATCTGCACGGCAAGATCAACTTCCCGGTCGCAGGCGAAGCCAAGGCCGCCGCTCCGGCGCTGGGCCTGCGCGAGCAGGCGCTGGTCGCGATCGGTGGCGGCAAGGATTCGCTGGTCAGCATCGAAGCGCTGCGCAAGCTCGGTGTCGCGCAGACTGTGACCTGGGTCGGTGGTTCGCAGCTGATCCGCGCGTGCGCTGAACGCACCGGTCTGCCGACGCTCAATCTGGGGCGCGCCCTGGCGCCGCAGTTGTTCGACTACAACCGCGAAGGAGCATGGAACGGCCATATCCCGGTGACGGTGCTGAACTCGGCGATCATGACGCTGGCCGCGCTGCTGCACGGCGTCGACCAGATCGTGTTCTCCAACGAGCGCTCCGCCAGCTACGGCAGCCTTATTGAAGGCACCGGCGAAGTGAATCACCAGTGGTCCAAGGGCTGGGCGTGCGAGCAGGCGTTCGGCGACTACCTGCAGCGCCACATCGCCTCCGACCTGCATTACTACTCGCTGCTGCGACCGCTCAGCGAACTCGCCGTCGCGCGCCAGTTCGCCAAGACCGATCACTACGACGCGCACTTCAGCAGCTGCAATCGCAACTTCCACATCCTGGGCGAGCGTCCGGCCAATCGCTGGTGCGGCGTGTGCCCTAAGTGCCACTTCGTGTTCCTCGCGCTGGCACCGTTCATGCCGAAGCCGCGCCTGGTCGGGATCTTTGGCCGCAACCTGCTCGATGACCCGGCGCAGACCGCGGGTTATGACGCGCTGCTCGAATATCTGGACCACAAGCCATTCGAATGCGTCGGCGAAGGCCGTGAGTCGCGCGCGGCAATGGCTGCATTGAGCAGTCGTCCGGAGTGGCGCGAGGACGCGCTGGTCGAACGTTTCGCACGCGAGATCCGGCCGCAACTCGACGAAACCGAACTGCGTATCGAGCCGCTGCTGGTGATCGACGAGGAACATCGCATCCCCGCCAAGTTGTGGGACCGCCTGCGTGCCCAGCTCAGCGCTTGAAATCCGGCAGCTCGAAGGCCGCAAGGTCGCGTTGTGGGGCTGGGGCCGCGAAGGGCGCGCCGCCTATCGCGTCATCCGCGCGCAGCTGCCGCAGCTCGCGCTGACGCTGTTCTGCAACGCCGCGGAAGCGGCCGATGCGCAGGCCGCCGATGATGCAATGTTGTCCGTCGAGACCGACGCCAGCGGCCAGCGGCTGGGCGCGTTCGACATCGTGGTGAAGTCGCCCGGCATCAGTCCTTACAAGCCGGAAGCGATCGCGGCGGCCGAGCAGGGCACGCGTTTCATCGGCGGTACCGCGCTGTGGTTCGGCGAACACGCCGATGCGGACGGATTCGTCCGCAATGCCGTGTGCGTGACCGGTACCAAGGGCAAGAGCACCACGACCTCGCTGCTGGCGCATCTGCTGCGCGCCGGCGGGCATGTGACCGGTCTGGTCGGCAATATCGGGCTGCCGCTGCTGGAAGTGCTGGACCCGCAGCCGGCGCCGGAATATTGGGCGATCGAGCTGTCGAGTTACCAGACCGGCGACGTCGGCGCGAGCGGCGCGCGTCCCGACGTCGCAATCGCGCTGAACATCTTTCCCGAACATCTCGACTGGCACGGTTCGCACGAGCGCTACATCGCCGACAAGCTGCGTTTGTTGACGGATGCACGGCCGCGTATCGCGGTGCTCAATGCCAATGATCCGATCCTGTCGGCATTGCAGTTGCCCAACAGTGAGGTGCGCTGGTTCGGTCACGAAGCTGGCTGGCATCTGCGCGAAGACGCGTTGTATCGCGGCGACGACTTCGTGCTGGACACGGCGTCGCTGCCGCTACCCGGGCGCCATAACCGCAGCAACTTGTGTGCGGTGCTCACCGCGATCGAGGCAATGGGTCTGGATGCCGCTGCGTTGGCGCCGCATGCCGCCAGCTTCCGGCCGCTACCGAATCGTCTGCAGACCGTCGGCACGCGCGACGGCCTTACCTATGTCAACGATTCGATCAGCACCACGCCGCATGCGAGTCTGGCTGCGCTGGACCTGTTCCGCGGGAGCCGCGTGGCGATTCTCGTGGGCGGGCACGATCGTGGACTGCCGTGGGATGAATTCGCGGTCGCGATGCGCAAGTCCGCGCCTGTCGCGATCATCACCATGGGCCAGAACGGACCGCGCATCAACGAGCTGTTGAAGCCGGTCGCGCAGGACGGCGCCTTCGTCCTGAGTACCGCGACGGACCTGGCCGATGCCGTGCAACAGGCGCAAGCCGTGTTGGGGCAGGACGGCGTCGTGTTGCTGTCGCCGGGCGCGCCCAGTTATGGCGTGTATCGCGATTACGTGGCACGCGGCCGCCACTTCGCCGAACTGGCCGGTTTCGACCCAGACACCATCAGCGCGATTCCGGGGCTCGGCATCGCGTAAGGCACGTTGCCTGCGTCACTCCTGTGCTACCGCAACAACGGTGCCCTTGTTTTTCTCCTTCTCCCCGCGAAGCGGGGAGAAGGTGCCCGAAGGGCGGATGAGGGGCGCTTTGCTGTCGCTGCGACGTCCCCTCACCCTGCGTCGCTGCGCAACGCTGTCCCTCGCTCTGCCCCCGGCCTTCGCGCACAGCGCGAAGGCGTTCAGTCGGGCGTGCGCCAGTGGCGCACAAGCACCCGCCTTCACCCCGCAAGCGGGGCGAGGGAAGCAGCCAATCGTTGCCAGACCGCACGCGGCTACCATCGCGATTTCACGCGGCGACCACGATCGCTGCCTACGCTTTCGCCACTTTGCGGAGGAGCTCGTCATGCGCCGTCTTATCGCTGCCGTCCTGCTGATGTTGTCCGCTGCACCTGCCCTGGCCGCGATGCAGGCCAAGCCGGTCGAATGGAAGATCGGCAAGCAGGCCTTTGCCGGTTATGTCGTGTACGACGATGCGTCGGCGCAGAAACGGCCCGGCCTGGTCATGGTGCCCAACTGGATGGGCGTCAATGCTGGTGCCGTCGAGAAGGCCAAGCGCATCGCCGGCGACAAATACGTGATCCTGCTTGCCGACGTGTACGGCAAGGGCGTGAATCCCAAGGATCACGACGAGGCACGCAAGGCCTTGCAGTCCGCTTACGCCGCACCCGAAGGCCTCGCTACGCGTGTTGCGAAGGCCGTGGAGGTCTTGAAACAGCAGGATAAGGCGCCGCTGGATGCGAGCCGTATTGGTGCCATCGGCTTCTGCTTCGGAGGTGGTGCCGTGCTCGACCTGGCGCGCAGCGGGGCTGATGTGGCGGGCGTGGTGAGCTTCCACGGCAATCTGAAGCCCTCCGCTCATGCACAACCCGGTGGCATGAAGGCGCCGGTGCTGGTGCTCAATGGCGCCGACGATGCGAACGTGTCCGCCGAACAGCACCAGGCGTTCGTGAAGGAAATGAACGACGCGAAAGCCGACTGGCAGTTCGTCGACTTCGGCAGCACGGTGCATTGCTTCACGGAAGTCGAGGAAGAAGCGGGCGAGGGCAACTGCCGTTACAACGCCGTCGCGGCGACGCGGGCGTTTCGCATGATGGACGACTTCTTCGCCGAGCGATTCGCTGCGAAATAAGTCCCGCTTTGTAGAGCCGAGCTTGCTCGGCTGCTCTCGCATCTCAAGGCTTGAATCAGCAACAGCAAAAGCAGCGGAGCAGAGCTCCGCTCTACAAGGCAGTCTGGGCACGGCCGAACTTGCTTCGGCGCCGCTCGTTGCGGTCCACGCACCGGGCGGGCCCGGCGCTACGAATCGTCAGTAGTCGCGGCTCACCGCGTACCGCGCCAATCCACGCAGCGCCGCCGTATAGGCATTGTCACCGATGCCGGCAAGTGCGCGCTCGGCCGCCTCGGCGTATTCGTAGGCGCGGCTGCGGCTGTAGTCGAGACCGCCTGTTGCACGGATCGCCTGCAGCACGTCGGGCAGGGCGTCGGTATCGCCATGTTCCACCGCCTGGCGCAGGCGGTCACGAGTAGCTGGATCACTGTGCAGCATCGCGTGGATCAATGGCAGCGTAGCCTTGCCTTCGGCGAGATCGTCGCCGAGGTTCTTGCCGAGCGTTTCCGCGTCCGAGGCGTAATCGAGCACGTCGTCGGCGATCTGGAAGGCGTAACCCAGGTTCATGCCGTAGTCGTGCATCGCATCGCAGGTGGCCGCATCCGCACCCGACAGCAGCGCGCCCAGGCGCGTCGCCGCGGCGAACAGCACCGCGGTCTTGCGTTCGATGACGCGCAGATAGGCGGCTTCGTCCGTGTCCGGATTGCGCACGTGCAACAGCTGCAGCACTTCGCCTTCGGCGATGCGATTGGTGGTATCGGCAAGGATGCGCATGACTTCCATCTGGTCGAGTTCGACCATCAGCTGGAAGCTGCGCGAATACAGGAAGTCGCCGACCAGCACGCTGGCCGCATTGCCCCACACCGCATTGGCGGTCTTGCGGCCGCGGCGCAGGTCGGACTCGTCGACGACGTCGTCGTGCAGCAGCGTGGCGGTGTGGATGAACTCGACCACCGCGGCGAGCTGGTGCGCGTCCGGGCCACGATGTCCCAGCGCGCCGGCGGCGAGCAGCAACAGCATCGGGCGCAGGCGCTTGCCGCCGGCATTGACGATGTATTCGGCGACCTGGTTAATCAGCACCACGTCCGAGGCGAGACGGCGCCGGATCAGGGCATCGACCGACGCCATGTCGTCGCGGGCAAGGGCCTGGATGGTGGCCAGATCGGGAAGCGACGACGTCGCGGGGCGCAGGGAAGAATCGGCAGACATAGCCGGAATTATACGGGCAGCGACCGCGCCGACTGCCCGTATGGATTCAACGCCAGCGCCGGGCGTTGACGACCTTGAGAACCGTATCTGTGTAGTTCGGCCCGATTGCATAGTCGGCGCCTGAGGCCAGGGTCAGCGACAGGCCCTTGGGGCCACGCCGGCGCAGGCTGGCGACCTGTTTCAGGTTCACGATCGTGGAACGGTGCACGCGCAGGTGGACCGCGGGATCCAGCCGGGTGGACAACGAGCTGATGGTGTCCTTCAGCAGGTGCGACTTGCCGCCCGCGTGCAGCAGCACGTAATCGCCTTCCGCCGTAATTGCCTCGATGGCCTCCGCCGCGACCTTGACAATGCCATCGCGGGTGCGGACCCAGAACTCGCGCTCGTAGACCGCGCCGCTTTCGGGTGTGCCGGAGTCGCGCAGGCTCGCTATCAGCTGCTGCAGCTCGGCGAAGCGGACTTCGGCCGCACGCGCATCGAGGCGCGCTCGTGCTAGGCGCACGGCTTCGCGGAAGCGCTCGAAGGAGACCGGCTTGAGCAGGTAATCGACCGCATGCACCTCGAACGCACGCACCGCGTGTTCCTGGTAGGCGGTGACGAAGATGATTTCTGGCAGATGTTCGCCCGGCTTGAGTTCGGCGATCGCGGCGAACCCGTCCTTGACCGGCATCTGGATGTCCAGCACCGCAATGTCCGGCTTGAGTTCGCGAATGAACGCCAGCGCCTCCTTGCCGTTGCGCGCCTTCGCCACCAGCTGCGCATCGGGAATGCCGGCAACCGCCAGTTCCAGGCGATCGAGCGCGATGGGTTCGTCGTCGGCCAGCAGGATCCGGATCACGCAGCGTTTTCCAGCACCTGGTCTTCCTGCCAAGGTACACGGATCACACTGCGCCAGCCGTGCTCGAGCGGGCCGCTGTCGAGGCGCGCGTCGTCGCCATACAGGGCCGTGAGCCGCTGGCGTGCGTTGGACAGGCCGATGCCCATGCCGCCGCCGGCATTGCCGTGCGTGCTGCCGCCATCGTCCTCCACGCCGAGCACGAGTTCGCTGCCTTCGTGGCGGGCATCGATGACGATCTCGACCGGACGATCGGAGCCGCCCAGACCATATTTCAGCGCGTTTTCCACCAGCGGGAGCAGGATCAGGCTGGGCACCATCGCCTGGGTGCAATCGGCCGGGATGTCCCATGTGACCTTGAGCCGGTCGGAAAAGCGCGCCGCTTCGATTTCCAGGTACTGCTGCAGCATGCCGATTTCATCGGCGACCGTCGTCAGCTGCGAAGGCGTGCGTGCCAGCGTGTAGCGCAGGAAGCGCGACAGGCTCAGCACCATCTTCTCCGACTCGGCGGTGCGGCCAAGCACAATCAGGCCGGCGAGCGTGTTTAGCGTGTTGAAGAGGAAGTGCGGATTGATCTGCAGACGCAGGGCCAGCAGTTGCGCCTGCTGCGCGGCGTTGGTGGCGTCGGCCAGCTGCTGGTCGCGGCGGCGCACTTCGGCGTTGTTGCGCGCAGCGGCATAGAGCGCGCACCAGGCGAAGAAGTTCCACTGATAGGCCTTATAGGTCTCGCCCAGCTCCATCTGCGACATCCACCGATCCGGGTACATCGAGTAGTAGTCGGTGAAGTAGCGGAAGACGTATTCGCCCGCGAAAGTCAGCAGCAGCGATGCGGGAAAGCTCAGCACCAGCGCGTATCCCAGCAGCCGCCAGGGGCGGTCGCTATCGGCTTTCTTCAAGGCGGCATGGATCCCCAGGCACAGCGCAATCCCGATGGTGCTGGCGACGGTGCGTGCGGCCAGGCTGCCCGGTTCGATCCAGGTATCGCCCGGCATCAGACTGAGCATGGTGCGCATGACGTAGTGCATCGCCCAGACCGCCAGCGTGAGCGCTACGACGGTGCGATCCAGCGGGTCGAGCCGGCGCAGGCCGGGAAGGGCCTGCATGAGGTTGCGGGAAATGGTCATTGCACCGGTTTGTCGGTTTTGGAAGGCTCGTTCCAGACGGCACGCGCTGGCGATGTGGTGTACCCGTCGTCGCCGCGCGATGCAAGCGGACTAGTTGGCGGCGACACCGCTCGGGCGCACGGCGTGACGAATGGTTCGGGACATCCGGGGCGGGACCGCGCAACGCCAATGCCGCCAAGGCGCGGCCCCGATTGTTTCGTCGCCGCAAATGGCGGTTTCGTCGATTTTCCTGCTACTGGTCGGGGCTGGGATGCAACTCGACGAATACCTCGCGCATCCCAGCCAAGGTGGCGCTACAACCTACCTCGCCAGCCCCATCCATGCGATTCGCCAGCGATCATCAGGAGCCCGCCATGCCTGACACCTTCGTGACCGCGCACGACGCGCGATTGCCCCCCGCCCTGGCGGCGGTGGTCACTTCCCGGCCGGTCCGGCTGGTCGCGGCCTCCCGCTCGCAGCGCGTGCGCGCGCCGGCGGCGATGTTCTCGTTCTGGCTGCAGTTGCGCGGCACCGCCCAGATCAGCGCCATCGAAGGCAGCTTCACGCTGCGCGCCGGCGAGTGGATCGCGTTGGAGCGCGGGTCGATGCCGGAAGTCCAAGCGGGCGAAACCGGGTTCACCCTCGGGCTGATGCTGACCCCCGATGTCATGCACGGATCCCTGGACTCGACCGACCGCGGGTTGCTGGCCGGGCGGGGCGTCGTCCCCCTGCACGACCGTCGCGTCGCGCTGCGGCTGTGGCGCCACTGTGCCGCCACGCCCGAGGAGGCCGGCATCGCCGCGCTGATGCGGGGGCTGAAGCCGCTGCTCAAGCACTGGCAGGCGGCACAGGACGATTTCGCCGGAATGATCGAGCGCTGCCCCGGGCGCTCCTTCCACCGCAAGACCCGGATCTTTTCCCGCATCCAGAAGGCGAGGCTGTATCTGGAGGGCAACCCCCACCGCATGCTGCGGATCGAGGAGTTGATGGAAATGACCCGGTTTTCCAGCTGGTGGCTGTCCAAGACCTTCCACGCCGTCTATCAGGAAACCCTGCAGAAGGCCTCGATGCGCCTGCGCATGCAGAGGGCGAGGGATCTGCTGCAATTCAGCCAACTGTCGATCACCGAGCTCGCCGAGGCCTGCGGCTTCCATGACCCGTGCAGCTTTGCCCGGCAATTCAAGGCCTGGCACGGCGAAACCGCCTCGACCTGGCGCGCCCGGCATGAACCGGTAGCCCTGGCAACTGAACCAGTCGGGCAGGCGCTGGCCTCGCACTAGACGCCTGAAATCCCTGCAGCACACCCTGCGCCCGGCCCCCTTGGGGAGCCGGGCGTTTTTCGTGAACGTCCTGTCCCCAGGCTCAGGCCTGCGCGACGGCGCCCCCGTCTTTCCTCATTCCCGGCTCCCAGGAACCTTCTTCTGGGTGACCTTGTTCGGCAAGCTCGGCGAGATCGCGGGCGAGTGCCTTAACAAGGGTTCGCAGGTGTACGTCGAGGGCAGCATCCGCTACGACAAGTACACCGGTCAGGACGGTGTCGAACGCTACAGCACCGACATCATCGCCGACGAGATACAGATGCTCGGCGGCCGTGCCGAAGGTGCCGGCGCCGTGAATACGGTGGGGGTGGCGAATCGCGTGCGCCGCGCCCGTCGCAGCCGCAGGGCGGCGCACCGCGCCGCGAATCCGCGCCGGCCAAGGCGGCCGATTTCGGTGCCGATTTCGCGGACGACGATATCCCGTTCTGATCCAGCATCCGATGGCCGCACTTGGCGGCATCGAGTTCCCGTCCCGGCAAGCGCTGCGTCTGCCTGAATTTTTTCATGCGATCCCCGGGAGACCCCATGTGCGGGTGGCCGTCGCGGCTTTGATTGCACGCGTTGCGGGATGGCATCGCATCAAGATGATCATCGTGACTTTCGATACGCATCCTGCGCGAACCATTTTCACTGCATGCAAGTCATGCAGCGATACGCAGCCGACGCTGAAGTGCATGTGAGATCGATTTCATCGGTTGTGCTGTCGTTGCGCGCAACATGCTTGATGGGATGTCAGCGTTGCCGGGGTCACTTTGCAATCTGTGGCGTACTGCACGAATGCGAAGATCGATCACGAAATAGCATTTCGTTTCAGGATATTCATGCGCGACGTGGATGTCGCATCATGAATTCTTGCAACTTTTGTCTATTGCGCTGATCGACGACTGCTATTAGGTTAGCGCCCGCATGGAGATCATCACGAGCATGGAATGCTTTCGAAAGTTGACGTGGCCGAACACTTGTCGCAGCGATGCTGCGCACCGTCCCATGGTTCGGACGTCGCCAGTGCAGGCCATGGCCGACCGACACCGGAGTTGCCCGGACGGTCGGCGCGGCTTCGCGAAGTGCCGCGATTGTGCGCGTGGGTAGGCAAAGGGGCCGCGCGCAACGACGGTGATCCATCGGTGCACGAAACAATGATCGGGTGCCGGCGAAACGGTCGGCGATGCCCGATGCGTTCTTTCGTCGCTGCCTGACGTGCACGACGACAAATTTCCCTGTCGATCTGCACGAATCTGCAACGAACAAGCGCTTTACTCGGAGCAGGCGCCCGGTACCGCATGACGGCCATGCGGTTTCGCGGATGACCTGCCCATGAAGGATGGCGGGATGCGGCATGCCGCAGATCGCCAAGGATCGCCTCCAGTCGCCCTGCGGCCTGGAGGCCCACGAAAAGGATTTTGGAATGAACAAGCACGACACGTGCCACGATGACGCTTTGTCCAGTGATTCCGGTGCACAGCGGACCGCTCAAGATTCCGCATCGCAATCGTCTCCTTCGCAGCTGTCTCCTGCGCTGCAACGGGAGCTCGATTTCTGGTGCGAGCATCTGGCTGGCGCACCGACGCTGGTCGCCCTGCCGACAGATCGCCCGCGGCCCTCGGTACGGGACGATGCACGCGGATCGCTGCCGGTCGCGTTCGATCGCGAACTGACGGCGTCGCTGAAGGCGCTTTCCCGGCGCCATGGCACACCGCTTCCGGTCACGCTTCTGGCTGCCTGGGCGGCGCTCGTGGCGCGCCTGTCCATGCAGGACGAGGTGGTCATCGGCGCGGTGTCCGCAAGTCTTTCCGACGCCGGGATCGCGGCGGGAGCATCCGACAATCTGCTCGCGCTACGACTGGACCTGCACGAATGGCCAAGCCCTGCGCAGTTGCTGGCGCAGGCGGCCGTGCGCGCGTCTCGGGCGCAGGCACATGCGGACGTGCCTTTCGCTCGCGTGGTGGAAGCGCTCGCGCCGGCCCACATGCCGGCATGCATGCCCATCTGCCAGCTGGCTTTCGTGTGGCGAGGTACCGCGTCCGCCGATCATGCGGGGTTCGACCTGTGTCTGTCGCTGGAGGAAGTGGAGGGCCAGATCATCGGCACCCTCGGCTTCGCGCCGTCGCTGTACGAGCTCTCGACGATGCAGCGGCATGTGGGCTATCTGGAAGCGTTGCTGCGCGGCATGACCGCCGACGACGCCCGGCCGATCGATGCGATCGACCTGGTCGACGAGCGCGAGCGTCGATTGCAGTTGGTGGACTGGAACGAGACGCGCTGCGAAGCTCCGCACGCAGTCGGCATCCATGCGTTGTTCGAAGCGCAGGTCGACCGGGCGCCCGAGGCCGTGGCGCTCGCGTTTGCCGATGGCGTGATGCACTACGGCGCACTCGATGCGCAGGCCAATCGACTTGCGCACCGGCTGCGCGCACTGGGCGTGGGGCCGGATGCGCGCGTCGCCATCTGCATGCCCAGTGGCGCCGAGCGCGTGATTGCGATGCTGGCGACATGGAAGGCCGGTGGTGCGTATGTGCCGCTGGATCCGGCCTATCCGGCCGAGCGACTGTCCTATCTGTTGCATGACAGCGCCCCGGTCGTGCTGCTGACCCACGGCATTGCGCCGTCCGTGCGTGCCACCTTGCAGGCAGGGCTGACGCCGCAGAAGACACTGCTGGACGTGCAGGTCGAACGCGAGGCAATCGCGGCCCTCCCGTCCGCCCGGCTCGTGCAGGACGACATCGGTCTGGCACCGCATCATCTGGCTTACGTCATCTACACGTCCGGCTCGACGGGGCATCCCAAGGGCGTGATGGTGGAACATCGCGGCGCGGTCAACCTGGCTGCGGCGCAGCGGCACGCCTTCGAGGTAGATGCGGACAGTCGCGTCCTGCAATGCGCGTCCTTCAGCTTCGATGCCTGCGTCTTCGAGACGATGATGGCCCTGTGCAACGGTGGCTCGCTGCATCTGCCGCCGGCGGAAGCCGTCGTAGCGGGCCCCATCCTTCGCGATCTGCTTCTCGAACATCGCATCACTCATGCGACGCTGACGCCGTCCGTACTGGCCGGGATCGACGAGCCGGCGTGCATGGCGAGCGTACGCACGCTGGTAGTGGCAGGCGAGGCGTGTCCGCCAGCACTGGTGGAGCGTTGGGCGCCTGGGCGCTCTTTCATCAACGCGTATGGCCCGACCGAGACGACCGTATGGGCGACCTGGCATCCGTGCCGGGCGCCGATGTCGGGTCGCCCGCCGATCGGGCGGCCGATCGCCAATGCGCGCGTGTACGTGCTCGATGCCGCCCGCCAGCCGGTGCCGATCGGCACGGTGGGGGAGCTTTGGATCGGCGGTGCCGGACTGGCGCGCGGCTACCTCGACCGGCCGGAACTGACGCACGAGCGTTTCGTGCCGGATCCCTTCGCCGCTGCGGATGGAGCTCGCATGTACCGGACCGGCGATCTCGTGCGCTGGCTCGCCGACGGCACGCTCGACTACGTCGGCCGCAACGATGAACAGGTGAAGCTACGCGGGCTGCGTATCGAACTCGGCGAGATCGAAGCACGGTTGGCGACACAACCGGGGATCCGCGAGGTGGCGGTCCGCGTGCGCGAGGACGTGCCGGGCGACAAGCGTCTGGTCGCCTACGTGGTGGCCGCTGCCGACGCCGTCGATCCGCAGGCATTGCGCGAGGCAATGGCGCGCACGTTGCCCGAATACATGATCCCGTCGGCCTACATGACGCTGCCGGCACTGCCGCGGACGCCAAACGGGAAGCTGGATGTCCGCGCGTTGCCCGCTCCCACGAGCGAGGCGCTGGCGCAGCGCGCGTACGAGGCACCGCAGGGCGGACTCGAGGTTGCGCTGGCGGCGATCTGGCAGGGATTGCTTCGCGTCGACACCGTTGGCCGGAACGATCATTTCTTCGCGCTGGGCGGACATTCGTTGCTGGCCATGCAGATGGCGGCGCGCGTGCAACAGCAACTGGGCATGCCGGCCACGGTGTCGATCGTGTTCGCACGGCCTGTGCTTCGCGATCTCGCTGCCGCACTGGCCGAACGGCCGGCCTCCAATCTGCCTCCGGCGCTGGTGCCGGTTTCCCGCGACAGGCAACTGCCGCTGTCGTTCGCGCAACAGCGGTTGTGGTTCATCGCCCGCATGGGCGCGCGGGCCAGTGCGGCCTACCATCTTTCCTGCGCCCTCGCTCTGCAGGGGCGCCTGGACGTGGCCGCGTTGCAGGCCGCACTGGATCGCCTCCTGTTGCGCCACGAGGCGCTGCGGACGCGCTTCGTGCTGGTTGACGGCGTGCCGATGCAGTCCATCGACGGCACGGCGACCTTCGCCCTGCTGCAACAGACGATCGTCGATGACGAGACGTCTTCTCCCGATGCGGTCGCGCATTGGCAGGCGGCCGAGGCGGATGCGCCATTCGATCTAGAGCATGGCCCGCTGATCCGGGGACGCCTGTTGCGACGGAGCGAGCAGGACCACGTGCTGTTGATCACGATGCACCACATCGTGTCCGACGGTTGGTCCATGGATGTGCTGGCGCGCGAACTGGGCGCGCTCTATCGTGCTTACGCGATCGAGGGCGCGTCTGCCGACATCGATCCGTTGCCCGCGCTACCGGTGCAGTACGCGGATTACGCGGTGTGGCAGCGCGGCTGGCTGCCGGGTACGGTGCAGGCGCAGCAGTTGGCCTTCTGGCGCGAGCAGCTGTCTGATACGCCCGCGCTGGTCGCGTTGCCGACCGATCGTCCGCGTCCTGCGGTGCAGGACTATCGCGGCGCGCTGCTGCCGATCGAGTTCGACAGCACCCTGACGGCCGCGTTGAAAGCGCTCTCGCAGCGCCATGGCGCGACGTTGTACATGACCTTGCTGGCGGCCTGGAGCGCGGTGGTCGCGCGCCTGGCCGGGCAGGACGAGGTGGTGATCGGCACGCCCGTCGCCAACCGGGTCAGCGTCGAAGTGGAGCCGCTGATCGGGTTCTTCGTCAACACGCTCGCGTTGCGCCTTGACTTCGGCGACCGCCCCACCGTGACGCAGTTGCTGGCGCAGGTGCGCGAGCGGGCGTTGCAGGCCCAA
This sequence comes from Lysobacter tyrosinilyticus, assembly GCF_054779815.1. Classification (NCBI taxonomy): domain Bacteria; kingdom Pseudomonadati; phylum Pseudomonadota; class Gammaproteobacteria; order Lysobacterales; family Lysobacteraceae; genus Lysobacter; species Lysobacter tyrosinilyticus. The sequence goes on from NZ_BAAGXN010000001.1 coordinate 1,478,091, forward strand.
TCACATCAGGACGTACCGTTCGAGCAGGTGGTGGAAGCACTGAGGCCGGAGCGCACGCTGGCGTACACGCCGATCTTCCAGCTGGCCTTCGCCTGGCAGAACGCGCCACAGACCGCATTCGCGCTGGACGGCATCACCACGCGCGTCCTGCCGTCGCCTGCGACCGATGCCAAGTTCGACCTGACGCTCGAATTGCAGGAGTCCGGCGACCGGATCACGGGCACACTGTGCTTTGCGACGGCGTTGTACGACGCCTCGACGATGCGGCGGCATGTCGGCTACCTCGAGGCATTGCTGCGCGGCATGGTCCGCGACGATGGGCAGGCGGTGGACGCGATCGACCTGGTGGGCGATGCCGAGCGCCAGCTCGTGCTCAAGGCGTGGAACGACACGCAGCGCGCGTTCCCGCAGGCAGGCGACGTCCTCGCGCGCTTCGAGGCGCAGGCCGCGGCTTCGCCGGAGACACCGGCGATCAGGTTCGAAGGTAACGAGATCGGCTATGGCGCACTCAATGCGCAGGCCGAGCACCTGGCGCAACGGTTGCGCGCGCTGGGCGTGGCGCCCGAGACGCGGGTGGCGCTGCTGCTGCGGCGTGGTCCGGAGCTGGTGCAGGCGATGCTGGCGGTGCTGAAGGCCGGTGGTGCGTACGTGCCGCTGGACCCGGCCGCGCCGGCGGAACGCCTGCGCGACCTGCTGGGCGACAGTGCGCCGCGCGTGGTGCTGACGCAGTCCGGGTTGTCGGCGCAGGTCGACCTGTCGGGCGACTGGCAGGTGCTGGAACTGGATGCATTGCCGCCGCTGGTGGAGACGACGGCCGCGATCGCGCCGGTCGCGGACCCGAACCGGCTGGCCTACGTGATCTACACCTCTGGTTCGACGGGCAAGCCGAACGGGGTGATGGTGGAGCATCGCCATCTGGCGAACCTGGTCGGTTGGCACACGGAGACGTTCCCGCTGTCGCGGGGCGAGCGCACTTCGTCGACGGCGGGCGTGGCGTTCGACGCCTGCACCTGGGAGGTGTGGCCGGCGCTGTGCCAGGGCGCGACGTTGGCGTTGCCACCGTCGAGCACGGCCGGCGATCCGTCGGCGCTGCTGGACTGGTGGGAATCGCAGGACCTGCAGAGCAGCTTCCTGGTGACGGCGCTGGCGGATGCGGCGCTGGCGCGGGGGCAGTCGGGCCGCACGGGCCTGCGCACACTGCTGACCGGCGGCGATCGCCTGAACCGGCTGCCGACGCCGGACCTGCCGTTCGCGCTGGTGAACAACTATGGTCCGACGGAGACGACGGTGGTGGCGACGTCGGGCGTGATCACGCCCGAGGACACGGTGATCCACATCGGTCGACCGATCGCGAACACGCGGCTGTACCTGCTGGACCGCCACGGCCGGCCGGTGCCGGTGGGAGCGCCGGGCGAACTGCACATCGGCGGCGCGCAGGTGGCGCGCGGCTATCTCAATCGCCCGGAACTGACGGCGGCGCGCTTCCTGCCCGATCCGTTCTCGGAGGAGGCGGGTGCGCGGATGTACCGCACCGGCGACCTGGGTCGCTGGCGAGCGGACGGCACGATCGAATACCTGGGCCGCAACGATCAGCAGGTGAAGCTGCGCGGCCTGCGCATCGAGCTGGGTGAGATCGAGGCGCAGCTGTCGGCCCAGCCTGGGATCCGTGAAGCCGCGGTGATCGCGCGCGAGGACGAACCGGGCGAGGTGCGGCTGGTGGCGTACGTGGTGGCGCCGACGGGCGAGACGCCGGACCCGCAACGGCTGCGCGAAGGGCTGTCGCGCACGCTGCCGGAGTACATGCTGCCGGCGGCGTACGTGGCGCTGGAGCGGTTGCCGCTGACGCCGAACGGGAAGCTGGACCGTCGCGCGCTGCCAGAGCCGGAGGGCGCGGCGTACGCGCAGCGTGCGTACGAAGCACCGGAAGGACCGGTCGAAACCGCTTTGGCGGCGATCTGGCGCGAGCTGTTGCGCGTGGATCGGGTCGGGCGGCACGACAACTTCTTCGAGCTCGGCGGGCATTCGTTGCTCGCGGTGCAGATGATGGAGCGCCTGCGACAGGAAGGACTCGCCGCCGAGATCGCGGCGTTGTTCGCCAGTCCGACCCTGGCCGCATTCGCGCGATCGATCGAACGGGCCATACAGGAAGGTCGGCGCGATGTGGCGGTGCCGCCGAACGCCATCCCGATGGGCTGTGAGGCCATCACATCCGAGATGCTGCCTCTGGTTTCGCTTGACGCCGCGCAGATCGCACGGATCGTCGCCACGGTGCCTGGTGGTGCCGCCAACGTGCAGGACATCTATCCGCTGGCGCCACTGCAGGAAGGCGTCCTGTTCCATCACCTGCTGCAACCGGACGCCGACCCGTACCTGCTCTCGATCACGCTGGGCTTCCAGCAACGCGCGCAACTCGATCGGTTCGTCGACGCGTTGCAGCGGGTCGCCGACCGCCACGACGTGCTGCGTACCGCGGTGCTCTGGGAGGGGCTGGATGCGCCGGTGCAGGTCGTCTGGCGCGAGGCGCGGATCGATGTGCAGACGCTGTCGCTGGACGGCGATGACATCGCGGCCGAACTCGAGCGCGACGATGCCACGCGACGGCTCGACCTGCGGCGCGCGCCGTTGATGCGCGGCATCGTCGCGCATGACGAGCGCAATGATCGCTGGCTGCTGCGGCTGGTCCACCACCATCTGATGTTCGACCACACCGCGCTGGACATCCTGATGCGCGAGATCGGCATGATGCTGGGCGATCGTGCGGAGGCGTTGCCGGCACCGGTGCCGTTCCGCAATTTCGTCGCGCAGGCGCGCCTTGGCGTCAGCCCGCAGGAGCACGAGGTGTTCTTCGGCGGAATGCTGGGCGACATCGATGAGACGACGGCGCCATTCGGGTTGATGGAGGTGCACGGCAGCGGCGAGCACGCGCACGAGTCCGAACGGACGCTGCCGCCGGCCCTCTCGCAGCGATTGCGCAATCAGGCGCGCCGTCTCGGCGTGAGCACGGCGAGCCTGTTCCACTGGGCGTGGGCGCAGGTGCTGGCGAAGACGACCGGCCGCGACGACGTGGTGTTCGGCACGGTGCTGTTCGGCCGTCTGCAAGGCGGTGCGGGCGCGGAACGTGCGATGGGCCTGTTCATCAACACGCTGCCGGTTCGGGTGACGCTGGGCGAGACGGGGGTGCAGGACGGTGTGCGCCGGACGCACGCGATGCTGTCGGAACTGCTGGGCCATGAGCACGCCTCGCTGGCGCTGGCACAACGATGCAGCGCACTGCCGGCCAGCACGCCGTTGTTCACGACGCTGTTGAATTACCGCCATGGCGCCGGCGTCTCCGACATGTCGGCGTGGGCGCCGGGCACCGCGCTGGTGTCGGTGCGCGAGCGCTCCAGTTATCCGATTGACCTGTCGGTCGACGACTTCGGCGACGACTTCAAGTTGACCGCGCAGGCCGCGGAACCCGTCGACCCGCAGCGGATCTGCGGTTACATGCAGACCGTTCTGGCATCGATGGTTGATGCGCTGGAGTCCGCGCCGCAGACGCCGTCCTGGCGCATCGAGGCTCTCGATGCGGACGAGCGCCGCCTCGTGCTGGCGGGCGGCAACCCGGAATGTCACACCGGGGCGCACGCCGGCGATTGCATCCACGCGCTGTTCGAACGCCAGGTTGCGAAGACCCCGGACGCACCGGCACTCGAACAAGGTGATGTGCGCTTGTCCTATCGCGAGTTGAACGCGCGCGCCAACCAACTGGCGCATCACCTGCGCCAACTGGGTGTGAAGCCGGACACGAAAGTCGCGATTTGCCTGCCACGCAGCGTCGAGATGGTGGCGGCGGTGCTGGCGGTGCTGAAGGCCGGCGGCGCCTACGTGCCACTGGATCCCTCGTATCCGCAGGAACGCCTGGGTTACATGCTGCGCGACAGTGGACCGTGCGCACTGCTCACGCAGGATGGCGTGGATGTCGGATTCGCGGCCGATGCGGTACTGCCAGTGGTGCGGATGGACGATCCGTCGGCGCCCTGGGCATCGTCGCCGGACACCAATCCCGTGTCGGCCGATCTTGGCCTGGCATCGCATCACCTGGCTTACGTGATCTACACCTCCGGCTCGACCGGACAGCCCAAGGGAGTGGCGGTCGAACATGGCCCGCTGGCGCGGCGCATTCCGGCGTTGACCGAGCGCTACGGATTCCGGCGCACGGACCGCGTGTTGCAGTTCGCTTCGATCAACTTCGACGTCTCCATTGAGGAGATCATGGGCGCGCTGACCGTCGGCGCGACGCTCGTGCTGCGGACGCCGGAGTGGCAGACCGATGCCGCACGCTTCTGGCAGCTGTGTGCCGAGGCCCGGATCACGGTCGCGGAGCTGCCGACGAAGTTCTGGCAGTACGTCAGCGGCGATCCCGTGATCGCGATTCCTGACACCGTTCGCATCGTCGTCATCGGCAGCGAAGCGGTGGAACCGCAGGCGATCCGCGACTGGGCGGACCGCCCCGGACATCGGCCGCGACTGTTCAACGCCTATGGCCCGACCGAGGCCGTGATCACCGCGACGGTGCAGGAGGTCCTCTCGCGCGAGGACGTGCACATCGGCATGCCGGTGGGTGATCTCGCGATCTACCTGCTCGACGCGCGTGGCCAGCCGGTGCCGCTGGGCGTGCCCGGTGAAATCCACATCGCCGGCGCCGGACTGGCGCGCGGCTATCTCGATCGGCCGGAACTGACGCAAGAACGCTTTGTCGACGACCTGTTCGCGACAGCGCCTGGCGGACGCATGTACCGCACCGGCGACCTGGGGCGTTGGCGGCCCGCCGGCGCGCTCGAGTACCTGGGGCGCAACGACCGTCAGGTGAAGATCCGCGGTTTCCGCATCGAACTGGGCGAAATCGAGGCGCGCTTGTCCGTGCTGCCAGGCATTCGCGAAGCTGTCGTGCTGGCCCGTACGGATGCCCCGGGCGAACAGCGGCTGGTGGCGTATCTGGTGGACGCGCCCGGCACGGCGCACGATCCACAGGCACTGCGCGACGCGCTGGCGCAGACGCTGCCGGACTACATGGTGCCCGCGGCCTACGTGCGGCTGGAGGCGCTGCCCCTGTTGCCGAGTGGCAAGCTCGATCGCCGCTCCCTGCCGGCGCCGGACGACGAGGCCTTTGTGCAGCGAGCGTTCGAAGCGCCGCAGGGCCGGACGGAAACGATCCTGGCGCGGATCTGGACCGACTTGCTGCACGTCGAGCGCATCGGTCGCGACGACAATTTCTTCGAGCTCGGCGGCCACTCGCTGCTCGCCGTGCAGCTGATGGAACGCCTGCGGCGCGAAGGGCTTCACGCCGACATCCGCGTGCTCTTCGCGAAGCCGACGCTGGCCGTGCTGGCGCGGACCGTCGAAGCTGCCCAGCGTGCGGGCGAGCGAGGCGTGGTAGTGCCCGCCAACGGCATCCCGCCGGGATGCGAGGCGATTACGCCGGAGATGCTGCCGCTGGTGGACCTCGATGCGTCGCAGATCGCGCGCATCGTCGCCGCCGTGCCGGGCGGTGCCGCGAACATCCAGGACATCTATCCGCTGGCACCGCTGCAGGACGGCATCCTGTTCCACCACCTGCTGCAGACTCGCGGTGATCCGTACCTGCTGTCGACCCTGTTGTCGTTCGAGTCGCGGGCGGCACTGGACGATTTCGCGCAGGCCTTGCAGCAGGTCGCCGATCGCCACGACGTGTTGCGCACCGCGATTCTGTGGGACGGCTTGCCCGAGCCCGTGCAGGTGGTGTGGCGCAAGGCCTGCATGGAGCTGGAGACGATCGAGGTCGCCGACGGCGACGCTGCGGCGCGGCTGGCCGAGATCGCCGATCCGCGCGATGCGCGCATGGACGTGCGCCGGGCACCGCTGATGCGAGGCGTGGCCGCTTTCGACGCGCTTAGCCAGCGCTGGCTGCTGCTGCTGTTGCAGCACCATCTGGCGATGGACCACGTGGCGGTTGAGCTGATCTTCGAGGAGATCGGCCTGATCCGAACCGGTCGCGCGCACGCATTGCCGGCGCCGGTGCCATTCCGCAACTTCGTCGCGCAAACGCGCCTCGGCATGAGCGCGCAGGAGCACGAAGCGTTCTTCCGGCAGATGCTGGGTGACGTGGACGAGCCGACGGCTCCGTTCGGCATGCTGGAAGTGCACGGCGACGGCGACAACGTGCGCGAGGCGGAGCTGAAACTGTCGCGCGTGCTGTCGCAGCGCTTGCGTCACCAGGCGCGCACGCTGGGTGTGAGCACGGCCAGCCTGTTCCACTGGGCGTGGGCGCAGGTGCTGGCGAAGAGCGCGGGCCGCGACGATGTGGTGTTCGGCACGGTCCTGTTCGGGCGCCTGCAGGGCGGCGACGGCGCAGACCGGGCGGTCGGATTGTTCATGAACTCCCTGCCGATGCGCGTGCACCTGGGCGACATCGGCGTGCAGGAAGGCGTCCTGCGGACACACGCGGCGCTGTCGGGGCTGGTGCGGCACGAGCACGCGCCGCTGGCCTTGGCGCAACGTTGCAGCGCCTTGTCGACGAACACGCCGTTGTTCTCCTCGCTGCTGAACTACCGGCACACCACGCCGGCCGGCGACAACGTGCCGGATTGGGCGCAAGGCGTGGAACTGCTGTCGGTGCGCGAACGTACCAACTATTCCTTCACGCTGTCGGTGGACGACCTCGGCGAAGACTTCGAGCTGCGCGCGCAGATCGAGGAGCCGGTCGCGCCGGAACGCGTCTGCGCCTATCTGCGCCATGTGCTGGAACGCCTCGTCGATGCGCTGGAACATGCGCCGCGGACACCGTCCTGGCAGATCGACATGCTGGACGCCGCCGAGCGCGATTTCCTGTCGCAGGAGTGGAACGCGACGGATCGCGCGTACCCGACGACCTGCGTGCACACGCAGTTCTCGGCGCAGGCGGCCAGGACGCCGGAAGCGGTGGCGCTGCGGTTCGAGGACATCGAACTG
>NZ_BAAGXN010000002.1:0-186735 GCF_054779815.1 Lysobacter tyrosinilyticus
GATCAAACTCTTCACTTAAAATTACAGGATCCGAAGATCCAATTTTTTGAGTGCAGTCGTCTATCCAGGCCCAAATAAACTCAAATTACTAGCAATTGCTTGCTTTACTTGATTCATTTGGACTCTGTGTCGAACGTCTGCTTGATGGACATTTCCACCGGCCAGACGCCCGCACAAGTCACCTGCGCACACTGTCAAAGATCTTCGGAATCGGCCTCAGCGCCTCATCCTTCTTGCTTCACCCCGCCGCACCGAAGTGCCCGAGGGAGCCGACAACTATACAGCCAATTTCGATTCCGTCAACACCGTGTCGCAATCTTTTTTGGCTTCCCTGCGTCTCCGGGAGAGGCCGTTTCGGCCGTCCCGTCTGCAGGGCCGCGCATCTTACAGCACGCTTCGAATTCGTCAACCGCTTCCGAAACCGCTTTCTCAACACGCCCCCGCTTCAATCAATGCCTGCACCTCAGCGGGGCGCGCATTGTGCAGACGCACAAACAAAATGGGAAGGGGGTTTGAGAAATTATTTTTGCGCGCTTGACGACTACAGGCCCCTCGCCCATGTTTCGACGGGCTTTCCATAGGGAAAAACATATGCGCGCAATTGCAATGCTGTCGGCGGGGCTGCTGTTGAGTGGCTGCGCGACAGGCAAGGGAGACTGGGTAGAGCTGGGCGGCCAGCGATATAGCGTGGAAATCGCCGACGACGATGCCGAACGCGCCCGCGGCCTGATGTTCCGCGATGAAATGGCCGCCGACCACGGCATGTTGTTCATCCACGACTCGGAGGAACCGCAGTCGTACTGGATGAAGAACACCCGCATCCCGCTCGACATCCTCTACTTCGACAACGAGCGGAAGCTGGTCTCGCAGCAGCGCGACGTGCCGCCCTGCGCCCTGGGCGACGGCTGCCCGCCGTATCCGAGCGATGCCCCGGCGCGCTATGTGCTGGAACTCAATGCCGGCGAAGCGGCACGTCTCAAACTGGTGAGCGGCGCCCAGTTGAAGTTCAGCCGCGGCATTCCACATTCCTGAACGGCAGCCCGCTCACCGGGTTCCGCAATGAAAAGGGCCGCATTTGCGGCCCTTTTTGCCAGGCGAGGCGTGGTGCTCGCTCAGACTTCCATCATCTCGAAGTCGTCCTTAGTGACACCGCAATCCGGGCAGGTCCAGGTGTCCGGGACATCTTCCCAGCGCGTGCCCGGGGCGATGCCCTCTTCCGGCAGGCCCTTGGCCTCGTCGTAGATGAAGCCGCAAACGACACACATCCAGGTGCGGTAAATGGTGGTCGCGGCAACTTCGGTCATGGGTCGATAATGGGGTGGTGCGCATGAAGCGGGACGCGCATTTTGTCACGCCCGGACCCAGGATGCTGCAAGCATGAATCCGCGCTGGCCGCGCCGCGGCCTCTACGCCATTACACCCGACGACCCGGACACTGGCCGCCTGCTTGCACGCGTCGAAACCGTGCTGGGCGCCGGCGCTGCCTGGCTGCAGTACCGCAACAAGATCGCGAGCGAGGATCTGCGCGCCGAACAGGCGCTGGCTCTGCACCCGCTGTGTCAGGCTCATGACGTTCCGCTGATCATCAATGACGACTGGGCGCTCGCCGCCGCGATCGGCGCGGCGGGCGCGCACCTGGGTGAGGACGACGGCGAACTCGCCCTGGCCCGTCATGAACTCGGGGGTGACTGCCTGCTTGGCGCTTCCTGCTACGACGACCTGCGCCTTGCCCGCCAGGCAGTCGCCGCTGGCGCCAACTACGTGGCTTTTGGCGCCTTCTTCCCCTCACCCACCAAGCCCAATGCGCGTCGCGCGAGCCTCGAGCTGCTGCGCGACTCGGCGGCGCTGGGCGTGCCACGGGTGGCGATCGGCGGCATCACCCCGGACAATGCGCGGCCGCTGGTGGCGGCCGGGGCCGACTTGTTGGCCGTGATCAGCGGCGTGTTCGACGCCACGGATCCAGCTGCCGCCGTCCGCGCCTACCTCTCCTGTTTCGAAGACATTCCTGCATGAAGAACGACCGTTCGCACGACCTGTTCACCCGCGCCAAAGACCTGATTCCCGGCGGCGTCAACTCGCCGGTACGCGCCTTCAAATCGGTGGGCGGGGAACCGTTCTTCGCACAACGCGCCGAAGGCGCCTATTTGTTCGATGTCGACGGCAATCGTTACGTCGACTACGTCGGTTCGTGGGGCCCGATGATCGCCGGACACGCACGTCCAGAGGTCCTCGACGCGGTCGCACGCACGATGCGCGACGGTCTCAGCTTCGGCGTGCCCAATGCACTGGAAGTAACGATGGCCGAAGCGATCACGCAGATCGTGCCGAGCTGCGAAATGGTGCGCATGGTCAATTCCGGTACCGAAGCCACGTTGTCGGCGATCCGTGTCGCGCGCGGCGCTACCGGCCGCACGCGCATCGTCAAGTTCGAAGGCTGCTACCACGGCCACGGCGACAGCTTCCTGGTGAAGGCCGGCAGCGGCGTGATGACGCTGGGTCTGCCGAATTCGCCGGGCGTGCCCGCCGCGCTGGCCGATCTGACGCTGACGCTGCCCTACAACGATTTCGACGCGGCGACCAAATTGTTCGACGAAGTCGGCCACGAGATCGCCGGCCTGATCATCGAGCCGATCGTCGGTAACGCCAACTGCATCCTGCCGCGCGCCGGCTACCTGCAGCATCTGCGCGAGCTGTGCACGAAGCACGGCACGGTGCTGATCTTCGACGAAGTGATGACCGGTTTCCGCGTGGCGCTCGGCGGGGCGCAGGAGCTGTACGGCATCACGCCGGACCTCTCCACCTTCGGCAAGATCATCGGCGGCGGCATGCCCGTCGGCGCGTATGGCGGCCGTCGCGATCTGATGGCCCAGGTCGCACCCAGCGGCCCGATCTACCAGGCCGGCACGCTCAGTGGCAATCCGGTCGCGATGGCCGCGGGCCTGGCCACGATGGATCTGATCCGCGCCCCCGGCTTCCACGCCGCGCTGGAGCGCAGCACGCACGTGCTGTGCGACGGCTTCGAAGCGGCCGCGCGCGACGCGGGCGTCGCCTTCACCACGACACGCGCGCCGGGCATGTTCGGTCTGTATTTCCGCGAAGGCCCGGTCGAGACCTTCGAGGACGCAAAGGCTTCGGACACCGCGCGCTTCAACCGCTTCTTCCACGCGATGCTGGAGCGCGGCGTGTATCTCGCACCGTCGGCATTCGAAGCCGGCTTCGTCTCGAGTGCGCACGGCGAAGCGGAAATCGCGTTGACCCTGGCGGCAGCGCGTGAAGCCTTTGCCCTCGCGCGCGATTGATCCAAGCCCGCTTCCGCAAAAAAGCCCGGGGATTCCCGGGCTTTTTTGTTCCAGGTCTCAGCCCCGGAGCATGTCCGCAATCGCGGCACGCAGACACTTGAGGCCTTCGGCGACATCCGCATCGCCGATGTTGAGTGCGGGCACGAAGCGCAGCACATCCGGCCCCGCCTGCAGCGTGAGCAGCCCGTGCTCGACGCAGCGATCTAGGATTTCGCCGGCCTTACCGGCATACGCCTCGCGCAACTGCGCGCCGAGCATCAGACCGCGGCCGCGGATCTCGCTGAACACACCGAACTCCGCATCGATCGCCGCCAGGCCGTCGCGCAGGGCCTGCTCCTGCCGCGCGACATTGCCAAGCAACGAGGCCGATGAGAGTTCGCGCAACGCCGCTCGCGCAACCGCGGCGGCCAGCGGATTGCCGCCAAACGTGGTGCCGTGTGCGCCGAACTGCATTGCCTGCGCGGCCTTCGCACCGACCAGCATCGCCCCGATCGGGAAACCACTGCCCAGCGCCTTCGCGAGCGTCACCACGTCCGGCGTAACGCCGTAGGCGTGCGCGGCAAAAAGGTGGCCGGTGCGGCCCATGCCGCACTGGATCTCGTCGAACACGAGCAGCGCCTCATGGCGGTCGCACAGCGCGCGCAGCCCCTGCAGGAATTCCGGAGTCGCTGGCGTCACGCCACCCTCGCCCTGCACCGGTTCGACCAGCACCGCGCAGACGTCGCCTGCGGCCATCGCGGCTTCCGCGCCGGCCAGGTCGTTGAAGTCGCCATAGCGAAAGCCCGGTGGCAGCGGCTCATAGCCTTCGTGGTACTTCGGCTGCGCGGTGGCGGTAACGGCGGCCAGCGTGCGGCCGTGGAAGCTGCCGCGGAAGGTGAGGATCACACGGCGCTCGGGCGTGCGCCCCTGCGCCGTCGCCCACTTGCGCGCCAGCTTGATCGCGCCTTCGTTGGCCTCGGCGCCGGAATTGCAGAAGAACACACGTTCGGCGAAGCGCGAAGCCGCGACCAGCTCTTCGGCCAGGCGCAGCGGCGGCTCGCTGACGAAGACGTTGCTGGTGTGCCAGAGCTTGCCGGCCTGGTCGGTCAGCGCAGCGAGCAGCGCCGGATGCGCGTGCCCCAGCGCATTGACCGCGATACCGGCGCCGAAATCCACGTATTCGCGGCCATCGCGATCCCAGATCCGCGAACCTTTGCCGTGATCCAGCACGATCCGGCGCGGACGGTAGACGGGCAGGTAATAGCGTTCTGAGAGCGCGAAGAGTTCGGCGGAGGTGCTCATGGCGGCGGAGTCGTGGGAGAACCGCCATTTTCCCCCATTCGCACCGCCGGCGCTTGGCCGCGCCTGTGCGAAAGACGCGGCCCCGTTGTCACCACTGCCCGGTATTCGGCATCGACGTCCACGGCTCCTGCGGCGGCAGGTGGCCGTCTTGCAGCAGCTCGATCGAGATCAAGTCGGGCGAGCGCACGAAGGCCATGTGGCCGTCACGCGGAGGGCGGTTGATCGTGTAGCCCATCGACTGCAGGCGCGCGCAGGTGTCGTAGATGTCTTTCACGCGGAACGCGAGGTGGCCGAAGTTGCGCGCCGAGCCGTAATCCTCGTTCGAATCCCAGTTGTAGGTCAGTTCGAGCTCGGCGTCGGGAGTTTCTGGAGCGGCAAGGAAGATCAGGGTGTACTTGCCCTGCGGGTAATCATTGCGGCGTTTCTCGACCAGCCCCAGGCCTTCGCAGAAGAAGCGCAGCGTGGCGTCGATGTCGCGGACGCGGATCATGGTGTGCAGATACTTCATGGCGACTCCGGAAAGCGGGCCGAGCGAGCTCAGTCGAGGAACAGGTCAGGGAACAGCGGCTGCGCGGGGTCGATCGCATAGCCGGACAGGTCCGTGACGCCGGCTTCGGCGAGCACTTCGTCGTCGATCAGGAAGCGACCGCTGAAGCCCTTCGCCTCGCGCGTCAGGATCGCGTGCGCGGCATCGGCCATGATCGTAGGAGAACGACCATTGCCTGCACTCACGCCCGGAATCATGTTCAACGCGTCCGTGGCGATCAGCGTGCGCGGCCACAGACCATTCACCGCCACGCCGCGTCGACCGAATTCACCGGCCAGACCTATGGTCACGAAGCTCATCCCCATCTTCGCCAGGGTGTAACCGGTATGCGGCGCCCACCACTTCGGATCCAGCGAGGGCGGCGGACATAGCGTGAGGATGTGCGGATTGGGCGCCTGCAGCAGGTACGGCAGGCAAGCCTGCGCGCACAGGAACGTGCCGCGCGCATTGACCTGCTGCATCAGGTCGAAGCGCTTCATCGGCGTGTCCAGCGTGCCGCGCAGGAAGATCGCGCTGGCGTTGTTCACCAGGATGTCGATGCCGCCGAAGGTATCGACTGTGGCTGCCACTGCAGCCTTTACTTCGTCCTCTTCGCGGATGTCGCACTTGAGCGCGAGGCCGCGGCCGCCGGCTTCATTCACGGCTTCTGCCGCTGTGTGGATGGTGCCGGGGAGTTTCGGATTAGGCACCGCCGACTTGGCCGCGATGGCGACGTTGGCGCCATCACGCGCGGCGCGCAGTGCGATCGCCAGGCCAATACCGCGCGAGGCACCGGTGATGAAAAGAGTCTTTCCTGCGAGCGATGTCATGGCTTGGGTCCCTGCCCTTCGTTGTCTTCCCACTTCAGCAATTTGCGGGTGATGAAGCGATAGGCCGGCTTGCCGGTGGCGAACCACGCCTCGCGCACCCACGAATGCCGTTTGAGCACACGCCGTTCCACCGGCGTCAGCGCCTGTGCGCAGTAGGTGCGCTTGTGCTTGAGCAGGTGGCGCAGGTCTTCGCGGGCGAGCAGGCGCATCCAGCGCGAGCGCGGATCGCCGCGCGTGGCGAGCTGGAAATCGATGATCGCCGGCGAGCCGTCGGCCAGCACCAGCCAGTTGGCTTCCTTCGCCAGATCGTTATGGGCGAGGCCGCGCCGATGCAATTGCTGCAACAGGCGGCGGGCATTGCGGAAGTAGCGCAGATCGCCGCGCGGCGGACGCTGGTACATCGCGGCGCCGTCGAGATAGCTGCGATCGAGGCGGCGTCCATCCCAGCGCAGCAGTTGCGGCATTGCCGCCAGGCCATCCACTCGCTGCAATGCATGCGCTTCACGGCGGGCCAGCCACCACGCGGGCAGCCGCAACCACAGCGGCACATGGGCCAGGTCGCGACGCACGAACAGACCTTGCGCATCGCGCATCAAGGCGATGCGGCCGAAGCTGTCGGCCTTGAGTGCGGCGACTTCTTCGACAGGGATACCGGCGGGCATATCGACAGGAGCAGACATGCCGAAAGTGTACGCGTCACCGCGGTTGCGCGGCTGGATGACGAACGCCATGCACAGCTGCCATACACGACTGACATAATCGGGCGATGGAACCGACCTGGATTGAAAGCGCCAGCGCATGGATCAGTGCGCACCCGTTAGCCGCCGGCGCGGTGATCTTACTGATCGGGTTCAGCGAGGCGCTGATCCTGTTTGGCTTCCTGGTGCCGGCACTGCCGTTGTTGTTCGCGGTCGGCGTGCTGATCGGGCTCGGACACGTCAATGGACCGTACGCACTGGTCTGCCTCACGCTGGGCGCGTTCCTGGGCGACGGTTCCAGTTACTGGGTGGGGAATCGCTGGGGCCCGCAGCTGCGGCGGCGATGGCCGTTTTCTAAATATCCGCAATGGCTGGATCGCGGCGAAAGCATGTTTCGCCGCAACGCCGTCAAGAGCCTCTTCGTGGCCCGCTTCGTCGGCGCGGTGCGGCCATTCGTGCCGGCGATCGCGGGCATGGCGCACATGCCGTTGCGCCGTTACGTGCCGCTGAGCCTGATCGCTTGCCTGGCGTGGTCAGCGCTGTACCTCGGGCCTGGCTGGGTGCTGGGCGCGTCCTACGATGCGATCGCGGCGGTTGCCGATCGCCTGGCCCTGGTACTGGGCGGTCTGGTGGTAACGGTCACGCTGGTCTGGGCCTGCGTGCTCTACACCTGGCGCTGGTTCGCCGGCCACGCCGACAACCTGCTGGCGCGCATGCTGAAGTGGACGCGGCGACATCCGCACCTGGGCCGCTATGCCGAAGCGCTGATGGACCCCAACCGTCCGGAGTCACCATCGCTGCTGATGCTGGCGGTGTGTCTGATCGGGATCAGCTGGGCCTGGTTCACTCTGCTCGCGTCGCTGCTGGCCAGTGGCGGTCCGCTGGCGCTGGACCACACCGTCCACGAGTTCATGTGGAACCTGCGCAATCCGCTCGCGGACCGGCTGATGGCCGGCCTGGCCAGCATGGGCGATGCGCAGGTGCTCGGACCGGCTGCACTGGTCGCCCTTGTGTATCTGCTGTGGCGCAAGCGCTGGATGGCGGCGGCGCACTGGATCGCGGCGATCGTGTTCGGGCTGGTATTCACCAACGTGCTGGAAGCCGCGATCGACATGCCGCGACCGCCGACCGCGCCGACCGGCTTCGGCTTCCCGTCGGTGGCGGTGACGATGACGACGATCGTGTTCGGCTTCTTCGCGGTGCTGATCGCTCGCGAATTGCCCGGGCGCCAGCGCGTGTGGCCGTATCTGCTCGCGGGCGTGGTGACGACGGTGATCGCGTTCGCGCGCCTCTACCTCGGTGCACACTGGCCCAGCGATCTGGTCGGCGGCACGTTGTTCGGAATCCTGTGGCTGCTGGTGCTCGGCCTGGCTTATCGCCGCCACGTGGCGCGCTCGTTCTGGATGCGGCCGTTGGCGTTGGCGTTCTACCTAACCTTCGCCGCGGCGGCCGCATGGCACGCGCCGCGCCACGCCGATCGCCTGCTGGCCAAGTTCGCCGCGGCGGCCCCCACCACCACGCTCGCGGCGGAATCGTGGTGGCGACACGACTGGGCGATGCTGCCCGCGCAGCGCAATGAACGCGATGTACGCCGGCGCTGGTCGCTCGATGTGCAGCTCGCCGGACCATTGCAACCGCTGCAGCAGGCCCTGGTCGCACAAGGCTGGCGCGTGCAGCCGCAGGCGGACTGGGTAGCCACGCTGGGCCTGCTCGACGACGACAGACCCGCGCGCGAACAGGTGGTGTTGCCGGCGACGCTGGAAGCGCGTCCGGAAGAGCTGCTCCTGCTGCATCCGGGCCGCAGTGCGGACGAGCAGATCGCGCTGCGGCTGTGGCCGGCACCGGCGACGCTGTCCGATGGCACGCGGTTGTGGATGGGCACTGCACAGACGCTGCGTTATCGGAGGCCATTGCGCGCGGCGTCGCTGTGGTTGCCGGTAGCGGATGCCGGCTATGCGCATGCGCAGGTGCGGGCGGCATTGCAGCCGTTGGCGGCGGTCGAATCGGTGCATCCGGACGGTGGCGGCCCGGTGCTGCGACTACGCACGCGATAGGGCGGATCTCGACCCGCCGCGTTCTTGTCGCGTAAAGATTGCTTGAACGGCGGGTCGAGACCCGCCCTACGACACCAGCTGCAGCAATCGGTCCATCCGCTCATGCGGATCGGCCATCTGCAGCAATTCCTGCCGCTGCGAATCGTGCAATGGCAATAGCTCGGCCAGGCGCCAGGCCACCCAGGCGGCATCGTCCATCAACGCGCGTTCGGCCCTGGCGTGTTCGCCGCCGATCTTTTCGATGATCGAATCGAGCAGCACCGGCAACAAGCCGTGCTCGGGTCGCACCGCTTCGACGGCGTCGGGTTCGCACCACGATATATCCGCTACCTGCAGGCCGTTGTCGCGCACGCGGGCGCGTTCGACGTGGAAGCGGCGCTTGCCGCGCACGCTGAGCGTCAGCAAGCCATCCTCGCCCTGGCCGAAGTCCTCGATCACCGCCTCGGTGCCAAAGGCCGCGGCGGCGGCCGGCGCGCCGACTTCGTCGCCCTTCATGATCAGGCAGACGCCGAAGCTACGGCCCCTGCGACCGCAATCGCGGACCAGATCGAGATAGCGCGCCTCGAATACGCGCAGGCCGAGTGCCGCACCGGGGAGAAGCACCGTGTGCAGCGGGAATAGCGCTAGGGATTCGGTCGAGACCGCCTGGTTCGGCATGCCGGCAGTCTAAGCGACCGTCCGCAGTTCTTTGTAGAGCGGAGCTTGCTCCGCTGCCTTGATCGGGGCAGGCCATTGCCGATGAGAAAAGCAGCGGAGCAAGCTCCGCTCTACAAGGACGGTGTCACGCGCCTTGCAGTGCCGCCAGGAATCGACGCGGTGCGCCATCGAAGCCGCCGTTCGACATGAACACGACATGGTCGCCATTGCGCACGCGTTCGCGCAGCACCGCAATGAGCCGGTCGACGTCGGGCACGGCGATGCCTTCCCCGCGCAGCCCCGCGACGACCTTGCCCGCATCCCACGCCAGTTCCGGCCGATGCAGGAACACCACTGCATCGGCGATATCCAGCGAGGGCGCCAGCGCCTCGGCATGTGCGCCCAGGCGCATCGAATTGCTGCGCGGCTCCATCGCCACGACGATCCGTGCATCGCCGACCTTGGCACGCAGGCCGGCCAACGTGGTGGCGATCGCGGTCGGGTGATGAGCGAAGTCGTCGTAGATGGTGACGCCCTGCGCCTGTCCGATCACTTCGAGGCGGCGTTTGACGCTGCGGAATTCCGCCAGCGCCGGCAGCACGGTCTGCACATCGACGCCGACCGCGTTGGCGGCGGCCAGCGAGGCCAGCGCATTCATCACGTTGTGGCGACCGAGCAGCGGCCAATGCACTTCGCCGATCTCGCGGCCGTCGTGCACGACCACGAACGCGCTGCCGTCTTCATGGATCAGATGCGCAGTCCAGTTGAACGCCGCACGTGCCGCTGCGCCTTCGTCGCTGCGATCGCCATGTCGTTCCTCGATCGGCAGGTGCGGCTGCGGGATCAGGCTCGCGTCGAGACCGAAGGTCTCCAACGGCGTCCAGCAGCCCATCGCCAGCACTTCGGCCAGGTGCTTGTCTTCGCCGTTGACGATCAAACGGCCACGACGCGGTACGGTACGCACGAGATGGTGGAACTGGCGCTGGATCGCGGCCACGTCCGGAAAGATGTCGGCGTGGTCGTACTCGAGATTGTTGAGGATCGCGACCAGCGGCTTGTAGTGGACGAACTTGCTGCGCTTGTCGAAGAAGGCGGTGTCGTATTCGTCGGCTTCGACCACGAATTCGCGCCCGGTGCCGCGGCGCGCGGATACACCGAAGTCCTCGGCCACGCCGCCGATCAGGAAGCCCGGCGCGCGACCGGCGGCTTCCAGCAGGTAGGTGAGGATCGTGGTCGTGGTGGTCTTGCCGTGGGTACCGGCGACGGCGAGCGTGTCGCGGCCCGGAAGCACGTTCTCGGCCAGCCACTGCGCGCCGGAGTTGTACTTGCGGCCCTCGTCCAACACCTGCTCCACCGCGGCATTGCCGCGCGAGAGCGCATTGCCGACCACGATCTCGGCGCAATCGGCGGAAATGTTCTCCGGCAGGTAGCCCTGGCGCAGCGTGATGCCGAGCTGTTCCAGCTGGGTGGACATCGGCGGATAGATGTTCTGATCGCTGCCTTCGACGGCGTGGCCGAGTTCGCGCGCCAGCGCGGCGACGCCGCCCATGAAGGTGCCGGCGATACCCAGGATATGGACTTTGCTCATGCCGCGATTGTCACCGATTTCACAGGGTCTTACCGCGATGCGGATCCGACAAATCCCTCGTAGCGGCGCCTGGCCCGGCCCGGGACAGCACCGCCCCCGCAGGAACCCGAAAACAAAAACGCCCCGGCTTGCCGAGGCGTTTTCTCATGCGCGCACCGAAATGCGCGAATTGGAAATCAACCGACTTCGTGCGCCGGCACGATCGCCTCGATGATGCGGGCGAACACGTCGTCCAGCGAACCCACGCCATTGACCACGTTGAGCTGGCCCTGCTGGCGGTAGTAATCGATGACCGGGGCGGTCTGGTCGTTATAGACCTGCAGGCGCTTGCGGACCGATTCCGGGCTGTCGTCTTCGCGACCTTCGGCCTTGGCACGACCGGCGATGCGCTCGACCAGCAGTTCGGTCGGCACTTCGAGTTGCACCGCATAGTCCATCGGCTGGCCAATGCGGGTCAGCAGCTTGCCCATGGCGTCGGCCTGGGCGAGGTTGCGCGGGTAACCGTCGAGGATGAAACCGCCCTTGGTATCGGGACGCGAGAAGCGGTCCTCGAGCATGCCCAGCAGGATCGCGTCGCTGACCAGCTCGCCGCGAGCCATCACTTCCTTGGCTTCCAGCCCGAGCTTGCTGCCGGCGGCCACTTCGGCGCGCAGCAGGTCACCGGTGGAAATATGCGGCACCTGCAGGTGCTCCTTCAGCCTCGTGGCCTGCGTGCCCTTGCCGGAACCCGGCGCACCGAGCAATACCAATCGCATCTACATCACTCCTGAAGCAAAACGGGAAACTGGAAGGGCACCAAGGCCCTGTCCCGCGGCGGCGCTACACTGCCAGCAGCCTGGCCATCGGGACGAAAAGGGACGGCCAGCTTACCGCATCCAGCCTGGAGCATTGATTCATATGGCCAAGGGAAATAGCGGCGGCACCCTGCTCTACGCGCAGTCCGGCGGGGTCACCGCGGTCATCAACGCCACGGCTTCGGCCGTGATCCAGACTGCCCGGGCACGCAAGGTCAAGGTGTTCGCGGCCCGCAACGGCATCCTCGGCGCCCTGCGCGAGGAGCTGATCGATACCTCGAAAGAATCGCTGGCGGCGATCCGCGCCCTGGCCCACACCCCCGGCGGGGCGTTCGGCTCATGCCGGGTCAAGCTCAAGTCGCTGGAACAGGACCGCGCGCGCTACGAGCGCCTGCTGGCGGTGTTCAAGGCCCACGACGTCCGCTACTTCCTCTACAACGGCGGCAACGATTCGGCCGACACCGCACTCAAGGTCTCGCAACTGGCGGCGGAATTCGGCTATCCGCTCACCTGCGTGGGTGTGCCCAAGACGGTGGACAACGATCTTGCCGTCACCGACTGCTGCCCCGGTTTCGGCTCGGCCGCTAAATACACCGCGGTGTCGGTACGCGAGTGCGCGCTGGACGTGGCGGCGATGGCGGACACGTCCACCAAGGTCTTCGTCTACGAAGCCATGGGTCGCCATGCCGGTTGGCTCGCCGCAGCCGGCGGACTCGCCGGCGCATCGCCGGATGAGGCGCCGCATCTGATCCTGTTCCCGGAACGTCCATTCGAGGAAGCCGAATTCTTCGCCAAGGTGAAGGCCACCGTCGAGCGCGTCGGCTACT
This sequence comes from Lysobacter tyrosinilyticus, assembly GCF_054779815.1. Taxonomy (NCBI): domain Bacteria; kingdom Pseudomonadati; phylum Pseudomonadota; class Gammaproteobacteria; order Lysobacterales; family Lysobacteraceae; genus Lysobacter; species Lysobacter tyrosinilyticus. Next base: position 12,534 of record NZ_BAAGXN010000002.1, read on the forward strand.
GCGTGATCGTCGCCAGCGAAGGCATCCAGACCGCAGACGGCAAGTTCGTCGCCGATGCCGGCGCCGGCAAGGACTCGTTCGGGCACACCCAGCTCGGCGGCGTCGCCTCGCATCTTGCCGGGCGCGTGAAGGATGCACTGGGCTACAAAGTGCATTGGACGCTGCCTGACTATATGCAACGTTCGGCGCGACATTTGGCATCAAAGACCGACCTCGATCAGGCCCAGGCCGTGGGCAAGGCCGCGGTGGAATTCGCGCTCAAGGGCATGAACGCGGTGATGCCGGTGATCGTGCGCACCTCCGATGCGCCCTATCGCTGGAAGATCGAAGCGGCGCCGCTGACGAAGATCGCCAATCACGAGAAGAAGATGCCGGCGAATTTCATCCGCAAGGATGGCCTGGGCATCACCGATGCCGCGCGTCGTTATCTGGAACCGCTGATCCGTGGCGAAGCGCCGCCACCGTACGGGCGCGACGGGCTTCCCAAGTACGTGACGCTCAGAAATGTCACCGTGAAGCAGACGCTTCCGCCATTCAACGGATGAGACGCAGGCCGTCGTGAGGGGCGGGCTGCCCTTGCATGCGACGGCATGAATCCGTTAGCGTCCCCGCGCCGGGGGATGGGGGCGAATATGAGGTTTTTCACAATACTGGCTGCGCTGTGCGCGACAGTCATGGTGGCCCATGCAAACGCCCAGACCCTGACCGCGGAGCGCGTCATTCCGGCGACAACACCCGTCACGTCCGAACCCACGGCACAAACCGCACCTGCCGCGTCACGGCTCGAACATGTCTTCGCTGCCGGCACGCTGGTCGAGCTGGAAATCCTCACGCCGATCAACTCGTCGCAGCACAAGCGCGGCGACAAGTTTGGTCTGCGCTTGGCTTCGCCCCTCGTGCACGATGGCGCGCCCTGCGTGCCCGCCGGCACGCTGGGCGTCGGCCAAGTCGTTCATGCGATGCCAGCGCACGGTGGCGGCAAGCCCGGCGAATTGTTGCTGGCGGGCCGCTATCTCGACTTCGGCGGACAGCAGATTCCGTTGCGCGGCATGAAAGCCGGTGCGGTCGGCGACGCCAACTACGGCGCGGCATTAGGGACGGCCTTCGCGATCGGTCCATTCGCGATGTTCATCCGCGGCCACGAAATCGAAATTCCCGCCGGCACACGCGTCACCGCCAAGCTGGCTCAGGACCTCGTGCTGCAAGCCTGCAGCGCGTCTGTTGTCGACCCACCCGCTACACCCAACCAGGAGTAATCAATGTTCTCGAAGTTGCAATCTTCCGCCCTGTGCGCGCTGCTCGTGCTGTCCGCTTCCACCTTTGCGGCCCAGGAAGCGCCCCAGGCTGAGGCCACTGCGTCGGCGCAGGCCGCACCGGCCGCTGCCAATTCAATCGTTGGCGCGGCGCCGGCGGACAAGGGACAGATTGTGTTCTTCCGCCAATCCAAGATGATGGGCGCTGCCGTCGGTCTGAAGATCCGCGAAGGCGAAACCGACCTGGTGAAGCTGGGTAACGGCAAGTATTTCGTCGCGGTCGTCGAGCCGGGCACGCACCAGTTCACCACCGGTGGCGAAGCCAAGGACGCGCTGACGCTCGAAGTCGAAGCGGGCGAGACCTACTACGTCTCCGGCGCCATCAGCATGGGTATCCTGGCTGGGCGTTCGAACCTGGCTCCGTCCGATGAAGCCACCTTCGCCGGTCTGAAGCTGAAGCCGGCCAAGAAGTAATTTTCTGAAGCCGACAGACAAGGGCCGCGCAAGCGGCCTTTGTTTTTGGAGCGCGCTAATTGCAGGCACGCCCCTCGAGGCTCACCTGCGCGACATACAGCGACACCCTCGGCCCACCCTGCGCCCTCACCTGCTCGGTGGCGTCCTTGAGATAGATGCGCGCGCGTCCCTGCGCATCCAACTTGGGTGGAGCGGTTTCGCCGGGCTTGCGCCAGACGCGGATCACAGCCAGTTGCGATGGACAGGCCGCGTTCGGCACGCGGATCTCATCGTTGAACTTCCAGCCCTTCGCCGACGAAGGCTGCGCCTGGGCGAAGTCGACATAGCGGGCGCGCGGCCGGCAATTGGGAGCGCTCTTCACCGCAGTGAAGCGGTAGGGCTGCGCGGCGTCACCTGTGAATACACCCTCCAGGCGCACACAGGCCTCGGGAATCGTCCGCACCGTATGCACGGCGCCGTTGGCTTGCGGCGTGCCAGTCGGCCTGACGATTTCAGGCGTGATCTCAGCCGCCATCGTGGACGATGTCAGCACGGCCAGCACTACGGTCAGGATGCGCATCGCAGCTCCCGATAACGGATCGAAACCGCAGGCTCGCATGCATGGTCTGAACGTGTTTTGACATCGGCGGGCGCGCCGTCGCGCTTGGCCACGTGATCGCGATCACAAGCCTGCCGCCGTTCCGCAGCGGGAAATGTGCCATAGTCGGCCCGTTGCCTTGCCGGACGTGTGTTCTGCCCGCCCGCGCAGTGACGCGAAAAATCTGCGGTTTTCCCAGAAATTCCTACATTGTCCACTCGGGGGAGGGTTCATGCTGGAGCAGTACGGTTTGCCCTTGGCGCTGGTTTGCGCCGTTATCGCGATCCTGTACGGGATCGTTTCTACGCGCTGGATCAGCGCACAACCCGCCGGCAACGAACGCATGCAGCAGATCGCCGGCGCGATCCAGGAAGGCGCACGCGCCTATCTCAATCGCCAATACACGACGATCGCGATCGCGGGCGTGGTGTTGTTCGTGGTGATCGGCGTCTTCCTCAACTGGCACACTGCGATCGGGTTCCTGATCGGTGCGGTGCTGTCCGGCGCTGCCGGTTACATCGGCATGAACGTGTCGGTCCGCGCCAACGTGCGCACGGCCGAAGCCGCGCGTCACGGCATGAGCAAGGCAATGGACGTCGCGTTCCGCGGCGGTGCCATCACCGGCATGCTTGTGGTGGGCCTGGGCCTGCTCGGTGTCGCCGGCTACTACTACCTGCTGACCCGGCAACTCGGCGTCGAAGGCGAAGCCGCGTTGCATGCACTGGTCGGTCTCGCCTTCGGCTCCTCGCTGATCTCGATCTTCGCGCGCCTCGGTGGCGGCATCTTCACCAAGGGTGCGGACGTCGGAGCGGATCTGGTCGGCAAGGTCGAAGCGGGCATTCCCGAAGACGACCCGCGCAATCCGGCCGTGATCGCGGACAACGTCGGCGACAACGTCGGCGACTGCGCCGGCATGGCCGCGGATCTGTTCGAGACCTACGCCGTTACCGTAATCGCCACGATGCTGCTCGGCGGCCTGATGAGCGCCGAAGCGGGCCACAACTCGGTGCTGTATCCGCTGGTGCTCGGTGGCGTGTCGATCATCGCCTCGATCATCGGCACCTTCTTCGTGAAGGTGAAGGACGGCAGCCGCAACATCATGGGCGCGCTGTACAAGGGCGTGATCGTGTCGGCGGTGCTGGCGGCGATCGCGTTCTATCCGATTACCACTCGGTTGATGGCCGATTCCAGCTACGGCGCGATGAACCTGTACTGGTGCGCGCTGATCGGCCTGGTCCTGACCGGCGCGATCGTGTGGATCACCGAGTACTACACCGGCACGCAGTTCAAGCCGGTGCAGCATATCGCGCAGGCGTCGACCACCGGCCACGGCACCAACATCATCGCGGGCCTGGGTGTGTCGATGAAGTCGACCGCGCTGCCGGTCGTGGTGATCTGCGCCGCGATCTGGAGTGCCTATGCGCTGGGCGGTCTGTATGGCATCGCGATCGCCGCAACCGCCATGCTGTCGATGGCGGGGATGATCGTCGCACTCGATGCGTATGGTCCGATCACCGACAACGCCGGTGGTATCGCCGAGATGGCGGAACTGCCGCCGGAAGTGCGCAACATCACCGACCCGCTCGACGCCGTCGGCAACACCACCAAGGCGGTGACCAAGGGTTATGCGATCGGATCGGCGGCACTGGCGGCGCTGGTGTTGTTCGCGGACTACACGCACAACCTCAACACCGTCGGCGAGGCGAAGGCCGCTGCCACCGGCATGGCATACGAAGCACTGCGCTTCGATCTGTCCGACCACATGGTGATCATCGGCCTGCTGATCGGCGGCCTGATCCCATACCTGTTCGGCGCGATGGCGATGGAAGCGGTCGGCCGTGCCGCCGGCGCGGTGGTGGAGGAAGTGCGCCGTCAGTTCCGCGACATCCCCGGCATCATGCAGGGCACCGGCAAGCCGGACTACTCGCGCGCCGTGGACATGCTGACCAAGTCGGCGATCAAGGAGATGATCGTGCCGTCGCTGCTGCCGGTCGCGGTACCGGTCGTGGTCGGTCTGCTGCTGGGACCGAAGGCGCTGGGCGGCGTGCTGATCGGCACGATCGTGACCGGTCTGTTCGTCGCGATCTCGATGACCACCGGCGGCGGTGCCTGGGACAACGCCAAGAAGTACATCGAGGACGGCCACCACGGCGGCAAGGGGTCCGAGGCGCACAAGGCGGCGGTGACCGGCGACACCGTGGGTGATCCTTACAAGGACACGGCGGGCCCGGCGGTGAACCCCCTTATCAAGATCATCAATATCGTCGCGCTGCTGATGGTCCCGCTCCTATGAAATAACACTGTCGTGCGAAGCACGACGATCACTCCCCCTCTCCCCGCTTGCGGGGAGAGGGCAAGGGGTGAGGGGCAGACGGTCGCGACAATCTGTGCAGTACAAACGGCGGCCGCAAGGCCGCCGTTGCTTTTTTGCGAAGAATCAAAAGCCGCCCCGCATCCGCCCTTCGAGCACCTTCTCCCCGCGTTGCGGGGAGAAGGGCAAGACCGTTCCGGCGGATTTCCTAATTTCCCGGCATCCCGTTTCCTTAACAGGCCCAAGCGCTAACTAATCGCATAGCGATCCGTCTCGGATCCTCCTGTGGAGGTCGCCATGAGCCTGCAGGGACGCACCGCATTGCTGGCCTGCTGCCTGGCGTTGGCATCGGTACTCGCGGGCTCGATGGCGAAGCCTGCACCGGCTCCGTCGACTTCCGCTCCAGAAGTGCTGCTGCTCGACATCAAAGGCGGCATCGGCCCCGCCACCCGCGACTACGTGCAACGCGGATTGAAACAGGCGCAACGCCGGCACGTCGCTGCGGTAATCCTGCGCATCGACACGCCGGGCGGGCTGGAAGCCGCCACGCGCGACATCAACCAGGCCATCCTCGCCTCGCCGGTGCCGGTGATCGGCTGGGTCGCACCGGAAGGCGCGCGCGCGGCCAGCGCGGGCACCTACATCCTCTACGCCTGTCATGTCGCGGCGATGGCTCCGGCGACCTCGCTCGGCGCCGCGACGCCGATCACGATCGGTGCGATGCCGCAGCCCGAGGTCGCACCGCCGCCCCAAAAGCCCGCAGACGACAAGGACGCCGCAAAACGCGACGACACGCCCGCACCCGCCAGCACCATGGAACGCAAGGCGCGCAACGACTCGATCGCCTACCTGCGTACGCTCGCCGAACTGCGCGGGCGCGACACCGTGTTCGCCGAAGCCGCGGTGCGCGACGCGGCGACCCTGACCGCCAACCAGGCCGTCGCCCAGCACGTCATCGACTTCATCGCCCGCGACATCGCGTCGCTGTTGCGTGGTGCCGAAGGCCGCACGGTCCGGCTGCGCGGCGGCGAAGCGACCGTGCATGTCGCGACAGCCACGGTGACGCCATTCACGCCGGACTGGCGCAACCGCTTCCTCGCCGTGATCACCGAACCCACCGTCGCCTACATGTTGCTGCTGGCAGGCGTGTACGGACTGGTGTTCGAGGGGCTCAATCCGGGCGTGCTCTTCCCGGGCGTGATCGGCGGCGTGAGCCTGCTGCTGGCGCTTTATGCGCTGCAGGTGCTGCCGGTGAACTACGCCGGCGTGGCGCTGATCGTGCTCGGGGTCGCGTTGATGGCGGCGGAATTCGCGATGCCCAGCTTCGGCTCGCTCGGGATTGGCGGCGTGGTCGCGCTGATAGTGGGCTCGTTGATGCTGTTCGACACCGAGGCACCGGGTTTCGGCGTATCCGGTCGCTTGATCGGCGGGATTGCCGCGGCCAGTGCCGCCGCCTTCATGGGCGTGGTCTGGCTGGCGATGCGCGCACGCCGGCAACCGGTGGTCACCGGCATCGAAGAGATGCTGGGGCAGACCGCCATCGCCACCGATGACTTCAGCGATGGCCGCGGCCAGGTGCGGATCCGCGGCGAACTCTGGCAAGCGCACAGCAGCGCGCCGGTGCATCGCGGCCAGTCGTTACGCGTGCTGGCGCTGACCGGGCTGGTGCTGCAGGTCGCCCCGGTCGAATCCTGAGTCCTCATTTCCATCGTCCGCTGGAGCCCGGTCATGAACATCCTGTTTTCGATGCCGCTGATCCTGTTCGTCCTGCTGCTGTTCTTCGCCGCGGTGAAGATCCTGCGCGAGTACGAACGTGCGGTGGTGTTCCAGCTCGGCCGCTTCTGGAAGGTGAAAGGTCCGGGCCTGTTTATCCTGATTCCGGTCGTGCAGCAGATGGTGCGTGTCGATCTGCGCACGATCGTCATGGACGTGCCATCGCAGGATCTGATCTCGCACGACAACGTGTCAGTGAAGGTCAATGCCGTGGTCTATTTCCGCGTGGTCGATCCGCAGAAGGCGATCATCAACGTCGAGCACTTCTACGAAGCCACCAGCCAGCTCGCGCAGACCACCCTGCGCTCGGTGCTGGGCCAGCACGACCTCGACGAGATGCTGGCCGAACGCGACAAGCTCAACCACGACATCCGCACCATCCTCGATGCGCAGACCGACGCCTGGGGCATCAAGGTCGCCAACGTCGAGATCAAGCACGTCGACATCAACGAGGTCATGGTGCGCGCGATCGCCCGCCAGGCCGAGGCCGAACGCGTGCGCCGGGCCAAAGTGATCCATGCCGAAGGCGAGCTGCAGGCCGCGGCGAAGCTGGTCGAGGCGGCGCGCCTGCTCGGCGGCGATCCGCGCGCGATCCAGCTGCGCTACCTGCAGACCCTGACCGAGATCGCCGGCGAGAAGAGCTCCACCATCGTGTTCCCGCTGCCGATCGACGTGCTGCCGACGCTGTTGGGGCGCGGCCCGGGCTCCTGAAGCCTGGATGCCGGGGCTTCAAGGCGCGAACGGACCCGCAGGCACGTCCTGCGGGTAAAATGCGCCCCCTTCCCCACCCCCGCCGCGGCCGCCAGGCCCGGTCAGCACGTCGGAGCACTCCCCCATGGGTCTGGACCTCGTCCCCACCGGCAAGAACCCGCCGGACGAAATCAACGTCATCATCGAAATCCCCAAGGACGCCGAGCCGGTCAAGTACGAAGTCGACAAGGCTTCGGGCGCGATCTTCGTCGACCGCATCCTGTCCACGCCGATGCGCTATCCGTGCAATTACGGCTACGTCCCGCACACTTTGTGCGGCGATGGCGACCCGGCTGACGTGCTGGTGATCCTGCCGCTGCCACTGGTGCCGGGCTCGGTGATCCGCTGCGTGCCGGTCGGCGTGCTGAAGATGACCGACGAAGCCGGCAGCGACGAGAAGCTCATCGCCGTGCCGGTGCCGAAGATCTTCGGCGGCTACGCGCACATCACCGACATCGCGCAGCTCTCGCAGCATTGGCTGGATCGCATCGGCCACTTCTTCGAGCACTACAAGGATCTCGAGAAGGGCAAGTGGGTCAAGCTCGACGGCTTCGGCGACGCCAAGGAAGCCAAGCAGATCCTGCTCGACGCGATCAAGCGTTACGAAGACAGCGCGGACAAGCCGAACTTCTGATCCGGCACTCGTGCATGAAAACGGCGGCCCTGGGCCGCCGTTTTCTTTTGTGCAGGCTTGCGATCCGGATGCAGCGTCATTGACCGCCGCCGAAGTCGAACTTGTACTCGACCCACCACGAGCGTCCATATCCGTTGTAGGCAAAGATGTTGTAGAACGGCGGCGCGAAGCCCTGCGACCCGTCATAGCTCGCGTCGAACGGCGGCTCCGAGTTGCGGATGTTGTTGACGATGACGCTCAGCCCGCTGCGCTTGGTGAGCTGGTAGTCGACGCTGAGGTTGTAGAGCATCCAGGGGCGCACCCGACCAGGCCCGACTCCGTTGCTGGTCACATACGGATCAGCCGGATCCGTGGTGAACTGGCGTGCGTAGTTGGGCGTGGAGCCGTAACGCGTCGCATGCAGGTTCGCGCGCCACTTGCCGCGCTCCCAGCCCAGATCGCCGGTGACGATGCTCTTGAACTCCGCCGTCAGCAGCTGCCCGCTCGAGAACAGGTCGAACGTGGGCTGGTCCGGGAACGTGCGCGTTTCATGCTTCAGGGTCAGGTTGTACTCGAGCCCCACCTGCCAGCGCCCCCACGCATTGTCGAAGCGGTAGTTGCCGGCCGCGGTGATGCCCGAGACGTTCTCCTCGGCGATGTTGATGCCCTTGACGATCAACAGGTCGAGGTTCTCGCTCAGGAACGGATTGTTTGGATTGACCGGCAGGCGCTGCACGCGCGCCAGTGCGTCGATGCAGCGCGCCGATTGCGGATCCAGGCGGCCCTGGCGGCATTCGTTCTCGTCGAACAGCGTCTGCGTGGTCGACTGCGGGACGACTTCATCCTCGATCTTCACGTTGTAGTAGTCCGCGCGCAGGTCGAAGTTGCTGCTCGGCGCCCAGACCACGCCGTAGCCCCAGGACTTCGCGGTGATCGACTGAAGATCCGGATTGGCGACCTGGTTGCCCTCCACCGACAGGCCCGTATAGAGCGCGCAGTTGCCCGGATCGATTTCGCACTTGTAGAAATCGGTCTCGGTGGTGAAGAAGCCGTTGCCACCGGTGAAGATGTAGCCCATGTCCGGCGCGCGGAACGCGGTCGCGTAATTCGCGCGGAACAGCAGGCTCTCGATGGGACGAAACTCCAGGCCGAGCTTGTACGTGCCCTTGGAATCCGAGCCGGCATGCACGTTCTTGTAGGAGTCGTAGCGACCGGCGATGTTGGCCGTGAGCGACTTCAGCAACGGCACGTTGAATTCGACGCCGATCGCCTCGCTGGTGCGGTCGCCCTTGCCGCTCGTGCCGCTGAGGCCGAAGAAGAAGTCGCCGGCGACGCCGGGGTCGATCGGATTGTCCCAATGCTGCTTGCCGGCCTGAAGAATCGCGGCGAAGCCGACGTCGCCCGCCGGCATGTGGAACAACGAACCGTTCACCAGCTGAAGGTTGACGTTGTGGGTCCAGGTCGAGGATTCGTTGTGGATGTTGTCGACGAATGAGTGGTACTGCGCGGGCGTCAGCGCCTGATAGAACGCGTCCTTGTCCGGCGCATACACCGGGTAACCGTAGTAGGTGCCCAGCTGCGGACCGAGGAACTGGTCGCGGAAGAACTGCTCCATCCGCTCCGCCACCGGCCACAGCTGGTCGGAGGTGACCTTGTAGCCGGAACGACTGTAGTACGCGTCGTAATCCCAGTTCGAGGCCCCGAGCGCGCCCTTGATGCCGAACGCGACGTTGTACGAGTCCGAGTCGGTGTCGTAGAAGTTGTCGTTGCCCTGCTCTTCCGGCGCGAAGATGCGTTGGTAGGTCTCCAGCGTCTGCTCGGTCTGGTTCCAGATGAAGTTGTTGTGCGTGCCGTTGATGTCGGGCACCCAGAAGTGCGAGCCGCTGTCGTTCTTCGCCTTGTTCCGTCCGACCAGCACGGTCGCATAAAGATCGTCGTCGTCGCTGAGGTGATACGTCGAAGTCAGATAGGCCGAAATACCGCGCTCTTCGTTGAGCAGGGTTGCGAAGCCGGGCTGCGCACGGCTGCCGCAGAAGTTGCCGCGCCCGGGGCGGAAATCCAGCCGCGTGGTGCCGCCGTACAGGAAGCCCAGCGCGTCGCAATGCGTGCCCGGATCGTCGTACTGGTTGGTGAAGCCGTTGAGGATGATGAAGGTGCGGCTGCCGTAGCGCAGGTTCGGATTGGGGTTGTCGTCGGTGGTGTCGGTGAAGTCGCGCTCACGCATGTAGATCGGATCCTGATGGCTGTATTGCAGGCCCCAGGTCAGATCCAGTTTGTTCCAATTGTTGCCACCGGTGAGCTGCAAGCGCTCGTTGTCGCCGCCGCCTTCGCTGTAGCCGCCGATGCGCGCGTTGAGCTGCACGCCTTCCAGATGCTTCTTCAGAATGATGTTGACCACGCCCGCGATCGCCGCCGAGCCATAGATCGAGCTCTGGTTGCCCGGCAGGATGTCGATGCGTTCGACCATCGCGGTCGGAATGCTGGTGAGGTCGGTGAAGTTGCTCTGCCCGTTGTAGAGCAGCGGATAGTCCGCGATCGGTCGCCCATCCAGCAGGATCAGCGTGAAGCTGGGCGACAGGCCGAGCAGGCTTACGGTGGTCGCGTTCGCGGTGAAGCTGCCGGCAAACTGGTTGTCCTGCAGCGATCCGGTCGCCAGCGGCTGCGCGCGCAGCACGTCGGACACGTTGCGGAAGCCCTGACGCTGGATGTCTTCGGCGGTAATGGTCGTGACCGGCGAAGCGGTCTCGATCTGGCTGCGTGGAATGCGCGAGCCGGTCACCACGACGCGATCCAGGTTCACCGCGTCTTCGCTGCGTTCGGACTCCTGCGGCGAAGGTTGCTGCTGGACCGGGACATCCTGTGTGGGCGCATCCTGCGTTGGCACGTCCTGTGCCCGCGTGGACATCGCGGGTAGGAACAACACGGCGCACACCGCGGTGGTCAGCAACTTGCGTTCCATAACCCACCCCCGTCTCGAACGAACGAAGCGTTGGAGAGCAGGATGTGGGCGAATCAATACGGGCGGGTTGACCCGCGTTGTCGCCAAGGCTGGCAGAGATTGGCGTGCCTATGTGCCCAAAGTCATATCAGGCGCAAGCAGGCGAAGTCAGGCGTTGTCGGCGAGGTCGCGCTGTTTCGAGCGCACTGCGTCCGCCGGGCGCACCGCCATGCGTCCGATCAGCGAGTTCATCGCACCAAACCAGGCCAGATCGTTGTTGAGCATCAGCGGTTCGGCAAGCGGCTTCGCAGTGGCGAGATAAGTGGCAATCAGGCGGCGGAAGCTGTCGTGGCCTTCGATGCGCTCGCCGTGCTGGAACCATAGCCCCTGCCAAGCGCGGCTGAAGCGCTGGGTCAACGCGTGTAGCGGTTGCAGGTTGGGGTGCGGCACGGCATCGGCGAACAACAGGCCCAAATGGCTGTTGAGTTCCCACGGCGTCATCACGATCGGCACGTTGACGGTTTCGCAGACGAAGTCATGGACGCTCGCGCTGTCGGGCCTGACGGTGTGCGGCGACCAGGCCGGCGCGCTCAACGGTCCGTTGTGCGGACGCCCGCGCCCGACCAGTTCCCAAAAACGCTCTCCCCCCACGGTGTCGATCACCAGGTGCACACGCGAACTCGCAGCGTCGTTCAGGACGCGGTGCTGACGCCACGTGTCGAAGATCCAGCACTGGCCTGCCGCCATGTTGATCGCAACGCCACCGCATTCGAAACGCACTGTCGGCTGGGTCACGATCGGCACGTGCACGCGCACGCGCTCGGCCCAGTAATAGCCCTGGTCGGCATGCCGGGTGACTTCCGCCTGTCCGGCCAGCCGCATCAACCGGCTGCGGCCCACGGTGGCGCCGATGCTGGCGAATACCTGGGCGAGATAGGGACAACGCTGGAGGTACTCGGTCGGCTGCATGGCGCCGGCAAAGCCCTCGTCATCCGGATTACCGTTGACCGCCACCAGCGGCAACATCGAATTGCCCGGAAAGCCCTGCGGGTGCGCGCGCCAGTGCGATTCCCCGATGGCATCGATCTCGGTCGCGAGTGCCTCCGCATCGAAGAGCAACGGCAGCTGGACGAATGGAACCGGCAACTTCATGCATGAGCCCCGAGCGAATGCCCGGTAATGCTACGCGCCTTCATCACCGCTCCGCACGCACACCGCAAAAAACTACGGCCCCTTTCGGGGCCGTAGAGTGATCCCGGGGAGGATCAGAAGCGCTGCTGGTACTTCAGGTACACGGTGCGACCGATATCGAAGCCGCCGTAGTACGGGAAGTTGCTCGCCGGCTGGGTGAACATCGTCGGACCGATATGGTTGAAGACGTTGTTCGCGCCGACCGCAACGGTCGCGTCCCACGGAAGCTTCGCCGCGACCTGGGCGTCGTGGAAGGTGTTCGAGCCCAGACGGTTGATCGCAGCCTTGGCGCCGTTGGCGTAGCGGTCCGCATCGTTGCACGGACGGTTCGGCACGCAGTTCTCGTAGATGCCCGAGTAGTAACGTGCGGTCCAGTTCGCGCTGAAGATGCCCTTCGACCAGTTCACGCCCAGGTTCGAGCGCAGACGGAACACGCCGCCGGTGCCGACCTGACCGATCATGATGTCGTTGCCGTTCTTGTCCTGGCCGGCCGTGTCGTACTTGCTGGTGTACGAGTTGTCCCAATTGAACGTGAACTTGCCGAACGAGGTCTCGGGCAGCTTGTAGTTGACGTTGAAGTCGAAGCCTTCCGTTTCCAGCGCGCCGAGGTTGGCCAGGCCGAAGAACAGGTTGGTGATGTGACCGTCGGTGGCGCGGACAACGCCATTGCAGCGCGCGGAGTTACCCAGCACGTAGCAGTCGCGCAGGATGCGGTCGACGCTATCGGAGATGATCGCGTTGGACAGGTCGTAGTTGTACCAGTCCAGTTCGATATCCAGGCCTTCCACCCACTTCGGGCTCCACACGATGCCCGCGGTCTTGGTCGTGGCCGTTTCCGGAGTCAGGTTCGGGTTCGAACCGCTCAGGAACTGGTCCGGCGTCTGGCAGGGATAGCCGGTGCACGGCACCAGACCCTGGCCGAGCTGCACGTAGTTGGCCGGCACGCCGGCCGCGTTGCACGCCGCATTGCCGTTGCTCTGGCTGTCCACGATGTTTCCGTTGGCATCCTTCAGCACGCCGCACGGGTCGGTGTACGACTCGAAGCTGCCGCCCACGCCACCGTACAGATCGCTGATCGACGCCGCGCGGAAGCCCTCGGCGTAGGTGCCGCGAACCAACAGGCCGTCCATCGGACGCCAGCGGAACGAGAACTTGCTGTTGAGCGTGTCGCCGAAGTTCGAGTAGTCGGAGTAGCGGGTCGCGACGTTGAAGCTCAGTTCCTTGGCGAACGGCATGTCGGCCAGGACCGGGATTTCAAGTTCGGCATAGGCCTCGTCGAGCGAGTACTGACCCGACGTGGTGGTCGCCGGCAGGCCGGTGCTCAGGCCGGCCTGGGCGAACGCGTCCGGAACGAAGCGGCCGTCTTCCGAACGATGCTCGACGCCCACTGCGAGGCCCAGATCGCCGGCCGGCAGCGCGAACAGCGAGCCCGACAGGTTGGCGCTGTAGGTCTTCGAGTTGGTGCGACCGGTGTCGGTGTACTGCGGGAACATGTAGGCGATCAGATCCGCGTTGCCCGAAAGCGAACCGGCCTGGGTGTCGCCGTACGGCGCGAGCGGATTCCACGGCACGCACTGGCCGGCGCCGAAGTTGGTGCCGTACTCGATCGGGTTGGCAGCCGAGCCGCACTCGACGCGGCCGGTGGCCGGGTTGAGCCAGGAGGCGCCCAGCGCCTTTTCGGCGGCCAGCAGGTTGGCGTCACCGCGCGCGTTCTTCACGCTCTCATTGCGGTTGATGTTCGCGCTGACGTCCCAGTCCCAGTACTTTTCGCCAATCTGGAAGCTGCCTTCAAAGCCCGAAGCGACGCGGAAGGTTTCCAGCTTGCTCTCGGTGGTGCGCGGCATTTCCCACAGGCGGCGGCGGAAGGTCAGATCCGCGCCCGGCGTCGGGGTGAAGTAGCTGTTGCCCGACAGCGGCAGGCCGAACGAAGCCGACTGGAACGGGTAACCGGCGATCTGCTGGTCGGTGGTGCGCTTGTTGTACTGCAGGTCCGAACGGAAACGGATGTTGTCAGTCAGATCGACCGAGCCGTTGACGAAGATCGACTGACGCTCGATGCCGGTCTGCACGAACATCTGTTCGTTCGAGTTGGCGTACTGCGCCGGGGTGATGCGCGTGTAGTTGGCGCGATTGCGCGGATCGGTGCCCGGGGTCAGGGTCCACCACACGGCATCTTGCGGGCGCGGGCCACACGGTTCGCAGAACGAGCCGTTCTGGCTCACCGGGCTCCAGCCGGAGAACGGATAGTCGTCGGAGTAGTTCTCACCCACGTTGCCGTAGGCGCTGAACGGACGGTCCTTGGCGAAGACCGGCTTTTCCTTCGCGTATTCGAAGCTGGCGGTCAGGCTGGAGCGCTCACCGACGTTGCCGATGGTGAGGTCGTAGGACTGCTTCTCGCCGTCGCCCTGGCTGTACTGGCCGAGGTAGGCATTGGCTTCGACGCCGTCGTAGTTGCGACGGGTGATCACGTTGACCACGCCGGCGATGGCGTCGGAGCCGTACAGCGCGGAGCCGCCGTCCTTCAGGACTTCGATGCGCTCGATCGCCGAGACCGGGATCTGGCTCAGGTCCTGCAGGCCGCTGGTCGAAACGCCCAGGCGCTTGCCATTGACGAGCACCAGGGTGCGGTTCGCGCCGAGGTTACGGATGTCGATGTAGTAACCACCGACGTCTTCACCGGAAGCGAGCGCCTGCGAACGCGAGATCGCCGGAGAGCCTGCCGAGGTCAGGTTCTGCAGGATGTCGGCGACCGAGGTGAAGCCCTGCTGCTGGATCTGCTCGCGGGTCACCTGGATGACCGGCTGCGCGGTTTCGATGTCGGACTGGCGGATGCGCGAGCCCGTCACTTCGATGCGATCGAGCGTCGTGGCATTTTCAGCACGCGTCGTGTCGGTCGGCTGCGCATCCTGCGCACCGGCGAATGCCGGGGCCAGGGCAAGCGCGATGCTTACGGGCAAAAGGCCGCGCGACATCGCGGTGTGGCGATGAGTCATCTGTTCTCTCTCCGGATGATCGGTATCTGTTGCGATCGCCATTTGGCGACGATCGTTATTGGTGCGTTAAACGCCTCGGCAACTTACGGCCCCACGCGCTAGGAAGCTTTGCGGTGCGCGATGGGTGCGTTTGCCGCATTTGGCGGCGCAAGCGATTGCGCGGGCGCGCGCACACCCTGGCGATAGCGCGATGCGGAGACGCCGAAACGCGCGCGGAATGCACGCGCGAAACTGCAGCAGTTGTCGAAGCCGCACGCGCCGGCGACTTCGCCAATCATCATCGACGTGCCTTCGAGCAACTCGGCCGCGCGCTCGATGCGCAGACGCGCGGCGGCCGCCTGCGGGCTCTCGTCGTACAGCGACAGGAACGTCTTGGAGAAGTACCAGCTGGAGAAGCTGGTGAGTTCGGCCAGCTCGCTGATGCGCACGATGCGATCGCTGTTGCCTTCCAGGTACAGGCGGGCCCGCTGCAGTCGGCCGAACACCTGGCGCTTGCGCGTGCGCGAACGCCCCGGGCAACGCGGCACGCGCGCGGCCAGGTCGCGCTGCACGCCGATCAGCTGCAGCAGCAGCGGACGCAGCAGGGCCATGTCGAGCGCCGGAGCGCGTGCGGCGGTCTCGCGCCACAGGCGCAGCACGCTGCGGACGTCGCGGCAGCTCAGGCGGCCCCGGCCGGCATAGAGGGCACCGTCGGCGAGTCGGCTGAGCGCACGCAGTACTTCGCTGCCCAGGCTCAGGCCGATGCAGAGGCCATGGCGGTCGCTCTGGACCAGCGGGCGCGAATCCCGCTCCAGCGCGATCCATTCACCGCGCTGCAGCTGGAACCGGCCCTCACGGGCCTCCACCCAGGAGCTACCCCGGATCTGTACCCAGACCGAGAAGCCGCCGTTGTCGAGCTGCACGCTGCCCAGCCGCGCGACGCCGATGCAGCCGGCCTGGGCGGCGTCGCCCAATTCCGGTTGCAGGATCTGTCCACGGTCCGCCCATTGCGTCGCTTCCACCGTTCCACCTCGTTCATGCCCAGTAGTGGGAGGTGGATTTGCCGGATGAACCGGCTCACATCAGGAAATTTGGCGGAGAGTTGTGCGAAATCTGGCCGAAAGCGTTTCCGAAGGACTTCCGAAGATAGTTTTTTCAGAAAAACCAAGCGCTTGCGTCATTGCGAGCCGATCGGCTCCGACGCCATGGTCAGCGGCATGAAGCCGATGTCGCCGCCGTCCCAAAGTGAAAGCGTGACGTAGATCGCATCGTTGCGCGGGGCCAGACTGAAGCCGCTGGGGCCATTGCGGCGATTGCGATCCACGCACAGCAGCGATTCGGCGTCGCCCAAGCGCCGAAGCGCGGAGGCGCAATCGGCCGTGGGCTGGAAGAAGTAGATGCGGCCATCCGCGGACACGGCCCAGGCCCGGTAACGGCCGGCCTCGGGAACTTCGGCATCGATCTCGCGGATGCTGCCCGGCGAGAGGACGAGATCGGCCTGCCACAGGCCGGAGCGCCCGGGCCGGGTGAACAACACCCGCCGGTTGGCCGCATCCACGCGGGCCACGGCGACGTCGGGAATGACCGCGAGGGCCTGCCACGGTCGGCTGCGCCGGTTGTAGAGGCGCAACTGCAGTCGGCCTTCCTCGCCCCCCGCGACCATAAGCAGACGATTGTCGTCGCCGGGCACGTAGACGGCCTGCACCACGTCGGCCTCCGGGCTCGGCAAGCGCACGACCTGGCCGCTCGCCGGCGTGATTTCGTACAGCCCGAAGCCGGCCGTGCCGTCGCCCACGACCAGCAGGCGTCGGCTGTCGCGCGACCAGTCCGGCGGATGCCAGGACTCGGGGCGCACGCCTTCGATCAATCGCAGCGACTCGGGGCGCTGCATGTCGACCCACCACAGGCCGAACTCGCCCGAGCGATCGGAGGTGAACGCCAACTGGTGGTCGTCCGGGGCGATCACCGGCAGGCGATCGCGACCCGACGAGGGAAACAGCCGGTCCATTTCGTGGCGGCCGTTCAACGCCATGCGGTGGATGCCGAAATAGCTGCGCGACTCATTGAAGGCCAGCGCCGGCACCTTGGCCGCGATCGTCGGTTCGATGGCGTCCTGGATGCCCATGTCGCGCAGCACGCCGCTGTCGAGGTCGACCTGCAACAAGCGGCTGGCGCTGCCGCTCCAGCGGCTGAGCACGATGCTGCGGCCGTCGGGCATCCAGTCCCAGCCGCGGATGTCCGCATGCAGGCGTGTCAGGCGCTGTGCATGGCCACCGCTGCTGGGAATGCGGTACAGGTCGCCGACCGGCGAGTTGCGCACGAACACGATCCAACGCCCGTCCGGCGAATAACGCGGCGAGAAGTCGACGTCACTGGTGACCGCGCCGTAGTCGAGCAGCCGCCACTCGCCGCTGGCCAGATCGAGCAGGCGCAGACCGGACCCCCCGGTGGGCGTACCGCGGCTGCCGAAGACCAGGCCGCGGCCGTCGTAGGTCCAGTCGAAGCTGGGCGGATTGCGCGGATCGCATTCGCCGACGCTGCGTTCGGTACCGCCGCTGGAAGGCAGCACCAGGACCCTGCAGTCGCGACCCGGCACCACGCGCAGGAACGCGATCTCGCGTCCGTTCGGCGACCAAGCCGGCGCGCTGTCGGCCGCTTCGCTCTCGGGATGGCTCAGCTGCCTCGGCGTGCTGGGATCGGTGGTCTGGACCATGATCGCCGTGCGGCGTTGTCCGGCCGGCACCGCCACGTAGGCGACCAGCGCGGCATCCGGTGACAGGCTCGGGCTGCTCTCGATCCCCGGCACCGAAGTGATCAGGCGATAGCCGGCCGTGGTCGATGCACCGCGCCCGCCGGCCTGAGCGTGGTGCGGCATGGCCGCGCCGGGCGCGTCGCGCCGCAACGACCACAGCAGCACAACGCCGAATACCAGCATCGCCACCGCGATCGCCGCGGCGACCGCGCGCCAGTCACCGCGCACGTCGCGCGGGGCCGGCGCATAGCGCGGACGCGTCGCTTGCGGCGGGCCTGGTTGCGCTGCCGGCATGGCCGGGGCCGGGGATTCCATCGGCTCCGGCGCGTCCAGCCACTCGACCGTCGCCAGCAGGCGATAGCCGAACTTGGCGATCGTCTCGATGTAATGGGGATTGCCGCGCTCGTCGTCGAACGCCTTGCGCAGCTGGGTGATGGCCTGGGTCACCACGTCGTCGGTCGGCAGCGTGCCCGCCCAGACCTGTGCGAGCAGCGCTTCACGGCTCATCACCCGCCCGCCCTGCTCGATCAGGGCTGCCAGCACACCGATCGCCTTGGGCGTGACGCGGCGCGGGCGCCGCGCGCCGGGCGCATGGATCTCGCGCAGCGGCATGTCCACCGTGCACTCGCCCACGCGCAGCCGCGCGGTCGGCAGCAATGGCGATGGCGGGGCAGGGTTCGACATGAAGAGGCGAAATGATGCGCAGGCGCGCGAAGGGGTGCCAGTGCGGTCAATGGAACCGACCGATGCGGCAAACGAGCTTGCCGTCACGGGAAAGGTATCGACCGTCGGGTCATTCTAAGGTTCACCGGTTACCCGGCCTGTACAGGCATTCAGCCTCGCTAGGTCCGGTTACCGGCAGACGCCCCCCGGCGTCATCTCCTCCAATAAGTCCCTTTGCGCCGGATCTGTCCTCCGGCGCTTTTTTTGGGCGACCCCGAAGTCCTGCTTGTTCTTCTCCCCGCTTGCGGGGAGGAGATGCCCGAAGGGCAGATGAGGGGCGCTTTTTGGCGCGACGCCTGACGGCCCTCACCCTGCGTTGCTAGGCAACGCTGCCCCTCTCCCCGCAAGCGTGGCGAGGCGCCAGTCCAGAGCATAAGTGGCTTGTTCTTCTCCCCGCCTGCGGGGAGAAGATGCCCGAAGGGCAGATGAGGGGCGCTTTTGGACGCGGCGTCTGACGACCCCTCACCCTGCGTCGCTACGCAACGCTGTCCCTCTCCCCGCAAGCGGGGCGAGGGAGTCCTCAGGCCTTGCGGTAAACCTCGGCGCCCTGCGCCAGGAATTCCTTCGACTTCTCCGCCATCCCCTCTTCCAGCGCGGCCGACTCCTCGACGCCGTGCTCGGCAGCGTAGTCGCGCACGTCCTGGGTGATCTTCATCGAGCAGAAGTGCGGGCCGCACATCGAGCAGAAGTGCGCGACCTTGTGCGCATCCTTGGGTAGCGTCTCGTCGTGGTATTCGCGGGCACGTTCCGGATCCAGACCAAGATTGAACTGGTCCTCCCAGCGGAACTCGAAGCGCGCCTTCGACAACGCGTTGTCGCGCGCCTGCGCACCCGGATGCCCCTTGGCCAGATCCGCCGCATGTGCGGCGATCTTGTACGCCATCAGGCCTTCGCGCACGTCGTGCTTGTTCGGCAGGCCGAGGTGTTCCTTCGGCGTGACGTAGCAAAGCATCGCCGTGCCGTACCAGCCGATCATCGCCGCGCCGATCGCAGAAGTGATGTGGTCGTAGCCCGGCGCGATGTCGGTGGTCAGCGGGCCGAGCGTATAGAACGGCGCTTCGCCGCACTCGCGCAGCTGCTTGTCCATGTTCTCTTTGATCAGCTGCATCGGCACGTGGCCGGGGCCTTCGATCATGGTCTGGACGTCATGCTTCCACGCGATCTTGGTCAACTCACCGAGCGTTTCCAGCTCGCCGAACTGCGCCGCGTCGTTGGCATCGGCGATCGAACCCGGACGCAAACCGTCGCCAAGCGAGAAGGCCACGTCGTAGGCCTTCATGATTTCGCAGATTTCCTCGAAGTGCGTGTAGAGGAAATTCTCCTTGTGATGCGCCAGGCACCACTTCGCCAGGATCGAACCGCCGCGACTCACGATGCCAGTGACGCGCTTGGCGGTCAGCGGCACGTAGCGCAGCAGCACGCCGGCGTGGATGGTGAAATAGTCCACGCCCTGCTCGGCCTGTTCGATCAGGGTGTCGCGGAAGATCTCCCAAGTGAGCTCTTCGGCGCGGCCATCGACCTTCTCCAGTGCCTGGTAGATCGGCACCGTACCGATCGGCACCGGCGAGTTGCGGATGATCCACTCGCGGGTTTCGTGGATGTGCTTGCCGGTCGACAGGTCCATCACCGTGTCGGCGCCCCAGCGGATCGCCCACACCAGCTTCTCGACTTCCTCGGCAATGCCCGACGACACCGCGCTGTTGCCGATGTTCGCGTTGACCTTGGTGAGGAAGTTGCGGCCGATGATCATCGGCTCGCTTTCCGGATGGTTGATGTTGTTCGGAATGATCGCGCGGCCGCGGGCCACTTCGTCACGCACGAATTCCGGGGTGATCAACTTCTGGATATTGGCGCCGAAGTGCTCGCCCGGATGCTGGCGCAGCAGGTGCGCCTCGCGGATCGCCTCGATGCGCTGGTTCTCGCGGATCGCGATGTATTCCATCTCCGGCGTGACGATGCCCTTCTTCGCGTAGTGCATCTGCGACACATTGGCGCCGCTGAGCGCAACGCGCGGCTGCGGACGCGAACGGAAGCGCACCGCATCGAGCTTGGGATCGGTCTCGCGGGCACGACCGAATTCCGACGACAGCGCCGACAACAACCGGGTATCGCCACGCTCGGCGATCCACTGCGCACGCAGCGGCGCCAGACCGGCGGCCAGGTCGATGCGCGCCTCCGGATCGGTATACGGACCCGAGCAGTCGTAGACCGCGAACGGCGCGTTGTCCTCGCCTCCGAACATGGTCGGCGTCTTCGTCAGCGCGATCTCGCGCATCGGCACGCGGATGTCCGGGCGCGAGCCTTCGACATGGATCTTGGTCGAGCCGGGAATCGGGCGGGTGACGTCGGCCGACAGTTGTTCGGCCTGCTGGAGGAGCTGGGAGGGAACGGCGTTCATCTGGTTCGTCCGGTTCTGTTGCGTGGAGCAACGTCGCAACGGCCGTTCTGGCTGCCGAATTTCACCCCGCGCTACGGCGCGTTCAATGCTATGGCAACCGGAAAAGTCATCGCGGCGTGGCGCGACGAAGCGGGCGGCGCACGAATCGCAAGGCAATCCGGCGAAGCTTCCCTACGGCGGTCTCAACCGCATCAGGTTCGAAGGGTGTGTCTCAACCGGCACAGGCCGGTACCCCCGCTTCGGGCGGTATTAGACCACACCCCCGCGTGGGGCATGGCCCAGGAAAAGTGGACCGTTCCGTGCCCTGTCTCGCGTAATTACCGGGCATGGACCCCAGCAGCATCATCGTGACCCGCATGAACCGCCCCCCGGGCGGCCGCCAGCGCATCGCGAACCGGGTGCTCGCGCGCCTCGGCACGAAACTGAGGGTGGCGCCACCGCCCTACCACTGGGGCTACGGCAACGTCGAGTCGCGCATGAACGTGTTCCACCTGGCCAGCCAGACCTGCGCCTACAACGTCCCTGGGGACTTGGTCGAAGTGGGTTGCGCAACCGGCGAATCGTCGACCGTGGTCCAATCGGTGTTGTCGGCGAGCGGCGACCACAGCAAGCAGTTCCACGTCTACGACAGCTTCGAGGGCCTGCCCGAACCGACCGGCGTCGATGCCGCCGACGGCATCTACCGCAAGGGCGACATGATCGCGCCGCTCGAACAGTTCGAGGCGAACTTCCGGCGCGCCGGCGTCGCAACGCGGCCGGTCGTCCATAAGGGCTGGTTCGAGGACACCATTCCATCGCAGCTGCCCGAGCGCATCAGCTTCGCCATCCTCGACGGTGACCTGTATTCCTCCATGACGCACGTGCTGCCCCATATCTATGCGCGAATGTCACCGGGAGCGATCGGTTTCTTCTGCGTCTACTACGATCCGACGGTGTACGCGTGCCCAGGCATCCGCGACACCTACGTCTCGCCGGGGGTGAGGCGCGCAGCCGACGAGTTCTTCGCCGACAAGCCCGAGAAGGTTTCGGTGCTGTATGCGAACGAATATTCGAACGGCTATTTTCGAAAGCTCTAATGCGGCTGAACCTGAATTCATTGCGGTAGCGAAACCATTTCTTCCGAAACGGAAATCCGGATTCACTATTACCTTTGGTGATATCGCCGCATCAGGCGTTGACACGGTTCCGAACGACGTGATTTCCTGAACTCATGACGCAGCGCAACAACCACTTCCCGATCGCCATCACCCAGCCGCAAGGCTCGGCGGTCGTGCTGCGCGCAGCCCTCATTACGCTCGCCACCGTCGCGCTTATTACCGTACTTGTACTTATTACCGGGCCAATCAGCGCGGAGTACGGGTTTGTGTAAGTAAGACACCACAACCCAGGTCTAGATCCAAAGACCCCGCGCCTGAGAAGGCGCGGGGTTTTTGTTTTCTACGGCCTGAATTTTCCACGAAGCAGTCGCAGGAACGTTCAGACGTGAGAAGCAACGCCATCAAGCAAGGACCCGCACGTGCTCCGGCCCGCGCGATGCTGCGCGCCACCGGGCTCGACGATGCCGCCATCGCCAAGCCGCTGGTTGCAGTCGTGCATACCTGGTCGGACGTGTCGCCGTGCAACCTCACGTTGCGCGATCTCGCCCAGCATGTGCGCGCCGGCGTGATCGCCGGTGGCGGCACGCCGATCGAGTTCAACACGATCGCGGTCACCGACGGCATCGCGATGGGCTCCGAGGGCATGCGCGCGTCGCTGGTGTCGCGCGAGACCATCGCCGATTCGATCGAGCTCGCGGTCAATGGACACTGCCTCGATGCGGTGGTGATGCTGGTCGGCTGCGACAAGACCATTCCCGCGGCGGCAATGGCGGCCGCGCGTTTGAACATCCCGACCGTGATCCTGTACGGCGGCACGATCATGCCGGGACATTGCCCAAAACGCGCCGCAGCGAGGCCCGAGGAAGACCGCGCGCTCACCGTACAGGACGTGTTCGAAGCCGTCGGTGCGCACGCCGCCGGCAAGATCGACGACCGCGAACTGCATCGCATCGAATCGCACGCCTGCCCCGGCGCGGGCGCGTGTGGCGGCCAGTTCACCGCCAACACGATGGCGATGGTGCTGACCTTCCTCGGCCTGTCGCCGCTGCAGCTCAACGACATCCCGGCGGTCCATGTCGACAAGCCCGTCGCCGCCCATGCCTGCGGCGAACTGGTGATGCAGCTCCTGCGCGATGGCGGCCCGAGACCGCGCGACATCCTCTCTCCCGTCGCGTTGCGCAACGCGGCGCGCGCGGTCTCGGCCACCGCCGGTTCCACCAACGCGGCGCTGCATCTGCTGGCGATCGCGCACGAAGCAGGTGTCGCCTTCGACCTGGACGAGTTCGAAGCGGCCGCGCGCACGCCGGTCATCGCCGACCTGAAGCCCGGTGGTCGCTATACCGCGGCGGAGATGTTCGAGTACGGCGGCACCGCGCTGGTCGCGCGCGAACTGCGTGCGGCCGGGTTGATCGAAGACATTCCGACCGTCACCGGCCGCCGCTTCTTTGCCGAACTCGATGAAGTTCCGGTCGCAGCCGCCCAGGACGTGGTGCGTCCGATCGCTTCGCCGATCAAGCCGCGCGGCGGCTACTCGATCCTGTACGGAGATCTCGCTCCCGAGGGCTGCATCCTCAAGCTCGCCGGCCACGGCCGCGAACACTTCGAAGGCCCGGCGCGCGTGTTCGATTCCGAGGAAGCCGCGTTCGCCGCGGTGCAGGCGCGACTGATCAACGCAGGCGATGTGGTCGTGATCCGCTTCGAAGGCCCCGCCGGCGGTCCTGGCATGCGCGAGATGCTCGCGGTCACAGCCGCGCTGGTCGGCCAGGGCCTCGGCAACGACGTCGCGCTGATCACCGATGGCCGCTTCAGCGGCGCCACGCACGGCTTCATGGTCGGTCACATCGCGCCGGAAGCCGCACGCGGCGGACCGATCGCCAAGCTGCGCGAAGGCGACACCGTACGCATCGATGTCGCGCAGCGCCGCATCGATGTCGACGCCGACCTGCGCGTGCGCCCTGCCAAACGCATGGCGCCGCGCGTCACTACCGGCGTGCTCGCCAAATACGCGCTTGCGGTCGGTTCCGCGTCGCGCGGCGCGGTTACCGCACCGGGCCCGCTTTCGCACGTGCTTCGCATGGACGCGTCCGACGCCAACGACTCCACTTCTGCATTCGTTCGTTCGGCCGCCGACCTGGCGGACGAAGTAATCGTCGTCTGATCCCGCAGTTCCAGCTTCACAACCAGTTCGATCACCACCTCTTCCGATCCACCACAGGACACCACCATGACCAGCACCACCCAGCCCCGCATCGCGATCGTCGGTTACGGCAGCCAGGGCCGCGCCCATGCACTGAACCTGCGCGACTCCGGCTTCGACGTCACCATCGGCCTGCGCCCGGGCGGCCCCACGGAGATCAAGGCGAAGGCCGACGGCTTCACCGTGAAGACGCCCGCCGAGGCGGTGAAAGACGCCGAACTCGTCGCCGTGCTCACGCCCGACATGGTCCAGCCGCAGCTCTACGGCGAAGTGATCGAGCCGAACATCGCCAAGGGCGCCTGCCTGCTGTTCGCGCACGGCTTCAACGTGCACTACGGTCAGATCTCGCCGCGCGAGGACCTCGATGTCGTGCTCGTTGCACCGAAGGGTCCGGGCGCGCTGGTCCGTCGAGAGTACGAGATCGGTCGCGGCGTTCCGTCGGTGTATGCGGTCTACCAGGACAAGAGCGGCAAGGCGGAGCAGTTCGCGCTGACCTATTGCGCCGGCATCGGTGGCGCACGTCAGAACGCGATCAAGACCACCTTCAAAGAAGAAACCGAAACCGACCTGTTCGGCGAACAGGCCGTGCTCTGCGGCGGCGCGACCAAGCTCGTGCAGGCCGGCTGGGAAACCCTGGTCGAAGCCGGCTATCAACCGGAGGTCGCCTACTACGAGTGCCTGCACGAACTGAAGCTGATCGTCGACCTGTTCTACGAAGGCGGCATCACCCGCATGCACGAGTTCATCAGCGAGACCGCGCAGTACGGCGCGCTGACCCGCGGCAACTACGTGGTCGACGACAACACCCGCACGCAGATGAAGAAGGTGCTGACGGAGATCCAGGACGGCACCTTCGCGCGCCAGTGGATCGCCGAGTACGCCGCCGGCAACGCCAACTACAAGGCGATGAAGCAGGCCGACCTCGATCATCCGATCGAAGCGGTCGGCAAGAAGCTGCGCGCCAACATGAAGTGGCTGTCGACCGCGCCGCAGGCGACCAAGCCCGCCGCCGCACCGCAGACCGAGGCCGCGTGATGAATGGCGCCCGCTGGCTGGTGCAGGCCCTCGTCGCCGAAGGCATCGACACGCTGTTCGGGTATCCGGGCGGCGCGATCATGCCGTTCTACGACGCGCTGCATGGCGTATCGGAACTGAAGCACGTTCTGGTCCGCCACGAGCAGGGCGCGGCGTTCGCCGCGAACGGTTATGCGCGGGCCAGCGGGCGCGTCGGTGTATGCGTGGCGACGTCCGGCCCCGGCGCGTCGAACCTGGTCACCGGCATCGCCGATGCGATGCTGGATTCGGTGCCGATGGTGGTCATCACCGGCCAGGTGCCGACCACGCTGATGGGTACCGATGCGTTCCAGGAACTGGACGTGTTCGGCATGACGCTACCGATGGTGAAGCACAGCTTCATCGCGCGCCGCGTCGAGGACCTGCCGCGCATCGTCGGCGAAGCGTTCCGCCTGGCGCGCTCCGGCCGCCCCGGCCCGGTGCTGATCGATCTGCCCAAGGACGTGCAGAACGGCGACGCCTCACGCGTGGCGCCACACGTGTCGTTGGGCATCGATGATGTTGATGCGCCGATGGATGCGTCGCTACACGCGGCGCTGGCTCTGATCTCGCAGGCCGACCGGCCGGTGATCTATGGCGGTGGCGGCATCGCGCTCGGTGACGCGATGGCAGCGTTTCGCACCTTCGTCGACGCCACCCAGATCCCGACGGTGCTGACGCTGAAGGGGCTGGGCGCACTGCCGGCGCAGCATCCGCTCAATCTCGGCATGCTCGGCATGCACGGCACCCGCGCGGCCAACCTGGCCGTGCAGGAGAGCGACCTGCTGATCGTGGTCGGCGCGCGCTTCGACGACCGCGCCACCGGCAAACTGGCCGAATTCGCTCCGCATGCGCGCGTCGTGCACATGGACCTGGATGCCTGCGAGATCGGCAAGCTGCGCCACGCCGATGCCGGCGTGCGCGGCGATATCACCACTACGCTGACCAAACTGACCTTGCCGTGCGCCGCGCATCTCCATGGTCGCCACGGCGCCGCGCGCCGGCAGTGGCGTGCGCTGTGCCAGCAGCGTGCACGCGAAGGTGCGGCACGTTATGACGCGCCGGGCGAGACCGTGTACGCGCCGGCATTGCTCAAGCGCCTGTCCGAACTCGCGCCCGATGCCGTCGTCGCCTGCGACGTCGGCCAGCACCAGATGTGGGTCGCGCAGCACTGGCGCTTCGACGATCCGCGCAAGCACCTGACCTCCGGCGCGCTCGGCGCGATGGGCTTCGGCCTGCCGGCGGCGATCGGTGCACAGCTCGCGCTTGATAAATGCAGGGAACCGGAGGCGCGCGTGGTCTGCGTCAGCGGCGACGGCTCGTTCCTGATGAACGTGCAGGAGCTTGCAACGCTGCGCCGCTACGGCCTGCCCGTGAAGATCGTGCTGCTCGACAACCAGGCGCTGGGCATGGTGCGGCAGTGGCAGGAGCTGTTCTTCGATAAGCGCTATTCGGAGATCGACCTGTCCGACAACCCCGACTTCGGAGCCGTTGCCACTGCATTCGGCGTCGAGGCGCTGCATGTCGATCGCGCCGATGCAGTCGAAGCCGCGCTGCAGGCGCTGCTCGACGCGAAGGGTCCGGCGCTGCTGCACGTCGCCATCGACCAGGCCACCAACGTGTGGCCACTGGTTCCACCCAACCGCAACAACGCGGAGATGCTCGATCCGCAACGCGACGACACCGTCGCTCCCTCATACGCCAATCCACAGGAGGACGCCCATGCGCTACCAGCTTGATCTCACTCTGCGCCATGCCGAAGGTGCCCTCGCCCGCGTACTGGGCACGGCCGAGCGCCGCGGCTTCCAGCCGATCAGCGTCGACGGCGAAGCACAGCCCGACGGCGATCGTTGGCATCTGCGCATGACCGTCGAAGGCGAACGTGCGCCCGAATCGCTGCAGCAACAGTTGGAGAAGCTGTACGACTGTCTCGCGGTGGAGGTCTCGCTATGTCGATGAGCTCGCCGCGGGACGCTGTGCTTGTCTCCTCCCCTTGCTCGCGCAGCGAGCAGGGCGAGGCCGGGAGGGGGTATGAGGCGCGGAGCGCCGAAGCCTTTTCGGGTGCCGCCACGATCAAAAGCACCCCTCCCCAGCCCTCCCCTTTGCCTTCGGCAAAAGGGAGGGAGCAGAGCCCGCAGATCTGGTTCGACGGCCGCTTCATCGACGCCAGCGCGGACGGCGCGCCGCTGACCACGCATGCCATGCATTACGGCAGCGGCGTGTTCGAGGGCATCCGCGCGTATGCAACGGTCGACGGTGGCAGCGCCGTATTCCGTCTTCCCGAACACCTGGAACGCATGCGCAAGGGCTGCGAGCTGTTGGGCATCCCGTTCGATGTCGCCGAAGCCACCGAGGCCACGCTGCAGATCCTGCGCCGCAACGGCCATCGCGACGCCTACGTGCGTCCGCTGGCCTGGTGCGGCACCGGCTCGATCGGCCTGGACGTCGCGCCGCTGAGCAAGCACCTGATGGTCGCGACCTTCCCGACCAACGTGCACCTGGCCGGCGCGCACGTGCGTCTGGGCACCTCGAGCTGGCGGCGCAATCCCGCCACTTCGTTGCCGCCGCTGAAGCTGTGCGGCGCCTACGTCAATTCGATCCTGGCCAAGCACGAGGCCAAGCAGCGCGGCTTCAATGAGGCGCTGTTCGTCGATGAGCAGGGCTATATCGTCGAGTGCACCGGCGCCAACGTGTTCATGGTGCGCGGCTACCGGATCACCGCAGTAGAGCATCGCGACGCGCTGGCGGGCATCACCCGCGACACCGTGATCGCGTTGACCAGTGCGCAATCGCGACCGGTGCGCTACGAAGAGCTGGCAGAAGCCGATGCCGTATTCGTCTGCGGCACGGCCGCGGAGATCACCCCGGTCGCCGAACTGGACACGCGCCGCTTCGACGACCACCGCGTTGCCACGGAGCTGGTGCAGCAGTATCGGCGCGTGGTTCGCGGTGAAGACGCCGCTTACGCGCATTGGCTGACGACTGTATGAGCACGTCGGCGCCCGCCTCCGTTCGTCCTGAGCGTAGGGCCGCAGGCCCGAAGTCGAAGGACTCGCGCATGGTCGGGTGCTTCGACTTCGCCGCTGCGCGGCTACGCTCAGCACGAGCGGGATTCATCCGCTCGGCACGAGCGGAAGTCATTGGCTCAACACGAAGGGGAGCGCGGTGATGAGCGCTTCCGTTACGGACTTGCCCGTAAGCGCTGCCGATGTATTGGCGGCGCAGGCGCGGCTGCGTCGCTATCTCAATCCCACGCCGCTGCACTATGCCGAACGCTTCGGCTGCTGGCTGAAACTGGAGAACCTGCAGCGCACCGGTTCGTACAAGGTGCGCGGCGCGATGAACGCGCTGCTGGCGGCGCGCGAACGCGGCGATACGCGCCCGACCATCGCCGCGTCCGCCGGCAATCACGCACAGGGCCTGGCGTGGGCGGCCTACAGATTGGGTCTGCAAGCGATCACGGTGATGCCGCGCACCGCACCGGAAACCAAGATCGCCGGCGTCGCGCATTGGGGCGCCACCGTGCGCCTGCATGGCGACAGCTATGACGAGGCCAAGGCCTTCGCCGCCGAACTCGCCGCGCAGCACGATTTCCGCCTGCTGTCCGCGTTCGACGATGCGGACGTGATCGCCGGTCAAGGCACGGTCGGGCTGGAAATGGCCGCGCTGATGCCGGACGTGGTGCTGGTTCCCATCGGTGGCGGCGGACTGGCGTCCGGCGTGGTGCTGGCGCTGAAGTCGCAGGGCGTGCGCGTAGTCGGCGCGCAGGTCGAGAACGTGGATTCGATGGCGCGTGCCTTGCGCGGCGATCTGGAAATATGCGAACCCGCGACCACGCTCGCCGATGGCGTACGGGTGAAGGAGCCCGGCGCGCTGACTCAGAAGGTGCTGCGCGCGCTGCTCGACGACGTGGTGATCGTGCGCGAGGCCGAACTGCGCGAGACGCTGGTGCGGCTTGCGCTGGAAGAACACGTGATCGCCGAAGGCGCCGGTGCATTGGCGTTGGCTGCAGGCCGCCGCGTCGCCGGCAAGCGCAAATGCGCAGTGGTATCCGGCGGCAACGTCGATGCCGGCGTGCTCGCGAAGCTGCTGTGCGATGTGCGTCCGCGTCCGCCGCGCAAGCCGCGCCGGCGTGTGCAGGAGCCGCTCCCAGCGACGGGCATGACGCGACCGGTGCTGGACGAAGCCGCCGCCAAGGCCGGCATGCAGGCCCGACTTAGGCAGGCTGCCCCGACGACGCTCGCGCCTGGCGCGAACCTGGTTGCGGCAGCCGTCCCGCGCACTCCCTCCGCTGCTTCCACCACCGAAAACACGCCAAAAGAGGACTGCTTGACGTGAATGATTCCATTCCGAGCGACGTAGCACGCGTCGCCACGCCCGCCCCGATCCGCATCTTCGACACCACCCTGCGCGACGGCGAACAGTCGCCGGGCTTCACCATGAACGCCGCGCAGAAGATCCTGTTCGCGCACGCGCTGGCCGATCTCGGCGTCGACGTGATCGAAGCCGGCTTCCCCAACAGCTCGCCCGCCGACTTCAACGCGGTGCAGACCATCGCCCGCGAGGTGCGCGGCGCCTCGATCGCCGCACTGGCGCGCTGCCACCCCGCCGACATCGAGGCCTGCGCCAGCGCGCTGCAACACGCCGCCGCGCCACGCATCCACACCTTCATTTCCACCAGCCCGCTGCACCGCCAGCACAAGCTCAACATGAGCCGCGCGCAGGTGATCGAGCACACGATCATGGGCGTGAGCCTGGCGCGCAAGCACGTCGACGACGTCGAGTTCTCCGCCGAAGACGCGCTGCGCACCGAGCGCGAGTTCCTGGTCGAAGTGTTCGACGCCGCGATCGAAGCCGGCGCGCGCACGCTCAACGTGCCCGACACGGTCGGCTACACCACGCCCGCTGAGATTCGTGCGCTGTTCGAATATCTGCGCGCCAACGTGAAGGGCGCCGAGCACGTCGTGTTCAGTGCGCACTGCCACAACGATCTGGGATTGGCCGTCGCCAACTCGCTGGCCGCGGTCGAAGGCGGCGCGCGCCAGGTCGAATGCACGATCAACGGTATCGGCGAACGCGCCGGCAATGCCGCGCTGGAAGAGCTGGTGATGGCGCTGAAGGTGCGCGGCGCGTACTACAACGTCGGCACCGGCATCGACACCCGCCGATTGCTGCCGACCTCGCGCCTGCTCTCGCGCATCACCGGTAACCAGGTACAGCGCAACAAGGCGATCGTCGGCGCCAATGCCTTCGCGCACGAGTCCGGCATCCATCAGCACGGCATGCTGAAGAACCGCGATACCTACGAAATCATGCGGCCGCAGGACGTGGGCTGGGAGGACTCGCAGCTGGTGCTGGGTCGCCACAGTGGCCGCGCCGCGGTCGCCAATCGCCTGCGCCATCTGGGCTACATATTGGAAGACGCGCAACTGGACCAGGTGATCGCCGATGCCAAGGCACTGACCCAGACCCAGCACGTGATCAGTGATCGCGACCTGCAGCGGCTGGTCGAGGGCGAGAGTTTTGGCCCGGGTTGGCGCGTCTCCGCCTTAAGTCTGACCGACTACGGCCAGCGCACACGCGCACACGTGGACCTGTCCGATCCGGACGGCCGGCACGTGATCCAGAGCGCCGAAGGCGAAGGCCCGGTGGCCGCGTTGTTCGCCGCGCTCGCACAGGCGACCGGCGTCGACTTCGTGCTCGAGA
This sequence comes from Lysobacter tyrosinilyticus, assembly GCF_054779815.1. NCBI lineage: Bacteria > Pseudomonadati > Pseudomonadota > Gammaproteobacteria > Lysobacterales > Lysobacteraceae > Lysobacter > Lysobacter tyrosinilyticus. Next base: position 43,312 of record NZ_BAAGXN010000002.1, read on the forward strand.
CCTACGAGGTGCACAGCATGGGCGTCGGTGCCGACGCACGCGGCGAGGCCAACCTCAGCGCGCGCATCGACGACGACACCCTGACCGGACAAGGCACCAGCCGCGACGTGCTCGAAGCCAGCGCGATCGCGTGGCTCGATGTCGCCAACCGCGTGTTGCGCGGGCACAGGGTGCAGCCGCGTGTCGCAGTGAGTGCGTGATTCCCTCGCTCGTCATTCCTGCGCAAGCAGGAACCCAGCGACTTTCGCCTGAGCACCAAGGCGCTGGGTTCCCGCGTTCGCGGGAATGACGAGCAACAGCAACGGACAAAGACACAGAAAAGAGCACTGTTCAATGACTCCCAGAACCCTATTCGACAAATTGTGGGACGCGCACGTGGTCACGCCGGAAAGCGAGGCCGCGCCGGCCATGCTCTACATCGACCTGCACCTGATCCACGAAGTCACCTCGCCGCAGGCCTTCACCGAACTCGACGCGCGCGACCTGCCGCTGCGCTGTCCTGAACGCACCAAGGCCACCCTCGACCATTCCACGCCGACGCTGCCCGCCGACGCGCACGGCGTCCTGCCGTACGTCAGCGAAGCCGCACAGACCCAGGTTCAGACGCTGCGCGAGAACTGCGCGCGCTTCGGTGTCGAGCTGTTCGATTTCGACAGCGCGCACCGCGGCATCGTCCACGTGATCGGCCCGGAGCTTGGCCTGACCCAACCCGGCATGACCATCGTCTGCGGCGACAGCCACACCGCCACGCATGGTGCTTTTGGAGCATTGGCCTTCGGCATCGGCACCAGTGAAGTCAGCCATGTGATGGCCACGCAATGCCTGCTGCAACGCAAGCCCAAGACGCTGGCGATCACGGTCGACGGCGAACTCGCGCCCGGCGTGACCGCGAAGGATCTGATCCTGCACGTGATCGGCGTGATCGGCGTCAATGGCGGCACCGGCCACGTCATCGAATATCGCGGCGAAGCGATCCGCGCGATGTCGATGGACGAGCGCATGACCGTGTGCAACATGTCGATCGAAGCCGGCGCGCGTGCAGGCCTGATCGCGCCGGACGAAACCACGTTCGAATATCTGGCGCATACGCCACGTGCGCCACAGGGCGATGACTTCGCCCGCGCAGTCGAGTACTGGCAACAGTTCCGCAGCGACGACGGCGCCCGCTTCGATCGCGAGGTGCACATCGATGCGCGCGACATCCAGCCGACCATCACCTGGGGCACGCATCCGGGCCAGGTCGTCGCACTCAGCGGCAACGTATCGGCCAGTGCCGACAGCGATGAAGCCAAGGCGCGCCAATACATGGGCTGGGACGCCGGTGCCGCGGTCGCGGGTCGTGCGGTCGACGTGGTGTTCGTCGGCAGCTGCACCAACTCGCGACTGAGCGACCTGCGCGCGGCGGCGGAGGTGCTGCGCAACCGTCGCGTGCATCCGCGTGTGCGCATGCTGGTCGTGCCCGGTTCGGAGCAGGTCAAGCGCGACGCGGAGGCCGAGGGCATCCACGACATCGTGCGCGCCGCCGGCGCGGAGTGGCGCGAGCCCGGCTGCTCCATGTGCATCGCCATGAACGGCGACCTGGTCGGTCCCGGCCAGCTCGCAGTCTCGACCAGCAATCGCAACTTCGAAGGCCGCCAGGGCAAGGGCGCACGCACCGTGCTCGCCTCGCCCGCGACGGCCGCAGCCTGCGCGGTTGCCGGCGAGATCACCGATCCGCGCAAGTTCCTGCAACCGGAGGCGGCGTGATGAATCCCGCTTCCTTTACAACGTTCGCTGCTTCCCGTCATCCCCGCGCAAGCGGGGACCCAGTGGCTTTGCTTCTGTCAGCCGCAGCAGCGGAAGAAGCAACCGCAACCCCAAAGACCCTGGGTTCCCGCGTTCGCGGGAATGACGAACAAATGCAACCGTGTGGCCGGGAGATCTCCTGATGCATGCCTTCAAAGAACTCACCTCGCGTACCGTCGTGCTGCGCGAACGCAACATCGACACCGACCAGATCATTCCGGCGCGCTTCCTCACCACCACCGAGCGCAAGGGCCTGGGCAAGCACGCCTTCAGCGACTGGCGCACGCTGCCGAACGGGTCGACCAACCTCGCCTTTCCGTTCAACCTGGCCGAGAACGTCAACGCACGCATCCTCGTCGCCGGGCGCAACTTCGGCTGCGGTTCCTCGCGCGAGCACGCGCCGTGGGCGCTGCTCGATCTCGGCCTGCGCGCGGTGATCAGCAGCGAAATCGCCGACATCTTTCGTAGCAACGCATTGAAGAACGGTCTGCTGCCGATCGTGCTAGATGACGCGATCGTCGACGAACTGCTTGACCAACCCGGGATCGAACTCGCTATCGATGTCGCCACCCGCAGCGTCGCGTTGCCCGACGGCCGGCGCTTCGAATTCCCGCTCGACGCCTTCGCCCAGACTTGCCTGCTCGAAGGCGTGGATCAGCTCGGCTACCTGCTCAAGCAGCACGCGGCGATCGAACGCTTCGAAGCCGGACGCAATGCCCATCCGTACTCCCACGTCGCTACTACCGAGGTTTCCCATGCACGCTGACATCGTCGTCCTGCCCGGTGACGGCATCGGTCCCGAAGTCACCGCTGCGGCGGTGGAAGTGCTGCGCGCCGTGGCCGCACGCTACGGCCACAGCTTCACCTTCACCGAGAAGCTGATCGGCGGCGCCGCGATCGATGCCACTGGCGAGCCGCTGCCACTGGACACGCTGGCGGCCGCACGGAAGGCCGATGCGGTGCTGCTCGGCGCGGTCGGCGGCCCGAAGTGGTCCGATCCCAAGGCCAAGGTGCGCCCGGAACAGGGCCTGCTCGCGATCCGCAAGGCACTGGGCCTGTACGCCAACCTGCGTCCGGTGAAGCCGCACGCGGTCGCGCTCGGCGCCTCACCGATCAAACCGCACCTGCTGCAGGGCGTCGACCTGATCGTGGTGCGCGAGCTCACCGGCGGCATCTACTTCGGCCAGAAGCAGCGCACCGCCGAATCAGCCAGCGATCTGTGCGAATACAGCGTCGATGAAGTCAAACGCGTGGTGCGCCACGCCTGCCGCCTCGCCCTGCAGCGCAGTGGTCGCGTCACATCGGTTGACAAGGCCAACGTGCTGGAAACCTCCCGCCTGTGGCGCGAAGTCGCCACGCAGGTGGTGCGCGACGAATTCCCCGACGTGGCGCTGGAGCACCAGCTGGTGGATTCGATGGCGATGCACCTGCTCGCCAAGCCGCGCGAGTACGACGTGATCGTCACCGAGAACATGTTCGGCGACATCCTCACCGATGAGGCCTCGATGCTGGCCGGCTCGCTGGGCTTGCTGCCGTCGGCTTCCCTGGGCGAAGGCCGCGTCGGCCCTTCGACTTCGGCTTCGCCTACGCTCAGGACAGGCCTGTACGAACCCATCCACGGTTCCGCACCCGACATCGCTGGCCAGGGCATCGCCAATCCCTACGCGGCCATCCTCAGCGCGGCACTGCTGTTGCGGCATTCGCTGGGCCTGGAAGCCGAGGCGCAATGCGTCGAGAAGGCGGTCTCCAACGCCTTGGACGCCGGGCATCTCACTGCAGACCTTGCCGCCGGGAAGCCGGCAATCGGTACGCGCGCCGCCACTGCCGCGGTCATCGAACAGCTGCAGTTGCCGTGCCAGGTGACCGAGTTGCGCGACTAGGGAGCTGGTTGGGAGCTAATCCTTCGTCATCCCGGCGAATGCCCGGGATCCAGTATTTCCGTACTTTCCGAAGAGCTGGATCCCGGCGTTCGCCGGGATGACGAACAAAAGCGAGTCCGGACAGGCCGCTACCACTCGTTTCACCCGTAAGATTATTTGACAGCCCGCCGCACGCCCCGTTATCACTTCGTCCATGCACGCCGCCCTCGCCACCGCCCGCACGATCCGCAGCCAGGCTGCGCGTATCGGCGTGGCCGTGGCGACGATTACCACCACCCGCACTACCACCGGTACCGGTACCAGGTGGCGGATGCGGTTGGGCGTCGTGGACTGAGAATCCATCACCCCGCCCCGCATCCGGACCGGATGCGGGGCAACCCCCTCCGGCCGTTGCGGGGCTTATCAGGAGCCCCCGCATGTCCGTCGCACCACCTTCCGACCCAGCTGCCGCCGCGGCGCTTCAAGGACGCCTGTCCGGTCAACCGCGCCCGGCTGAGCCCGTGCTTGTCTGCCAGGCGCACAAGTTCGGCGGCACCAGCCTCGCCACCGCGGACCGCTTCCGCAATGTCGCGACGCTGCTGAACGATTACGGCTTCTCGCGCGTGGTCGTGGTCTCGGCGATGCAGGGCGTCACCGATGCCCTGAGCGGCCTGGCCAACGCCGCACTGGCGAAGAAGCCCTGGGAAGAAGAGTTCCGCGACCTGCGCGACCGCCACCTCAGCACCGCGCGCGAGCTGGACGCGAGCGAGACCTACGCGCTCGCCGCCTGGCTGGAACAGGAGTTCCTCGCACTGCACGCCGCTTTGTCGGCGCCGTCGCGCAAACCCGAGTGGTTCGCCACGATCCAGGGCCTGGGCGAAGTCTGGTCCTCGCGGATGCTGAAGGCCACGCTCGATTGCGACGTGTTCAAGTGGGGCGTGATGGACGCGCGCGAAGTGCTGGAAGTGCACGCGGGCGAGCTGGGTGTCGGCGTCGATTGGACGGCCAGCCGCAGCAAGCTCGCGATGTGGCGCGCCGCCAACCCGCAGACCAACGTGATCGTCACCGGCTTCATCGCCCGCGACGGCGGCGGTGCGGTCACCACGTTGGGCCGCAACGGCAGCGATTACTCGGCGGCGATCTTCGCCGTGTTGTTCGACGCCACCCTGCTGACCATCTGGACTGACGTCGATGGCGTACTCAGCGCCGATCCGCGCCTGGTGCCCGATGCGGTGTGCCTGGAATCGATGTCCTATGCGGAAGCCTGCGAACTCGCCTACTTCGGCGCCAAGGTGCTGCATCCGCAGACGATGGCGCCGGCGATGAACGCCGGGCTGCCGATCCGCATCCGCAACACGCTCAATCCCGATAGCCCCGGCACGCTGATCACCGAGCAATCCGTGCCGGCCGCCTCGCCGGTGAAGGGACTCAGCCTTGTCCCCGACATGGCGCTGCTGGAGCTCACCGGCGCCGGCCTGATCGGCGTGCCCGGCACGGCCGAGCGCATGTTCGCCGCGCTGCACACCGCGAGCGTGTCGGTGACGATGATTTCGCAGGGCTCCTCCGAACACTCGATCTGCTGCGTGCTGCGTGCCGATCAGGCCGAGCGCGGACGCATGGCGGTGCAGGCCGCGTTCCGCGATGCGATCGCCGATGGTCTGGTCGAGGGAGTACGCATCACCTCCGGTGTGGCCGTGCTCGCCGCCGTCGGCGATGGCATGGTCGGCACACCCGGCGTATCGGCGCGCCTGTTCGCCGGACTCGCGCAGGCGCGGGTGAACATCCGCGCAATCGCGCAAGGCGCCAGCGAACGCAACGTCTCGGTGGCGATCGATGCCGACGATGCCACGCGTGGCTTGCGCGCTGCACATTCCGCGTTCTGGCTGTCGCCGCAGACCTTGTCGGTCGGCATCATCGGCCCCGGTAATGTCGGTCGCGCCCTGCTCGCGCAATTGGCGCAGGCGGCCACGCGCTACAGCGGCTTGGGTGTCAGTGGTCTCGACCTGCGCCTGCGCGCCATCGCCAACAGCCAGCGCATGCATCTGGCGCCGCGTCGACTCGATCCGGCGGAAGCGGTGGAAGCGCTGGAACTGGGCCAGCCGCTCGACTTCGACCGCTTCGCCGCACATGTGCGCGCCGAGCACCTACCGCACGCGATGATCGTCGACTGCAGCGGCAGCGACGCGGTCGCCGCGCATTACGAGGCCTGGCTCGCCGCCGGCATCCATGTGGTCACGCCGAACAAGCACGCCGGCTCCGGCCCGCTGGAGCGCTACCGCGCGATCCAGGCCGCGACCCGCAACGGCGGCCACTTCCGTTACGAAGCCACGGTCGGCGCCGGGCTACCGGTGATCCAGACACTGCGCAGCCAGCTGGACACCGGCGATGAACTGACCGAAGTCGAAGGCGTGTTCTCCGGCACGCTGGCGTGGCTGTTCAACAAGTACGACGGCAGCGTGCCGTTCTCGCAGCTGGTATCCGAAGCGCGCGCCCTGGGCTATACCGAACCGGATCCGCGCGACGACCTTTCCGGCATCGACGTGGCGCGCAAGCTGGTCATCCTCGCGCGCGAAGCGGGGCGCGAGTTGTCGATGGAAGATGTCGCGATCGAGAGTCTCGTGCCGCCGGAGCTGCGCGCGATAAATCGTGAGGAATTCCTGGCGCGCCTGTCCGAGCTCGATGCACCGTTGCAGGTGCGGCTGGATGCGGCACGCCGCGAAGGCCGCGCGCTGCGCTATCTGGCCCGGCTCGACCGCGACGGCAATGCGCGCGTCGGCCTGGTTTCGCCGGAACCGCAGCATCCCGCGCTGCATAGCCAACTCACCGATAATCTCATCCAGTTCCGCACCCGCCGCTATGCCAGCAATCCGCTGGTAGTACAGGGACCCGGCGCAGGCCCGGATGTCACGGCCGCAGGCGTATTCGGCGATATCCTCGCCATCGCCCAGGCGCTGGGAGCACGTCCATGACCCTTCGACTCCGCTCCGCTACGCTCAGGACGCACGGTCCAATACTCCCAACTTCCGTTTGTCCTGAGCGTAGGGCCGAAGGCCCGAAGTCGAAGGACCCTTCGCAAACTTCACGTTTCAACGCCATGACCGCAAGACAGGCCATCGCCTTCGCCCCCGCCAGCGTCGGCAACATCGGCGTCGGTTTCGACCTGCTCGGCCACACCATCGCCGGCCCCGGCGACCGCGCGCGGGTCACGCGCATCAACGAACCCGTGGTGCGCATCACCGCCATCGAGGGCGATGTGGAAGGCGCCGCGCTGTTGCCGCTGGAAGCCGAGGCGAATACCGCGGGCCGCGCGCTGATCGAATTGCGCCAACGCCATGGCATTGCGCACGGCTTCGAACTGCAGCTGCACAAGGGCATTCCACTCGGCTCCGGCCTGGGCGGCTCGGCCGCGTCGTGCGTCGCGGCCCTGGTCGCGGCGAACGCGGTGCTCGACACGCCGCTGTCGCGCGACGAGCTCTATCTCCTCGCCCTGATCGGCGAAGCCGTCGCCAGCGGCAGCGTGCACGGCGACAACGTCGCGCCGATGCTGTTCGGCGGTGTGGTGCTGGCGACCGCGACGCGCGCGATTCCACTGGCGGCGCCGGATCTGTACTGCGCCGCGGTGCATCCGCATTTCGTGTTGGAGACACGACGCGCACGTGCGGCCCTGGCGGTGCCGTATGCGATCAGCGAGTTCGTGCACCAGAGCGAATTCCTGGCGCTGTTCCTCACCGGCCTGGCGCGCGGAGACCGCACGCTGATCGCCGAAGGCCTGCGTGATGGGCTGGTCGAGCCACGCCGCGCGCCGCTGATTCCCGGCTTCGCCGAGGTGAAGGCCGCGGCGCTCGCGCACGGTGCGCTGGGCGCGAGCATCTCTGGCGCAGGTCCGACCGTGTTCGGCTGGTTCAACAGCGCGGATGAGGCGTCGTGGGCGGGGCACGCGATGCAGGTCGCCTTCGCCGCCACCGGACTGGAAAGCGATGTCTACATCTCGCCGGTGAACGGACCGCGCGCGGAAGTGATCGCGCATTGAGCCCTTCTGCCCCTCCCTTTCGCCGCAGGCGAAGGGGAGGGTTGGGGAGGGGTGCTTTTGCTGTTGCTCCTGCTCCATAAAGCAACAGCAAAAGCACCCCTCCCCAACCCTCCCCTGCGCTGCGTGCAAGGGAGGGAGCCAAAATCAAGAGCCAGAACCACGCCATGGACTTCATCAGTACCCGCAGCAACGCTCCCGTCTCCATCGACGTCGCCCTGATCGCCGGGCTCGCTCCCGACGGCGGTCTCTACGTGCCCGCGTCGGTGCCTGCCAGCGCACTGGACCACGCTGGCGCGACGCTCGCGGAGACCGCACAAGCCCTGCTCTCGCCGTACTTCGCGCAATCGCGCCTGCAGGCGGAGTTACCGGCGATCTGCGCCACGGCATTCGACTTCGCCGCGCCGCTTAAGCCGCTGTCGTCGGGCAATGACTACCTGCTCGAGCTGTTCCATGGGCCGACCGCCGCATTCAAGGACTACGCTGCGCGCTTCCTCGCCGAATGCCTGTCGCGTCTGCGCGATCCGGCCGCGCCGCCAACCACCATTCTTGTGGCCACATCCGGCGATACCGGCGCCGCGGTCGGCGCGGCGTTCCATCGCCGCCCCGGCTTCAAGGTGGTGATCCTGTATCCGGATGGCCGCGTGTCGCCGCGGCAGGCGCATGGATTGGAATGCTTCGGCGACAACGTAAGCACCTATCGCGTGGCCGGCACCTTCGACGATTGCCAGCGCATGGTGAAGCAGGCGCTGGGCGATGAATCGCTGCGCGCGCGCGTGCCGCTGAGCTCGGCCAACAGCATCAGCCTCGGGCGGCTGTTGCCGCAGGCGGCGTACTACGCGCATACCGCGCTGCAGTTTCACGCGCAGCATGGCGTGCCGCTGAACTTCGTCATCCCCACCGGCAATCTCGGCAACGCGCTGGCGTGCTGGCTGGCGCGACGCATGGGCCTGCCGATCGGCGAGATCGTGCTGGCCAGCAACGCCAATGATGTGTTGCCGCGCTACTTCGCCGGCGCCGACTACGTCCCGCATGCCAGTGTCGCCACCCTGGCGAATGCGATGGATGTAGGTGCGCCGAGCAATTTCGAACGCCTGCGCTGGTGGCATCGCGACGACACCGAACTACGCGCCGCGTTGCGCGCTTTCAGCGTGGACGACGCGGCGATCCGCGAGACGATCGGGCAGTCTCCGCAGCTGCACGGCGTCGTCCCATGCCCGCACACCTCAGTCGGGCTGCGCGTGCTCGAGCGTTTGCGCGACGCGGCCGATACGAAGCCGTGGGCCGTGGTCGCCACCGCGCATCCGGCCAAGTTCGACAGCATCGTGGAACCGCTGGTGGGGCACGCCGTCACGCCGCCACCGGCCCTCGCCGAATGGCTGGCGCGACCTGCACATGGCTCGACGATGGAAGCAAGTTACGACGCATTGCGCGCGATGCTGGGATAAGCACACCGCGGCAGGTCGATGAGGCGGCGAACCTGCTTTGTAGAGCGGAGCTTGCTCCGCTGTCTTTGACGTCGATCCACTCCCGCTGAGTCAGGTGCGCGGATGGGAAAGCAGCGGAGCAAGCTCCGCTCTACAAAGACAATGTCCGGTGAAGGATCGCGAACCGGGCCGCCCGAAGGTCGGGAGGGGGAGAGAGCCTGCAGACGGCCCGGTCGCGAAGAGAAGATCAGTGGGCCGTACTCGGTGCCGGCGTCATCGGGGTCGGTACCGCTTTCCCTTCCGAAGGTTTGACTCTGAACCACGCCGCATACAACGCCGGCAGGAACAGCAACGTCAGCACCGTCGCCACGATCAGACCACCCATGATCGCCACCGCCATCGGCCCGAAGAACGCCGATCGCGTCAGCGGAATCATCGCCAGCACCGCTGCAAGCGCAGTCAACACGATCGGGCGGAAACGGCGCACGGTAGCCTCGACAATCGCGTGCCAGCGGTCGTTGCCGGCTGCGATGTCGTGTTCGATCTGGTCGACCAGGATCACCGAGTTACGCATGATCATGCCGGCCAGCGCGATCGTGCCGAGCATCGCCACGAAGCCGAACGGGACGCGGAACACTAGCAGGAACAAGGTCACACCGATCAGTCCGAGCGGCGCGGTCAGCAGCACCAGCATCGTGCGCGAGAAGCTGCGCAGCTGCAGCATCAGCAGCGTGACCACCACCAGCAGGAACAGCGGCATGCCGGCGTTGATCGAGTTCTGGCCGCGCGCCGAGTCCTCGACCGTTCCGCCGGTGCGCAACAGGTAGCCCTCCGGCAGCTTCGCCTCGATATCCTTCAGCGTCGGCAAGATCTGGTCGACTACGGTCGGCGCGGTGAGCTTGTTGCGGATGTCGGCGCGCACGGTCACGGTCGGCAGGCGATCGCGATGCCAGATCACGCCATCTTCGAACACGTACTCAAGCTTGGCGATCTGCGACAGCGGCACCGGCCCGTTCGGAGTCGGCACCGCCAGGCTACCGAGCAGATCCAGACGCGCGCGCTCCTCGTCCGGGCCGCGCATCAGCATCTCGATCAGCTCGTTGCCTTCGCGATAGGTGCTCACGCGCAGGCCCGAGAGCGAGCCGGACAGGAAGCGCGCGACTTCCGCCGAGCTCACGCCCAGCGCGCGGGCGCGATCCTGGTCGATCACCAGCTTCACCACCTTGCTGGGCTCGTCCCAGTCGAGGTTGACGTTGGAAACGTTGGGATTCTTGCGAACCTCGGCTTCGACCTGCTTGGCGATCGCGCGCACGCGATCGATGTGTTCGCCGGAGACGCGGAACTGCACCGGATAGCCGACCGGCGGACCGTTCTCCAGACGCGTCACGCGCAGCTGCAGCTCGGGGAATTGCGGGGCGACGTCATTGATCAGCCAGTCGCGCAGCTCCTCGCGGGCATGGATGTCCTTGGCGCGCACCACGAATTGCGAGAAGTTCGCCTGCGGCAGCTGCTGGTCCAGCGGCAGGTAGAACCGCGGCGAACCGGTGCCGACGTAGGCGACGTAATTGTCGATGCCCGCGCGCTTGGCCAACAGCTTCTCCAGCTTCTTCGCCTGGACTTCGGTCGAACGCAGCGACACGCCTTCGGCCAGCTCCATGTCGACCATCAGCTCGACGCGGGTCGAATCCGGGAAGAACTGCTGCGGGACGAAGCGGAACAGCAAAACCGAAGCCACGAACGCCATCGCGGTCAGCCCGATCACCAACCAGCGCCGACGCAGGCTGGCATCGAGCAGATTGCGGAAGCCGACGTAGAACTTCGACGCATACGGGTCGTGCGCATGATCGTGCGGCTCCGGCGGCGCGAGCACGCTGGCGAACGCCGGCCAGCGATCGGCCGCACGCGCACGCAGCGCGTTCCAGCGCGCGGTCAGTGAGCCGGGCTTGGGCGGCTGCGGCTGATGCAGGTCGGGCAGCATCTTGTCGCCCAGGTACGGGATGAACAGCACCGCCGCGACCCACGACACCAGCAGCGCGATGGTCACCACCTGGAACAGCGAACGCGTGTATTCGCCGGTGCTCGACGCGGCGGTCGCGATCGGCAGGAAGCCGGCCGCGGTGACCAGCGTACCGGTGAGCATCGGGAACGCCGTGGTCTCGTAGGCAAAGCTCGCCGCCTTCAGGCGCGAGAAGCCCTGCTCCATCTTGATTGCCATCATCTCGACCGCAATGATCGCGTCGTCCACGAGCAGGCCCAGCGCCAGCACCAGCGCGCCGAGTGAAATCTTGTGCAGACCGATGCCGAAGTAATGCATCACCGCGAAGGTCATCGCCAGCACCAGCGGAATGCTGACCGCGACCACCATGCCGGTGCGGAAGCCGAGCGAGAAGAAGCTCACCAGCAACACGATCGCAACGGCTTCGGCGAGCACATGCACGAACTCGCCGACGGATTCATGCACGGCTGCGGGCTGATCCGAGACCTTGCGCAGTTCCATGCCTGCCGGCAGCGTGTTCTGCAGGCGCTCGAATTCGCTTTCCAGGGTCTTGCCGAGCTTGAGGATGTCGCCACCGTCCTTCATCGCCACCGCGATACCGATGGCGTCATCGCCCATGAAGCGCATGCGCGGAGCGGCGGGGTCGCTGAAGCCGCGGGTGACGGTGGCCACGTCGGCGAGGCGGATCGTGCGGCCACCGGCGCGGATCGGGAAATCGCGGATCTCTTCGACCGACTTGAAGCCGCCGGTAATGCGCAGCTGCACGCGCTCGGTCGGCGTTTCGAAGAAGCCGGCCGGCACCACCGCGTTCTGCTGTTCCAGCGCGCTCTTCACCGCATCGAGCGGAATGCCAAGGGTGGCCAGCTTGGTGTTGCTGACTTCGATCCAGATCTTTTCGTCCTGCAGGCCGACCAGTTCGATCTTGCCCACGTCGGGCACGCGCTGCAGTTCCAGTTCCACGCGCTCGGCGTAGTCCTTGAGCACGGCGTAGTCGAACCCCTTGCCGGTCAGCGCATAGATATTGCCGAAGGTGTCGCCGAACTCATCGTTGAAGAACGGACCGATCACGCCTTCGGGCAGCGTCGGGCGGATGTCGCCGACCTTCTTGCGCACCTGGTACCAGACGTCGGGCACCTGGCTGGATTTCAGCGAATCGCGCGCGATGAAGATCACCTGCGACTCACCCGGCCGCGAATACGAGCGGATGAACTCGTACTTGCCGGTCTGCATCAGTTGCTTCTCGATGCGCTCGGTGACCTGGCGCGAGACTTCATCGGCAGTAGCGCCCGGCCACAGCGTGCGCACCACCATGGCCTTGAACGTGAAAGGCGGGTCTTCCGACTGCCCGAGATTGCGGTACGACCAGGCGCCGATCAGCGCCAGCAGCAGCATCGCGTAGACGACGAGGGTGCGGTTGTTGAGCGCCCACTCGGACAGGTTGAAACGACGCATAGGTCAGCGTTCCGTGTTTTTGATGTTCCCTTCTCCCCGCGCCAGCGGGGAGAAGGTCGAAGCGAGCGACAGCTCGCTGAGGGAAGGGCGGATGAGGGGCAGCTTTTGTTGTTGCTGTTGCAGCGCCTGCGGCGCCTCTCACCCCTTGCCCTCTCGCGATGCGGGGAGAGGAGGAGTAGGTGCCGTGCAGGAGCCGCTCGAATGAATTACCGGGCCGTTAGCGCTACGGGCTTCGTGGCGTTCATTGCCACGGGGCGGTTTTCCCGATCCACCGGTGCCACCAGCTGCCCTTCGCGCAACAGATGCCCACCGGCCGCGACGATCCACGCATCCGGCTTCACACCCGACAGCACCGGTGCGCTCGTTTCTCCGAACGGACCCAGCTGCACGGAAGTGAGGTGCAGCTTGGCGGTCGCAGGATCGACCACCCACAACGCAGCGCCGCTGCGGGCGTCCCGCTGGATCGCCGACAGCGGCACGGTCAGCGCGGCCCGCGCACCGTTGTCTTGTACATAGACACGTGCGCTCTGGCCGAGATCGACCGCCTTCGCCGCATCAATGGCGAGACTGACGCGCGCCGCGTAGGTGCGGGCCTGCGGGTCTGCGGCCGGCGCGATTTCACGAATCGTGGCCGGCAGATGCTGGCCCGGTGCGCTCCACAGTTCGACCGCCACCGGCTGGCCGACCGTGAATTCGCGGATGCGGCTTTCCGGCAGCGCGATTGCGACTTCGCGGCCGCCATCGGCAGCCAGCGTGAAGATCGGCTGGCCCGCACCGACGACCTGACCGGCTTCGGCGGCGCGGCTGGCGATCACGCCATCGCGCGGTGCACGCAACTGCGTGTAGCCGGCCTGGTTGCGGGCGACATCAAAATTCGCGCGTGCGGCATTCACCTGGCCCTGCGCAGCGGTCGCGGCGGCGTTCTGCGCATCGAGCGTAGAGCGGCTGACCAGCTGCTGGCCGGCGAGCTTGGCGAAGCGGGACTGGTCGGCGCGGGCGCGGACGAGTTCGGCTTCGGCCGCGGTGAGCTGGGCTTGTGCGGCACGGGCCTGCGCGGCGAGGTCACCGGCGTCGAGCACGGCCAGCAGATCGCCCTGCTTCACATGCGCGCCGACATCGACATCGCGGCGGACCAGCTTGCCGCCGACGCGGAAGGCCAGCGGGCTTTCTTCGCGGGCCCGGATTTCACCGGGATAAGCAGTGAGCCCCGCTTCGGCGCCGCCGCCGGGACGGATCACCAGTACCGGACGGGCGGCCTCCACCGGCTTGGCCTCGCTGTTGCAGCCGGCCAGCGGGAGCGCGGCCGCCAGGGCGAGCCCGGCCAGCAGCGGCGTGACACCGGATTTCCGGACCTGGAAGAACGCATTGCGGAGCGGGTTCATGGCGCGGCCTCGGCCAGCAGATTAGTAAACTGGCTGGTACTGTATATTTATCAAACCGCGTAGTCTAGTATCTGCAGCCATGACTTCCGTCCCACTTTCTCCAGACCCCAAGCCCGCCAGCCCCGGCCGCCCCAAGGACCTGGGCAAGCGCGCCGCCATCCTCGACGCGGCCAAGCGCATGTTCACGGCCCACGGCTTCGAGCGCGTGAGCATGGACCAGATCGCCGCCGAGGCCGGGGTGTCCAAGCTCACCGTGTACAGCCACTTCGGCGACAAGGAGACGCTGTTCTCCGCGGCAATCAGCGCCAAGTGCGAGGAGCAGCTCTCCAACGGCCTGTTTGCGGTCGATCCGGCCTCGTCGCTGCGCGAACAGCTGCTGAGCATCGGCCGCGCCTTCGTCGCCCTGATCAACAGCGAGGAAGCCCTGGCGATCCATCGTGTGGTCACCACGCAACCGCCGCCGGCCAAGCTCGGCCAGCTGTTCTGGGAAGCCGGCCCGCGCCGCGTGCAGGAGGCCTTCGAATCGTTCCTGCGCGACGAAATCGCCGCGGGCGCGCTCGACGTCCCCGACGTGCACCGCGCGGCCTCGCAATTCTTCTGCCTGCTCAAGGGCGAGATGCACATGCTGCTGCTGTGCGGCTGCAGCGACGTCATCGATGCCGCCGAAGTCGAGGCGCACGTACAGGCGACCGTCGACCTGTTCCTGCGCGCCTACCAAGCCGCGTCGCCACGCAAGCGCTGAAGCGCCCGAATCGGCACCGTGGTTACTTCAGTCTTGGTTACTTCTGGCACTAAGGCGGTAAACGGCGCGGCGGCGATCCTTTCACCACACCGTTTTCCACAAGTTTTTCCGGCGGTTGCCGGGCCCTGCCGCTAGAATTGGCGCCCCGCGCAACCAGTACAGAACCCGCAGATGAGCACGATCGATTTCGCCAAGGCCCGTGAACTGATGGTCGAACAGCAGGTTCGGCCCTGGGACGTGCTCGACCCGCGCGTGCTCGACGTGCTGGCCACGCTTCCGCGCGAGGACTTCGTGCCCGCCGCGCACCGCAGCCTGGCCTACACCGACCTCCCCCTGCCGCTCGCGCATGGCGAAGCCATGATGAAGCCGGTGCTCGAAGGCCGCGCCCTGCAGGCGCTGGAACTCGCCCCGGGCGACGACGTGCTGGAAATCGGCACCGGCAGCGGCTTCCTGTCCGCCTGCCTGGGCCGCCTGGCCCGCGAAGTGGTCAGCCTCGAGCGCCACGCCGATCTCGCCGACGCCGCCCGCACCAACCTGGCCGCGCACGGCCTGGGCAATGTCAACGTGATCGCCGCCGATGCGTTCTCGTGGGAGAACAGCCGTCGCTTCGCCGCAATCTGCGTGACCGGCGCCGTGGCCGCGATCCCGCCGCGCTTCATCGAATGGCTGCAGCCCAACGGCCGCATGTTCATCGTGCGTGGCCGTTCGCCGGCGATGGAAGCCGTGCTGCTGCGCAACCAATCCGATGCCCCGCGCATCGAATCCCTGTTCGAAACCGACCTCCCCTACCTCGCCGGCGCCGCGCCGGCGCCCACATTCGAGTTGTAAAACAAGGACACTGCATGAGCCGTCATCCCCTGGTACTCGCCCTAGCCTTCGCTCTGCTGCCCGCGGCAGCGCATGCCGAAGACCTGTTGCAGACCTACGAGCTGGCGCGCTCAGGCGATCCACAGTTTGCCGCCGCTGAATCGGGCCGGCTCGTGACCCGCGAGGGCTCGGTGCAGGCACGCGCGGCGATGCTGCCGCAGCTCAGCGGCAAGGCCACGCTCGACAAGGACTTCGCCGACGGCGACGCCGAAACCACCTCGCGCGCGCTCAGCGCCAACGCGAGCCAGATGGTGTACGACCACAGCCGGTTCACCAGCCTGCGCAGCGCCAACGCGCTCAGCAAGGCGGCCGACTTCCAGCTGGATTCGGCCAACGACACGCTGATCACGCGCACCTCCGCCGCCTACTTCAACGTGCTGGTCCAGGTGGAAACGCTCGCTGCCGCCGAGGCCGCCACCACCGCGCTGAAGAAGCAGTTCGACTTCGCCTCCAAGCGCTTGGAAGTAGGCCTGGCACCGATCACCGACGTGCATGAAGCCCGCGCCCAGTACGAAGCCGCGCGCGCCAGCACGATCCTCGCCCGTAATGCGATGGAAGACGCCTATCAGGCGCTGCGCGAACTCACCGGCCAGCCGGTCGCCCACATCAAGGGTCTGCCCGACGACTTCAAGCCGGCGATGCCCGAAGCCGGTGGCGCCGACGACTGGGTCGCCACCGCCGTGGCCAACAACCCGGCGCTGAAGGCGAAGGAATTCGAACTCAAGTCGGCCAACGCCGACGTGGGCACCGCGCGCGCAGCCCATTACCCGACGCTGTATGCCGGCGCGGGTTACTCAGACGTCAAGAACTGGGGCGTCAGCCCATCGCTTGGCAACTTCAGTGGTAGCAATGGTGGCGGCTCGGTCGGCCTGACTCTTTCGGTGCCGATCTTCTCGGGCGGCGCCACGCAGTCGCGCGTGCGCCAAGCACTGGCGAACCGCGATATCGCGACCGACCAGCTCGAGCAGACCAAGCGTGCGCTCGACCGCAATACGCGCAATGCCTACCAGGCCGTCGTCGCCGGCATCAGCGAAGTCGAGGCGCGCCGCCTCGCGCTGGTCTCGGCCCGTTCGGCCTATGACGCATCGCAGGTCGGCCTCGAAGTCGGTACCCGTACCGTGCTCGACGTGCTGACCAACCAGCGCAACCTCTTCAGCGCACAGCAGGCCTACGCGCAGACCAAGTACAACTTCCTGCAGAACCGCCTGCTGCTGGAACAGGCTGCCGGCACGCTCGACATCGACGATGTGCAGGACATCAACCGTCTGCTCACCGTGGATACCGAAGCCAGCCTGCAGACGCCGGTGCAGTAACGCACATCGGAAAGTTGATACAAGGGCGGCCATTGGCCGCCCTTGTAGTTTCAGTACCACGCAAAGCAACGTGCTTGGCGTGCGGCTGTATCAGCCTGCGAGCGTCGCGAGAAAATCCTCGATCTCCGCGTCCGAACGCAGGACCACCGCATTCTGATCGGGTCGCAGTTGTTGCAGCTTGCGCAGTACGCCAGGACGCCGCCGTTGCGGGTAGGTCCAGATCCACCACAGAAAATGCAGCGATAGCCGCTCGTCGCATCCCGGCGCCATGTCCGGGCGTGCCCCGCCGTGATGACGTAGGCGCCGCTTGAGCACGCGCCACAGACAGATGTGGCGCGGCAGGTCGAGAAAGATCACCGTGTCGCAGGCGGCGAGCCGACGCTCCAGCGTACCGCCGAAATTGCCGTCGAGAATCCAGCGCTGCTGCGCGAGCAATCGGTCGACGGTCTCCGACCACGACGCCTTTTCGGGTTCGATCCAGCCCGGTTGCCAGTATTCGCGATCGAGATGGATCACCGGCAATCCCGTGCATTGCCCGAGCCGCGCGGCAAGTGTGGACTTGCCTGCTCCGCTGGCGCCGATGACCAGCACCCGCTGCATGCGCATCACCCGTGGCCGCTCAGCACCGGCTCCAGCAACGCCATCGTCCGTCCCAGCGCGCCGCGTCCGGTTTCGATCAGGGCGCGACCCGCGTCGACCATGCGCGCGCGCATCGCGTCATCGCGCAGCAGCTCGGCGATGTCGCGTTCGACCGCCGCGGCGTCGGCGCCAATGCGCAACGCACCCGCCTGATCGAGGCGGTGTGCGATCTCGACGAAGTTGTGCAGGTGCGGCCCAGTGACGATCGCGGTGCCCGTCGCGGCCGGCTCCAGCAGGTTATGGCCACCGATCGCCTGCAGGCTGCCCCCGACGAATGCCACATCGGCGCAGGCGTAGAAGTTCACCAGCTCGCCCAGCGTGTCGACCACGAACACCGCATCGTCGTGCTGTGGCCAGCGTGCACGCGAGCGCGTGGACACGGCCCAGCCCGCGGTGCGGGCAAGCTCGGCGACCGCGCGGAAGCGTTCGGGATGGCGCGGCGCCCACACCAGCAGCAATCCGGGAAATCGCCCGCGCAGGTGCCGATGCATCGCGATGACGTGCGCTTCCTCGTCTTCGTGCGTGCTGGCGGCGATCCATACCGGTCGACGCGCGGCATGCGCGCGGAATTCGGTCGCGAATGCCGCGACGGTGTCGGGCACGCTGACGTCGTACTTGAGGTTGCCGGTTTCCAGCGTCTGCTCCTCGCGCGCGCCCAGGCGCACGAAGCGACGCGCATCGGCGTGCGATTGCGCCGCCACCGTGTGCACCGTGCGCAATGCGCGCCCGACCAGGGGCGCGAGCACCCGGTACCCTCGCAGCGAACGTGCCGACAGGCGCGCGTTGAGGATGTAACTCGGAATGCCGCGATCACGGCAGGCGAACAGCAGGTTCGGCCACAGCTCGGTTTCCATGATCAGCGCCGCCATCGGGCGGTAATGATCGAGGAAGCGACCCACCGCGCCGGGCAGGTCGTACGGCAGGTAGACGTGCTCGACGTCGTCCTTCCACAGCGCGCGCACGCGCTCGGAGCCGGTCGGCGTGATCGTGGTGACCAGCAGGCGCAGGTCGGGACGACCGCGACGCAGCGCCTGCACCAGCGGCAGCGCCGCATTGACTTCACCCACCGAGACCGCGTGCAGCCACAGCGTGCGCGGATGCCTGGGATCGTTATAGAGCGCGTAGCGCTCAGCCCAACGCTGCAGGTAGGCGCTTTGGCGGAAGCCGCGCCAGATCAGGTGATACACCGTGATCGGCGCGAGCAAATACAGGGCTGCCGAATACAGGACGCGCAGCAGGCGCTCGATGAGGTCAGGCTTCGTCACGGACGGCATCGGCGAAGGATAACGAAGTTGGCATCGCTGTCGTTGGGATGTGATGCGGCCGAGCGCATCCGCGGCTCGTTAGAATCGCGCCATGTCCGATCAAGCCAAGCCGGCGCACGCCGCCAGTCCCACCGACCCCGGTCCGCCACCGCGTGGCCCGCAGCACTGGCCCATGTGGGTGGGCTACTTCGCGATGTGGCTGGGCGCGAACCTGCCCTGGCCTTTGCAACGCGTGCTCGGTCGCGTCGTCGGCTGGCTGGCACGACTGCTGATCGCGAATCGCCGCCGCGCGGCACGCATCAACATCGCGCTGTGCTTTCCCGAACTGGACGAAGCCGCACGCGAGCGGCTGTTGCGCGAGCATTTCCGCGATGTCGGCATTGGCCTGTTCGAGTTCGCGCGCGCCTGGTGGGGCTCGGCCGCGCCGATGCGCCGCACGGTCCGCATCGAAGGCCTCGAGCATGTGCAGGCGCTGCAGGCGCAGAAGCGCGGCGTGCTGTTCGTCTCCGGACATTTCATGACCCTGGAGCTGTGCGGGCGCCTGATGTGCGACCACATCCCGCTGGCCGGCATGTACCGGCGCCTGCGCAGCCCGGTGATGGAATGGGCGGTGAAGCGCGGTCGTCTGCGCTATGCCTGCGCGATGTTCAGCAACGACGAGATCCGGCCGGCGATGCGCCACCTCAAGCAGGGCGGCTTCCTGTGGTACGCACCGGACCAGGACATGCGCGGCAAGGACACCGTGTTCGCGCCGTTCTTCGGCGTTCCCGCCGCGACGATCACCGCGACGCACCAGTTCGCGCGCCTGAGCGGCTGCGCGGTGGTGCCGTTCTTCCATCGTCGCGAAGGCGCCGATTACGTGCTGCGCGTCGCCGCGCCACTGGCGGATTTCCCGTCCAGCGACGCGACCGACGACAGCGCGCGCGTCAACGCCAGCATCGAGGCGATGGTGCGCGAGGCACCGAGCCAGTACCTGTGGATCCATCGCCGCTTCAAGCGCCGCCCGCCCGGCATGGTCTCGCCGTACAAGAAGCCGGCGTAGGGCGGGTCTTGACCCGCCATTTCGAATAACGAGTACGTCTGGCGTTTCGACAAGACCCGGTGCGGCGGGTCAAGACCCGCCCTACGCGTGCGACTGCGGCCGCGACAGCAGGCTGCCGGCGTACAACGCGGCCAGCAGCAGCGTGAGTCCGCCCCAGAAGGTCGAGTAGAACGCGAGGTGGGTGTTGAACGGGAATACCGTCGCCACCAGTGCGAGCATCGCCGGGCGCGCGGCTTCGCGCGCCGCTTCGTCGGCGAAGCGCCAGGCGCGCCAGGCCAGCGCGACACCGGCCAGCCACATCAGCAAACCAAAGCCGCCGGTTTCGCTGAGGACTTCCAGCACCAACTGATGCGCGTGCAGGGCCGGGCCTTCGCCCCACGCCGGTGCTTGCGCGGGTTCCGGATCGCAGGCCGGGAATGCCTCGCGGAACCCACGCGCGCCCACGCCATTGAAGGGATGCTCGCGCGCCATGCACAGCGCCGCGCCCCAGATGCGACCGCGACCGGATAGCGCGCTGTCGACGCCGCTCTCATTGGCATTCAACGCGTGCAGGGTGCGATCGATGCGTTCGCGTACCTGCGGCGCCGTCGTGGCCATCACCACCAAAGCGACCGCGCCGAAGGCGAATACGCCCATCAGCTTCTTCCAGCCCAGCAGGCGCCAGCCGGACAGCAACAGCACCAGGCCATAGGTGATCCAGGAGGCGCGCGAACCGGCCAGCAACATCACCACGCCCACCGCCCCGGCTGCGACCAGCCAACCCAAGGTATGAAAGCGACGTCCCGCGGCGTACAGCGCAAACGGGGACAGGCTCGCCAGCACCTGGCCAAGCTTGAGATTGCAGGGCCCCAGCACACCACTGAGCCGGTCGGCAGCGGCGACCTGCTCGGCGGTGCACATGGAGTGGTGACTGATCACCTGCTTGATCGCATCGATGCCGAAGAACAGCGGGCTGGTGCCGGTGATCGCCTGCAGCAGCGCATCCAGCGTCCACACGCCGACGATGATCGCCAGTCCGCCGAACGTGATGTAGCGACCGCGCGGAGTGGCGACGGCCGAAGCCACCAGCCACAGGAATGGCAGGTAGCGCAGGTCTTCACCGGTCTGCGCAAAGGCATGCGCCCGGTCGATGGCATCGAATGCCGAAACGAGTTCCGGCACCCAGTACGCGCAGAACAGCACGCTGGTCAGCGCCCAGGCATGGCTGCTCAGCAGCTGCGCACCGCCGCGGAAGCGCGAAGCCACGAGCTTGACGATCGCCGCGAGCGCGCCCAGCACTAGCACCGCCTCGGCGTAGCCGGGTGCAGGCCACAGCGCGACGTAGGTGAGGATCCAGGCGGGCGCCCAGCGCCAACCGGCAACCGGTTCGGTCGCGGTCGGGAGGTCAGCCACAGAGTTCGGCATAGACGGCAAGCGTGGACTCCTGCATCGCGCGCAGCGTGTGCGGAATGGTAGCCGGAGGCGTCGGTGGTTGCGCCAGCAGTTCGCCGGCCTTGCGGGCCAGCGCCTCGATATCGAACGGTGGCACGCCACCGCCCGGTTGCAACTCTGCGAGCAATTCACCGACGCCGCCGTGGGCCCAGCCGAGCACCGGTCGCCCGACCGACAAGGCTTCGATCACCGTGCGACCGAAGGATTCGGGCTTGCGCGAGAGCTGCAGCACCAGATCGCTGGCGGCGTAGGCACGTGCGATCTGATCGGTGGGCGGGGTGAAGGCGATGGCTTCGGCAATGCCGAGTGTGGCGGCCTCGCGTTCGAGTTCGGCGATATAGGCCTCCCGGCCCGCTTCGCGCGCACCGGGCAACCAGAGCTGCGCCGGGATGCCCTGCGCGCGCAGGCGTGCGAGCAGCTGCAGCGCATCGGCGTGTCCCTTCAGGCGCGTGCCGCGCCCGGGCAGCAACAGCAACGGAGCATTGCCCGCGAGCGCCGGATGCTGTGCCGCCGCCCAGGCCCGCGCTTCGGCATCCGGAAGCGCCGCGCGCGGAAACATCGCGGTATCGATGCCACGCGGGATCAGTCGCAACTTCACCGGATCGGTGGTCGGGTAATGACGCAGGACGTAGTCACGCACGGACTCTGAAACGCAGATCACGCGCTCGCCGCGGGTCATCACCGCGCTGTAGCGCGAGGGCGAGTTCAGCCCGTGCACGGTGGTGACGAATCGGGGCTTCGTCGCGGCCGGCATGCCCCGCAACGCCAGCACCGCAAGCCAGGCCGGAAGGCGTGAGCGGGCATGCACCAGGTCCACGCGTTCGCGCGCGAACAACGCGCGCAGCGTGCGCGCATGGCGCAGGGTCAGCAGCGACTTGCGACCGATATCGATCTGGATGTGCTCGGCACCCAGCGCCTGCAGCTTCGGCACCAGCCGTCCGCCGGCAGAGACGACCAGCGCGCGATGACCGGCGCTGACCAGCGCCTGCGCGATCTCGAGCGTGGAGCGTTCGACACCGCCCGATTCCAGCGCGGGCAGCAGCTGGACGACGGTCAGGCGACGCACGCGTGATCGCCCCAATTCAGGATGGAAACGACGAGGCGGCTACGAATGCAGCACGACCAGCGGCGTATCGGCACGCGCGCTTACTGCTCGTCGGCGAGGACGAAATGCGCGCCACAGTACGGGCACTGGCACTCGCGCTCGGCCTCGATCGGCAGGTACACGCGCGGATGCGAATTCCACAGCGCCATCGACGGCAGCGGGCAGCTCAACGGCAGGTCGGCGCGGGTGACGACGTAGCGCTGCTCGGCGTTGGCCTGGGTGGGATGGCTGGGGGCTGCGGTCATGACGGTGCGGCTTCGTGAAGCGTGGGCTCGCATTGTACCGGCCCGCCTCGGGCCGCCACTAGCATGGGTCTTCACGCATCCGGGGAAGGCTCGGCTTGTAGAGCGGAGCTTGCTCCGCTGCTTTTGCCTTCGTAGATCCGGGCCGGGCGGAGCCGGCGCTGCGATGAAGAGCAGCGGAGCAAGCTCCGCTCTACAAGGACAAAGGCCCGGGGCGGAACATCCATCGCGGCCCCGGAGTACAGGCTCGTTACAGCGGCAGATCGAAGAACAGCAGTTCGCTGGCCGCGGAGGCTGACAACGACAAGGCCTGGCCTTCGCGCTCGAAGCCCAATGCATCGCCGGTCGCGAGCGTGCGGCCCGCGGCCTGGATTTCACCGCGGGTGACCTGCAGCCAGTAGCGACGCTGCGGGTCGAGCGCGCGCTCGATGCTGGCGCCGGCATCGAGCCGGGTCACGTACAGACGCGCGTCCTGGCGGATCGCGATGCTGCCGTCCGCGCCGTCCGGCGAGGCCAGCAAGAGCCAATGGCCATTGGCGTCCTCGCCCACCGCCGCGCGCTGCGCGTAGTCCGGCTTCGCGTTGAGCCGGTCGGGCTGGATCCAGATCTGCAGGAAATGCACCGGCGCCACGTCGCTGGCGTTGAACTCGCTGTGCTGGACGCCATGCCCGGCGCCCATCCACTGCAGTTCGCCCGGCCGGATCACGCCGCCACCGCCGCTGCTGTCTTTGTGCGCAAGCGCACCGTCCAGCACGTAGCTCAGGATTTCCATGTTGGCGTGGCCGTGCGTGGGGAAGCCCGCGCCGGGATCGACGCGGTCTTCGTTGATCACGCGCAGCGGTCCGAAGCCCATCCAGGCCGGGTCGTAG
Organism: Lysobacter tyrosinilyticus; assembly: GCF_054779815.1. Classification (NCBI taxonomy): domain Bacteria; kingdom Pseudomonadati; phylum Pseudomonadota; class Gammaproteobacteria; order Lysobacterales; family Lysobacteraceae; genus Lysobacter; species Lysobacter tyrosinilyticus. The sequence goes on from NZ_BAAGXN010000002.1 coordinate 66,755, forward strand.
TACTGGCCGAACGAGAACGTATGCCAGCTGTCGAGCCAGCCGGCCTGCACGCGTCCACGGGCACTGGAAGGGCGTTCGATGATCATGCGCGGCTTACTTCTTCTTGGTCGCCTTCTTGTCGTCGGCAACCGCGGCTTCGACCTTGGGCACCATCGCTTCGGTGGTGATTGCGATGGTCACGTCGTCGCTCACGTTCGGCGCATACAGGCCAATGCCGAAGTCGCTGCGCTTGATCGTGGTGGTCGCGCTGAAGCCGGCCGCTTCGCGCTTACCCAGCGGATGCACGCCCAGCTTGTTGATGGTCACGTCCAGCACCGCCGGCTTGGTCACGCCGTGCACGGTGAGGTCGCCGATCACGCGCAGCTTGTTGTCGCCCGCGGCTTCGACCTTGGTGCTGTTGAAGGTGATGGTCGGATACTTCGCGGCATCGAAGAAATCAGGGCTGCGCAGGTGCTCGTTGAACGCGGCCACGTGCGTTTCCAGGCCCGACATCGGGATGGTGACCTTCACCGACGACTGGCCGACGTTCTTGGCGTCGTACACGATCGTGCCGTCGACGGAACCGAAATGCGCCATCGGGTTGGAGAAGCCGAAATGGCTCCAGCTGGCGACCACGTCGGTGTGGTTCGGGTCCATGTTGTAGGAAACCGGCACGGCAGCGGCAGCATTGCCGGCGAGCAGGAGAGCGGAAGCAAGAATCAACGGCTTGAACATCGGATCTATTCCTTCAGGGGTGAGTGCGGCGGGGGGAACGCGATGCATCCATGCATACGGAGGCTCGCAAAGCGAAAAAGGATTCGCCTCAGGCGATGACAGCGGCCTCGTCGAACGCCAGTCGTGGCGAACGCGGGAACAGTTTTTCGTGATCGGCGTAGCCGAGGTTGACGAGGAAGTTCGACTTCCACTTCGTACCGGCGAAGAACGCGGCGTCGACCTTGGCATTGTCGAAGCCCGACATCGGGCCGCAATCCAGGCCCAGCGCACGCGCGGCCAGCAGCAGGTAGGCACCCTGCAGGCTGCCGTTGCGCAGGCAGATGGTTTCGATCGCCGCTTCCGGCTTGGTGTCGAACCAGCTCTTCGCATCGGTGTGCGGGAACAGGTACGGCATCTTCTCGAAAAAGGCCATGTCGTAGGCGACGATCGCGGTCACCGGCGCCGCCATGGTCTTCTTGTAGTTGCCCTGGTCCAGCGCCGGACCGAGCTTGGCCTTGGCTTCGGCAGACTTTACGAACACGAAGCGCGCAGGGCAGGAATTCGCCGTGGTCGGCCCCCACTTGAGCAGGTCGTAGAGCTGGTGCAGCAGCTCGTCGCTGACTTCACCACCGATCTCGTTATGGGTACGTGCCGTGCGGAACAACTGGTCCAGCGCGGCGGCCGGCAAGGCGGATTGCATCTGTCGGTCTCCAGAAAAGCGTATGCGGCCTGGTGGCCAAGGCGGGGAAGTGTAGAGTCTGGCGCGTTAAACCACATGCGGCGAAGCCGGAACGGACCTACTCCCTGATGCAACAAACCCAGCGCCCCTCACGCCACGACGCCTGGACCCTGACCGACGGCAACGCCGGCAACGTGCGGCAGGCGCAGGCATTGGCGCTGGCGTTGGGCATTCCGTCCGCGCGCGAATGGACGCTGCATCCGCATGCGCCCTGGCGCTGGCTGTCGCCGCGCCGACTACCGGGCGCGCGTCGTGCCTTCGGCGATGCGTTTGAACGTGCGGCACAGGCGCCGCCCTCCCTGGCGATCGGCTGCGGACGCCAGGCCGCGCTGGCCACGCGCCTGCTGCGGCAACGCGGTGTGCAGGCGGTGCAGATCCTCGATCCACGCATCGATCCGCGGCATTGGGACGTGGTCATCGCCCCGCAACACGACGGTCTGCGGGGTGCCAACGTGATTCCCCTGCTGGGCAGTCTGCACCCGGTCGACGACCTGTGGCTGGCCGCGGCACGGCAGCAGTTCGTGGCGTTCGCGGTCTTGCCGCAGCCGCGCACCGCCCTGCTCCTGGGTGGTGCCAGTGCGCATGCCGATTTCGACCTTGGCTACTACGACGACCTGTTTGCGCGGATTGCGACGCGCATCACACGCGAAGGCGGCAGCCTGCTCGCGACGGCCTCGCGCCGCACGCCGCCGCCGGCACAGGCGCGGCTGCGCGAGCGACTCGCCCATCTGCCGGGTGTGATCTGGTGCGACGAAAGCGACGGTCCGAATCCGTATTCCGGCCTGCTTGGCTGGGCCGACCGCATCGTCTGCACGGCGGACTCGGTCAACATGCTTTCGGAGGCGGCTGCCACCAACGTGCCGATGTACGCGGCCGGTGTCGAACGGGTGCGTGGCCGGCCTCGGCGCTTCGTCGACGACCTGATCATGCTGGGCCGCGCGCGCGGCTTTTCGTCAGAACTGGAACCGTTTCCGGTCACCGCACTGCGCGAAACCGCGCGCGTGGCCGACGAAGTACGTACGCGCCTGGGGCTGTAACACATGCGTCAACCGCCTTGTAGAGCGGAGCTTGCTCCGCTGCTCTTGCCTTTGTAGATCCGGGCCCGCCCGGATCGCTTTTTGCATTCGACAGTGCGCACCGCACAGGCGCGGCGCTACCAACCTATCCCGCGAAATCGAGGCCCAGCAGCTGCGCCACGCGGCGTATATCGGCGCGCGCCGCATCGACTTCCGCATCAGGCGCCACGCGCCGCTGCCGCCGGTCCAGCGTGCAGTCGAGTCCCCGCACCAGCAGCGTGGCATGCGCCGCTTCCAGCGCACCGGCCGCGGCCGGATCGAGCAACGCGCATTGCTGCAGCACCGCGATCAACCCCGGCGTGTTGCGCGGCACCAGCAGTTCGGCATGCGCGCGCGCGTGCATCAGCACCAATGCCTGCAGCAGGAATTCGAGATCGACCAGCCCGCCCTCACCCTGCTTCAGGTCGAACAGCGCGGCATCGCTGCGATCGAGCTCGGCGCGCATGCGTCGGCGCATCGCCGCCACATCCTCGCGCACCTGCACCGGGTCACGTGCACTCGCCAGTGTGGCGTCGCGTACGCGCTCGAAGTCGGCGTGCAAGGTCGCATCGCCGGCGACGAAACGCGCGCGCACCATCGCCTGATGCTCCCAGGTCCAGGCGCGGTCGCGCTGGTACTCGCGGAAACTGGCCAGCGACGACACCAGCAGCCCCTTGGCTCCGTCCGGGCGCAGACGCACGTCGACGTCGTACAGGCGGCCGGCGGCGGTCACGGCTCCGAGCAGCGCGACGATCTTCTGCGCCAGGCGCGCGAACCAACGCGTCGCATCGAGTGGGCGCGCGCCATCGGAGTGCGCGTCCGCTGCGGCGTCGTACAGGAACACCAGATCCAGATCGGAACCGAAGCCCAGTTCCTCGCCACCCAGACTGCCGTAGCCAAGGACGATGAAGGTCGCACCGGGAATGTCGCCATGCGCCGCGCGCACTTCGCGCTGCGCCAGCGCCAGCACGCGCGCGACCACACCGTCGGCCAGCCATGCGAGCTGCTGCGCGCTGGCCGCCGCGGATTGGCGCCGATCACGTGTCGCCATCGCAATGCGGAAGCTCAGGGCCTGGCGGACTTCGTTGAGCTCCTGCAGCACGCTTTCCGGATCGTCACCGGCGACCGCTGCGCAGGCCGCGAGCAGGGCCTCGCGATCGGGCAATGCACTGACGACGCGCGAATCGAGCAGCTCGTCGAGCAACAGCGGGTAGTGCGCGAGGCGTTCGGCCAGCAGCGCGCTGCGCGCCACCACATCAACCAGGCGCTGCAGCGCGGCCGGCTGCTCGTCGAGCAGCGCGAGATAGGCACTGCGCCGCAGGATGTTGTGCAGCAGGGCGAGCAGGCGGCGCAGTGCGAGCATCGGCTCCTGCGAGCCGGCCGCGGCCTGCAGCAGCGCCGGCAGCACGCGATCGAGGCGCGCACGCGTCGAATCCGACAGCCCTTTCACGCCGGGACTGCGGGCCAGATCGCGCAACAGTCCGTCGGCCTGTTCGTCCTCCGCGAATCCTGCATCGCGCAGCGCGTCGACTTCGCCCGCATCGGGCAGCGCACGCCAGTACGTGGCCAACGCATCGGGCGCCTGGGTCTTGTGGCGCGGCGCCAGCAGTGCCTCGAATTCGGCAGTGACGCGGGCGCGCTGGAGATCGAGTGCCAACCGCAGCGCATTCCAGTCGGTGTAATCGAGCGCCGCGGCGATGCGCTCGCGTTCGTCGATGCGTTCGGGCAACGCGTGGGTCTGCCCGTCGGCAAGCATCTGCAACCGGTTTTCGATGCGCCGCAAGTAGCGATACGCGGTCGTCAGTGCCTCGCCGGTCTCGGCGGCCATGTGGCCGGCCTCGACCAGCGCCCGCATCGCGGGCAGCAGGCGTCGTTCGCGCAGCGCCGGTTCGCGACCGCCGCGGATCAGTTGCAGCGCCTGCACCAGGAATTCGATCTCGCGGATCCCGCCCGGGCCGCGCTTGATGTCATCGGCGAGCTCCTTGCGCGCGACTTCGGCGCTGATCGCCGCCTTCATGGTGCGCAGGCCGTCGAGCGCGCCGAAATCGAGGTAGCGCCGGTACACGAACGGTCGCAGTGCTTCCAGGAAGCGCTCGCCCGCCGCGATGTCGCCGGCTACCGGCCGCGCCTTCTGCCATGCATAACGCTCCCAATCGCGGCCTTCATGCTGGAAGTACTGCTCCATCGCCGCGAACGACCAGGCCACGCGACCGGCATTGCCGTACGGTCGCAGGCGCAGGTCGACGCGATGGCTGAAGCCGTCGGCGGTGACTTCATCGAGCAACTTGGCCAGCTGCTGGCCCAGGCGTGCGTAGTAGGTCTCGGCGGCAAGCGGACGCGGGCCGTCGCTGCTTTCGGACGACGCGCTGCCGTCGCAGTCATAGGCGTAGACGAGGTCGATGTCCGAACTGAAATTGAGTTCGCCGCCACCGAGCTTGCCCAGACCGTACACGACCAGGCGCTGGGGTCGGCCCTCGCCATCCCGGATCACGCCGTGACGCTGGGCGAAGTCCGCCTCCAAGGCCGCCAGCGCGGACTGCAGGCACGTCTCGGCCAGGCGCGTCGCACCGGCCAGCGTGTCATCCACGTCATCCAGACCCAACACATCGCGCCAGATCAATCGCGTGGATCCGGCAACGCGGTAGCGGCGCAGCAACGCCGGCCAATCGGCGCGGTTGTCGGCCGTCAATTCCGGCAGGGGCAAGGCCGGTGCGTCGGCCAGCAGCGATGGCAGCAGACTGGGCTGCCGCACCAGCGTATCGATGGCGAAGTCGCTCGCGGTGGCGACGCGCCGCAACTGGGCCTTGACCTGCGCGTCGTCGAGCAGCGCCGCAAGCTGCGGCGCGGCGTTGCGCAGCCGCTGGATCGCGCGCTCGGCGGTCGTGATCGGGTTCGCCGCGGTCGGGTTTGCATCCGTCATCGACAAATTGTGGCACGCACCAAAAGCATGCGGCCGCCCGAAGGCGGCCGCATGGGTGTCGATGGCGGGAGTTGGGTCAGTACTGCACGGCCCGGGCGGCATCGACGCGTCCACCGCCGTAAGCGTCGTCGTTGCCGGGCTTGCCCAGATCATCCGACGACGCGCGCAGGATGCGCTCCACTTCCGCCGGCGCCATTTCACCGCCGTGCTTGCCGACGATCAGCGCGGCGACGCCGGAGATGTGCGGCGTGGCCATGCTGGTGCCGGCCGCCCAGAAGTACAGGTTGCCTGCCCCGACGTAACCGCCGGGCGCGAATACCAGATCGAACACGTAGCAGGGACGCGTGATTCCAGCGACGGTGCAATTGGCCATGCCTGGCGCGGTGCCAAACAGAGGCGAGTCGCCACCCGGACCGGCGAATGCGATCGCCGACTGTCCGTAGCTCGAATAGCTGGCCAGGTAGTCGAGGTTGCCCGCGGAATTGATCGCCCAGCCGACCGGCGTGGTGGCCGAGATCGCCAGCGCGTTCGGCAGCTGCGCCGGGAACGCACGCAGATTGGCGCGATAGCACTCACCCTGGTCGCAGATCTCCACGCCGGAATCGTGGTCGAGATCGCGCGCATCGTTACCGGCGGCCACAATCGTGAGCGCGTTCTGATCGCGCGCGTACTGCACGGCGCGCTTGGTCGCATTGATCAGCTCGGCCACGTCGTTGGCACCCTGGCCATTGACCGGCAGGCCGCCGCGCACGCCCAGGCTCATGTTGATCACATCCGCGCCGTGGTCTGCCGCGTACACGATGCCCTGGATGATGCCGCTGAAGCTGCCGTTGCCACTCACACCCGAGAGCACCTTGACTGCGAGGATCTTGGCTTGCGGCGCCACGCCTATCGTGCCGATGCCGTTATCGGGTGCTGCAATGATCCCGGCGACATGCGTGCCGTGATTGAAGTTGCCGGCAGTGGTGTGGCACACGCCTTCGCCAGGCACGAATGAAGTCGAATCCGGCAGCAGGTTCGGCGCTATATCGACGTGCTGGCAAACCACGCCCGAATCGAGCACCGCCACGATCGCGCCATTGCCGCGATAGCCCTGGTTCCAGGCACCCGCGACATCGATCGCCGCACTGCCCCACTGCAGGTCGAAGCGGGTGTCGTTGTCGCCGGAATTGGGCGGATTGCTGTAATCCTCCTCGTAGGAGGCCTGGGCTTCGGGCACGTCGAACTGCATGACGTAGTCGGACACCACCGAACGGATGCCCTGCACCTTTGCGGCGCGCGCGGCGAACGTGCCCTGGCTCGATTCCACGATCGCCACGCCGATCTGCGGCAGGCGCGCGGTGACGGTACCGCCCGCCGCTTCGATCTTGCGCGCGAGCTGGGTGTCGAAGGACGAACTCTTGGCGGTGACGACATAGGTGGCCGCCTGTGCGGAAGCGGCAATGCCAAGACTACCGACGGCCAGTGCGATGGCCCGGGAAAGCATGGTCATGAATGAAGTCCCTTTGGTGTGTGATGACTGCGGACGAGGCGCAGGGCATCCCCCTTGCAGGACATCCCTTTCCCCTAGGACTGGCACGTTGAATTGGCGCCGCAACGGCCAGGAACAGCGGGCCTGTCGCCGAGCCACATCCAGCCACTCACACACACGGACATAAAAAAGCCCGCTATCGGTCGGAACCGGTAGCGGGCCTTGCTCCCTCCCCCACGTCGGGATGCGAGCCGATCGTGAAGGAAGCGTTATTCCCTTTGCACGCTGCACTGCAAAACGATACTTGGGAGTTCAAGAAGCCTGCCGGGATTCGTCCTCACCCGCTCGGACCGCCCGGTTCAAGCCAATTGGCCATCCCCCGACGGATCGCTAGACCGTCGCCGCGATCTTGCGCAGCCTGACGAACGGGAAGCGCCCCAGACCGCGCTGGGCCAGCACCTCGCGAGCGGCGACTTCTCCCGATTCGCAGCCGCCCTCCATGAAACCCTGGGTCTCCAGCGCGCAGTGCTCGCCGGCGAAGTGCAGCCCACCCACGGTTTCCCCCATCACCCCGCGCAACGATGACCAGTCGCCAGGACGGAAGCAGGCGTAGCTACCGCGCACCCACGGCTGCGAGGGCCAATGCATGCGGACCTCGCGCGCACCCTGCCGCGCCAACGCAACGCCGGGAAAGACTTGTTCGAGCGCGGCAATGGCCGCGTCTGCCTGCTGCCTCGCGCTGCCGTCGCCAAGCGCGAGACCATGCAGCCCGCCGGTGAAGTTGGTCAGCACACCGCTATCGCCCGCTTGCCGACGCGAGGTTTCCCAGGTGGTCTGGTACGCGAGATCGCTCATCGACGCGCCATTCCCGTTGCCACGACGCCAGACGCGTCGGTCGAAACCAATCATCAGCTTGGCATTGGTGCCGTAGGCCAGGGTGTCGATGGCGCGGCGCTTGTTTGCAGGCAGCTCGATGTCGAGCCGCAGTTCGCGCAACAGGGTAAACGGCAGCGCAAGAATCACCTGTCTCGCCATCACCTCGCGCGATGCGGCGCCATTGCGGAACGACAGCAGATAGCCGTCGCCGCGTGCGGATACGGCTTCCAGCACGTGGCCGCTCTCGATCGCGTCATCCATCCGTTCGCCCAGGCGCTGCACGATCAGATCGTTGCCGCCGCGCACATGGAAGCGCTCGTCGCTTTCCCCAAACACCTGGAATGCATCGGCGTCCTCGATGCCGATGAAGGTGAGCAGGTTGAGCGCCGACTGCTGATCGATCTCCAGTCCCATCTCCGTCGTGTACGCCACGTCGATCAGTTTTCGGAGCCAGCCGCTGACGCCGTTGCGGTCGAGCCATTGCGCCACCGAGAGCGTATCGAGTGCACGGAAAGCGGGATTGCCGTCGTGATAGTCGAGCGCGCCGTCGCCGAGCGTGGACACGTCGCGTGCGATCGCCTGCGCGACGGGGAGGAAAGCCTCAACGATCTCGCGCTCGTGCAGTGCGCGACCATCGAAGTACCAGGTATCCGCACCGGTGTCGCCGTCGAGCAGGTCGTCGAGCGTGAGCCCCAACTCCGCAGCCAGCGTGCGGATGCGCATATGCCCGCTGTCGATCAGCTCACCACCGAGCTCGGCGACCTGACCATCCGGGAAATGGTTGCGCAGACTCAACATGCGCCCACCGACACGGCCCTGCGCTTCGAACAGGCGCACGCGCACGCCGGCCTGGCGCAGCCGCCAGGCGGCGGTCAGGCCCGCGATGCCGGCGCCGACGATCACGACTTCGTCGTCGTTGCGGACCCCCATGGGCTTTGGCAGCTGCGCGCAACCGGTCAGCAACAGGCCGGCGCCGGCGCCCTGTAGCAGTCGCCGCCGTTGCGCATCCAGTCGCAGTTCGCGGCCGCGAGCCTGGAATTCATCGAGCGGTTCGTGCGTCCGCGTCGAGGCGCGTGCGATACGTGCGGCGCGTTGGAGCAAATGGAAAAGCGGTGTACGGGCCATGTGCGCTCCAATTGCGCAGGGGTACGGCGTGGAACGGGCAGATCAGGTTGAACCGGCCAGGGGCTTGCGGCAGCATCCCCGCGGGGGATCCGTATCGCACGAACATTCCAGCGCAAGCCTAGGCATTGCGCCAACGCCCGCTTGCGGGGTCAACAGGAGGTTGCATGTTCAGACGTTCGCCGCTCGCCCTCGCCTTGTTCACCGCACTGTGCCCGCTGATGGTGGCGGCGCAGACCGCCACGCCAGCATCCACCGGACCTGACGGGACGTCCGACGGCGAAACGAAGGCCCACACACTGGATAGCGTGGTGGTCACCGGTACCCGTTCGCAGACGCGCACCGTCGCGGAATCGCTTGCTCCGATCGACGTGCTCAGCGCGCAGGAACTGGAGAACGCGGGCACTCCAGAAATACAGGCGACACTCGCGCGCCAGGTGCCGTCGTTCAATTTCCCGCGCACTTCCATCACCGACGGCACCGACCACGTCCGACCCGCGCAGCTGCGCGGCCTGTCGCCCGACCAGACCCTGGTGCTGGTGAACGGCAAACGCCGCCACCGCACGGCGATCGTCAACGTCAACGGCACCGTGGGTCGCGGCTCCTCACCGGTCGACCTCAACGCGATCCCGATCGCCGCGATCAAGAGCGTGGAAGTGCTGCGCGACGGCGCCGCCGCGCAATACGGCACCGACGCGATCGCCGGCGTCATCAACATCCTGCTCAAGGATGCCGATCACGGAGGCAGCGTGGATGCGCGCGTGGGTGAGACCAGCGAAGGCGATGGCGAGCTCGCGCAGGGCAGCGCCAATGTCGGCCTGAACCTGGCAGGCCGAGGCTTCCTCGATCTCACCGCGGAGTACCGCGACAAGAACTTCACCAACCGTTCCACACCGGACCGGCGCCAGCAGTACCCGCTCGTCGGGGGACAGCCGGATCCGCGCGAAGCCACGTTCGACCGCATCAATCATCGCTTCGGTGATGCGGCAACCATCGACCGCTCACTTTTCTTCAACGGCGAGATGCCCTTCGGCGAGAACGTCGCTTTGTACGCCTTCGGTGGCTGGAGCGCTCGCGACGGCGAAGGCGCCGGCTTCTATCGCCGCGCGCTGGATGCACGCAACGTGCCGCAAATCTATCCGGACGGGTTCCTGCCGTTGATTGTGTCGAACATCAGCGACATGTCGGGCGTCGTCGGGTTGCGCGGGCAGGTCGGCGCCACGTGGGACTGGGACGTCAGCGTCAACTCCGGCGGCGAGGAATTCGACTTCTACGTCGAGAATTCGCTCAACCGCGCATTGGGCGTGAACAGTCCGACTTCGTTCTACGCGGGCACGCTGGACTATCGCCAGCGCATGTTCAACGTCGATATCGGCGGCGTATTCGATGTGGGCTGGATGTCCGGCCCGCTGAACATCGCGTTTGGCGCGGAAGCCCGGCGCGAGGCGTTCGTGTTGTCGGCCGGTGAGCCGGCGTCCTACGTCGGCGGCCCTCCGGGCAGCACCTTGCCGCCCGGGTCGCAGGTGTTCCCCGGATTCCGTCCGAGCGACGAGGCAGATGCCTCGCGCAACAGCTGGGCCGCGTATGTCGACTTCGAGGGCAACCTCACCGAACGTTTCAGCATGGGCCTGGCTGGCCGACACGAGGACTATTCGGATTTCGGCAGCACCGACAGTGGCAAGCTCTCCGCGCGCTTCGCCTTCAACGACGACTGGGCGCTGCGCGCGACGGTGAGCAACGGCTTCCGCGCGCCCAATCTGCAGCAGCAGTACTACTCGACCACCGCCACCAATTTCATCGGCGGCGTTCCGTTTGAGATCCGCACGTTCCCGGTCGGCAGCCCCGTCGCGCAGGCGCTGGGCTCCGAGCCGCTGCAACCCGAAGAGTCGCGCAACTACAGTCTGGGCCTGGTGGCACAGCCGCTGGACACGTTGAGCTTCACGCTCGACTTCTATCGCATCGACATTGACGATCGCATCGTCCTCAGCGAGAACATCGTCGATCCTGCCGGCAGCACGGTGATCCGGAACTTCCTCAATGGGCTGGGTTTCGCCGGAGTGACCGGCGGGCGCTACTTCACCAATGCGATCGATACACGCACACGCGGCGTGGATTTCGTCGGGCGCTGGACACCCAAGCTGGGCGAGACCAGCGAACTCACCGTCACCTTCGGCTACAACCGCAACGACACCGATGTCACCCACGTTGCAGACAATCCGGATCAGCTCGAGCAGCTGCAAGCCGATATCCGCGCGCTCGGCGGGAATCTGGCGAACTTCGAGTTGTTGCGTTTCGGCCGGGTGGAGCTGGGACGCCTGACCGTCGGCTCGCCGGAAGACAAATGGATTTTCGGCGGCGACTACCGCCTGGGCCCGTTCCAGGCTCAGCTCACCGCGACGCGCTACGGCAGGTGGGAGGTCCTAGGCCCACCGCTCGCCGGCCGTGATCCGGTCGACGACAGCTTCGGGCCCGACTGGGTCGTCGATCTTGCCCTGAGCTATCGCTGGAACCGCTTCAGCTTTACGCTCGGTGCGGAGAATCTGTTCGACCAGTATCCGGATGAAGTCACTACTCTTCTGACTACGGACGCAAACGGTTTCGTCAGCAGCCTGCCGGGCGACAACAGCAACGGCGGCATCCTGCCCTATCCGCGCGATTCGGCGCCTTACGGGTTCAATGGGCGCTTTCTGTATGCGCACGTGGCTTATCGCTGGTAACACCGGCGTCGACCAACAAAAAAAGCCCTGCATTGCTGCAGGGCTTTTCCCGATTCGGACTCCGCCGTGTTGAGCCGCCGCTTGACGATGGCTCCAACACGGCGAGTTATCCGGCGGCACAAGCCGCACGGATAACGGCAACTTAGAAGTCCATGCCGCCCATGCCGCCCATGCCGCCGGCGCCCGGCATCGCCGGTTCGTCCTTCTTCGGCAGCTCGGCGACCATCGCTTCGGTCGTGATCATCAGACCGGCGATCGAGGCCGCGTTCTGCAGCGCGGTGCGGGTGACCTTGGTCGGGTCGAGGATGCCGGCTTCGATCATGTCGACGTATTCGCCGGTGGCGGCGTTGTAGCCGAACGCACCCTTGCCTTCGATCACCTTATTGAGGATGACCGACGGCTCTTCGCCGGCGTTGGTGACGATTTCGCGCAGCGGGGCTTCCATTGCACGCAGCGCGATCGCGATGCCGTGATTCTGGTCTTCGTTGATGCCCTTCAGGCCGATGATGGCGGCCTTGGCGCGCAGCAGTGCGACGCCGCCGCCCGGGACGATGCCTTCTTCAACGGCAGCGCGGGTGGCGTGCAGCGCGTCTTCGACGCGAGCCTTCTTTTCCTTCATCTCGACTTCGGTAGCGGCACCGACCTTGATGACGGCCACGCCGCCGGCCAGCTTGGCCACGCGCTCCTGCAGCTTCTCGCGATCGTAGTCCGAAGAGGTTTCTTCGATCTGCGCCTTGATCTGCTTGATGCGGGCTTCGATACCGGTGTGTTCGCCGGCGCCGTCGATGATGGTGGTGTTTTCCTTCGAGACCTGGATCTTCTTGGCGCGGCCGAGATCCTTGATCGTGGCCTTCTCGAGTTGCAGACCGACTTCTTCGGAGATCACGGTGCCGCCGGTGAGGACGGCCATGTCTTCCAGCATCGCCTTGCGACGGTCACCGAAGCCCGGAGCCTTGACGGCGCAGACCTTGACGATGCCGCGGATGGTGTTGACCACGAGGGTGGCGAGGGCTTCGCCTTCCACTTCTTCGGCGACGATCAGCAGCGGCTTGCCAGCCTTGGCGACGCCTTCGAGCACCGGCAGCAGTTCGCGCACGTTCGAGATCTTCTTGTCGTGCAGCAGGATGAACGGATCATCCAGTTCGGCCTGCATCGACTGCTGGTTGTTGATGAAGTACGGCGACAGGTAGCCGCGGTCGAACTGCATGCCCTCGACGACGTCGAGTTCGTTTTCCAGGCCCGAACCGTCTTCAACGGTGATCACGCCTTCCTTGCCGACCTTGTCCATCGCCTGGGCGATCAGGTCGCCGATGTTGGCGTCGCTGTTCGCGGAGATGGTGCCGACCTGGGCGATTTCCTTGTTGGTGGACGACGGCTTGGAGAGCTTCTTCAGCTCGTCGACGGCGCTGTGCACGGCCTTGTCGATGCCGCGCTTGAGGTCCATCGGGTTCATGCCGGCGGCGACCGCCTTCATGCCTTCGCGGATCAGCGCCTGCGCCAGCACGGTGGCGGTGGTGGTGCCGTCACCGGCGTTGTCGGAGGTCTTGGAAGCGACTTCCTTCACCATCTGCGCGCCCATGTTCTCGAACTTGTCGGACAGCTCGATTTCCTTGGCGACGGACACGCCGTCCTTGGTGATGGTGGGAGCGCCGTAGCTCTTCTCGAGCACGACGTTGCGGCCCTTCGGACCGAGGGTGGCCTTGACGGCATTGGCGAGCACATTCACGCCGCGCAGCATCTTGGTGCGCGCGTCCTCACCGAAACGAATTTCCTTGGCAGCCATTGCGGATTACCTCAAAAAGAATTCAGAAGAAAAAAGAAAATTGGGAAGCGACGCGCGATCAGGCGATGACCGCGAAGATGTCGTCTTCCTTGACCACCAGGTATTCGGTGCCGTCGAGCTTCACTTCGGTGCCGCTGTACTTGCCGAACAGGACCTTGTCACCGACCTTGACCTTCGGCGCGCGGACGTTGCCGTTATCGAAGACCTTGCCGTCGCCGACGGCGACGACTTCACCCTTGATCGGCTTCTCGGTGGCCGAGTCCGGGATCACGATGCCGCCCGCGGACAGCTTCTCTTCTTCCATGCGCTTGATGACCACGCGGTCGAACAGCGGCTTGATGTTCATGGCAACCCTCACGTAAGTGATTGAATGAGTGGGGAAAGAACCCTTGGACTTAGCAGTCGCCTGCGACGAGTGCCAGATCCTGGGCGTAGAAAGACCCGACAGCGCCGGGATGGGCAGCAGTTGGGGCCGGATCGAGGGGGTTTCAAGGGGCCGGCGTCGACCAGGCCCAGAAAAGAAAAAAGTCCGAACGGGGGGACGGTTCGGACTTAAAAAAGAAAGAGCGCGGACAGGGGTTCGCGCTCTTTCCGGTTTGGAGATGGCCGTCCTCAGCTTGGCGCAGTCCAGCGCCGCGTCTCCGTACCTGACCTCTTGTCGACGCCGGCGTTCCTTGCCGGACGGGGCCAATTTGTTCCCGTCGCTGCCCCTTGTCCAGCATGAAATCGGCCTCAGCTAGTGAACACTGGTAGCAAAAGCGACCGCAATTTCACCTTAAACAACTGATTTAACTTGGTTTAGTTTTGTTTTGCGGCACCATAGGTGAACATCCGATGGTGGCTTTTGATATCGACGTGACTAGCGGTAACATCCGGTTGTTTTCGCCACCATGGAAGACTTGCGATGACCCCTCAGCAGCGTATTCGCCTGGCCCGCCGCCAGGCCGGACTCTCCCAGGCCGCCCTTGCCAGCGCGATCGGCGTGCAACGCAGCGCCGTCAGCCATTGGGAGACGAACAACGATAAGCACCCCAGCGTGACGCACATGCGAGAAGTCGCGTTGGCCTGCGGCGTGCAGTTCGAATGGCTGGCCACCGGTCGCGGCAAGATGAATCTGTCCAGCGATACCGCCCTGGATTCGGTCGCTGCCGCCGAAGCCTTGTTGATCGAAGACCCGATCGAGCTGCGCCTGATCCTGGCCTTCCGCGACGCGCCCACCCGCTCGCGTGCCCCATTGGTGGAAGTCGTCGAGCAACTCGCCTCGCTGCGTACCGGCCGCAAGATCGGCAGCGCGCGTTGAGCCGCAAGCGGCGCTGATGCGGCGCCGCCGCATGCTCTCTGTCATGGAGGCTCGCTAGAGTCGCGGGCTTCCAAGGGAGGGAGTTCCACATGCCTGTTGCCGTCCGTGGCGCCGCACGCCACCTGCTTTGCACTGCCATCGCACTCATGCCTCTGGCCGCATCGGCCGAGGTCTTCATCAACGAGATCCATTACGACAACACCGGCAGCGACACCGGCGAACGCATCGAAGTCGTCGCCACTGCCGGCGAAAGTCTCGGCACTTATCGCATCTATCTGTACAACGGCGCCACGCCGTCGGCCGCGACGTATTACGACAACGATCTGCTACCCGCCGGCAGCAACGTGACCTGCGGCGGCAGCGTGCGCATCGCGACGCTCAGCTATGCCGCCAATGGCATCCAGAACGGCGCGCCAGACGCGATCGCGCTGGTCAACGGCAGCGGTCAGGTCGTGCAGTTCCTCAGCTACGAAGGCACGGTGACCGGCTCCAACGGTCCGGCCGCCGGCCGCACCAGCACCAACCTGCCGGTGTCGGAGGACGAGTCGCCCAGCAACACCTCGCTGCAGCTCGGTGGCACTGGCAGCGGCTATGCGAACTTCACCTGGCGCAGCTCGGCCACGCAGACCTTCGGCGCGTGCAATAACGCGCAGACGTTCCCCGCGCCGAATCCACCGCCCACCGTCGTATCGACCTCGCCTGCCGATGGCGCCACCGGCGTTGCGGCAGCCACGGATCTGGCCGCGACCTTCAGCGAAGCGGTGACCCTGTCCAGCGGCGCCTTCGCGCTGCAGTGCACGCAGTCGGGCAGCGTGCCGCTGACCTATCCCGCGACCGGCACCAGCTTCACCATCACCACCGGCAAGACGCTGATGGGCGGCGAGTCGTGCACGTTCACCATCGATGCCACCAAGGTCACCGATAGCGGCGGCGCGAAGCTGGCGCAGAACACGGTGACTGGGTTCACGATCGCCGCAAGCGGTGGCACCGGCTACTACGCGCACGTCAACGCCAGCAGCGCCAGCCAGCTGCGCTGCTCGCTGCACGAGACGATCAAGAACCACACGGCGTATCCCTACAGCGGTGGCACGACCAACACCTGGAGCATCCTCGAAATCGCCGATGAGGATCCCAATGCCGCTGGTCGCATCCTCGACGTCTATCGCAACCGCAGCTACGTCAAGGTCAGCGAACGCTCCGGCACGGGCACCGGCCTGACCTACAACCGCGAGCACACCTGGCCGAACTCGCTCGGCTTCGGCACTCCGACCGGTGACAAGGGTCTGCCGTACTCGCCCTACACCGATACACACATGTTGTATCTGAGCGATGCGACCTGGAATGCCGATCGCGGCAACAAGCCGTACGCCAACTGCACGCTCGCCAGCGGCTGCGGCGAACGCGTCACCGAGGCGAACAACGGCTTCGGCGGCGGCAGCGGCGTCTATCCGGGCAATTCCAACTGGGTGAAGGGTCCCGATGGCAATGCCGGTTCGTTCGAAGCGTGGGGGCATCGGAAGGGCGATATCGCACGCGCGGTGATGTACATGGCGATCCGCTACGAAGGCGGTGTCGACCAGAATGGCCAGAGCGAGCCCGACCTCGAACTCACCGACGACCGCAGCAAGATCGTCATCACCTCGGCGTCGCCGGCATACATGGGACTGATGTCGACGCTGCTGGCCTGGCACCAGGCCGATCCGCCGGATGCGGGCGAACGCGCGCGCAACGAGGTCATCTACAGCTTCCAGGGCAATCGCAACCCCTTCATCGATCATCCGGAGTGGGCGACCCAGACGCTGTTCACCTCGACCCAGCCGGCAAGCTGCCAGTTGAACTAAGTTTGGCCAAAGCAAAGTGACGAAAAAGCCCGGGGCGACCCGGGCTTTTCCATTTGCCTGCATGGGTGAAGCCCGCAACCGGCGATTGTCAGCCGCGGGTGCGGCATCAGCTGTGCCGGAGCTTTGAGTTTGTGGCGGGCCGCTACAATCGCGGGATGTCCGTCCTGCTCGCCTATTGCACCTGCCCCGACACGGCCAGCGCCGACCGGATCGCTCGCGCCCTGGTCGCGGAGCGGTTGGCGGCGTGCGTCAATCGCCTGCCCGGCGTGCAGTCGACTTATCGCTGGCAGGGCGCGGTCGAACAGGCGGACGAAGTACTGCTGCTGATCAAGACCACCGCCGATCGTCTGGACGCCATGACCGCCCGGCTGCGCGTCCTGCATCCGTACGAACTGCCCGAACTCATCGCGGTCGAAGTCCGCGCCGGCCTGCCCGCCTATCTCGACTGGGTGGCGACGGAAACCACCTCTTCCGCTTCCGACAGGTCCGAATGAGCCTTTCTGCTTCGCGCGCCCCGCGTGCCTTCCTCGCGCTCGCCTCCCTGCTGCTGTGGGCTGGCATGTCGCCGGCCCGCGCCGCCGCACCGTCGTGCAACGATCGCGACAACCTGTTGCCGGTCGAACAGGCCTTCGTGCTCGACGCGCAGGCGACCGCACCGGATCGCATCGCGCTGCATTGGAAGATCGCGCCGGGCTGCTATCTCTATCGCCACCAGCTCAAAGTGCAGGCCGATGCCGGCTTCACGGCGCAGGCCTTGCAGATTCCGGCAGGCGAGGCGCACCAGGACGAGTACTTCGGCCACGTCGAGACCTATCGCGATGCGCTGACAGTGATCGTGCCGGGCGAAGCGCGGGCCGCCACCACGACCCTCAAGGTCCGGTATCAAGGCTGCGCGGACGCAGGCATCTGCTACCCGCCGCAGACGCGCAGCGTCACCGTCGCGCTGCCCGCGGCTGCCGCGACAAACGACGAACCGCTGGTGACATTCGGCCGCAGTAGCGCCCGCACCTCGGGCGTGCCATTGGGCGGCGGATTGCTGGGCAATGCGGGCGCCGACGCAGGTGCGGTCGATGCCGCGCCGCTACCGGCGGAACAAGCGTTCAACTTCGAAGCGATTGTCGGCGACGGCAACACGCTGCTGCTGCGTTTCACGCCGGCGCGCGGCTATTACCTGTATCGCGACAAGACCTCGTTCAAGCTCGACGCCGCCGCGGCCAAGGCCGGCATTACGTTGGGCAAACCGAAATGGCCGCGCGGAACCGCGCATCGCGACGAGCACTTCGGCAACGTCGTCGTGTTCTTCGATCAGATCGACGTGCCGATGCCACTGCAGCGCACGCGCGCCGATGCAGGCAAGCTCACTCTGACCGCCACCTTCCAGGGCTGCCAGACCGACGGCATCTGCTACCCGCCGATGACGCGATCGGTGGCACTGGATGTTCCCGCGGGCGCGATTACGCCCGCCGCTGCGCATGAGGAAGCGGCTACGAACGTGACGGGCGCGACGTCGTCGCCGAATGCGAGCGCACCACCTGAAGCCACGGCGTCCGACATCGCGCCGCCCAGTGTCTCGCCCTCTGCTTCTACCGCTCCCGATATCGCCACGCGCGGATCCAACCTCAACCTCTTCACCGCGTTGCTGCTCGCCCTGCTTGGCGGCCTGGTGCTCAACCTGATGCCCTGCGTGCTGCCGGTACTGTCGCTCAAGGCGCTGTCGCTCGCCGGCAATGGCGAGGATCCGGCGCGCGCGCGCAAGCACGCGCTCTGGTACACCGCCGGCGTGGTGCTGAGCTTCGTGCTGCTCGGCGGGCTCGCGCTGGCGCTGCGCCGGACCGGGCTCGCGCTGGGCTGGGGCTTCCAGCTGCAGCAGCCTGTGGTGGTGGCGATGCTGGCCCTGCTGATGTTCGGTCTGGGCCTGAGCATGTCGGGCGTGTGGCATGTGGGCGGTCGCTGGACCGGCATGGGCCACGCGCTCACGACGAAATCGGGACCGCTGGGCGATTTCTTCACCGGCGTACTCGCGGTAGTGGTGGCGACACCGTGCACCGCGCCGTTCATGGGCGCCGCGCTGGCGTGGGCATTTACCGCGCCGACGGCGATCGCGCTGCTGGTATTCCTGGTGCTGGGCCTGGGACTGGCGTTGCCGTTCCTGGTGATCGGCTTCGTGCCGGCGCTGGCGCATCGGCTGCCGCGGCCAGGCGCGTGGATGGAGACCTTCAAGCAGGCGCTCGCCTTCCCGCTGTATCTCACCGCTGCGTGGTTGGCGTGGGTACTGGCGCGCCAGCGCGGTGCTGACGCGATGGGCTGGTGGATGTTTGCCGCAGTCCTGCTCGCCTTCGCGGCATGGGCCTGGACGCGCGCGCGCACGACGGGCCACCGCTGGGCGATGGTTGCCGCCACATTGGCTGCGCTCGCCCTCATCTGGCCGCTGCGCGTGATCCACACGCTGCCCCGCCCGTCCGCGACTGCGACTCTCGCCGCGCCCAGCGAAGGCATCACCCCGGTGCCGTTCTCGGAGCAGCGCCTCGCGGACCTGCGCGCCTCTGGCCGCGTCGTCTTCGTCAACATGACCGCCGACTGGTGCGTCACCTGCAAGGCCAACGAGCGCGCGGTGTTCCGCACCGACGGCTTCCGCGAGGCAATGACGCAGGCCAATGCCGTCTACATGGTCGGCGACTGGACCGATGTCGATCCCGCGCTCACGGCCTTCCTGCAGCGCTACAAAGCCGTGGGCGTGCCGCTGTATGTGGTGTTCCCGCGCAATGGCGGCGAAGGCCGCGTGCTGCCGGTGGTTCTCACCGGCGACTCGGTGCGCGAAGCCTTGGCCGAAGCCGCCCGATGAAGCTGGGCCCGACCACCAAGCTGCTGCTGGTCGCGGTGGCCGCCGGCACCCTGGGGGCCGCGGTGGGCCTGTGGCAGGCGGGCCCGGGTCCGCTGCTGCGCACCGAAGTCGGGCAGCGTGCACTGCAGGAAGCCATGTCGGCTTCGGCACCCAAGCCACCGGCGGACCTGAAAATCGCCGAACGTGGCGCGATCGTGCCTAGCTTCACCCTGCCCGATCTGCACCACCAGCCGGTGGAACTGCCCCAGGCCTACGCCGGCCGGCCGGTCCTGGTGAACATCTGGGCCAGCTGGTGCGGCCCCTGCATCAAGGAGATGCCGGAACTGGACCGTTTCGCCAGGACACAGGACGCGAACGGCACGCAAGTGGTCGGCATCGCACTGGATGATCCCGCGGCGGTCGAGGCCTTCCTCCAGCGCGTTCCCGTGGCCTACCCCGTCCTGATCGATGCCCCCGGCCCCCGCGACGCCGGGGTTCGCCTGGGCAATCCCAAGGGCGTCCTGCCGTATTCGGTGCTGCTCGACGCCGATGGCCGCGTACTAAAACAGAAGATCGGCCCCTTCGCGCCTGCGGAAATTGACAGCTGGACAAGGCCTTGAGGCCCGGAAACGATAACCCCGTCTCCGTTCTAGAGTGACCACTCCAACAACTGCTTAACTCCCGACAACTTCGCCGATACGGTAGCGAACGTCTGGACAGCTCGGACGGCATGGGCCACACTCGCGGCCTTCGAGAGGCGGGCCCCGCTGATTCCCATGGCAAAGCTGCTGGTCCTGCACGGTCCCAACCTCAACCTGCTCGGTACGCGCGAGCCGGGGATCTACGGCCACGCCACGCTCGATCAGATCGATGGCGACCTGGAATCCCGCGCGCACACGGCCGGCCACCAATTCGAGAGCCTGCAAAGCAACGCCGAGCATGAACTGGTCGACCGGATCCAGGCAGCCCGTACCGACGGTACGCGCTTCATCCTGATCAACCCGGCGGCCTTCACCCATACCAGCGTCGCGATCCGCGATGCGCTGGCAGCAGTGGCGATTCCTTTCATCGAAGTGCATTTGTCCAACCCGCATACCCGCGAGCCATTCCGACACACCAGTTATTTCAGCGATCTCGCCGTAGGCGTGGTCGCTGGCTTCGGCGCCGACAGTTATCGCTATGCGCTCGAAGCCGCGCTTGCGCGGCTGGAATGATCTGACGCCGCTCGCGCGGCTTGCCTGATTTCCCTTTTCCTTTTCAGAACTACAGAGGCCCACGATGGACCTGCGCAAGATCAAGAAACTCATCGACCTGCTCGAAGAGTCCAACCTCGCCGAAATCGAAATCAAGGAAGGCGAAGAGTCCGTTCGCCTGGCGCGCGCCCCGAAGGCCGGCTTCGCCATGGCCGCGCCGGTCATGCAGGCTGCCCCCGTAGTGGCCGCACCGGTGATGCCGATGCAGGGCCCGACCGAAGCCGCCAGCGGTGGCACGCCCAAGCCGAGCGACCTGCCGCCGGGCCACGTCGTGCGCGCGCCGATGGTCGGCACCTTCTATGCCTCGCCCGCTCCGGACAAGCCGCCCTTCGTGACCCAGGGGCAGTCGGTCAAGCAGGGCGAGACGCTGGGCATCATCGAAGCGATGAAGATGTTCAACCCGATCGAAGCCGACGTCGCCGGCACCGTCGTCAAGGTGCTCGTCGAGAGCGGCCAGCCGATCGAATTCGACCAGCCTCTGTTCGTTATTGGGTGAGCGGGAGCTTTCCCGCGGCATGCCGCGGGCCCGCGAACGCCCACCGGCCGCGCGGCCGGTGGGCCGGATCTCACAGGCGCCTCAGCCCCTTTGGAACTGACCCATGCTAGATAAAGTCGTAATCGCCAACCGTGGCGAAATCGCGCTGCGCATCCTGCGCGCGTGCCACGCGCTGGGCATCCGCACGGTCGCGGTGCATTCCACCGTCGACCGCAACCTCAAGCACGTCGCCATGGCCGACGAATCGGTGTGCATCGGCCCCGCGCCGTCCACCGGCAGCTACCTCAACATGGCGCAGATCATCGCCGCGGCCGAAGTCACCGACGCCCAGGCGATCCATCCCGGATACGGCTTCCTCTCCGAGAACGCCGATTTCGCCGAACGCGTCGAAGAGAGCGGCTTCATCTTCATCGGCCCCAAGGCCGACACCATCCGTCTGATGGGCGACAAGGTCGAAGCGATCCGCGCAATGAAGGCCGCCGGCGTGCCCTGCGTGCCCGGCTCGGGCGGTCCGCTCGGCGACGACGCGGCGACCAACATCAAGATCGCTCGCGAGATCGGCTATCCGGTGATCGTGAAGGCCGCCGGTGGCGGCGGTGGCCGCGGCATGCGTGTCGTGCATACCGAAGCGCATCTCAATGCCGCGATCCTGACCACCAAGACCGAAGCCAAGGCCGCGTTCGGCAATGACATGGTCTATATGGAGAAGTTCCTGGAAAACCCACGCCACGTGGAGATCCAGGTGCTCGCCGACGGCCAGGGCAACGCGATCCACCTGGGCGAACGCGACTGCTCGATGCAGCGCCGTCACCAGAAGGTCGTGGAAGAAGCGCCGGCACCGGGCATCACGCTCGAACAGCGCGCGGAAATCGGCAAGGTCTGTGTCGAGGCCTGCAAGCGCATCGGCTATCGCGGCGCCGGCACGTTCGAGTTCCTGTACGAGAACGGCCGTTTCTACTTCATCGAAATGAACACCCGCATCCAGGTGGAACATCCGGTCACCGAAATGGTCACCGGCATCGACCTGGTGAAGGAACAGCTGATGATCGCCGCCGGTCACAAGCTGACGCTGAAGCAGGAAGACATCGTCCTCGAAGGCCACGCGATCGAATGCCGCATCAACGCGGAAGATCCCGAAACCTTCATGCCGTGCCCGGGCCTGATCCAGCATTTCCACGCCCCGGGCGGCCCCGGTGTGCGTGTCGACAGCCACATCTACGAAGGCTATCGCGTGCCGCCGAACTACGACTCGATGATCGGCAAACTGATCGTGCACGGCCCGGATCGCGAAACCGCGATCGCGCGCATGCGCGTGGCGCTGAGCGAGATGGTCGTGGATGGCATCAAGACCAACATCCCGCTGCAGCAGCGCATCCTCGCCGACATCGGCTTCCAACAGGGTGGCCAGAACATCCACTACCTCGAGAAGCGGCTGAAGGAACAGAAGGAAAAATCGATTTCGATGGCGTGAGCCTGGCTTCGTTTCCTGGATAGAACCCGCCTGCCGAGGCGGGTTTTTTCTGGCGGGCCTCGTAACCATGCGATGCATGGAAGCGAGACCAGGCCCGGCGGCCACCGGCCCCTCGCGCAGTGCATGCCGTCAGTGCGATGCGGCTGAGTCCTCCTCAGCGAATACCGACGAGAACATTGGAACGAGGCGCCGGTTACCGTACTCGCTGAGATGATCGTCGTCGTAGTAGAGCGGACGGGCGCCTTGGGTGCCGCTGCAGCGTTCCCCTGTGCACAGGAGCGGCACCGGATCCAGGAAACGAACTCCGCACCGCCCCCATGCCGCCTGCATTGCATTGCGGGCGAGGTCATGGCGCTGGTGGTATGCGCGCAGCGTGATGGAAGGAAAGTCGTGGATGCCGAATGCAATAGCTCTCGACGTCGCCTTTGGAACGTCCACACCCATCTCGGGAATTGGGCCGACGAGATACACCGGGTGGTGCCTTGCGAGCCGGCAAGCCGAAGCGATGATGTCTTCGGAAAAGGCTCGGCGGAATGCGGCGTCCGGCTGCGTTCGCACCTTGTCGTAATAGACCAGCGGCCTGCCCGTGGGGGCATCCCAGTGTTCGGTGGGACCCAGCGCATAGATGCTGGTGCGGCTGAGGAGAATCATGGGCACGCGCGAAGGCATCTCTTCCGCCGTGCGCTCGACCCATGCGTTGAATGCCGGGCACTCGGCGCCGCTGCGCAGCATTCCCGGAACGCGGTGAGCACCAAAAAGCGTGGGGCACGCCGAAAAGCTCCACACGTATACGCCGCGTCCCTTTGAAGCCGCCGCCACGGCGGTCGCCACGGCATCTGCGTGACTGTCGCCGACGAGTATCGCGGCGACGTCGTCGGAACCGTACAGACACCAGCTGCCCGGATTGCCGCTGGATGCAAAGCACTTGGTCGGCTTTGGATATCGATTCGACGCCTCTCGGGCGGCGTAGTCGGCCGATGGCGGAATCCGGCCGGGAATGCCGCGACCGCCTATAACCATCAGGCCGCCTCCGAGAGGGACCAGAGCCAGGCCAGTAATCACCACCGTCTTCCAGTTGCGCAATCCCACGGCCTTCGAGCGCCGGAATGGCTCCTCGATGTAGCGGTAGCTCAATTGCGCAAGGAGTCCCGTACCAACCAGCCCAGCCACGAGCCAACCCCAGTCCTCACGCCTTTCGAGAAAGGAAAGCGCGACGACAATCGGCCAATGCCACAAATACAGGGAATACGATCGATCACCGATCCACTGCAAGAATCGCGGCCCAGACAATGCCGAATCCCCTCTGGCCGCTGAGATCACGCAGGCCGTTCCCACGACGGGGGCAAGCGCCAACCACCCTGGCCACCGCACCGCTGCATCCAACCCGATGATAGAGCCCGCGATCAAGAGGAACCCGATCACTTCAAGCGGGCGCGAAACGGACGCCCGTATCGGACGCCCGCGTTGCAGCAGGTACACGAGCCCCCCCAACAGCAACTCCCAGGCGCGAGACGGGAGCAGATAGAACGCTGCGGAAGCATCCAGTGAAGTCGCGGCCTGACAGATCCCCAACGAGAGCAAGGCCCACAACGCCAACCAAACCGTTGCTGCCCGGGCACCGGGGCGAATCCGCCAAAACGCCACGACCAGGACGGGCAGCACGAGATAGAACTGCCACTCCACCGACAGCGACCAGGTATGCAGCAGCCACTTGTCGTGGGCGGCTGCATCGAAATAGCCCGACTGGCTCCAAAACTGGAAGTTGGAAACGAACAGCAGGCTCGACAGGATTTGGGTGGACAGCGCCAGATACTCAGGAGCGCTCAGGACCAGCCATCCCGTTGCGAACAACACCGTGCATAACACCGCGAGCGCCGGGACGATGCGCCGGGCACGCGCGGCCACGAAGCCGGCAAAGGAAAAGCGACCGTCTTCCAGGCCGGAAATGATGATTCCCGTCATCAGGAACCCGGAGATCACCAGGAACACGTCCACACCGACAAATCCGCCCGCAAACCCGGGAATGGCGAAGTGGTAGAAGATCACTGAAAGGACGGCCCATGCCCTGAGGCCGTTGATATCCGGACGGAAGCGACCCTCGGCCCGGGCAGCGGGAGTCAAGGGCAAACCCTGCATGTATCGTGATTCCCGACCGGACTGCGGTTCTTGTAGCACAATGCGCGCCCGACCCGTGGCGACGGCGTCGCCAATCGATAATGAGGCGAAGGCCTCTGCACCTACCGCGCCCATGCCCTTCCTCGAACTCACCCTGCCCTGCACCGAAGCCCAGCAACCGCGCTACGAGCGCGCCCTGGAAGACGTCGGCGCACTCGCGGTCACCCTCGCCGATGCGCACGCGGACGCGCCCGACGAGCAGGCGATCTTCGAACCGGGCGTCGGCGAACAGCCGCTGTGGGGCGAGTTGATCCTCACCGCGCTGTTTCCCGACGACACCGACGGACTGATCCTGCTCGCCGCCCTGGAAGCCTTCGACGACGAACTCGACTGGACCCAGGCGCGTTTCCGCAAGGTCGACGACCAGGATTGGGAGCGCGCCTGGATGGACCAGTACGTGCCGCTGCAGTTCGGCGAACGCACCTGGATCGTGCCGTGGAACAGTGAGCTGCCCGAAGCCGCACAGCGCGACGATGCCGCGATCGTGCGCCTGGACCCGGGCCTGGCCTTCGGCTCCGGCACGCATCCCACCACCGCGTTGTGCCTGCAGTGGCTCGACGGCCTCGCAAACGACGGCGCGCTGCAGGGCCAGCGCGTGCTCGATTTCGGCTGCGGCAGCGGCATCCTCGCGCTGGCCGCGTTGAAGCTGGGCGCCATGCGCGCAGTCGGCGTCGACAACGACCCGCAGGCGCTGATCGCCACGCACGACAACGCCGAGCGCAATGAAGTCGCCGACCGGCTAGACGTGTTCCTGCCCGACAACGAACCCGTTGCGACATACCCGGTCGTCGTCGCCAACATCCTCGCATCCGCGCTGATCGCGCTTGCCGACACGCTCACCTCGCGCGTCGCGCCCGGCGGCCGCCTGGCCATGTCCGGCATCCTCGCCGGGCAGGAAGGCGAAGTCATCGCGCGCTATGCCGCCGACTTCGACGATCTGCGCGCCGAGCAGCTCGAAGACTGGATGCGGGTCACGGGCACGCGTCGCCGCGGCTGACCGCATCGGCGTCGGCATGCTTGAATAGGCGCATGTTCGTCGCCTGCCCGCATTGTGGATTCCTCGTCGCCGCGCAAACCGGCACGACCCAGCGCTGCCCGCGCTGCGGCAGCCCGATCGATCCCAAGCTGGCCAAGCCACTGCCCGCGCCACAACCGGAACCGGAACCGGCACTGGTCGACGCAAGCGACGAAGCGGTGGTGAGCGAAGCGCCGGTCGTCGAGGCCGCGGAAGAACCCGCGCCCGCGCCACCCGCACCACGTCGCAAGCGCGGGGTCCACGCGCCTAGCTTCGCGCGCCGCCACGCGCCCGCGCCGATGCGCGCAACGCACTGGCGCAGTTGGCTCGTCGTGGCGGGTCTGGGCATTCTGCTGCTCGGGCAGATCGTGCTCGCGCAACGCGAGGAACTCGCCGCCAGTGCGCGCTGGCGCCCGCTGATCAGCGGCATTTGTTCGGTACTACGCTGCGACGTACCCGCATGGCGCGAACCGGCCGCCTTCACCATGCTCCAGCGCAGCGTGCAGCCCAAGCCGGGCACGCGGGGCGTGCTGCACGTGAGCGCCAGTTTCCGCAACGACGCACGTTGGGCGCAGCCGTGGCCGACGGTACTGCTCACGCTGTCCGACATGGACGGGCGCCAAGTCGGATTGCGCGCCTTTACGCCGGATGAGTACCGCGGCAAGCGCGAACTCGGTCACATTGCGCCGGGACAGAGCGCCACCATCCAACTCGACGTGGTCGAACCTGCACAGCAGGTTGTGGCGTTCACCTTCGACTTCCTGTAACCCGCGGCGATTTGCCCAACGGGCGCCTGTTCTTGTTGTTGCCTGCGACGAGCCCGCGCTAGACTCCCCCTCCCGTCGGCGCTGCCCCTGGCACGTTGCACGGATGAACCGGGGGACTTCCTTGAACGCTGTAGCCGATCGCACCAGCTCCAAACCGCGTCCGCCGTTACGCGACCATGTCGCCACGTCGATCCGCCGCTACCTCGGCGATCTCAATGGCAGTGGCACCGAAAATCTCTACGAGATCGCGCTGCGCGAACTCGAGATTCCGTTGTTCATCGAAGTGCTCAATCATTGCGACGGCAACCAGAGCCGCGCCGCATCGATGCTCGGCATCCATCGCGCCACGCTGCGCAAGAAACTGCGCGAATACGGCCTGGATTGAGAAAGTAGGCTGGGTTAGCTCCATCAACCCAGCGCTTGCAGATCGGGATTGCTGGGTTGGTGAAGCCAACCTAGCCTACGCTGCTACGCGACCACTTCGACCTCGTCCGAGCGGATATTCTCCGGCTTGGGATTGGGCAGTTCGATGGTGAAGGTCGCGCCGCGATCCAGTTCGGCATCCGCCCAGACCCGTCCGCCGTGGCGGGTCACGATCCGATGCACGATCGCCAACCCGACCCCGGTGCCTTCGAAGTCGTCGCGGGCATGCAGACGCTGGAACACACCGAACAGCTTGTCCGCATAGCGCATGTCGAAGCCGACGCCGTTGTCACGCACCTGATAGCGATTGATCTCGCCCTGCGATTCGCCGCTGACCTCGACCCGCGCCGCCTTGCCGCGCTTGGCGCTGTACTTGAGCGCGTTCGACAACAGGTTCACCCATACCTGGTGCAGCAGCCGCGGGTCGGCATACGCAGGCGGCAGCGGCCCGATCAGCACCTGCGCCTCGCCGGTCTGCGCGGAGCTGGCTTCGAGCAGGGCACGGTCGGCGAGCGCCTTCATGTCGACCGTGGTTCGCTGCACCTGGTCGCGGCCGAACCGCGAGAGTGCGAGCAGGTCGTCGATCAGCATCCCCATCCGCCGCGCGCTTTCGCTGATGGTCTCGACATAACGGAGCATGTCGCCGTCCAGTTTCTGCGCTGCGTCTTCCAGCAGCATATGGGCATAGCCGTCGATGTGCCGCAGCGGCGCACGCAGGTCGTGCGACACCGAGAAGGAGAAGGCCTCCAGCTCGCGATTGGCGACCTCCAGCTGCGCGGTTCGTTCGCGCACCCGGTCCTCCAGCTCGACATTGAGCCGACGCACCTCTTCCTCCACCTTGCTGCGCTCGGCGATTTCTCGGCCAAGTTCGTCGTTGGACACCTCAAGCGCGCCCGTGCGCCGTTCGATCTCGGCCAGCATGTCGTTGAACGAGTCGACCATCACGCCGACTTCGTCGCCACTCATTTTTTCGGCGCGCCGCGAGTAATCCTTCTGCTCGACGACCTCGCGGGCAATGCGCGCGATGGTCAGGATCGGCTGAGTGACGATCCGTTGCAGGTAGGTCGACATCAGCAGCGCCACCAGCATCGCGATCATCGTCACCAGGATGCCGATGACCGCGTAATCGTTAACGCGCTGCAGCATCTCGTAATCGGTGCGCAGATAGACGGTGCCCAGGATCTCGTTGTCACTGACGATGCGCTGGTACAGAACCAGACCACGCCCCTCGATGTGCATCCCCTCCGATTCCGGCAGCTTGGGAAGCTGCACGCGCACACCCGGCCGGATGTAGGAGGCAAACAGATTACCGCGCGCGTTGTAGATTGCCGCCGCCTGCACCTGCGGGCGCACGCGCATCAGTTGCAGGTTCTCCTCCGCCACTTTCGCGTCATCAAATGCGATGGCAGATGCCGAGGCATTACCCAACAACCGGGCCTGCGTGCTGACGTCGGCGGTCCAGTTGCGGTGGAAGGCGCGCAGGTCGTAGACAACGATCGCCACCAGCGCCACCACCAGCGCAACCAGCGTCGTCGCCAGGATCACGCCCATCAACTTGAGCCGAAGCGAGCCGGTGAAGTTCAGTCTCACGGCACGGACCCCACGACAGTCCGGGCAACCGCGAGCAACCGCGAGCTGATCTTCAACCGGCTGGCTTCGGCCGGGGGCAACGCGACATCGAAACGCACTTTGTTGGCGACCACGACGAAGTTGATCACACTGCCGAGCTTCAATCCGTCGGCCGTCTCGGTAATCGTCAGGGCCGGCCGGCCCTTGCTTGCTTCGAGGGCGGCGGCCACGTTGCGCGCGTCCGTACGCCCAATGAAAACGACATGGAGGCCAGTGAGCGCATCGCCGTAGCGCAGCTTCTTCACCGCCACGCTCCGCCCACCGATGGCGTGGCCCTGCGCGATCCGCGCCAACTCGTCGGCCATCGCGTCGGCGCCGACCACGCCGATCACCAGCGGGCTGTCGGGCGCGCCGAAAGCCTCCGGAGGCCATTCGATGTAGTCGCCGAACTTGTAGACGAAGGCGGCCTTCACCCGGTTCTCGGAGGCCTGCAACTCCACCGGTGCCGCGTTCGCCAGCACCCTTGTGCTCAGTAGCAGCAGCGCGAGCACGCCGATCGACAGCGGACCGAGCGCGCGTTCTAGCCAATGCCGGCGTGGGGAATTGCTCAGAACATCCATTTGATGCCCACCCGGAATTCGCGCTCGATCTGACTGGCGGTGGCGTCGGCGCCGAACTCTACGTGTTTGGCATCGAACAGGTTCTGGCCGGTCAGCGAAAGTTCGAACCGGTCATTCGGGCGCCAGCCCAGGCGCGCATCGACCGCGGTGTACGCCGGGACGTGCGGGGCGGGCAATTCGGCGACATGGCGAATACTGGCATCAAACTCCAGTCGCCCCGGCAGATCCAGTGACGAGCGCACGACCCAATGGTGCTCGGGATCATTGCCGGCGCCGCGCGGGCCGAGCGGATCAGTACTGCCAAGCTTCAGCCGCAGGTTCTGGTCCAGCCACGCGCCGCCCGCGCTGACCCGCCAGCGTTCGGTCAACTGCATAACGCCCCAGGCTTCGACGCTGGTGGCCTCACCTTCCATCTCGTTGCCGATGACGAACTGCCCCGAAGGACGTCGCTCGAAGCTGCGCAGGTAGTCGTAATCGTGATGCGAGATCGTCAGCGAGTAGGACAATCGTGGCGACGGCTGGGAGCGGTAGCCCACCGAATACACATTGGCGACTTCCGAACGGAAGTCCGGACCGCCCGCAAGCAGGAAGGGCGGCTGCCCCGGCACGAACCAGTCGCGGTCGAAACGCGATGGCGTGCGCACCGCACGCGCACCGGAGAGCCATAGCAGCTGCGACGCACTCGGCTTCCAGGTGAGCCGCAGCGTCGGCATCACCTCGGTGCCGGTATAGGAGTTGTGCTCGACCCGCAGGCCGCCGATCAATTTGAGCCGGTCCTCGCGCAGCGCGAATTCGTCGCGGACGAAGACACTGGTCCAGTAGAGATCGCGGTCAGCAGGCAGGAACGCCAGCGTCGGCCGGTTGGTGATCTCGTCGTTGGCGCCACGATGGTTGACGCCCCACACGAGGACATTTTTCTCCAGGCCGCCGACTTCGTGCTGGAACTCGATGTCGTAGACCTTGAGTCGCTGGCGGATCGAATTGGGGATATCGCGGTCGTTGCGATCCAAATAGGCTTGCAGCTGGGCGGCTCCACCGGAAGTCAGCGTGCGGCTCCAGCGTCCCTGCAGATTGGCGCCGGAAATTTCCAGATCACCCGGGAGGCTGGTGTCGGAGTTGCCGCGATACGTCGCGCCCAACACGGTGACGCCGTCCGTGGCGGTGCCCCAATCGGCGCGAAACCCGACTTCGCCGCGGTTCCAGTCATCGTGCTGACTGATGCCACTGGCCCGCGCCGTGGCATCGCGCTCGAAGAATTTGCCGTAGATCCGATACGCCGCATTGCCGGCCGTGCCACCGAAGCGCAGCGCGTAGTTGCGCTCCTGGTCGCCGGCGCTCGCGCTGACGAGCGCGCCCTGCGTATCCGATGCGCGACGCGTCACGATGTTGATCACGCCGTTGACGGCATTCGCGCCCCATAGCGTCGCCCCCGGACCGCTGAGGACTTCGATGCGTTCGACATCTTCCAGCATCACGTCCGGCGTATCCCAGAACACGCCGGAGAACAGCGGCGTGTACAGGATGCGGCCATCCAGCAGCACCTGCAGCTTGTTGCCGATGCCATTGTTGAAGCCGCGCGAACTGATCGCGTAGGAGTTGGCGTTGACGCGCGCCACTTCGAGGTTCGGTGCCAGGCGCAGCGCCTCGGGGATGCTGGTCACGCCGGAGCGGCGGATGTCGTCGGCGGTAATCACGAACACCGAAGCCGGCGCATCCGACAGCCGCTCGGCCCGTTTGGAGACCGACGTGATCTGGATATTGGCCAGCTCTTCCAGGCTGAGGTCTGCCAAGGTGTCGGGGGGCTGGTCCGGCTCCTGCGCCAGCGCCGACGTCACGCCGCCCAGCGCGAAGAGCGCTGCGCAGCAACCCGTTCCCAGCCGATGCCCCCAATCCGCCATACAGGTGCCCTTCCGTTAGGCCCTTACCCGCTTGCGGCAAGCGCCGCCAGCAATACGACCGTTTCCAACGCCTGTCAAATGCCCTGCGACGGGTTATGACGACGTCGAGTCGTGGACGCCGCACAACCTGATCGGGGGAACGTACTCCCGCCAGATCGCAGGACACCATGCGGCCCGGCTGGGGTAGCCCGACCCCGTATAATTCCGCGTCTTTCCTCCCCGCTTTGCCTCCCATGACCACCGACCGCCTGCCCGTCCGTCGGGCACTGCTTTCTGTTTCCGACAAGACCGGCCTTATCGAATTGGCCAAGGCGCTCGCCGCCCGCAACGTCGAACTGCTCTCCACCGGCGGCACCGCCAAGGCGATCCGCGAGGCCGGCCTGCCGGTCAAGGACGTCAGCGACGTCACCGGTTTCCCGGAAATGATGGACGGTCGCGTCAAGACACTGCACCCGATCGTGCACGGCGGCCTGCTCGGCCGCGCCGGTACCGACGATGAAGTCATGGCGAAGCACGGCATCGACCGGATCGATCTGCTGGTGCTCAACCTGTATCCGTTCGAGAAGGTGTCGGCCGATCCGAACAGCTCGATGGAAGACATCGTCGAGAACATCGATATCGGCGGCCCCGCGATGCTGCGCTCCGCGGCGAAGAATTTCGCCCGCGTCACCGTCGCCACCGATCCGGCGCAGTACGCCGGCATCGTCGAGGAACTCAATGCGAACGACGGCACGCTGTCGGCGCAGACCCGCTTCAAACTCTCGGTCGCTGCGTTCAACCGCGTCGCCCAGTACGACGCCTGCATCAGCGACTACCTCTCCGCGATCCAGGACGACGGCGCGCGCGCGCTGTTCCCGGCGCAGCAGAACAGCAACTTCGTCAAGGTGATGGACCTGCGCTACGGCGAAAACCCGCACCAGCACGGCGCGTTCTACCGCGACCTGTATCCGGTGCCGGGCACGCTGGCGACCTTCACCCAGCTGCAGGGCAAGGAACTCTCATACAACAACCTCGCCGATGCCGACGCCGCGTGGGAATGCGTGCGTCAGTTCGACCAGCCGGCTTGCGTCATCGTCAAGCATGCCAATCCCTGCGGCGTGGCCGAGGGCAGCAGCTGCGCCGACACCTACGAGGCCGCCTACGCCACCGATCCGACCTCGGCCTTCGGCGGCATCATCGCCTTCAACCGCACGCTCGATGCGACCACCGCCAAGACCATCCTCGACCGCCAGTTCGTCGAAGTGCTGATCGCGCCGGACTACGAGGAAGGCGCGCTCGACTACGCGAAGAAGAAGGCCAACGTGCGCGTGCTGCGCATCCCGCACGGCGAAGGCAAGAACAACTTCGACATCAAGCGCGTCGGTTCGGGCCTGCTGATGCAGACCGCCGACATCCGCGAAGTCGGCCGCGACGAACTCAAGGTGGTCACCAAGGTCGCCCCGACCGAGGAACAGCTGGGCGACCTGCTGTTCGCCTGGCGCGTGGCCAAGTTCGTGAAGTCCAACGCGATTGTCTACGCCAAGAACAAGCAGACCATCGGCGTCGGTGCCGGCCAGATGAGTCGCGTGTATTCGGCGCGCATCGCCGGCATCAAGGCGAACGACGCCGGCCTGGTGGTTCCGGGTTCGGTGATGGCCTCCGACGCGTTCTTCCCGTTCCGCGACGGCATCGACGCCGCGGCCGAAGCCGGCATCAAGGCAGTGATCCAGCCGGGCGGTTCGATGCGCGATGCCGAAGTCATCGCCGCGGCCGACGAGCACGGCATCGCCATGGTGTTTACTGGCGTCCGTCACTTCCGTCACTGAGGCCTGCATGCACGACGCGCCGTCTGCCCAGATCCGCACGCACGAAGCCGAGCTCGGACGCCGGTATCTGGAGCGCCTGAACCTGCTGTCGGACGGCGTGTTCGCCATCGCGATCACGCTGTCCGCGTTGGAGATCAAGCCCGAGCACGAACCGGGACAGACGCTCTGGCAGGCATGGGCGCAACCGTTGCTGGTCTATTTCATGGGCTTCCTCCTGGTAGGCGGGGCGTGGGCGCAGCACCGGCGTGTGATGTCGCGGCTCGACTCGATCGACCGCATCGGCACTGCGCTCAACCTGGTGTTCCTGAGCCTGGTGGCGTTGCTGCCGATCGCGGTACGCACATTCCTGGAGGATCCCAGCGTCGGCACGGTGGTCTACCTCGCTGCCGTCGGCTCGACCTATGCCTGCATCGCATTGATGTGGGCGTATGTGGCCCTGGTCGCCAAGCTCGTGCCACATCCCCATCGGCCGCACGCGAACGCGTGGCTGTTCAAGTTACTCGCCTCACCGATGCTGGTCGCCGGCGCCTATGCGTACATGACGCATCGACCGGTCGTCGCCGGTCTCTGCGTTGTCGCCGGTATCGGCATTCTGCTGTGGTCGCGTCGCCGCCTGAGCCGCGTCGCGAACATGCCATCCCCCGTTCAGGAGTAGCGTCATGAAAGTCCTCGTCATCGGTTCCGGCGGTCGCGAACACGCCCTGGCCTGGAAGCTGGCGCAATCCGTGCGCGTCAGTGAAGTGCTGGTCGCGCCGGGCAACGCCGGCACGGCGACGGAAGACAAGTGCCGCAACGTCGCGGTCAACGCCACCGATGTGCACGGCCTGCTCGACCTGGTCGATCGCGAGGAAGTCGCGGTCACCGTGGTTGGCCCTGAAGGTCCGCTGGTCGCCGGCGTCGTCGACGCCTTTCGCGCCCAGGGCCACCGCATCTTCGGCCCCACCGCCGCGGCCGCGCAGCTGGAAGGCAGCAAGGCCTTCGCCAAGGACTTCCTTGCCCGTCACAACATTCCCACCGCGCATTACGCCGTGCACACCCACGTCGAGGAAGCGCTGGAGTACGTGCGCGAAAAGGGCGCGCCGATCGTGATCAAGGCCGACGGCCTCGCCGCGGGCAAGGGCGTGATCGTGGCGATGACCCTCGCCGAAGCCGAAGCGGCGATCACCGACATGCTCGGTGGCTATGCCTTCGGCGCGGCCGGCGCGCGCGTGGTGATCGAGGAATTCCTCGAGGGCGAAGAAGCCAGCTTCATCTCCATGGTCGACGGCACCACCGCACTGCCGATGGCGACTTCACAGGATCACAAGCGCGTCGGCGACGGCGACACCGGACCGAACACCGGCGGCATGGGCGCGTATTCGCCCGCCCCCGTGGTCACGTCCGAAGTGCACGAGCGCGTGATGCGCGAAGTGGTGAATCCCACCGTGCAGGGCATGGTGAAGGACGGCGTGCCGTTCACCGGTTTCCTCTATGCCGGACTGATGATCGACCAGAGCGGCGCCCCCAAGGTGATCGAGTTCAACGTGCGCTTCGGCGATCCGGAGACCCAGCCGGTGATGCTGCGCCTGCAGAGCGATCTGCTCGACCTGGTCGAAGCCGCGATCGACGAGAAACTGGATGCCACCACCGCGCAGTGGAACCCGCGCCCGAGCCTGGGCGTGGTGATGGCCGCGGAACACTACCCGGGGACGCCGCGTACCGGCGACGTGATCAACTCCATCGATGTGCCAGACGTCGAAGGCACCAAGGTCTTCCATGCCGGCACCAAGCTGGAAGGCGAACACGTCATCACCTCCGGTGGCCGCGTGCTGTGCGTGTGCGCCCTGGGTGACACGGTCGCGGAAGCGCAGAAGCGCGCCTACGACGCCGTCTCCGGCATCTCCTGGCACGGCGAATTCCACCGCCACGACATCGGCTGGCGTGCGATCGAGCGGGAACAACTGAAGGCCTGATCGCCGATCGTTTCCTCGGCGGTGCGCGGGGCAATCGCTGCCGTGCCCGCTCATTCCGGATGTGACGCAACGTACCCGAGTCCCGGGGACTGCACCGCGGGACTTCGTCTCACATCACCTGGGTTACCGGGCTGCATGCCGCGCGATGCACATCACGCTGACGACCGGTCGCGTTGATGCGCTCCTGTGCTCCGCGTAGCACCGGAGGATTCCAGCCGGCGAATTCCGTGCGCGCCATTTGCGCAGCCCGAGCCTGATCCTCAGGCGCAAGCTGGGCGCGCAAGGCATCGATCTCGTTGCCGACATCGCTGGCCAACGCAGCGTAGTTTCCCGAAGCATCAGACTGCAGCGCTTCCTGAGCGCGCAGGTACAGCGCCATTGCCTTCGCTCCGTCGGGCTTGAGCGTCTGTGCCAGCAGCGAGCGACTGGCGGTCGGCGCGGGAGCATATCCGGCGGCGAGAGCGAGGATCATGTCGATGTCGCCCTGCCGCGCCAGTTGCCGGGCCATGGATTCGGCTTCCCCGCGATAGGCCTGCAATTGCGGCAACGCTTCCATCAGATTGTTCCAGCGGAATGCGTTGCCGCTGGCGTACTGGCGCAGTGCCGCGGGATTTCCCAGCAACGCGGCCTGGCGCCACAGCGCCACACTTTCGGCCACGGTCGGCGGCGGAACCTTGGCGCAGTGTTGGGCCAATGCATCCACGCGATGGCTACGCAATGCCATTTCGCTGTCGATGTTCTGCACAGCCATCTGCCTGACGGCCGGATCGGTGATCACCTGCAACGCACGCTGACGCTGCGCCAGCCAGCGCTCGTCTTCTGTACGCCGATAGCGCAGCTCGTCGCACTCGGTCAACTCTGCAGCCAGGCGACAGGCCGCACCCGGGTCGCCTGCGTTGGCGCGCCGACGCAAGTCGTCTATGGCGGAAGCCAACGGCGCTTCCAGCGGTGGCAGCGGCGCCGCTGCAATGGGCTTCACCGAGGACGTGGGCAATACAGGGGCGGTCTGCACATGAGTCGCAGCGGCTGCCATTCCGGTGGCAGCAGGCACGCTGCTGCGTGCCACAAACCAAGTGATCACCATGACCGCCACGAAGCCCAGCGCGATCGCCGCGTTTTTGCGCATTCCCTTGCACTCCGATCCTGTTGTGATCCGCCAATTGCGCCGCGGACCTTGCTTGCGAAGGTAACACGATCTGTATGACACTCAAGAACGCTCGAAGTAAAGGACTACGTTGGAGCATGAGTTCGCCATCGCGATTCCATATCCGTGCGTCACACGCATGGTGGCAACACGAGAATCCTCCGCCGCCCAAACGAACGCTGCGCGCAACGCCCGGATTCGTCGAGGCGCTACGCGGCGCATCGCTGGCGATTGCCAGCCGGCAGGATTCGGCGCTGCTGTTGCTCTGTGTCGAGGGCGATGAGGTCTGCGCCACGCAACTGCGCGTACCCGCCCCCATGGGAATAGCTACCGACGGCACTGCTTTCGCTATCGGTACCGCCATGGCGATCCGCATCTTCCAGGACATCAGTCCCAACGACCCCTCCCAAGCCACCTACCTGCCGGTGTCCATGCACGTCACTGGCGCGGCCAGCGTGCACGAAGTGGGCTGGGATGCGCGCGGTGATCTCTGGTTCGTCAACACACAGTTTTCCGCGCTGTGTCGCACCGATGTCCGCAGCCATTTCCGGGTCGAATGGGTCCCCGATTTCGTATCGGAACCTTCGCTCGGCGACTGCTGCCATCTCAACGGCATGGCCATGGGACCGGACGGACCTCGCTTCGCCACTGCGCTGGCGGCTACCGGCACGCAGGAGGGCTGGCGCGCCGTTGCTCCCGACGGTGGCGTGCTGCTGTGCATGCGTCGCGGCGTCATCCTCGACAACCTGTCCATGCCACATTCGCCGATGTTGTACGACGACAGGCTGTGGTTGCTGGAGTCCGGGCACGGGCGCTTGTTGCAAGCCGACCCGGACACCGTCAGGACGCGCACCGTAGTGCAGATGCCGGGGTTGCTGCGCGGCCTGGACATTCGGGGCACGCACGCTTTCATGGGCATGTCGCGGTTGCGCCCCAGCAGCGGCACCGTGGCCGATGTGCTCGCAACGCGTCTCGCGGCCCAGGATGCCTGCCGACTCCACGTCGTCGACGTGCGCAGTGGCGAAATCCTGGGGGAAGTCGAACTACCGGGGCTGGCGGAGATCGCCTCCATACGTGTCCTGCACAAGCCGGCCGTGCGCATCCTGCAACCGGACAACATGCAGACGGCGACCACCTTCGTCTATGCGGAGGCGACGCCACACTGAGTGGAATTAGTTTTTCGAAGGACACTGCCCGCGATGGCCGGTGTTGGACCGACGCGCGTGCGAAGAATCATGCCCACCCCAGGTGGGCCTGATGCAGCAAGTGCAGTACCGGCGCCGGTGGCAACACCGGCGGGTACCCGCTCGTTAAAGGGAGCAGTAGGGGACGAGCGGGTGGAAATGGAGTCCAACCATCAAAAGGAAAACTTGTACCCATGAGGGAACTTTCGAAAGAAGAGCTTGAGCTCATTACCGGCGGCGTGGTCACGCTGGAGACCGTCGTCGTTACCGCTCCGGCTTATTGGGGAGATTTCGGCTACACGGATTTGTGGCACGACTCGTTCAATTGGGATGCCTACGACGGCTACTACGGCGACACCAGCGGCGGCGGCGGCGAGCCACCTCCTCCGGATTGCCAGTCGCACGATGCCGGCACGGTCCAGGGCTACTCGGAGTCGCTCGCCTCGCAGGCAACGCGCGACATCCGCTCGCGCTCCGACCAGTCCACGCGCGAGTACGCGTCCGTGATCTATCGCGATGCAATGGGTGCGATCCGCTCCAGCGCGACCATCGCCGGCGGCAGCAGCGGTCAGTCGGCCTCCATCGATCTGCAAGCGCTGGGAATTTCGGCGGGCCAGATTCTCGGAATCGTCCACAGCCATCCCAGCGGCATCTACAGCAGCAGCAGCGCCGAGGCCACGATCAATCGTCATCCATCCACGAACGACTGGGCGGCCGCCGACCAGATCATCGCCGCGGGCGCGAATCCGGCGACGTTCGCGCATTTCATCATCGGCCCCGATGGTGTGCTGCGTGAGTACAACTACAGCAACAAGAACCTGTACAACCCGCCGAGCACCAGCACGCCCAAGGGACAGACGATTTCCCAGAGCCTCCAGCCCAGCCCGTGCTAATCCGTCCGTAGGAAGAACTTGCCCATGAAGACTATTGCCACCGTCCTTCCCCTCAGCCTGCTGACCATGGGGTTGCTGTTCACCGCTCCGGCCCAGGCACAGAAGATCGCAATGAAAAACTTCCTGCCCGCAGCCAGCTGGGCCACTACCACCCAGTACAGCTGCAAGGACCGCAGCGGGAAGACGACCGATGCCGAGCTTCGCTATGGA
Source organism: Lysobacter tyrosinilyticus (assembly GCF_054779815.1). Classification (NCBI taxonomy): domain Bacteria; kingdom Pseudomonadati; phylum Pseudomonadota; class Gammaproteobacteria; order Lysobacterales; family Lysobacteraceae; genus Lysobacter; species Lysobacter tyrosinilyticus. The sequence goes on from NZ_BAAGXN010000002.1 coordinate 104,968, forward strand.
CAGCGTCGCAATGCAAACGGAGTCGGCTATTCCGGCGAACTGTACGCGATGACTTTCGGCGGCAAAGCAGCGGATGCAGCGACCGTCAAACGCGTCAATGCGGTAGTCGCTGGCCGCACCATCGAAATGATCTCGCTGAACTGCCAGGAGGGCGGCGCAATTCAGATGCACTTCAGTCTGTGGGGTGTGAAGGCTGGCCAGGATCAGGCGGCAGCCGAGAAGACCTCGATCACCGTCGTGCGCAAGCCAGGCGGTCAGTTCGAAGTGCTCTGATGGGTAATTCGGCGGGGGCGCGAATGCGCCCCCGCTTTTTTCCGCAGAGACTGAGCGAAATCGCCAATCCAGGACTGCGCCAGTCTTCATAACTACTCGTTTCCACGATCATCAGCCCATGCACTCCCGGCCACTGTTTCCACTCCCGGATTCATCCACGCTGGATCCGCAAACCCACCTGCACTGCGAACGCCTCGCGAAGGCGCGCGCGGAGCTGGTGGCGCACGCCGACCCGAACGCACGCTGGGCGTGGAGCGATGCCGACGCCGCAAGTCTCGTGCACCCTTTGGCGTCGCACGCCATCGCACGCAGCGGACGGCCGGATTTTCGCGAAGGCACGTTGGCAGCGGAGCGGGTATCAACTCAAACGATTGGTCAACGACTAGTGGCGGCTTTCCTGAGCCACGATTTCGACGCGCTGGTTTCAGCGCTGCTCGAATGCGCGGAACTTGCAGGCGTGAAAGCGCCGGCATTACGTCGCGAGGTGGCACGACTGGTTCCCGACGGCGCAGGCGTGAGCGTGGCCTTCGCCTCTCCCGAGCACATCGTGCCCAGGCTGATCCGCATGCAGGATTTGGCTCGTGACGCATCGTTGCCGGCCGTCTTCCGCGCTGTGGCCCTTCAGGCCGCCGTACTTAATCTGCATCCGTTGCGCGACGGCAACGGACGTGTCTCACGGGTGCTTTACAACGCCCTGCTCTGGCAGGAGTCCTATCACCCGGCGTTGCACGTGCCCATCTATGCATTGCGCCGCCATGCGCCGCACAGTTTCGAGATCTGCCTGCGCGAGCTGGAACTGCAGGGCCGCTGGTCGGCGCTCACAGGATTCCATGCGACGCTGCTGGAAAGCCTGGTTCGCTCCCTTGCGCCCGGTCATTCCGCCCGGATGACGGCTACAACCGCGTAGGGAGACCGAAACCATGCGCGAGACCGATACCCCGCTTCAGACCGCCATTGACCAAGGCGTACCGCTGTTTCTGGACCAGGACATTGCACGCTCCTCTCCCGCCAATGCGTCGCCTTACCTGATTGACCCGCACACATTCATCGCGAGGTTCGCGCAATCCCCCGCGCGCCAGGCTTTGGTCGCCAGCCTGCGCCAGACCCTGCTGGAACTCGCGCCGCTGTGCGAAGTTGAGGCATTGCTCGTCGGCGGATCGCTACTCGATGTACAAAACGACGCGCCGCGGGATTTCGATGCCGTGTTGTTCTATGCAATGCGCGCTCCCGCCGATTCCCGCCAAACGGCGCAAGCGCTTGCCGCCATCGCCGCGCGTGGAAAAGCCCGCGCCCTGGACCTGCGTTTCGTTCCCACCGATGCCGGCCCGCAGGTGCTCATCAAGGCCGCGTGTTACTTCGCCATGCTCTATTCCTCCGAACGAGACCGGTCGGAGGCCCGCAAGGGCGCACTGCTGATCACACAAGGAAGCCTCTAGTGTTTGGATCCTCTTACCAACTCTCGGACTATCTGCAGGCGGAGGAAGCCGAGTGCGGCCTGATGTGCCTGGCGGCGGCGACCGCCGTGCTCGGCGGCGCCCTGAGCGCCGCTGACATGCGCCGCAACCATAACGTCTCCGTACGTGGCGCTTCAGCAGGCCAACTGTGCGACATCGCCGTGGGTCTGAACCTGCTGGCCAGTCCGGTGGCGTGCGAGGCGGCGGAGGTCGGGCAACTGCAATTGCCAGCCATCGCCCACTGGAATGAACGCCACTTCGTGCTGTTGCTCGCCGTTCGTGGCGGTCGTGTGCGCATCTTCGATCCCGCACTGGGTGAACGGACGCTGGCGGCAGAGGAATTCGCATGCCGGTTCTCGGGCCGCGCGATCCAGTTGCAACGCGCCCATGCTTTCCGGCGCAGCGGTCCTCGCACGCGGCTTCGCCTGGACCTGATCCAGGCCGCGATGCGGGGCACGCGCAGCCGGGTGGCTCAACTACTCGCGCTCTCGCTCCTGTTGCAGCTGGCCGCACTGGGCGTGCCGCTCTTGTCGCAGCTGACCATCAACATGGGCGCGATGGAAGGCGACGTGCATGCCGTAGCCGCAATCTCCGGCTGTGTCCTGCTGGTGTACCTCGCCAACTTCTTCGTCGAATCCTGGCGCGCCCTGATCAACCAGAAGATCTCGACGCATTTGTCGGATTACACGGCGCGCAATCTGTTCCGGCACCTGATGGCGCTTCCCATGCCCTGGTTCGAACGACGCCGGATCGCCGACATCACCACGCGCTTCGACTCGATCGAACCCATGCGCAGTGCATTGGGCTCCGGTTTGGCGACGCTGGTCATCGACGGCAGCCTGGGCCTCCTGCTGGCGCTGGCCCTGGTGCTGGTTTCGCCGAAGCTTGCTTTCGTGGTGATCGTGTCGGTCCTGCTTACTGTCGTCTGCAAGCTGGCCTTCAGTCCCTACATCAACCGGACATCGGCCGAGGCCGCCCTGCATCGTATCCAGGAGGGCGCCAAGCGTTGGGAAGCCTTCCGCAACATGCAGTCGCTCAAGCTGGCGGGCGCCGAATTCAACCAGGAGCGCGTCTGGGACGCGAGCTTCCGTCAGTACGTCGTGGCCAACGCGGGCGCGCAGACCGCCACCGCGCTGCAGCAATCGACCTCGAACCTGCTCTCGGCCGTCAGTTCGCTGGCCATGATCTACATGGGTGCGGTCATGATCGCGGCGGGTGAACTGTCGGTGGGCGCCCTGTTCGCCTTCGTCATCTATCGACGCTATCTGGCCGACAAGATCGCCGCCGCCATCGATCAGGTCAGCGCGCTGTGGCTGCTCAAGTTCCATATGAGCCGCGTGTCGGAAGTGTTCGACACCGAGCCGGAGCCGCGTTGGAACGACGTGCGTGAATTCGGCGACTACACCCGCGCCGGCGCATTGGAAATCCGCAACCTGCACTTCCGTCATTCGGCCAATGAACCGATGTTGCTGGAGGCGCTGAACCTGAAGATCGAACCCGGCGAACTGGTGATGATCGTGGCGCCTTCGGGTCGTGGAAAAAGCACACTGTTGCGACTGCTCGCAGGGCTCTACACGCCCACGGCAGGCGAAATCCTGCTGGACGGCACGCCGATCTCCGCATTCGGTCCACGTGTCTTGCGCCGCTCGCTCGGTGCAGTAATGCAGGAAGACGAGCTGCTCGGCGGCACGGTATTCGACAACATCACCATGTTCGACGACCAGCCGGACCTGCAGCGTGCGATCGACGCTCTGACTGCAGCAGAAGCCTGGGACATGGTGCGCGCCCTGCCGCTGGGCATCCACACGCCGGTCGGCGACGGCGGGCGGCTGATGTCCGCCGGGCAGCGACAGCGCGTGCTGATCGCACGCGCGCTGTATCGACGTCCACGCATCCTGTTGCTGGATGAAGCCACTTCCAACGTCGACCCGGACGCGGAGGCTCGCATCTTCGACCGGCTTCGCCAATTGCGCTCGACGAAGATCGTCGTGACCCACCACGGCGCGCTCCGTCAGTATGCGGATCGTCTGATCCTGATGGACTCCCGCGGACTACGCGAGCAGGGGCGTGTAATCGCACCCGCCGAGGAGGCCATGGCATGAGCACTGTGCAGGAACAGACCGCCACGCCCGCTATCCGTAGGGGATTCGCGCCGCACTCCGATGCGCCGAACCTGGTGCCGGAGCCCCGCTTCGAGCGCTGGCTGAGCATCGGTCTTGGGCTGAGCTTTGTTTTGATACTGCTGTATGTCGCATTCGTCCGCATAGGCGTGCGAGTGGACGCGTTGGGCGTGTTGCTGTCGGAAGGAGCCAGCGCCCAACTCGGCGTGGCCAGGAACGGCACCGTGCGCGAGGTCCTCGCCCGCGACCAGGACATGGTGGCCAGCGGCGAAACCTTGCTGGTCATCGATCACCCGCGTCCCGGTGCACAAGAGATGGAAGAGCGGTTGGGCATGCGCCGCAAGCAGGTCACGGCCAAGCTGGAGCAGCTGCATGCGGGCTCCAAGGCCGCAGCCGGCGCGGCGACCGCTGAATTGGAGGATCAGTATGAAATGGCCCTCATGGACATCGACAACCGCCTGCAGTCGCTGCGCGGCGGCGCGCGAACCTATGTCACCGCGCCACGCAGCGGCCGCGTGATCGATCTGCGTCTGCGCGAAGGCGAAAGTGTGCGACAGGGTCAGATCCTGGGCTCGATCGTCGACGATGCGCCGCGGTTTCATGCGATCGCGTACCTGCCGGCGAGCTCCGCCAACCGGGTGAATGTCGGATCCACGGCTACGATCAGCCTGGAACAGGACAGCTGGTCGAGAGCCGCTACGATCACAGGCAAGATCGTGCGCATCTCGCGCCTGCCGGTGACGCCCGAGGCCATCGATCCGCAACTGCTGCCCCGGGTGCCGCTGGTCGCCGTTGACATCGAAATCGGCGAGCACGCCATTCCGGACGCGCAGCTCCCACGCCTCACCCCAGGCATGACTGCACCCATCAAACTACATGGGCAAGAACAGACGATTGCTGCCTGGCTGCTGGCGCGGTATCGCTGAGGGCCACGTGCGGCGAGTCGGCCGCCATCCTGCAGGTGCTACGAGGCTGATCGTGGTCGCGCCTCAGTTTGAAGGCGTCGCCTGACTAGTGCTCCGCGCCCAGTCTCGCGACTGCAACACATGGGCAGAGGGCGGCATCACGCGGCTTGCGAGAAGCGCGCCTCACCGACGCCGCGCGCCAGCTTCTCCCCGCTGAGGCGGGGAGAAGGACAACACGTCAATGCAATGTGCCGTCCGGCGTCTCCGGCTGTTCCGGCGCCGGCCGCAACTGCACCACCAGGTCTTCCAGCGCGGTGATCTCCGCCTCCAGCGCCTCGTACAACTCGCCTTCGCGGGTCATCAGGTCTTCAATGTTGCCCGCCTGCTTGAGCTTCTTCAGCTCGCCATCGAACAACAGCCACTGCGTCGTCAAACGCTCGACGTTGTTCTTGGCGTAGTGGCGCATCTCCTTGAGTTGCGCCAGTGCGTCATTGACCCGATCGAGCGACGTCTTGGTATCCGCAGTCATGGCGTCCTCCTTTGAGGGTTGATCTGCAGCCTAGCCGCACAGAGCTGGCCGGAAACGTAATGGCGCGCCACCGTGTCGACGCGGCGTGAAGCCGCTTCAGAGATCGGCCAACTCGCCATGTCGCGGATCGACCGCCGGCCGCATCCGGTAAGTATTCCGGCCGGCCTGTTTGGCGGCGTACAGCGCGGCGTCCGCGGCCGCCAGCAGCTTCGTGGTTTCGGTGGGTGCGGTGGCGTAGGCGATACCGATGCTGGTGGTGACCACCAGCGCTGCGCCTTCGACGTCGATGCTGTGATGCATCTCGTCGATGAGCTTGCGCGCGATCGCCTCTGCCGCGCGTGGCAAGGTTGCATCTTCGACCACTACAACGAATTCATCGCCGCCCAGCCGCGCGACCAGGTCGATGGTTCGCACGCAGCGCGTCAGTCGCTCGGCAAACGAACACAGCACCTGATCGCCCGCGGCATGACCCCACGTGTCGTTGATGCGCTTGAAGTGATCGACGTCCAGATACATCAATGCGACCGGCGCGCCGTGGCGTTGCAACCGGCCCAGCGCCAGTCCCAGTCGTTCGTCGAGCTGGCGGCGATTGGCCAGACCGGTCAGCGCGTCCACGCGAGCCAGTCGTTCGAGCTCCAGGCGGCTCGCCTCGAGCGCCTTTTCCGCGGCGACGCGACGACTGATATCGCGGCCGGTGAAGATGATGTCCATGCTCCCGCCGTCCTTGCCCGGGATCGTGCGCGTAACCGCTTCGATCCAGACGTAGTGACCATCCTTGTGCTGCACGCGATAGATCGCGGTGCGCGGTTCGCCGTTGGCGAGCACTTCGCGCATCACCTCCAACTGTCGCTCGCGGTCGTCGGGATGGATCAGATCCCAGCGCGATCCCAGCATCTCGATCGGCGTCCGCCCAAGGATGTCGCGCGCGGAAGGAGACACGTACAGGCGTTCGCCGTCGGGACGCATGCGCACGATCACGTCGTGCGAGTAGTCCGCGAGCATGCGATACGCCTGCTCGCTTTCGCGCACTCGCATATTGAGCCGCTTGCGCTCGGCCATCGCCAACGCGACCGGAATCGTCATCAGGCACGCGCCGGCAATGTACAGCTGCAGCAACGCGATATGGCCGGCCGTATCCAGATCGCGCACCTGCGCGATCGCACCCTTGCCCGTCACCGTGGCCACGCTGCCGATGATGCTCAGCAACAGCACGCCCAGCGCCACGCCGCGGAAGCGGTAGCGGAATGCGGCCAGCACGAGCGGCGGATACGCCAGGAACAGCATCGGATACGGCACGCTGAACGCTACCAGCCCCAGTAGCGCGATCAGCAACATCGTGAGCGCGAAGGAAATGCGCCGCCCTTCCGCAGCAAACAGGCCTCGGCCTTCGCGATGCCACACTAGGGTGCTGGTTGCGAAGATCACCATGCCCACGACATGGGCCGCATACCAGGTCAGGAAGCTCGCGCCGAACTGACCGTCCTTGAGCACAAGATTGATAGTCGCGGCGGCCAGTCCGGAAATGGCACACGCAATCAGCGTGCTCGCCGTGGCAATACCGCCCAGCAGGATCCAACGCTTCGGATCGCCCACATCGGGCACGCGACGCCGCACGGCGCCCGCGACGATCAGCATCTCGATGACGTTGCACGCCCCGATCAAGAACGAATACACAGGCGTGTCGCCGGCGAGCAGGCGCGCTGCGACTTCGGCAGCCAGTCCGGCCAGGAGGTAGGACGGCCAAAACGCCGTTGGTCGCGACAGGATCCATCCGGTAAGAACACCGGTACCGAACCAGACCGCGGCCAGTTCGCCGGAGCCGCGCACGAATTCCAAGGACAGCCAGTCCAGGACGCAGATGGCCACTGCCATGATCAGGCAGTCCTGCCATACCCGCACCGGTGTCGGAATGGCGCTACTCATGCCGACCTCTCATTCCGGAGAGTTGCCTGCATCATAAAAGCGATCCTTGCGTGATTTGAAGCGGGACGGCATCCGGAAGAACACCCAGAAACGCCGTCACGTTCCCTTCACAATTTCGACACGCCGCGCGGTCTCCCTTGGAAACACAGGCGCATCAGTGTCGCGCTTCGCGTATCGCTCCTGGTTCGGTCATTGGCTCGACGTCGGATCCGTCGATCGACAGGTGATTCTCGATGCCTTCGACACCCAGCATGTCCGCCAGCACGTCGAGCATGTCGTCGATTTCCTCCGCGCCCACATGCCCACCCAAGGTGACCACGCCGTCCTGGACGTGCACTTCCACGGCGGAAGGATGTTCCAGCAGATGTCCCAGCTTGGCGCGGATGCGCTCACGCAGGATGTCGTCGTCGACCGGCACGTTCGACCTCGACGCACGCGAGCGCGCGAGGGCGCCACGCACGCGATCGGCCGCACGCTTGGACTGCGCGCGCACGCGCCCCTGAAGCTCGTGACCCATCGCCATGCCTCGATCGCGCGCCAGGGCGCGGCGGCGCCGTCCCACGACCGGATCGAGGTAATACATCACCACCGCTCCCACGGCGAAGGCCGCCGCCAATCTGAACAAGCCTTTCATGCGCATCTCCTCCACTGCCATCAGTGCGGGATGCTGTCATCCGGAGCAGAAAGTCTGCGCGAAGAAGAATCTGCGCCCTGCGCGACGGGGGCGATCCACATTGCTTGTTCTTCTGCCCGCTCGAGCGGGGCGAGGCGCAAGCAGCTATTCGGGCGGACGCGAGTCCTCGGCATCCGATTCGTCGCTCCTTGCAACGTCGGTACCCTGCTCCCCCCGCATGAACCGTGCATTGAACAGCTTACGCCCCGCCATCAGCCCGGCCTCCAGCTCCACCTGCATCCGCTGCTGATCGCGCTCGCGAATACGCGCAGTGATCTCAACGATCTCCGCCTGCGTCGCACCGAGCCGCTCCAGCGCGGCGGCGCCCAGCACCAGCGCCGACTCGAACGTCTCGCGCACCTGCACATCGACTCCGGCATGGATCAGCTCGATGCTGTGGACGCGATCGACGGCGCGAGCAAGCACCGGCGTGTCGGGGAACTCCGCCTTCACCAGCTCGGTAATGCGCGTGCCCTCACCGGCCTTGTCGACGCACACCATCACCACGCGCGCTTCGGCCGCGCCGGCGGCATGCAGGATGTCCAGACGGGTGCCGTCGCCGTAGTACACGTCGAAGCCGAGTTCGCGCGCGACGTCGACCATCTCCACATCGGTGTCGATGATCGAGATCTCGTAGCCGCGCGCGAACAGATACTGGCTGGCGATCTGGCCCATGCGGCCGAAGCCGATGACCAGCGCCGCGCCGGTCAGGCCTTCGGGCGCTGGCATCCCGTCTATCGACGGCTTCGCGCGGCGCCGCACGACATTCAGCACCGCGATCGCCAGCGGCGTAAGCACCATCGACAGGATGATGATCGCGGTCAGGATCGCGTTCTGCTCGGCGTCGATGATGTGCGCACTGGCCGCGGCGGCGTACAGCACGAACGCGAATTCGCCGCCCTGCGCCATGAACAACGCGCGATCGATCGCTTCGCGATGCTTCGAGCGGAACAGGCGCGCGACCGCATAGATCGCCAGCGCCTTCACCATCATGTAGGCGAGGACATAGCCCAGGATCATCACCCAGTTCGCCGCGACCACGTCCAGTTGCAGCGACATGCCCACCGCGACGAAGAACAGGCCAAGCAGGATGCCGCGGAACGGTTCGACGTCGACTTCGAGCTGATGCCGGTAACTCGACTCCGACAGCAGCACGCCGGCCATGAACGCGCCCATCGCCATCGACAGCCCGCCCAGTTCCATCGCATACGCGGCGCCCAGCACGACCAGCAGCGCCGCCGCGGTCATCACCTCGCGGGCGCGCGCGTTGGCAAGGAAGCCGAAGAACGGATTGAGCAGATAGCGCCCCGCCACCACCAGGCCACCGATCGCGGCGGCGCCGACCGCGATCGCGGTCCAGTGGATACCGCCTTCCGCCGCATTGCCCGGCGCAATCGGCGCGAGGAAGGCCACGAGTGCCAGCAACGGCACGATCATCAGGTCCTCGAGCAGGAGGATCGCGACGATGCGCTGGCCGCTCTCGGACGCCAGTTCGCCGCGCTCCTCCAGCAGCGACATCACGATCGCGGTGGACGTCAGCACGAAGCCCGCGCCGGCGACGAACGACGGCGCTACCGGGAAGCCCGTCGCCACGCCGACCAGCGTCAGCAACAGCGCACAGGCGAGCACCTGGGCGAAGCCGAGTCCGAAGATCTGCTTGCGCATCGCCCACAACCGCGACGGCCGCATTTCCAAGCCGATCACGAACAGGAACATCACCACGCCCAACTCGGCGATCTGCAGGATCGAGGCCGGCTCGGTGAACATGCGCAGCCCGAACGGCCCGATCACGATGCCGCCGGCGAGATAGCCCAGCACCGAGCCGAGACCCAGACGCTTGAATAGCGGCGCGGCCACTACCGCCACGGCCAACAGCGTGATTACCGGCAGCAGTTGCAGGCCGTGGGCTTCGACGGTCATTACGTGCGTTCTCCTGATTCGCGTTGCTTGCGCTTGGGCCGCGGCGGATGTTCCGGCGCCGGCGGACATCGCTCCGTCCGCTACAGCAGGCCCAGCTGAGTGGCCTTTAATGTAGCCGCTGCGCGCGTCGAACACTCCAGTTTGCGGAAGACACTTTCTACGTGGGTGCGGACCGTGCTCGGGCTGATCGACAGTTTCTGCGCGACCATCTTGTTGCTCGCGCCCAGACTGATCCAACGCAGGATCTCGCGCTCACGCTCCGACAGTAGGCCCGCCGATGCGGCGATGGGCGACTTCGCGATTGCCGCTCGCGGCTTGTTCACGAGCGCGTGCACGACATCGGTGTCGTAACTCCCGGCCGCGGCTTCCTTCATCAACATTTCGCTCGCCACATCGTCCCCACACGCCTCGCGCCACGGACGTGCGGCACGCAGCGCGACGAGCGCCGCCGCTGCGGCCAACACGCGACCCTCGATTGGAATCCCTGCGTGCTTGATCTCGCGGAAGTAGCCCGAGCCATCCGGTCGCTCGTACACGTACGACGCGATCTCGGCTTCACCGGCGAGCGAGCCGATCTGCCGCGCCGCGCGTCCGGTCCAATACGGGACCAGGCGCACCCGCTCCCACGCCGATTCGGCCAGCCGGCCCGGTGTATCCCAGATCATGTTCGGCACTGATGCGCGGCCCATGCCATGGATCAACGCGGCGCGGTACACGCGCTGCTGGCGGGCCGCATCCAGTCCGAGCTGCAACGCGGCCTCACGCGCGAGCTTGGCCACCTGACGCGAATAGCCGGTCATCCACGGCAGCTTCAGATCGATGACGTCGGCAAGCAACTCCAGCGAGGTCGCGCGGCCCGCAAACGCCGCATCGAGCGAACACGGGCCGGCCAGCATCGGATCGTCATCGAGCGCGGCCAGCCAGTCGCGAGCGTGCTTCAGCACCACGCTCGCCAATGCCTGCGGATACAACCCGCCCGCGCGCTCGCCGATGATCCGGCACGCCTGCTCATGCCCATACAAGCGGTTGAAGATGTCGAGATCGCCGGCGAGCGAGGCCATGTACACGGCCGGCGGCACCTGCTCGCCGCGCAGGCCGTCCGGGGCGCCGCTGCCGTCATGGCTTTCGAACAGATGCCGCAGCGCGAACTGCGTCGCTTCGTCCAAACCGAGTTGCGCCGCGATATCGCCGGACACCTCGCAATGGATGCGCGACAGCGAAAGGAATGCGGATTGCTTGCTGCGCGTAGCAGTACGGAAGCTGCTGCCCGCGGATTGGGTGGCGAGTAGCGCCTTGCGTCCGCCGACATCGTCGCCGAACAACTGCGCGAACTCCGGCGCATTCGCGGTACAGCCTGACCAGCGCAGCAATGCGACGGTCGTGGCGCGCGTGCACGTCGCCTGATCCGCACCCGTGGCGTTCGCCAACTGCCCGGCCATCCATGCGGCGCGCGGCGAATGATCGGTCGGCTGGCCCATCGAGAGATCGCCCACGAACGCGAGGGAGCGGATCACATCCAGCAGGGGGACGGCGGAGTCGTCCACGGACGTCGGTACCGGTAGCCAGGGACCGGTAGTCTAGCGACGGGCTTCCCGCCGGGGCCTCGGTCATTCGACCGATGGTGAGCGCGAAGCCGCACGCGCAATCTGCGTCGCACGGTGGATCGCCGATTCCACCGATGAATGTCCGACCCGCCACTCATCGCCCTGGAGAATCCCATGAAACTGAAGTCTCTCGCGTTCGCTGCGGTTGCCGCCCTGTCCCTCGCCACCGCCGCGCATGCCGCCAAGCCTGCCAAGTCCGCCAAGCCTTTGCCGCCGATCAAGAACGTCGTGCTGGTCCATGGCGGCTTCGTCGACGGTTCCGGCTGGCAGAAGGTCTACAACCTGCTGAAGCAGGACGGCTACAACGTCAGCATCGTCCAGAACCCGACCACGACACTCGCGGACGATGTCGCCTTCACCAAGCGTGTGATCGCGCAGCAGGACGGCCCGGTCGTGCTAGTCGGCCACTCCTACGGCGGCGTGGTGATCTCCGAAGCCGGCACCGATCCCAAGGTCGAGCGCCTGGTATACATCGCCGCCTTTGCAGCCGACGCTGGCGAATCGGTGCAGACGCTGATCGCGAATCCGCCTCCGGGCGCCGCGGTTCCGCCGATCCTGCCGCCGCAGGAGGGCTTCCTGTTGCTGGATCGTTCGAAGTTCGCCGCATCGTTTGCGGGTGACGTACCGAGCGAGGAGGCCGAGTTCATGGGCGCGTCGCAGGTGCCGTGGGGCGTGGCAGCCCTCGCCGGAAAGGTCACCGTACCGGCATGGAAGTCGAAGCCGAGCTGGTACCTGGTCGCCACCGACGACCAGATGATCCCGCCGCCGGCGCAGCAGATGATGGCCAAGCGCGCGGGCGCGAGCGTAGTCGAGATTGCCGGCAGCCACGCGATCTATGTGTCCAAGCCGGAAGCCGTCGTGAAGCTGATCGAACAGGCAGCGGAAGGTAAGCGCTGACGCTCGCCTGTTACGCACACCGAATGACGAAAGGCCCCGCGGATCCGCGGGGCCTTTTTGCTGGCTCAATGCACGTGTCGCAACAGGGTCGTTATCGCGACGGAATGGGCGACGCTGTCTCGCAACACTACCGGTTCACAGCGCGCGCACGTACAGCGCCTTGCCTGTGCCTCCCGGCGACACCCGCTCTTCCACCGCGAAATGGCGCGGATGTTGCTTGAGCAGGTCGCTCAACTTCTTCTGTCCGTACAGGCGCGGATCGAAGTTGGGACGGATCTTGTTCAAGTAGCTGCCCATGCTGCCCATGTGCGCCCAGCCCTGTTCGTCCGAGGCTTCCTCGATCGCCTGGCGCAGCAGTTCCAGTGGTAAGGGTTCGGGGCCCTTGGGCTTCGATTCCGGTGTTACGGCCGGTGCCTGCGCTGCCGGGGCGGTCGCTTCGCCCGCCCCCTTCTTTCCCGCGGGCTTGGCCGTCTTGGCCGCCTTCTTGACCGGTGCGGTTGCCGCAGCCGGCTTCTCGGCACGCAGCACTTCGGTGTAGACGAACTTGTCGCAGGCCTGCACGAAGGCATCGGGCGTCTTGCGCTCGCCGAAGCCGTACACGGTCAGCCCTTCCTCGCGCAGGCGCTGCGCCAGGCGGGTGAAGTCGCTGTCGCTCGACACCAGGCAGAAGCCGTCGAAACGCCGCGTGTACATCAGGTCCATCGCGTCGATGATCAGCGAGCTATCGGTCGCGTTCTTGCCGCTGGTGTAGGCGAACTGCTGGACCGGATTGATCGAATGCTTGAGCAGTGCCTTCTTCCACTGCGCCTGCTGGTTGGAGGTGAAGTCGCCGTAGATGCGCTTCACGCTCGCCAGCCCGTACTTCGCCACTTCCGCCAGCAGTCCCTCGATGACCGAAGGCTGGGCGTTGTCGGCGTCGATGAGGACGGCGAGGCGGGACTGGTCATCGTCCTGCGCGGAATTGACTCGGGATTTCATGCGGCTTCCTGGTTGATTGGCCGCTCCCGACACCGTGGTGCCAGGAGACTGCCGCCTAGCCTACGCCAGCCTGCCGCCGACCGAACCATCGGCCTCATGGCCATCGCTACTCAAGCGCCGCAGCAGACGCGACAGGCTGATCACGTCCTGATGGTTGTGCGCGAGCACGCGCCGCAGCGTGTGTGCGCTGCCGCCGCGCAGGTAGGACAGCCACGCGGCGGGGGCTTCGGCGCCGGGCAGATCGTCTTCGCGCACCACGCGCAGCACCTGGCGTTCGATGGTGGCAAGCCGGCAGTTCTCGTACACGCCACGCCAACGTCGGCGTGAGGGATACAGCAGGTCGACATGGGCGAGTCCGGCGAGCGGATTGGTCTGGCGCGCGAGCCGATAACGCGTGGCGAGCAGCGGCGCGTCGTAGCACTTGCCGTTGTAGCTGACGAGCACGGTGTCGGGCGTCAGCCAGTCGCGGAATGCGTCGAGCATCGCGGTCTCGGCCGCCGTCGTGGTGATGGTGAGCTGACGGATACGCAGCGCGCCCTCCTGCCAGTCGGCCGCGCCGATCATGAAGGCACGCGTGCCGGTGCCGCCGGCGAGGCCGGTGGTTTCGGTGTCGAAGAACAGCAGCCTGGTGGGATCGAGCGCGTCGCGGCGGTCGAAGGCGCCGCAGAAGGCTGGTGGCAGCGGTTCGTCGGGGAGATGTGCTTCGACCAGATGCAGGCCGGGGGCGAGGATGCGGCCGGGGACCTCGCGATCGTGTGCGCGTTCGAACAGGGGGCGCTGCGGGGCGCGTACGCGTAGCAGTTGGCGGAGTTGTTCGATTGAGGTGCGCGCCAATGGAGCTGGCGCGCTAGCGCCGGTTGAGAGCGATGAAACTGATATCCCGCCGGCCTGTCGTTTCAGCTGTTGCAGCTTGGTAAGGGTCAACAACATGGATATCCCTCGCCCTGCTTGCTTTGAAACCCCTCGCCCCGCTTGCTTTGAAACCCCTCGCCCCGCTTGCTTTGAAACCCCTCGCCCCGCTTGCGGGGAGAGGGACAGCGTTGCGCAGCAACGCAGGGTGAGGGGACGTGACGTGGCGGGACACTCGAAAGAGCGAAAGTCAAAGGCCGCCCCTCATCCGCCCTTCCCTCCGCGGGCTGTCGCCCGCTCCGACCTTCTCCCCGCTGACGCGGGGAGAAGGACAAGAAGCGCGGGGGAGAGGGACCGCGTTGCGCAGCAACGCAGGGTGAGGGGCCGTGACGTGGCGGCGCGCCAGAAAGAACGAAGGTCAAAAGCGGCCCCTCATCCGGCGCTGCGCGCCACCTTCTCCCCGCTCGCGCGGGGAGAAGGGCAAGAAGTGGAGGTTGCGCTGACAGCGTCGAGCGCCGCCAACACACTCAACGCCAACCCCTTCGGCGACGTCGCCACTTCCTCATGCACCGCGAGCACCGGCCCCACACATGCCGGACACCCGCTCTTGCAATCGCACCGCTCCACCAGCTCGCGCGCCCGTACCACCAGTTCCTGCTGCCGCCGCCACAACGGCTCGCTCTGCCCCACCCCGCCGGGATAGTTGTCGTAGAGGTACACCGTGGGCACGAACCGATCCTGCATCGACGCATCCACCGCACTGCCATCGACGCCGCGCAACTGCCCGCGCCCACGCCCATCCGCGGTCGCGAACCACGCGCCATCGCCGCTGCCGACCGCCTTCTGCAGATCCGTTGCATCCGCCATCACCGCGACCTTCGCCACCACATGCAGCGCATACGCCGCGCCAAGAAAGCCATCCAGCGCGTCCTGCCGCGAGGCAAACCGCAGGTCCAACTCCGGCTGCGGCAACTGCCACCACAACGACGTCGTATGCATCTCCTGATCGGGCAGATTCACCGGTCCATAGCCGATATTCTCGTGCGTGTAGTAACGGATCTTCTTGTAGCCGGCCACGCGCCGGACCACATGCACCTCGCCGTGATGGCAGGTGCCCGCGCCGGCGATGCAACCGTCGAAACGCTCCAGCACCTTCAGCTTGGTGTAGTCGATCGCGTCGGTGTAGTAGTCGACATGCGTGCGCGTCACGTAGGCCTTGCGCCCCTCCCAGTCCAGCCGCTCCACCTGGTAAGGCGTGGACTGCACCATGTGGATCGCGCCCTCGTACAACATCAGTGGCGCGGAAGAGAAGTCGACCTCGGCGATGATCACCTGGCGCCCATCGGTGCGATCGACCACGACGAAGTTGCCATCCGCCACCGAGCGCAGGCTCACCGCGTTGGCCGGATAGCTGTCGGCGATCCATTCCCAGCGTTCGCCTTCGGCATGTACCACGCCGTCTTCGGCGAGCAGCTGCAGATACACCTCCGGATCGACCCCTGAAGGAGCCGCCGGCCCGAAGCGCTCACCCTTGAGGAACGGCAATTCGAACGCCGCGCAGCGGATGTGATCCAACAGGATCACCGGCTGGTCCGGCGCGATGCGCGCCTGTTCCGGCGTGGCCTGCGAAAAGAACTCCGGATGCCGCACCACGTACTGGTCGAGCGGATCGGAACTCGCGACCAGCACGCCCACCGACGCCTGCTGCCGACGACCCGCGCGCCCGAAGCGCTGCCACGTCGCCGCGACCGAGCCCGGATAACCGTTCAGCACCACAACATCGAGCGCGCCGATGTCCACGCCCAGTTCCAGCGCCGAAGTCGAGACGATCCCGTCGATGGTGCCCGCGCGCATCGCGCGTTCGGCTTCGCGCCGCTCGGTCGGCAGATAGCCGCCGCGATACGCGCGGATCCGCGCCGGCTTGCGCGGATCGCTGTCGAAGACGTCCTTCAGATACTTGGTCAGTACTTCGACCATGGTGCGCGATTGCGCGAACACCAGCGTCTTCAGCCCCGCCCTGATCGCCGTGCGCGCGATGCGGTTGCTCTGCGAGCGCGCCGATGCGCGCAGGCCCAGATCCGGATTCACCACCGGCGGATTCCACAGCAGCACATGCTTGTCGCCAGTGGGCGCGCCCGATTCGGTGATCGCATGCACCTCGGCTTCGAGCAGCGCTTCGGCGTGATCCTTGGGATTGCCGATCGTGGCCGAGCACAGGATGAACTGCGGCGACGCCCCGTAGAACGCGCACACCCGCTGCAACCGCCGCAGCACGTTGGCCAGGTGCGAGCCGAACACGCCGCGGTAGCTGTGGATCTCGTCGATGACGACGTACTGCAGCCCTTCGAAGAACTGCGCCCACTTGGTGTGGTGCGGCAGGATGCCCTGGTGGAGCATGTCCGGATTGCTCACGACGATGTCGCCGTTGAGCCGGATCGCCTGGCGCTGGTCGCCCGGCGTATCGCCATCGAACGTCGCCGGCCGCAGGCCGAGCTCGCCGGCCTTGTTGAGCTCCAGCAGCTCCGCCACCTGATCCTGCGCCAAGGCCTTGGTCGGAAACAGATACAGCGCCTTCGCCTGCCGCGTCATCGCACCCGCAACCACCGGCAACGTGTAGCAAAGCGACTTGCCCGATGCCGTGGGCGTGGCGACCACCACATGCCCGCCGCGCTGCACCGCATCCCAGGCTTCGCGCTGGTGCGCATAGAGCTGGGTAACGCCGCGGGCACGCAGCGCGTCGGCGAGTTTCGCGGGGAGTTCCGTGGGCAGCTCCGCGTAGGAACCCGCGCGCCCCGGCAACACGAAGTGGCCGGTGACCCGGTCCAGGTATTTGCCGGACAACCGCGTGGCGAGCGCGCCGCCGTCGGCCTTGGGCGTGGGAAACGGGGGTGGTGCGAACAGACTCAGGGCAGACGACATCGCAGGCTCCAGACGAAGCCTGCGTTTTAGAGGGCGGGTGTCTCAGCGGATGAGATCGGCGTTGTCGCTACGGTGAAACCCCCTTCTCCCCGCGCGCGGGGAGAAGGTGCCCGAAAGGGCGGATGAGGGGCGCCTTTGACCTTTCGCTCCAGCACTACGTCCAGTGGTCATGCCACCGCACACACCCTCCCCCATCCGGGTACTTCACGCCCCCCACTGGCAGCGTGCGTTACTGATTCGTCCTCCGTATTCAGGATGCGAGCCATGCCGCATTGCACCGTCCGCTACAACGTCCACCTCACGCCGAGGGTGGCCGATGTCCCGGAGATGGACGCGGTCGCCATCTTTTACGAGGAACGCGCCCTAGATTCCCACGGCCAACCCGGCAATCTCATCTGGCGCCGACTTACCACCTTCAGTGGCCCCGCCGGTTACGAGCTCAAGCGAATGGTGACCCGCACCCGCGAATGGGAAATGGATGTGGGAGCTCGGATCGGGCCGTTGGTGTGGGATAGCTGAAGCGTTTGAACGCTGAAGCGCATTTGGCATTTCATTGCCGGTTTCCATGAGTGCGGCCTAACGCTGCTACGCGCATGAACGCGCGCGCATCAGCGCGAGTCAGTGCGTAGGAAACGTCGCAACCTGGCGCGAAGACAGACAAATCCCGCGCGTCTAACACCTCACGTAAACCCGTTCAGGAATTTCCCCCGTCCGGGTGATCACGGCACCGCTTACACCGTGGCCTACTCGGCTCTCCCCCGCGCAGGATCTGCCGTCATGCCACATTGCACGGTCCGTTACAGCGTCCGCCTCATTCCGAAGGCGGCCGACGTTCCGGGCATGGACGCCATTGGAATCTTTCGTGAGGAACGCTTTCCCGATGAAGCAGGTGAACCCGGCGACCTGATATCGCGGCACCTCACCACGTTCAGCGGCCCTGCCGGTCCGTCTCTAAAGGAACTGGTGACCCGCAAGATGGAATGGGAGATGGATGTGCGGAGTCGGGTCGGACCGCTCGAGTGGGATGGTTGAAGCGATATCGAGTGCGCTTGGCTATCGAGTGACTGAGCGCTGAGGTCGAGGTCGAGGTCTACGAGACCCCCAACATCGACGCGACGATGGCCGGCATGACCTTCGAGATCCGGCTCAAGGCCTTGTGCTGGATTCCGAGCTGATGTGGAGAACCGCTGATGCTGGTGACCTGCGCCGCGGAAGTTCGCGTCAAAGCCTGACGTCGAGTCTCGATAGCTTCACGACGCATACCCGGATGCCGCGCCCAGCGCGGCATCTGTTCTTCCGCCCGATCGCGGGCACAAAAAAACGGGAAGAGCCTTCCGGCGTCTTCCCGCTTCAATATCTTATCAGCCCGGGGGCTTGCAGCAAGCCCAGTGCCGTAGTGCCCAATCGCCGCCGAAACACTGGACCCGCGCATTGGGAGAAGCTGATGAACCTGTTGTTATCGAACCATCTGAAGACCGGAAGCACCGCCGTCGCAACCTCGCGTCAAGGAGCGTTGCAATGAGCGCGACCGACGCAAATCCGAAGCGCTACTACCACGGCACCCGCGCCGACCTGCAACCGGGCGACCTGATCAAGCCCGGCTTTCCCTCCAACTACGGCTCGCGCAGGGAAGCGCGTTACGTCTATCTGACCGGCACGCTGGACGCAGCGACCTGGGGTGCCGAACTCGCCCAGGGCGAAGGCCGCGGCCGCATCTACGTAGTGGAACCAATGGGCCCGATCGCCGACGACCCCAACCTGACCGACCGCAAATTCCCCGGCAATCCCACGCAGTCGTATCGCACCCGCGAGCCACTGCTGGTCATCGGCGAAGTCGCGGAGTGGGAAGGCCATTCGCCCGAAGCACTCCGGACGATGAGGGAACACCTCGAGATCCTGAAGCAACAAGGCGTCGAGGCGATCGAGGACTGACGCCGGCGCGGCGGATTGTCACGCCGCTAACGGCAAGTACTACAGGCTGACGCGCCCTCCCATCGACAAGCGTCGCGTGAGCGCGCGTCAGCTATTCCATCCCAACTCAGGAGCTGCAAGATGATCCCCAAGAACACGATCTGCCTTTGGTACGACGGCACCGCATTGGACGCCGCGAAGTTCTACGCAGAAACATTCCCGGACAGCAAAGTGGGCGCGGTGCACAGAGCACCGGGCGATTTCCCCTCGGGCAAGCAGGGCGATGTGCTGACGGTCGAGTTCACGGTCATGGGCATTCCGTGTATCGGTTTGAACGGCGGCCCCACGTTCAAGCACAGCGAGGCGTTTTCGTTCCAGGTCGCAACCGACGACCAGGCCGAAACCGACCGCTTGTGGAACGCGATCATCAGCAACGGCGGCCAGGAAAGCGCGTGCGGCTGGTGCAAGGACAAATGGGGCCTGTCCTGGCAGATCTCGCCACGCGTGCTGATCGAAGCGGTGACCGATCCGGATCCCGCAGCATCCAAGCGCGCGTTTAACGCGATGATGGAGATGACCAAGATCGATATTGCGAAGATTGAGGCGGCGCGGCGCGGGTGATCGGCTCCGACGCGCTTACGTCACTTCTGATCGGCAACAGCAAAAGCGCCCCTCACACCCCAAGGGTGCTTCCTTCGGGGCGCCCGGCGCTACGCGCCACCTTCTCCCCGCTAGCGCAGGGAGAAGGGTCACACGATGCAGGCGACGAATAGACATTCCCTCGCCCCGCTTGATTGCTTCCCTCGCCCCGCTTGCGGGGAGAGGGACCGCGTTGCGCAGCAACGCAGGGTGAGGGGCCGTGACATCGCGATGCGCGCTCTGAGCAAGAGCCCCTGCGACTTTCCGGGCGTCCCCTAGCGCGTTCCTCGCGCCTCTATTTGATAGCCCCACCCTATCAAAACGTTTCTCACATTCAATTTCACTTATCCAACTCCGGCGCGTACGTTCTGTTCGCAGCCGCTGAAAACGCGGCGTGCTCGCCTGCAACCGTGCAGCACACGCTCAACCAAGCGCGCCCGCCTACTCCGTGTCGCCCAACCGTTCGTTCCAAGGAGCCTCGCATGAACGTAGAAAGCAAATGCCCCGTATTCCACGGCTCCCGCCGGACGCGCAGCAACGACAACTGGTGGCCGGACCAGCTCAACCTGCGCCTGTTGAACCAGCAATCCGAACTCTCCGATCCGATGGTCGAGGACTTCGACTACGCCGCCGAGTTCAAAACCCTCGACCTCGATGCCGTGGTCAAGGACCTGCGTGCACTGATGACCGATTCGCAGGACTGGTGGCCCGCCGACTACGGTCACTACGGACCGTTCTTCATCCGCATGGCGTGGCATGCCGCGGGCACCTATCGCATCTTCGATGGCCGCGGCGGTGCGCGTTCCGGCGAACAGCGCTTCGCGCCACTCAACAGCTGGCCGGACAACGGCAACCTCGACAAGGCGCGTCGTCTGCTTTGGCCGATCAAGCAGAAGTACGGCCGCAAGCTGTCGTGGGCCGACCTGATGATCCTCGCCGGCAACGTCGCGCTGGACTCGATGGGCTTCAAGACCTTCGGTTTCGGCGGTGGCCGCGAGGACGTCTGGGAACCGCAGCCGATCGACTGGGGTCCCGAATCCACCTGGCTGGGCGATGAGCGCTACAGCGGCGAACGCGAACTTGCCAATCCGTTCGGCGCGGTGCAGATGGGCCTGATCTACGTCAATCCGGAAGGCCCGAATGGCAATCCCGATCCGCTGAAGTCTGCGCGCGACATCCGCGAAACCTTCGCGCGCATGGCGATGAACGATGAAGAGACCGTTGCGCTCACCGCCGGCGGTCACACTTTCGGCAAGGCGCACGGCGCCGGTCCCGCGAGCCACGTCGGCATTGAACCGGAAGGCGCGAACATCGAAGAACTCGGCTTCGGCTGGCGCAACAGTTTCGAAAGCGGCATCGGTGCGCACACGATCACCAGTGGCATCGAAGGCGCGTGGACGCCGACACCGACGAAGTGGGACATGAGCTACTTCGAGACGCTGTTCGGTTACGAGTGGGAGCTGACCAAGAGCCCGGCCGGTGCGCACCAATGGAAACCCAAGGGCGACGCCGGCAACAACGTCCCCGATGCGCACATCCCCGGCAAGACGCATCAGCCGATGATGACCACCGCGGACATGGCGCTGCGCATGGATCCGGCGTACGAGAAGATTTCGCGCGACTACCTCGCCAATCCGGCCAAGTTCGCCGACGCCTTCGCCCGCGCCTGGTTCAAGCTGACCCACCGCGACATGGGACCGAAGGCGCGCTACCTCGGCAAGCTCGTGCCCAACGAAGACCTGATCTGGCAGGACCCCGTGCCGCACGTGGATCATCCGCTGGTCGACGCGAAGGACATCGCCGCGTTGAAGGCGAAGCTGCTCGCTTCGGGTCTGTCGATCACGCAACTGGTCAAGACGGCGTGGGCTTCGGCATCGACCTTCCGCGGCACCGACCTGCGCGGCGGCGCCAACGGCGCCCGCATCCGGCTGGCGCCGCAGAAGGACTGGGCAGCGAACGAGCCGGCGGAACTGGCCAAGGCGCTGACCGCGCTGGAAGCGATCCAGCAGGAATTCAACAGCGCGCAATCCGGCGGCAAGAAGATCTCGCTCGCCGACCTGATCGTGCTGGGCGGCTGCGCCGCGGTCGAAGCCGCAGCGAAGAAGGGCGGTCATGACGTAACGGTGCCGTTCGCGCCGGGTCGCACCGATGCGTCCGCGGCGCAGACCGATGCGAACTCGTTCGAAGTCCTCGAACCCGCCGCGGACGCGTTCCGCAACTACATCCGCCCCGGCTACGAAGACGCCACCGCCGCTGCCCTGGTCGACAAGGCCGCGCTGCTCACGTTGAGCGCACCGGAGATGACAGTACTTGTCGGCGGCCTGCGCGCACTCGGTGCGAACACCGGCGGCACGTCGCACGGCGTCTTTACCCAACGCCCGGGCACGCTGAGCAACGACTTCTTCGTCAACCTGCTCGACATGCGCACCGCGTGGAAGCGCGCGGACAAGGGCAACGGTGTGTTCGAAGGCCGCGACCGCAAGACCGACGCGGTGAAGTGGACCGCCACCATCGCCGACCTGGTGTTCGGCTCGAACGCGCAGCTGCGCGCCTTGTGCGAGGTCTACGCCGCCAGCGACGGCGAAGCCGGCTTCGTGCGCGATTTCGTGGCGGCATGGAACAAGGTGATGAACCTCGACCGGTTCGATCTGGGCGGTCGGGCGCGCTGATTGCCCGCGACAGCGATTGCTCTCCCTCCCGCCACAGCGCTTGCTCTTCTCCCCGCCACAGCGGGGAGAAGATGCCCGAAGGGCAGATGAGGGGCGCTTTTGCTCTGCTTCGACTACAACCGCAACCCACTCTCAAACCGCCGCTCCACCCCACTAACCGGATCCACAAAACCCAACGACCGCGCCAACAACTTCAACGGCCGCCCATAGTCATCCTCCGCGGCAGGCGCCAACTGCGGATACAACCGATCGTCAAGAATCGGCGCCCCCAACGCCGCCATATGCACCCGCAACTGATGCTTGCGTCCGGTGACCGGCTCCAGCGCGTAACGCCACAACTCGCCCACGCGCTCGATGACATCGATGCGCGTCTCGCTGTTAGCCACCCCATCAACCTCGCGCATACGAAAGAACGGCTCACCCGCCTCCAGCCGCGACGCATGAACCAACGGAAACGCCAACCCCGGCAACGCCGGCGCAATCGCCTCGTAACGCTTATGGATGCGACGCTGACGAAACAGTGACTGATACACATCACGCGTGGCCGGATTGGCCGAGAACAACACCAGCCCAGCAGTATCGCGGTCAATGCGATGCAACGGCACCAGATCCGGATTCCCCAATCGCTGCACCAACCGCGCCAACAACGTCTCGCGCACATAGCCACCCGCGGGCGTCACCGGCAGGAAATGCGGCTTGTCCGCCACCACCAGATGCGCATCGACATGCAGCACGTTTTCCTGGAAGGGAATCGCCGCTTCGTCCACGACCTCACGGAAATAACGAATCTCGGCCCCCAACCGATACGGCGCATCGACCGGCAACGGCGCCCCGCTCGCATCCAGCACCATTCCACGCGCGAAGCGATCGACCCACACCTCGCGCGCGATCGCCGGAAAGCGCGCACACAGGCAATCGAGCACCGTGCGCCACGGCCCCGGCGGTAGTTGCAGACGACTGGGCGTCAGGCCGTGCGCGTCACGCATCGGTTTCATGCTTGCGCCGCTCGCCGCTTCGAAGCATCACAGCACCGCATCCGTCAGAGCACTCACCCAACCATTGCGCACCAGCCAGATCACCACGGCCATGTTGACCATCGCGGTGAACCAGAACGCCACCTGGAACGAAGTCTTCACGGTCTTATGCCGGAACTGCTGCTGCGCGATGAGCGCACCGGGCCAGCCGCCCAGCAGATCGATGAAATGCAGCGTGCTCTCCGGCGTGCGCCGCGCGCCCTTTGTCGCGGCCGTCTTGTCCCACCAGTACATCAGGTAGGACGCGCCGCTGAGCACCAAGTATCCGATGCAGACCACGCCCGGGACGATCCCGAGTAACGCGCCAGCCAGAATCACAAGAAATACGATCACGCCCAGCGCCGATCTCGGCAACGGCCTGTGCGGTTCGCGCTTCTCGATTCTCTGCCCCGCAAAGCGCACATTGGTGGCATTGGTACGCCCCCGCGCATCCTTGGAAGGCTCGTATGAAATCAGGTCGCCGTCCACCGGTCGACGTGAGCCGAACTGGAATGCCTTGACGTGAACGAAGGCGCGGCTGCCACCGTCGTGCGGCACGACGAAGCCAAACCCCTTGTCATCGTTCCAGTCGGAAACGCGCCCCACTTGTCGCATGGCTGTGCCCTGGTGAACCTCGACGTCAAAGTATGCCCCGGCCCTACGAACCATCCCACCGCTGGGAAACTGTCCCCCGCACAAACCCGCTTGACCATCAGCACAACGACGCTCAAGATGCGCGCCTTCTTCCACCACCCGGCCAACGGACATGACGCGGAATCCGCTACTGATCATGCTGAACTACCAGCGCGCAAGCGCGGGTCGGGTGCGCCTGCCTTTCGTGATTGGACGCGACGGATCTCACTGATCCTTCCGCGCGATCCACGAAACGAACAAGCACCCGCCCGGGTGCTTTTTTATTGCCCGTGATTTTCTGCTCCCTCCCTTTCGCCGAAGGCGAAGGGGAGGGCTGGGGAGGGGTGCTTTTGTAGTTGCTCTCCCCCGCTTCGCATACGCGAACCAGTGACACCGAACCCATCTTCCACAGCGCATCAAACCCCAAGGAGAACGTGCCATGCACCAGCTCACCGAGACCGAACCCTAGCCGCACGCTCCTCCGCCAACCGGGGTGTGCGGCCCCGCATGTTGGCAACAAGAACTCAACTCATATGGACACCCGCACTCTCCTTTCCCGCTGGCGCAACATCGGCGTTATCGCCCACATCGACGCCGGCAAAACCACGCTCACCGAACGCCTGCTATGGGCCTCCGGCGCGATCCACCGCATCGGCGAAGTGCACGACGGCGCCGCGACCACCGACTTCTCGGACATCGAACGTCGCCGCGGCATCACCATCGGCGCGGCCGCCGTGCGTCTGGACTGGACGCCGCACGGCGAACCGCTGCATCGACTCACGCTCATCGACACCCCTGGCCACATCGACTTCGCGATCGAAGTCGAACGCTCGCTGCGCGTGCTCGACGGCGCGGTCGCGGTCTTCTCGGCCGTCGACGGCGTGCAACCGCAATCCGAAACCGTGTGGCGCCAGGCGCAACGGCACGGCGTGCCGCGCATCGCCTTCGTCAACAAGATGGATCGCCCCGGCGCGGACTTCGCCCGCGTGCTGACGCAGCTGCGCGACAAGCTCGATGCGCAACCGTGGCCGCTCGGCATTCCGCTGGGCAGCGATGGCGCGTTCGACGGCTGGGTCGATCTGGTCCACCGCACCGTAGTGCGCTGGAACGACGCCGGCGAAACGCAACGCACCCCATGGTCTGCGCACGACGTGGCGACGTACGGCCCTGCCCGGCAACAACTGATCGAAGCCGTGGCCGGACACGACGACACCCTCGCCGAGGCCTACATCAACGAGCGCCCGATCGACGACGCGATGCTGCGTGCAGCCCTGCGTCGCGGCGTGCTCGCCGGTGCCGGCGTGCCGGTGCTGGCGGGTTCGGCGATCCGGAACAAGGGCGTCGACACCTTGCTCGACGCGGTTGTGCACTACCTGCCTTCGCCCCTGGATCGTCCGGCAACCCAAGCCGAACGCGACGGTGTGGAGACGCAGCTGGCTGCCGATCCCAACGGCCCGCTCGCGGCGCTGGTGTTCAAGATCGCGCATCAGGCGCACGGACCGGTGACGTATGTGCGCGTGTACTCGGGCACGTTGCGCGTGGGCGATTCGGTGTGGTGCTCACGTCAGGAGCGCGCGCGCCGCGTCGGTCGTCTCGCCATCGTGCAGGCCGACCGCACGCACGACGTCACCCAGGCCGTGGCCGGCGAGATCGTCGCCATCCTCGGTTGGAAGGATGCGGTCAGCGGTGAAACGCTGAGCGCGCCGACCGTGCCGCTGGTGCTCGAAAGCATCCGCGCGCAACCCGCGGTGCTGTCGTGGCGGCTGTCGGCGCAGAACGCGGCCGACCTGATCCGGCTCGGCCAGGGACTGGCTTCGCTGGCGCAGGAAGACCCGTCGTTCCGCGTCGAGTCCGATCCCGATACCGGCGAAACGCTGGTGTGGGGCATGGGCGAGCTGCATCTGGACGTGATGGTCGAGCGCCTGCGCAGCGAGTGGAACGTCGAGGTGCGCACCGGCACACCGCGCGTGGCCTACCAGGAAACGCCGCGCACCGCACTGCACGGCGTGGAAGGCAAGATCGTCAAGCGCAACGGCGGTGTGGGCCAGTACGCCCGCGTGGTGCTGGACATCGCCCCACGCGACGACGGCCTGGTCACGTTCGAAGACCGCACCGTCGGCGGCGTAGTGCCGAAGGCGTTCGTGGCGGCGACCGAAAAGGGCGTGCGCGCGGCGCTGACGGAAGGCCCGCGCGGCCATCCCGTCGTCGGCGTCGCGGTGACCCTAGTGGATGGCGACACCCACGCGGTGGATTCATCCGACCAGGCGTTCCAACGCGCCGCGATGGAAGCGGTCAAAACGGCGCTGGCGCAAGCCGGCACCACGCTGCTGGAACCGGTGATGGCCGTAACCATCGACACGCCCGCGACGCACCTGGGCGATGTCGTCGGCGACGTGCAACGCCGCAACGGCCGCGTGGCGGCGATTGAGGACAAAGGCGTTCGTGCTGACATCCTTGCTCATGCGCCGCTGGCTGCGCTTGAGGGTTACACCACTACCCTGCGGTCGCTTACGCAGGGGCGGGCGCAGGCCAGCGTGGTCTTCCATGGTTATGAGGAAGCGCGCGTGCAATGAATCTCACGTAATGAGCGGAATAGTGGAGGGGCGCCGGAGAACCGGCGCCCTTTTGCACTATTTCCTGACACCGCATACAAAATTGGACCGGAGCTGAGCTACTCAAGTCATTCGTCGAAATAGTCGCTGTCGATCTTCGGAATCCTAACGAGCTGCGACGCGACGCCGACTTCGCAGTCCACCATCAGCTGGGCAAGTTGAATTCCATCGATGAGCACGATCCTCTGGATCGATTTCGCGAACTCGGTCGCCTGCGCGGTGAACGTCGATGTGGTGATGAACACACCCTTGTTGGCTCCCTGCCCTGCCAGCGCGCCATAGAAGCCCTGGATCTCGGGACGCCCCACGCTGCCCTGCCAGCGCTTCGCCTGGACATACACCTTCTCGAGTCCAAGCCGGTCTAATGAGATGACGCCATCGATGCCGGCATCGCCGCTGCCACCGACACGCTGCAGGTCGCTACGGCTGGCGCCGTAGCCCAGCTTGTGCAACACATCCAGCACTACCGTCTCGAAGTACTTAGGTGATACCTGCAGCAAGAGCTCCAGCACCTCGCTACGTACAGATGCGTTGATTTCCTTGAGCGCCTCTTGCAAGCGGTCGTCCGGACTCTGCGCATCCCCTGCTTCAAGCTCCGGCGTGGTCGAACTCGTTGCGATCGCGCCGGTGCCTGCAGGCGCGGGCACATAGCTTTTTGCGATGCGCTCGACCTCCGCTGCCGGAAGAGGCGAGGAGTTGGATGCCGCGTAAGCCAGGCCATCCGGGGTGAGCTTCCAGATACCATGCTTCGGACTTGACGAATAGCCGCTGCGCTTGAGCCTGTCGTGCGCCCAACCTGCCCTGTTCTTGTAAGCGGCCTGGCCTGTCGGGATGAGCTCCTGACGGTCCGCCACCGTGAGGCCCAGCGAATCCGCTGCAGCGTCGTGGACGTCCCGCGCCGTTGCACCTTCCGGATGGCTTCCAAGGAACCTCAGGATCGGTTCGATGAACTTATCGAATGTTGGAACTGGCAAGAGATTCCCCTGACTGAAGAACTTAAGGCTGGACGATTTCAGGCATCGATGCGCCCCTAAATCGTCGGTATGCCTCATCGGCCATCCACGCCGTGACCAGCTTCTGAAATGTCAGATCATTCATGAACCTAACGAAGATATCCTCGTTCTGATCCATACGATCTGAAAACAATCGCTCGATCGCGCTTTTGAACAACAACTCGAACTTCTCGCTCGAATTAACGAGAGCCGCCTGCTGAAGCACGTCGTCGCGCATGGCAGCTTCGACAACCTGATCAAAGAAGAACTGATCGGCCTGATTGAAGTCAGTACCGAAACGCTCATTGATCACGTCAATCAATTGAGACAGGGCGAGAGGATCGTCATGGACATGGCCTGAACCCGTCTGCCTTGGCCCCTCCAAGGGATAGCGTTCGTCGCCTTTCAGCGTGATAGAGCCTTCGCTGATCTTCTGCAGGCGGTAGTACTCCAGCTTGACCTCATCGTCGAACTGGTAGCCCGCGCCGCCATCGCGCTTTGGCAATTTCGTCGAAAGATGACGTACGAACACATACAGACGTTCCAGGTCCGAATCCTGGTAGGGGATCACTTGACTGAGAAAACCATACAAATTCAGGAAAGCATGAAGCTTGCCCCGCCAAAGCTCGGTTTCCTCGGGCGCTTCCTCCAGGCGGACCTTGTACCGTGAGACCACGGGGTCAAGTGCGGCATTCATCGCCTGATGATCCAGCGCACTCTGCTTCTGCTTTGGTTTGAAGTACACCTCGGAGAACCGCGCCACCTCCTCTTCGTAGTAGACGCCAGCGGAGTCAAGCTCTCCCTTGATGACGTAGAGCCTGGCGGGATCGACGTCCTCCCCGATCTCAGCGCCTTCATAGTAGGTCTTGAACGCTTCGCGGATTTCCTCGCGGTCATTGACGAAGTCGAGGACGAACGCATCCTCCTTCAGCGGATGGATTCGATTGAGTCGCGACAGCGTTTGCACAGCCTGTATGCCGGCGAGCCGCTTGTCGACATACATCGTGTGCAGGAGCGGCTGGTCGAATCCAGTCTGGTACTTCTCCGCGACCAGCAGCACCTGGTACTCCTGCGAAGCGAATCGTTCGGGAAGCTCCTTGGCGCGAAGCCCGTCGTTCATTGCCTCTTCAGTGTACGAGACACTGGGAAGCTTGTCGTCCTCGACAAAGCCAGAAAACGCCACGAGCGATCTAATCTGGTAGCCCTTTTCCTTGATGTACTTGTCGAAACTCTGTTTGTAGCGCACCGCCTCGAGGCGCGACCCCGCAACGACCATCGCTTTCGCACGCCCGCCGATCTTGTGGCGGGTGGCGGCATGGAAGTGCTCAATCATCACTTCGGTCTTCTGCGCAATGTTGTGCGGATGAAGCTTGAGGAAACGCGCCAGCGCGCGCGCCGCCTTCTTGCGCTCGACGTTTGGATCGTCCTCGCACGATTTCAGAAGCCGGAAGTACGTCGCATAAGTCGTGTAGTTCTTGAGCACGTCGAGGATGAAGCCCTCCTCGATCGCCTGTCGCATGGTGTAGCGGTGGGCAGGCTTCCCACTGCGTCCGAATGCCGCGAGTGTCTTGTGCTTCGGGGTGGCCGTAAAGGCGAAAAAGCTCAGATTCGCCTGCCGGCCGCGCTTGGCCATACTGCGAAACAGTTCCTCGAGATCTTCTCGACCTTCCTCGGCGGCCCGCTTCTGAGCCTCATTGCGAAGCGCCTCGCCGCCGAGCACCTCTTTCAGGTCCGTTGCGGTCTCACCGCCCTGGGAGCTGTGCGCCTCATCGATGATTACCGCGCAACGTCGGGTCTGGAGCGTTCCTGCACCGGCCTCGCCGCGCTCGTCAGCCATCTTGAGCAGCTGGCGTGAGACGAAAGGGAATTTTTGCAGCGTCGTGATGATGATCGGCACGGCGCTCTCGAGCGCCTCGGCGAGCTGGCGTGAGCTCTCGTCGATCTTCTGCACGACGCCGCGCTTGTGCTCGAACTGGTAGATGTTGTCCTGCAGCTGCTGGTCGAGCACCACGCGATCGGTCACCACGATCACGCTGTCGAAAACGCGCCGGTTACCTCCGTCGTGCAGCGACGCGAGCCGGTGCGTGAGCCAGGCGATCGTGTTGCTCTTGCCGCTGCCGGCTGAGTGCTCCACGAGGTAGTTGTGCCCCGGGCCTTCCTTGCGGGCAGACTCCACGAGGAAGCGCACCGCCTGGAGTTGGTGGTAGCGAGGAAAGACCATCTGCTCGGTCTTCACCTTCCGACCCTGGTCGTCGCGCTTCTCGTCGACTTGCAGATGGAGGAAGCGCGCCAGCAGGTCGAGCAAGCTGTCCTGGGCGAGCACCTCTTCCCAGAGGTAAGCGGTGCGATAGCTCCGTCCTCGTGGATCGGCAGGGTTACCTGCCCCGCCTCCGTCGCCTTTGTTGAAGGGCAGGAAATGGGTCGCGCTGCCCGCGAGGCGCGTCGTCATCAGCACCGTATCGGTGTCGACGGCGAAGTGCACGAGCGTGCGCTTCTTGAACTCAAAGATGGGCTCGCGCGGATCGCGGTCCTGCTTGTACTGGCGTCGGGCGTCCTCAACGGTCTGCCCGGTCATTGCGTTCTTAAGCTCGAGCGTCGCGATGGGAATGCCGTTCACGCTGAGAGTCACATCGAGCGACCTTTCCGAGCGCGCCGAGAAGCGAAGTTGGCGGGTTAGGCCAAGGCGGTTCTTGGCGTAACGCTCCTCGAGCTCCGGGTTCAGCTCGTGCGCGGCCTTGAAGTAGGCGACGAAAAGCGTGCGTCCGTAGCACTTGAACCCGTGGCGCAACGTCGCGAGCGAGCCATTCGTGTCCATCCACTTACAGAGATCCGTGAGGATCTGCTCACCCGTGCTCGGCCCGTGCAGCGCTTCGAGCCTTGCCCATTCCTTGGGCTGCGTGTTCCTAATGAAGTCGAGGACTACGGCCGGGAAAATGGCGCGTTCGCCGTCAAAAGCGTCGCGCGAGACCGCGACGTAACCGTGCCCAAGCAGGTGGTGTTCGATGACCGTCTCGAACGCGGTCTCGGAGTGTCGGGGCGAACTCATGGTGCCCCCCCCGCAAGCCGTTGGTCTAGCCACCAGACAGCGACGCGCACGTACGGTTCAAGGTGCCCATTCGCAGGCATCAACTGACTCCGCTTCCGTTGTAACGTTGTGTTGTCTGGCCCCCGGTAATGGCGAGCTCGGTAGTCGCGGAGCCAACCCACCAGTCCATCGACGATCCCCTTCCGGCGATTCTGGAGCACTTTCAAATTTAGGTTCAGGACGTCGTTGAGCTGGGCGTCGAAGTCGGCGTCACTCGACGCGATGGTTCCATCCATCTCGAAGCGGATTCGCTGTTCGATGCGGTGCGCGACGTTGGCGGGATTGAACTTTAGTTCTTGCTCCCCCTTGCGGGTGTCGCAGTGCTGGCGCGTCGCCGGCTGCCCCTGTCCACCCAGGCAGGCCGCGAGCAGGTTTGAGTACACTAGTTCGAGGTCGGCATTGCGAGACTGGCTGCGCCAGTGCTCGATCTTCATGGCCGTGCCAGTCGGCTCGATTCGAGTCATGCAGTAGCAGCACAGGCCACGCTGCTCGCGGATGAGCGCGGCACGCAGGCTGTCTTTTTCGTTGTAGTTCGCGTAGTTGGAGTGGGCGGTCGCGCGATGCTGGGAAAGGCTGCGCGGCTCCGGGCCTTTAGTGATCTCCCTCATCCCGCGTCTCCTAAGAAGTCGAGAAGCGTGCGGGCCCTAATGACCTCGGCATCGTCCGGCCCGAGCCTGGCCGCAAGCTGACTGATCAGACGGGATGCGTCTTTCAACTTCTTGTCTGTGACGCTCCTCGAGAGCCGATCTATCAGATCCTGCACCTGGGGCGTGCGTGGGGGCGCGTCCATGACCTCCTCCAGCACGCGACTCGAGTCCACGCCGAACGAATGCGTCGGTGAGAACACGGGACCACTTCCAAGGACCTGGATGCGGTCGTGCTCGACCTCGCCGATCACCTGCGGCGAGTGGGTCGTCGCGATGAACTGAAGCTTGGGAAAGGCATCGGGCAGATTGCGCACGATCTCACGCTGCCACTTCGGGTGTAGGTGCAGATCGATTTCGTCAATGAGCACGACGCCTGCCCCCTCGGCGGCAGGGTCATCAAGGCCGGGATTGGCCTGTGCAAGACGACGCGTGAGATCCAGAACGAGAGCGAGCGAGCCTCGTTCGCCGTCTGAGAGCTGGCGCACCGGTATCTCTACACCTCCCCGCTCGATGACGAGGCGTGGCGTAGCCTCGCTACTAGCGCGCAGGTTCGTGTACCCGGGGAGGAATCGGCGCACTGCCTTCTCGAAGGCGTCGAGGACGCGGGTCGAGCTAGGCGTCTCCATAGCAAGCGCAGCCTGCGCGCGCATCCACGCCGCGAACTCGCCTAGGCGCAGCTCCCGAGCCGAGAAGGCCTCGGCGAAAGCGGCGGAATGGCCACCCTTCGCGGCGGACTTGGTAGGCGCACGGTCCGAGGGAACCGCACGCCGAGTCGAGAACAACACGGCGACCGGGCGCAGGACCCTCTTGCCGTCCGCTGCAGGTGGCTTGTCTCCAACAAAGACCGACTTTGTCGGTGTACTAATAGTCTGCTCGCGCGGCAGGCCCTCCTTGCCGGATTGCGCAATAGCTTCGTCGCGCGGCTGATGGATGAGGTAGGAGTAGACCTTCCCGGCGAGGCTCACCTCCGACTCGACCGTGAGCGCATCAGTTCCTGCGCGAATGTCAGGGGCAGTGAAGTTGGGTAGCGGCCCCTTCAGCCCGTTAATGTGGCGCGAGATAGCGGCTAGGCTCACCGCAAGCGACTCGAGCGCGGTAGTCTTGCCCACACCATTGACGCCAATGATCAGGTTAAAACCTGGCTTGAATGAAAACTCGGCTGCCTCGACGGCGCGAACATTGGCGAGCTTGAGTCTAGTGACGATCATGGCGCCGCCTCCCTACTGAGCTGGCCAGTCACCGCGGCAGCGATGAGCGCGGAGCGGCGCTCCTTAAGTAGGGCAATGGTGCGCTCAGTCGCCGTCCGCACGGCGTCGAGCTTCGCGGTTTCGCACGCGATGTGCTCGACGACGGCGCGCTGCTCCCCCTTCGGCGGCACTGGCAAGTACACCTCGAAGAAGCCCTCGGGGTAGAGGCGAAGGCGCGAGGACCAGACGCCCTTCGAATAACGCGTCACCTCCTGGGCAAAGACAGGGAGGCGGACGAGCGCGTCGATATAGGCGGGCGCGAGGCGCGGGCCGGGCTCGTAGACGTTGTAGGCTGGGCTGACGATGCCCTTCACAGGTGCGATGCCCATCGCGCCCATCCACGCCCACAGCGTGTTGATGACGAGATCACCGGGCTCGCAGAGCTTGTAGCCCTCGTTCGTCTCGGCCTCGAACATGTTCACGTCCTTCTCGGACCGAGGCGTGACACCTGTGAGGTGCGAAACGGTGAGCATCTCCTCTTCACCGGTCGTCGAGCGTACGTCGCGCTCGCGGAAGAGCCAGTGGGCGCGTTCGATCTCCCAATGCGCAGGAATCTCGCCCAGCCACGGCACCCCAGAGTCGCGCAGTTTCACCTTCGAGTCGATCCCGCGTGTGACGGCGGTGGCGATGATGGCTTTGCGCTTCTCGGCGAGTAGGTCAAGGACGCGCTGCTTGGCAGAGACCAGTGCGTCGAGCCGCGACGTCTCGCGGTCAAGGAACGAAATGATCGCTTCCTGTTCGTGTCGCGGTGGTAGCGGGATCAGGGTGTCGCCAATAAGATCCGATTCGAGACTCTCGACCGTGGCGCCGACCTTGCTCCACGCTTGCAGAAGTTCGGCTTGATGCCCGTCAATGAGCCGAGCGAGAAAGCGCGGCGCCAAGCGTTCGTTAGGAAGGAACGCCCGCATATCTTGGTTCAGCGAAACCGGCACCTGATTGATCGCCACTGGAATCGAGTGCCGTAGGATTCCCGAGCGCGTGACAAGTAACACCGAATGTAGCGGCACCATTTGAGTCGCGCTGTTCGAGAGACCTTCAGTGGTGATGTGATCTTCGGTGTCGGTGATGCGGTCCGACTTCATGTCCTTGGGCGATACCCAGGGAATGTCGCCCTGCCAGTACTCAGGCTTGCCCTTGTCGGGCGTGCCACCACCAGCCGTTCGACAAAGGTGCTTGATCCGCGCCAGCGGCCACGAAGGGGGCGTGATTCCTACCCACTCGATAACGCTCACTTGGTCATCTCGCGAAGTAGGCGCACGATCTCGTCCTCGGCCGCCTTCAGGTCAACGTCGATCTCGTGCAAGCTGCGCGGCGGCGTGAAGACGTAAAAGTGCCGGTTAAAGTTGATCTCGTATCCGACCTTGTCCTTGCTCCGATCCATCCAAGCATCCGGGACGTGCGGCTTCACCTCGCGCTCGAAGTACGCGTTCACGTCCTCCGTGAGCGGCACGTTCTCGAAGTCTCGCAGATCGGCGTCGGCTTCGAAGCCCGCGCCACGACCACCCGCCGGTATGGGCTCGGCCTTTGTGTCGCGCTGCGTGAACACGGAGCGAAAGAGCTTCTGCTCGGTGGCCTTCCACCGGCTGCCACGCTTCTTCAGGAGCGCCTCTATCTCGTCCCACGTCACCGGCCAGTCCAGGCGCGGCTCGCGGCCAAGCGCCTTGTCGATGGCCTGCACGTCGTCCAGCAGGTGGGGGCAGGCGTCGAGGAAGCGCGCCTTGTCGTCCGTCGTCATCTGGTACCGCAGGCGAAGCGGGCGCTCGATGTTGACGCGCGTGTAGCCGAAGTCGGCGTTGTCGAAGATCTTGGAGCGCGCCCCCCCTTCGAACTTTCCGTAGAGCCGCACGATCTCGTCGATCTGCGTGATGGTCATGTGCCGCCGCTTGTCGCCGAGGCTGCGCTTGCTGTCTTCGCTGCCGCCCGCAGTCCACACGTCGCGCGCGTCGAGCAACTGCACTTTTCCCTTGCGCCGCTTCTCTTTGCGGTTGGTCACGACCCAGACGTAGGTGCCGATGCCGGTGTTGTAGAACATCGCCTCCGGCAACGCGACGATGGCCTCGAGCCAGTCGTTCTCAAGGAGCCACTTGCGGATCTCACTCTCGCCCGAGCCAGCACCACCCGTGAACATGGGCGATCCAGAGAAGACGATCGCCATCCGTGAGCCTTCCTTGTGTTCCTTCGGTTTTACATCCTCGCGCTTGCTCCACATGTGCTGCAGGAACAGGAGTGCGCCATCGTTCACACGCGGCAGGCCCGCGCCGAAACGGCCGTCGAAGCCGCGCTTCTCATGCTCCTTCTGAACTTCCTTCTGCTGCTTCTTCCAGTCGACCCCGAAGGGCGGGTTGCTGATGAAGTAGTCGAAGGTCTCGGACGGGAAACGGTCCTCGATGAAGATGTCGCCGAAACGCACGTTGTCGCCGCCGCCGTTGTGGCTCACCTCCTTCATGAGCATGTCGGAAGCCGCCGTGGCGAAGGCGCGCTTGTTGTAGTCCTGCCCGTAGGCGTAGAGCTTCGCCTCGGTGTTGTGATCGCGCAGGTAGCGCTGCGCCTCGGCTAGCATGCCGCCCGTGCCGCACGCCGGGTCAAGGAGCTTGCGCACCGTACCTGCCGTGGCGAGCAGTTTGTCGTCATGGATGAAAAGCAGATTGACCATGAGGCGGATCACTTCGCGGGGCGTGAAGTGATCGCCGGCCGTCTCGTTCGCAAGCTCGTTGAAGCGGCGTATGAGGTTCTCGAAGATGAGCCCCATCTGCTCGTTCGGCACGTTTGACGGGTGAAGGTCGACGTCGGCGAACTTCGAGACCACGAGGTAGAGGATGTTCGCCTCGTGCATCTTCTCGATCTCGGCCTCGAACTCGAAGTACTCGAAGATGCGCTGGACGTTCGTCGAGAAGCCCTTGATGTAGCTGACCAGGTGCTTGTTGATGTTGTCCGGGTCGCCCTTGAGCTTCTCGAAATCGAGCGGTGAGTGGTTGTGGAAGCGTTGGCCCGCGACCTTGTTCAGCGTAGTGTCGAGTGCATCACCCGCGAGCTTGCCTCCCTTGTGCTTCTCGTGTGCCGCGAGAACCTTGGCCTTCGTTTCGGCGAGGACGCAGTCGAAACGACGAAGCACCGTCATTGGCAGCATCACACGCTCGTACTGCGGCGGACGGTAAGGACCGCGCAGGAGATCTGCAATCTGCCAAATTAGATTCGAGAAATAATTGTGGTCAGCCATGAACTACTTTTTCCCCATCATTCATTTTTCCCCTTCGTTGGGCTGGGGCTAACCCGCAACAATCTTGACTGATCCTCACGAACTATCTCTTTTTCGCAAACCCGCGACGTTTCCGGGATAGGAATGATGCCGGCGCGTGTAGGCGGTGGCGAGTGCCGGGTTTTCACTGAAAGCGGCAAAGAGCGCCAGAGACGTCGTGAGCTACGGCGAGGCCCAGCGCCTGGACGGTAGAACGATGGACTGGTTCGCAGAGACATCAAGCCCGATCGATCAGGCTTTTTGCTGCAAGTCTCGAAGCTTCTCGCCCCACCGCGGAGGCATTCTGCCTCAGGCCTGAGGCTCACAGGCCTCAACGCCGAAGCATTCTGCTTCCACGCCGAAGCAGTTCCGGCCTCCCCCGAGGCTCCCGAGCCTCGACCCTCGACGCAAATTGCTTCATCGCCAAAGCAAAAAGCCTGACGGACAAGGCTCAGGGCCCTCACCCGTCAGGCTTGGTCACTCAATCGCTAGTTCGTACCGACCTCAGGCCGCCGCGACAGGCTCCGCCGCCTTGCTGCCCTTGGCAAACCGCGCCGACAGCTCCTTGCGGGCGCCCTTCAGCGCCTCGTTCTTGCCCGACACCTTGAGCAGGCCGTAGCCCTCCAGGGCGACGGTGATGATGTCGCTGCCGAGCGCGAGGGCGGTGTCGTCGGCGCGTTCGACCAGTTGCTCCAGCTGCTGCAGGCGCGGGCGCAGCTGGTCCAGGGCGGCGAGGTCGGCCTGGGCTTCGGCGAGGTTGAGGCTGGGCGGGATGATCTGCGGGTTGGCGGCCAGCACGGCCAGCGTCTGCCGGCAGAAGACTTCCGACTTGTCGCCCATCTTGTAGAGGTCGCGGCGCTGCGTGGGCGTCAGGGCGATCATCTGGGCGAAGACGCGGCGCAGGGTGGCGATGGCGTTGTCGACGTCGGCGAGGTCCTGGGCCGAGAGGTTCAGTGAAACGAGGTTTTGCATTGGCTATTCCTTACTTCCGTTAGCGAGTCCGGGGCGTGCCTTGGAAGGGCTGGGCCGGACGGTCCATTTGCTCCGCCGCGATCCGTGCGGTGGGTGCTCGGTGCCGAACGGGTCGGTGGGAGCGGTGGGGTTTTCGCAGGTTGGTGGTGGGGAAAGCAAGAGCAAGAGCGCCCCTCATCCGCCCTTCGGGCACCTTCTCCCCGCGATGCGGGGAGAAGGACAAGCATCGACTGGCGGGCACGGCGGGAAGCTCAAACTCAGCCCGCCCGCGCCAACGCCAACGCATCCGGCCCGGCGGGGTAATGCAGTTGATCGCTGCCGTCGTTGGCGGCGCTCCATACCGCTTCGGCCACGTCCTGCGCGGTCGTCACCGCGGCGGGCTGCGCGAAGGCGGCGAACACGCTCTGTGCATAGGGCGCATACGACTCGGGAATCAGGCCCTGCATGCGCGCGCCGCCGTTCTCGGCGAAGCGGGTGCCCGGCCCGTAGCCGGGCTCGACCAGTTTCACGCGCACGCCGAATGGGCTGAGTTCATGCGCGAGCGAGCCGGTGAATCCTTCGATCGCGGTCTTGCTGGCGGTGTACACGGCCACCAGCGGCATCGGCGCGAGGGTGACGCTGGAGGTGACGTTCACGATCACGCCGCTGCGGCGCGCGCGGAATTGCGGGAGGACGGCCTGGGTCATCGCCATCACTCCGAAGGTGTTGGTTTCGAAGATGTCGCGCGTGGTCGCCATCGGGGTGGCTTCGAATGCGCCGAGCAGGCCGATGCCGGCGTTGTTGACGAGCACGTCGATCGGGCCGCTGGCTTCGAGGGCAGTAGCAATACTGGCGGCGTCGGTGACGTCGAGGGGCAGCACGCGCAGGCGTTCGGATGGCGGCAGCAGGTCGGGGCGCGGGGTGCGCATGGTGGCGACCACGCGCCAGCCCTGGGCGTGGAAGTGGCGCGCGGTCTCGAGGCCATAACCGGAGGAACAGCCGGTGATGAGGACGGTCTTCATGGATGCGGGTCTCGCGGTTGGGGGTGCGAGTACTGTCGCGGCCGCGCGTTGGACGATCTACAGTGATGCGTCCGTGATTTGTTGGCGAGCGTCCAGATGAGGAGCCGGCCATGAGCGATCCGTTGTCGCAGATCGTCGCGTTGATGCAGCCGCGCGCGGTGTTCTCCAAGCGCATCAGTGGCGCGGGGCGCTGGGGCGTGCGTTATTCGGAATTCGGCCAGCCGAGTTTCTGCGCCGTGCTGGAAGGCAGTTGCCGGTTGGCGGTCGATGGGTATCGCGCGCTCACGCTGGAACGCGGCGATTTCGTGCTGCTGCCGGCGACGCCGGGATTCACGATGTCCGGCTTCGAGCCGGTGACGCCGGTGCGGATCGATCCGAAGACCTCGCCCTCGCCCACCGGCGAAGTGCGGCACGGCACGCGCGGGGGGCGGCCGGATGTGCGGCTGCTCGGTGGTTACTTCGTGTTCGATTCGCCCGACCCGGCGCTGCTGGTGTCGCTGCTGCCGACGGTGCTGCATGTGCGTGGCGTGGAACGGCTGGCGTCGCTGGTGCGCTTTGTTGCCGAAGAGACCAATACGAAGCGCGCGGGACAGGAGTTGGTATTGGCACGACTGATCGAGCTGCTGCTGATCGAAGCATTGCGCGCGACGCCGGCCGAGGATGCGCCGGCGGGCTTGTTGCGTGGCCTGGCCGATGCGCGTCTGGCGCCGGCGATGCGGCAGATGCATCGGCAATTGGCGCGGCCGTGGACGGTGGCGCAGTTGGCGAAGCTGGCGGTGTTGTCGCGCTCGGCGTTCTTCGAGCGCTTCCTGCGCACGGTGGGCGTGGCGCCGATGGAGTATCTGCTGGCGTGGCGGATGGCGGTGGCG
This sequence comes from Lysobacter tyrosinilyticus, assembly GCF_054779815.1. Taxonomy (NCBI): domain Bacteria; kingdom Pseudomonadati; phylum Pseudomonadota; class Gammaproteobacteria; order Lysobacterales; family Lysobacteraceae; genus Lysobacter; species Lysobacter tyrosinilyticus. The sequence goes on from NZ_BAAGXN010000002.1 coordinate 143,537, forward strand.
AAGGATCTGCTGCGACGGGGCGAAGCCGGCATCGCGGAAGTGGCCGAGCGTGTGGGGTATGGGTCGGCGAGTACGTTCAGTACCGCGTTCTCGCGGCATGTGGGGATGGCGCCGGGGCGGTATGCGCGGTCGGTATAGCGGCTGACTGGAAGGTCGTTACCGCCTACCCCCTGTGGGCTCGATGGGGTAGCCTCCGCTGCACGGCCGGAGGCCTGTATGGGACGGCATCCCCCACATGGAGACAGTGAATGATGGAAAGGAACTCGGCAGGTCGCGCCCTGCCCCTCTTAGCAGCCGTCCTTACCGCAGTGATGGCGCTCACCGCTACGGCTAACGCGGCCGATGCCGCCGGCCCCACACAGATCCAACCCGGCGAATACATCACCGAGAAGGGCTGGGGGCATCTGCAGGTCACGCAGAATGCGAAGGGGCCGCTGGCCTTCACGCTGCAAACGAGTTCGGGTGAAGACGTCTGCGATCTCAAGGGAGAAATCAAGAAAGGCAAAGGCGTTGCGCGCAACCCCAACGCGAAGGCATGCAGCGTTGCGTTCAAGGCCGGAGCCAGCGCGCTTGAAGTGGCGGCAGCGACGCCGGACGCGTGCAAGAGCTACTGCGGCTACAACGGCGGCTTCGAGGGCACATACCTGAAGGTCGCCAAGGGTTGCGGGCAGGCCGATCTTGCGCAGACGCGCGCGACGTTCAAGCAGCAATACCAGGGCAAGCAGTACAAGGCTGCGCTCGCCACCTTGTCGCCGGTGCTCGACAACTGCGTCACCACGCTGGCGTTCGAGGAAGAAGGCGACATTCGCAACGATCTGGCGATCACGCAGTATCGCAACGGCTTGAAGGCGCAGTGCCTGAAGACGCTGGAGCCCTATGCCGAAGACGCCAAGCTCAGTGACGACCAGGTGTCCGTCGACGACTGGCCGCCGGCGCAGGCCGAGGTCTACCTGAGCATCCTCAAGGCGGCCCGGACCAACATCGGGCTTTGCAGCAAGGGCAAGGTCAAGCGCAAGTAAATTCCGCTTCGTTTCAAGGAGGAAACACCCATGACCAACGAGACCACGCCGGCCGCTGCGCCGGCGACGCTGTCCGATGCCGAGCTGCGCGCCCTCGCCTACTTTGCGGTGGGCGTCTCATCGGAAGGCAGCGTGGGCGGACGCAATGTCGCCTACCACCTGTCCTTCGCCGGCAACATCCGCCAGGGCGTCATGACGCCGGTCGGCAACAGCGGCTATTCGATCGGCACGCTGCAGACGGATCTGGGCCAGCATCCGGAAGTCGCGACCGAGCTGGTGACGGCTTATCAGACCTGGGCCAATCGCGAACATCCGGACTGGGCCCTCACGCCCGCACAGGTGACGCAGACGACCAGCGACCTGTCGCGCAATGGCCACACGATCACGGCGCAGCACGGCCGCGATCTGGATACGGGCATCAAGTCGCATCTCAATCGCTTCCTGGCCTCCGACGCCGGCATCACTTTCGTGCACGACCGCGATGTGGCCCAGGTCGGACGGCTGGTGCGTGCGGGCGGCGCGGTGGATCAGCTGCAGCAGACCACGTTGTATCGCAACGCCTCGACCGACGACCAGGCGCGGCTGGCGACGATCTTCATGAAGCTCGAGAACCAGAGCGGCAATGGCTATTACCCGCGGATTCTAGGGAACATCCAGAACGGGCGAGTAAACAGCGTCGATGATGTGCGCGATGCCGTGGCGGCGATCCTGCCCAATCGCAACAACCGGGTCGATTACGTCGAGTCCGGCAGCACGCATGCCCTGCACGGCGCGGAAGTCTTCATCGCGTTGCGCAACACCGACCCGCGCAACCCGATGCGTCAGAACTGGCAGGACGTGGTCGCCGATCCGCTGATCAATCCGACCACGACGGCGAATGTGGCCGCTCGGCCCAATCTCTCGTCGCAGTATCCGGTGGTGAAGGATCTCTTCATGCATGCGGACAACGCGCCGGCCTTCGTGCACGCGCTGGATCGCGGCGGCACTTACGGCTACGACGTGATCGATGCGCGCGGCCGGCATCACGCGCAGTCGAAGGCGCTGTACGCGGCCGGCGACGATTTCGTGGTGATGGACGGGAACGGGATCGGCAAGTCGTACATCGGCGGGGTCTGGAGCGACGTCAATCGCACCGATCTGGTCCGCGCCACGCATCACGACGGCACCGTCGATCTCAACATGCGCCGCAATGGCGCGATCGAGCGGCTGCTGCATGTCGACCCGAATGCGGCGTTGTTGCGTCCGGCGCGTACGGCGACGACGGATGCTCCGGCGCCGGTCGTGCCGGAAGCTGCGCGGCCTGCGGCACCGACGCCGGCCGCTCCGCCAGCGCACGCGCCGGATGCTCGAGCGCTGCCGCTCAACGGGCGCGATGCCAGCCTGCTCGACGCGATCCAGCGGCAGTTGCCTGCCGGCACGTCGATCGACCAGGCGGCGCATGTGATGGCACGGGCGCAGGAGAGCGGGATTCGCGACGTGGCGCAGCTCGACAAAGTGGCGGTGATGGACGGACAGGCCTGGGTGGTGGGAAAGACGCCGGGCTATTGGGCCAAGGTGGATCTGTCCGCGCCGGTGCCGCCGTTGCAGGAGTCGCTGCGCGCGGTGGATGCGATTGCGCAGCGGGAACCGATGGCGCCGCGTGAGCAGCCGCAGCGGGTGTTGACTTAGCACCGAATTTCGCACTGGACATCCCTCGCCCCGCTTGCGGGGAGAGGGACCGCGTTGCGCAGCAACGCAGGGTGAGGGGGCGTAAGCAAAGCAGCAGCAAAAGCGCCCCTCATCCGCCCTTCGGGCACCTTCTCCCCGCCAAGGCGGGGAGAAGGACATGCACGAAGATTGAATCAAAGCTTGTTCTTCGCGGTCTGCGCGCCACCTGACTCCGGCCCTTACACGCGACCTGCACTACGCAGGGGCGAATGTACTTCTCACTCCAGAGTCATTCGAGGCAAGCCATGGCACGCGACATCCTGCAGACCCTCAAGGACGAACACGACGCCCTTCGCGGCTTGTTCGACGAGTTGAAGGAAACCACCGACCGCGGTGTGAAGAAGCGGGAAGGCCTGCTCGAAGCGATCGAGGCCAATCTCATCCCACATGCGAAATGGGAAGAGCAGGTCTTCTATCCGGCCTTCCGCGAACGTGCCGATCGCGACGGACTGCAGACGCTTGCCGAGGCCCTCGCTGAGCACCATGCGGTCGAGAACTCCGTGATACCGGAAGTGCACGCGGTCGAGCCGGGAACGCCGGAGTTCGCGGGACGCACCAAGGTCTTCGGCGAATTCGTCGATCACCACGCCAAGGAAGAAGAAAAGACCATGTTCAGGATGGCCCGCGAGCTGTTCTCCAGCGAGGAGCGCGCGCAGCTCGACGAAAAGTACGAGGCCTGGAAGAACTCCGATGCGGCGGCCAACCTGCTGCTCGCGGAGAAGGCCAAGGCCGGGTTCAAGGGCGCGGTAAGGTCGCTCCACAGCTGAGCGCGGTAGCAGCGCATCGCCTCTTCGGAGGCGATGCGTGTAGCTCCCCCTCATCGACATCGCGCATCGAAAGGCACTGACATCGTCTATCGAGTCGGCGCACTCCCCGGCGGGAACCCGGCAAACATCTTGGTCACGCCCGTCTGGATTTGTTCGGTGTACTTCTTCGGGTCACGCGGCACCACAGCCTCGGCGGTGCCGCGCCAGATCGCCTGTTTGGTATTGGCGTCGAACATGTCGAGCACCAACGTGCCGACGGTGTAGCTGTGCACGCGCGTGGTGTGCATGCCGGCGTTCATGCCCCACCCCGGGCCCCAGTGGCCCCAGCCGGCGCCCCAGCCCCAGCCGCCCCAGAACGGGTCGTCGTAAAAGGTGTCGAGGTCGTATTCCTGCCGAGTGGCGACATGGGCGGCGAGCACGACATCGCCACCGCTGGCGACCGGTGTCCAGCCTTTGGCGCGCAACTGCGTGTCGACGGCGTCGACGATGCGCTGTGCGACGAGGGGTGGCGCCTTCTCAGCCTTCTCGCGCCAGCTGTAGGTGCGGTAGCCACCGAACTGCGCCGCGGGGTCCTGATCGGTGTAGACGATCGGCGTGCTGGCGCAGGCCGCCAGCGTCGCCGCGATGGCGAGGATCAAAGCAACCAGCATGCGGTTCATTGGAACCTCCTGCGGGGTGATCGAGCGTAGCCCCCGCAGCAGTACCTTCCGCCCGCGACGGTAGTGCGGCCGTGAATGCGGGCGAAACCCGCGGGGCTTGGGTAACCGGTTCAGGCAGGCGCCCTCCGCGCGCTTGCTCCTGTAGAGCCGAGCCTGCTCGGCTTGCTCTTAGGTTCCGCGCGGCGGTTGGAAAGGCGAGCCGAGCAGGCTCGGCTCTACAAGGATCGCTTCACCCGCTTGGCCCGCCCGCAACTGGCACGCCGCGGCCGCATCGCTGGGGTCGTAGACCTTGTATCGATTCCGCCCCTCGGCCTTGGCCTGATACAGCGCGACGTCAGCGTGCTCCACCAGTTGCTCCATATCCGTGGCATCGGTGGGATAGACGCTGATCCCGATGCTGCCGGACACGCTTACTTCGGTCTCGCCGATCGATATCGGCCGCATGATTTCGTGCAGCAACTTCTCGGCGACTACGAGTGACGCGGGGATGTCGTGGGCGGCAGGCTGCAGCACGGCAAATTCATCACCGCCCAGGCGTGCAAGCAGATCGGTCGTGCGCAAGGCCGCGCCCATGCGGCGGGCGATTTCGATCAGCACGGTGTCGCCGGCGGGGTGACCGTGGGAGTCGTTGACTTCCTTGAACTCATCCAGGTCGATCAGATGCAGCACCAGCAGTTCGTCGTGGCGTTGCGCGGAACCGAGCATGTCGACCATGCGACGGTACAGCTCGCCGCGATTGGGCAGACCGGTCAGCGCATCGACGAAGGCCAGACGCTCGTGTTCGTCTTCGCGCAGTTTCTGTGCAGTGGCGTCACGCACGATCTTCATGTAGCCGATATGACGGCCCTGGATGCGCACCGGATACATCATGCCGTCGCCCCAGAACATCGTGCCGTTCTTGCGGATGTGCCAGCGGAAGTCGCCGGCGCAGCCATCCTCCCGCGCCTTGTTCATCTCCTGGAAGGCGATGCCGTTCTTGCGGTCGTTCGGAACGAACAGACGTTCGGCACTCGTGCCTACGATCTCGGGCGAGGTGTAACCGAAGATGCGTACGGCACCTCGGTTCCACAGCATCACCTCGCCCTTGAGATCGGTGACGACGATGGCATGGCTGCTGGGGCTGTCCAGCAGGGCCTGCACGAGTTCGCGATCTTTCATCGCAGACGGCCGGTTGAGTCGTCACGATAGTTGTACAGCCGGGGCCATGGGCCCGTGAATACATCGGACAGCGTTCTGAACTATTCAGCCCCTGGCAGCTGAATACGTAGCGAGGCCGCACACCGATGATCGACGCTGACGCGATGCATACGCGCGTTTGGCCAAGCTAGTGCTGCATCTCCCCACGGACCGGCCATGAAACGCATATTGATCGTCGAGGATGATCGACGACTCGCCTCACTGTTATCGGATGCCCTGTTGGAAGCAGGTTTCGAGGGCGCTTATGCGTTCGACCTGGCCGAGGCCGATGCGATTTTTTCGAGTAGCAAGATCGACGCGGCGATCCTCGACATCTGCCTGGCCGACGCACCATCGTTCGAGCTGGCACGCCGGCTCGACACCTGCGGTGTTCCTTTTCTCTTCGCCTCGTCGATGCGTCGCATCGACATGCCGCATGACATGCGCTGGCAACCTCTGATCGGCAAGCCATATTCGGCGGAGCAGCTGATCATTGCGCTGCGGGCGCTGTGTGGCGAGATCCATCGACCGGATGCGGCGCATTGGGCGCCAAGTCGCCCCGGAAAGCATCCGGTGATCTGAAGAATTCCGCTACGTGAATGTGTGAAAGGCCCGATGACGCGCCTGAATGCACGGCTGCTTTGCACAATGTTCGCGTAACTCTCACTGTCGTCTACTTGGCGCGCGCGCATGATTCCCGCGCTGACGATAGGTCGGTGACACGGAGTTAGTACAGATGGTCAACAAGACGATGGGTACCAACCAGGATCGTAATCGCACGGGCACGCCGGGTACTCCGGGTGAGCGTCGCGAAGGCATGGGACGCGAGCAGGAGGGCCGTCAGGCCAGCCACAGCGACCAGAGCGGTCGCCAGCAGGGTCAGACGGATCGCAGCAATCAGAGCGGCTCGAAGGATCGTGATCGCAGCGGCGGTGGCAACCACTAACTTGGCTTGCTGTTTGGCTTTGGAAAGGGCTCCGCTTGGCGGGGCCTTTTCTTTATTGGGGCGGAAGCAGGATCAAGAGCGCCCCTCATCCACCCTTCCCTCCGCGGGCTATCGCCCGCTCCGACCTTCTCCCCGCAGTGTGGGGAGAAGGGCTTGTCGCAAATCCCTCGCCCCGCTTGCGGGGTGAAGGCGGGCGCTTGTGCGCCACCGGCGCACGCCCGACTGAACGCCCTTGCGCTGTGCGCAAGGGCCGGGGGGCAGAGCGAGGGACAGCGTTGCGGAGCAACGCAGGGTGAGGGGCGGGTTTCGCGCAAACCCGTCCGGGCTTCGGTAAGACGCTCCCGTTTGCTAGGCTCCCGCCAAACTCCGGGGGCCGCATGGCGCACAACCAATTCGAACTGCTTAGGCAACGTCGCTTCCTGCCGTTCTTCATTACCCAGTGCCTGGGCGCGTTCAACGACAACGTCTATCGGCTCGCGATCATCGGCCTGCTCGGGTTCCTCAGCGTCAGCTCGGAAGACAAGACGCTCTACACCAACCTCGCGCCGGCGATCTTCATCCTGCCCTACTTCCTGTTCTCGGCGACCGCGGGGCAGATCGCCGAAAAGCTGGAGAAGTCGAAGCTGATCCGGATCACGACCACGATGGAAATCGTGATCATGTCGTTCGCGGCGATAGGCTTCGTGACCCACAACATGACCGTCCTGCTGATCGCACTGTTCGCAACGGGCGTGCAGTCGACGCTGTTCGGTCCAGTCAAGTACTCGATCCTGCCGTCGGTGCTCAAGCCGGAGGAACTCACCGGCGGCAACGGCCTGGTCGAGATGGGCACGTCGATCTCGATCCTGATCGGCATGCTGGCTGGCGGGCTGATCTTCCAGGTGGCCGGCGCGCACGGACCGCTCGCGGCGGCGATCTCGATCATTGCGCTGGCGGTGACCGGCAACGTGGTGAGCCGCTTCATTCCGCCCGCCGAAGCCGGTGCGCCGGATCTGAAGATCAACTGGAATCCGCTGCCCGAATCGCTCGCGATCATGCGCCTGACGCGCAAGCAGCTGGGCGTGCGCAACTCGGTGCTCGGGGTGTCGTGGTTCTGGTTCTTCGGCACGGTGATCACTTCGAACCTGCCCACGTACGCCGAGATCAATCTCGGTGCGCCCAGCAACGACACCTCGATCTATGTGTTCGCGCTGGCGCTGTTCTCGATCGGTACCGGCGTCGGCTCGCTGCTGTGCGAGAAGCTGTCGGCGCGCACGGTCGAGATCGGCCTGGTGCCATTGGGTGCGCTGGGCATGACCGGGTTCCTGCTCGATCTGTACTTCGCGCGTAGCGGTGCGGCACCGGTGAGCGGGCTGACCGCGTCGACCTTCCTGCAGCAGCCGGGCAGCTGGCGGATCGTGATGGATCTGGTCGGGATCGGCTTGTTCGCCGGCTTCTTCCTGGTGCCGCTGTTCGCGCTGATCCAGAGCCGCACGCCCAAGAACGAACTGTCGCGCGTGATCGCGGGCGTGAACATCCAGAACGCGTTCTTCATCGTGCTCGCGGCAGGCGTTGGCATTGCCGCACAGCGGGTGCTGCACTGGTCGATTCCGCAGATGTTCCTGGCCCTCGCGATCGTCAATGCGCTGGTGGCGATCTGGATCTTCACGATCGTGCCGGAGTTCGCGATGCGCTTTGTCAGCTGGTTGCTGGTGCGCACGTTGTACCGGCTGAGATTGCATGGGATCGAGAAGCACGTTCCGGACGAAGGCGCGGCGCTGATCGTGTGCAATCACGTTAGCTACATGGATGCGTTGCTGCTGTCGGCGAGCATCCCGCGACCGGTGCGGTTCGTCATGTACTACAAGATCTTCCGCATTCCGGTGATGAGTTGGATTTTCCGTACCGCGAAGGCGATCCCGATCGCGGGTGCGAAGGAGGATCCGGCATTGATGCAGCGCGCGTTCGATGAGATCGATGCGGCGCTGGCGAATGGAGAGATGGTCGGGATTTTTCCGGAAGGCGCGCTGACCAAGAATGGTGATATCGCCAAGTTCAAATCGGGCGTGGAAAAGATTCTCGAACGTCGCCCCGTGCCAGTGGTGCCGATGGCGCTACGCGGGATGTGGGCGAGCATGTGGAGCCATCGCGACGGGCGCATGGGTCGCATGCGGGTGCCGCGGCGATTCCGCGCGCATGTCGAGGTGATGGCGGATGCGGCGCTGGATCCGTTCCTGGTGAGTGCGGAGTCGTTGCAGGGGAAGGTGCAGGAATTGCGGGGGGATGCGGCTTAGGTCGCGTTGGTAGGAAACAACAGCAAAAGCGCCCCCTCATCCGCCCTTCGGGCACCTTCTCCCCGCAAGCGGGGAGAAGGTCAAGATCATCTCGTTTGCAGCAGTTTCCCTCGCCCCGCTTGCGGGGAGAGGGACAGCGTTGCGCAGCAACGCAGGGTGAGGGGCCGTGCGTCGCCTTGCAGAAGTCACGGTGACGCTACCGAACCCCCACTGCTAGGATGCCGCCCAGGGCCGCAACGGCCTGTGGGGATCCATCCATCATCGCTTTGGGGACAAGTCATGAGCACACCGCCGTCATTTCCGCCGGAACAGTCGTCGTCGTACGGCCCGGTTTCGAACTACCTGGTCTGGGCGATCCTGATCACTATCGCTTCGGTGTGCCTGTGCTGCATCGTCGGCACCATTCCCGGCATCGTCGCGATCGTGTTCGCGTCGCAGGTCAACAGCAAGTTGTCGTCGGGTGACCGCGCGGGCGCCGAAGACGCGTCGAAGAAGGCCAAGCTGTGGTGCCAGATCACCACCGGCCTGTGCATCCTCGGCCTGCTGATCAACATCGGCATGCGCATCGCCGGTTACGACTCCGCGTCGTACTGGAAGAACTGGGCTCAGCAGATGGAACAGCACCGCTGATGAGCGCGGCCGCGCAGCCGCTGCGCATATGGCGCCCGGCCGCCGTCGCCTTCGGGGCGGCGGGGCTGGGTGCGATGTTGGTAGGCGTGTGGCTGTTGTGGAATTTCGATCCGAGCGCGACGGGCAGCTGGTTCCCGTCGTGCGTGTTTCACGATCTGACCGGGTGGTATTGCCCCGGTTGCGGAATTACCCGCGCGCTGCATGCGCTGGTGCATTTCGATTTAAAGCGCGCGTTGGCGATGAACGCCTTTCTGGTGACGAGCCTGCCGCTGCTGGCGCTGATGGCTGCGCAGGGGCTGATGCAAAAGTCGCTGCTACCGCGGCCGGTTGCGCGCGTGGCCTTCGATGGACGCTGGTGGATAGGCGCGCTGGTGGTCTTCGGCGTGCTGCGCAATCTGCCGGGGCTGGAATGGTTGGCGCCAGTTGGCGCGCTGTAACGCGGGTCTTTGACACGCTGCTTTTCGGTACACCTTTGGTGGGTTGGCTTTCAGCAGCGAAGCTGATCAACCCGCCCTACGACACGAAGCCGGCAATCACGAACAACGCCAACACGGCCAGCCACACCAACAGGCTGCGCCAGACCAGGCTCATCGCATCGCGCAGTTCCGGTAGCTCTGTAGCAGTGGCCACGGTGGGCGCGGCGCTCATCCCAGCGCCCTCGCCCAGCTCGCTCGCTTCGTCGGCGTAGTCGGCGGCTTCCTCCGCGAGTTCGGTGCGTACGCTGGCGCGGCCGGCGGCATCGAGGAAGTTGTGGTCGAGCGTGAACGACGCACCGCCGGCTTCGCGCCATGCACCAAGCACGGTGTCGAAGTTTCCAACCAGCGCCAATGCCAGCGTGAGCAGTTGCGCGACCGGCCAGTCGAGCAGCTGGAGCAGTGTGCGCGCGCCGGTGCGGGCATCCATCGACAGGCGCTGCGCGAAGCTGCCCTCACAGGACAGCACGGCCAGGCGGTACAACAGCGCGCCCATCGGACCGAGCAACAAGAACCAGAGCAACACACCAAACCAGCGGCGCAGCGCGTTCTGGAACACGGCCGAGATCAGCACGCCGCCGTCGATGTTGGCCGGCGCTCCATCAGGCCACAACACGGTCATGGCCTGGCGCCGCGTCGCGGCATCGGGGGCGTTGATGATCGCTTCGATATCGAGATCGAGGTCGCGCGGGCCCCAGCTGTAGAACAGCAACATGATCGCGAAAGCGAGACCGGCCAGGCCGTACAGCGGTTCGTGCAGCGCGAGCTGGAACAGGCCGACGGCGAGCAGCGGCGGCACCAGCGCCAGCGTGACGCCCCAGCGGCCGCGCCAGAAGCTGTCTTCCGGAAACTGCGTATTGAGCCAGCCCAGCCAGTTGCCGTACCAGTCGTAGTGCCGCACCGAGGCGGCCAACGACTGCGCCATGTGGCCAATGACCAGGGCGGCAACGACGGCGATCAGGGTGACGGCCATGGCGGATCCTTGCGGAACGGGGCAGCTGTTCGACGTGAAAGCGGCACGGTCGATTCTAGCGGGTGGGCCCTACGATCGCTGGGACACTTTCCCCTATCGACATGAACGCGATAGGGACGTGCCGATGGCCAGCGCGGCTCAGGCCGTGGCTTCCACCCAGCGATCGATCAGCCAGCGCGAGATCGACACCCGGGGCGATACCAGCAGACCGGTGCCGTCGTCGCGCGCCGGGTCGGCTTCGCGGGCCTGTGCTTCGATGACTTCGTCGCGGGTGAACCAGCGCGCGTCTTCCAGCTCGTCGCTCAGGCGCGGCTCGTCGGGATGGGCTTCGGCGATGAAGCCGAGCATCAGCGAGCTGGGAAACGGCCACGGCTGCGAGGCCAGGTAGCGGCACGACTTCACCCGCACGCCGGTTTCCTCGAGCACTTCGCGGGCGACGGTGTGTTCGAGCGATTCGCCGGGTTCGACGAAGCCGGCGATGGTGGAGTAACGCCGCGCGGGCCACGCGGCCTGGCGGCCGAGCAGGAGACGCTCGCCGTCGCTCACCGCGACGATCACCGCGGGATCGGTGCGCGGGTAGTGTTCGGTTTTGCACTGGGCGCAGCTGCCCAGCCAGCCGCCGCGCGAGTACACGAGCGCGCCGCCACACACGCCGCAATGGCGGTGACGCTGGCGCCAGTGCTGCACCGCGCGCGCCTGCGCGAACACGGAGGCTTCGAAGTGCGGCCAGTGCGTGGCGGCAGCGCGCAGTTCGCTGCGTTGCGGGGCTTCGAAGGCGGTGAGGTTGGCGTCGAGCGCGAACCAGGCTTGCTGCTGCGCGTCCATGCCGAGGAAGATCGCGGCACCAGGGCCACCCGGGCCCGCGCTCAGTTGCGCGCCGGTGGGCGCGAGCAGGCGGCGTTGTTCATCGGTGTAGGCGTGACCGTTGTCGTCAAGCAGGACGACACGCGCATTCGACCACAGGCGCGCGAGTGCATCGTTGTCATTGCGGAGATGATCGGCGCGATCGAGCGCGGCGCGGATAGCATCGGTTTCGACGAAGGCGAACGGGGATGCGGGCATCGGGCGATTCGCGGCGCGGAGGAGTGCGGATTATCGGGGATGTGCGGGAATCCGTGCATTGCGCGGCGCGCGGGCCCCTTCGACTTCGGGCCTGCGGCCCTACGCTCAGGGCGAACGGACAATGATATGACTGCGGAAAAAGCGGACATGGGCCTGAGAGCTCCGTTCGCGATCACTTTCGCCTTTACACCGATCGCGCTCGCGATTCCTTCCGTTCGCCCTGAGCGTAGGCGCGAAGCGCCGAAGTCGAAGGGCCGCCTTCAGCCCACATCCCGCTGATGCCGATGTTTCCCTCGGCCTAATCGATTGATGGCCGCCCAATCCGCCTGGATCAGCGCCTCCTTCTTGGCACGACTCCACCCTTTCAACTGACGCTCAACCGCAAGCGCCTCCTCCCGAGTCACGAACTCCTGCGAGAACACCAGCGTGAGCGGCCGGCGTGCGAGCGTGTAGCGCGGCAATGTCCCGGCGTGATGCTGGGCAATGCGCGCGTCGAGATTGTCGGTGTGACCGATGTAGTAGCTGCGGTCGGCGCAGCGAAGCATGTAAACCCAGAACATTGCTCATCCTTGAGCGATGCCGTCATACGGCGTGTATAGCTTGTCCTAAGCCGAGAACGACGACCCACACCCGCAGGTCGTCTTCGCGTTCGGATTACGGATCACGAACTGGGCGCCGTGCAGGCTCTCGGTGTAGTCGACTTCCGCGCCCATCAGGTACTGCAGGCTGAGCGGGTCGACCAGCAGGGTGACCCCGTCGGTATTCACGGCCAGGTCGTCCTCGCCCTGCTGCTCGTCGAATTCGAAACCGTACTGGAAGCCGGAGCAGCCGCCGCCCTGGATGTAGACGCGCAGCTTGAGCTCGGCATTGCCCTCTTCCGCGATCAGTTCGCGCACCTTGGCCGCGGCCGCAGAGGTGAAGGTCAGCGGGCGGTCCAGCGCCTGGTAATCGGGCGCGGCGGTGTCGAGGGTGGTGGTAGTGCTCTGGCTCATGCGCTCAGGATGGGGCGCGAGGGCAGCGCATTCAACCCATTATTCGGCAACGGTCTGTCCGCGTTCGGCTTCGGCCCAGGTAAATGACTGCTCGATCGCAGCGCCCGAGCGCGGCTGCAGCCGTACGCTGACCTTCACCGGGGTCAGGCCCGCGGGTACGAAGAAGTCGCCTTCTACCTGCTGGAAATACTTGAACGAATACGGCACGCCCGGCGCATTGGGCTGCTGGCGCAGGTCGCCCCAGGCCAGCTTCTGCAGTTTGCCCTCGCGCGTGCCTTCCAGGGTCAGCGTGAGCGTGCCGTCGCTGACCGCGCCGCGGTTGAGGTTCTGGGTGAGCGTGCCGGTGAAGTGCCAGGCGGGGCCGTTCTGCGCCTGTACCCGGAGCGCGTGCACGCTCAGGCCGTGGCGTTGCGCAGTGGCGCCGACCAGACGTTCGTAGAAGGCGACGTCGGCGCGGAGGCCGGCGATCTCTTCGTCACGGTCGCCGATCGCACCCTGCAGGTCGCGGTTGGCATCGCGGCTGATCTGGTCGGAACGCGTCAACGTGGCCACGCGCTGGCGCAGCTGCTCGGTTTCGTCCTGCAGGTTGGCGTAGTCGCGCTTGAGGCTGCCGATCTGCGCGCGCGGGTCACCCGAGTTGGGCGCGAACACCTGCCACGCGCCCCAGCCGCCGAAGCCCAGCGCGGCAAGGACGACCATGCTCAGGGCCAGCGTGCCCTTGTGCTCGGCGAACCAGGAAGTCTGCTGTCGCTTGTACATCCGCCGAGAGTAGCGGCATTGGCCGCCGGCCGTGTGTGCCGGCGGTTAATGCTGTGACGCCGATCAGCTGATCGACATCGGGCTGATCGACATCGGGCTCGAGATCAGGCGATCGCGACGTCCGGACTGATCGGGGTGACGTTGCCGGTCTCGGCATGCGCGCCGTCGGCCGCGGTTTCGGAATGGATCAGTCGGCCGGTGAGCGTCGAACCGGCGATCATCTCGATCACCTTGTAGTGGACGTTGCCGTTGACGCGCGCCTTCGGGTGCAGCTCGACGTGGTCGCCGTGGGCATCGCCGACCAGCTGGCCGTTGATGATCACGTTGGGCGCACGGACCTCGCCTTCGACCACGCCGCCTTCGGCGAGGGTGATCTGTGCGGCTTCGCCATTGCTGGCGATGATCTTGCCGACGATGCGGCCTTCGACGTACAGGCCGCCGGAGAAATGGAAATCGCCGCGGATCACGACCTGCGGGCCGATCAGGGTATCGACCTGGCCGGGGGCGACAGTCGACTTCTTGTTGTCTTTCTTGAACATGGTTTCCCCAATGTCTGTGGAAGCGTCGCGTCCGTTGTGCCGGGCAGTGGAACGACTGGACACGACCTGCGGCATGAACCCCCGCTCACCAAGGGCGGCGGCCGGGCTGGACGGATTTCCCCTTCCCCTATACTCGCGGCGGAAGTCTAGCCGGAGCGGGCCATGTCGGATGCGCACCTGTTCGCAATTGGCGTAGTGCTGGCCTGGCTGGCCGGCATCCGGGTCTATCTGACCGTGTTCGGGGTCGGCCTGGCCGGCGCGATGGGCTGGCTCGAGCTCCCCGCCGCCCTGCAGGTGACCCAGTCGCCCTGGGTGATCGGGGTCTCCGGGGCTTTGGCCGCCGCGGAATTCTTCGCTGACAAGATCCCGGGCGTCGATTCGGGCTGGGACCTGCTCCATACCCTGCTCAGGATCCCGGCCGGCGCCTTCCTAGCCGCCGCGACCCTGTCGCCGGACGGCCATCTGGGCGCGGGTGCCCTCGCGGCCGGGGCCGGGGTGGCCCTGACCAGCCATGCGCTGAAGGCGGGAACCCGGGCGCTGCTGAATGCCTCGCCGGAACCGGTGACCAACTGGACCGCCTCGGTGACCGAGGACGTGGCGACCGTGGGCGGACTGGCATTGGTATTCGCGCACCCATGGCTGGCGCTGTCGATCGTGGTGTTCATCACCGCGATGTTCGCGCTGTTGCTGTGGTGGGTCTGGCGCAAGCTGTTCCGGCAGCGCAAGCCGGCGCTGGGCGATGGCCCGTCGGGGCTCGGGGCGGCCTAGCGGCTGCTTTGTAGAGCGGAGCTTGCTCCGCTGCTTTTGCCGGGAGCGAAATCGAACAGCAGCGGAGCAAGCTCCGCTCTACAAGGCACGACTCTCGATGCAAGAACGCCACCTTGCGGTGGCGTTCTGTTTTTCGCGGGTGAGCGGTTGCCGCTCAGCTTTCCATCTTCATCGCGAGATAGTTCTGCTCGCCGACGCGGTCGATCAGCGCGAGCTGGGTCTCGATCCAGTCGATGTGCTCCTCTTCCGAAGCCAGGATGTCGGCGAGCAACTGACGACTGACGATGTCCTTGATGCTTTCGCAGTAGATGATGCCTTCGCGCAGCATCGGCAGGGCTTCGAGTTCGAGCGCGAGGTCGCAGGACAGCACTTCGCGCGGGCTTTCACCGATGCGCAGCTTGCCCAGCGCCTGGAAGTTCGGCAGCCCCTCGAGGAACAGGATGCGCTCGGACAACTTGTCCGCGTGCTTCATCTCGTCGATGGACTCGTGGTACTCGTGGTCGGCGAGTTCCTTCAGGCCCCAGTTCTTCAGCATCTTGGCGTGCAGGAAGTACTGGTTGATCGCGATCAGCTCGTTGTAGAGCGCCTTGTTGAGGTATTCGATGACCTTGGCGTCGCCCTTCATGGCGCTGCTCCGTGCAATGTCGAGGACGCGACTCTAGTCCTGTTGCACGCGCGATGACGAAACGCGAATCGAATGCATCCGCGAGTCACTTGCAGCTGGAAGCGAGGTATCGAAAGCCGCGTGAATGCGGCGAATCAGGCGGCCTGCGACAGCACCGGCAACTCGTGCACGGTGCGGGCTTCATCCATCAGCTGCGAGGCGAGGTCGAGGCAGCTGCCACAGGTGGCCCCGGCGCCGGTGCGCATGGTCAGTTCGGGCACGCTGCGGCAGCCGGCTTCAACAGCCTGGCGGATGTCGCGATCGGTGACTCCGTTGCAAATGCAGACGTACATGCGGCGGACTGGCGGTCGTGCACAGCCCGATTGGCTGCGGGACTATTCCGCCATGAATGCGAATGATTGTCAATTAGACGAGGGGTCGGACGACCCGCTTCCACCCCACGCCGGCGGTTCGGAGCGCGAACGCGGCCGCTGGCGATTACGCCCGCTGTTGCGACGCGGATCGTGCCGCGGATCCGGCCCGGACGGAACCGGTACCGCCTGCAAGCCCGCGACCCGACGGGCCACGGGAGCCAGATGGCGCAGGGCGCTGTTGTAGACCCCGCGTTTGAAGGTCACCACGTGTTCAAGCGGGTACCAGAAGTCCACCCAGCGCCAATGATCGAACTCGGGCTTGTCGGTCAGGTCCAGGCACAGGTCGCTCTCCTGCCCGGTCAGGCGGAGCAGAAACCAGACCTGCTTCTGGCCGATGCACACAAGCCGGTCCTGGCGGCGGATTGCCCGCTGCGGCAGTCGGTAGCGCAGCCAGCCCGGCGTGGCGCCGAGGACCTCCACATGTTCGGGCAACAGGCCGGTTTCTTCGCGCAGCTCGCGATACATGGCCTCCAGCGGCGTCTCGTCGCTGTTCATCCCGCCCTGCGGGAACTGCCAACCATCCCGATGCACGCGGCGGGCCCAGAACACCCGGCCATCCGGGTGCATCAGGACAATGCCGACATTGGGTCGGTAACCGTCCGGATCGATCACGATGCGGACTCCGTAATGCGCTGTATCCGACTCTGCCACGGGCCCGGTCGACGGACAAGCAAGGCAGGGGGCGATTGACGAGAGCCCCTCGGATAGGAATAATTCGCGGTTCTCGCGCGGCTATGTAGCTCAGCCGGTTAGAGCACAGCACTCATAATGCTGGGGTCGGTGGTTCGAGTCCACCCATAGCCACCAACGCGCCGAAGAAAAAGCCCCGCCGAAGCGGGGCTTTTTGTTTTTCAGCCGCCGCAGATCATGCAGACGCACGCAGCTGAACGGGCCCCGACAACAAGCGTGCGTTCTTGAAGTAGGAAACCCGCAACTGCAGTCCCCGAGGCGAATAGCCGATGAAGGTCGAATCCGCCGCAGGCTCATAGGCGCGCTCGGATCGCGCTACCAGCTGCGGACTCTCCAGTTCGAGCAGCATCCCCAGACTCTCGGGCTCAAGCAGCGAGTCGTTGTGCTGCTCCAGCAGCCGGCGCGCCTCGTTGAAGAATGGAATCGCCTGCTTCTGGCCGCGAAACTCCGGGGCGAAGAACTGGCGGTAGTAGTACAGCGGCTGCCGCAGCCGTGGCAGGACGCGAATCACCGCTGTGCCGACGCCACAGAGGGCACCAGACGGGTCGCGTGCGATGCACACGGCCTGGTGTGCACGCTGGGCAGCGCGAGCTGGATCCGGAATGGCCTGCGAGCGTCCCCAAAGATCGATCAGTTCGGCGGACAGCTCCGCGCTGACTCGCTTCCAGACCGGAACGATTTCAAACGAAATTTCGGTACTCACTTGCGTCTCCTGAACAACCGGGTGCTGCACGCCGGTTACTTCTTTGTCGATGGCTGCGGCATCGCGAGCTTGTGGACCGCCTCCGCGTATTCGGCGAATCCCAGCTTCTGGTCGTGATTGGCATCAAAGATGGAAAGCGATGGCGCCGTGTTGCCGAGACGCTTGATCAGCTCGAGATTGGCGTACTCATCGCCATCGATCGCGCCACTGCGATCGACGTCCAATGCACCGAACTGCTCGTGAAGGCGCCCCTGCATGACGATGAATCGCTGCAATCCGGCGTAGCCGGACTGGAATTCCTGGCGCGACAGCACCTGGTCCTTGTTGCGATCCAGCGAGTCGAACAGGCGCGAAGACGATGCCGGTTGCGCGCCGGCGGCCGGAACGGTGGCTTCGGCGGCCTGCGCGGCGCCGGAAGTTCCGGCAAACAACAGCAGGCTCGCCACCGCGATCGTCAGCAACAGCATGCCGGCGGCCATCACGGCCATGAATCGATCTATGCGACTCATGCGACCTCCGCCTCCACCGCGTCCAGTGCCGATTCGAAAGTGATGAGTTCGCGGATCTCCGCGGTGCGCAGGCCCACCAGCATGGGATTACGCACGTTCGGCAGAAAACTGAGGTCGAAGATCTCGGTGATGTCGCCTTCGAAACGGATCCAGTTCAATACGTCGCCAGTAGCCAGCGACACGATCTGTACACCGCACCACGGATCGGCATCGCGCTTGCGCAGCTCCTCATCGAGTTGCAGCCCTTCGAAGCGCTGATTGCGCGGCTTGGACAGCCCGATCGCCGCGACGTTGCCGACGATCGACAGGCCGCGCGCGAAGCCCGGCACGAACACTAACGGCACGAACTTCCTGGTTTCGAAGTCGACCCAACCCAGATGACCGGTGCCGGCGTTGAGCACCCACAACTTGCCGTTCGCCCAGCGCGGCGAGTGCGGCATCGACAGACCTTCGCACACGATTTCATTGGTGGTGATGTCGATCACCACGCCGCCATCGTGACGCCGATCGCGCCAACCGTCGACGGTGTCGCTGCGGCATACCGCGGTGACATAGCGCGGCTCGCCATCCACCATCGCCAGGCCGTTGAGATGACAGCGGTCCTCGGGCGCGAGCTTGCTGATGAAGTCCGGCTTCCAGATCGCCTTGAAGCTGTGGGTCTGACTGAGTTCGGCCAGGCACGAATACTTGGTGTTGACGAACACCACCTTGCCGTTCTTGCGGATGCCGAGCTCGTGGATATCGAGATCGCCGATCGTCTGTGCGTTGCGCGGCACATAGCACTTGTCGAATTGCTGGCGGATCGTCTCGTTGGGACGCAACACGTTCTCGAACCGCCACAACTGATACAGGCCGCCGAGATAGATGCGCTGCGCGTTGCCGACGATACCCATCGCGCGCTCGAAGATGCGTTCGAAGAACGACACGCGCCCCTGCTTGTCGCTGCCGACCAGGTAGAGACGCCCGGTCTGGTACGACGAAATGGCAAGCGAAATTCGGTTGCCCGCCAGCCACGCGGCCAAGCCTCGCGAACAGCTCTTCTCGACCTTCAGCTGAGCCAGATTCAACGGCGGCTTGGCCGTTGCCGCCTGCTGTGAAGCGACGACCGGTTCGGCTCCTACTGTCTCCAATTGCGCTTCACTGCTTCCGTCCTTGGTATCGATGTCCTGGTTGCCCTCGGGCGGATGCTTGCTTACCACGTGTTGCCACTCCTGATTCCAGCCAGACGCAGCGTCTGGCGTTGTTGAAACTTCGATATCACGGGCCGGCGATTTCGTTCGCCGGCCCGCACTTCGCATTTACCAGCCGTAACGCACCACCACCTGACCGCCCATGACGCCCTGTTGAGCGCCACCGTCGGTCCAGTTCATGCCGCCGCTCAGCGACAACCCGCCCTTGCGCACGCCCAGGCCCAGTTCGAGCATGGAGCTGGTGCCATCGGTGCGGGTCGACCCGAGCAGACCGCTGTTGACCGAGTAGTCGTACTCGCCATCGAATTCGCGCACGACGTTGAGCGAACCGTACGGCGTCAGCGTGAAGCCCGATGCCTGGAAGCTCTTATCGAAAGCCACACCCAGGCGACCGCGTGAGGACACGCCGCCATCGCTGACGAAAGTTGAAGCGCCGTCCTGCACCGGATCGAGTTCGTCGATGCGGGTGCGGGTGTATTGCAGCTGCGGCACCACATTCACGCCTGCGAGCTTCCATGCGGTGAAGCCGGCCTCGATGTTGAATGCATCGGCCTTCGCATCGCTCGGGACCGCCGCGTTCGACATGCGTGGGCGGGCATCTACATCGACGCGACGTTGCGACAGATCGACGTAGAAGCCGTTGGCGCTCAGCCATGTGGCGTACACGCCGAACGCCGTGCCATCGAGGCGGTCATTGCCGCCACCGTCCAGACTCTGGTTGCCGTCCGACTTGCCGAACAGCACGCCAATAGCGAGATGCTCGGACGCACGGAAGTCCAGGCCGAATTCCCAGCCGTGGTTCGATTGATGGAATCCGAACACGCCGCCCGCACCAAAGTTGGAGTCGTGCTTCGCATCCACATCGCCGCTGCTGGCAAACATGCGCAACCACGGGGCCGCCACGGTATCGCTCGTGGTGGGCAGAACGCCCATGCGCTGGCGCCAGGTCCCGACCTGCGCATCGACCAGCCTCTGTGCACCCGGCGCGATGGCGGCGGCGAGCGAGCCGGCGTCGTTCAGACCGGTGACGTCCACCCCGAGCGAGAACACGTCGTCGCGCGCATTGCTGGCATCGATGCTGGATTCCAGGTTGAACCCCAGGGTCAGGAAGCCGTTGGCGCCGTAGCCGACGTTACCCAGCACGAAGTCGCTTGCCGTCGAGCTGCCACTGACGCTCACCAGCGGAATAGCGGTGCTCGGTGCATTGATGGCACCGGTCAGGTTCACGTTGATCGTCTGCGTCGTTGGTTCGATCACGCTACCGTCGATGTAGAGGCGGTCGCTGGCCAGATTCAGCGTGCTGACGTCGAGGTTGATCGCTCCGTCACCGGCGAAGTCGCCAACGATGGTCAGCGTGTCGTCGGGTGCGCCGTCGACGAAGCTGATCGTGCCGTTGTTGGAAACTGGGAACGGATTGTCCATGTCGAGCACGTTGCTGCCCGAGACGCCGATCAGACCGAAGTTGTCGAAGGTGTTGCCGTTGACGTAGCCACCCAGACGGATCGCCGCGTTGTCCAGGAAGATCGCGCCGTTGTTGACGATGCGATCGTCGCCGTTACCGAGGTCGGAGTCGCCTACGACATGCCAGGTGGCACCGGCGGTGTTGTCGAAGCTGTCGTCCAGGCCACCGGTGAGGATGGCGCCGGTGATCGAGCCGCCATTGCTGATGTTCGCGATCGCCCCGCTGCCCGAGGCGATGGCGATCCGCATGCCATCGCCGAACGCGGCGATGGTGCCGGTGTTGGTCAGCGTGTTGCTGCCGTAGGAATCCATCGCGATTGCGGTAGCCGTCGCATCGGCGCCATAGGCCGCGGCCATGATCGTGCCGGTGTTGTCGATCCGGATGCCGTCGCCGTTGCGGCCGGTGACCTGCACGCCGGTGGCGGTCACGGTGGTGCCGTCCGCGCGGGCGAGGATTCTGCCGGAGTTGGTGAGCGTCGCCGCGAGGTAGCCGTTGCTGAGGTCACCGTAGGCACCCAGGATCTGCGCACCGTAGGCATTGGCAATGTCGCCATCCGCGATCGCGATGATGTCGCCGTCGTTCTGCAATCCGGCCGAACCATAGAAGCTGTTCGCGAGGACACCGATTGCCAGGGCGTCCTCAGCATCGGTGACCGCGCTGATCCGCCCCGAGTTGCTGACGTCGGCGTTCAACGCGCCGAGCGCGACCGCGCCGTAGCTGTAGCCCACGCCGCCCTGCGCCGCTGCCGCCACGGTGATCTGGTTGGTGTTTTCGATCAGCGATCTGCCGTCGTCTATCACAACGATGGGATTCGCCCAGTCACAGCCGTAGGCGTCGCAGTTGTAGCTCACCGTCCGGTGCAAGGCATACGCGTAGGTGCCGACCGCGAAGGCGTTGCCGCCGGTCGCGGAAGCGCCCGTCTGGATGTCACCGTCGTTGGTGATGAGCGCCTCGCGATCGGTGGCCACGAAGGCGCCGTACGCCGATGCGTAGCCGAAATCGGCACTGGCAAGGGCCTCGATGCTGCCGACGTTGGTCACCTCGCCCCGGATGACCGCGGAGTTGTAGCCGATGGAACTGCCGAAGGCGGTGGCGATGCTGCCAATCGGCACCCCCGTTCCGTCCGGAGTTACCACGGCGTGGGAAACGATGCTGCCCGCGTTGTAGGTGACGGCGTCCTCCATCCCTCGCTTGAAGATCTGGGTGCCGAAGGAGACGGCACGCCCCGAGGACTGGTCGCCCGCCAGGCTGCCGACCGTCGCCGACGCGACGATGCTGGAGCCGGCCTGATTGATGATGTTGCTGCTGTACTTGCCGCGGGCGACCGCTCCGTAGGCACCGACGATGCCGAATTCGGACTCCGCGATGGCGTTGATGTCGCCGGCATTGACGATGGTCGCGTCGTACTTGGCGTAGGCGTTGACACCGGTTGCGCCGGCCATGCCCTGGGCCCAGCCGACGCTGTTCTCGGAAAGGGCGATCGCATTGATGTCGCCATTGTTCACCACCATGGCATCGCCCTTGTAGCTGGCGTTGGCATAGACGCCGGTGGCGGCGGTGGTACCGAGGAAACCGTAGTTGGCGTCCGAATAGGCGTTGGCGTGGGCGTAGGCGGTAATCGCCCCGTCGTTGGCGACGTCGACGCTGTACGTACCGCCGGCCTCAATGCCCATGGCAAATGCAGCACCGAAGAGTTCAGCGTTGACGGTCGCCAGGATGTTGGCGTCAGTGGCGTTGTGGATCGACGTGTTCTGGCTGTACGCCTCGACGCCCGTGGCGTAGCCGAAGCCGCCGTAGATCCTGGCGTGCGCCTGGATGTTGCCGTAGTTGTCGACGATGGTTTCGCCGGCGCCGTACGGGATGCTCAACACCCGCACGCCGGTTGCATCCGCGTAATCGATGGTTACGTTGACGATGCCGCGTTCGGCATCCGCCGTGGCGACGATGTCGCCATGGTTTATGAGCTGCGAGGTGCCAGCCACAGTGAGGGCGTAGGCGCCGATGGCGGTGCCGATACCGATTTCGGAATGGGCATAGCTGGTGATCAGACGGTCGTTCTCGATCGCCGCGGAGCCGTACGCGCCCGACTGGGCAACGGCGCCCCAGGCGGATGCATAGCCCTGACTGGTGAGGGCCGCCGCGTTGATGTCTCCGGTATTGACGATCGACGTCTCGCCGTAGCCATACGCAGCCAGCGCCTGCACGCCAATTGCCTTGGCCTGGAGGAACCCGTAAGTGCCGAAGATGTCCTCCGTCGCCTCGGCGCTGGCAAAGATCGACCCGCGGTTGTCCACAGCCGAGTCGTAGTACATCGCGAAGTTGTAGACGCCGATGGCTACGGCCTCTTCTTCTCCGTAAGGCGCCACCGTGCCTTCGGCGATCGCATGGATGTCGCCGTCGTTGGTCGTGATTGCATCCCCGAGGTACAGGGCCGCATTGAGGACGCCCAGCGCATCGGCGCTGGCGCCACTGGCATCGGCAACGATCGTTCCGGTGTTGTTGGTGTAGGAACTGAAGATGAAGCCCAGCGAATAGCTACCCATCGCCGTCGCCACACCGCCATCTGCATTGGCGACCGCCAGGATGTCGGCGGCGTTGTCAACGGACGACCCGAAATAGCCGATCGATTCCGCGCCCTTGGCCATGGCGGTGCCGCCGTCGGCGGTAGCGCTGGCCGTGAGCGCATCGTAGTTGGAGACCGCCGTGTACATGCCGTAGACGCGTGCGCCGCGCGCCGTGGCCGTGCCGCCGGCGCCAGCCGTGGCCGTGGCGCTGCTGTGTGCGTCGTTGAAGACACTTGCGACGTTTCCGTACACGTAGGCGCCGGTTGCGTACGCGGTACCGCCCGTACCGGTCGAAGCCTCGGCGTTGAGATCGCCACCGTTGATCAGCAGGCCGATGCCCACGTTGGTGCCGTTGACGACAGCGGCATACGCCTGCGCGTTGCCGTCCGCACTGGTGGCGAGAGCGGAGATGTCACCGTAGTTGTTGAGCGTGGCCACATCGTAGCCGGCGACCAGGGCACCGACGGCGAGCGCGTTGCCGTCCAGGGTGCTGGCGCTGACGTCGATGATGCCGTCGGCAGCGTTGGTCAGATAAGCGAAGTGATACGAGGAACTGACCGCACCATAGGCCGTGACATCACCGGTGTTGGCGATGGTGCTTGCGTCGATCAGCCCCGCGTTGTTGACGGACGCGGCGTCGTAGCCCGATGCGCGGATGCCGGTAGCGTGGCTCAGGTTGTAGGCGTCGCTGCCGGTGACGACCGCGTTGGCATCGATGTCGCCCAGGTTGGTAATCGTGGTGTAGCCGCCGCTGTCGCTTTTGCCGTAAACGCCCGTGGCGAAGGCGCGACCGTCCACGACGGTCGCGTCCGCAGTGACGTAACCGCTGTTGAGGACATCGGCGCCGTAACTGCTGCTGCCGCTGATGCCGGTCGCGAAGGCGATGCCGGCGGTGTCGATGTCGGCCGTGCTGATCACACGGCCGGAGTTGTCGATCGTGCTGGTTCTGCCGCTGTAGGAGCCCCCGGTGGAGAGACCGGTCGACAGGGCACGGCCGCCGTATCCCGAGGCATGCGCTTCGACGTCTCCATCATTGATGATGCTCGAGTCGCCGTAGCCGATGCTGAGGTAGATCGACTTGATCCCGATGGCCTGGGCGGCGCCGTCCGCGGCATCGTTGCGGGCGACGGCATCCACATAGCCGTTGTTCACCGCTACCGAGCTGCCGTGGCGATTGGCGGCGATGATGCCGGCGGCGTAGCTGTAGCTGGAATCCGCGACGCCGGCATGGGCGTAGCTGGAGATCGTGCCGTCGTTGACGAGCGTGGACGTGCCGCCCGGATTGAGCGACATCGTGTAGGCACCCCAGGCCACGGCGTTGCCGTCGTGCCCTTCGACGCTGGCCGAGGCGGTGATGTCGCCGGAGTTGTGCAGCAGCACGTCGTCGTACCCCGCCACGGCACCGTATGCGGGATAAATGGCTGTGGCCCTTACACCGGCGGCCCACGCCCACTGGTAATTGCCGCTGCCATCGGTGGTGGCGCTCGCGGTGATCGACGCGCTGTTGTCCACCGTCGATTCGTGGAAGCCCGAAGCGATGTTGTAGATGCCGAACGCGAGCGCCCAATCCTCGCCATCGGCGGCGACGTCGATAGCGCCTGCGTTGGTGATGCTGGCGTCCCCGTAATAGGACAGGCTGACGATGCCTCTGGCATAGGAGTAGCCAGAGTCGGGATCATTGCTGGCGCGGGCGCTGATCGCACCGATGTTGGTTACATCGACGTTGCCGTAGAAGGAACTCGCGCGGATGCCAAACGCATGATTGCCGGGCGAATACGGGCCGCCTACACCCGACGAATCGACGTCGAGGTCGCCACTGTTGACGACGGTGACGTCGTAGTAGAAGTCGTTCTCGCGGATGCCGTACTGCCAGTCAGAGCCGCTGACACTGATGTCATTGCTGTTGGCGACCGAGAAGAGCTGGGCCGCGCTTGCGGCGTCAATGCCATTACCGCCGATCACCGTGACATCGTCGACCGTGCCGGCTTCCAAAATTGCGATGCTCGCGTCAGCCTCTTCGCCGAGGCTGCCCAGGTGGGGGCGCGAGACATCGCCGGCCCAACCGGCGGCCCCCACCGCCGGAATCACGCTGACAGGTGCCTCTTCGCCCCGCACCCGGGTCAGATCGATGGGCGGCAGCAAGCCTGCATCGTGACCGGTCTGGACGAAACGCCCGTCGCAAACGTAGCTGTTGCGTGCAACCGCCGTGTAGCTGCAGGTATCGGCCGCCAGCACTGGTCCGGACAGCACCAGCATCGTGGCCGACATGGCCAGGGCGGCGCGGATGGCGCGGGTAACGGGAGCGACCGCAGGGGTCGTGCGAACGCGCTGCTTACGCGCGCCGGTGTGTTGCGGGCTGGATCCGGTCATTGCTTCCCCTGCTGAGCGTTATCGTTCTTGTAGGTGCCAGGTGGGGCATTGCGTCGCGGGACGCCCGATTTCCCGGGCGCCCCGCGGCGCCCCCCCTAGGTTCAGTTGACGCTGACGGCGGACCAGGCGGTCGCAACCGCGCTCGCTTCGGCCGAAGTGGAGCCGTACAGGTCGTTCGCGGCGCTGATCGTGGCTGTGCGCGCACCGGCGTAGTCGATGCCGGAAGTGAAGTACACGCTCAGCGCGCGGTACCAGATCCTCTCGGCCTTGGCGCGACCGATACCTGCAAAGGTCGAGCCGTTGCAGGTCGGCTGCGGTGTGTGGTTCACGCCGCTATACGTCTTGGCGTCGGTGCCTTCGGCCAACAGATAGAAGAACAGGTTGGCGACACCAGAGGAGTAGTGCACGTCCAGATTGCCGATGCCGTTGTAGTAGCAGTTGGGCGAGGCGTGATCGGCGGATGGATTGAACATGTAGCGCAGTGCGCGCTGGCTGGGACTGCCCGCCACGTTGCCTATAAAGACTTGCTCGCCGATCAGATAGTCCGGAGTGTCCTTGGGATTGTTGGCATAGAACTCGACCATCGTGCCCAGGATGTCCGAGGTCGCTTCGTTCAGGCCGCCGGATTCACCCGAGTAGATCAGGCTGGCCGTGCGAGAGGTGACGCCGTGGCTCATCTCGTGGCCGGCGATGTCCAGCGCAACCAGCGGGTTGAGGTGGACGCCGTCGCCGTCGCCATAGGTCATGCAGAAGCAGCCGTCGGACCAATAGGCGTTGCTGTAGGAAAACCCGTAGTGCACGCGGTTGTAGGCGCCTTTGCCGTCGTTGGCGATGCCAATGCGGCCGTGCGTGTTCTTGTAGTAGTCCCAGGTGACGTTCGTGCCGTACTGCGCATCGGCGGCGGCGGTGGCCAGATCGGAGACCGCGTAGTTGCCCCAGACGTTGTCGACATCCTTGTAGATCTGACCGGAGGTGCGGCTGTTGGACGCGTCGATGGTGCGAGTGCCGCCGCGTGTCGGGTCGCGCATCTCGAAGCCGCTCAAGGTGGAATTGGTGGTCAGGGCGACGTCACCGGAATACAGGGTCCGGGCCGTGCCGTTGGCGACCGCGCCCTCACGATTGCTCCAGCGATCTAGTACCCGGCCGCCTTGCGCATCGATGATGTAGGTCATGTCCGCGCGTTCGTTCTGCAAACGCACCTGCCACGCCAATCGGGGCGCGCGGCCGCGGGCGTACACCACCAGAGCGGTTTCCGGAGTGCCGGTGAAGTCGGCGCCGAACTCCGCGCCTGCGGCGACGATCGCAGCACTCGAATCGAAGCTCGGCCGCACCGACAGGTACAGCGGCCTGCCCTGC
This sequence comes from Lysobacter tyrosinilyticus, assembly GCF_054779815.1. Taxonomy (NCBI): domain Bacteria; kingdom Pseudomonadati; phylum Pseudomonadota; class Gammaproteobacteria; order Lysobacterales; family Lysobacteraceae; genus Lysobacter; species Lysobacter tyrosinilyticus. Next base: position 170,162 of record NZ_BAAGXN010000002.1, read on the forward strand.
GTCACGGAAATGCCCTGGTACTGGCCTTTGCGCGAGTGCATCACCAGATCGCCACCGATCACGGTCAGGCCCGCGTAGGTGCGACCGAATCGGACATGCTCGGTTCCATCCCGGTCGACTACGACGTCATTGGCGACGAACCGGTCATGCGAGGACGATCGCGCCTCGATCGGGTGGCTGCTCAGCAGGTCGAGTGCGCGCCCGGTGGGCGAAGAATTGGCCGCCAACGCATTGCCCACGGCCGTGGCCAGCACAGCCGCGGCATACAGCTTGGTATTCAGACGCATGAACGCTCCCCGGAGTCGAAGTCCGACGCAGTGCGAAGGCAGCTGCATCACGGCGTCCCGTCTGTGCGGGATCGCGATGGGTATCAACGTTCGGCCCCGGCCCATCTGCCCCACAAGAGGGAAAAACGGCGCGGTCATGAAAAGGAAATGGAGCGGAGATGCCTTGGTCAGCCAGGCCTTGGAGCGTTCACGCGCGGGTGATGCCTGAGCTCATTCACAGTCGCCGTAATACATGACCAAGGAGGCGGCAATGCGGTTTCCGTACTCAAGCGTACTCATTCGCAGACGTCGCCCGAACGCAGCGACGGACCTGTGTTTGTGGTCGCTGACGAAACGATCTCCCGAAGACGGGCGGCGCTCTATCGTTATTAGCTCTTCTCCCCGCTTGCGGGGAGAAGATGCCCGAAGGGCAGATGAGGGGCGCTCTTGCTTTTGCTGTCGCGCTCGCGACACGGCCCCTCACCCTGCGTCGCGGCGCGACGCTGTCCCTCTCCCCGCAAGCGGGGCGAGGGGGTTCGGGGTCTCGCTGTCGGTCTCGGACGCGGCCCCACCCTTCAAACCTCAAGTCACAGCACCGGCTCAACCGCTAGATCGCGATCTCCACGCAGCGCGTTTGCGCGCTCAAGTGCCGCAGCAGCCGCTCGCTGGTCTCCCAGCGCCCGATAGAGCGTCAGCATCGTCCAGGCGACGCGATAGTCCGTTTCCGCGTACTTCTCCAGCCTTCCCATGATGGCCGAAGCAGCGTCGTACTGCCGGGCATCGAGCAAGACCTTCGCCTGCATGACGCCTGTCTGGATCTCTGCGTCGGGGGACACTCCCGTCACGCCCGCGGCCCGCTCCGCATGCTGAAGCGCACTCGCCCCATTGCCTTCGGCTCGCGCAATGAGTGCCCGCGCCAACTCCAGGGCCACTGCGTGATAGCGGGCATCCTGCTCGCCAACCGACGAGTCACTGGACAGCCACGATTTCGCTGCCGGCAGGTCGCCGGCGCGCAACGCGGTCTGGACGGCCACGAGCATCAACCTGTCGTCGCCGCCTGCCGCGGGCGGAGCATTCCGGGCAAGCTTCCGCGCCCCGACCATCTCGCCCTGTGCCAGGTGCAGGCGCAGCAACGACTCCAGGAGCGCAGGATCGGTGTCGCGTACGCCCAGCGACCGGATGCGAGCCAACGTGTCGCCGGCGTCGCTCATCCGCCCTTGCGCCATCTGAATCCTGGCCGTCGTCGCCAGGATCTCGGCCGCCAGATGGGTGTCTTCCAACTTGGGCAAATGCGGCTGCGCGCGGCGAATGGTGTCCCAGGCATCGGCGGGCCGGGCCAATGCGAGTAGCAACTCGGCCTTTTCGCCCAATGAATTCGCGAGATAGTCGTTGACCCGAAAGCGTTCGAATGTCTCGATCGAACGGTCGAATTCGCTCAAGGCCTGCGCATAGTTGCCACGCAGGATTTCGGCCCGGCCAATGTTGTGTCCAACCGCGCCCAATAAAACGAGATCTCCGGAGCGCTGGATCCAGACACGGGACTGACCCAGGTACTTCATGCCGCCGTCGACGTCGCCACGCTGGATGCGGATGATGCCCAGCCCCTGATAGACGAGTCCGGTCAGTCGCGAATTGATGCGGTCGGACGGCAACGACTGCAGCAGCGCCAATGCCTGGGTAAAGCGGAGCTCAGCGGCGTCCACGTTGTTCCGGACGCGTTCGGCTCCGGCCAATCCCTGCAGTGCGCCGATCTTCGTCGGCGTGTCGGCGTCCGCCGCCTGGTCGAGGGCCTGTTGAAACAAGGTCGCCGCCGCGTCGACATGCCCGGCGCGAAACTCGAGCTTGGCCTCGCGATAGAGAAAGCGGGGATCGCGGCGTTCGGCCGGCAACGAGGTCCTGAGCAGGCGCGTCGCTTCCTGCAACCGGCCCGCCAGGATTTCCGCGTCGAGGCGCTGCAGACGCTCGGCTGAAGGGCTCGGCGGTTTCCCCGTTTCGCCCTGCCCGCCCAGTCGCCGCAGCCACACGTCGGCTGCTTCGGCGACGGCGACCAGCGCCGTATTGCCTTGCGCCTGGAGTCGTTGCTCCTGGCCGTCTTCGAACAGGCGCAGCACGACCACCCAGCCGTTGCCCTCCCGCTGCATCTGCGGGAGGACGATCCAGCGCGCGCCGCTGAGAGCGCGCAGTTTCTTGCGCGCGACCGCGGGCGTATCGCCTTCGATCGCCGTGCTCAGACGCATGGCCTGTTCGCTGGGGAGTACGTTGATGCCGCTGGCGCGCAGGCGCGCAGCCATATAGTCCATGGCACCCAATCGCGCCCACGCATTCTCGGAATCCATAGGCACGACCGTCACCGGCATGACCAGCACCGCGTCGTTCGCGATCGGCGCCGGTTCATCGTGCCGTGGATAAAAGAAGTAGCCGAGGCCGAGTGCCAACAGTGCGAGCAACAGCAGTGGCGCCCAGATACGCAGAAGTCGGCCGCGCCTTCCGGCCGACGGCGAGACTTCGGCTGCTTCCTCGATATCAGCTCCGATCGTCTCTGCAGCCTCGACTTCTGCGGTATCGACGATATCCAGCGCTTCCCGGTCGCTATCGGTTTCGCTATCGGTTTCGCTATCGGCCTCCGCGTAGAGCGCTGAGGCGGAAGGCACCGGCTCGGCAATGCGTTCGCCGGCATAAGCCGCGCTGTCATGCGAACCCGATGAAACCGCCGCTTCCCTGATCGGCGCGACCCAGCGGTACCCGAAGCGCGGTACGGTGCGGATCATCACCTGCTGGTCGCCGGTGTCATCCAGCGCCTTGCGCGCGCGCAGCATCGTCTGCGCCACGACCGTATCGCTGGCATCGACGCGTCCCCAGACGGCCGAGATCAGTTCGTCGCGGCCGACCGCGCGGTCGCGGTGCTCGATTAGATAGATCAGACATTCCAGCGACCTGGGACGCAGCGCTACAAGCTCCCCTTTTCGCAGGAGTTCCCGCGAAGCCGGATTGAGCTCGAATTCGCCGAACAGGTACTTGGGGCGCATACGCTCGCGGATGTCGACTGCACCTGGCGGTGCAGGAAGTCCCTGAGCTTACAACGAAGCAGTCCCGCCCTAGCGACCCTCGCGCCGAAAGAAAAGGCCCCGCCGAAGCGGGGCCTTTCCTTAGCCGGCCTACAGGGCCACGCGTTTGCGGTTGTCCGACGACACCCGGTCGATCAGCTTGTTGTACGGATCGAAGCCGACTTCGTACGGTGGCGCATCAACCACCACCGTGAGCTTGGGATGCTCGGCAGTGATGTGGTGGCGCTGCAGGTACAACACCTTCTCGTCCGCTTCCTCGCCCGAGGGGCCGCGTGCGAAGACGCCGACTTCGATCCAGTCGTCGAGCTTGCCCGCGGTCTCCTTGCCCTTGCCGTCGGCGTAACGCTTGGCGGCGAACAGATCGAGGGTAACTTCGTACTTGCCGTCGGCGCGCTTGTGCGCCGTCGCCTCCTGCACGCGGTTGTCGTAGAAGCTGATCTTCTCGAACAAGTCGGTGATCAGCGTGCGCTGTGCCGCCGTCGCCTCCGCACGCAGGTAGTCCAACAGCTCCGCCGAGGTCGTGTACGGCGGCTGCTGGTAGCCCTTGTCCTGTAGGAACTTCTTCAGCGCGCGGTTGAGTGCGGCCTCGCCCATTTCCTCGCGCAGGCGGTAGAACACCAGCGAGCCCTTCTGGTAGTGGATGTACTGCTGGTTCTCTACGCGATACAGCGGCAGCTCTTCCAGACGCTCGACGCCGCGCCCGGCCAGGTACTGGTCCAGCTCGGTCTTGAGGAAGCGGCGCATATGGTCGCGGCCGTACTCGCGCTCCATCACCATCAGCGCCGAATACTGCGCCAGCGATTCGGACAGCACGGTGGCACCCTGCACGTTGCCGCCGATCACCTGGTGCGCCCACCACTGGTGCGCGACCTCGTGCGCGGTGACGTAGAACACGTAGTCGACCGCGTTCTTGTCGCGCAGGTCGGCGATGAAGCCGATCGATTCCGAGTACGGGATGGTGTTGGCGAAGCTCTGCGCGAAGCTGGAATAGCCCGGGAACTCCATGATCCGCACCTGACGGTGCTGATAGGGAGTGAAGTTGGCTTCGTAATAAGCCAGCGACTTCTGCACCGCCTGAATCATCCGGTCCACGTTGTACGGATGCTTGGGATCGAAGTAGATCTCGATCGGGATCTCGCCATTGACGCCGTGATAGCTGCCCTTGCGAACGTCCCAACGCGCCGACAGGAACGCATAGAAATTCAGCATCGGGCGATCCATTGCGTAGCGGAAGCAGCGCCGGCCGTCACGGGTGAATTCCTGCTGCAGGTAGCCCGGCGCGAGCGCGGTCTGGTCCGGCGCCGTGCAGATCGTGGCGTTGAAACTGAGCCAGTCGGCATCGTCATCGATATACGGATGCGAGCGCGCCGCAACGTCCTCCAGCTTCGGCATGCGCGTCACCGGGCCAAGCCCACGCTTGCGCCGCTCGTTGCGATCTTCGATCTGGCCGCCTTCGTTGTAGCCGAACGTCGGGAACATGCGGTTGTTGAAGAAGCTGCCGTTCTCGACGATCCGGGTCTGCGCCACCTGATTGGTGATCCCATTCGGATGGAAGTCGAGCTTGAAGCGCACCGTGCGCTCCTCGCCCGGTTGCAGCGGACGGTCGAGCCGATAGATGCGATAGCCCAGCGGCTCATCGTGCTTGACCAGTCTGGCGCCGCCCATATCGATCGACGCCATTGCACGGTCGTCTTCCATCTGTACGTGCACTTCATTGATCGGCTTCGCATGCGGGTTGCGCACCTTGTAGGTGCCATCAACACGCAACGACTGCGTCTCCGGTCGCAGATCGACGTCGACGTTCACCGCGGTGATCTTTGGCTGCGGCAGGCCCTTGTACTTGCCGTATTCGCGCTCGTAACGGGCCTGCAGATCGAGCATCTGGTCCGGCGAGGTGAAATCGTTGCGGATGTTGGTATTCCAGTAGAGGAACCCGCCCACCGCCGCGAACGCCAGTACACAGACCGCAAGGCCAGCACCCAGACGACCGGAGAGGCGCTGACGGGCCAACACGAAACGCTCGCGCCGGTTGCCACCTACGCCACGCACCCAGAACGCTGCAGCCACCAGCAGCAAAGCCAGCAGGAACACGCCCCAATATCCCTGGAACCACAATTGCGCCGACAGGAAGTGGCCGTAGCCGTTCATGTCCGAATACGGCGCGATCGGCCAGTTGCCGAAGTTGTACAGATTGTGGGTGAAGTCGAGCATCCCCAGCACGTTCTGCAGGATCAGCACGACGATCAGCGCGGCATAGCCGATGAACTTGTTGTTGCAGAACACCTGCAGGCACAACGCCATGCCCCCCATCAGCACGTAGACCACCGAGTCGAGCAGTAGCGTCTTCGCGTAGACCAATGGCTCGAGGTTCGTGTATCCCTTGGCCAATTGGATCAGCATTGCGGTGACCGCACCGACCAGCTGGAACGAGACGATGACGGCGATGAGTGCGGCGAACTTCGCCAGCAACGGCACCCAGTTCGGCACCGGCAGCGCATCGCTCACCTCGCCGATCTTGGCGCCGCGCTCCTTCCACACCAGCTCGCCGGCATAGAACAACACGATGATGATCAGCAGGAAGCTATAGCTGCCCTGCAGCGCCGTCAGCATCTGCGAGGTCACCGGATAGATGCCGGTGTCGTACATGCTCTCGCGGAACAGCGCACTCGGGATGAAGTTGGCCATGCCGAAGGCCAGCATCACCAGGAACGGCACACTGCGGAACACACCGAACGTGTCGAATCGGAATTGGCGCAGGAACTGCTGCCATGCAGTCGCGCGACCGAAGTCGGGCGTGACCTTTGGCACCACCACCTGCGTGCGCGGAGCGGCCACGACCGACGCCGCCACTGCGACGGTCTTGCGGCCGAAGCGCTTGCCCGACGTGCCGGTGCGCTGGGTCTTGAACACCGCAAACGTCGCCGCGAACAAGCCCATCGCGATCGCGGTCCACAGTGCGCGGTTGGCGAGAATGTATCCGGCGATGGCCGGCAAGCCGTTATTGCGCTCCTCCGCCGACCAGTAGCGGATCGTGCGCGACATGGCGCGCAGGCCCAGCGGTTCCAGCAGCGTGGCGATCCAGACGTTGTCGACATCGCGCAGCAGCGCCGCACTGACTCCGTACAGAACGAAGAAGCCGATCACGCCCAGATACACCCACAGGATGCTGCGGGTGGCCGCCGCCAGCAGCGCCAGGATCGCGCCGGTGAACAGCAGGTTGGGAATCACGTACACCGCGAACACCCACAGGTACGGCTTCAGCGACACCGGTCCAAGCCGCGCCGGATCGATCCACGGCATGAACTGGGCGACGAAGATGCCGATCGCGATGACCACGTAGACCATCAGGCTGGCGGCGAGCGCCGCACCTATGCGACCGACCAGGTAATCGCGCTTGCGGATCGGGCTGGCGAAGAACAGCTCGGCGATGCCGTAGTCGAAATCACGCAGCAGCGCATTGCTGATGAAGATCGTGATGACGAGCATCCCGATCAACGTGAACAGCCCCATCCAGTTGACGATGACGGTGGGGGCGTTGCGGTACACGTTGCCAATGCCGCCGCCCAGCTGCACGGCGTCGCTGCCGGCCGCGCCGAATGCGAGCAGGGCAAACAGTCCGGCAATCAACCACAGCAATGGCGACCGCAGCTGCTCGCGCAGCTCGAAGGTAAAGAACTCACGAATCATGGGTGCGCTCCGTCAGGCCAGTTCGGCCCGCGCCACCGGCGCGGCGGCGGCGGTTGCGGTCGACGCATGGCCACCGCGGGCTTGCAGACGCAGGCGCTGGAAGTAGACGTCTTCCAGATCCGGCGCGACCTGCTCGAAACCGGCTTCCGGACGCTCGCTACTGAACACATGGATCACCGGATGACCCGCGACCAGACGCGTCGACAACACGGTGTGATTCGCTTCGTACGTCGGCAGGCTGGCCTTGGTGACCTGCTTGCGCCACACCTGATTCGCCAGCGCGTCGATCGCATCGCCGGGGCGCCCGGTAAGCAGCACCTGCCCCTTGTTCATGATCGCCATGTTCGGGCACAGGTCAGTGACGTCTTCGACGATGTGCGTGGACAGGATCACCGCGACGTTCTCGCCGATCTCGGCGAGCAGGTTGAGGAAGCGGTTGCGCTCTTCCGGGTCGAGGCCGGCGGTGGGTTCGTCGACGATCACCAGACGCGGATTGCCCAGCAACGCCTGCGCGATGCCGAAGCGCTGACGCATGCCACCCGAGTACGTGCCGAGCTTGCGCTTGCGCACGTCCCACAGGTTCACCTGTTTGAGCAGGCCTTCCACGACCTCACGGCGTTGCTTGCGCTGGGTCAGGCCCTTGAGCACGGCGAAGTGTTCCAGCAGATCTTCCGCGCTGACCTTGGGATACACGCCGAAGTCTTGCGGCAGGTAGCCGAGCTGGCGGCGCACCGCATCCTTGTCGCGCAACACATCGATGACTCCACCGTCCGCGCCTTCGAGCGCGACGCTGCCGCTGTCTGCTTCCTGCAGCGTGGCCAGCGTGCGCATCAGCGAGGATTTGCCGGCGCCGTTGGGGCCGAGCAAGCCGAACATCCCGCGCGGGATATCGAGCGTGACGTTGTTGAGCGCGTGGACGCCGTTGGCGTAGGTCTTGCTGAGCTGGCGGATGGTGAGCATCGGAACCCCTTGAAGATGGAGCCCGCGCGGGCGGGCCTGGTGCGTGACGGATGCGCACGACGGCGGATCGCGCCTTGCGACGCAATCCACGCAATACACATCACTGACTAACGCGCGGCAGGGCCCACTGCCGCGCGAAGGATGGCTACGCCTGTTCGAAGTCGAGCAACGCCGCGCCGTCCGCCACCAGGTCCCCGGCCTTGACCAGGAACTGCCGGACGACGCCGTCACTCGGCGCCAGCAGGGTATGTTCCATTTTCATGGCTTCCAGGACGAGCAACGCAGTGCCTTTGGTCACTGGGGCGTCCGGCAGGGCCAGCAACTGGACGATGCGCCCGGGCATCGGAGCGTTCAGGCCGCCGCCGTGTGCGGCAGCGCCGGTGGCGGTGGTCCGCAGGGGGTCGAGGAGTTCGAAGCGGTGGTGGCGACCGCGATGGAACAGATGTAGGTGCGCGCCGTCGAACACGGCTTGCGACGTGACGCGATGTTCGCCGAACCACGCCTGCAGGGTCGCGCCATCAATGCGGCCGCGCACGGTGATCGGCGTTTCGTCGCCCCGCGCAATGCGGAACTCGTCGCCACTGGCTTCGATGCGCACCGGGATCTCCTCGCCCGCACAGGCCAGCGTCAACGTGCGCGACGCGTGACCGCGCAGGCGCCAGCCGTCGTGCGCATCCCACGGCGAACTGCCATCGCCGCGTTGCGCTGCGCGCCGCCGCAGGATGAAGGCAAGGGCCGCCAACTGCTGTGCTTCCGCGTCGGCGGCCACTGGCGGCGCCAGCAAGGTATCGGCGCCGCGTTCGATCAGGCCGGTATCGAGGTCGGCCCGCGCGAAGGCGTCGTGATCGACCAGCTTCTGCAGGAAGTCGACATTGGAGGTGACGCCGACCACGTGCACGTCCGCGAGCAGGCGGCGCATGCGTTGCAGTGCGCGCTCGCGGTCCTCGTCCCAGACGATCAGCTTGGCGATCATCGGGTCGTACCACGGGGTGATGCTGTCGCCCTGCTCCACGCCGGTGTCGATGCGCACATGCTTCGACGCTGCCGGCACCGCGAAATGCAGCAACTCACCGGTCGAAGGCAGGAAGCCGCGGCTCGCGTCTTCGGCATACAGCCGCGCTTCCAGCGCGTGGCCGCGGATCGTCAGTTGATCCTGCGCCAGCGGCAGCGGCTGCCCGGCGGCGACGCGCAGCTGCCATTCGACCAGGTCGGTGCCGGTGATCAGTTCGGTCACCGGATGCTCGACCTGCAGGCGGGTGTTCATTTCCATGAAATGGAATTCGCCGTCCTGGCTGACGATGAATTCGATGGTGCCGGCACCGACGTAACTCACCGCCTTCGCGGCAGCTACCGCGGCGGCCGCCATGGCTTCGCGACGCTGCGGGTCCATGCCTGGTGCCGGCGCTTCTTCCAGCACCTTCTGATGCCGGCGCTGCACCGAGCAGTCGCGCTCGAACAGATGCACCGTGTTGCCATGGGTGTCGGCGAACACCTGGATCTCGATGTGGCGCGGGCGCACGATGTAACGCTCAAGCAGTACGCGCGCATCACCGAACGAGGCTTCCGCTTCGCGCTGGCACGAGGCCAATGCGGCGGCGAAATCCTCGCTGCGTTCGACCAGACGCATGCCCTTGCCGCCACCGCCCGCGCTGGCCTTGATCAGCACCGGATAGCCGATGGCATCGGCCTGCTGGCGCAGCAGCTCGGCGGATTGATCGTCGCCGTGATAGCCGGGCGTCACCGGCACGCCGGCCGCAGCCATCAACGCCTTCGCTGCGCGCTTGTCGCCCATCGCGCGGATCGCACTGGCGGGCGGGCCGATGAAGACGATGCCGCGCGCGGCACAGGCTTCGGCGAAGTCGGCGTTCTCCGACAGAAAGCCGTAACCCGGATGGATCGCCTGTGCACCGGTGCGCAACGCGGCGTCGAGCAGGGCATCGGCGCGCAGGTAGCTTTCGCGCGCCGCGGCCGGGCCGAGGCGCACCGCTTCGTCGGCCAGACGCACATGGCGCGCATCGCGATCCGCGTCGGAATACACCGCAACCGTGGCGATACCCAGGCGCTTGCAGGTGGCGATGACGCGGCAGGCGATCTCGCCGCGGTTGGCGATCAGGATCTTGTCGAACATGGCGCGGCTCACTAGTAGTGTGTTGAAAAGCGCCCAGGGCGCATTTCAAGCGGCTTACATGCGGAACACGCCGAAGCGCGTGTCTTCGATCGGGGCGTTCAGCGATGCCGACAGCGCCAGGCCGAGCACGCGTCGGGTCTGCGCGGGATCGATGATGCCGTCGTCCCACAGCCGCGCACTGGCGTAGTACGAATGGCCCTGCTGCTCGAACTGTTCCTGGATCGGACGCTTGAATTCGGCTTCCTGCTCGCCGGTCCACTGCCCGCCCTTGGCTTCGATGCCGTCGCGACGCACGGTCGCCAGCACGTTCGCCGCCTGCTCGCCGCCCATCACGCCGATGCGCGCGTTCGGCCACATCCACAGGAAGCGCGGCGAATACGCACGGCCGCACATGCCGTAGTTACCGGCGCCGAAGCTGCCGCCGATCACCACGGTGAACTTGGGCACCTTCGCGGTGGCCACCGCGGTGACCAGCTTCGCGCCGTCCTTCGCGATGCCGCCATTCTCGTACTTGCGACCAACCATGAAGCCGGTGATGTTCTGAAGGAACACCAGCGGAATGCCGCGCTGCGCACACAGCTGGATGAAGTGCGCGCCCTTGAGCGCGGCCTCGGAGAACAGGATGCCGTTGTTGGCGACGATGCCGACCGGATGGCCGTGGATATGCGCCAGGCCGGTCACCAGCGTGGTGCCGTAGCGCGCCTTGAACTCGTCGAACTCGCTGCCGTCGACCAGGCGCGCGATCACTTCACGCACGTCGTAGGACTTGCGCGGGTCGGCGGGGATCACGCCGTGCAGTTCCTGCGGATCAAAACGCGGTTCGACCGATTCGCGCAGGCGCAGACGACCCTGCTTCTCCCAGTTGAGCCCGGAGACAATCTCGCGCACGCGCGCCAACGCGTGCTGGTCGTCTTCGGCGAAATGGTCGGCCACGCCGGAAATGCGCGTATGCACATCGGCGCCGCCCAGCTCTTCCGCACCGACTTCCTCACCAGTCGCCGCCTTCACCAGCGGCGGACCGCCGAGGAAGATCGTGCCCTGCTCGCGCACGATCACGGTTTCGTCCGACATTGCCGGCACGTAGGCACCACCGGCGGTGCACGAGCCCATCACGCAGGCGATCTGCGGAATGCCGGCCGCGGAGAGATTGGCCTGGTTGTAGAAGATGCGGCCGAAGTGGTCACGGTCCGGGAAGACTTCATCCTGCATCGGCAGGAATGCGCCGCCGGAGTCGACCAGGTAGATGCACGGCAGACGGTTCTGCAGCGCGACTTCCTGTGCACGCAGATGCTTCTTGACCGTGACTGGGTAATACGTGCCGCCCTTGACCGTGGCGTCGTTGCCGACGATCACGCACTCCACGCCGCTGACGCGGCCGATGCCGGCGACCATGCCGGCGCACGGCACGGCGTCGTCGTACATCTCGTGTGCGGCGAGCGGCGCGATCTCGAGGAACGGCGAACCCGGATCGAGCAGCGCGTCGATGCGCTCGCGCACCAGCAGCTTGCCGCGCGCCTTGTGCTTCTCGCGCGCGGCTTCGTTGCCGCCGAGCGCGATCTTGTCGTTGAGGTCGCGCAGATCATCGACCGCTGTGCGCATTGCCGCGGCATTGGTCTGGAAGGATTCGCTGCCGGTATGCAGCTGGCTGGAGAGGACGGCCATGGCGTCAGGCCGTCTGCTGGAACAGCTCGCGGCCGATCAGCATGCGGCGGATTTCCGAGGTGCCCGCGCCGATCTCGTACAGCTTGGCGTCGCGCCACAAACGGCCGGTCGGGAATTCGTTGATGTAGCCGTTGCCGCCGAGCACCTGGATCGCCTGACCGGTCAGCCAGGTGGCCTTTTCCGCGGCATAGAGAATCGCGCCCGCGGCGTCCTGACGCGTGGTGCGCCCCTTGTCGGCGGCCTTCGCCACGGCATACACGTAGGCACGGCACGCGTTGAGGCCGACATACATGTCGGCGAGCTTGGCCTGCATCAGCTGGAAGGTGCCGATCGGCGCGCCGAACTGCTTGCGCTCATGCACATACGGCAGCACCTGGTCCATCGCCGCCGCCATCAGGCCCAGCGGACCGCCGGACAACACGAGCCGTTCGTAATCCAGGCCCGACATCAGCACGCGCACGCCACCACCGATGGTGCCGAGCACGTTCTCGACCGGCACTTCGCAATCCTCGAAGACCAGTTCGCAGGTGTTCGAACCGCGCATGCCCAGCTTGTCCAGCTTCTGCGCGGTGGAGAAACCCTTGAAGCCCTTCTCGACAATGAAAGTGGTGATGCCCTTGGAACCGGCGGCGGGATCGGTCTTGGCATAGACGACGAGCACGTCGGCGTCCGGGCCGTTGGTGATCCACATCTTGTTGCCGTTGAGCACGAAGTGATCGCCGCGACGCTCGGCACGCAGCTTCATCGACACCACGTCGGAACCCGCGTTCGGCTCACTCATCGCCAGTGCGCCCACATGCTCACCGGTGCACAGGCGCGGCAAGTAGCGCGCCTTCTGCTCGGCGCTGGCGTTCTTGCGCAGCTGGTTGAGGCAGAGGTTGGAATGCGCGCCGTAAGATAGGCCGATCGCACCGGAAGCGCGCGAGATTTCCTCCATGGCGACGACATGCGCGAGATAACCCAGGCCACTGCCGCCGTACTCCTCCTCCACCGTCATGCCCAGCAGGCCGTATTCGCCGAGCACGGGCCACAGCTGGTTGGGGAAGACGTTGTCGTGGTCGGCCTTCTCGGCCAGCGGCGCGATCTCGCGGGCGGCCAGGGCGGCGACGGACTCGCGCAGGGCGTCGATCTCTTCGCCGAGGTCGAAATTCAGGGTGGGGACGTGCATGGCGGACTCCGCTGGACTGGCCGCATGGCTCGGCCATATTGGATAGCCAGCCTAGCCCAACCGGGCCTAGAAGTGAATCTGTTTTCATAATTTGAACAGGGAGTCATTCTTTTGGCTTATAAGCGTTCGGACTTGATGGAGCAGCGCATCGCGGCCAACCGCGACCGCATCCTCCAGGCCACCCGCAAGCTGGTCGCGGTCGGCGGCTTCCGCGAGGCCCAGATCGCCGCGGTCGCGGCCGATGCCGGGGTTTCGACCGGGCTGATCTACCGCTACTTCCCGTCCAAGGCAGAACTATTTGTCGAGGTGCTGACCGCAGCGGTCGACGGCGAAGTCGAGGTGCTGCGGGGGATCGCCAAAGGCCAGGAATCTGTGGCCGAGCGGCTGGGCATGGCGATCGACTCCTTCGTCCATCGCGCGATGGCGGGGCCCTGGCTGGCCTACGCCTTCATTGCCGAACCGGTGGACCCCGAAGTCGATGCCGAACGCATCCGGGGGCGCCGCCGCTTCTGCGAGGTGTTCCGCGACCTGCTGCAGGAAGGGATCGAGAGCGGTGAGTTCGCCGAACAGGACGCCGACGTCACCGCAGCCTGCATCGTCGGCGCGTTCACCGAGGCCCTGGTCGGGCCGGTCGCACCGCAGCTGAAGAAGGCGCAGGACGCCGACCGGCTGGCGGCGTCGATCCGCGAGGTCTGCCTGCGTGCGGCCGGCAGCATGACGGCAACGCAAAAAAAAGCCCCGGCCTGAAGCCGGGGCTCTGAGGGTCCTGCTAGTTACGGATTAGAACGTGACGCTCCAGCTGTTGATGTAGCCGGTGTCCTGGCCCGCGTTGTCGATCACACGCAGCTTCCAGGTACCGTTCAGCGCTTCGGTCGAGACGTCCTTGGTGTAGGTCTCGACGATGTTGTCGGCGCTGCCGCCGGTGTTGCTGCGCAGGTTGTAGACCGTGCCGTCCGGAGCGATCAGGTCGAGCTTCAGGTCGCCCACGTAGGTGTGCACGACATTGACCGAGATCGATGCGTTCGTCGGACCGTTGCCGGTACGGCCGGACACGGTGATCGGGCTGCTGATGCCCGTCGCGTTGTTGTCCGGGATGCTGTAGTCGGCCGCGTTGCTGTAGGTCTGCGCGCCGCCGCCACCGCCGGCGGTGTAACTGCCGGTCAGGCTCATGCCCGAGTACGCGGCGTAGCCCTTGATCAGCACGTAGTAGGTACCCGCCTGCGCCGTGGCGATGTTGCAGGTCTCGGCGGTGGTGCTGCCTTCGGACTTGCAGTCGTACACGGTGGTGCTCGGCTGCGCGCCGAACTTGACGTACATGTCGGCGTCACCGGTGCCGCCCGCGGACACGAACTTCAGACCGGTCGCGCCAGCCGGAACGACCAGGCTGTAGGTCTGCGACGAACCGGCTGCACCGGACAGGCCGGTCTTGGCCACGCCATTGGTCAGCACGTTGGCGTTCGGGTCGACGACCGTGACCGAACTGGTCTTGGTGTTGGTCGCACCGGCGTTGTCGGTGACCGTCAGCGTGACCGTGTAGGTGCCGCCCGCGGTGTAGGTCTTGCTCGGATTGGTCGCCGTCGAGGTGGTGCCGTCGCCGAAGGCCCACGAACGCGCGGTGATGCTGCCGTCGCTGTCGGTCGAGCTGTCGGTGAACGACACCGTGAGGCCGTTGACCGAGGAGCTGAAGTTCGCCACCGGATTGCTGTTGCCCGGCACGCCGCCGCAACCGGCCGGAACCGCACCGGCATTGACGCCCACGGTGTTGAACGCAGCAACGACGTCCTGGCCGCTGTAGCCCAGGTCACACGCCGCCTTCACAACGCCCTGGGCGCCCGTGGCGAACGTGGCAGTGCTGGCCCAGTAGTCACGGTTGGCGCGCTGGAACGACAGCCATGCGGTCTTGGTGTTCCAGCCGTTCATGTGGGCCAGGTTGTAGAACGCCTTGTTGTACACGCCCGAGCACAGGTGCGGGTCGATGCTGGTGTTGTACTGGCTGGCGTTGGCGATCGACTGGCCGTCCCGGGTGGGATCGTCCATGTAGCGCAGTGCGCCGGCGCTCTTCTTGATCTCGGCGCCCACCATCCAGTCGACGGTGCCGTTGCGGTCGTAGTACTCGGCCGCTTCACCGGACATGTCCGAATACGCTTCGTTCATGCAGCCGGCCTGGCTGTTGTAGTAAGGGCCCAGACCGGAGTGCTGCTCGGTGAAGCCGTGCGACACTTCGTGCGAGCTCACGTCCAGGCTGACCAGCGGATAGAACGAGGAGCCATCGCCGTACACCATGCCGGTGCCGTTCCACGCCGCATTGTCCCAGCTGTTGGCGTAATGAACGGCCGACATCAGCTTGCCGGCGATCGGAGTCGCGCCGGTCCAATCCCGGTACATCTGCATCACGACGCCGGTGTTGTGCATCACGTCGTTGATCGGCGAATAACCGCCGTTGATGGTCTGGAAGGTGTTACGCGGGCAGGTGTACGAGTACGCGGCAACGTTGTAGTTGAACGCGCCGGTGCTGGTGTTGCCGGTATGGTTCGCGTTGATGACCTTGACGTCGGCATTTTCCATCGAGCACGTGGTGCCGCTCTGGGTCACGTCCAGGAAAGGCTTGCCATTGCTGCCGTATTCGTACTGCCCCATCTTGGCGTTGCCACCAGGGCCCGTGCCGACCAGGTCGGTCTGCAGGTTTTCGTACTGCGCCAGGACGCGGCCGTTGAGGGCGTCGATCAACACGATCGGACGCGACAGCGAATCGCGACGCGGCGTGTCGGCGACGAAGTCGACCGCGTAGGCCAGACTTGCACGACCTGCAGCGTCCACATAGACCTGCAGCTCGACCTTCTCGTTGCCCACCACGGTGCGGTTGCCCAGCGCGGCGCGCTTGGCAGCGGCCAGCGCCTGTGCGCTGGTCAGGCGCGGCGTGGTCGAGGCGATATCGCTCGCCAGACCGTCGATCTTGCGGCCGAACAGCGCCTGCACGTTGCCCTGGGCGTCTTCGCTGACGACCAGGTTTTCACCGAAGATCGGCAGGCCACGGAACGTCTGCTTGTAACGGCGATTGACCGAGGGACCGCTGCGGTTGCTGGACTGCATCACCAGATACGAATCCTGCTCCACGCCAAGCAGCTGCTCATGGCGCGAGTGGTTCATCTTCGGCGCACCGGTGACCGCGATGCTCGCGGCGTACTGGCGGTTGAGCGACTTCAGATCGAGCTTGCTCAGCTCGACGCGCTTGGCAGCTGCAGCGTTACCACTGGCGAGCGCCAGCAGCGTGGCTGCGGCAAGCGCCTTCATTTGCAGATCGCGATTCACTTTCGACTACCTCGAATGATGGATGCACGAGGGGCGCGTACCGATGGGTCTACCTGCCTGCATGTCCCCTGCCCTACAGGCCGCCACCGCACGCGGGTTGTCCGCTGCGCCAGCGCGAAAAGGAAGCGGGGCTGCAGCCAGAAGCTGCAACCCCTACCACCAACAGACAGAACGCTGGGCGCGTCCATCCTTGGTGGCGAAGAAGTTGATGAGTCGCCGAAGAAGACGGCCCGCGATTGCGGGCCATCTTCGCTAGGTCAGGATCAGTTGACGCTGACCGCGCTCCACGCCGCGGCGACGGCGTTGTACTCGGCCGAGCCGTTGCCGTA
>NZ_BAAGXN010000003.1:0-877293 GCF_054779815.1 Lysobacter tyrosinilyticus
GAGTTCATGGTCCCGAGCGCCTTCGTGCAGTTGGAGAAACTGCCGCTGACACCGAACGGCAAGCTGGATCGCAAGGCCTTGCCGGCCCCGGACCAGAGCGCCGTGGCCAGTCGTACGTACGAAGCCCCGGTAGGCGAAGTGGAGCAGGTCCTGGCCGGGATCTGGCAGGAGCTGCTGGGTCTGGAGCGCGTCGGTCGTCACGACCACTTCTTCGAACTGGGTGGCCACTCGCTGCTGGTGATGCAGCTGGTGATCCGCGTGCGCGAACGATTCGACGTCGACATCCAGCTGCGCTCGCTGTTTGAACAACCGGTGCTGTCCGTCCTGGCCGAGATGGTCGTGGCGGCGCGCCTGAGCATGTTCGCGGAAGACGATCTGGCGGATATGGAACAAGAACTAGGCGATCTGTCGGAAGAAGAACTGCTCGCCCTACTTTCGGAAGGAGAAGTTGCAAAATGAACGCTGACAGGACTCAGGCACTGGAACAACTGCGACGCGCCGTCGCCCTACAGCGTCTGCAAAAGCGCGGTACCGCGATCGCCGCGAACAGTCTGGCGCCGCCGATCGAGCGCGCCGACCGCAATGGTCGCTTGCCGTTGTCGTGGGCGCAGCAGCGTCTGTGGTTTCTCGACCAGCTCGATCATGCGGCTGGCGCGGCCTATCACATGTCGGCTGCGTTGCGACTGACCGGTACGCTGGATCGCAAGGCGCTGAAGGCCACGCTCGACCAGATCGTCGCGCGTCACGAGAACTTGCGGACGACCTTCGTCAGCACCAAGGGCGCACCGGACCAGGTGATCGGTCCGGCGGACATCGGCTTCACCTTGCTGGAACACGACCTGCGCGGCCTGGATGCCGAAGCGCGCGAATCGTCCATCGCCGAACTGCAGGTCACCGAGTTCCGCGCGCCTTTCGATCTGGCCCGCGGGCCGCTGATTCGCGGACGCCTGCTGCAACTGGCCGACAACGAATACATCTTGCTGGTGACCCAGCATCACATCGTGTCCGACGGCTGGTCGTTGAACGTGCTTGTGAAGGAAGTCACCGCGCTGTACACGGCCTTCAGCCAAGGCCAGCCCAACCCATTGCCAGAACTGGAAATCCAGTACGCCGACTATGCGGCGTGGCAGCGCGAATGGCTGGAAGGCGATGTGCTGCAGTCGCAGCTGGATTTCTGGCGTTCGCATCTCGGCGGTGCGCCAGCGATGCTTGAACTGCCGATCGATCTTCCGCGTCCGCCGATGCAGAGCTATGCGGGCAATCGCGTCGCGGTGAACCTGTCGCGCGAGCTGACGCAGCGGCTCCATGCTCTGTCTCAAGCGCACGGCACCACGCTGTTCATGACGCTGATGGCTGCCTGGGGCGCGTTGCTGTCGCGACTGAGCGGCCAGAACCACGTCGTCGTGGGCACGCCGGTAGCTGGCCGCCAGCGGTCGCAGGTCGAGTCGCTAATTGGTTTCTTCGTCAACACGCTCGCGCTGCGCATCGACCTGGACAGCGCTGCGACTGTCGCCGAACTGCTGGCGCAAGTGCGCGCAAACACGCTCGACGCCTACGCGAACCAGGACGTGCCGTTCGACCAGGTGGTCGAGGTTCTGCAGCCAGCCCGCGACATGAGCTACAGCCCGGTGTTCCAGGCGATGTTCGCGTTCAACAACACCCCGGGCGGGCGTGCGCTGAAGCTGCCGGGGTTGGAGCTCGAAGGTATCGTGGCCCCGCGCCACACCGCGAACTTCGCCCTCGAACTCGCACTGAGCGAGGAAGACGGCGTGGTGAGCGGCAGCCTCGGGTATGCGACCGATCTGTTCCTGCATCCAACGATCGAACGCTTCGCCGCGTACTTCACCCAGCTGCTCGAAGGCATGGTCGCGAACGACCAGGGCGCGATCGCGCGCCTGCCGTTGATGCCAGCGGATGAGCGCGAGCAGGTCCTCACGCACTTCAATGCGACCGGCGCGGACTTCGAACGCACCAGCACCATCCATGCACTCTTCGAGCAGTGGACGCAGCAACAGCCGGACGCGACCGCACTGGTCTTCGGCAGAACCAG
This sequence comes from Lysobacter tyrosinilyticus, assembly GCF_054779815.1. Taxonomy (NCBI): domain Bacteria; kingdom Pseudomonadati; phylum Pseudomonadota; class Gammaproteobacteria; order Lysobacterales; family Lysobacteraceae; genus Lysobacter; species Lysobacter tyrosinilyticus. The sequence goes on from NZ_BAAGXN010000003.1 coordinate 2,051, forward strand.
CCTGAGCTACGCCGAGCTCAACCGTCGCGCGAACCAAGTCGCGCACCGTCTGATCGCGATGGGCGTGAAGCCGGACGATCGCGTCGCGATCTGCACCGAGCGCGGCCCGGAGATGGTGATCGGGCTGCTCGGCATCCTCAAAGCCGGCGGTGCCTACGTGCCGCTCGATCCCGAATACCCGGCCGATCGCCTAGCGTTCATGCTGAGCGATAGCGCGCCGGTGGTATTGCTGACCGAATCCATGGTGTGGGATGCCATGCCCGAGCTGGGCGATGCGGGCGTACCCATCGTGACGCTCGATGACCTCGCATCGCGTCCGCAGTTCGACGCCAATCCGGCGCTCGATCTGGCGCCAAGCAACCTGGCGTACATCATCTACACCTCCGGTTCGACCGGCGTCCCCAAGGGCGTCATGGTCGAACACCACGGCGCCTGCAACCTGGTGGCGGCGCAGGGCGCGACTTTCGCCGTACGGTCGGACAGCCAGGTGCTGCAGTTCGCATCGTTCAGTTTCGACGCGAGCATCTTCGAGATCGTCATGGCGTTGTGCTCGGGTGCTGCGCTGCACCTGGCTTCGCGCGATGCACTGCGTCCGGTCGAGCCGCTGATCAACACGCTGCGTAACGCGCAGATCACCCACGTCACCTTGCCGCCGTCGGTTTTGGCCACGCTGGCGGATCACGACCTGGGCTTGCCGAACCTGACCATCATTGCGGCCGGCGAAGCGCTGCCGCCGACGCTGGCGCGTCAATGGTCGCGCCAGGCGAAGCTGTACAACGCCTACGGTCCGACCGAAACCACGGTATGGGCGACGGTGCATCCGTGCACTACCGACGAGACCCAGGTGCCGATCGGTCGTCCGATCGCGAACACGCAGGTCTATCTGCTGGACGCCAACCGCAACCCGGTGCCGATGGGCGTGACCGGCGAGATCTATCTCGCCGGCGCCGGCCTGGCGCGTGGCTATCTGAAGCGCCCGGAGCTGACCGCAGAACGCTTCGTCACCAATCCCTTCGGCGCGGAAGGCGCGCGCATGTACCGCACCGGCGACCTCGGCCGCTGGTTGCCCAATGGCGAGGTCGAGTACCTCGGACGCAACGACTTCCAGGTCAAGCTGCGCGGCTTCCGCATCGAGCTGGGCGAGATCGAGTCGCGTCTGCTCACCTGCGCGGGAGTGCGCGAAGCCGCGGTGACGGTGCGCGAGGACACGCCGGGCGACAAGCGCCTGGTGGCCTATATCGTCGGCCGCGACGGTGCACAGCCGACGGCGAATGACCTGCGCGAAGCACTAGCGCGCGAAGTCGCCGAGTACATGATTCCCAGCGCCTTCGTCAGCCTGGATGCATTGCCGGTTACCCCCAATGGCAAGGTCGATCGCAAAGCCTTGCCGGCGCCCGATCAGTCCGCGCGCTCTGTGCGCGAGTACGAAGCGCCGGTGGGCGAGGTCGAAGCGGCCGTCGCGGAGGTTTGGCAGGAATTGCTCGGCGTCGAGCGGGCAGGGCGTCGCGATCACTTCTTCGAACTGGGCGGACATTCGCTGTTGGTGATCGAGCTGATCGAGCGCCTGCGCCGTCGCGGATTGGTGGCCGAGGTGCGTACGGTGTTCAGCGCGCCGACGCTGGAAGGACTGGCCGCACTGCTGACCAGCGAAGCCGCTGCTGATGGCCCCAACATTCCGGCCAATCTGATCACCGCGCAGACCACGGCGATCACGCCGGACCTGCTGCCGCTGGTAAACCTCAGCCAGGACGAAATCGACGCGGTCGTAACGACCGTGCCGGGTGGCGTGGCCAACGTGCAGGACATCTATCCGCTGGCGCCGCTGCAGCAGGGCATCCTGTTCCATCACCTGTTGGAAGAGGGAGGTGGCGACACTTACCTGCTGCGCTCGGTGGTGACCTTCGATTCGCGGCAGCGCATGGACGCGTTCGTCGAAGCGCTGCAGACCGTGATCGGCCGCCACGACATCCTGCGCACCGCGATGCGTTGGCAGGGGCTGGCCGCACCGGTGCAGGTGGTGTATCGCCATGCACCGCTGCCGGTGCACGAGCTCACCGTATCGCCGGATGAACCGGCGCTGCCCCAGTTGCTGAAGCGCACCGATCCGAACCACACCCGCCTGGATCTGCAGCAGGCGCCGATCCTGGCCGCGCATGCGGCATTCGACGCAGCTGCGAATGAATGGCTGCTCGCGCTGTCGCGCCATCACGTGGTCTGCGACCACATCACGATGGAGCTGATCCTCTCCGAGATCCAGCTGCTGCTGATGGGACGCGGGCAAGAGCTGAGCGCGCCGGTCCCGTACCGCAACTTCATCGCGCACATGCAGGCAACGCCGGAATCGGCGCACGAGGCCTATTTCCGCGAACAGCTGGGCGATATCGAGGAGCCGACCGCACCGTTCGGCGTGCTCGATGTGCAGGATGCAGGCGCACAACTGGACGAAGTGCGCCTGCCGCTGGGCGCTTCGCTCGCGCAGGCCATTCGCGAGTGCTCGCGCCAGCATGGCGTGACGCCGGCCGTGCTGTTCCACGTGGCCTGGGCACAGGTGCTGGCGCAATGCAGCGGTCGCGATGACGTGGTGTTCGGCACCGTCGTGTCGGGACGCCTGCAGGGCTCGGAGAACGCCGGTCAGGTGGTCGGCATGTTCATCAATACCTTGCCGATCCGCGTGCCGCTGGCGCAGCTGGCGGTGGGCGACGCTGTTCGCGACACCTACCGCCGACTGGGCGAGCTGCTCGAACACGAGCAGGCCCCGCTGTCGCTGGCACAGCGGTGCACCCGCATTCCGCCGCCGCTGCCGTTGTTCACCACGCTGCTCAACTATCGCCACAGCCATACGGAAGCCGACGAGGCGGCCTCGACGTCCGAGGCGCTGATGGGCATGCGCGAAATCCGCGGCATGGAGCGGACCAACTATCCGCTGACGATGTCGGTCGACGATCTGGGCGAAGGCTTCAGCTTCGCCGCACTCGCCGTGCCGGGCATCGACGGTAAGCGGATGATGCGCTACCTCGAAGTCGCCACGCAGTCGCTGGTGGACGCGCTGGCGAACCAACCCACGCGCGCCATGCGCCAGCTCACGGTCCTTCCGTCCGATGAGCGTGCGCAGTTGCTGGGCGGCTTTGGTGCGGTCCAGGCCCGGCATCCGCAGGTGCAGACCCTGCATTCGCTGTTCGAAGCCCAGGCAGCCCGCAACCCGGATGCGATCGCGCTGGTGTGCGAAGGCCGTACCGCGAGCTACGGCGAACTGAATCGTCGCGCCAATCAGGTTGCGCATCGCCTGATCGCGCAGGGCGTCCGCCCCGGCGACCGCGTCGCGCTGTGCGTCGAACGCAGCGTGGAGATGCTGGTTGGCCTGATCGGCATCCTGAAGGCCGGTGCCGGTTATGTGCCGCTGGATCCGGTGTATCCGGACGACCGGTTGGCCTACATGCTGGAAGACTGCGCGCCGGTAGCGGTGGTGACGCAGGCTTCGTTGCGGGCCGAACGCACGGTGCTCGCCAGCGGTAACGCACCGACGGTTCTTCTCGACGATGCGGCGTTGGCGGCGCAACCCGAGCACAACCCGGTTGTGGCTGGCCTCACCCCGCAGCACCTGGCGTATGTGATCTACACCTCCGGTTCCACCGGAAAGCCCAAGGGCGTGATGATCGAACATGCGCACGTCACGCGCCTGTTCGACGCGACCGAACACTGGTTCCACTTCGATCAGCGCGATGTGTGGACGCTGTTCCACTCCTTCGCGTTCGATTTCTCGGTGTGGGAGATCTGGGGTGCCTTGCTCTACGGCGGTCGCCTGGTGGTGGTGCCCGAACTGTGCGCTCGCACGCCGTCGGACTTCTATGAGCTGCTGTCGCGCGAAGGCGTGACCGTACTGAACCAGACGCCGAGCGCGTTCCGTTCGCTGATTGCGGCACAGCGCGAAAGCACGATGCCGCACGCGCTGCGCGCGGTGATCTTCGGCGGCGAGGCCCTGGAACTGCACACGCTGGCGCCGTGGATCGAGCGAAACGATCCGGAGCGCACCCAGCTGATCAACATGTACGGCATCACCGAAATCACGGTGCATGCCACGTATCGGCGCATCACTGCAGCCGACGTACGCGAAGCTCGCGGCAGCCTGATCGGATGTGCGATTCCGGACTTGCAGCTTTACGTGCTGGACGAACAGCGCGAGCCGCTGCCCGCTGGCGTGACTGGCGAGCTGTACGTGGGCGGTCATGGCGTGGCGCGCGGCTATCTGAATCGTCCGGAGCTGACCGCCGAACGGTTCATTCCGGATCCGTTCTCGAACGAACAGGGCGCGCGTCTGTACAAGACCGGCGACCTGGGGCGCTGGCTACCCGACGGCAGTCTCGAATACCTCGGTCGCAACGACTTCCAGGTCAAGATTCGCGGCTTCCGCATCGAGCTGGGCGAGATCGAGGCCAAGCTCTCGATGTGCGAGGGCGTTCGTGAAGCCGTGGTCATCGCGCGCGAGGACCATCCGGGCGACAAGCGCCTCGTGGCCTACGTGGTTGCACACGACGGCGTCGAGCTTTCGATTGCCGGACTGCGCGAGGCGCTGGCGCGCGAACTGGCCGAGTACATGGTGCCCAGCGCATTCGTGTCCCTGGACAGCCTGCCGCTCACCCCGAACGGCAAGCTCGATCGCAAGGCGTTGCCGGCACCGGACCAGTCGGCAGTGCTCAGCCGCGCCTATGTGGCGCCGGAGAGCGAGACCGAACACACCATCGCGGCGATCTGGCAGGAACTGCTGGGCCTCGAACGTGTCGGACGGCAGGACCACTTCTTCGAACTGGGGGGCCACTCGCTGCTGGTCATCGCCCTGATCGAACGACTGCGCCAGCGCGGACTCAGTGCCGACGTGCGTACCGTTTTCGCGGCGCCGACGCTCAGTGCATTGGCCGCGCAACTGGACGGCGTGCGTGCGGGCGATGCTTCGAGCGAAGTCCCGCCGAACCTGATCACGCCCGATACTGCGGCAATCACGCCCGAGCTGCTGCCGCTGGTGAAGCTCGCGCAACACGAGATCGACGCGATCGTGGCCGAAGTGCCGGAGGGCGTGTCCAACATCCAGGACATCTACCCGCTGGGACCGCTGCAGGAAGGCATCCTGTTCCATCACCTGCTGGAAAGCGGCAGCGTCGGAGATACCTATCTGTTGCGCTCGGTAGTGTCCTTCGACAGCCGCGAGCGCGTGGACGCCTTCGTTCAGGCACTGCAGGCCGTGATCGATCGCCACGACATCCTGCGCAGTGCCATGCATTGGAAGGGACTGCCGCAACCGGTGCAGGTGGTGCAGCGTCGCGCGCCGTTGCCGGTGCATGAGCTCAGCCTGTCGCCCGACAAGGTGGCGCTGGACCAGATGATGGAGCTCACCGATCCGCGCCACATCCGCCTGGATCTGACCCGTGCGCCGATCATTGCCGCCTATGTCGGCTTCGATGCGGCCAGCGGCGAGTGGCTGATGTCGGTGCTGATTCACCACATCGTCGAGGACAACTACTCCAAGCAGCTGATGCTGAAGGAAGCCGGCCTGCTGTTGCAGGGGCAGGGCGATCGCCTGCCGGCGCCAATGCCGTATCGCAACTTCATCGCGCGTACCCATGGCGTGCAGGACACCGAACACGAGGCCTACTTCCGCGAACAGCTGGGCGACATCGACGAGCCGACAGCTCCCTTCGGCGTACTGGAGGTGCAGGTCGACGGTCTGCAGGTCGACGAGAACCGGATGGAGTTCAGCGAGTCGTCGGCCAAGCGCATCCGCGAGATGGCGCGTCGCTGCGGCGTGACGCCGTCCGTGCTGTTCCATGTGGCCTGGGCGCAGGTGCTGGCGCAGTGCAGCGGACGCGACGACGTGGTGTTCGGCACCGTGTTGTCCGGTCGCCTGCAGGGCTCGGAAGGCGCCGATCAGGTGGTCGGCATGTTCATCAACACGCTGCCCATCCGTGTGCCGGTCGCCCAGGCCAGCATCAGCGATGCGGTGCAGGACACCTACCGTCGTTTGAGCGCGCTACTCGAACACGAACAGGCGTCGCTCGCCTTGGCGCAGCGCTGCAGCGCGATCCAACCGCCGTTGCCGTTGTTCACCGCGCTGCTCAACTATCGCAACCGGCGCGAATTGCGGAACGTGGAGGAGTCTTCGATCGTCGAGCAGGAAGCGGCGTGGGAAGGCATGCGTCTGGTGGGCGGCGACGCACGCAACAACTATCCGCTGACGATGTCGGTGGAGGACCGCGGGCATGGCTTCGGTCTGACGCTGCTTTCGGTGGCCGGCATCGATGGTCCGCGCGTGGTGCGTTACATGGCCACGGCGGTGGAAGCGCTGGTCGCGGCCTTGGAAGCCGGTGGCACGACGCCGCTGCAGCGCCTGTCGGTGCTGCCGCTGGAAGAACGCGAGCAGGTCCTGATCGGCTTCAACGGCAATCGCACCAACGACGCGCACGACCGCACCATCCACAGCCTGTTCGAGGCCCAGGTAACGGCGAACCCGGACGCCGAAGCGCTGCGTTACGAAGGCGCCTCGCTCAGCTACGCCGAACTTAACCGTCGCGCCAACCAGGTTGCGCACAAGTTGCTGGCGTTGGGTGTGCAGCCCGACGAGCGCGTCGCGGTCTGCACCGAACGCAGCCTGGCAATGATCGTGGGTGTGCTGGGCGTGCTCAAGGCTGGCGCGGCCTACGTGCCGGTGGATCCGAGTTATCCCAGCGATCGCATCGCTTACATGCTGTCCGACAGTCGTCCGAAGGCGGTGCTGACGCAGGCCGCATTGGTCCCGACGTTGCCGGGTAGTGATGCGCCGGTGCTGGTGATTGATGGCAACGCCTTGGAAGGCGAGGCCAGCGACAACCCGAGCGTCGCCGGCCTGACCTCGCGTCATCTCGCTTACGTGATCTACACCTCCGGCTCGACCGGTCAGCCCAAGGGCGTGATGGTCGAACACCGTTCGGCAGTGAACTTCTGGCGCGTGATGGGCCAGACCACGCATCGCGAACTGGCCCCGCACTCGCGCGTGGCGTTGAACGCCGCGTTCTCGTTCGACATGTCGCTCAAGGGCATCCTGCAATTGCTCTCGGGCCACTGCCTGGTGCTGATCCCGCAGGAACTGCGTGCGAACGGCCCGGCGATGGTCAGCTTCCTCGAAGCCGAACGCATCGCCGCTCTGGACAGCACCCCGTCGCAGCTGGAAGTGCTGCTGTCGGCCGGCCTGCTGGAACCGACCGGCCCGCGTCCGGTGAGTGTGTACCTCGGTGGCGAACCGGTAGGCCGCGTGTTGTGGGAACGCTTGAAGGCGTCGGCTGTCATCCACTTCCACAACATGTACGGTCCAACCGAGTGCACGGTCGACGCCACCATCGGCAGCATCCGCGAGTCCGCGGGTGGTCCGGTGATCGGCCGTCCGATCGCGAACACCCCGATGTACGTGCTGGATACGCACGGTGAACCGGTGCCGGTGGGTGTTGCCGGCGAACTGTTCCTCGGCGGCGTGCAGGTGGCCCGCGGCTATCTGGATCGTCCGGAACTGACGGCTGAGCGCTTCGTTCGCGATCCGTTCTCGAACGTCCCCAATGCCCGGATGTACAAGACCGGCGACCTGGGTCGCTGGTTGCCGGACGGCACGCTGGAATACCTGGGCCGCAACGACTTCCAGGTGAAGATCCGCGGCTTCCGCATCGAGCTGGGCGAGATCGAAGCGCGTTTGCGCGAATGCAACGGCGTACGCGAAGCCGCGGTACTGGCACGCGAGGACAACGGCAGCGAGAAGCGCCTGGTGGCGTATGTGGTGGCCGAAGACACAAACACGACGTTGTCAGTCAGCGAGCTACGCGAACAGCTGTCGCGCGAGCTGGCGGAGTTCATGGTCCCGAGCGCCTTCGTGCAGTTGGAGAAACTGCCGCTGACACCGAACGGCAAGCTGGACCGCAAGGCGCTGCCGGCACCGGACCAGAGTGCGGTCGCGAGCCGCGCGTACGAAGCGCCGGTGGGCGAGGTGGAGCAGGTCCTGGCCGGGATCTGGCAGGAGCTGCTGGGTCTGGAGCGCGTCGGTCGTCACGACCACTTCTTCGAACTGGGTGGCCACTCGCTGCTGGTGATGCAGCTGGTGATCCGCGTGCGCGATCAGTTCCAGGTCGAACTGCCGTTGCGCGATCTGTTCGAGCAGCCCGTGCTCAGCAACGTCGCCGACGCGATCCGTGTGATGCAGCTGGAAGCATTCATGGGCGAAGAACTGGGCGGAATGCAGGACGAGCTGGATTCGCTGTCCGAAGAGGAACTGCGTCAGCTGTTGGAAAAGGAAGCCGTGGATGAGTAAGCAGTCCCCTGCCGCGCTCGAGGATCTCAAGAAGGCGATCCTCGGCCAGCGATTGAAGAAGCGGATGGAGACACAGCCGCTGCAAACTCCGTCGTCGACGATCCCGCTGGCCGAGCGCAACGGACGCCTGCCTTTGTCATGGGCGCAGCAACGCTTGTGGTTCCTCGACCAGCTCGATCATGCCGCCGGCGCGGCCTATCACATGCCGGCCGCGTTGAGGCTCAGCGGCCAGCTCGACAAGGCGGCGTTGAAGAAGACGCTGGACCGGATCGTCGCGCGTCACGAAAACCTGCGCACGACCTTCGCCAATCAGGACGGCGCGCCGGTACAGGTGATCGCACCGGCGCACAGCGGCTTCGCGCTCGATGAGGAGGATCTGGGCGCGCTGGAATCATCGGCGCAGGAAGCCGCGCTTGCCGAACGCGCGTTGACCGAAGCACGCGCGCCGTTCGATCTCGACCGCGGGCCGCTGATTCGCGGGCGGCTGCTGCGTTTATCGGAGCGGGAACACGTACTGCTGATGACCCAGCACCACATCATTTCCGATGGGTGGTCGCTCGGCGTGCTGGTACGTGAAATGACCATGCTGTACGCGGCTTTCGTCGAAGGTCGCGACGATCCGTTGTCGGAACTGCCGATCCAGTACGCCGACTACGCGGTCTGGCAACGCGAGTGGTTGCAGGGCTCTACCTTGCAACGCCAGGTGGATTTCTGGCGCACGCACCTGCAGGGCGCGCCGGCACTGCTCGAACTGCCTACCGATCGTCCGCGTCCACCGGTGCAAAGCTTCACCGGCAATCGCGTCGACCTGAACCTGACGCCCGAACTGACCCGCGCCCTGCAACAGCTCTCGCAGCGTCACGGCACGACCCTGTTCATGACGTTGCTCGGTGCGTGGTCGATGCTGCTCGCGCGACTGACCGGCCAGGACGAAGTGGTCATCGGTACACCGGTGGCGAATCGCCAACGCGCCCAGGTGGAACCGCTGATCGGTTTCTTCGTGAATACCCTGGCGTTGCGCGTGCGGATGGATGACGACCCCAGCATCGCCGCGCTGCTCGCCCGAATCCGAGCGATGACGCTGGAGGCCTACGCACACCAAGACGTGCCGTTCGAACAAGTCGTGGAAGCGCTGCAGCCGGCGCGCAGCCTGAGCTACAGCCCGGTTTTCCAGACTATGTTCGCCTTCAACAACACGCCCGAAAGCGGCGAGTTGCGCATTCCTGGCTTGCAGCTGAGCACCGTGGGCGCGACACGCCACACCGCGCATTTCGATCTCGAACTGGCGATGCGCGAAACGGGCGACGTCGTCCGCGGCAACATCGGCTACGCCAGCGATCTGTTCGATCACGCGACCGTCGAACGATATGCCGGCTATTTCGTCCGCCTGCTGGAAGCGATGGTGGTCGACGTCTCGCTGCCCGTGAGCCGGCTGCCATTGCTGCCCGGTGCCGAGCGTCAGCGCGTGCTGGTGGACTTCAATGCGACAGACACGCAAGCGCAAAGCGATGCCTCTAGTCTGCAGGCGCTGGTCGAGGCGCAGGTGCAGCGCCAGCCGGATGCGCCGGCGGTGTCGTTCGAAGGCGCAACTCTCAGCTATGCCGAACTGAACCGCCGGGCGAACCAGGTTGCGCATCGATTGATCGCGCTGGGTGTCAAACCCAACGACCGTGTGGCTATCTGTGTTGAGCGCAGCCTCGAGTTGGTCGTCGGTGTGCTGGGCATCGTGAAGGCCGGTGCCGGTTATGTTCCGTTGGATCCGGCGTATCCGCAGGAGCGCTTGCGCTACATGCTGGATGACAGCGACGCCAAGGCCTTGCTGAGCCAGGCCGCGTTGCTGGAATCGGTGCCGGTGCTGGCGGAGCATGCCCGTGTGCTGCGCATGGACGACGCGCAGCTAAGCGCGCAATCCGAGCGCGATCCCGCAGTCGTGGGTGTTACGCCGAATCATCTGGCCTATGTGATCTACACCTCGGGTTCCACCGGCCTGCCGAAGGGCGTGGCGATGCCGCAAGGGCCGCTGCTCAACCTGCTCGAGTGGCAGCGCGGCCTGGAAAAAGCGCCGGCGAACGAGCGCGTGCTTCAGTTCTCCGCGCTCGGCTTCGACGTGGCATTCCAGGAAATCTTCTACACCCTGAGCTCGGGCGGTTGCCTGATGCTCATCCGTGAAACGGTCCGGCAGGATCCTTTCGCGCTGGTGCAGCACATCAAGCAGGCGGAAGTCCAACGTATCTTCCTGCCCTTCGTCGCGTTCCAGGGGCTGGTCGCGGCGGCCGAGCAATCGGGCGAGTCGCTGCCTACGCTGATGCATGTGGTCACGGCCGGCGAGCAGTTGTTCGTAACACCTGCGATCCGCGCCTTCTTCGCTCGCGTGCCCGGTCGCCTCCTGCACAACCAATACGGACCGACCGAAACCCATGTGGCCACCGCACATACGTTGCCCGCTGCGCCGGAAACGTGGGGCACGACGCCACCGATCGGGCGTCCCATCGCCAACAGTCAGGCCTATGTGCTCGATGCGAAGGGCCAGCCGGTTCCGATCGGCGTCACCGGCGAGCTCTTTCTTGCCGGCACCTGCGTGGCGCGCGGCTATCTCAATCGTGCCGAATTGACCGCCGAGCGCTTCCTGCGCGATCCCTTCGCGTCGCGTGCTGATGCGCGGATGTACAAGACTGGCGACCTCGCACGCTGGTTGCCCAACGGCGAGCTGGAATATCTGGGTCGCAACGACTTCCAGGTGAAGATCCGCGGCTTCCGCGTCGAGCTGGGCGAAATCGAAGCCAAACTTTCCAGTTGCGCGGGCGTGCGCGAAGCCGTCGTCATGGCACGCGAGGACGGCACCGGTGGCAAGCGTCTGGTGGCCTACGTGTTGCCGCAAGCCGGCATGTCGCCGACGGCCGCGGAACTGCGCGAAGCCTTGTCGCATCAGCTGGCCGAATACATGGTGCCGAGCGCCTTCGTCACTCTCGACACCTGGCCACTCACGCCCAACGGCAAGCTGGATCGACGGGCGCTCCCGGCTCCCGACCAATCCGCGATTGCTGCCCGCGCCTATGAAGCGCCGGAGGGGGAGTTCGAGTCGACCATCGCCGATATCTGGCGCCAGCTGCTGGGCCTGGAGCGGGTAGGGCGCTGGGACCACTTCTTCGAACTCGGCGGCCATTCGTTGATGGCTGTCCAGCTCGTGACGCATCTGCGCGAACGCCTGCACGTCGAAGTGGCATTGCGTGAGATCTTCGCGCAGCCCACCGTCGCCGGGCTTGCGCAATCGCTCGTACAGCACGAACGTGTCGCCGTCGCGAAGATCCCGCTTGCGGACCGCAACGCTCCCTTGCCGTTGTCCTGGGCGCAGCAGCGGTTGTGGTTCATCGATCAGCTCGATGCGGCCGCAGGCGCGGCTTACCACCTGCCGGCGGCGTTGCGGTTGCGTGGAACGCTCAATCGAGATGCGCTCAAGACGACGCTGGATCGCATCGTCGCCCGGCACGAAGCGCTGCGCACCAGCTTCGCCAGTGTCGAAGGCGAGCCCGTCCAGGTAATCGCTCCTGCGCGGACGGGTTTTGCGCTGGCGGAAATCGACCTGACCGCATTGGATGTGCCGTCGCGCGAAGCGGCGGTGGCGGAGCAGGGCAGGCGGGAAGCGCGCGAGCCGTTCGATCTTTCGCGTGGACCGCTGATCCGCGGCCGTCTTCTGCGCTTGTCGGATAGCGAACACGTGCTGCTGCTTACTCAGCATCACATCATTTCCGACGGCTGGTCGCTGGGCGTTCTGATCCGCGAAGTCACCACGCTGTACACCGTGTTCGTCGAAGGGCGCGAAGACCCACTGCCTGCGTTGCCCATCCAATACGCGGACTACGCTGTCTGGCAGCGCGACTGGCTGCAGGCGACCGCTTCGAAGCAGCTGGATTTCTGGCGCGCGCATCTGAAGGGCGCGCCGGCGCTGCTGGAACTGCCCACCGATCGACCGCGGCCTGCGGTACAGAGCCACGCCGGCGCGCACGTGCCGGTGACGATTCCGGCGGAACTTGCACGCCAGTTGCACGACCTTTCGAAGCGGCATGGGGCGACATTGTTCATGACGCTCATGGCGGCATGGGCCAGCGTGCTGACGCGACTCAGCGGTCAGCAGGAGGTCGTCATCGGCACTCCCGTGGCGAACCGCCAGCGTCTGGAACTCGAGCCGCTGATCGGCTTCTTCGTCAACACCTTGGCATTGCGTGTATCGCTGGCCGACAAGCCGACCGTGGCCGGACTGCTGGCCCAGATCAAGGCCAGCACGCTGGAGGCCTATGCCAATCAGGACGTACCGTTCGAGCAGGTGGTCGAAGCGGTGCAGCCCGCGCGTAGCCTGAGCCACAGTCCGCTCTTCCAGACCGTGCTGGCTCTCAACAACACGCCGGAAGGCGGTGAACTCGTGGTCCCGGGCCTGACCCTCGGTCCGGTTCCTGGCGAGCGCCATACCTCGCACTTCGATCTCGAGCTGTCGCTCACCGACAACGGCGAACGCATCTCCGGCGCGCTGAGCTTTGCCACCGCGCTGTTCGATCGCGACCGGATCGAGCGGGTAGGCGAGTACTTCCTTCGCACGCTCGAAGCGATGGTGGCCGACCAGCAACAACCGGCCAACCGGATCGACCTGTTGTCGGCACGCGAGCGCGACCAGGTACTTGTTGCGTTCAACGCCACGCAGGCTGACTACGCTCGCGACAGCACCATCTCCCAGGCATTCGAAGCCCTGGCGCGAAATGCTCCGGATGCGCCGGCACTATCCGGTGACGGCATGACCCTGAGTTACGCCGAATTGAACCGCCAGGCCAACCGGCTCGCGCATCATCTGATCGCACTGGGTGTCAAACCTGACGATCGCGTGGCGGTGTGCGCCGAACGCAGTCCCGAACTTCTGGTTGCCTTCCTGGGTATCCTCAAAGCCGGTGGCGGTTACGTGCCCCTGGATCCGACGTATCCGGCAGCGCGACTGCGTTTCATGTTGGAAGACAGCGCGCCTGCGGTCCTGCTGACCCAAGCCGATTTGCGAACGATGCTGGAGCCGATCGCTCCCGGCGTCCCGCTGTGCCTGTTGGATGACGCGCAGTTGGCGTCGCAAGCCGATACCAACCCAGTGGTTGCAGGTCTGGGGCCGCGTCACCTGGCCTACGTGATCTACACCTCCGGCTCGACCGGTCAGCCCAAGGGCGTGATGGTCGAGCACCGTAACGTGCTGCGCCTGGTCCTCAACAATCCGTTCGCACCGGTAGGCGTGGGCGATTGCATTGGCCATTGCGCCAATCCGGCGTTCGATGCGTCGACCTGGGAAGTTTGGGGGGCGTTGTTGAACGGTGCACGCGTGCATGTGGTTGCTCCGTCGGTGGTGCTCGAAGCCGAAGCATTCGCACATGAACTGATTGCGAGCGGTGTCACCGCGCTCTGGCTGACCGTGGGGTTGTTCAACGAATACGCCGACACTCTTGCGCCTGCCTTTGCACGCCTCAAGCACTTGCTGGTCGGTGGCGATGCGCTTGATCCTCGCAAGATCGCGCGTGCATTGAGTCGAGCCGAACGGCCGGCGCGACTGGTCAACGGTTATGGCCCGACCGAAACCACCACGTTTGCGGTCACGCACCAGATCGATTCGGTATCGGAATCCGCACATGGCATTCCGATTGGCCGGCCGATCGCGAATACGCAGATCTACCTGCTGGACCCGCTGGGACAGCCGGTGCCAATCGGCGTAACCGGTGAGGTGTATATCGGTGGCGACGGCGTGGCTCGCGGTTACCTCAATCGTCCCGAGCTCACCGCTGAGCGCTTCCTGCGTGATCCGTTCACCGCTGCACCCGATGCACGGATGTACCGCACCGGCGATCTGGGCCGTTGGCGCTCGGATGGCGTCATCGAGTACCTGGGACGCAACGACTTCCAGGTGAAAATCCGCGGCTTCCGCATCGAGCTGGGCGAGATCGAAGCACGGCTCGCGACTTGCCCTGGCGTACGCGAAGCCGTGGTGCTGGCACGCGAGGACGATGCGAAAGGCAAACACCTGGTGGCCTACATCATCCCGCAGGCTGGTGCGGCGCTGGGTGCCGCCGAACTGCGCGAAGCGCTTGCGCGCGACCTGGCGGATTACATGGTGCCGGGCGCATTCGTGATGCTCGATGCATGGCCGCTTACGGCGAACGGAAAACTCGACCGCGCGGCGTTGCCCGCGCCCGACGAGGCTGCGGCCGCATTGCGCAGTTACGAAGCTCCCGACGGCGTCACGGAATCGGCCATCGCGGAAGTCTGGCAATCGCTCCTCGGCTTGGAGCGTGTCGGTCGCCATGATCGCTTCTTCGAACTCGGCGGGCATTCCTTGCTGGCCATTCGCATGGCCCATGCGCTTGAGCAGCGATTGGGCGTGCGTTTGCCGTTGAGCGCCATCTTCGCCGCGCCGAGCGTGGCTGCGCTGGCCAGCGTCGTATCGCAGGAGAAGTCGCCGCACGCCGACCCTTCGGCACTGCTGTTGCCGCTGCAGACCGAAGCCCCGGGGCATCCGTTGTTCTGCCTGCATCCGATCGGAGGTCAGGCGACGGTCTACCACGCGCTCGCGCTGCAGCTGGCCGACACCTGTCCCGTGTACGGCGTCCAAGCGGTCGAACTTGTCGGAGGCGTTTCTCCCGATTCGCTCGAGGCCATAACGACGCTGCAAACCGAGGCGATCCGTGCCAGGCAGCCGCGCGGTCCTTACCGCTTGCTGGGCTGGTCCACCGGCGGTCTGTTCGCCGCAGCGGTCGCCGAGCGACTGACGGCAGAGGGCGAGGGCGTCGAATATCTCGGCCTGCTCGACACGCATCCGATTTCGCCAGTGGCCGCACGCAACCCGGAGGTGCGGGCCGGCATCGCATTGCGCGCGGAAATGGGCGCTCGCGGTCTGTCGGTTGGACGCGAGTGGGTAGATGCCTTCCTGGCAGAGGGCAAGTCGGTCGCGGCGCTGATCCGCATGCCGATGCGTGAGGCGCAGATCTATGCCGATCTGACCGGGTTGCAGGGCATGGAGCCCGCGTTGCTCGAGCATCTTCAGGCGCAATTGCCGATCACGATCGACCACCTCGAGCGTCTGACGGAACTGCAGCCCCTCGCATTGGAGGTTCCGGTGCAACGCATATGGGCCGCCGGTCCCGAGTCCGCATCCCGCGCGCCGTTCGTTTCGACCACGAAGCGCGAAGCCGCTCGCACAATCGCCGCTGGTCATCACGCGATGCTCAAGGATCCGCATGCGCGCGAAGTAGCGAGCGCGATCGCCGACTTCCTTCAGAGCGATATGGAGGACGACGACGTGCCATTGGCGGTCGTTGCATCCCAGGCAGTCGAGGTCACGGCATGAAGCATTCGACACCGTGGCTGATCCGCACGCCTTCGCCCCAGCGCAGGATGCGGATGTTCTGCTTCTCCTATGCCGGCGGAAGCGCCTTCAATTACCTGCGTTGGCAGGAGGCGATCGACCCGTCGATCGAGATCTGCGCGGTGCAATTGCCCGGACGCGGAACGCGCATCGCGGAAACGCCGATTTCCTCGCTGCCGAACCTGCTGCGGGCGCTGGCACCGGAGGTCGCCAGACTCGACGATCTGCCCACGGTCTTCTTCGGGCATAGCGTCGGGGCGCTGATCGCGTTCGAACTCGCGCGCTATCTGCGGCTGCATGGCATGCAGCTGCCCATGCACCTGTTCGTATCCGGGTGCCAGGCGCCACAGTTTCGCAGCATGCCGCAGCAGCTTCATTCGTTCTCGGACGAAGAGTTCATCGAGGTGTTGCGTCAGTACGAAGGTACTCCACCGGAAGTGCTGGAAAGTCAGCCATTGATGAGTCTGCTGTTGCCGACTATCCGCGCGGATTTCGCCCTTGCGGAAAACTACCGTTACCGGCACGCTCCGCTGCTGCCGATGCGGGTCAGCGTGTTTGCCGGGACCCACGACAACAACAAAGGACTGGGCCAGGTGGATGGCTGGCAGAAGGAGACGAATCAGCCCTGCAGGATTACCTGGTTCGAGGGAGGACATTTCTTCCTCAATAGCCAGCGCGACGCAGTGGTCAGGCAGATCAACGATGAACTGACCGCGCAGCACTCATTACAAGCCGCCCTCTAGTTGCGACGGATGCCGCAGCGTACGGCGGCGTGTGTCCGGACATCATTCACAAGGAATCCGTATGAAAGTGAACCCGTTGTTCTCCCCGAAGGAACACCATCCCATCGTCATCACTCCCGCTGCAGGAGCGAGTCTGGAGACACTCGGACAGTACCTGCAAGACAATCGGGAGCTGCTGCAACAGCAGCTGTTGCGCCATGGCGGCATCCTGTTCCGTGGCTTCGAACTCGGGAGCGCCGAAGACTTCCGTGCATGCTCAGAGCGTCTGGGTGCGCGAAGCTTCGATTACGTGGGAGGCAATTCGCCGCGCACGCGTGTTTCGCCCGACGTGTACACGTCGACCGAATACCCGGCGACCGAAACGATTTCGTTGCACAACGAGATGTCCTACCTCCCGAGCTGGCCGACCAGGCTCTTCTTCTTCAGCCTGATTCCGGCGTCTTCCGGTGGCCAGACCTCGCTCGCGCACAGCGTCGACGTGCTTCGCGCGGTCCCCGAAGAAACCGTGCGCAAGCTGCGCGACAAGAAGATCAAGTACATCCGCAATTTCCAGCCGGACATCCCGCTGGGCAAGAGCTGGCAGGCGACGTACCAGACCGAGAACCGTGCGGATGTGGAGGCGATCGTGGCGGGGCAGGGCTCCACTTGCGAGTGGACGGCCAAGGGCGGACTGCGCGTATCCACCGTGTGCGATGCATTCACGAGTCATCCGCAGACGGGTGAGGAAGTGTGGTTCAACCAGGCCGAACAGTGGCATCCGTCGGCCATGAATCCGGCCATGCGCGGGATGTTCGAAAAGATGGTGGGCAAGGGAAATCTGCCCCACGAATGCGAATACGGCGACGGCGAGCCGCTCACGGATGAGGAGATGGCGACGGTTCGTCGTGCTCTCGACGACAACAAGCTCCTGTTCGACTGGCAGCGAGGCGATCTGCTGATGATCGACAACCTGCTGATGATGCATGGCCGGGAGCCGTTCAAGGGCGAGCGCAAGACGCTGGCCTATCTCTCCGCCAACTGATTTTCGGAATTGCGCCCACCGCGTTGCGGCGCGGCTGGGCGTGCGTTCGCTTGCGATTTCCATAAAGGCATGTAATGAGTGCGCAGTCGCTTTCCCGCTTGAGTGTCAGCATTGCGGCGATCCTCTTCGCCGGCGTTTGTCAGCCTGCTTTTGCCGCCATCGTCGTGGATGGCAGGGTGGATGAGCCGGACTGGGCGCAAGCCACGCTGTATGACGACTTCAAGATCACCGAACCCTATCGGATGACTCCGCCGGACCCGGGTACGGGCACCCAGGCGCGCATGTTGTCGACTCCCGAGGGGATCGTCGTCAGCTTCGTCCTGCAGCAGGCGCATGACATCCAGCGCGTGAAGCCGCGGCTGGAGCGCGATCAGGAGGATCCGGCCGACAGCGTCAACTTCATCATCGATTTCGATGGCGACAGCAATGCCGGATACAGCTTCACCGTCGGACTGTCCGGCTCGATCCTTGATGGTGTGGTCTCGAACGAGAACGTCGTCAACTACGACTGGGATACGGACTGGAGCTGGGCGGTAAGCGAAACCGAAGAGGGTTGGCAGGTCGAAATGCTGATCCCGTGGACCGTGGCACCGATGCGGGGTACGGATACCCCGACTCGCGCAGTCAATGTGTACTTCAGCCGCCAACTCGGTGGCAGCGGGGAGCGCATGGCGTTTCCGGCGGTTTCGACGGAACGCGGACGTTACCTGTCAGGGTTCGAGAAGGTCGAGATTCCGCAGTACCGAAAGGCGCTGTTCCATTACTGGCCGTACCTGACGGCCAATCACGACATGATCGACGGCCATACCAAGTTCAAGACGGGTATGGACGTGTTCTGGAAGCCATCGCCCAACTTCCAGTTGAGCGCAACAGTCAATCCCGACTTCGGTCAGGTCGAGGCCGACGATCTCGTCATCAACTTCGACGCGATCGAGACCTTCTTCAGCGACCGGCGTCCGTTCTTCACCGAGAACCAGAGCCTGTTCGATGTCGGCACGGCGGACAACAGTCGCCTGATCAACACCCGACGCATCGGCGCCGAGTCAGACGACGGATCTGGAGTGGCCGATATCAAGGCGGCGTTGAAGCTCAACGGATCGCTGGATCGACTCACGTACGGGCTACTGGCGGCCTCCGAGGGCGGCGACTCGGGCCGCGACTTCTACGCCACGCGTCTGCTCTATCCCGTGAGCGACCGCTTGAACATCGGTTGGCTCGGGACCTACGTGGATCGTCCGTTCCTGGATCGCACCGCGCTTGTCCAACAGGTGGACATGCTGTGGCGGCCGAACGACGCCGTGGTCGTCAATGGCCAGGTCTTAGGCAGTTCGATCGATCGCGCCGGTACGAGCACCGACGACACCGGGGCTTGGGTGCGCGTCAATTGGACGCCGTCGAACGTCTGGAACTACCGGTTCGAAACGACCCACTTCGGACGGTTCCTGAACTTCAACGATTTCGGCTACCAGCGGCGTACCAGCCTCAACGAGTTCAAGAGTTCGGCGGCCTATACCCACCGTGTCAAGAATGAGGACTCGATCCTTCGCAGCACACGCTGGTTGTTGCAGTTGCAGGCGCGTTCAAATGATCGCGGCGATCGCCTGCCGACCGCGATCGCGTTCGTCAACAACTACAATTTCCGCAACGGTAATCGCTTCAATGCGAACGCCACCTTCTTCACCCGCGGCTGGGAGGATCTGATTTCCCGCGGCAACGGTCTTTGGTGGAAATCGCAGCGTACGCGCAGCGAATTCGAATTCATCAGTCGCCGCTATGGCAATTGGACCTACAGCGCTGGCTTGACCGCGGCGGCTCTGGGTCTTTCTGCCAAGCCTGGACAGGAGCTGGAGCTCTCCGCCAACTGGTATCCGAGCGACGACTTCAACATGTCCTTCCAGCTCGGTCCGGATCACACCACCGACTGGCTGATCTGGGAAGGTGGAACGAACTTCGGTCGTTACCAGCGCCGGGGCGACTTCATCCAGACCAACATCAGCTGGTTCCCCAGCCTGAAGCACGAACTTCGCCTGAAGTCGGAGTGGGTTTCGATGCGCGCGACCGACGGCAGGGCTTATCAGTTGGATGCATCGGGTCGCATGTTGGCGACAGGTATGCCGCGACCGGATTTCGACGTGAACAGCTTTGGCCTGCAGCTGCGTTATCGCTATCTGCTCGGCCCGCAGTCCGATATTTTCCTGGCGTATTCGCGTGGCGGCGAGCTCCGGCAGAACCGCGACCGTATCGATACGATCGACATGCTCGACGAAGCACTGGATCTGCGCGATTCCGATCAGTTGCTCGCCAAGATCCGCTACAGATTCTGATCGTTGTTGGGGTAGGGCACGACAGCTCTGGCATTCGCGCCGCATGTAGTCGCATGCGGTGCCAAATTTCAAAGGAACGAATCCATGCAGACTTTCACGGAAACCACGCTGCTCCCGGAGCACCGCGGTCCCCAGATGTTTCAGCCCACGTCCAGCGACCGCGATCTTGCTTCGTTTGTGGAGCGAAATGCCAAGCTGCTAGAGGATCGCCTGCTGACGCACGGCGCATTGCTCTTTCGTGGCTTCGACGTGACTCGCGTCGAGGACTTCGAACGCTTCAACACCACCATTTCGCCTCGTTCCCTTGAATACACCTACCGCTCGACGCCGCGAACGGCGGTGGGGAAGGGCGTTTTTACCGCGACCGAATATCCGCCGGATCAGGAAATCGCCCTGCACTGCGAAAACGCGTACCAGCGTGCCTGGCCGCTGAAGATCGCCTTTTGTTGCCTGATTGCCCCGGAAACCGGTGGTGAGACTCACATCGCCGACATGCGCCGGGTAACGGCGGCCGTTGGTGCGGATGTGCTCGAGCGCTTCGAGCGGCTGGGCGTGCGCTACACCCGCCACTACCGTCCGTACATCGACATTCCGTGGGAAGTGGTTTTCCAGACGTCGGACCGGGGCGAAGTCGCGGCGTTCTGCGAACGCAACGGCATCGAACACGAATGGCTGGATGAAAACACGCTGCGGACGTCGCAGATCAACCATGGCATCGCGACCCATCCGGTTACCGGTGAGCGCGTGTTCTTCAATCAGGCCCACCTGTTCCACGTTTCCAATCTTCATGCGGAAGTCGCGAAGTCGCTGCGCAACATGTACGGCGACCGGGTGCCGCGGAATTCGTTCTATGGCGACGGAAGCGAAATCGCCGCCGAGGATCTGGAAGCGGTTCGCCAGGCATTCAAGTCCTCCGAAATCCGTTTTTCGTGGCAAGTCGGTGACGTCATGCTCCTGGACAACATGCAGATGGCACACGGGCGCAAGCCGTTTACCGGTAGTCGCAAGGTCGTAGCCAGTCTGCTCGATCCGCATTCCAGTCAGGGCGCGGATGCGAGCGAAGCGCTGAGAGCGGCGGGCTGATCGGCGGCAGCCCCTGAAGCCAGATCAGGGTGTCGGCCGGGGCAGGGTGGGAACCACGCAGCAGGTAAGTACCCTGCCTTCCGGAAATTGGAAGCTAATCCTGTAGCGCATCCCTTCCCTGCATTCGGACGACAACGCGGTCAGCAGTCGAAGGTGCAAGGCACCCGCATCGACGTCGAGATCGTCCGCTTCCGCCTCCGAGAAGTCGAAGAACCTGCCCACGCTCGGGTGCAACGCCTTGTATAGGGACTCTTTCGCCGAGAACAGCAGCGTCATCCAGGTTTCGATTGGCATCCCGTGCATTCGCCCCAGGGCAACTTCGCTAGGGCTCGCCACGTGTGCCTGGATCTCCTTAGAAACCTCGGACGAAATCAGCCGCTCCAGATCCAGGCCCAGCCCCCCGACTTCGTCGCGGGAGGCTGCAAGCGCCATGGCCAATCCATCGCAATGAGTAATCGAGGCTATGTATCCGCCCGGCCACACCGGCGCCCGGTTGGCATCGATTGGCACGTCGATCGGCAGACTGCATCCTGCGGCCTGCAGCGCCTGTCGGGCACATAGACGACCGGCAGCGAAATCGATCCTGCGCTTGAGGACGGCCCTGCGGATTTCATCCGGCAGCGCGATGCCTTCGCACTCCAGCTTCCGCAGCGTTTCCTCGCTGTAGGCGTAGTGGAGCGCTGCGAAATGCAGATGATCGGGCCAAGGACCGCGCAGATGGGTCGCCTCTGATTCCTGGGCCACGGGGCTGATCGAACAATCCATTTGGCGTCGTAACAACAGCGGCGACTTTTGAAGCCGGCGTGGGATCGAGACGCAGGCTAAACGGCGCGGCTGAAAGCAGCAAGCGAGAGACAGGAGTCTTTAGTCTTTCCTTCGGTGGCATCCCACGCTGTCCGGCTTTGTCTGACGGGGCGTGATATCGGAAAGACACCGGAAGTGGCAGCAAAAGCCGCCTTGAGTCAGCTGGTGGATTATTTTACATAATATACATTATGCGAAGTGCGACGAGTGCCGAGTAGGCGCTCGTCCCGGAAGAAATTGCCGCACTTCCCGGTCACCGCGTGGCGGTTCCGGGAGACCCGCCTCACCCTCGCCCTGTCCGTCGAGGCCTGCGCGAATCTGCTGCACGTCAGCGAGCGCACCGTGCGCGGCTGGGAATCGGCTGCGCGGTGGTCCGCTACCTGGCACATCCGCACTGGAAGGACTTCATCGTTCGCGGATCTACGCTGATTACGCCAGAAGGCCGCCATCTGGCCGCCGGCGAACTCGGTTGGTGGTCGCTACTGGTCCTGCAGGCACAGCAACACAAACCACCCTCGCTTCACGGATGCACCAAGAAACTGCCGCTTAGCTGACGCACCGACTGCCCCAGTGCCGCAGGCGCCACGTCACCAGGACCTTGGAGAAGGCGGGCCAACCACGCCTCTAGATGCGGACCATGATGACCCGCCGCCAGATGATGCGTTCCGGAGAAAGCCCGACGCCATTTGTTCCGGACCACAAGTAACCGTTCCTCATGGGGCAAAGCGCCACTACTTGCGTCAGATGCTCAAAGCGCCACGTGATCAAGACTTTCAAGGAGCGCCAGGATGGCCACCGATACCCCTGCAAGCGAACGCCGGCGCGATCCATTGCCGCGGGTCCTACTGGTTGAAGATGAAGCGCTGCAGGCCTCGATGTTGCGTGTGCTGTTGCTGGATCGCGGTTTACTCGTGATCCACGCGCAGAACCTGCGGCAGGCGCTGGACGTAGTTGAAACGCCCATTGCGGCGGCAATTCTCGATATCACGCTGGCGGAGGCCAACGTCTATCCCGTGGCGGAACGCCTGCGCGCGAAAGGCATTCCGTTCTTCTTCGCTTCGGGGGCCGAGGCGTACCAGATCGTTCCGGCGTTCAAAGACGTCCCACTGGTGCACAAGCCGTACCGGATCGACCAGGTCTATGCCCTGCTCGATCGGATGCTGGGACTCACGGAGCCATCCGCCTCCCATTAGTAAACGGCCGACAAATCGCCCCGAAGTTGAAATGCGAAACTGGAATTGACGCTTACAGCGCCGGCTCGACAATCTCGAATGAGACCGCTCACGCCGTCGATAGCCTCACCCACAAGCCCCGTAATCACCGCGTGAACGTTTCAATACAAGTTGCCTTAAACCACGACGTTTCTGCGTTTTCTTCAAGCTTGACTTAGCAGATACCCGCCGATATATACGACGCGAGACTTGCTTCAGAGTCTCGAAGGGTAGTTCCTCTCATCCACTCAGCTGCATGGGCACATGCAGTCTGCGACTGCTGGGTGCCCTCAAGGAAGGAGTCCAAGCTTATGGAAACGAAAGCCGAAACCATCCGGAAGCCCTTGAAAGAGAACGAAGTAGTCATTCACGTCCCGAAGGGGACCGCTGGCAACGTACGCGTCGTCGAAGCTGATGCGCCCTCGCTTAACACCGAGATTACGGTTCAAGTAAGCAAGAACCGCCGCCCCGGCGTGATTCCGGTTCTGGGCGTCATCGTCAAGTAAAGAATCGAACGTAGCGCTTTGTGTCCTCCCTGCCCGCACGTTGTGCGGGCAGCGGAGCATGTTGTCTGCGGCTTCCTAAGGAAGGGATACTCATGCAGTCGCATTCGCACGTCGCCTTATCTGATCACCCTGTCTTGCGCGCGGACGCCATCGTGCGTATCGCTGATGAACACAGTGTGGAGATCGAGATCGATGACGATATCTTCACGCTATCCGGCTTGGCGCCGCGCCCGCTGGCGCAAGCACTCAATCTTCTGAACGGTGTGCGCCCGCTTGCCGAGGTGAGCAAGCTAGTCGCCGTGCCATTGGACGGCCTCAATATCGTCATTACGCATCTCTCGGCCGCTGGCGTAGTCAGCAGTGAGCCCAGTGCCGATGCCTTGATGGAGCCATCCGAGTTCGCCCATCTCTGCAGGTCGTTGTATCGGCCATGGAAGGCGCGGCTCTTCGGCCATGAGCTATGGCGAGGCTTGGTCGACGGGACGCTGGATCGACGCATCTTCGTCGGCTGGGCGGTCGAAAGCTATTGGTTTATCGAAGGCGTGCTCGATCGACTGCCAATGGCAACCGCATACAGCGAGAACCAAAAGCTGCGCTCCGTCTTCGCCCACCACTTTTCCGAAGAGTGGGATCACTTCCACTTCTTCACCCGCACGCTGGATGTCCTGGGCGTGACCGCCGAGCAGCGGCAGGTCGGACAACCACTGCCGAGCACGCGCGCAATTCTCCACTGGATGCGCAATGCGGCCAGGCGAGATCCTCTGCGCTATGCCGCTTGCTCTGGGTTCCTTGAATCCACGGGTGCAGATCGGACCGCCGCGAGGTCCTTCTTCGATCATGTCGCGGAGCACTACGACACGCCAGCTCGGGTAGCCGTGACGCCGATGGCCGAGCACGTGACACTCGACGAGGACTATGGCCATAACACCGTGGTGGAGAACGCAGCCAACTGCTTCTCCAGCATCTCGCGTGATCGCGCCCAGCAGGCGCTGCAGAGCGCTTACGGCTTGCTAGAAACCCTGGAGATGTGGTCGAGCGACATCCTCCGCCACTACGCCGCACCCTCCTCTCTACCGCTCACATCGCCGCGGATCTACCGCGGAGCGGAGTTCTGATCATGTCGCTAATGCACCGGCGCACACTGCTATCGCCTCATTGCAGAGTCTCCATAGAGCCGAACACGCTTGTGATGACGACTCGGGAGGACCAGTACCGGCTTCCAGTTTCCGACCCCGAGGCGTTTGCCCATGTCTTGAAAGGACTGCGCGAGCCGCAATCGCTGGCCGAAATCGCAGCGAAGCAGAATGTGGATGGATCAGTACTTGAGCCGCTGTTGGAGGCTCTGGCAAATGATGCCGTGCTTCTAGACATAAACGCGGCGCAAGAGAGTCAAAACGATGTGGATGCCGCTCAAGCCATGCTGCGCGAAGCCCGCTTCTGGGCTCGCACCGTCTTCGATCAATCGTTCTGGGAAGATTTGCTCGCCGGCCGTTTCACTCGCGCGCAAGTACTGGGATGGGGCGTCGAGTTCTATCACTTCGTGGATGCGGCCAACTTCTATATGCCCCTCGGCGTCGCGAACACACGCCATGCGCGGCATCTGCGTGAAGCGATTACACGACATTACATCCAGGAAATGGATCATGGCGCGATCTTCCTCGAAGGCCTCGCGCGCTCCGGGCTCGATCGCTCGTCGATTCTGATAGCGCCGCCGCTGCCTCACACCCAGGCGCTGATCAATGGTCTGGCGGAACTCGCAATCGAGGGAGAATTGCCCTACACCGCCGCATTCGCGGTGATGCAACCAGGCATCACCGAGCCTTCGGTCAAGGCTCTGGACGAGTTCTATGGAACGCTGAGTAGCCTGTATCCATTCGCGGCGCCCATGTTCGATGCGTTTCGCCGGCACGCGCGCATCGACGTCGAGCTGCACCACGAGGAGACGACGTTCACCTTGCTGTGCCAAGCGGGCATCACACCCAAGGAGCGGGGACGGGCAAGTCTGGCGATGCAGACCGTCGCCGAGAACTTCGTCCTGTTCTTTGAAGGAATCCAGGACTGGTATGGGAAACAGGGGGACTTTTCGCTCCGCCGCCCGATGGTTGCCGGAGTGCCTGCGTGACGTGCCAGACCGAGATCGAGGCGAGTATCGAAGCGGCTTATACCGCGCGGCTTAGAGCTTCCGGTCCAAGCCTGACAGCCGAGCCCGTCCTGGCAGGCGGTGCGGCGCACCAAAGCTGGCGCATGTCGCCCTTCCCTATCGTGTTTGCGCGCGCCAATGGCGCCGAGAAGTGGGATGTGTCCGGAGTGCGCTACGTCGACCTCTGGATGGGGCATGGTTCTTTGCTGCTGGGCAATGCGCATCCCGCCGTCGTCGATGCCGTCGCGAAGCAGATGCGGCTGGGGCAGCACCTCGGGGGCGCTCACGTATTGCAGTACGCGTGGGCAGAGCGCATCCGAGAATTGATGCCCTCCTGCGAGTACGTTCGCTTCACTGCGTCGGGTACGGAAGCCACACTGCTGGCGCTGCGCGTCGCCCGCGCATGGACGGGTCACCCTCGGATCGTGCGGGTCGATGGCCACTATCACGGGTGGCACGACGAGGCCTTGGCGCATGCGCTGCCGAGCAAGCAAGGCGGATTGAATCCCGGTGTCGATCAACATGTCGCCGTCGTACCGCCGTTGGATACCGGAGCCGTGCTGGATGAGCTCCGCGAAGGCGACGTAGCCGCGATCATTCTCGAACCGGGTGGAGGCAGTGCCGGTTCTCTGTCGTGGTCTCCGGAGTACCTCGCATCGCTTCGACGCATCGCGGATCTCCATGGCGCGTTGCTGATCTTCGATGAGGTGATCAGCGGCTTTCGTTATGCACCTGGCGGCGTCCAAGCACTTGCCGATGTGCGTCCGGATATTACGGTGCTGGCCAAGATTGCGGCTGGCGGCATGCCCGGCGGTCTCATTGGCGGCCGGAAGGATGTTCTTTCGGTCATTTCGGGCGGGCTTTCCGCAACGAACGAGCCCGCTCATGTAGTGCATGCAGGCACCTTCAACGGATTCCCGCTCAGTGCCGCCGCGGCGCTTGTCACGCTCGATCTCGTTGCCGATGGAACAGCACAAGCCAAAGCCGAGGCTGCCACTTGCAACCTGGTTGCAGGGATCAACGCTGCCGCCCACGCTGCGGACATAGACGTTCGTGCGACTCACCAAAGTTCCATCTTTCATCTGCTGATCGGTGCGCTGGACGCAGGAGACCCGATCTCTCCCGGTCCCGCTGTCGTGCGTTTGGCGCGCGAACGCTCGTCGGACTATGCCACCTTGCGCCGCACGCTATTACTGGAGGGCGTCGACTGCCATATGAGTCACGGGTGGTTATCGGCCGCGCACGACGCGCATCTTATCGACGAGACGATTCAGGGCTTTGAAAGAGCCTTCGCTCATGTGCGCGAGCTTCCCTCCTTCCGTGCACCCGCGAAATTGCCCACATCCGTGTTGTCCGGGCACTGCGGAGAGACATGCCCCGATCCAACCTGCCCAAGCCGTTTCCGGCTGGTTGCGGGTTGCTCTGCCCCCGTGGGCCAGTTGCAAGAGGCGGAAAACGATGGGGGCGCACCGTGAGCTCGAACGGTCATCTTGTTCAACTCGTGGACGGAGTGCTTGATTGCCCGAGCCGGGCCAACGAGATTCCATCCTACGATCCCTCCACCGAGAGACTGCTGGCACTCGCACCCGAGGCCGACGCCGGAGTAGTAGCCAAGGCCGTGGCTGCAGCACGTCGCGCCTTCGATGATGGAAGCTGGTCGATGCTCCCGGTGCAAGCGAGGGCATCCAAGCTCCAGCTCGTTGCCGATCTTCTCGAAGAAAATCTCGACGCCTTCGCGCAGGCGGAGTCGGCCGACACCGGCATGACCTTGAAGATGACCTCGCAGGGACATCTCCCGCGAGCCATCGCGCACCTGCGCTTCTTCGCCGACGAAGCAGTGCGGATGTCCGGGGAATGCATCCCCATGGACGGGGCTTACTTTCATCTCGTACAGCGCGAACCCCTGGGCGTGATAGCCGTGCTCGCCCCATGGAATGCGCCCCTGGCGGTGGCGACAATGAACGTGGCCGCTGCCCTCGCCGTAGGCAATACGGTGGTTCTGAAGAGTTCTGAGCGCGCCCCAGTGACTTTGGCGCTGCTTGCCAAACTGTTCGCGGCAGCCGAGTTTCCGCCTGGCGTGATCAATGTGATCCATGGCCGCGGGCAACCCACAGGAGAAGCGCTGGCGCTTGCCGGAGGCGTGGATGGCCTGTGCTTTGTGGGCGGCACGGAAACCGCCAAGACCATTTCGAAGTGGGCCCCGATCCATCGGCGCAATATTTTCGAACTGGGCGGGAAGTCGCCCACGATCGTACTTGCAGATGCCGATCTCGACGCTGCAATCGATGGCGCCTTGCTGTCGGCGTTCTCGAGCAACGGCGAGGTCTGCACGGCGGGTTCGCGCATCCTGATTCACGAGAGTCTTCAGCACGATTTCCTCAATCGCTTTGCCGAGCGAGTGCGCGCGATTCGCGTGGGTGATCCGCGCGATCCGCACACCGAGATGGGGCCCCTGATCGACGGCGCGCACTTGCAGAACGTGCTTGCCACCGTTGAACGCGCCGTTGGCGAAGGCGCGACCGTGGTCTGCGGTGGGCATCGACCTGCCTCACTTCCTCTAGGCCACTACATGACCCCCGTCGTGCTGACCGACGTGCAGGCTGGGATGGAAATTGCACAAGAGGAAGTCTTCGGGCCAGTAGCGGCAGTATTCTCCTTCCGCGACGACGCAGAAGCCGTAGCCCTCGCGAACGACACGAACTACGGACTGTCGGCCACCGTCTGGTCTGCAGACAGTTCTCGCGGTCTCGCCTTGGCACGCCACCTCAGATGCGGCGTCGTAGGGGTAAACGCGCCGGTGATCCGGGACATCCGCGCACCGTTCGGAGGACGCCGTGAGAGCGGCATCGGCCGTGTCGGAGGAAGGTGGAGCTTGGAGCAGTACACAGAGATCAAGACGATCAACGTCCGAGTTTCTGGCATGTCGCTTCCTCGCATGGGGACTGGAAACGCTTTGTGAGCGGGACGGCGGTACTGATGCTCTCACCGCATGTGCGGTGGGCTCACGCAAACAACCGGTTGCGCTTGGAAGCGCCGGGGTGTGTCATCGACCTGAGCGGCCCGCAGCTGCCGACGTTGCCCGCCCTGCTTGCCGCCCTGGAGCGTGGCGTATTACAGAGCGAAGCTATGTCATCGCCGCACACGAGAGTCTTGGAGACGCTCGCCGCGGAAGATCTGTTGGTGACGCTGGATCCAAGCCCACGGACAGCCGATACCTTTCTGGCCAGACTCTTCGCCATCTGCGACTCCTGGGTGGAGGACATCTTCCGTTCGCCATTTTGGGATGCGTTTCATCGGGGTGAAGCATCCCAGACGCAGGTCATGCAGTTCCTGGCCCAGCTCTATCATCGCACCGTCGGCGCAGACCGCCACAATCTCATCGCGGTGAAGCGCTGCAATGATCCAGACGCACGCGACTTGCTCGATCGGCACTACCGCGAAGAGTTCGGTCACGCGGCGATCCTGCTCCACGGCTTCGCCAAATGTGGACTCGCACGCGATGGCGCAGTGGTGCATGGCCCGCTTGATTCCACGCAACGCCTGATCGATTACATGGTCGACATTTCCTCGGACACCATGGCGTACCTGGGCTGTTACGCGATCTTCCACACTCCGTCGACCATTCGCGGCGAAGAACAACTTATTCGCCAGTTTGAGTATTTCGCAAAGTTGTACCCCTTCGCAGCGCCCGCTTTTGAGTCGGTATGCCAGCATGCGCGACTCGACTACAAACTGGGGCACGCAGAAATTGCGCTCGAACGGCTTGTGCGCACGCGCGGATGCCCGGATGACGAGGGCATTCGTTCGGCGATGCGCGGTGCCCGCGGAGCCGCTGCCGCGTTTCGCGCGATCTTCGACGAGCTGTCGCTGATCGTGGAGGCGTAATCGCCTCGTAACGCTGCACCAACTCGCTTTTACCCATAAGTCCGAGCGCAGCGAGAGGGATCTGCTTTTCGCTAGCAGCCCCTGCGGAGTGACAAGGATCTCCTCTAATCAGCTGCGCCCGTGGTGCTCTCTCAGCCAGTTCAGCACCTGCGCGGCGTTTTCGTCAGGCGGAAAAACGGGGTACCACAGCTTCACGATGCGACCGTCCTCAATGATCCAGGCCATGCGTTTGATTAGCGCCTCCCCGGCTGCGTCGAACGTAGGCAACGACAGCGTACGCACCAGTTCGAGCTTGGCATCGCTGAGTACCGGGAACGGGAGGCCTAGTCTGGCGACCAGTTCGCGTTGATATTCGGTGGTCTGGGTGCTGAGCCCAAAGATCCTGCATCCCATGGCCGCGTACTCGTCTGCCAGGTCTCGATATCCGCACGTCTGCGGCGTGCAGCCACGCGCACCTGGCACTTCATTCCAGTTGGGAATCAGCGGCGGAATCCCCGGTTGCCCTGTCCTCGGATAGACGAACACCACGCTCAGCCCTGGCATTACCGACAGATCAATGCTGGTACCGTCTGTCGCAGGCAGGGCGAGGCTGGGAAAGCGCATGCCCTCCAGGTGATCACAGGCACCGTCGTCTATCGGCACCGGAAGATTGTCAGGGAGGCTTAGGAGGTCGTTGATGATGGGCATGATCCATTGCCTCCGAAATTGGGAGCGATTGCATAGACGCCGATTTAAGGCCTCGGAGCCTATACGGCCAGGCAGCTGTAGGACGCTCGACTAATTTTAACGCCTTGGAATGGGCCCTGCCTGGATGATCTCCAATGCATCCGTCACACGCGATGCACGCGCTACGCCGTAACCCGCATCAACTAAGGCGTCTTCCACCATCTGCGCCAGGGCAATCTCATCCTCGACTAGCAGGTCGCACGTCATCCTCGACTAGCAGGTCGCACGGTGTACGCGATGCACCGCTCATTGCCCATCGTCCCAGTCTCGTGCTCAACGGCAGTGGCTGGCGGCATTGGCCCTCCAGCGCAACCAAACCTAGATGGGCTGGGGTGAAGACGCCGCGAGGTAATGGCGGTTACCGGTACACGCCGTGCGCAATCTGATTGATGCGGGCGAATACTTCCTCACCACGCACTTCAGCAAACAGTTCCTGCGCCGTCTTCCGGCCATCGTCGAAGTGGGCCGTGCAGAACCATTTCGCAGCGAGCGTTTCGTCCATGTCCCATTCCTTGAGTACATTCCGAATCTGGGGATGCGCCGCCAGCAGGACCGGCCAAGCATTTCGGCAGGCGTCTTCGTAGGCGTCCTTGGCGGCTCGCATCCGGTCAATGGCGGCAAGTAGGGGGTGGTCCATCGCCTCGTTCCGATAATGTGCACACGTCCGCTGCGATCTTACCGGGGCAGGACGGCTCCACGGGCATGACTAAGCTTCCGTAGTGCGCGAGCGCGTGCCCTTCGCAGGCCGCGCGCCCGACCGGCTGCCGCGCTTGCGGGCTGACGGCGGCACCGCCGCGTCCGTGCGCAATTGGATCGCGACTGGATCAGCCCCGATTTGCTAGATCGGTGGCTGTATCGCCACAGCCGAATTTTCGGAACAACTGGACCCATAGGCCCGCATCTGTCCTGGTGTGGATCGATATCACCAGCGGTCGGCCAACACCGCTGCCCGAAGGTATCCGGGCAGCGGCAGCAGCGGACAACTAGTTGGGTAGTTGGGTTCAGCCGAAGCCCATCAGTCGCGCCGCATTTTCAGCAAGCATCAGCGTCGGTGCGTGGATATTGCTTGCCGGCAGTTCCGGCATCGCCGATGCGTCGACCACCCGCAAGCCGCGTACACCACGCACTCGCAGCTTGGGATCGAGTGCGCTGCGATGATCGGACCCCATCGCGCAGGTCGAACTCGGGTGATCGGAAGTAAACGCCGCGTTGCGGATATAGGCGATGCGCTGCTCGCGCGAAAGACGGCCCGGAAACGCAACTCCGGTCGTGATCGACGACAATCGCCGCGACAAACCGATTTCGGTGGCCAGCTCCAAGCCTCTGGACAGAGCTTCCAGATCCTCGGGTGCCGACAAACAACGCGGATCAATCCTTGCCGGCGAACGCGGATCGGCGCTTGTCAGTCGGAGTTGGCCGCGACTGTGCGGTTTGATCAGGGACGGAATCAGCAGGAAGGATGCGCTTGGATCACTTCCCGTCCCGAACTGAGTGCTGATGATCTGGAGATTAGGCCCTTCCCCGGCAGGGTTGGTCCGCGCGTAATAGAAGCAACCCAGCCCATTGCCGACTGGGGGGGCAAGCGATTGTCGGGTCTGGAATTCGACACCGGTGACCGACACACCATCCTGCAAATTGCGACCGACACGAGGCGAGTCGGCATGCACCGCAATGCCGAGCGCACGCAGATCGTCGGCCGGTCCGACGCCCGAATGGAGCAGGATCTTCGGGCTGCGAAGCGTCCCGGCCGACACCACGACTTCAGCATCGGCGCGGAATCTCACTGGCGCGTTCCCGGCGACGGCATTCACGCCGCGGCAAACCCCGCCTTCGATGATCAGCGACAACACCTCGACCCCGGTCAACAAGGTCAGATTCGGGCGCGACAATACCGGAAGCAGATAACCCTGTGCGGGGCCAGATCGACGGCCATCATGGATATTCACATCGCTCGAGCCGACACCATCGATCAGAGGGGCGCCATTGAACGCGACTTCGCCCAAACCGAACTCACGTCCTGCTTCGATCAATGGTCGGGTCAACGGGTGGTCGGCTGCGAGCGTTGTGGTCGCAATCGGCCCATTGCGACCGCGGCGTGGATCGGGCGCACCGGAATACGATTCGACCCGGCGAAAATTCGAAAACATCCGCAATGCGCCCCACTCCGGGCCCGCCGCCCGCTCCCAGGCGAGATAATCGCGGGCGTCGCCACGCACCCAAGCGCATCCATTGATGCTGGCCGAACCGCCAATCACGCGGCCTGCCGCAAGCGGCAGTTCTCTGCCGTTCAAGCCGGCCTGCGGCGCGCTGACGTATGCCCAGTCCGTTTCGCTGCCCAAATTCAGTGGCCACAACGTCGGGTCGTACAATTTCGGCTGATCCAGATTGGCCGATCCGGGTTCCAGCAGCAGAACATTCACGGCGGGATTGGCGGAGAGCCGGTTCGCCAGCACACAGCCAGCGGCACCTGCGCCAACCACGATGTAGTCGTAACTGGCGAGCAAATGAGCGCGACGCGCACGCTGATTTTCGGCCGCCATCGCCGCCTGATCCGCTAGCTCGGCAGCGAAGACTGCGGAGACACCCGCGGCAAGCAAAGTCTTCAGAAAACTGCGGCGATCAATTGCACCCAGATGGGCGGCCAATGTCAAACGGTCGAGCTGCTTTTGTTCTTCCTCACGGAATTCCATATCCCCTGTCCTTGTGTGGTTTTACAGCGGCCGCTCTAAATGACACCGGGCTCAACGCAGCATCTCTATGCCCTGCCCCGCGTCTATAAGGGTTTGCCACGAACAGTTGCCGGAAAATTTCTCAACCGAAGAGCGGTCAGCGAAGCCGCTGATGCGTCGGGCCTGCGCTCCCTACAGCAGTACGCAGACAAAGCGGCCGTTTGAGGCACGCGAATCGCCAGGATGGCTACGGATACTTCGGGTATGGCGTCTACCCTTACGCCGTAGGCAGCCAGTGCCTACGGCGACTCAAAGATCAAAAGCGGTAGGAGTAGCCAAGTCCAAGCGTCGTCAGATTGGGTTTATCCACCAGGGGGCTGTCTTCGACGGCGCTGCCGTAACGCGTGAACCCCGCATCCAAGAACACTGTGTGGTGTTCGGCGGGGTTGTAGTCCAAGGTCAGTCCGACCTGCGCGTTGGTGGTCGCCTTGCCTTCATAGAAGGGACGATCGACCAGCACTTCGCTCTGCTCCACGCCGTAGTAGTAGTCGACGTACTTGTCATCGATCCATTCGGCAACCAATCGAGGGGTAAACCCAAAGCTGCCCGCAGCGAAGCGTCGGTCCATTTGGAGCTTGGCACTGGTTCCTTTGCTCTTGCCGCCGGCATCGGTAAGAACCTCACCAGTGAAGTTCGCGAAATCTGTGTTCCAGACGACGGCGCCGCCTGCCCACAGGCTGAACTTGCGATCTTTCATTCCGGTGAGTGCCGGCGAGTCCTTCGCATCGTAGCCGTCGCCGGCCACGCTGGCACGAAGGCGGAAGGACAGTGTCTCGCTCGAGTTCAACTTGATGTCGAACTTAGGCAGTGAGGCGCTGATCCACCTGCTCTCGTACGATACGAACGGAAGGACGTATGTCTCGGTGTCGTAGTCGGCATAGGGCTTGTCGAGGCCTTCCGCTGCCAAGCCAGCAGACCACTGGCCATGACCGTCGCTGGCGTCACTACTCTGAGCGAGCGCCGAAGGCGCCCACATAAGCGCCGCGATAGCAGTGGTGAGGCCTGCCGCAACCAGGTTCGGGCGGAGTCGATTTTGGGGCATAGCTTCAAATCCTTTTGGTGGTGGTGGTATTCCGTTCTGCTCGTACACGCTCCATTTGGTGCCGCCGGCAGACGCGCTCTTGTCACTGCCCCAATAGCCGGGCAATTCGAGTTTGTTGTACAGATTGACGACTTCGACGATCGCGTTGTCGAGAGTTTCGTCGGTGCCTGATCCTGACAGCGGCTCAGGGCTTGCACATTGGAGGCCGAGGCCGGAATCGAACCGGCGTGCGCGGATTTGCAGTCCGCTGCATAACCACTCTGCAACCCGGCCATCAATTTCAGAATAGTACGTCCGAATGTTAGACGCATGACAACCGGACTATCCAATAACAAATAAGGGCTGATCGAACTCCACTGGCTGGCCATTCTCAACCAGGATTCTAAGAATCGTCCCGGACGCGCTTGCTTCGATCGAGCTGGCCGTACTCAATGCCGCTACGATTCCCAGCGTATCGCCACGTTTGACACTTCCTCCGATGCTGACGAACGGAGGCTGGACGGGACCGGGAGAGGCATAGGAAATGCCCACCATCGGCGAACGGACGATGTGCTTGTCTGGCAGGCGTCCTTCGGCCTGACCGGGGCTGCAGATGGTCAGTGGCTGTTGCTGAGCCAGGGACGCCTCGTTTCTGGGTGATCGTGTAACACGAACGTCCACTCCATTTTCCCTGACCTCGACTTCGGCCAGGCTCGACGTCTTCATCAGCCGGAGCAGATATCTAACTCTGCGGAGGTTCATGTGATGCCTCGGTTGGCAGGATTTTCAGCGTGAGGAGTTCACACCAACGCGCGACGCAGGAGCGGTGCAAACGCCCCTGCAGGTATGACTGAGTCCTCGCGCCTACAGTCGGGCACGTGCCTACACGCTGACGGGAACATCCGTCGCGCCGCGCAGGTTGATGCGGCCGTTCCAGCGCACCCGACCGGACAACGCCAGTCCGGGGAACCTGTTCACCAGCCGGCTGATCGCCACCCTGCCCTCCAGCCTGGCGAGCGCGGAGCCGAGACAGTGGTGCGCGCCGACGCTGAAAGACACGTGATGGCGGGCCTGTTCGCGGTCGATTCGCAGTACGTCGGCATCCGGGCCGAACGCCCGCTCGTCCCGGTTGGCCGCGCCGAGGCAGGCGATCATCATCGCGCCGGCCGGGATCTCCCGGCCACCGACCTGGTACGGAGTGAGGGTGATCCGACGGGTCTGGTGGGTGGGGCTGTCGTAGCGGAGGAACTCCTCGACGGCGTTGCCGATGAGGTCCGGGTTCGATCGCAGCAGCGCTAATTGGTCGGGGTGGCGCAACAGCGCGGTGACACCATTGCCGATCAGGTTGACGGTCGTATGGTGGCCGGCGATGAAGAGCAGCAGGATCTGGGCCACCAGCTCGTCGTTGGAGAGAAAGTCGCCGTTATGGTCTGCCTGGATGAGCGCGGTCAGCAGGTCGTCGGCCGGATTGTTCCGCTTCCACGCGATGACCTCTCGCATCATGCCGGAGAGCTCGACCTCGGCGTCGACGATGGATGTCATCACGTCGGGATCGGCGACCGGTTCCAGCGCGATGACCAGCGTCTCGGTCAACTCGAGCAGCCGCTTGTGATCGGCGATGTCCGGCATGCCGAGCATCGTGGAGATCACCGCGAACGGCAACGGGAACGCGAGTGCGTCGATCAGGTTGACCGAGCCGGCATCGGCGATGCGGTCGAGTGACTCGTCGACCAGTTCGGTCACCATCGGCTCCAGCGCAGCGATCGAGCGAGGTGTGAACACCTTGCCGACCAGCGACCGCAGCCGGGTGTGGTCCGGCGGGTCACTGTCCAACAGAGTCACCAGCTTGACGGGTGCGTTGGCGATGAGTTTCTCGTACTGGTCGCGCATCGGGCCGGCGGCGAGGTTGCTGTCCGCCACGGAAAGCCGAGCGTCGCGCAACAGCGCGGAGACGTCGGCGTGACGCGAAACGAACCAGAACCCCATCGGATGCTCCTGCACCGGGTTGGTGTCGCGCAGCGTCCGGTAGTGCTCGTACGGGTTTTCATCAAATCCCGGCTTGAACGGGTTGAACAGTTCCGGGGTCGTCGTCCCGGTTTCCTGGATCGTCGTTTCGGCTTCCTCGATCGTCTCGGTCATGCTCTGGTTCCTTCCGTTCTCGGTAATGGTCTGGTTCGGTTCACAAGAAGACTGGCTGCAATTTGTTTCGGCCGTTCGTGCTGGCAGATGTGCGAGCCCATAGGGCGCCGGAGGTTC
Organism: Lysobacter tyrosinilyticus; assembly: GCF_054779815.1. Taxonomy (NCBI): domain Bacteria; kingdom Pseudomonadati; phylum Pseudomonadota; class Gammaproteobacteria; order Lysobacterales; family Lysobacteraceae; genus Lysobacter; species Lysobacter tyrosinilyticus. Next base: position 38,198 of record NZ_BAAGXN010000003.1, read on the forward strand.
GAGAGTCCAACAGGCGCCCTACCCGACTGTTCGAATTCGGCGGTTAGGGGCCGTGTGCCGAAGTAGCTACGGGCATCCGGTCGCCGATGTCGTCAATGAAATCCAGCTTGGCGTTGACGTACTTGGGTTCCTTCAAGCTCGTCCGCAACGTGGTCGCGAAGAACTTGTGGCTATCGTCGACGTTGAACAGGTTCAGGAGGAAGTACGGAAAAAAGCCGACGTCAGAGAAACCAACGTCCTGGATCAGTGCCACTTCCACCTTGCCGTTGGCTTTCGGCGTGTACTTCCATTGGTTGTGAATCCGCTCCAGCCGTACTACGCCGGGCGTGGGCGGCAAGCTGTTGGGCATGCCCACCACATCGAGCGTGACCTGCTTGGTCTTCTTGTCCTGATGGAAGATTGTCGAGATCAGTAGCTCTCGATCGGCGAACGGTCCGGGGAGCTCCACTTGCCACATATCCCTGTCGAACCTGTCGTTGTCTCCTGGCGTCAGGTCGAAGTTCTTGATACGGGTCATTTTCTTGCATCCGGGTATCCACTCTATGCAAACCTGCAGAGTGTCGCCGACGCCGATATGCTGCGAGGTCAACTGGGTCAGCGTGTAGTCGCCCTCCATCACCGTTCGCATCTTCAGCATCGCGTCGCCCGGGGCCTTCATCGTGTAGACCTTGATGCCATCCTCGTCCTTGGCGAGCTTCCATTGAGCCGAACCGCAGGCCACCCACGCGAAATGCGCGACGAGTACGGCCATCACAAACAAGCTGAAAGCGAAATAGAGTCTCTTCCAGAGTGGATCTTTGATCTTCTTGGCGGCCTTGTCCGTGGTCGCGGTATTCGATACTTCGGTCATGTCGTCTTCCTTGTCTTGCAATGGGTTGGGTGATGGAACACGAGCGCCGCTCGCGGGGTGGCGGCGGTCAGGCCGACACGACCTCCGCTTCGGCGGGCATGTTCACGTTCCGGGTTTTGGTCAAGATGTCGGCGAGATACTTCGCCAGGCAAAGCAGGGTTAGTGTCGGCGCGACCCGTCCGTTCTCCGGGATGAGCGAACCGTCGCAGACGTAGAGATCGCGCACGCTGGTTTCGAGTCTCGCGTCGACATCGCTGCCTACGCGCAACGTACCGAGGGCGCCGCCGGAAAACATTGGTGCCTTGAATATGTCACGGGCGCCGGCGCGTTCGAGGATCGCCCGCGCCGCCTGCTCGCCGCGCGCGAGCTTGTCGAAAACCGCGGCATCGAGCGTCTTGTGGTAGCGACCATCGGCGGAGAGCCCGCCGCCGACTTCGTCGTGGGCCATCACCGTGACTCCGATGCTCTCGGGATACGCGAACATCCGCGAAATTTGCATGTACTGCAGCATGAACATGCGGAACGGCAGCTTGTGCACGTTCGCGTCCTTGAGGACGATGCCCTCTTCGAGCGTGGTTTCCATGGTGCCGCAGAAACTGTCGACGCCGCGAAGGCCCGGGACGCGGCCGAACATGGTAAAGGCGGGATCGATGTAATAGCCGCCGGCTGCGACATGCTGCAGCCCGCTGCCGCGCAGCAGCTGCGGCGTCGCCAGCGAACCCGCGCAGACAACCACCCGCTCCGCCCGAAACTGGACCACTCCTTCCTTGGTCTTGCATTCCACGCCGACCGCGCGCCCGTTCTCGATCAGTACGCGTTCCGTGAGGGCCCCGCACTTGAGCACCGCGCCCTGGCGCACGGCTTCGTCGACGAAGGTCAGCGCCTTCCACTTGGCCTCGTACGAGTAGACGCCGCTACATTTCGACTGGTCGATCAGCATCAGCTTCTTCTTCCAGTCGTAACCGAGCGCGAGGGCCGCTTCGCGCACTCTGTGCGCCTGCGGGCTCATGAGCGCGTCGGCCATCTCGGCGAGCGGGACCTGTAGACGCATCGTGTCGTAGGCGGGCTGCAGATCGATCCCGAGCGCGCGATAGGCATCGATCGGCGGTTCGTCCATGACCGCCATGAACATCGCGCTCGAGCCGCCCGCGGCGTACACCCTGGCGTCCTTGAGCTTGTCGGCCACAGGGACCTCGTTGAACATCGACCCGAGCGTCCAGATCGTCTCCTTGAGCGGGATATACGGCCCCCGCTCCAGGATCAGCACCTTTTGCCCGCTACGACTGAGTTCGCGCGCGATCACCGCACCGGCGGTGCCTGAGCCGACCACAATGCAATCGTAGATTTCAGCGTCTCTGGACATGGTCATGACTTGGTCGATCCCTGTTGTGTGGTTTCCGTCCCCTGGGTCAGGTACTTGCGGTAGAGCTGCATATGACGCTCGCGATAGGCGAAGTCGGTCAACGAGCGCTCGCTCAGAAACTCTTCGTCGATGTCGACGTTGAGCACGACGAGGGGATGCTCCCAGGTGGTGATCCGGCGCTTGGTGAGGTTGTTCATCGCGGCGTTCGTGACCAGCCAGACCTTGCCGAACTGCTTCACCTCCAGCACCGTGTACTGCTTGTAATTCCTGCCGCTACGATCGTAGAGATCCTCCTTCAGCACGATGAAGCGCTCCTTGTCGACATAGGAGACGATGCGACCGTAGAAGGAATGCTTGCGGCGGCTGGCCGTCGGGGTTAACTCGATCTTCCAGACCGGGCGGCCACGATAGGTGTCCTCGCCAAGCATTTTGTACGTGTAATCCCTCACCTTCCTGACGTCCGCGTCTTCGGCTGACAATTCCGAACCGAACACGGCTCCGCTCTCGCCGCTGTCGGCGACGGAAACGATGCGTTTGACCTTGCTCAACACAGGCAGATAGACCCAGAAGTCAGAAGCCTTGTCTTCGGCGTATCCCCAGGAAAGCATCGCCGTGTTCTTGTCGCTGATCGGTTGGACGATGACGTCGAGCGCCTTGAATTCGAGGTCGCGCTGTCCCGGGAGGCCCGGGGTGCTATGGGTCTTGCTAAACGACTCGACGACCACGATGCGTGGCTTCTCGGCGCAGGACAGCTTTCCGCCGCTTACGTTGTAGCGGCAGGTCGAATACTTCAACTGGCGGGCCGAAGACGAAAAGCTATGATTCGTCGCATCGTCCACCTTGATCATGATCTCGCGGGCGTCCTGCGCAAGGCATGCCGTCGGGGCGGCCAGGAACAGGGCTGCGAGAAAAATACGGTAAGCGGTTTTCATCCAACGGCTCCTTCTTCAACTTCGGTTTGAATATCAACAGCATGGCTGGTAGCAGGAACATGCTCCTTCTTGAACTTCGGTTTGAACTTCAGCAGCAGCGCCGGCAGCAGGAACAAGTCGTTGAGCAGACCCATGAAGATCGCAAGCGCACCGAACTTGCCCATGTTGGACGTGCCCGCCGCGGAGGCGATGGCCATGATGCCGAAGCCCAGGCCCAGGATTAGCGCGGTGAACACCACGCCCGGGCCGGTGTCGGCCATGGTCCGCTGCAGCGCGGCGTTGACGTCACCGTCCTCGGCGAGTTGCAGCTGGTAGTTCGAAATGAAGTGCACGGTGTCGTCGATCGAGATGCCGATGATGATCGGCGCGAGCATCATCGTGAAGAAATCAAGGGGAACTCCGGTGATCCCGAGCAGTCCCAGGGCGAGCAACGCAGGGATCAGGTTGGGAATCAACGCGATCATTCCGACCTTGAACGAGCCGAACACCAGCAGCAGGATCACGCTCACCACTACGAGAGCGATCCCGAAAGTGATGACTTCGTTTTCCGTGAGGTACTGTGCCGCCTGCATCGCCAGCGCGAAGATGCCGGTGATGGACACTTCGGCCTTGGGGTACTTCGTCTTCAGCTGCGACATCGTCTCGTCGATGTCGGCGCGCATCTGCTTAAAGACCTCGTAATACTCGTACGACCCGTAGTTGTGCAGCGAGATCTTGATGTTGGCCTTGCGGTAGCTGTCGTCGACCAGGCGCTGGCGCTCGCTCGGGTTCGCGTTGTTGAACAGGAACAGCGTCTGCGACAGCGTTTCGCGCGTGTCGGGGATCCGCTCGTACTCCGGAGCGTTGCCGTTGAGTTTCCGGTTGGCGTCCTTCGCGACATAGGCGATGGAGTTGGTCGTCACCACGTACTTCTTGTACTTGGTCTCGAACTTCTTCTGCAGCTCGTCCATCGCCTTCAGTACAGCCGGATCCTGCAGGGCGAAGTCCTCCTCGAAATCGAGGTACAGCACCATGGCGGAGGAGCCCATCATGTGCTCGTCGGCAACCTTCACGCTCTGCGTGAAGGTCGAGTCCTTGGGGTACTGGTCCAGGATCTGCGAGTCGATCTTCACCTGGGTCGCGCCGTAGATGGAGACCACGAGCACCAGCATGAAGGGAATGATGAACGCGACCGGACGCCTCTCCACGAGCGGAACGACCTTGTCCAAGGCCGACTTGAGACGCGGCAGCACATCCAGAAACTGCTTTTTCTCCGGCGTAGCGACGATCACCTTCTTTTTCGACACCGTCGGCCAAAGGTCGATCAACACCGGCAGCAAGTAGAAGGTCAGCAGCAAAGCGAACAGGATGCCGAGGGTCGACATGAACGCGAAGGTCTGGATCGGAACGACCGGCGTGATGTTCAGCGCCATCGTGCCGGCCACGTTGGTCAAGCCGGTCAGGAGCAGTGCCACGCCGGCGAACTTGTAGGTGTGGCGCAGCGCTTCCTGATGGCCGATGCCGGATGTGCGCAGGCGGGTGTAGCCGGTCAGCGTATGTACCGAATCAGCGACACCGACGGTCAGAATCAACAGGATGGTGAGGATCAGGAAACCGGTGACGGTGAGTCCGAGCAACCCGGTGACGCCAAGCGTGAAAACCGTGCTCAGGATGACGATCAGCATCGACCACACTACGGCCGACGCGGAGCGGAACAGGAACCACAGCAGTACCATGATGATCGCGAACGCGGCCAGGTAGAGAATGCCCATCTCTTCGGACATCTTCACGTCGTGCTCGGCGGCCGCAGTGTTGCCGACCGCGTAAAAGTCGAACTGCTTGGCGTACTCGGGCTTGTTGAGGATCTTCTTGAGCTCCTCGAACAGCTTCAGGTAGTCGGCCTGGTCGGTGGGCTTGAACTCGACCGGCTTTTCCTCATCTGGCGAGGCGGTCTGATCAAGCGACAGAATCGTTTCGTCGGTGACCTTCTCCGCGTCGACCGGGACGGTGCCGAAATCGGTTTCGATATAGATTCCGCCGTACTTGTGATCGCGCGAGAAGAACTGGAGCGGCAGCTGCTTCTCGGCTTCCGCGATCGCCTTGATCTCGGCGATCGCTTCGGGCGAGGTGGGCACCGTGTCGCCCACAAGCGGCCTGGAAGCCAGCACGTCCCCATCGACCGTCAGCACCGGAGCATTCACCAGGGTGTCGACCTTGACGATGTGTTCGAGCGCGGATTCCTCGCCCTCCTTGAGCCTGGTGCGGAAGTTGATCAGCTCGTCCTGGATACCGCGCGCGGCTTCCAGCGAAGCCGGCGAAAACACGTTCCCGTCCTTTGGCTTGTAGACGATGTAGACGCCGTCCTCGCTGCCGAACTGCGCGTGGTAGCGGTTGAACGCGACCAGCGTCGGGTCTTCCTTGGCGAACCACCCCTCGATGGTCATGTCCGTGCGCAGCTTGCCGAGGCCGAAGATGCTCGCGGCAAGCAAGGCAAGGAAAACAATGCCGACCAGCAGGCGCCTCTTGCGCAACGCATCCGGAATGTTTTCGAAGTGCTCAGACAATCGGCCTACGATTCGCTCTCTAACGGACATGAATGCACTTCCTGTTGGTCATGGTGATTGCCCTGCGGAGGCTCGACGCCCCTGCAGGGACAGACTGATTGGGGGTTCAATGCGGCGATGCGTTCCGGGTCCACCCCGTGTCATCGGTCGCGCCAGGCCGGCGGCTTATTTGAAGATCCTCGCGATCACTCCACTGCCATCCGCGCCGACGACGGACAGATGGTCCGCGTCGACATCGATGCATGCGGCAGGCTTGGCCAGGAACTTGTTCCACCCCAATTCCGGCGGCTGGTCGCCGTTGCCCCGCGTCGCGCGGACGACCACCGTCTTGCAGGCTTTCGGCAGCTTTTTCGGACGATAGCTGCGGCAAGCCTTCTCGTTGGCGAGCGAAAGCCGATAAGCAAGCATGAAATTCTCTCTGGGCATCCAGAAGCCGTTGCGCTGGACGAGTTCGAAGAGATAGTCGGCCCACCGGTCCTCAGGGACTTCGCGGAATTCATCGGCATCCATCTGGAACTTGCCACCGAGCGAATTGATCAGGTTGACGAAGGATTCGAAAATCTCATCCGGGAGACTGCGGACGGACGGCCCCGGGCAGCGGCAATCCACCAGCACCAGACGTTCGACTTCGACGTTCTTCTTCATCAGTTGATGCGCCATCTCGAAAGCGACGACCGCGCCATTGGAATAGCCGATCAGGCTCAGCTTGCTGCAGTCCCGCAATGCCGCAAGCGTGGCGATGTTGGCTTCGGCCATCGCGCGTATGGAATCGAGAGGTTCACGCTTGCCATCCAGGCCAACCGCCTGGAGCCCGAACATCGGGCGCACGCCGTCCATCGCACGGCTCAAAGTCCGCAGCGACAGGATGCTGCCGTCGGCACCCGGGACGGCGAAGACTGGCGTTCCCGACGCATTGGTCTGCATCGGCACAAGGTCGTCGGCGACCGCGTCCCGGCTCACGAACCACGTTTCGAGATCGGTTTTCGCCGCGGCCGCCGCCCGCAGCAGCTTCGAACCGGAGGCCGCCGCGGCGCGCGCGCGCGGGGCCGCGGCGGACACGTCGGCCGTGCCGAGGACGTGGATACGATCAATCTTGGTCCGGTAGTTTTCGGTCAGATGACGACCGAGCTGCTGGATGTCAGGGTAATTGAACACGACGCTCGGGGAGATGTTCTCGCCGAGCAACCCGATGAGTTTCTGGATCAACGAGGCCATTCCGACCGAATCGAAGCCGATCTGAAGGAAGCTCTGGCCGACATCGACGTCCGCGTACGGAATCTGCAGCAGTCGCGCGGTTTCCTGTGCGAGGAAAAGCACGATCTTGTCCTCCGCATCGAGCACTTTCGCCTGTTCGCCGTCGGCGAGCGTCTCGACGAAGCGCCATTCGCGCGCGACTTCCGGCGCACCACCGTCGTCGGGCCCGCTCTTTGCTTTCTGCGGCCTTGCTACGGTGGGGATTTCCACACGCGACGGAGTATCGGCGTCGTCGAAATCCAGCCAGTAGCGGTTCTTGGCGAACGGGTACGACGGAATGTCGACCAACTGCGGCAGCGCCTGCGCGTTGCGGCGGCGAGTCATGACCACTTCGCGCCAATGGCGCTCCCAGGGCATGTCGATGCCGCCGACCCACAGCAGCGCGATATCCTTGAGCATGCCTTCGCGCAGGTTCTCGAGCAGCTTGTCCTCGCCGATCTGCGACTTGATCACGTCGAAGACGCGTGCATTGTCTCGCTCCTGCGGGCCGCCGATGAAGATCGGACCATTGCTGTCCACCGGCTTGTTGCTATCCAGAAGTTTGGCTGCACGCGCCAAAGCTTCGAGCAGTTCCTTGTGGCTGGCGGCGACGATGGCGAGCCGATGCTCCATCGGTACGGTCGCCAGCTGCATGGTGTAGGCCAAGTCCTCCAGCGGCAGACGGCTGGCGTAGAGGGTCAGCGATTCCTGCAGAGATTCGCGCGTAAGGGCCAACGATTCCTGCAGGGATTCGCGCGTACGTGCCGAGAAGACGAACAACTGGCGGCCGCCCTGCTGCGCGCGCGTGACGCCGTGGTCGGTGCGGTATTCCTCGAACAGCAGGTGCACGTTCACGCCGCTGTCGGAGAAGGAGTTGACGCCCGCGCGGATCGGTTCGTCGCCGCGGCGCAGCGTGTCGAACGGCAGCGCGTGGTCGGCGATATACAGCGGATGCGCCCTGGATTCGATGTCGATGAAGCTGTTGAGCGTCTTCTTCGTGATCGTGGCGGGGAACTGCTTGTGGTGCAGCGACAGCGCGACCTTGATCGCGCTGGCCACGCCGCTGGCCGGCTCGACATGGCCGATGTTGCCCTTGATGCTGCCGAGCGCGCAGTGTTTCTCGCCCGTGGTCGCATCGAATGCATTCTTGATGCCTTCGAACTCGAACGAATCGCCCCACTTTGTGGCGTAGCCGTCGACTTCGATGTAGCGGACCGAGTTCGGCGCGATGCCGTGCTTCTCGTAGCATTCGGCGATCACCTGAGTGATGGCTTCGTGCTTGATCTCGGAGATGAAGCTGGCACGGCCGCGGTTGTTCTGGTGGGTCGCGACGACCTTGGCGAAGATACGGCGATTGTCGCGCTCGGCATCATCCAGCCGCGTGAGCACCAGCAGGCCGACGCCTTCGCCGCGGGTGAAGCCGTTGGCAGCGTCGTCGAACACGCCGCAGCTGCCGTCGGGTGACAGCAGGCCGTAGCGTGCGATCGCTGCGTAGTCGCCTTCGAAGAGATTGAGCGACACGCCGCCACAGATGGCCACGTCGCACTCGCCCTGTGCCAACGATTGACAGGCGCGGTGGATCGCAAGCCCGGACGAGGCGCAACTGGCGTTGACCACTTCGCTCGGGCCCTTGAAGTCGTACAGGAACGAGATGCGGTTGGCGAGGTAGTAGATCGGGCTGGACGAGCTGAGCGCCGGAGCGCTCGGAATGCGGTGCAGATTGCGACGCAGGTGATGCTCGTATTCGGCGTACTCATAACCGAGGAAAAGTCCCGTGCGCGTACCGCGCAACTTGTCCGCGCGCAAGCCTGCGTTCTGCAGCGCGTGGTAAAGCGCCTGCGTCACCAGGCGTTCCTGCGGGTCGCACAAGCGGGCTTCGTCTTCGCTGAGGCCGAAGAAGGCGGGGTCGAACCGATCGACCTCCTCGATCAGCGCGCCCCAGCGCGGCGCGGCGTCGGCGTCGGTAGCGCCCCAACGGTTTCGCTTCAGCGGCGCGATCAACGAGCGCTGTTCGATCAGGTTGTGCCACAGCGCTTCCGGTGTCTTGGCATCCGCGAACGTACAGGCCATGCCGACGACTGCTATCCCGGGATTGCCGGTCGGCAGCGCGACCGCCTGCACTTCGACGGGCTCGGCGCTGTGCTCGTCGACGGACAGACCGTAGTAATCCAAAAGTACGTCGGCGTGGTACTCCAGCAGATGGTCGATCAACGCTTGCTTGGATGTGAAGCGCTCGCCGTGCAGGTCCAGGCCGTATTCGTCGCGGACGAAGGCCAGCATGCGTCCGAGGCCCCCTGCCCCGTCGGTGCGCGGTTGCCGCCGTACCTCCGCACGGCGACGCGGGGCAGCGCCCCCACCAGCCGGTCCCGCCGATGCCTTGGCTGCGACGGGGGGCGCAGGCTGTGCGGCGGCGGCCGGCTGCGCCTTCGGCACCGGCGCGGCCGGGGCCTCGTTCATCGAACCGCCGATGAAGCCGGCCAACTCTCTGATCGAGTTGACCGAGGTCAGCTGCGCCGGCGTGATCGACACCTTGAGCTGTTTGCTCAGATTCGTCATCAGCTCGATCGCGATGATCGAGTCCATGCCGAACGAATCGAAGTCAGCGTCGACGTCCAGCCGATCGACAGGGATTTTCAGCGTGGACGCGACCGTTCTCGCGATCGTGTCCAACAATGGCAGTTCCGCGACAGCGCTCATTTCAAGCTCCCTGATCTTCTGCCAACGCGAGGTCGGCGGCGAGCAGCGCCCTCAGGCGCTCCATTTCGTTGCGGGGCGGCGCGTTGCCGGACTGCGAAGGCGCGAATGCTGTCGTTTCGGCCAGCAGTGCGGTGTCCTGCATCGGTTCCTCATCGGGTTCGCGGAAGAATCCGCTGCGCTTCAGGTTCAACATGCTCGCCTTCACGCCGGCGGTCACTGCCTCGATGTCGTCGTCGGTGTGGGCCGTGGTCAGGAAGCAGTTGCCTTGGATGTTGGTCTCCACGCCTTCCATGCGCAGCAGGATGAAAAACAGCGCTTCGGTCACGCCCCAGTAGCTGTCGACGAAGCGGAAGCGGAACAACGAACCGAAGGTGTCGATGAGCACCGGCAGGCGCTCTTCGCGGAAGAACGCATTCAGCGTGTTGGCCAGCCGCGTGGTCTTTTCGTTGAGGGTGCGCTGGAAGCAGGTGCAGTCGTCGCACGACTGCACGCCATCGCCACAGCGCTTTTTGATTTCTCCCAGGACGGCCAGAGCGGCGGCGATCTTTAGCGGGTTCTGCGAATGGGTACCGGCCATGCCTGTGCGCTTGGAGCTCGGCATGCTGTCGTCGTCGAATCGCCAAGTGCCGCCATCGATCAGGTCCATGTACTTCGCCGCACCTGCGATGACGCCCGTGGGCAGGCCGCCGCCGGGAATCTTGCCGTAGGTGGCCATGTCGGCTTGGATGCCGAAACGGCCCTGCGCGCCCTGCGGGCAGACGCGGAAACCGGTGATCATCTCGTCGAAGATCAGCGGGATGTCCTTCTCGATCGTCAGTTGGCGAAGCGCCTTGAGGAATTCGACCGGCTTCTTGTACGGATGGCGCGATTGCACCGGCTCGACCAGCACGGTGGCGATCTCGCCGGCGCGCTGCTCGATCATGTCAAGCGACGCCATGTCGCCGTAGTCCAGCACGATGACCTCGTCGGCGAAGTCCTGCAGGATGCCCGGCGCCATCGGGAAGCTGTTGCCGGCGAGGTCCCTCGTGGCCGCCACCGCATCCGAAAGGCCGTGATAGGCGCCGTCGAAAAGAACGATCTTCTTGCGGCCGGTCGCTGCGCGCGCGATGCGTACCGCGAACATCACCGCCTCGGTTCCTGATTGCGTGAACAGCGCGCGTTCGTGGCCGGTGATCTCGCAGAACAACTTGCAGGCCCGAAAGATCATGTCGGAATAGCCGACCAGCGGGATGCCCTGGTCCAGGCTGTGCTTGACCGCGTCGATCAAGAAGGGGGCGCGGTGCCCGAACAGGTTCACGCCCATGTCGCCAGAAATGTCGATGTATCTGTTGCCGTCGGCGTCGTGGACGTAGGCGCCTTCGGCCTTGGTGTAGGTGATCTGGAAGTGGAGCTTCTTCAGATCCTTGATCAGGTGGAAGGCGCGACGCTGGTCGACGAAGTGGAGCTGATGTTCGAGAACATTGGCCTTGGACTTCGGCACGAAGCGGTCGTACTTCTCGACGAGAGCGGCGATCCAGGCGCGGTGTTCGTCGGTGAGGTCGCGCTGGTCGATCGTCTTCAGGGCCCGCGCAGCGCCCTTGCCGTCGTGCGCCAGCGTGATGCCGTCCGCACGGCGGACGATCGCCAGCACCTGCAACTGCGACTCCTTGTCCAGCGACTGGAACAGGCGCATGGCGTCCTGCTTGTCGATCTGCTTCGACAGGATTTTCTTCGATACGTCTTCAACGGGTATCTGCATGGCGTGATCCATCTCGCGGTCGCTAGAACTGATATTGATATCGGATGACGAACTGCTTCTGGTCGCGATACGGCCAGGTCCCACTACGTTCGTCCCGTTCGTCAGGAAAGAACAATTCGAAATAGACCGTGGAGTTGTCGTCGATCAGGTAGGAACTGAGGAACTTGTGCTGGAAGCTGGTGTACGGCTTGGTATAGATGGTGAGCCAACTCAGGGTCAGGTCGTCGTTGAAGAAGCGGTTGCTCACCGAGCCCACCAACGAGTGTTCGTCCCGCTCGCGTCCCACGATGTCGCTGCGCCAGTCGAGCAAACGGCTCCAGACGACTTCGGCGCTATAGGTAAGCGCCCGGCCACCCGGCGAATAGTCGAAGCCGAAGCTCGAGTCGAACTGGTCGCTCTCGACGATAGACAGGTCGCTGCTGCCGGCCGGACGCGCGAAAAACGCGCGCGGCTGTTTCAGCGCGACTTCCGCGCGCAGCAGCAGGTTGTCGATCGCGACATTCGCGGTCAGCCCGTACATGCGGAATCGTTGCTGGCGCACCAGGTAATCGTTGTCTATCAGCCGCGCCGCCATCAGGCTGATGTCGCTCTTGCCGAACGTGCGCTTCCACCGCGCCCCGAATTCGTAGGTGCCGGCGTTGTCCCAGTCGTCGTTCGGGGCCTTTTTGTCGAAGGCGCCGGGGATGTCGTACTCGGACCCGCGGTCCGGATACTTGTTGTAACCGGGCCGTGGCACGAAGAATGCGGTCCACTGGCCGGAGTCGACGAAGTGGTCCATGACGAGCATCGGCTGGCCGACGCGAGACTCCTCCAGCGAGATGAAGAAGAACTCGGCGCTGTTGCGGGGACTCACTTCGTCGGTGATCGCGCCGCCCTCCGAAACGCCCCACGGCAGGATCTGGTAGCCGAGCCGGAAACTGGTGTTGCCGAAGCTGCTCTGCAGATAGGCTTCGCGCGTGACCAGTTCGCGAAAAAGATCCTCGTCCTTTGCCTTGGCGCGGTGATCGTTGCTCCAGTGCAGATTGAGCTTCGTATCCAGGCGGAGATACAGATTGCTGGTCAAGGGCTTCGAGTATTCCAGCCGGACAGACGACCGGTTGTTCACCAGCCGCTTCGGCGAGGCGAACTTGTACGAGATTTCGTGCTTCAGGCTGATGCGTAGTGGATCCAGCCATGCCGCGAGCCTGCTGCCGTCCGCCGCCGTGAGCCCGGTCAGGTCCCCGCCGTCCTCGGTCGTCGATACCGGTCCGTTTGGCTCCTGACCAATAAGATCCGGACCATCGGGCGAAGGCTCGCCATCGGCGCTCGGCGCCGGTGTGCCCTGGATATTGTCCTTATCGTCGTCCGTGTTCGAGTCGACGTCGATTTCGAGGTCGTCAAGGTTGACGGTCGTGTCGGTGCCTTGCTCCGGCGGCGATGCAGTGGTGACCTTGTCGCCGCTCGCGTCCGGTGCGCCCGCCTGCGTCTCGGCGGGCGGATCGATAACGACGCCTTTGAGGAAATCGCTGTCCGGATCGGGCGCAGGCTCGGTCTTCGGCGTCTGCGCACAGGCACCGAAGGCTACCCCGAGGGCCAGCAGGGAAATCGCCACCGACTTCATCGTGCGATCACCGCCTCGCCGCCGTACCCGCTCGATGCGTCGTGATCCTGGTAATAGCGGACCTCCTCCGACACCCACAGGTCGTCGAGCGCGCGTTGAGAGATCACCTTGATCAGCGCCAGCTGATCCATGTCCGAGGCGACGAAGGCGTCCAGGTCCCGCATGGCCTCCTCCGGCTCGATCGAGCCGATCCCGAGGCTTTCCATGCGCTTGCGATAGAACGCGTCGGTGACGACGCCGACGCTGCCCCAATAGGCCCAGTTGACGATCTTGACCGGGTACGAATGACGTGCGCGCATGGCCTGCGCAAAGCTGTCCTTGAAAGTGCAGCCGGCGCAGTAGTTCGACTGGCCGGCGTCGCGGTGGAACGATGCCACCGACGAGAAGAACAGCACGAAATCGAGATCCTGGCCGGCGAAGGCGCGCTCGATGTTCACGCTGACGTCGACCTTGGCCGCGAGACTCTGGCGAAAAGCGGCCTCGCCCATCGCGCGCACTGTCTGATCCTGCAGGACCAGCGCGGAATGGACCACGCCATCGATCCGTGGGAAGCGTTCGCGGATGGCGGCGACCGCTGTCGCCAGCGCCGCCGCGTCGGTGGCGTCTGCGGAGAAATAGTGCGGTCGTCGACCCAGGCCCGCGATCGCATCGAGCTTCGCTTCGATGTCGGCATCCTGCGGCCGGCGGCCGACCCAGATCACCTCGGCGTCGTAGTGCGTGACCATGTGCCGCGTCCACACTTCGCCTAGCCCGCCGGCGCCGCCGATCACGACATACACGCCCTTCTGGCGGTAGCCCGTGCGCGAGGACGGAATGCGGCCGACATCGGCGAATTCCTGGCGGAACCATTCGTCGCGGCGGAACGCCAGCCCCCTGCCCTGCTCGTCCCAGGGCAAGGCGAGGATTTCGCGCGGGTCGAGATCGGCGGTCGATTCGATGTCGAGCAGCCGGAAGCGCCACAGCGGCAGCTCCTTGGCGACGCTGCCGACCATTCCGTGCACGCTGGCATGATGCGGCGACACCCGTTCGTGGTCGAAGACCTGCATCGCGCGGCGCGTGACGACCGTGAACTTAAGTTCTCGCTCGAACCAGTCGAGCCGACTCAGGGACTTGAGGATGCGGAACAACGAGAGCACCCCCGCCTCCTGGCTGGGTACGATCGCGTCGTCGTCGTCGCCGGCGTCCGCCTCGGGGGCGAACCACAGCAGATGCTCGAATTCGCGATCGGACAGCAGGCGCTCGATCTGTTCGACCGAATCGCCGGCAACGATCGGCTGATGTCGCAGTTCGATCGGAGCCGCACGCAGCCAGGCGAATAGCGCCTCGTCTCCGCCGAGCAGCAGGCAGCGTTCGCCCGGCGCCGGCGCCGGCGTCACCGCGTCGCCTCCGAAGCGGACCGGATTCCAGATCGGGACCAGAGCGTGCAGAGCGGGTCTGGACGCCGGGGTCGCGGCCGGCTTCGCGGGCGCCGGCGCAGCCCCGACGGCGCGCGACGACGCAACGACGGGCGCGGATGCGACCGTGCGCGAGACCAGGCCGCGGATGCTCACCCGCGGCAGGCCCTGGTCGTCAATCAGATCGATATCCAGCGACGGCAAGCCCGCGATGGGCGTGCCCGGTGCGCGGCGGACCCAGACCCACATTTCGTCGGTGGTGCCGCCGTGGACGATCATGTCGTCGAAGGCGAACGGCATCACCGCAGCACCGCCTTCGCCGTCCAAGCCCGCGAGCAGGCCGATCGTGCACTGCATCGCCGAATCCATCATCGCGGGGTGCAGGCCGAAGCGCGGATCCGCCGCGCCCGGCAGGCGCAGGCGCGCGATCACTTCGTCGCCGTCGCTGCGCAGGTCAGTGATGCCCTGCATCGTCGACCCATAGCGCAAACCCAGCGCCTCGAAACGCGCGTACAGCGCATCGCGATCGCGATTCGCGCCCTCGATGGCCTCGTCGACCGCGGCGATATCCATCGGCTCGCAGTCGATGGCCTCCGCACTGCAGCGGACCGTTCCGCGGGCATGGGGCGTTTCGCCCCCGCCTTCGGAGCGGATCTCATATTCGAGCCAGCGTCCGCCGTCCTCGTCTTCGCCGTTGTCGTGCAGCACCACCGTCAGCGCGAACGCATCGTCGACCACCACAGGCTGGATCCAGGCGTGATCCTTGAATTCAAGCGTTCGCGTCCGGTCGCCCGGCAGCGCAAGCGCCGCGGCGGCGCGCACCATTTCGACATAGGCCACGCCGGGCAGCACGCGGCGTTCGAGCACCACATGGTCGCGCAGGAAGAATTCCTCACCGTCGAACTTGGACGAGAAGATCAGACCCGATACATCGGACACGTTGGCATGCAGCAAGGGATGCAAGATCGACGGTGCCGCCGCTGCGATTGGTTCTCGTCGGCCGTCCTCGGGCCGCTCCGGTATCGCGAAGCGTCTTTTCTCGAAGGGATAAGTGGGCAGGGCAATGCGCCGCGCTCCCGATCCTGCAAACAAGGCATCAAGCGACAGCGTGGCCCCGCGGCAGTACAGATCTGCGAGCGCGACCAGCTTGCTGCGCACTTCTTCAGTCGTCAGACCGCCGAGAACCTGCTGCACCAGAAAGTGCGCGAACTCGTCGAGGCCCGGCGTCGCATTGCCGGAATGCTCGACGTCGCTCCCGACAAAGCAGTCCGGCGCGCGCCGATGCCGGTTCAAGCGTTCGAGCTTGGCAACCAGATCACAGACATCGCTCACCACCAGCACGCAGCGATGCGCAAACACACTACGACCCGTGGCGAGCGTAAAGGCAATATCGTCGAGATGTTCGCGCTTGCCGGCATCGAGCCAGGTGGCGAGATCAGCGACCTTGCGCCAAAGCGCGGCCTCGGTCTTTGCCGACAACACCACGATCCGCGGCATTTCCGCCACGCGCGGTGGCAGCGGCCGCTGCGGCGGTTCTTCCAGAACCATGAAGGCATTGGTGCCGCCTATGCCGAGGCAGTTGATCGCGGCACGTCGCGGCGTATCGGCTTGCGGCCATTCGATCGAATCGGTGTTGACGTGGAATGGACTGCTCTCGAAATCTATCTTGGGATTCGGCGCGGCGAAATTAACGCAAGGCGGAATGCGCTGGGATTTCAGAGACATCGCGACTTTTATCAGGCTCGCCATGCCGGCCGCGATATCCAGATGGCCGATGTTGTTCTTGACCGATCCGATCGCGCAGAACTGGCGACGCTCGGTCTCGCTGCGAAACAACCGGCTCAGCGCGAGGATCTCGATCGGATCGCCCATCGCCGTACCTGTGCCATGCGCCTCGATATAGCCGAGGCTGTCGGCGGATACGCCGGCGCTGTCCAGCGCAGCACGCATGCAGTCGAGCTGACCGTCGACCTTGGTAGCCATGAAACTCATCTTCTGGCCACCGTCGTTGTTGATGGCCGATCCCTTGATCACGGCATGAATGCAATCGCCGTCGGCCAGCGCCTGTTGCAGGGACTTGAGCAAGACCATGCCGACGCCGCTGCCGAACACGACGCCTCGCGCGTCCGCATCGAAGGCGCGGACCTGCCCGTCGGCGGACAGGATGTTGCCGCCCTCGTACAGATAACCCGCCACGTGCGGCGTGCGCACGCTGACCGCACCGGCCAGGGCCATTTCGCACTCGCCCGAGCGGATGCTCTGGCATGCCATGTGCACCGCGACCAGCGAGGTCGAGCATGCGGTCTGCACCGCGACGCTCGGGCCGCGCAAATTCAGTTTGTAGGACAAGCGCGTCGGAACGAAGTCCTTGTCGTTGCCGAGATGCCAACTGCCCCCGGTCTTGCCGACGATATCTGCATAGTGTTCGGTGCACGACAGCAGATGGCTGGAGACGACGCCGCCGGATCCGGCAAATACGCCGACCCGGCCGGGTTGGGTGTCGGGTGGATAGCCAGCATCCTCCATGGCCGACCACGCGCATTCGAGCAACAACCGATGCTGTGGATCCATGATTTCCGCATCGCGCGGCGGAACCCAGAAAAACTCCGCATCGAAGCAGTCGTGGTCCGCGAGCAGTGGCGCTACTTTCACATAGTTCGGATCGGCCAGTGCTTTTGCCGATACCCCATGGGCTAGCAGTTCTTCGGCAGAAAGTGTGGTGATGCCGGAGCGGCCGGCGCACAGATTGGTCCAGAATTCATGCGTCGAGGACGAGCCGGGAAACCTCCCGGCCATTCCAATGATTGCAATGTCGCTGTGCTGCTTTTCCATTCCGCATCCTGCTGCAATGGACAACATCGAGCCCGCCACGCAACGTGGCCGGCACGCGAATTGATCGCTTTCGAGAAAACTACTTGATCAGCGCTCGTAGGCAGAACAGAGATCACCAACCGTGCGCAGGCTGGTTATCGGCACATCGCCACTCGCGAATGGATCATAGGAAAACGCGATTTCCAGTATCGCGAGAATTCGGGCGATATGCAGCGAGCGGAATCCGAGATAATCGATGAGCGCGCTGGAGTCACTGATCGTGCCGAGTTGCACGCCCTCCTCCTCAGCAACGCGACGGAGGGTGTCGTAGATGACCTGCTTGTGTTCGCTCATGGTGTTCCTCAAATGGGGTTGAACAGAAGGACCAGCGACGGGGCTGGGCGTTAGCAGGAGAATCCGCCATCGACCGACAGGGTCTGACCGGTGATGGCGCGCGTCGACAGCAGGAAACGGGCGGTGTCGACGATATCCTGGGTGGTGCACATGGCGCGCATCGGTGTCCGGCGAATGATGCGAGCACGCTGAGCATCGGTCAGGTGCCCGACCATCTCGCTTTCGAAAAACCCGGGGGCGATCGCATTGACGGTGATCCCCTGTGGTCCGACTTCGCTCGCGAGGCTGCGTGTGAGCCCCAGCAACGCTGCCTTGGTAGCGCTGTAGACCGCCAAGCCCTTATGACCGCGCAGGGCATTGACCGAGGAGATATTGATGATGCTTCCGCGCCGCTCCGCGAGCATGCCCTTGAGGCAAGCCCGCGTCAGCACGATCACCGACTCCAGATTCAAGGTCAGTGCCCGATTAATGTCGTGCTCCGACGTCATCGTCAGCAGGCCCTCGAGGCCGACGCCGGCATTGTTGATCAACGCATCGATGCGCTTGTAGCGGCGCAAAACGTTCATACCGAAGGCCCTGACTCCGTCGAGGTCGGTACCGTCGATCGCTTCCCAATGGAAGCGCGCGCCGTCCGGATCGGCGCCACGCAGCTGATCGATGAAGCTGTTGCTGGAACGGCTGAACGTGGCAACGATGTCGCCCGCGTCGAGCCGTTCTTGCACCAATGCCTGCCCCAGTCCGCGGCTGCCGCCGCTGATGATGACCACTCGTTTGTCAGTCGGCACTTACTTGCTCCCTTTTGGCATTAACGACATCGTCCTGTGCTGTGCGCGTCGGGCGACGAATCTTCTTGAAGCGTGCGCCAAACATGGGGTCTTCGCTGACCGCTACCCCGACTGGCACCTTGAACGCCGGCAGATGCTCCCGGCAATGTGCGCGCACGCGTCGCTCAACCTGTGCCGTCGGCTCGGGTACGATCAGTTGTACCGTCGCGAAAACCAGATGTCCGGTAAGCGCGCTTGCCTTGCCACTGACGACGACATCGCTGATGTTCTCCACCTGCAGGATCAGGTTCTCGATCTCGCTCGGGTAGACCTTCTCACCACCGACGTTGATGATCTCCGACTCGCGTCCGAGTATGCGCAGGTAGCCATCGCGCTCCTCGACCTTGTCGCCGGTGTTGAGCCACCCGTCCTGATCAAAGGGAGATGGCGCATTGAGATAGCCGATCATCGCTGCGTCAGTCCGGATCCAGAGGATGCCGTCGACGATGCGGGTCTCATGGTGCTGGCCACCGACCTTCATCCAGGTCGAGCTCGCGTCCTCTGATCGAGTCGGCAGGATGCCGACTTCGGTGAGTCCATAAGTCTGTTTGCAGCGCACGCCGGGCAAGGCCTGGTTCAATGCCTTGAGCGTCGCCAGCGACATCGGCTCGGTGCCGTAGGTGATCAACTCCAGCGATGACAGATCGTAGGTCTGACGCTGATCCGAAATGAGGAGCATGTTGAGGAAGGTCGGCGTCGTCGGCAGCAGCTGAACGCGTTGCGACTCGATCGCATGGCACACCGTGGCGACTGAGCGATCCGCGACAAAAACTGCGGTGCCGCCGTTGAACAGCACATGCAGCAACGTGTTGACGCCGCCGATATGGTCGAACATCAGGAAAATCAGGGTGCGGTAGGCGGCTCCGGGCTTCTGCAGAACATGAGCGATCAGCCGTGAGAAACGATGCACCGAGGCCTTGCTCTTGCCGGACGACCCGGAAGTGAACAGGATCAGCCCGGCTTCCTTGGGTTCGCCGCGCAGGCGATCGAGCAGCGGGTGACTCCGGCCATAGCCGCAGTGCGCGTACCGGCTGCTGCCGTCATTCGAAAACTCGAAAACGCCATCGACGCATGCGGTCTCGAGCGCCTCTTCCACTTCGAAGTCGCTGGCGGACAGGAAGGGCACCACGACGTTCGCGTTTTCGACCAGCGCGAACAGCAACCCGATCATGTCGCCGGAGACCTGCCCGCGCAGTGCGATGCATGCGCCCGGGGCGATGCCCGTCGCCTGCAGTTGCTTCCGCCAGTGACAAATCCTCTCGTGCAACTGAGCATAGTCGAGCGCCGCGCCGTCACAGACAATCGCTGTGCGCCCGGCGTGATCGGCCCAACCCTCGATGAGTGTCGCCAGATTTTGCATTCAACGCTCCGTGTTCGAAGACCCGCCACGCGGGTGGATCAGCCGATTGTCCGGCCCAGTAGTTTCAAGCCGAAGGCAGTTTGATCAATCGAGTTTTCGACCTGGGTTTCGCAGGCTCTGTCTGCCCGCGCAATCTTTGTTATCCCCATCAGGTCGTGCCCGCCTCGTAGATCGCGTCGAGCGCATCCTCGAATTCGAGGCTCGCCACATGCTGCGCCGTATGGTCGGGCGCCGCGGTGCCACCTGGGGCGTAGAGCGATTCGAGCATCGAGGCGAACTCCTCGTCGTGCACGCGTTCGGCGTCCGGCGTCACCGGGTAGCCGATCGTCAGGCCCTTGATCTTGATGAGCACGCGACCTTCGGCATCGATCACGTCGATGTCGATCACGGCACGGCCGTCGTGACGGCCACCGCCGCGTGCCGACCGAACCCAGATCACGCCCTCACGGGCACCGACCGAGGCGAACGCGATGCGCTCCAGTGCGAGCAGGGTCGTTGCCGACGGTGGAACGCCGCCGCCGGCCAGATGGTCGAGACAGGCCAGGTGCGAGAGCGAGAGCAACGCAAAGGTGTCCAGCGCATCGACCGCATCAACTGCGGCCGCATCGACTGCGCCGTCCGGCTCCGGCGGCAAGCGAAATTCGAGCAGCTGCTGTCGCTCGCCGCGAAGACAGGCGACAACGCCATCCGGCAGGCGGTCGCGGACCATGCCTGCTTCGACCAAGGCGCCATAGAAGTCGGCGGCGTCGTGGACTTCGCCACGGAACAACATGCGCAGTTGGGACAAATCGATGCGGCCCGGATCTTCGCT
The DNA here is from genome assembly GCF_054779815.1 of Lysobacter tyrosinilyticus. Classification (NCBI taxonomy): domain Bacteria; kingdom Pseudomonadati; phylum Pseudomonadota; class Gammaproteobacteria; order Lysobacterales; family Lysobacteraceae; genus Lysobacter; species Lysobacter tyrosinilyticus. The sequence continues at coordinate 58,708 of NZ_BAAGXN010000003.1, forward strand.
CGCCTCGTAGTTGCCGGCGCCTTCGCACAGCATCGACTCGCCGTCCGCGCCCGTGGTCCTCACGTCGAAGTCGAAGCCGCTGTCGCTGGTCGCGTATAGATCCGCGGAGACGGTGCCGCCCTGTGTCGTGGGCTCGAAGCCCGCCCACGCCAGAGAACGCAATTCGATGCGTGCCTTGCGCCCACGGTCGCCGAGGGATTCCCGAACCGCCAGCCGTACCATTTCGACCGGCAGCAGGTCCGGCAGTCCGGCTTCGGGCCGCAGAGCCGTCCCGCGCAGCGATTTATCGAGGACGGTACTGTCCGATGCGAACGACTGCCGCCCGAACACCGAGACGTTGCGATGCAGCAGCGGATGCATGACAGCCTGGCTGCCCGCCTTCTGCTTCTCTGGGTCAACGCTGAACCAATAACGTTCGCGCGCGAAGGCGTAGGTCGGCAGCGCGCAGCGGCGCATGGAGTAACCGGTGTACAGCGCCTTCCAGTCTGGCTCCTGTCCCTTGAGCCAGACGTCGAGCAGCGCCGTCAGATCGCCCTCGTGCAGCCACTGCTTGAGGGTTGCGGCGTCAGTGGTGACGATGTCCGCCTTGCGACGCACGCTGGACTGGCGCACGCCGGCCGTCGCGGTGTCGCCGTCGACGTAGGCTTGCAGCCGTTCGATCAGCTCCTGCGCGCTTGCCACGATCAGGGCCATGCGCTCGGGCATGACGTCGCGGCCGACTTGCAGCGTGTAGGCCACGTCGGCGACGTCTTCCTCCTGGTGGTTGCGCAGATGCGCCAGCAGGCGAGCGGCGTTGGCGCGCAGACGGTCGGCGTTCTTGGCCGAGAGCACGATGGCATATGGGCCGTTCGGACGCGCGCGCGGCGCAGTGTCGTCTGCAAGATATTCCTCCAGCACGACGTGCACATTGGCGCCACCGAAACCAAAGGAGCTGATGCCGGCGCGGCGCGGATACGCACGGCCTTGTCCGTCCACTGCCGGCTCCCAATCCTTGGTCTTCTCCACCGGATAGAAAGGCGTGTTGTCGAGATTGATGTAGGGATTCAACTTCTCGAAGTGCAGCAGCGCGGGAATCTGCTTGTGCTTGATGGACAGCAATACCTTCAGGATGCCGGCGATGCCGGCTGCGGTTTCCAGATGGCCAATGTTGGTCTTGGCGGAGGTGAGCCCGATGTGCGGCTTTACGGCCGGCGGGAGCTGATGCTTGCGGTACAGCTCCGAAAACGCCTTCTTCATGGCCTGGATCTCGATCGGATCGCCCAGGCTGGTACCGGTGCCGTGGCATTCGAGATAGCCGACGCTGCGGGGATCGATCTCGGCCTTTTCGTAGGCTTCGACCAGCAGGTCGGCCTGCGCGTTCGGGTTGGGCGCGGTCAGCATCGTCACCTTGCCGCCGTGGTTCTCGGCAGTGGATTTGACGACCGCGTAGATGTGGTCGCCATCGGCGATGGCGTTTTCCAGCGGCTTGATCAGGATCGCGCCGGAACCTTCGCCGCGGACGTAGCCGTTCGCGCGCGAGTCGAAGGTCTTGCACTTGCCGTCGTCGGCCAGCATGCCCGCCGCACCGAAGGAGATGTGCCCCGCCGGGGTGAGCATGACCTGCACGCCGCCGACGATGGCCATATCGCAGCTACCGGTGTGGATCGACTCGATCGCGCGGTGCAGGGCCACCAGCGAACTCGAACACGCAGTGTCCAGCGGCGCGCTGGGCCCGTGAAGATTGAGCAGGAAGGACACGCGATTCACCAGAATGGCGTGCGAAGTGCCCGAGGCGGAATAGCCGTCGAGTTCCGCCTGGTTCGTCGCCATCAGGTCGATGTAGTCGCGGGTTGCCGCGCCGACGAACAGACCGGTCTTGGTGCCCGCCAGATCGGAGACGCGGTGGCCGGAATCCTCGATCGCCCCCCAGACGCTCTCCAGGAAAATCCTCTGCTGCGGATCCATCATTTCCGCTTCGCGTGGCGAGATGCCCCAGAACAGCGGATCGAACTTGTCGACCTCGCGCATGAAGCCGCCCCACTTCGACAGCGTCTTGTTCTTCTCCGCCATCGGATTGCCGTAATACGCTTCCCAGTCCCAGCGATCCGGCGGAATGAGCGTGACCATGTTGTTCTCGGCCTTGCTCAGCTTGTCCCAGTACTCGTCCAGCGTGTCCGCCTGCGGCATTACGCCGCTCATCCCGACGATAGCGATCGGCCGCTCGATGAAGCGGCGCCCCGGTGAGAACTGGCCCGATGAGAGCTGGCCCGTGCCTGCGGGCGCCGGCGCGTCCTGCACCGTGAGGGTGTTCTTGGACGCGAATACCGGCTGATCCCGAACCACCTCGGCCCCCTGGACCGTGCCGGTCGATCCGGCGTTGACGGCCGACGACGGTTTGCCCGTCTGCGCATGCACGCGAAGCATGTTCTCGCGGTGATCCTGCGCGAGATGTTTGGCGATTTCGCGGATGTTCGGATATTCGAAGAACAGGACCGGCGTGATGTCCAGGCCGTACTTGTCGTTGACCATATTGCTGAACGACGTGAGCCCGATCGAATCGAAGCCCAGGTCCAGCAGGATCGTGTCGAGATCGACGTCGTCAGCATCGATCTTGAGGAAATCCATGACGATCTGCGACAGCGCGTCCTGGACCAGGATCGCCAGATCGCCGTCCTCGCCGGCCTCCGTTGCCGACACAGTCGCAGATACCGCTACGTCGGCCTTCGGCGCATCGGCCACACCGATGCCCCACGCGCGCTCGACCTTGTCCTTCACGCCCTGCAACACAGCGAGATGCGGCAGATCGCTTTGCAGACCCAGCATCAAAGCCTGGATACCGACCTCGCGCTGCAGCGGCCGGATACCGAGATTGCGCTCGAAGAACAGCGCGGTCTGCTCGTCCAGCCGCATGCCACCCTCGGCCCAGATCGACCAGTTGAGGCTGAGCGCCTTGCCGTGCCGCTGTCCGGCGCGCGCGCGCGCATTGCGCTGCGCGGCGAACGCATCCATGAAATGGTTCGCGAACGAGTAATCGCTCTGGCCGGCATTGCCCGCCAGTGCCGCCAGCGATGAAAACATCACGAAGAAATCCAGCGGTTCGTCGCGCGTCGCATCGTCCAGCAGCACCGAGCCGCGGATCTTGGGCGCGAACACGGCCGCCATTTCGTCGCGCGTCTTGTTGCGCACATACGCATCGCGCAGCACGCCGGCACTGTGGATGATGCCGTGCAGCCCGCCATAGCTGTCCTTGCACACGCGGACGAGTCTTTCGACATCCTCGCGCCTGGACACGTCGGCCTGTACGTACGCCACTTCGCCGCCAGCGGCACGCATGGATTCAAGCGCCGCTTCGGTTTCGGGCTTGAGCGCACCGCGACCGCTCAGCACCATCCGCGCCTGGAACTGTTTCGCCAGATACTCGGCGAAGATCAGGCCCAGACCGCCCGCGCCGCCGGTGATGAGGTAGACGCCGCGATGCCGGATCGGCGCCGCGTCCTGCGTCGGGGCGGCGGGTTCGGGGCAGTCGTGGATGCGGCGCAGATAGCGCATGCCTTCGCGGTAGCGCACCGCGAGGGCCTTGGTGTCGTCGCGGAATTCCGCTGCGATCGCGGCCACCGACACCCGGTCGAAGCCAGGTTCGATGCCTGAATCCGCACCGACGAATTCGACGACCTTACATGCGAGTTTCGGGGACTCCGCGCGCAGGATCGTCGCGAAGCCCTGGATCGCCTCGTTGTGCGGTTGCGCTACGGGCGGCGTGCTGAAATACAGATACTGCAGGCGGACATCGGCCTCGCATTTCTGGGCGATGACTGCCTGGGTCAGGTACAGGAAGGCGTACACGCCGCGATCGAGCGCGCGCATCGTGCCGTCTTCGGCCGACAGACCGTCGGCGTCCGCGCCGGGCAGCGCCGACCACGCGAAGCATACGTGCAGCGTGGCATCGGACTGTTTGCGCAGCGCCGAAAGCAGTGTGTCGAAATCCTCGCGCTTGCCGGCATCGATGCGATAGCGATGGGCGTCGATGCGCGCGAAGCCGTCGCCGGGCAACACCGCGATCAGCGTGTCGGGATCGCCTCCGCACGCGGCCAGCGCGGCTCGGTAAGCGTCGTGGCTGGCTTCATCGGGCGCGAAGAGAACGATGGCCTGTCGCGAGGAATCGCCCGCAGGGGAAGAGAGCGGCGATGGCTGCCAATCGGTCCCGAAGTACAGGGTCGAGAACTCAGCGTCGACGTCGCCCGGCGGTGGCGCCTTGGACGCGGCGCCCTGCCCCGGCTTCTCGTGCACGTCCAGCAGCGGCACGCCAACCGAATCACGCACCTTGACCAGCACTTTGCCTTGCTCGTCGACGATGACCACATTCATCTTCGACACGTTGGACGACTTCTTCTCGTCCTTCACCTCGGTCACGTAGCTGTAGCAGACCCGCGTGAGCGGATGCAGGATCTCCACTTCGCCCAGCGAATACGGCACGAACATCTCGCCGCCTGCGTCTGCGAGCCGCGCGGCCATCGCCGCCTGGAACGAAGAATCGACCAGCGACGGATGCAGCACGAACTCATCGAAACGCGTGCCGTCCAGTGCCGGCATCTTCAGCGTGCCGAGCACTTCGAAGCCGACCTGGGGGTTGCGGCGGACTTCGGTCAGCGCCTGGAAGGTCGGGCCCAGGCCCAGCCCGAGATTCTTGAACAGCGGATAGGCGCGTTCGCCATCCATGACTTTTTCGCAACGTCCGCGGATCGCGGACAGATCGACGTATTCGTCTTCCGCCGCATCGTCTTGAGCCGTGGCGTAAAAGAGTTTGCCTTGGCAGTACAGCTGCTTTCTGCCGTCTTCGCGTTCGCTGAAGACCTCGAACACCACCGAATCTCCGGCGGCTTTAAGTTCGACCAATACATTGTTCGGGACCGCGTTCTGCACCGTCAGCGGGCTGACCCACAGGATGTTCCTGATCCTGCGGACCTTGCGTTTGGCAGCGATTTCGCCGGCCTTGCGCGCCAGATCGAGATAGGCCACGCCAGGAAGCGTCGGAATATCCGAGACAAGATGGTCGTAGATGAAGAATTCGCGGTCGGTGAAGACCTTGCGGAACACCTGGCGCTCGAACGTGGATTCGTTGCTGTCGATGAGCGGATGCAGGCCGGCGACGTGCCCCGCTGTCATCGGCCCGATCGCGCTGCCTTCGACGGGTTCGAGCCAATGACGCTTGTCGGCGAACGGATACGTCGGCAGCGAAATGCGCCTGCCCTGCCCGCCGGTCTGCATGCCCTGCCATTCGGACACCAGGCCGTCGATCCACAGCTGCGCCAGCTTCATCGGATCGCGCGATTTCGCGAGCAGATCGACGAACGCTTCCTTTTCCTTGCGGTTGAGCATCTTGGTGATGCCTTCCGCGTTCTTCACGTGGCCGTTGAGAACGTTCTCGTCGCGTGTGCCAGCCAGGAAGCACTGCAGTTTGTCGATCAGCCGTTCGGGGCTGTCCGCAAGAATGGCGACCCGGTGATCGAAGGATTTGCGGCCGAGCTGCAGGGTGAAGGCGATCTCGTCGAGGCTGGGCGCGGACGCGTCGTCGCGGTGCTTCTCGACGAAGGATTTCAGCCGCATCGCGACCTGTCGCAGCTGCTCTTCGTTGCGCGCGGACAGCGGGAAAATCCGCAGGCCGCGTTCCGCCGCCGCAACCTCGGCCGAGGTTTCCACGGCTTCCAGAATCACATGGGCATTTGAACCGCCCGCGCCAAAGGAGCTGATGCCCGCGCGTAGCGGCTGCAATACGCCGTCGACCTCTTTCGGATACCACGGTGTCAGCGCCTGCTGGACCACGAACGGCGAATGCGCGAAATCGATGAACTCGTTGAGCTGCGCCGAATGCAGCGACGGCACCAGGGTGCGGTGACGCATCTGCAGGATCGTCTTGCACACGCCCGCGATGCCCGCGGCTGCTTCCAGATGGCCGATGTTGGTCTTGATCGAACCGATCGCGCAGCTCTGCAACGCGACCTGGTCTTTCTCGAACGCCTGGTTGAGGCCGGAGATCTCGATGGGATCGCCCAGTTCGGTGCCCGTACCGTGGGCTTCGATGTAGCCGATGCTGCGCGCGTCCACGTTGGCCTTTTTCAGCGCCGTGGTGATGGTGTCACACTGCGCCTTCGAGTTCGGCACCGAATAGCCGCTGTTGCGTCCGCCATGGCTGATCGCCGAGCTCTTGATCACTGCATAGATGTTGTCGCGGTCGCGCCGCGCCTGCGACAGCGGCTTGAGCAGCAGCGCGCCGACGCCCTCGCCCGGCACGTAGCCGCTGGCGTCGCGGCCGAAGGCGCGACACAGTCCTTCTTCCGACAACAGACCGCCTGCGACGGTGATTTCCTGCTTGCACTGGTGCACATCGAGGTTGACGCCGCCAACGAGCGCGGCCGCGCATTCGCCGCTGCGAATGGCGTCGCATGCGAGATGGATCGCGGTCAGGCTGGCCGAGCACGCGGTGTCTACCGCGATGCTGGGGCCAGTGAAATTCATGAAATAGGAAACGCGGTTGGCGACGCTCCAGAGGAACGAGTTGGCGATCACTTTGTTGCCGGCCAGGCGCTCCTCCGCGCCGACCATCTGGTACATCGCCCACACCGCACCGACGTACACGCCGATCCGGCCCGCGCCCAGTTCATTGCTCTGGAAGGCTTCGGGATAGTAGCCGGCGTCTTCCAAAGCTTCCCAGCTGGCTTCCAGGAACAGGCGTTCCTGCGGGTCCAGGGTCTCCGCTTCGCGCGGCGAGATGTTGAAGAACAGCGAATCGAATTTGTCGACGTCGTCGATGAAGCCGCCACGGTAGCGGCCCAGCGCGTCGCGGTTGCGCCGGCGGTCGAACCGCGACTGCGGAATCTCGCTGATGCAATCGCGGCCCTGGGTCAGATTCTCCCAAAGCTCGTCGGCATTTTTGGCCTTCGGCAAGCGCGCGGCCATGCCGACGATCGCGATGTCCATATCGATCTGCATCGGCATGTCGGATGCGCTCGGTGTGACGGCCCCGGCGGCAGGGACGCTGTACGCCGCATGCGGTTCTGAAACGTGCGTCGCCGAAGCATGCATCACTGCAGCCTGCAAGTGTTGCATGGCAGGACCCGGCGCATCGCCTGTGGGCGCCACTGCGACGCTCTGCGGCGACAGCAGTCGATGAAGCGTGAGCCGGACGTTGAGATCGCCCGTGCCTTCGGCGGCGCTGAGGTCCGGAATATTGACGATGTCCGCGAACGCATTCACCAGCCGGTCGCCCAGCTGCTTTACCTCGTCGGCCTTGAGGCCTACGGGAATGGCCAGCCTGACCAGCCGATTGAGCGAGGTGTTCTGCTGCATGCCGACGCTGTGCGCGCCGGCACGGATGCCCGTCGCCAGATAGAGCCATGCCGCGAACGATGCTACCGGTGCGACGAGATCACGAAACTCCGGAATCCGCTTGACGTCGATCAACACGCAGTGGGCCGACGCCGGGCGCACGACAGGCAATTGCCCTTCCGCGAGACGCATTCCCAGCGCACGCACGGCATCGACGCGGCGACGGACCTGGGTCTCGATGTAGCCGCGGTTCTGCAGCGATGCCGCAATGCATTTCTTTTCGGTGACGTCCAGCGCTTTGCCACCGCGCTGTTGCAACGCCTGCAGCCGGTCGTGCAGCGCCTGATCGTTGGTGGCGATCAGTCCGCCCTTGTTGACGCAGAAATCCTTGGCCAGACTGACGACGATCGCGTCGGCCTGCGATAGCAGCGCCTCGGCGACCTGCCACAGCGAGGCGCCGCGCCATTCGGGATCGTGCTCGATCACCATCAGCGCGTTTTCCAGCACGCGCGTGGCGTCGAGCACCAGCGGAATCCGCTGCGTCTGCAGCAGTGCCTTCACGTCCCGCAGGTGCGCCAGCGATACCGCGCCGCCGCCCGCGGCGTTGCCGGTCAGTTCGATGCAGACGTAGCCGATGTCCGCAGCGTGGGCGTCGATCTCCGCACGCAGCGCGGACAGATCGATGTCGCCCTTGAAGGGCGCGTCGGACTGCAGATCGAATACATCGGCAACAGGAATTTCTACCGGAGAGAACCCGTTGTCGATCTGATGGAAGATCGTGCTGGGGAACAGGATGTTCTGCGGCACCCGACCCTTCTTCTCCCACGCCTGGCAGAACAGCGCTTCGGCGGCGCGCCCCGATTCGGCGAGCGTGAAGTGCTTGAAGGGAAATACCCGGCGCAAGCCGGCGTTCACGTCGATCGGTCGCTGGATCTGCGCGAACAGGGTAGCCATCTGCTTATCGATGGCGGTCAGGCGCAGCTGCGCCCAGGAGTCGGTCTTCAGATCGAAGTCGACCTGCGCGGCGGGGATGTTCAGCGGATTGAACCCGGCCGCTTCCAGCGCCTTCCAACGCGGGCTGGATGCGATGTCGACAGTGACTGTTGCGGCGGCGGTCGCAGCTGGCGACGTAGGCGCCGCATTCGCTTCTGCGGCGGACGCCGGTGCAAGCGAAGCGTCGTCGGTCGACAGTTCGTCGCCGTCCGTGATCGCCGGGTCGGCGATCATCAGGATGATGTCGAGGATGTTTTCCGCCTTGCCTGCATCCACGGCCCGGCACAGGAAGATGTCCTTGCTTTCGGGGCGGAACTTGTTCTTGAACTGGAGATTGCCCGCGTCGTTGAAGATCTCCTGGCGGCGCAAATCCTCGAGGATGTTCTCGATCGCCGGATCCGCGTCGGGGGAATCGGCGAGTTTGCAGCCGTAGGTGCCGCCGAGGCTGAAGACACTGCAGCCTTCGTCGCGCAGCGTCTGGATGATGTTGACGATCGCGAATTCCAACCCGCCGAGCGGCATGTCCGGTCCGTAGAATTCGAGATCCATCAGATAGCCGGCGCCAGCCGCCATCGGCGACACCAGGATCGCGTTCTGCAGGACATTGTCGACGTAGGTCAGGAACAGCCGGTGCTCGCGGTCCAGCGTGCCCGCGAGGATCTCGGCCTTGACGATGTGGATCAGCGGATTGACCATCGTGCGCGTCGCGCACCACCGGTCGATGATGCTGGCGACCGCCTCGGCGGTCTTCGCATCGCTGCCGCAAACGTACTCCTCGGTACGGCAGGCGCCGGTGTTCGCGAACTTGGATACCAGATAGCGCAGACGCTTCATCTTCTGGCCTTCCAGCGTGAAGGACGCCAGGTCGGTCACACGCTGCATCACGCCAAACGGCGTCGCAGAAAAGCGCTTGCCGCACAGCTCGGGCAGCCGGTCTTCGACGAACAGATTGAACTGGAGGCCGTGTGCGTCGCAGTACCGGTACAACTCCTCGGCGAGCGATGGGAAGTGCTCTTCCGGGCCGGTATAGCCGTACGCCAGCAGGATGCCCTTGCCTTTGCCGCAGTTGAAGTAGCCGCGCTGCGCGTCGCCGAAGAACAGCAGTGGCGCGATCATCGCGGTGCCGCGAGACACCGAGGATTCGTTCTTGTATCGATCGAAGATCTCGAGCCGGCGCTGTTCGAGCTGCGGGTAACGATGCAGATGTCTGAGCGCGACCATCGCCGGCAGCCGCGTTTCGCCCGTGGGGCTCGTTCCGGCCGCAGATGCGGCTTGCGCTGGAGCGGCATGCGCGGCTGTGGCGTTCGACGAACGCGGCTCCGCCTGCTGCGCAGGCGCGGACGGCAAGGCGTCCGGAAATTTGCGCATCAGCACGTCCGCATGTGCCTTGACGAAATACCGGGCGAGATCGCGAACGTTGAAATTCTCGAACAGAAGCGTCTTCGGCAACGTGCCGAAGTCCTGTTCGAGGCGCTTGAGTATCTTCAGGACCAGGAACGAGTTGACGCCGAGCTCGCCGAACGGCGTTTCCGCATCGAAGACCAGCGCCGCATCCGCCGCTTCGCAGATCAGCGATTTCAGATAGTTCTCGGTGCGCTCAAGCAGGGTGTCGTGGTCCATCATTGGTCAGCATTCCTTGCGTTCCGTCCCTGGCGCCAAGTCTTTTTGGCGCGACGTCGGATCATAGTAGCTTGAAGATCTGGCAACAACTCGAATAGCGAAAAATCCTTGGGAATTTCGGTGTTTTTTCGCGAACCAAGGTCTGCGCCGGGCCGTAGCTCGGCCGAGTCTCCGCCTTCGCCCGCGACGCTTCCCGGACACAGATCAGATTTCGACAACGATCTTTCCGCACGCATGGCCTTTCTCCAGATGACGGATGGCATCGACAGCGTCCCCAAGCGGGTAACGCCGATCGATGACCGGGCGAAACGCCCTTTGCTCGAGCAATCCGGCGAGCGTCGCCAGATCCTCGGCCGTGGAAGTTTTCGACAACTGCAGAGCATCGGGTGACCCGTACTCGCGATAGACGACGGCCTTCATGCGACCGTCCTGATATCGGTCTCGATCTTGACGATCGTGCCCTGTGCCGCTGCGACCAGCATGGATTCCTGATTGCGGACGACGTAGACCTTGCATTCGCACACCGCCTGCCTCAATGCAAAGGACAGCACGGAGGATTTGGCGATCAGCAGATCGCCAATGGTCGGCATCACATAATTGATCTTGAATTCCGAGGTCACGCAATTGCCAAGCACGGTCGCGCCGGCGAAGGTCAGGCAGTTGTCGGCCAGATAACTGACAACGCCGCCATGCACGAACCCGTAACTTTGCTTGAAATCCTCGCGGATCCGCAGCGACAGTTCGGCATAGCCCTCGGACAGCTCGCACAGCTCCGTGCCCAGCAGCCTGCTGAAGGGCTGCGACACCAGCACCTGCTGGCCCATTTCGAAGAAATTGTTCAACCCGACGCCCTCACTGCGGAATACGAGGCGTTGCCCGATCCGTACGCGGTCTCGGCGGCATCGGTCAGGCCGATCTGCTGCAGCGCGCCGCGGTATTTCCGCTCGTCCATGCCGAAGGGATTGATCACATCGGTGAATTTCGATGCACTGTCCGCCGGAAGCAGATACTTGACGAATGTCGCAAGGGTTCCGCTGGGGCCAACGTCCAGGAAATGGAAGTCGCCCCTGTCGAGCAGGCTACGCACCGTGGTGCCGAATTCGACCGGCTGGCGGAATGTGGCCCACATGCGCCGCGGCCAGTCCCTTGGATCGCTGTCGCCGTCGTGCACGCGACCGTCCAGACACGACACCATCGGCGTGCGCAGCGGTGCGAAGTCCAGCTTTTCCGCCAGCGCCATGAACGGCGCTTCGAGCGCCGACTGCATTTCGGTGTGGAACCCGTATTTAACGGCCAGTGTCTGATGCACCACGCCGTCGCGCGTCAGCGCATCGCGCAGCGGTGCAATCGCGTCGACCGGTCCGGTCACGACGAGATGCTGGTCGAAATTGCGCGCAGTCACCCAGCAACCCATGAGCAGGTCGGCATAGCGCGTTTCGATGTCGGGCACGTTTACCACCGCCAGCATCGTCGCCGGCGGACTTTCGGCTTCGATCAGCCGGGCGTAATCGACAACCAAGCCGATGCCCTGCTCGATGGTCAGCGCTTCGCCGACGATCGCGGCGGTGAGTTCGCCCAGACTGTAGCCGAGCAGATAGTCCGGCTTTGCGCCCGCTTCGATCAGCACCCGCGCCAGGCTGAATTCAAAAGCGACCAGCGCCGGATTGGTGTGCAGCAGGCGGTCGAACGGCCGGCCTTTGTCGCCGTCGCGGTACAGCACGTCGCAGAGCGAACCGCCGATCAGCGGCCCCGCGATTTCGTCGCAGTGGTCCATCCACAGCCGGAATCTGGGATGCCGGTCGTAAAGCTCGCATCCCATCTGGTGGTATTGCGAGCCTTGTCCGGAAAACATGAAGACGAGAGGAAGGCGCATGGACGGTCAGGCCGCCGACTGTTCGTCGAGCGCCAGCTCGTCGAGATCGAAGTAGCCGTTGAAGCCTTCCATGTAGACGGCCGCACGATGGCCGAACAGCACCACGGCCGGAGTGCGCGTGATCAGCGCGCCGTGCTCGGCCACCAGCGACTTCACGCCGGTGCCGACAGGATGGCGGCTGTTCCAGCCAGCGACCTTCTGCTCCGCGAGCGCGAAACGATCGCCACGCGCACCGCCATTCGATTCTCCATGCGCACCGCCGGCATCCTCCGCGGCGCTCGCGGACGCCGCAACAACGGCATCGACGTTCGGAACCTCCGATTTCTTCTCGGCTTGCGCTGGCGGCGGCGTCTGCTCCGCGGCAGCCTTCGCGGCGATCTGCCTGATCTTGACGATCATTTTCGCGAGCACATCTCCGTGGCCGATCTCGACGAATTCCATCGCATCCGACAGCGACATGAGATGGTGGATCGTGTCGCTCCACAGCACCGTGCTGGAGATCTGCTTCGACAGGTACTCGACGACGGCACCGTTCGGATACGGCTTCGCGGTCAGGTTCGCGATCACCGGAATCTTCGGCTTTGAGAATTTGCGCTTCTTGAGGAAGGTCTCGAATTTCTGCCTGGCCGGGATCATCAGCCGCGAATGGAACGCACCGCTGGTATTGAGCGGCACGTACATGACACGGTCGAACTGGAAGATCTCCTGGCATGCGGCGATGTCGGCGGTGGGGCCGGAGATGACGATCTGCTGCGGCGTGTTGTAGTTGGCGATGTCGACGTTGCCCAAGCCCTTCTCCTTGAGCACCGCCTCGATCTGGTCGCGGGTCGCGTTGACGATGGCGGCCATCGCGCCTTCGGTCGCCTCGCTCATCAACTCGCCGCGCTTCTTGACCAGCTTCAGGCCGGTCTCGAAGTCGAAGCATTCGGCCGCCAGCAGCGCGTTGAATTCGCCGAGGCTGTGACCGGCGAGGTAATCGGGTGTCTCGCCTGTGTCCTGGATCCTCTTGTAGTACGACAGCGCATTGACGACGTACAGCGCCGGCTGGGTGAACTGGGTCTTGCCCAGCTCGCGCCGCGGATCCTCGAGACACAGTTCCTTGATGGAGTAGCCGAGCACCGCGTCAGCCTTCGCGGTCAGCTCCGGAAACGCATCGAACAGATCTCCGCCCATGCCGCGCGCCTGCGAGCCCTGCCCTGGGAACATGTAGGTCTTCATCGAATCCTCCTGAAAGAAACGCATGTATGAAAGTGATTGTCGATCAGCCGCGTTGCAGGCAGATCGCTGTATTGATGCCGCCGAAGCCCATGCTCATGTTGAGCGCGCGCTCGACGACGTGATCGATGGCAGTCGCACCCACCCAGCGGAATCCCGCGTCGATGGGGTTGTCCAGGTTGCGCGACGGATGCAGACGCTTCGCCTGCATCTGCAGCATCACCGCGATGAGTTCGACCATGCCGGCGGCACTGAGCGCATGCCCCACCAGCGATTTGGTCGCATTGAGATAGGCGCGATCCAGCCCGCAGGCGCGCAACGCGGCCAGCTCGGTCTCGTCGCCGACTACCGATGCGGTGCCGTGTGGATTGACATAATCGATCGCATCCGCGGGCAGCCCGGCCATCGCCAACGCGCCGCGGATCACGGCGGTTTCGCCTTCGAGCGACGGATTGGGATTGCGGTTGGCGTCCCAGGCCATCGCCCAGCCCTTGAGTTCGGCGTACGGCGTGCGCGTCGCGTCGGCGGCGCGGCGTACGACGATCGCTCCGCAGGCTTCGCCGAAGATGAAACCGTCGCGGTCGCGGTCGAACGGCCTGCAGGCCAGCTCGGGCTCACGCGCGTAGCGATCCGAGCCCATCGCACCCAGCGAACGGAACGCCTGGCATTCGAAGAACGAAAGATCCATCAGCGCGCCGAGCGCGATGCAGACATCGACCTGTCCGGAACGTACCGCTTCGATCGCCTGTATCGCGGCCAGCTGTCCGCTCGCGGACGCGCCGCCGACGGTGAGGGCGAGACCGCGGATGCCGAAGACTTCGCTGCACACGCCGCACAGATCGGTATCCATGAACGTCATCGCATGCGTCGGACGCAGGAATTCCACCTGGTCCTGATACTTGGCCTGACTCAACGCCAGCTCGCGCTGCTGGATGTTCGACCCGCCGACGATCAGGCCGATCCGGCGCGGATCGACAGCATCGAGCCCGGCGTCTTCCCACGCTTCGTGCAGAGTCGCGAGGGCCACCTGCGCGGACCAGGACAGGTTGCGCAGCTTCGCCGCGGCGATGGCATCAGGCATGCGCAGATCGGCGATCTCCGCGCCGATGAACGGATGGGCGACGTCGTCGGCCGCGAACGGCTTCTGCCGGCCGGGACGCCGCATCGCCGCGAACCGGTGTTCGCCGGCAAGCAGCGCATCGGTGAAGTCGCGACGGCCTTGGCCGATCGACGCGGTAACGCCGATCCCGGAGACGACGATGGGCGTGGACTCAGCGGCTTGCATGTTCAGAGCGGTCCATCCTGGGAGCTCAAGGGGCGCACGTTCAGAGCCGGGCGTGCAGCAGCGTCGCCAGCTCGCCCATGTTCTCGGCCTTGGCGAACTCGATCATCGGCGCCTTCAACGCCAGCGATTCGAGCGTCAGCATCACGACTTCGGAGCGGTCGATCGAATTCGCGCCGAGTTCGCGCAGGGAGTCCGTGAACCGGAATGCATGGTCGTCGAGCCCGGGCACGACTTCTCGGGTATGGCCGACGATGGTGGCGAAGACATCTTCAAGGTTCATGGCGATCTCTGTTGTGGAGTGTTTGCGGAGGGAATTCGACGGGTTCGGATGCGATTGGGTTCGGGATGCTTGTTTCGGTGGCCAGGCTTGTCATCGGCGGATTGATCTTGTGCGCTCATGCGCCGAACAGCGTGGCGATCTTCGCCTTCACCTCGGGCTGGGCGAAGGTCACCGCATGCATTTCGACCTCCTGCGCGATCGTGGCGGGTAGCGCCTGTCGCAGCGGCGCGCTCAGATGGTCTTTGAGTGCGACCAGCGAGACGCGCGGCTTCTCGGCCAGCGTCTGCGCGAGTTCCAGCGCATGCGCCACGACCCGGTCGCGCGGGACTACCGGAAACGGAATCCCGCGCTGCTGTAGCTCTTCGCCGCGGTAGTTGTTCGCCGAGAGCATCATTTCCGTGGCCAGGCCCAAGCCCAGTTTCTGCGGAAGGATGAAAGTCGCGCCCATGCCCGGAGTGAAGCCGTAGCGCATGAAATTGGTGGTGTAGATGTTCTCTCGCCCCAGTACCACCAGATCGGCGAACATGCCCAGCACGAATCCGCCGCCGATGCCGTGCCCCTGCATCGCGGAGATCACCGGCACCGGACAGTGCAACGGCAAGCCGTAGAGCGCGCGGTCGGTGAATGCGCCCCTGCCCTCCGACAGATTCATCAGCTGTTCCTGGGTGCCGCCGCTCGCGAAATAGTTGTCGTAGCCGGTCAGCACCACGACCTTGCAGTCCGGCAGACGCTCGACTTCCGCGAACGCGTTCATCAGACCCTCGGTGAGCGCCTCGGAAAACGTGTTCTTGCTCACGCGGTCCTGCATCCTGATCTGGACGATCTGCGGGGCCACGAACTGCAGGTCGACGACTTTCTCGGCACTCACGCCGTGCCCTCCCATGGAAACTGGCCGGTCTTCACGTAGCGCGAGATCCTCTGCAGGTTCTCGACATCGGAGAACACGTCGCGATTCGCGGCCAGTGCCATCGGCTCAGCCGCGGCGATGGAAGTCTCGATCGCCCCCATGTAGCGCTTGTAGCGCGCAACGCTGGTCTTGTTGAGCCTGCGCAGTCGTAGCAGATGCTTGCGCAGCAGGTTGTCGCTGTTGTCCTCGAAGGCGTCGACCAACCCCCACTCGCGCGCGACCTGCACCCCAACCGGCTGGGTCGACAGGGTCATGGCGTTGGCCTTCGCGAAACCGATCCGACGCACCAGGAACGGCAGCACGCATGCCGGCATCAGTCCGAACAGCAGTTCCGAGAGGCTGAACACCGCCGCGGAATCGGCGAGCACGATGTCGCAGGCGGCGACGAAACCGATGCCGCCGGCGTTGGCCTTGCCGCGGACATGCGCGATGGACACGTACGGCCCGGTCGCGAGGCGCCGCCAGACGTCGTACAGCGGCTTGGGATCCTGCTGCGGCACGCCGCCGCCGTCGAAGCTCTTCTGCAGCTCGGCGAAATCCGCGCCGAAGCAGAAGACCTCGGGCAGGCCTTCGACCACGACGATCTTCGCGCGCGCGTCGCATGCGTCCAGCGCCGACGCGAACTCGGCGACCAGGCGGTCGTTGATCGCGTTGTTCGCTTCTGGCCGGTGGATCTGCAGATACGCGATGTCGTCGTCGAAACGCATGCGCAGCGCGGTGAAGTCGGCGCTGTTGATCGTGCCGCCGTCCATCAGCCGACCCACTCGTATTCGCGGTGGAATTCCTTGATCTCCTTCAGGAACAGCACCGGCTTGTCCATCGCGGTACGGGCACGGGAAATGAAGCTGTCGTCAAGCTCGACGTTGCGCGTGCCGAACTTGACGGCGTTGCTGCCGACCAGCAGCTGGTCGTATTCCTCCATCGTCAATTCGACGCGGCGGTCGAGATGCGCCTGAATGCCCATCGCGCGCAGGCGCTCCTGGCCTTCCTTGCGCGCCACACCGCTGAAGAATTCGGAGCAACAGCCGGAGCCGTAGGAGAAGGCGCCAATGCGCTTGGGGGTTTCGAAATCGCCGTGGTCGATGGTGCTGGCGATCGCCAGCGCTGTAGTCGCGCCCATGATGTTGGCGACGCGCTGGCAGTAAGTCAGGGCAGGGGTGACGCGGCGCTGGAAATCCTCTTCGATCTCCTGCGGCTTGGCCTGCACCGTCTTGCGCATCATGTTGCGGTGCGCGCCCTTGATCATGCCGCCGAATGGGCAGTGATAAGCCAGATAGGTGAAGGTGTCGGCGAAATGCGCATCCGGCACGCGCTTCTTGTATTCCGCGAAGGCGTTTTCGCAGCAGTCGAGATAGGAGAGCAGCGACAGGTCCGAATCGCCGGCGTCGCCGTCGACGGTGGGCCGGCAGGTGTCCATGACTTCGTAGCCGTAATAACCGTTCGCGCCGACGTCGACCTGGAAGATGTGCGGCTGGTCGCTGATCAGCATCGCGACCGCGCCGGAACCGTTGCTGGGCTCGGCGAACGACCAGTCGGCAGTCAGCGCGTCGCCGCCCTCCTCGACCATGAAACGCGAGATGTCGGTGGCGAGCACCAGCGCCTTCGCGCCTGGAGAGGCCTGCGACAGCACGAAGTTCACCGCCATCTGGATGCCGGCCGCACCGGAATAGCAGGCGTTCTTGATCTCGAACAAGCGGCAGTTGCGGTTCAGCCCGAGCAGCGAGTGGCAGTACGTGCTCATCGATTTGCCGAAATCGAAGGCCGATTCGGTACAGGTGATCACCATCTCGATGCGGTCCCGCTCCTCGGGGCTCAGCGCATCGACGATGGGCTTCGCGGCGTTGACCGCAAACGTGATCGGGTCTTCGTACGGCAGCGCGACCGTCTTCTCCTTCATCAGCAGGTTCTCGAACCGGGTGGTGTCGAGCCCGCGATGCTCGGCCAGCTTGCTGACGTCCAGGAATGCCGTACCGGCGAACACGTTCATTGCTTCAATACCAACTGCTTTCATGCCGTTCTTCTCCAAAAAACAAAAGTTGTCGTATGTCGCCGCGTCCGATGCCCGCCGTCGCTACGGACGCAGGATTCGCCAGTCCAGCTTTGCGCCCGTGACCCAGAGTTCCGCGATCTTCCCGATCTCGCCTGTCTCGACCAGCCGGCGCATGAACTCCTGACCGGCCTGGGTATCGCCGATATCGAGCTTGTCGCCCGCGCCGGCCTTGCTGGATCCGCGGTAGACCTTGCGGTGGTAGAAATCGTCCTTCTCCTCCAGGAAGCCCTTCAGCAGCTCGTCGAACTCGTCGATCGAACGGACGACGAAAGCCACCCGGTCCTGCATGCCAGTCCTGCCGGTCTGCAGGGTGTGGGCGATGCGCTGCAGCGTGTCCGCACTGCGGTCGGTCCTGGCGAGGAATTCGGGATACGCCTGCAGGGTCGCGTGCAGGGTCTCCGCGTTGCGCGCCGAGAACACCAGCAGCTGTTCGTTGTCGGCGTTCTCCGAGCCATGACCGGACGTGAGGTCGACGTATTCCTCGATGACCACGTGCGCGTTCACGCCGCCGAATCCGAAGCTGCTGACCCCGCCAATGCGTGTCTGCCCGGCCGGAACCTCCCAGTCGACCGCTTGCTGCGCGACCCTGTACGGCGTGCGCTTGAGGTCGATCAACGGACTGATCGTGTCGCAGTTCAGGCTCTTCGCGATTTTCCTGTGGCGGATCTGCAGGATGACCTTGATCATGCCGACGACGCCCGCGCCGTACTCGAGGTGACCGATGTTGGATTTGATGCTCCCGAGATAACAGGGCGCAGCGATCTGCTTTTCGGCGGCGGTATCGGCGTCGAGGAGTTCCTTTGCAACGGTCTTCAATCCGCTGATCTCGACCGGATCGCCGAGCTCGGTGCCGGTGCCGTGACATTCGATGTAGCCGACACGATGGAAGTCGATCCCGGCATCCTCGATGGCGCGCAGGATCACGGCGGCCTGCGCGTTGGGATTCGGCGCAGTAAGCGACGTCGTTCGTCCGCCGTGATTCTCGGCCGCGCCCTTGATTACGGCGTAAATGTCGTCGCCATCGCGCTGGGCGGCTCGGAGTGACTTGAGCATCAACATGCCGACGCCTTCACCGCGCACATAACCGTTCGCTTTGTCGGAGAACGTCTTGCAGCGACCGTCTTCGCACAACATGCCCGACTTTGCGAAACTGATGTACACGTCCGGCGAGAGCAACGCGTTCACGCCACCGACGATGGCCACCTCGCAGTGCCCTGCTCGGATGGCTTCGATGGCGCGATGCACCGCCACGAGCGAACTGCTACAGGCTGTGTCGATGGGGTTGCTGGGGCCGTGCCAGTCCATGGCGTAACTGATCCGGTTAGGCCCAACCGAAGACAAGGTGCCGGTCACCGAATAGGCTTCGACGGGAAGATGGCTCATCATCGTGGTGTAGCTGCTTGGGCCGTTGCCGACGTAGATGCCGGTGTTGGTGCCCTTGAGGCTGTCGCCGCCGTAGCCCGCGTCCTCGATGCATTCCCAGACCGATTGCATCATCAGCCTCTGTTCCGGGCTCATGTACATCGCTTCCGCCGGCGAGATGCCGAAGAACAGCGGATCGAATTCCTTCATGCCAGAGATGAAGGAACCCCAGCGGCTGACACCCGGGTAATCACGCCAGTCCCAGCGGTCCGAAGGGATCTCGCTGATCATGTCGCGCCCCTCATCGAGCATCCGCCAGAATTCGTCGGGGTTGTTCGCACCGGCGATACGGCAACTCATGCCGACCACAGCGATGTCTTCATCGCGATAGCTGGACCGGTTCCGGTAGGCTTCGCGGAACCGGCGTGCGAACTGCGACACAGTAGCGCCACCCGGAACCGCCGGCTCGTGCGCTGCCGGCTGTGACGAGGTGCTCGCCGGAATCTTCGCTGCAGGGGCGGCGGCCTTGGCCCCGTTCACACCGAACTTCCTGATCATTTCCGCCGAATGGTTCTCGGCGAGGAACTGACTGAAGCGCAGCAGGTTCGAAGCCTCGAACATTGCCGTCGGCATCAGATTCAGGTCGTAGACGTTGTTCAGATGCGAGACGAAGCTTGAGATGAGAATCGAATCGAAGCCGAAATTGGTCCAGTCTTCAGTCTCGTTGATCTGGTTCGGCTTCATCTTCAGATGCTGCGCAGCTTGCAGGCGCATCTCCTGCAGGATCTCGCGCTGAAGCTTGTCGAGTTCGTCCGAAGATTGTTGCGGCCGCACGTCGACCGCCATGGCCTTCGGGGGTGCGAACAGGGCCGCATGCGCATTCTTCTGACCGTAAAGCGGCAGCAGATTGGCGTGCGGCGAGGCAATGGCCAGACGCAGAGCCTTCAGGCCTTCCGCACTCGGTAGCGGCTTGATCGCATAAGCCCGGGCGAGAGTCTCGCGGCTGGCGTCGTCGATCTGCATCGCCCCCTCGTCCCAGAGCGGCCAGTTGATGCCGAGCGAAAGGCCGTGCGCCTGCTGTGCACGTACGCGCGCCGAGCGCGCTTCGATATACGCGTCCATGTAGCCGTTTGCGGCCGCGTAGTCGAACTGCCCGGCATTGCCGAGCGCGCCAGCGACGGACGAGAACGCGATGAACAATTCGAGTGGGCAGCCGGCCGTGGCGCGATCTAGGTTCTCGATGCCCTGCACTTTCGGCGCGAGCACTCTGTCGATGGCATCAGCGGTCTTGTGGATCAACAAGGCGTCGTCAATGAGCCCTGCAGCGTGGATCACGACATTGATTCCGGGATGCTCGGCGACGATCTTTTCGACATCATCGAGCCGCGCAATGTCGCAGCGGCGATGAATAACGTTCGCACCACATGCCCGCAGCGCTTCGATGCGCGCAGTCTCCGCCTCATTCGGCGTGCGCCGGCCCAGCAGGATCAGAGTGCCGCCCGTCGTACGTTCGGCGATGTCCTGTGCGACCAGCAAGCCCAGCGCACCAAGTCCGCCGCTGATCAGCGCAGTGGTGCCGTCGCGCCAGGCGAACTCGCTACCGATGTCGGCGTCGGCATCCTGATAGGACAGCGCCACGTACGCGTCTCCGGACTTGAGGCGGACATCGATCTGCGAATGTTCGATCGACACCGTCTTCAACGCCGCCCAGAGCCCGCGCGCGGCGTGGTCGTGCTCCGTCACGTGCAGTTCCAGCGCCGACCGGGTGTGCTTGTCCGTTGCGAGCGACTGCGCCGCTGCCAGCACCGCTTTGGTCGTCGCGACATAATCGTCGCTCGCCTCCACCACATGCACCGGGAGGTCATCAGCGTGCGGCGGCGTTACGTTTTTCCAGACCGGCCGATGGAAGCTCAAGCGGTCCTGCTTGGCGTTTAGATCAATCTCGCGGGTCTGGAATCCTTCGATGATCACCCGGACATTGCCGTGCTCATCGGCGGCGACATAGTGCATACCGTCGGGGCGCTGACGGATATGAACGATCATTGTGTCCGACAGCGCACCGACGACCAATGTGTTGATCACCGCGAACGGTACGACGTTCGCCTCCGGGTTATCGACCAGCGCGAGACCGCTCTGGATGATGCTGTCGAGCGCACCCGCATCCATCATCATGCCGCGCGCAGACGAGCCAGGCAGACGGATCGTGGCCAGCCCCTCGCCCTTGCCGTCGAGGAAAATCTCCTCGACGCCACGGTGGGACGGGCCCAGCTCGACGCCACGATTCCTGTAGGTCTGGT
This sequence comes from Lysobacter tyrosinilyticus, assembly GCF_054779815.1. Classification (NCBI taxonomy): domain Bacteria; kingdom Pseudomonadati; phylum Pseudomonadota; class Gammaproteobacteria; order Lysobacterales; family Lysobacteraceae; genus Lysobacter; species Lysobacter tyrosinilyticus. Next base: position 79,892 of record NZ_BAAGXN010000003.1, read on the forward strand.
AGAACGCCGACTTCGTCGGACCGGGACGTGTGATCCCGGCGCGCAGCCGGGCGATATCCAGCACTGGAGCATAGCCTTTGGTGGCCAGGCACTCGGACGTCTTCTGCACCGATACACGGGTCTGGAAATGCACGCCTTGCTCGGTGCTAACTTCGACGCCGAACTGCCCTGCACTGCCCGGATACACGCGCACAGTGACCGTTCGCTTGTCCTTCACCGTCAAAGCATTGACGAATACGCTGTCGCTCAGCACGAGCATGGCGTCGTCACCCGGAGGCGCCGACGCCGCGACCGCGGCGCGGGCGATCTCGAGATAGGCCATGCCCGGAAGGATCTTCTGCCCCTGGATGATGTGGTCGGCAAGAAACGGCTCGGTGCCGTCGAACACAGAGCTGAATTCGCCGATGGGATAGTCGTTGTTTGCGCCCGTCAATGCCGAGGTCTTCATGAATTCACCGCCATTGAAAGTCGCGCACGTTCGTTCGTCGCGATGCTCGATGGCGGCACCAGGGCGCGCACGTAGAAATTGGTGATTTTCACGAGCGTTTCGCCGCTTTCGCTGAGGATATGTACGTTGAACACCAGGATGCCCGTGCTCGCATCGGCGTTGTTTCCGGCCCGCTCCACCAGCACAAGGCAGCGCGGCGTCAGGCTGCCGAGGATTTCGATCTCGTCGATCGCGAACGGCAGATGCGGCACGCCGCCTTCATCGGCGGCCAGCAGCGCCACTACCGTCTGCAACGCACCGTCGATCAGGCAGGGATGCAATACGTACTGCTCGAAATCCTTAGTCAACGAGGGTTCCAGCACGAGCTTGGCCAAGGCGCAGCCGTTGCCGATCGCAACCTCGTCAATGACCCGGAACGTTGGGCCATAGTCGAACCCGAGGCGCTGAAAGCGCTTGTAGTAGCGTTCGCCGTCATGGCTTTCGCCGCAGCGCTGACGCCACTCCGTCAGCGACTCACGCGATGACGACTCGGGCCCACTGCGATCGTCGAAGACTGCGCGGCCTTCGCAATGCACGACGCGCTCGTGATCGTCGTCGACCGTGGTCACGACGAATTCCACGCTGTCGCCGGTCGCATTGCTCAGTCCGATTTTCAGATCCTGCTGCGGATCGGTCAGCGATAGCGGCTGAACCCAATAAATGTCCTTGAGCCGGCGTACACGTCTTTCTCCAGCGACAGTCGCCGCGATACAGGCCATTTCGATGAAACCTGCACCCGGGAACACCGCCTGGCCTTGGATCCTGTGATCCCGGGCGTAGTACTGGTCCCCAACGAGAGCAGCATCGAAGCACACCCGCTCCAGCGTCGAGGCGTTGTGCGAGATGAGCGGATGCAAGCGCGACGGCGTGCTCGCCGGTGCCGCCTCCATCGCGGTGAAGTCGACCGCCCAATGCCGATCGCGCGCGAACGGATAGACCGGCGCGCCGGCGACGGGCCGCAGCGGCGCGCCGTGCGGGCCGAATGCGTCGTGCAACAGCAGCCAGTCGACCTTGCCGCCCTGCGTCCAGAACACGGCCAGCCCGGCGAGATCGGCTTTCGCGCACAGCGCCTGCATGCGTTCGCGCTGCTCGCGCGCGGAGTAGCCGACCGCGGTCTGGGTCTCGGGGCCGCCCTGCCACAGCCGCGCCGTGCCGGAGAGGTTCGGGTCGGCGTCGAGCCAGCGCTGCAAGGTCTGCCGGAGTTCCAGCGCGCTGTCGACGATCAGTGCCAGCCGCTGGGGCATAGCCTCGCGACCGATCTGCGCGGTGCGGCACAGCGCCGCGAGATCGCAACCGGGATTGAGCGCGAGGAAATCGACGTGCCGATAAGCGTATTCGCGCAGACGTTCGACGTTCATGGCCGAAAGCACGAACAGAGATCCGCCGGCGACGGGCGCATCGGCTTGCGCGGACGCTACCGCTTCCGGAGCGATGTATTCCTCCAGCACCGCGCAGGCGTTGACGCCGCCGGCGCCGAACGCGTTGATCAGGGCCCGGCGCGGGACGCCCACCGGGGTATCCCACGCGCTCAAGCCCGTCTGCAGGACGCACGGCGAGTGCGCGAAATCGATGTCCGGATTCACGACCTCCGCATGAATGCTCGGCGCGATCTGCCGGTACTTGAACTGCATCAGGATCTTGGCGATGCCGGCGATGCTGGTCGCGGACTCGGCGTGGCCGATGTTCGCCTTCAGCGACGCGAGCGCGCAGAACCCGGTGTCGGCAGTCTGCTGTGCGAAGGCCTGGGTGATGGCGGCGACTTCGAGGCTGTCGCCCATTCGCGTGCCGGTGCCGTGGCCTTCAATGAAACCGATGCTGCGCGCCGGCACGCCGGCCTGGGCCAGTGCCTGCGCGATGACCTGCGCCTGCGCGTTTGGGTTGGGCGTGGCGTAACCGCTGGAGCGGCCGCTGTGGTCGTACGCGCTACCGCGAATCACGCCGTAGATCCTGTCGCCGTCGCGTTCGGCGAGATGCAGCGGTTTAAGTACCAGCGTGCCCACGCCTTCGCCCGGGATGAAGCCATCGTCGCCGGCGCCGTAGCTGCGGCAGGCGTCGCCGACCGCGAGCATCCGGCGATGGCAGAACGACTGGTACTTGGCCGGATGCAGATACAGGTTGACGCCGCCGGCGAGCGCGAGCTGGCACTCGCTGCGCCGCAGGCTCTCGCAGGCCATATGCACCGCGACCAGCGACGACGAACACGCGGTGTCGACGGGAATGCTCGGGCCCTGCAGATCCAGGGTGTAGGACACGCGGTTGGCGATCGACCAGGGCATCGCGCTGGGCGTGACCATGCGGCCGCGCTGCGAGGCCTCAGGGGCCAGCAACTGATAGGAGTTGGTCGTCACGCCCACGAAGACGCCGACATCGGCGCTCTTGCCTTTCGGGTAGCGCTGCTTCAGGCGTTCGCGCGTGTAGCCGGCATCTTCGATCGCGGACCAGGCGGACTGCAGGAAGCGGCGCTCCTGCGGGTCGATGATGTCCGCTTCGGCAGCGGCGATGTTGAAGAAGCCAGCGTCGAACTTGTCGAAGTCCTCCAGGAAGCCGCCGCGCTTGCAATAGATCTTGCCGTGCTCGGACTGCGCGGGATCGGGGTCGTAGAACGACGACGCATCCCAGCGGTTTTCGGGCACGCCCTCGATGAGATCCGTGCCGGCGCGCAAATGCGCCCACAGCGCGTCCATATCGTCGGCCTGCGGGAACGACGCGTGTACGCCGATGATGGCGATCGGCTCGGCATGCGCGTGCGCGTGCGCATCCGGCGCGGGTGCGGCAACCGCCGGCAGTTGCGGTCGCATGGCGGTGGATGCGGCGGTCGATGGTGCGGCATCGGTCGTGGCTTCCGCAGCGTTGACGTCGCCTTGCGTCGCGCCCTCGCCCGCGAACCTCGCGGTCAGCGCGGCCGCCGCGTGTTCGACGAGATACGCGGCCAGCTCGGCAACGGTCTCGTATTCGTACATCAGGGTCTTCGGCAGATCGCCGAGGTCCTGTTCCAAGGCCGCATTGAAGCGTCCGATCATGATCGAGTCGAAGCCGAACGCTTCGAAGCGTTCTTCGATATCGATCCGGTCTGCCGGAATCCTGGTTTCGGCATGGACCAGTTCGCACAGATAGGCGCGGGTCTGCGCCAGCAGGACGTCGCGGTCGATCGTCGCTCCGCCGGCCTGCGCGGTGGCAATGGAGGTGGCGATCGCGGTGCTGGACGGGTCGCAGTAGGCCGCGATCTTCGAGGGACGGCCGTACAGGGCCAGTGCCCGCGGAAGACCGGAACGCAGCAGCGTGTTCCAGTAATCGAAGCCGATCTGTGTCGGCAGCGCGCACAGCCCGGTCCGTTCCTCGGTGCGCCGCAGATCAGCCGCGGACAGTTGCATGCCACCGGCCTGCCAGTACGGCCAGCCGATCGACAGGGTCCTGCCGTAACGCGTGCGGCGCGCCCGTGCGGCTTCGCGATGATCGGCGAACGCGTCCATGAAAGCGTTGGCGTAGGCGTAGTCGGTCTGGCCGACGTTGCCGAAGCTGCCAGCGCCCGACGAGAACAGCACGAACAGGTCCAGCGGCTCGTCGGCGGTGAACCGGTCCAGATGCAGAGTGCCCTGCACCTTCGGCGCCAGCACCCGGCGGAACTGCGCGCGGTCCTTGCGGATCAGCAGCGCATCGTCGTTGACGCCGGCGCTATGCAGCACGCCGTTCAGTGCGCCGAAGCGCGCCTTGATGTCCGCGATCAGTGTGCGCGTCCGGTCCGCATCGGCGATGTCCGCCTGCAGATACACCGCTTCCGCGCCGAGCGCACGCAGCTGTTCCAGCGCTTCCTCGCCCCGCGCGTCCAGAGCCGAGCGCCCGCTGATCGCCAGCTTTGCGCGGTAGTGTTCGGCCAGATGGCGCGCGAACAGGATGCCCAGGCCGCCAAGGCCGCCGGTGATGAGATACGTCCCGCCGTGCTTGAGCGGCATCGGCCCTGCCGGCGCGCGTTCGGGCGACTGCAGCGCCAGCACACGCACCGAGCGTTGCCCCGCGGCGGCGCCGTGCGTCCGGTAGCGGACTTCGGTTTCGCGCTGCGGCGCGGTCTGCAGTTCGTCGATGAGCGCTGTGACGGTGTCGATGACGCTGGTCGCGGGATCGATGTCGTCGTGCTCGATCGACAACACGCGGCCGTGATAGCGGTTGTTCTCCAGCGCAAGCGAGCGGTAGAAGGCCGCCAACGCTTCGCAGGGCGCAGTGTTCGCCTCGGCGCTGGCGTGGAAGAACGACACGAACGCGCACGGCGCCTGCTGCGCGCCGGCGCCGGCCAGCGCCCTGCAGATTCCGAACAGCGCGTCGATACCCGCGTTCAGGGCGCGCTCCATGGCCTCGCCCGCCGTCCGGTTCGCCTGCTCTTCGTCGTGCAACGACAGGCGTGCAGCATTCGCGTTGTGGATCACCCGGGTCGGCGTGCGGCCCTGGCGTCGCAGTGTCTCCAGCAGCAACTCGAAATGCTGCGGCTGCGCGGCGTCCACGCAGAACTGATCGGCGGCGTCATGCCGGAAGGCATCGCCCAGACGGACGAGCAGAATGGTCTTCAGCGGCGACGCGATGTGCAGGCGCGCCTTGATCTGCTCGAACAGTTGATCGTCGGTGTCGATGATCAGCAGCACGTCGTCGGACCCGAAGGCGGCGCGTGGCGCAGGCAGCGCGACGTCCCGCCAGACCGGCGCATAGCAGGTCGACCGCTGCTCTTCGCCGCTGTCCGCAAGCAGCGGCGCAGGCGCGGATGGCGTTGCGGTGGGCGCAGGGTCGAGGGCCGGCTCAAGGGGTGATGGAACCGGCTGTGGCCAATAGCGTTCCTTCGCGAAGGGATAACCCGGCAGACCGTGAAGCCGCTGCGGCAGGTAATCCGCGTAGAACGACGGCCATTCGATCTTCGCGCCCTGGGCCCAAAGCGCGGCGAGCCTGGCAGACTGGCGCAGGCCGTCCCGCAGCAGCAGATCGGCGGCCTCTTCGGTCGGAATCACGGCGTCCTGCGTGCGCGACACCGTGCCGCGATGGCAGGTGCCGCCGCCGGAGGTCGACAGGAATTCGCGCAGCTGCGTCCGCAGTTCGGCAACGGAGTCAACGACCCATGCGCAACGCTCACGCATCGGGTCGCGCCCGATCTGCAGCGTGTACGCCAGATCGCGCAACGCGATCTCGGGCTTATCCGACGCATCCTTGTCAAGGAACGCGAGCAGATCCTGCGCCATGACCATGAGCTGCGCCGCGGTGCGCGCGGTCAGCGGGACTATGCAGGACGGCGACGCATCCATCGGCGCGGCCGCGCCCGGCGAACGTAGCGCGGGCACGTACTCTTCGATGACCACATGGGCGTTGGTGCCGCTGAAGCCGAATGCGCTGACCGCCGCGCGCCGCTTGCGGCCTGTCACCGAAGGCCAGTCATGACGCGTCCGGCTGACGTAGAACGGCGAGGCGGCGAAATCGAACAGCGCGTTCTCCTGCTTGAGATTCACGTTCGGGGCCAAGGCCTTGTTCCGCAGGCTCAGCAGCACCTTGTGCACGCCCGCAACGCCGGCCGCGCCGGAGGTGTGGCCGAGATTGGTCTTGATCGCGCCCAGCGCGCAGGCGTTCTTCCTGCCGCCGTGCTCCTTGAACACGGTCGACAGCGCTTCCAGTTCGATCGGGTCGCCGAGCTTGGTTCCGGTGCCGTGGGTTTCCACGTAGTCGATCGACGACGCGTCGATCGCATAGCGGTGATAGATGTCGCGCAGCAGTTCGATCTGGCTGTTGACGCTGGGCGCAGTGATGCCGTTGGTCTTGCCGTCCTGGTTGATGCCGGATCCGATGATCACGCCGTGGATGCTGTCGCCATCGCGCTCGGCGTCGCTGAGGCGCTTGAGCACGAGCGTGCCCACGCCCTCGCCTGGCACGAAGCCGTCCGCGCCGTTGTCGAAAGTCTTGCACTGGCCGTCGTGTGCCAGCATGCCCGCACGGCACATGCCCAGATAGGATTCGGCAATCAGGTACAGGCTCACGCCGCCGGCGAGGCCCATGTCGATTTCGTGGTTCAGCAGCGCCTGACAGGCCAGATGGACCGCTACCAGCGAGGACGAGCACGCGGTGTCGATGGGGATCGCCGGGCCCTTCAGATTCAGGTGATAGGCGATGCGCGCCGCACCGATCGCGAAACTGTTGCTGGTCGTCTCGATGTTCTGCGGATTGCCCTTCGCCAGCAGGAACGAATAGTCGCTGCTCATGATGCCCATGTAGACGCCGCACTTGCGGTCGCTCAGCGCGGCGCTGGAATAGCCGGCGTCCTGGAAAGCGCGATAGCTTTCCTGCATGAACAGACGATGCTGCGGGTCCATGACCTCGGCTTCGGCCGGGGAGATCTGGAAGAACATCGGGTCGAAATGCTCGGCGCCGTCGAGCATGCCGAGCCATTTGCAGTACACCTTGCCCGGCTTGCCGGGCGTCGGGTCGTAATACGCGTCCACGTCCCAGCGTTCCGGCGGGATTTCGCGGATCGAATTCCGGCCCTCGGCGAGGTTGCGCCAGAGCTGGTCGAGATCGTCGGCGCCGGGATAGCGCCCGGACATGCCGACGATGGCGATCTTCTCGTCGTTGCGCTGCACTCCGGCAGGCAGCGTCCGCACGGCGCGCGAACGGCGCTGCAGGACGATGCTGTCGCCGGCGGGCATCCGCATAGCCGGACGCGGCGCGAAAGACGCGGCGGCTGCGGACGATGAAGTTGCGGTCGGCGTCGGCGTTTCCCGCTGGGCGGTGGGCATCGGCGCGGATGCCGATTCGGCAGGAATGTCAGCACGCACGGATGCCTCAAGCGCGGGCGCGACCGGCTGCGGACGCGATGCGAGTTCGCCCTGAAGGAAACGGGCCAGCGCTTGGACGTTCGAATAGTCATAGACCCGGGTCGCGGAGATCTCCAGACCGTAGGTCTTGTTGATCATCTTCACCCATTCCACGCCGACGATGGAGTCCAGCCCCAGATCGACGAACGAGCGCTCGTCGTCGATCGCGGCCTCGTCGAGATACAGCGCCTGCGCGAGGCTCATGCGCAGCGACCGCTTGAGCGCATCGAGGTCGACGCCGACGACGGCTTGCGCGACGGGCGTAGGCAGCGGAGCGGCCGGGGCATGCGCAACGAGGGCATGCTCAACCAGAGCATGCGCATCGGATGTCGGCGCCGCCTGCACCACGCTCGCCGGACGCGCGACGGCCCGCACGGGTGTCGCGGGCGTGTTGGACACTGCGGACAACTGACTTTCGACGAACGCGCCCAGCGCCGTGAGGTTGCTGTAGTCGTAGACGCGGGTCGCGCCGATCTCCAGGCCCAGGCCCTTGTTGATGTTCTTGACCCATTCCACGCCGACGATCGAATCCAGACCCAGATCGACGAAGGGACGGTCGTCGTCGATACCCGCCTCGTCGAGATACAGCGCCTGCGCCAGTGAACGCTTGAGGAAGCCGCGGACGTCCTGAGCGGGCGACGCGGCGCTCTGCGACGCGGCGTTCGGCGATACATCGATCGACGAAGCAGCGTTCGCCTGGGTGGTCGTCCGGTTCGTCGCCAGCGCAGCGGGCATCGCAACAATGGACGATGTCGTCGCATCCAGCATCGGCAGGCGCGAAGCGTTCGGCTTCGGCAGCAGACCGCCGACGATCGCAGGCACCGAGGCCGGTTCGGGCAGCGCGATGGCACCGGGCTTTTCGAGCACGGGGGCGGCGACGAATGCAGCCAGTACGGTGTCGACGGTTTCCGCGGGCGACATCATGCCGGCGTCGATCCGCGCTCCGGTCTGCGGATCAATATGCGTACCGGCCTGCGTCGGCAGCAGCCGGCCGCGGCCCTGCGCATGCACGTATTCTTCTTCGGCTTCGCCGCTGAATATGTCGAAGTCGATGCCGTCGTGTTCGCTCGAGGGATACAGCGCGATGTGCAGCACGGTCTCGCCGTCGACCATGAAGGGCGACGCGAAGCGCACTTCGCTCAGTTCGACCTCAGCGGCGGTTGGCGACGCGCGCCTGGCGCAGGCGACGGCCGCGCGCGCCATGTCCAGAAGCACCGACGACGGCAGCTGTGCGCCGGCGCCGTCGGAATGGCCGACGACGAATGGCTCGTCCGTCTGGAACAGCGACGAATAGCGCAGCTGATCGAGATCGGAGGTGTTTTCGTGCAGCAGCGGATGCAATGCGTTGCCGGCGGCCGTGCTCACGGCGCCGGAAGCGGCGCCCGAAGGGACAACGTTGGAGAACAGTCCCTTGATCGGGTCGATCCAGTACCTGTCCTTCGCGAACGGATAGGTCGGCAGATGCATCCGCGGCGGCGTGTGTCTGCCGTGGAACTTGCGCCAGTCCAGATCGAATCCCTTCGCCCACAGCTCGGCCAGCTTGGCGAGCTTGCGCTGCGCGATCCATTTGTCGAGGGCTTCCTCGTAGTCGGGATCCGCGGCAAACAGGCCGAGCATCTCGCGGTGCGCCTTCAAGTTGCCGCGATGGGCGCCGTCGACAGCGGCATCGACCGCACCGGCCTCGACAAATGCGCGGAGCAGCTGCTGCAGCTGGGCCGCGGAATCGACGACGAACGCCAGTCGCTCTTCCATCGGTTCGCGCCCAACCTGCAGCGTGTACGCCAACGCCGCGTGATCGATCCGGCGGCCTTCCTCCACGGCGTCCTGCAGGAATACCAGCAGGTTCTGGGCCTTGCGGAACAGCTGTTCGGACGTGCGCGCGGACAGCGGCACAATCACGGGCACACCCGTCTGCACGCCCGGCAGCGTTGCGTCTGCGATACGGGCATGCGCAGCGCCGGCAGGTTCTTCGATGATGAAGTGGGCATTCCCGCCGCCGGCGCCGAACGACGACAAGCCGGCGATGCGCGGCATGCGTCTGCCATCGACCACGGGCGCGTCCCAGTCGCGCAGGACCTGATTTACCTCGAACGGCGTGGTCCCGAAATCGATGTTGGGATTCAGCCGCTGCGAATGCAGCGACGGCGCGATCTGACGGTGGCGCATCTGCAGGATGACCTTGGTCAGCCCGGCGATGCCCGCCGCCGATTCGCAGTGACCGATGTTCGACTTTGCCGAACCGATCAGGCAGAACCCGGTGTCCGCGGTGTGTTCGCGGAATGCCTTGCCGAGCGCCGCGATCTCGATCGGATCGCCCAGCTTCGTGCCGGTACCGTGCGCTTCGATGTAGCTGATGTGGCGCGCATCGACGCCTGCGTCCTTCAGCGCATCGGCGATCACCGCGGCCTGCGCCTGCGGATTCGGCACCGTGTAGCCGTTGGTCTTGCCGCCGTGGTTCAGCGCGCTGCCGCGGATCACCGCATGGATCGCATCGCCGTCGCGCTCGGCGTCGGAAAGACGCTTCAGCACCACCACGCCCACGCCTTCGCCCGGAATGTAGCCGTCGCCGCCTTCGCCGAAACTCTGGCAATGGCCCGCGCTGGAGATGAACTGGCCAGCACTCAGCATGCTGTATTTGTCGGGATGGATGCTGAGATTGACGCCGCCCGCCAACGCCATGTCGGTGCGGCCCAGCTTCAGGTCCTGGCAGGCGAGATGGATCGCGGTCAGCGACGACGAGCACATGGTGTCGAGCGTCATGCTCGGTCCGTGCAGGTTGAGCGCGTACGACACCCGGTTGGCGATGCTGGCGAGGCTGCCCGAACGGTTGTACTCGCCGTACATCACGCCGGCGTAAACGCCCACCTGGCCGGGCAGCGCATCGGCGTGCGGCATCCGCAGGCCCTTGCGCGAATAGCCTGCGTCCTCGATCGCCATCCATGCGTGCTGCAGGAACAGACGCTCCTGCGGATCGATGTACGGCGCCTCGCGCGGCGAGACGTTGAAGAACTGCGCGTCGAACTCGTCGGCGCCTTGGATGAAGCCGCCCCACTTGCTGTAGTGCCCGGGCTGTTCGCGGTCGCTGGTGTAGTAGTCCTGCCAGCGCCAGCGCGACTCGGGAATCTCGACCACGCAGTCCTTTCCGTCGCGCAGATTGCGCCAGTAGTCCTGCAGTGTTTCGGCTTCCGGATAGCGGCCACTGAGCCCGACGATGGCGATTGGCTCGGATATAGCGCGCTCGGATGTCGTGCGCGCGGAAGGAGCGCGGCGCACCAGTCCATGAGTTTTGCCGCGCAGCGACAGCTGGGCGTGCGGACGCGCTGTGGCGGACACAGGCCGTGCACCCGGCTCGGTCTGCAGGGTGTTTGTTGCTGCCGTGTGCTCGACGGCCGGCGCCAGCAGCGCCTGTAGCGGAGCCCGGTACGACTGCGCGAGATGTTCGCCGAGCGCCGCGACCGTCTGGTATTCGAAGAACAGAGTCTTCGGCAATGGGCCGAGATGCTTTTCGAGCTGGGCGGTGAGGCTCATCGCCAGGATCGAATTGATGCCGTAGTTTTCCAGCGCCTCGTGGATATCGATCTGCGCCGGAGCGATCTTCAGCAGTGGCGCGAATTCCCTGCGCAGGAAATCGCGGACTTGCGACGGCAGATCGCTGCTGCCGGTGGCGGCGCCGACAACGGCATCGACGGAAGCGTCGACGGCGGAAGCATTGGCGAAAGGAGCATCGACGTCACGCATCGCGGGCGCATGCACGGACAGGCGTGCGGGCGCACGGCGCGGCGCAACGGCCGGCGGCGCATCGAACAGGCGGCGCAGCCGGCGGCCATCGCCTTCGACTGTCAGTACCTGCGCATGCGCGGACGCCAGCACCTGGCGGAACACCGCGATGCCCGACGCGGTGCGCATCGGCAGCATGCCTGTCTGCGCCTGCAGCCAGCGCACGCCGTCGGCATCCGGACGCATGCCGCCCGCGTCCCACAGCGGCCAGTCGATCGCCAGCGTCCTGCCCGAGCGCTGCCCTTGCGCGACCCGCGCCTGGCGGAAGCCCGCGAACGCGTCGAGGAAACCGTTGGCGGCCGCGTAATCGGCTTGGCCGACGTTGCCGAACACCGAGACGCCGGACGAGAACAGCGCGAAGAAATCGAGATCCGCATCCGCGGTGGCGTCGTCGAGATGCCAGGTGCCGCGCACCTTGGGCGCGAGCACGGCGGCCACGTCGCCGGTGGCCTTCTTCAGGATCAGGTCGTCGCTGCGCGCACCGGCGCAGTGCAGCACGCCCCGCAGCGCACCGATGTCGCCGATCGCTTCGATGACGCGCCGGCACTGCGCGGCGTCATCCAGGTCGAGCTGTCGATAGTGCAGCCGATCGCCGAAGCCGTAGGCGTCCAGCCGCGCGGCGATGTCGCCGTCCGGCGGCGAACGGCCGGTCAGCACGACCCGCGCGTGCTGCGCATGGTCGAGGATGTCGCGGGCAAACAGGCCGCCGAGGCCGCCGAGGCCGCCGGTGATCAGATAGACGCCGTCTTCCCTGTAGGGCGAGTCGCCGAGGTCGCCATGCGCATCGTGCGCGCCCGCCGCCTGCGGCAAAAGCGTCCAGTCAAGCGTGCGCCACCCATCCGCGGACAACAGCAGCGGCGAGCGCTGCGGCTGCGCTGCGGCTTCGGCCAGATCGGCGGCGAGCCCATCCGGCGTTGCCCCCGCCTGCACGATGACGAGCTGCGCGGTGAGCGCGGGATGCTCCAGCGCCGCCGTTCTGAGCATGCCGCCCAGGCCGGTCAGCAGCCGTCCTTCCGCGGTATCGGCGATCACGCACTGCAGTAGTGTCGTTTCGCTGCCGGTCCGCTTCAGCGCGTCCTGCAGATGTTCGAACACCTGCAGCGCGATGGCCTCGTAGCGCAGCGCCGGATGCGCGGCTGCGGCTGCGGACAGCGACTCGACCGCGCTCCCCGGACGCAGTGCCGACAGCGCGACGGGATCGACGCCGGAATAATCGCAGAGCAGCACACGCACATGCGCGAAGTCCGGAGCTCCGATGTCGACGGGCGTCTCAGCGGCATGCTCCGCAACGACACGACCGGAAGCGAGACCGCGCGGACGCGGTTCGCTCCATCGCGGCACCGCGACCAGCGTTTCGACGGCGGAAGGATCGTTCGTGGCGGCGGCGCTGCCGGCGTCGAAGCGGCGCGCGCAGAACCCGCGCATCTGCACGCAGATGTCGCCGTTCGCGTCGCACAGATCCAGATCAAGGGTGATCTGCGCCGCATCGTCTGACGAGATATCCGCGCGGCGCACGAACGCATGCAGCTGCTGCGCGCAGTCGCCGAGGATGCACAGCGATTCCATGGCGAAGGGCAGCATCGGATCGGCCGATGGCGCGTCGCGCCCGCCCAGTCCGATCGCCGCTTGCAGCGCGCTGTCGATCAGCGACGGATGCAGAATGTAGGCGGCGTTGTCCTCGCCGGCGAGCGCGTCAGGTAGCGCGATATCGGCCAGGACCTGGCCGTCGCCGCTGTCCAGGGCGACGATGCCGCGGTGCGCCGCGCCGTATTCGATGCCGATCCGCGTGTACTGCCGGTATACCTCGTCGGCGTCCCAGTGTTCGCGGCGCATCGCGTCGCGCAGTGCGGCCAGATCCAGCGGCGCTGCGACGCCGTCGCGTTCGAAATCGTATTGCTCGGGATCGTGAAAACGCACCCGACCGGAGGCGTGGTCGGTGCGGTGCCCTGCCCCGGTTTCGCTGAACACGCTGAATTCGAGCGCGTCCTCGTTCGCATCGAGTTCGATAAAGATCGCGCGCTCGCCTTCGACCGCGAACGGCGACAGCCACAGCACATTCTCGAACGCGATCAGCGACGTGGTAGCAAGCTCTGGCACCGCATCGGCGACTGCCGCGCGGGTCATCTCCAGATAAGCGACACCCGGCAGCACGCCAACGGCGGCGCCCGACGGCATCCTGACCCGATGATCGCGCAGGAAGAATTCGTTCCCGGTCAGCTGCGTGCGGTAACGCTGCCGGGTCAGGGTCGAGACATTGAGATGCAGCAGCGGATGCAGGCGCGCAGGCGTCGCCCGGCGGCCGGAGAACTGGCGTATCAGCTCAAGCGCGTTGGCCTTGCCCAGGCGTCGGCTCTTCAGCTCGGAAACAATGTATTCGACGAAATCCACCATGCCATCCTTCTCGTGTCCTTGTCCGCTGCTTCTATGCAGCAACTTCAACGCCCTTTCCCTACGTATCGCCCATCGCTTCAGGCCAGCTGCTTCACCCGCGCCGTCACTTCTGCGGCGCTCATCGTGTCCTCTTCCAGTTCCGCGAAGAGCCCGGCGATGATGTCCAGGTTGTGAAGGTATTGGCCGAGCGGCGGCGCGGCGGCCGTCGCCGGACCGTTGGTCGCACGCACCTCGTTCACCGACGGAAGCCAGCAGTGCATGCGCGCGAACGCGTAGGTCGGCAGATGGATCCGCTCGGTCCGCCGCGCGCTATCCGCGTCGGCGTTCTGTGCGTGGGCCGCCTGCCGGTAGCCCTGCGCCCCCAGGTCGGCGACCTGCTCCTGCAACAGCGGATGCAGATGCCGGGCTTTTTCGCCGACGTGGCGCGGCATCGGCACAGCAAGGCTGTCTCCCGGCACGATCCAGTACGCGTCCTCGGCGAATGGATACGGCGGCAACGCGACCATCGGCGTCGAGCGCGGGCCGTGCAGCCTGCGCCAGTCCAGCGCAAGACCCTTCACCCACAGTTCGCAGAGCTTCAGGGCGTTGCCGTCGGCGATGCACTTGTCGACGACCGTCGCCGCCATGCCGGCGTCTTCGTTGAGCAGGCGCACGCTTTCGCGTCCCTGGCGCACGTGCGCGGCGAAAACGCCATGCGGAAGCGGTCGGTTCGTACCCGCGGCGTCGATGTAGACGCCCAACGTGTCGATCACGTCCTGCACGCTGTGCGCCACGAAGGCCAGCCGTTCGTCCATCGCGTCGCGATGGCACTGCAGGCTGTAGACCAGCGCGGCCGGATCGCAACCGGGATCGCCCGCGGAACCAGCCTGCAGGGCGTTGCGCAGATCCTGCGCCTTGCGCAGCAGTTGTTCGGGCGTCCGCGCCGACAGCGGCACGACGAAGCCGGCATCGGGCGCCATCGGCGACTCGACCGCGGCGGCCGACGGACGCGCGGCGGGCGGCACGTGCTCGGCCAGCACCAGATGCGCGTTGGTGCCGCTGAAGCCGAAGCTGCTGATCGCGGCGTGGCGTGCGGCGCCGTCGGGCGAAGCCCAGTCGCGCGCGATGGTGTTGACGAAGAACGGGCTCGCGTCGAGATCGAGGTGTTCGTTCGGCGTTTCGAAGTTGGCGCTGGGCGGCAGCGTGCGGTGCTTCAGCGCCAGCAGCAGCTTGATGAAGCCGGACACGCCGGCCGCGGTCAGGCAATGGCCGATGTTGGTCTTCACCGAGCCGATCGCGCAGTACTGGCGGCGGTCGGTCGCCGGCATGAACGCCGACTTCAGCCCGTCGATCTCGATCGGGTCGCCGAGCTTGGTGCCGGTGCCGTGCGCTTCGATCAGTTCGATGCGGCCGGGATCGATGCCGAAGCGGTCGTAGACGTCGCGGATCAGACGCTGCTGCGATTCCGCATTCGGCGCGGTGATGCCGTTGGTACGGCCGTCCTGATTCACGCCCCAGCCGCGCACGACGCCGAGGATGTTGTCGCCGTCGCGTTCGGCGTCGGCCAGGCGCTTGAGCATGACCACGCCGACACCTTCGCCCGGCACGAACCCGTTCGCGCGCTGGTCGAAGGTGTAGCAGCGACCGTCGGGCGAGAGCATGCCCGCATGCGCGGTCTTCAGGAACATGTCGGCGTTGGCCATCACGTACACGCCGCCGGCGAGCGCAATGTCCGAGGCGCCGGTGATCAGGCTGTCGCAGGCCGACGCGATGGCGACCAGCGACGACGAGCACGCGGTGTCGAAGGACACGCACGGCCCCTGCAGATTCATGAAATACGACACGCGCGCCGCGAGGATCGAGGCCGCGACGCCGGTGAAGCCGAGTGCGTTGATCTGCAGCTCGCGCGACAGCAGGTTGTAGTCCGTGTAGGCGCAGCCGACGAACACGCCGCATCTGCTGCCGGACAGCCGTTCCGCGGTGTAGCCTGCGTTCTCCATGCCATGCCAGCAGGACTGCAGGAAGATGCGCTGCTGGGGGTCCATCGCTTCGGCTTCGACCGGTGACAGGCCAAAGAACAGCGGGTCGAACCGGTCGTGCCCTTCCAGCACGCCCATCCACTTCGAGTTGCTTTGACCGAGCCCGGGCTGCCCTTCGACGTAATAGTCGCGGGTATCCCAGCGCGACGGCGGAATCTCGCTGATGCAGTTGCGGCCGCTGGCGATGTTGTCCCAGAAGCTGTCGACGTCCTTTGCCATCGGGAAGCGACCGGCCATGCCGATGACTGCGATTTCGGTGGCGTGCATGCCGAACGCGGCGGCCGCTGGCGGTGACGCCGCGACCGCGTCTGCACTGCGCCACGACGCGAGCGCGGGCCAGGCGGACGGCGCGATGGACTCGATGGACTCGGTGTCCGCAGCGGACTGCGGCGTTCCGGAGGACGCCGAGGCATGCGGGACGGCGGCAGCCGCGGGCGCGTCCGCTGCCGCGCGATCCACGAGCGTGTCGCGCACGAAGCGCGCGAACTGTTCGACGGTCGGAGAGGTGTATACGCGGGTCGCCTCGATGGCGGTGTCGTAACGCTGGTTGATCGCACGCACCCAGGTGACACCGGAAATCGAGTCCAGCCCTAGTTCGACGAAACTGCGATCGGCATCGATGCTGTCGGACGTCTGCCGCAGCTCCTGCGCGAGCAGATCGATGAGCGTGCGGCGCACCGCGCCGAGATCGATGCCGGCCGCGGATGCGGATACGGGCATTGATGAGGATACGGACGCTGCGGAGGCCGCCGATGCCAATATCGCGCGCTGCGGCTTGGCGGTCTGCGCGGTCGTCGGCGGCGCCACGGCGGCGATGTCGATTGCCGTATCCGCGGTCTGGCCGGACTGCGCAGTCGAGCCCTGTTCGCCGATGTGCCTGGCGAGCGCACGCAGGTTCGGATAGCTATAGACCTTGGTCGCTTCGATCGCCAGCCCGAAGTGCGCGTTGATCCTGCCAATCCAGGTGACGCTGGAGATCGAATCGAGGCCCAGGTCGACGAACGGCGTGAGCGCTTCGATCTCGGCCTCGTTCGCGCGCAATTCTTCGGCCAGCAGGCGGCGGATGATCGGCAGAATGTCCCCGCCCGCGGCGGCGGGCGCGCGACGCGGTGCGGCGTCTACCGATGCCTCTACTTCGGGTACCGCTACTTCGGCCTGCGACGGCGCAAACCGCTGTTCGATGCGGCGTAGCGCGTCGGCCTGCCCCACCAGAGTGGTTTCGTGCATCGCGACTTCGCGCGCGAACAGCGCCTGCCAGGCGTCGAACTGTGGCGCAATGCGCGCGGCCTTCCACGCCACCAGATCGGCGCGCGCGTGCCGGGCGACGCTGCGCGCCAGCGCCAGCGCTTCGTCCAGCACACGATCGCGCGGAAGCACAGTCAGCAGCGGATTGCGGCGCGCCAGTTCCGCGCCGGTGATCTCGCGCCCCGTGAACAGGCTGTCGCGGGCCAGATCGAAACCCAGGCGGGCCGGCAGGATGCCGGTGGCTCCCGCGCCGGGCGTGAACCCGAAATTCATGTACGGGCTGACGTAGCGACTTTCCTCGCTGAACAACACGCTGTCGCAGAACAGGCCGAGAGTCCAGCCAGCACCTATGCCGTGGCCCTGCATCGCGGCGATGACCGGCAGCGGGCAGCGCATCGGCAGCTGGAACACATCTTGATCGGTGAAGCGGACCTTGCCTTCCTGGATCGCCTTCAGGCCGTCGCGGGTACCGCCGGAGGAAAAATAGGTGTCGTAACCGGTGAGCACGACGGCCTTGTATGCGGACGAAGCGCCGATGCGGTCGAACACTTCCTGCAGGCCGGCGATCAGCGCATCGGAGAACATATTTCGCGCGTCGCGATCTTCGAGACGCACCAGCACCACGCCTTCGGCATCGACGCTGGCGTGGACCACGGACGAGGCCAGGGTCAGCGCGCCCGCTTCCCCGATGTCGGCCGGTTGCGCGGCGGAGCCGCTGCCCGCGAGCTCCGGCAGCGACTGCAGCAGCGCGTCGCCGGCAGCGGATGCTGCAGTGGCCGCAGCGAAGCCGGTCTCGAACTCGCGGACCAGATGTTCTTTCAGCAGCCGCAGCGCGTCTGCTGATTTGTCGGACAGATGGGCGCAGTACGCATCCACCGCGGCGTCGAAATCGCTGCGCGACACGACCACGGCACCCCACCCGGCCGCCTGCAGTTCGCGGCCGCTGAGCGGACGCTCGTGGATCGCCAGCAGCGATGCCAGCGGTTCGCCGAAGCGCGCGGCGAGCCATTCGCGCTGCGCGGCGGCGGCGAGGGTCGGTCCTTCTTCCGGCGTAGCGAAACCGTAGTCCTGGTCGTCGACCGCGATGACGCCGTCGCAGGCGCAGGCGAGGCGGAAGCCGGCGCCGAGCGCCTGTCCGGAGAGCAGCGCCATCGTCGGCGCGGGAAACGCGGCCAAGGCGCGCAGGAGCGAGTGCGTGTCCTCGCGATCGAGCGCCGCCTGGCCGTCGCGCAGGAAGACACGCTCGTCGCTTTCGATCAGCAGCGCCTTCAGCGACGGCAGCACGGCCGCATGCGCCAGAGCCTGTTGCAGCGCATCGACGAGCGCGGGGTTCAGCGCGCCCACAGGCGCATGCAAGCGCAGCGCGAAGATGCCGTCTCCGCGATCGCGCAGCACCACCGATGCGGAAGACGCCCCCTCGTCGAGGGCCTGGCCATCGCGATGACCGCCCTCCGCATCACCCTGCGTCGAAAGCGGCAGCGAGGGTTTGTCCAGCGTCGTCGCCGCGATCGCGGCGATCAGCGCGGGCGATTCCAGCGCGATCGCGCCAGGCTTCTGCAGCGTGGCCGCGAACGATGCCGTCGCCGTGTCGACGTAGGTGTTCGACGCGTGGTTGTGGTGCGATGCGCGGCTTTCGAACCGGCGATCCAGCAAGCGCACGGCCGGGGTGGCCTGCGGCGCCCGCTCCGCGGTCGGAGCGGCAGCTGCCGCAAGCGGCGCGGCCAATTCCATATGAGTGGCGGCGGCCGCCACGGCGGGCAGCAACGTCAACGCGGTGAATGCGATGCACACCGCACCGTCGTCGGTACACAAGGAAATATCGACGCACGGGGCGTCGTCGCGCCGCGTCGCGGCGTGCGCACGGATCCATGCGTATCGCGCCCGGCCGCGCGCGGGATGCACGCGCATCTCCGCGAAGCCCGCGGGCAGATGCAGCACGTCGTGCGTGGGAACCAGCCACTGCGCGGCGAGCATCGCCGCGTCGACGGCGGACGGGTCGATCGCGCAGTCCGCGAACGCGGTCTGCGACGGATCCGATGCGTCGAACGTCAGCCACAGTCCGTCCGCGCCGCGCTGGACTGCTGCGACGCTCGCGTACAGCGGATCGGTTTCGAGCCCGATCGCGCGCTGCGCTTCGATCATCGCGGTGCGGTCGACGAACAGCGTCGAGGCGCCGCGCGACAGTGTGGAGATGTCGAGCTTCGGCGTGGGCGCATCGGCGCAGGCTTCAACGAACCCCTGGCAGAACACGTGGCCATCGGCGGGCGCGGACAGTTCGAACGCCGCCGCCTGCGGTTCGGGACGCCGCCCTTGGCCCGGCGGCAGCACCGCGATCTCGAGCTCGATCGCCACCGGCATCGCCCGCGGCGCGCCGAAACGCACGTCGCGGAAGGCCCATGCCTTGCCCTGTTCAAGCATGCCTTCCGCAAGCATGCCCAACCCGTCCGCCAGCGCGGCCCGGGCCGCTTCGAGCTGCAGACCGCGCGGAAGAATCGCGTGTCCCTGGAACCTGAGACCCATGATCCGCGGATCGTCTGCGCGGAAGCTGCTGAGATAGCGCTGCTGCCCTGGTTTGGAAGCATTGCGATGGACCAGCGAATGGATCGCCTGCGCCGTGATCGCGCCGGCATGCGCGTCCGTGGATTCCTCGCGCCGATAGCGTTCGCGCGCGAACGGATAGACCGGCAGATGCATCCGTCCCGGCAGCGGTGCGCCGTGCAGTTTCGACCAGTCGAGGTCGAGGCCCTTGGTCCAGACATCGAGCAGCCGCGAAACCTTGCCGGAGACGAACCAGCCGTCGACGCTGGCCTGCAGATCCCGGTCGACGGTGAACAGCGCGATGCTCTCGCGGTGGCGGCGCGACTGCGCGTAGTAGAGGTCGTCCGCGAGCGCCCCATCCTCGGGATTCTCGTCGGCGAGGAACACGGCGAGCTTGTCGATCAGTTCGGCGCGCGAATCCACGCGCATGGCCAGGCGCTCTTCCATCGCTTCGCGCCCGAGCTGCAGGGTGTAGGCCAGGCCGTGCAGGTCGATGCTGGCATCGGCCTCGACGAACGCCTTCAGCGCCACCGCCTTCTGCCGCAGCTGCGGCAGGGTGCGCGCCGACAGCAACACCGCACAGGGCGTCGTTGAAACGGCTTGTTCGTCGCGGGCCGCGCGGGAAGTGCCGGCATGGGCTTCCACGATCAGATGGGCGTTGCCGCCGCCGGCGCCGAACGAGGAAATGCCCGCGATCAGCGGCGCTTCCCTGCCGTCGATCACCGGTGCATTCCACGGCCGCAGACGCTGATTGACCTCGAACGGCGTGGTCCCGAAATCGATGTTGGGATTGAGCCGCTGCGAATGCAGCGACGGCGCGATCTGACGGTGACGCATCTGCAGGATGACCTTCGTCAGCCCGGCGATGCCCGCCGCCGATTCGCAGTGACCGATGTTCGACTTCGCCGAACCGATCAAACAGAAACCGGTGTCCGCGGTGTGTTCGCGGAACGCCTTGCCGAGCGCCGCGATCTCGATCGGATCGCCCAACTTCGTGCCAGTGCCGTGCGCTTCGATGTAGCTGATGTGGCGCGCATCGACGCCTGCGTCCTTCAGCGCATCGGCGATCACCGCGGCCTGCGCCTGCGGATTCGGCACCGTGTAGCCGTTGGTCTTGCCGCCGTGGTTCAGCGCGCTGCCGCGGATCACCGCGTGGATCGCATCGCCGTCGCGCTCGGCGTCGGAAAGACGCTTCAGCACCACCACGCCCACGCCTTCGCCCGGAATGTAGCCGTCGCCGCCTTCGCCGAAACTCTGGCAATGGCCCGCGCTGGAAATGAACTGGCCGGCGCTGAGCATGGCGTACTTGCCGGGATGCAGACTGAGATTGACGCCGCCGGCCAACGCCATGTCGGTGCGGCCCAGCTTCAGGTCCTGGCAGGCGAGATGGATCGCGGTCAGCGACGACGAGCACATGGTGTCGAGCGTCATGCTCGGTCCGTGCAGGTTGAACGCGTACGACACCCGGTTGGCGATACTGGCGAGGCTGCCCGAGCGGTTGTATTCGCCGTACATCACACCGGCGTAAACACCCACCTGCCCGCCGCGGCAGGCCTGCAGCGCGGCGCGGGTATAGCCCGCGTCCTCGATCGCCATCCACGCGTGCTGCAGGAACAGCCGCTCCTGTGGGTCGATCTGTTCGGCGTCTCGCGGCGTGATGCTGAAGAAGCGAGGATCGAATTCGTCGGCGCCCTGGATGAATCCGCCCCAGCGGCTGCTGTGCTGTCCGGCGGCCAGCGCTTCGCCGCCGATGGGGTCGCGATAGTAGTCCTGCCAACGCCAGCGGTCAGCGGGAATTTCGCGGATGCAGTCCACGCCCTGCGACAGGTTGCGCCAGTATTCGTCCAGATCCCAGGCGTCCGGATAACGGCCGCTGATGCCGACGATGGCGATGCTTTCGCTATGGAAGGATGGGCTGAGGAAAGGTTGGTCGTCGATGGATGGCTTGTCGATGCGTGCCATCGCGACAGCGGCGTCCGCGCCGCGCAGGTCGGCGTCGCTTCGCGGTGCAGACGCAACGGGCTGCGCTTCGGCGTGCGGTTGCGGCTGGAGGGCGTCAAACGTTCGACGCGCCGTACCGATGCGCTTGCCGGGTACCTGCGATCTCGCGGCCGTTGTGGCTGCGGCCGTTGTAGCTATCGTCGTCGCGGATGGAACGGTCGTAGTGTCCGCGGGCACTGCGCGCGGCGACAACAGCGAAATCAGGCGATCCGCGTGCGCGGTGCAGAAATAGTCGTTGAGCTGCGCGATGGTCTGGTATTCGAACGCCAGCGTCTTCGGCAGCCTGCCGAAGATCGTTTCGAGGTGCGTTACCAGCTTCATCGCCAGGATCGAATCGATTCCGTACTGCTCCAGCGGCGCCTGCGGCCGTAGCCGGGCGGCAGGAATCTTCAGCACCTGCGAGAACTGCCGGCAAAGGTAGTCCAGCGCTTTCTCGCGCAGGGCGTCGTCCATGCCGACCGGGGTTGCGTCGGCGACACGGGCGGTCGCGCTGTCGCGGGCGGTTTCGCGCGCAGTTCCGGCCGCGGAACCCGTTGCAGAAACGGTCGCAGAATCGGTCGCTTCGAGCAGCGCCCGCATCGCCGGCAACTCGCCTTCCATCACCAGCAGACGCTCGCAGTCAAGCGCGAGGCCGCCGTACATCGCGCGCATCGCGCCGACGGTGGACAGCGGACGCATGCCGGTGTGGTCCAGCAGTCGCTCGCGGGTCGCAGCGTCCATGCCCATCCCGCCGTCCTGCCACAGCGGCCAGTTCACCGACAGCGTGCGGCCATGGCGTTCGCCCCGCGCCGCCAGACGGTTGCGGCGCGCGGCGAACGCGTCCATGAACGCATTGGCCGCGGCGTAGTCGACCTGGCCGACGATGCCCCAGCAGGCCGCGAAGGACGAGCACAGCAGGATGAAATCCAGCGGCTGGTCGCGCGTCGCAAGATCGAGATTAGCCAACCCCGCGACCTTCGGCGCGAGCACCGAGGCGAACGTCGACGGCGATTTGCGCAGGATGAAACCGTCGCGGAGGATGCCCGCGCAGTGCAGGATGCCGTGCAGCGGCTGGCCCTGCTCCCGCAGCTGGGCCACGAAGGCGTCGACGGCGCTGCGATCCGCCACGTCGAGCGCGACGTATTCGATCCGGTGCAGCGGCGTCGCCAGCGCATCCAGTGTGCGGCGCGCCTCGGGTGTGAGCGTCGAACGCCCGGCCAGCACGATGCGCGCGGAGCGGCACTGCGCGACGATTTCGCGCGCGAACTGAAGACCGATGCCGCCGGCGCCGCCGGTGATCAGATAGCAGCCGCCTTCCTTGAATGCCACCGGCGCTGCGGACTGCACGTGGCCTTCGAGATGCTGTCCCAGCACGCGCCATCGCAAGACTTCGCGGCGCAGGCCGCCGGCGTCACGCACATGGCGGACGGCCGCGCCGCGTGGCGCATCGGTGCAGGACTCGTCGTGCACGAGCTGCCGCAGTTCGGCAGCGCCGATATCGGCCGGCACCCTGATCACGCGCGCGACCAGGGCCGGAGTTTCCTCCATCGCCGTCCTGAACATGGCGTCGAAGCCGCAAGCCACCGCCTCATCGGCAGCCTCCTCATCGACAGCAGCCGTATCGGCAACGATCACCTGCGCGCGAACGCTCTGCGCCCCCGCCAGCATCGACTGGATCGCCGCGAGCGCCTGCAGCGCCGCATCGGTGAAGATCCCATCCGCGGTGGTGACATGCGCGGGAGCCGCGAACGCTTCGATCCGCGCGTCCTCATGCGTCGCCTTCAGCGACGCGGCCACCGCTGGATCGACACCCCAGATGAAGATCCTGTCCACGGGCTGCGCTGGGGCCGACGTCGCCGATGCGGCGACCCATTCGGGCGTCGCGAGCAGGACGCCCTGTGCGGCGCTGGACGTCTGTCGTTTCAAGGCCTTGATACGTACCAGCGCCTCGGCCTGCGTGAGCCGGCCTTCGGCGACCGCGCGATAGATGGGCAGCAGCGAATCCTTCATGACGGCAATCCGAGTTCGACGGCATCTTCGGCAGACACGTCCTTTCTGGAGATGCTTTCCAGCAGCCCCCGATAGAAGGCTTCGTCGAACATTTCCGTTTCATCCGACGTGCGTGATTGCGGGGTTGCGTCCAGCATCCGTGCCTCATTCAACATTCGTGCGTCATCCGGGAATCCCATCGCATCCAGCACCCCTCCTCCGTCGAAACCGCGTGCGCCGTCCACTGCCCGCCAGCCGAAGCCGCGGATGTCGACGCAAAGCGCGCCGCCCGTGCCGAAGATGGAGACATCGCAGCTCTCTACGGCCGCATGTCCGCCGCTGCCTCCAATAGTTCCCGCCGCAGGTGTCAGCACGACGACGACTTCCGACGGGCACGGTGCGTGCAGCGTCAGCGAGCGCAGCGTGAACGGCACCGACGGCGCTTGCGGCAACGCCTGCAGCGACGGCAGGAAGCCGATGCACGCCTGCAGCGCGGAGTCCATGATCCCGGGAGGCATGCGGTAGGCGTCGCCGGCGATGGTCGGTAGCGCGACGTCCGCCACCAGCTTTTCGCCCACCCGCGAGATCGCGCGGATGCCGCGATGCGCTGGGCCGTAATGCAGTCCCATCTGGGCGAAGGCGGCGTAGATCTCGTCGTCGCTCCATCGCTCGCCGCGCTGTGCCGACGCCAGCAGTCCGGCGTCCGCCATGCGCTCGCCGCCCGCATCGGCGAAGCGCGCTTCGCCTTGGCAGTGCAGGACACGACCGTCGCCCGAACCGCTGGCGATCTCGAAAACGATCACGCCGTCGTCCTCGACGCCGAGTTCGATCTCGACGGCCATCGGCCCGTCGACCACGATCGGCCGCCACCAGACCACATCACGAAGCGTCAATCCTCCGTGCGATCCCGCTGACGCAAAGGCATCCGGCAAAGCTTCGGCGATCGCCGCCGCCGCCATTTCCAGATACGCGACGCCGGGAAGCACATGCTCGACCCGTCCCTCGCCGAAACGCACGCGGTGGTCGCGCAGGAAACTCTCGCTGCCGTCAAACGTGGACCGATAGCGCTGCTGGTTCAGGGTCGACGCGTTGACGTGCAGCAGTGGATGGATCGTCGCAACCGCGCCTTCGGCGCGCTGCGCCACCGCTGCGGTGTCGTCTTCCAGCCAGTAGCGTTCTCGCGCGAACGGATACAGCGGCAGTTCGACGCGTCGCGGACGGCCGACTTTGGCCGGATAGAGTTTCGCCCACGGAAGATCGACACCGTCGACCCATAGCTCCGCGAGCTTGTCGAGTTTTCCGTCGCGCAGGCAAGTATCGATCAGCACCGCCTTCAGCTCGGCATCCTGGCCGATGAAGGCCAATTTCCCGGCACGCGACAGGCTGCTGCCGACGTGCATGTCCGCGGGCGTTCGCTCCGCGGCGAACGCACGCAGCCGCGCTTCGAGTTCGACCAGCGAATGCGCGACCAGCGCACAGCGTTCCTCCATCGCTTCCCTACCCACCTGCAGCGTGTAAGCGATGTCGTGCAGCGAAGGCGTGGCCTGCGCGTCGTCGTCGGCGATGCGCGCCAGCGCGTCCGCTAGCGACTGCGCGCGTTGCCGCAGTTGCTCGGTGGTTTTGGCCGACAACGGAATCAGCGCCGGACGCGCGGAGGTAACGTCGTGCTCATCGGCGCGGCGCGTGTCGCGTGTCGGCGCCGCTTCCAGCACCAGATGCGCATTGGTGCCGCTGAAGCCGAAGGAACTGATCACTGCCGAACGTCCGCCCTTCGCGTTCTCGGGCCACGGCTTCAGTGCCGTGTTGACCACGAACGGGCTGTCGGACAGATCGATGTGCGGATTGAGGCGTTCGAAGCTCGCCGCCGGCGGAAGTTGGCGATGCTTCAGCGCCAGCGCCAGCTTGAGCGCGCCGGCGACGCCGGCCGCGTAGAGGGTGTGACCGATGTTGCCCTTCACCGAGCCCAACGCGCAGTAGCCGGTTTTGCCGGTGTAGTGGCGGAAGGCCTGGGTGAGGCCTTCCACTTCGATCGGATCGCCCAGCTTCGTGCCCGTGCCGTGCGCTTCGATCAGCTGGATGTCTTCCGGATCGATCCCGAAGCGGTCGTAGACGCCGCGCATCAGGCGCGTCTGCGACACCGGGTTCGGCGCGGTGATGCCGTTGGTCTTGCCGTCCTGGTTGACGCCCCAGCCGCGGATCACCGCGTGGACGATGTCGCCGTCGCGCTCGGCGTCGGCGAGTCGCTTCAGCATCAGCGTTCCCACGCCTTCACTGGGCACGAAGCCGTTCGCGCGATGATCGAAGGCGAAGCAGCGGCCGTCGACCGACAGCATGCCGGACTGACCGGTCTTGACGTGCATCATCGGGCCCGCCATCACCGCCACACCACCGGCGAGCGCGAGGTCGCAGTTGTTCGCGACCAGACTGTCGCAGGCGTTGGCGATCGCGACCAGCGAGGATGAGCACGCGGTATCGATCGACAGGCACGGCCCCTGCAGGTTGAGGTAGTAGGCGATGCGCGCGGCGAGGATAGACATCGCCGCGCCGGTGAAGCCCTGGCTGCTGAACTGGTGCTCGCGCGAACGCTGGTGATAGTCGGTCGCGCCACAGCCGACGAACACGCCGCAGCGGCTGCCCGACAGGCTGCGCGGGTCGATCGCGGCGTTCTCGATCGCGTGCCAGCAGTTCTGCAGCATCAGCCGCTGCTGCGGGTCCATGCTCTCGGCTTCGGTCGGCGAAATGTTGAAGAACAGCGGATCGAATGCGTCGCAGTCGTCCAACACGCCCATCCAGCGGCTGTTGGTGGTGCCGGGAATCGAGATGTCCTCGCTGAAGTAGCGTTCGATGTCCCAGCGCTGCGGCGGCACGGTATCGATGCAGTCCTTGCCGCCGGCGATGTTGCGCCAGAACGCGTCGAGGTCGCCGGCGCGCGGGAACTGGCCGGCCATGCCGATGATGGCGATGGCGTCGGTGCCCGTGGTCCGGCGTGCGGCCTTGCCGCGCCACGAGGTCAGGGTGCGGGCCGACCGTGCGGCCGGGCGAACGCGCTCAGCGAGCGGCCTGGCATCGACGAGTTCCGTTGGCGCGGAGGACGGCTGCGGCTGCATCGGACGCGCCGGCAGCAGGCCGGCGAGAAAGCGCGCGAACTCGGCCAGGGTCGGATAGCTGTAGACCTTGGTCGCTTCGATGCGGGTGCCATAGGCGGCGTTGATCCTGCGGACCCAGGTCACCCCGGTGATCGAATCCAGGCCGAGGTCGACGAACTGCCGGTGCGCGTCGATCTCCTCCTCCGGCATGTGCAGTTCCTGCGCGAGCATGTGCCGGAGCGCAACGGAGAGATCCGCCTCCGCGGCGGCGGCATCCGTCGCAATGGGCCTGGTCGCCACGGTCGTCGTCAGCAATGCAGTCTGCGACGACGCGGGTTCCGCGGCGACGACCTTCGTCCCCACGGCGCCCCGCAGCGCGATGCGCTCGACGACGAAATCGCGGAACTGCCGCAGCGTCGGATGGGCGTAGACCTTGGTCGCCTCGATCCCGGTGCCGTAAGCGGCGTTGATTCTGCGGACCCAGGTCACCCCGGTGATCGAATCCAGGCCGAGGTCGACAAACTGCGTGTCCTCGTCGATCTGGGCCGCGTCCATCTGCAGCTCGGCCGCGAGCAGGCCCTTCAAGGCGTGCGCGATCTCGGGCGGCGCTGCGGCCGCCTGCATCGTGGCCGACACGGGAGCGGCGTCTTCTTCAGCGTGGAAATGCTGAATCACGCCCTGCAGCGCGTGCTCCTTGCCGACGAAACTCTGCTCGTGCATCGCCAGTTCGCGCGCGTAGATGTCCTCGATAGCGGCCAGACCGGGGTCGGCGAAATACCGCTTCAGTGCGCGCACGTCGTCGGGTGCCCGCGCCGCGATCGCGTCCGCCAACGCGAGCGCATGGGGCAGCACTTCGACGCGCGGGACGCAGGCGTGCGGCAATCGTTTTGCGTGCAGTTCGCTGCCGCTGTGCTCGACTGCGCCGAACAGGGTCTCCCGGGCGAGGTCGGAACCGAGCGTGGCCGGGAAGATCAGCGTCGATCCCGCGCCCGGCGTGAAGCCGTATTGCATGTACGGGCTGATGTAGCGGCTTTCGGCGCTGAACACGCACAGGTCGGCGAACATGCCCAAGGTCCAGCCACCGCCGATCGCGTGCCCCTGCATGGCGGCGACGACTGGCACGCTGCAACTCATGGGTAGCTGGTAGACCTTCGTGTCGGTGAACTTGGCGCTGCCCTGCTGGATCGCCAGCAGACTGTCGCGGGTGCCGCCGCAAGCGAAATAGGTGTCGTAACCGCAGAGCACGACAGCGCGGTAATCGCCCGACGCTTCGATGTGAGCGAAGACCTCTTCCAACCCGCGGACCAGTGCGGGCGAGAACATGTTCTTCGCCTCGCGATCGACCATGCGCACAACCAGCACGCCGTTGTCGCGAAGTTCGGTCTCGATGGCGGGGAATTCGGGCACGGGCCGCCGCGCCGTGACCCGGCCGGTGTCGCCCGCGGCCGCGTCCGATGTGACAAAAGCGTCTGCAAGCCGGGCCAACACGGCGGCGCGGCGCCGCGCGCGCAGCGTAGGTGCGCGCAGCGGAAACGCATCCGCCAGCGCCCACGCATGCCCCAGCACGTCGGCCGCATCGCCACGCACGACCGCCGCGCCGGACGCCAGTTCGGCACCGGCGACCGCCGCCGGTTCGAACAGACAACGCTTCGCGCGATTGGCGCCCAAGCGATGGACGAACAACACAGCGGCCCGTCGCAGAAGCGACGGGTGACGCCACAGTGCATCTGTCGAATAGCGCGCGCGTTCGGCGTGGACGCAGGCGTCCGCGCTCAAGCCCAGCAGCCAGCCGGCGCCATCGGCATCGCCTTCGAACGCGACGACGACCGGCGACGGGTACTCGCACAGAACGTGCTGAAGCGCCGCCAGTTCGGAATCGACCCGCTGCGCTTCGGCAGCGTCGCCGATGACGGGCAAAAACCCGTCGAGATCGCTGCCCAGCACGACCGAAGCACCGCCGGCGTGCTGTGCCAGCTCGTCCAGCGTCGCGCGCAGATTGCGCAACGCAGTGGCCGGGGTGGTGTCGTCGGCACTGTCGACGAAGCGCACCGAAACGGCCGCATCGGACAAGTATTCGATCGAGATTCCCGGCCGCGTCTGCGGCAGTGCAACGGGTACCGTCGCGGAAGGTGGCGCATCGGATGCATCCGCGGTCGGCCGATCGTGCGGGCCCAGACGCGATACGCAGCCCTGCAGCGCGGCGGCCATGTGCGTCTTCAGCAGGTGCAGCGAATCCCGCGGCTTCGTCGCGATGCGCTCGGCAAGCGACAACGCCGCGGCCATCGTGTCGTCGCGCGCGACGACAGGTACGGTCCATCCCTTCTGCGCCAGCTCTCGCCCGCTTAGAGCGCCGCTGACGTAGATCAGATCCTCCGTCCAGGCGTCGCCGAAGCGGGCCGCCAGCAATGCGGCCTCCGCAGCCGTGGGTTGCACGCCGCGCTGCGGATCGGAAAAGCCGTAGCGCGATTCGCGCGCGCAGACCATGAAATCGCAGAGCGCGCCAAGCAGGAGGCCGGGGCCGTCGGCACCGCCGCGCAGCACCGCGACGGTCGGCAGCGGGTACTCGACCACGGCGCGATAGAGCCCGGCCGCGATGGCGTCGTCGAGCACATCCCGGCTGCCGTGGAGGAGATCAGTTTCGACGCCGACGAACATCACCAGGCGGGTGTCCTCGCGCTCACGCAGATGTTCGAGCGCCAGCAGCAATTGCGCGATGACCGCGCGATCCAGCTCGGGTTGCAGCAGGGCAATGGAGAACACACCGCTGCCATGTCCGCGCAATTCGACGCAAGCCGGCGGCGCATCCGCACCGGGATACTCGCCAGGATCGGCTTCCGGCGATGGCAACGCGATCCGGGATGTGTCGGTGGGCCGCAGTGCCGGCACTGCATCGATCTCGTCGACTTCGCGCAATCGCATGGCATTGGGCTTGGCCGTGACTGCGACGGTGCGCGCATGCGCACCCGTGGACGCCGCCGGCCGCAGGAAGACGATGCGCGTGCCGGTCGCGGACAAGGTCGGCGTCGGCGTGGCGGTTTCCGCGAGGGCGACCGCGGCGGTTTGGATCGCGCCGCCCTGGGCCGACGGCAGGACGGAGACGTCGTCGAACGCGCGCGTCCACTCAAGATGCAGGCCGTCCGCACGCAGGCAGGGCTTGCCGTGCGCGTCGTACAGCGCGATGTCGCAGCGCCCGGAATCGTCGTCCCGATGGCTGAGGACGAGATAGGCCGGACGGTCGCCGCCGGACCACAGGCGTACCGTCTGCACCGCACGCATCGAGACATCGGACGGTACGACAGGCGTCTGCCCGAGTTCGTCCAGCAGCCAGGCGGCGGCGAGCGGCACGGATGCGAGCGCATTGGGGGGCAGCGTCCACGGCTCGGCGCCGATTGTTTCGGCGGCGAACTCGAGCACCACCTCGCGGTCCGTACGCGCGAGGCGATGCACTGGCAGGCCATGCACGCCGAGCGTCCCCAGCCGATCGTGGACGGCATTGGCCGGAGCGCCGTGCGCGAGGCGTGCGGTCAGGGCCGCTACGTCCGCCCAATCCTGTGCGTCCTGCGCGTCCGGTGCCGCGAACGACGCACGGCCTTGGCAATGCACGCGCTCGAGGCCGTCTCGAATTAGGTAGATCTCGAAGCCCAGTGCATCGTCGGTGTCGGGCAGCAGCGCGATGTGCAGCTCGCAGTCGTCGACGACGAAGATCGCATCGTCGGCAACGACGTCCTCGAAGCGCAATTCGCGTGCGGCGACATCGTCGGGATACGCCGCGGCGATCGCCGCACGCGCCATTTCCAGGCACAACAGTGCCGGCAAGCGTCGCCGGCCGGCGGCGTCCTGCGCCAGGAAGCGCTCATCGCCCTTCAAACCGACGCTGTAGGCCGGGCCGCGCAAGGTCGAGGTGTTTCGCTGCAGGAGCGGATGGGCCGTCGCAGCCGTCCTCGCGTTGCCCAGCGTGCGTTGCGGCTCGATCCAGTGACGATCGCGTGCGAAGGGATAAGTCGGCAGCGGGATTCGTTTTGGGCGCTCACCGGCATGCAGCCGCGCCCAGTCAATCTCGACACCCTTGACCCAGTGCTCCGCGATCCGCGCCAGATCCCGCTGGACCAGCCAGCCATCCCGGCGTTCGGTGAATGCGGGATCGGTTTTGCAGGTCGCGAGGAATTCCTTGTGCTTGCGCACACTGCCACGATACGGGCCGGGAAGCGTGGTCTCCGACAGCGCCTGCACCTGACAGCGCAGGTCGTCCAACGACATTGCGACGAAGGCGATGCGTTCGTCCATCGCCTCGCGCCCGACCTGCAAGGTATAGGCGATGTTGCGCAGGGCGGCGTCGGCGGCATCGCGTTGCAGGAAGCCGAGCAGGCGCTCGATTTTCAACTGCAACTGCGCGGGCGTGCGCGCCGACAAGGGCACCACACAGGCGCCGTCGTTGTCGCGTTGCGAGAGGCCGTCGCCGTTGACCGGTCCCGATGGCGGCTCCTGCAACACCACATGTGCGTTGGCCCCGCCGGCGCCGAAGGACGAGATGCCGGCGATGCGTGGAACCTCGCGAGCCGCGGCGGTTTCGCCCAGTACCGGCCGGAGCCAGGGCGCCAGGGTGCGTTGCAGGCGGAACGGCGTCGTCGAGAAATCGATCTCGTCGTTGACTTCGTCCGCGTGCAGGGTCGGCACCAGTTGCCCATGCCGGAACTGCAACAACACCTTGGTCAGGGCCGCGATGCCGGCGGCCGACTCACAGTGGCCGATATTGGATTTCAACGAGCCGATGGCGCAGTGCTGGCGCTCCGCGCCAGCATCGACCGGCGCGCGGCGGCTGGCGCGGAAGGCCTTGGTCAGGCCTGCGACTTCGATCGGATCGCCGAGCGCGGTACCGGTGCCGTGGGCCTCGATGTAGCTCACTTCGGCGGAATCGATGTTGGCACGGGCCAACGCGGACGACACCAATTCCGCCTGCGCGGCCGGGCTGGGCACCGTGTAGCCGTGGGTACGGCCGCCGGCGTTCAGCGCGCTGCCCTTGATCACCGCGTAGACGGTGTCGCCGTCGCGCAGGGCATGGTCCAGCGGCTTGAGCACTACCGCACCGACGCCTTCGGCATCGACGAAGCCGTCGGCGTTGCGGCCGAAGGAGCGGCACTGCGCCCCTTCCGACAGCATCCCGAGAGCCGAGAGTTCCAGCATGTGCTGCGGATCGAGGATCAGACTGACGCCACCCGCGATCGCGGCCTCGCACATGCCGCTGTACAGGCTGTCCAACGCGAGATGGATCGCGGTGAGCGACGAAGAGCAGGCGCTGTCCACCGCGAACGAAGGGCCGGAGAAATCGAACAGGAACGAGACCCGGTTGGCGATCGAGTAGTACAGCGGCTGCACGGTGTAGCGCGAATTCATCACTCCGACGAACACGCCGACCTTGCCGCCCGGAGCGAGCGTCGCGGGCGTGTAGCCGCTGTCCTCGATCGCGTGATAGCTGGTTTCCAGGAACAGGCGTTCCTGCGGATCGATCTTCTTCGCTTCCTTCGGCGCGATCCGGAAGAACAGCGGATCGAACTTGTCTATGTCGTCGAGGAAACCACCCCAGCGGGTGTAGCTTTTACCGGCCTTTCCCTTCTCGGCGTCGTAATAGTCCTGCCAGTGCCAACGGTCGGCGGGGACTTCGTTCGCGCAGCTGCGCCCGGACGCCAGGTTGTCCCAGAACGATTCGAGATCGGGCGCCTGCGGATAGCGGCCGCTGACGCCGATGACGGCGACATCGAAGCGCACCGCGCGCTCCGCAGGTACGTCGGCCGAAGGCGGTGCGTCGCTGCGCGGCGCCGGCCGTCGGCGGCCGGAGCGATCCAGTGCTTTGCCCGGCGCGCGCGCGGCGGGTGCCGACACGGCCGGCACGTGCGTCGATGGAAGCGCAGCCGCAGCGGAGGCCGGCGCCGTAGCCACGTGCACGGAAGCCGCGTGCGCGACGGTTGCCCGATCGTGTTCCAGGAAATGCGCGACCAGGCCATCGATGCTCTGCACTTCGAAAAACAGCGTGCTGCGCGTGCTCGGAAAAAGCTTGCGGAAATGCGTGGTCAGATGCACGACCAGAATGCTGTCCAGCCCGTAGTGTTCCAGCGGCTTGTGGGTTTCGATCTCGCCCACGTCCATCCGCAGCGCACCCGCGATCATCTCCCGGAACAGCAGCGCGCAGGCCGCGCGCAGTGCGGCATCGTCGGTCGCAACCGGCGCGGAAGTACTGGCCGACGGGGATGCCGTCGCGGGCACGGAAGCCGCGTGCGCGACGGTTGCCCGATCGTGTTCCAGGAAATGCGCGACCAGGCCGTCGATGCTCTGCACTTCGAAAAACAGCGTGCTGCGCGTGCTCGGAAAAAGCTTGCGGAAATGCGTGGTCAGATGCACGACCAGAATGCTGTCCAGCCCGTAGTGTTCCAGCGGCTTGTGGGTTTCGATCTCGCCCACGTCCATCCGCAGCGCACCCGCGATCATCTCCCGGAACAGCAGCGCGCAGGCCGCGCGCAGTGCGGCATCGTCGGTCGCAACCGGCGCGGAGGTGCTGGCTGACGGGGATGCCGTCGCGGGCACGGACGTCGTCGTAGCGGAGGCCATCTCAAGCGCTGCGGGCGAAGACAGTGTGGCGACCGGCGCGCTCCTGCGAAGCGCTGCCTTCGCGGGCGCAGCCGGCGGCGCGAGCCGTTGGCGGACCACGCCGTCGCTTTTCGCCGTCAGGATCAACTGGCCCAGCCCATGATCCGCGTGAGCCGGGAAGCGGATATCGAGGAAGCGCTCGGCTTTCAGCAGAGATTCCCACTGCGCCGGGGACAAGCACGGGCTGCCGGGCAGGCGCAGCTTCTCGTCCTCGTACAGCCACCAGCCATCGAGCAGGCCGAAGGTGAAATGCGTCTGCCACGACCACGCGCTGAGCTCGTTGACCAGCAATATGCCGCCGCGCTTCAGCAGTGCCTTGGCATTGCGCACCGTCGCGCGCATGTCGGAAGTGGCGTGCAGCACGTTGGTGGCGATCACCGCGTCGTAGCGGTTGCCCTCGATCGACTGCAGCGAAAGCGGTTTGCCCACATCGAAGATCGCCGTGCGCAGCGCCGGGAACTCCGGTTCGTAAACCTCTTGCGCATGCAGCAGGAAGGCCTTGGAAAGGTCGGTGTAGCAATACTCTTCGACCAGGTCGCCGAAACCGCGCAGCATCGGCAGCAGCCCTGCGGTGGTGCCGCCGGTGCCCGCACCGATTTCGAGCAGGCGCAAGCCGCGCTCGCCGCGCGCGGCCCTGGCGGCGAATTCCGCACGCAGGTTGTCGCCAAGCACCCTATTGAAGTGATCGGCGATCAGGTTGTGCTTGTAGATGCCCTCGACCAGATGCATCGACGAATCGGGGAACAGCACGTCGGTGGCGGGCAGCGCTCCCGTCAGGATTTCGGGCAGCCTGCGCAAGCAGGCTTCGATCAGGGTGAGATAGGCGCGATGGTTGGCGTTCTCGCACCAGCCCGGCATCGCCGCATCCCAACGTGGCCACAGCGCTTCGACGCCTTCGTCGATGAGAAAACGGCAATGCCCCGTTAGCGGATCGACGGCGACAAGCCCGTGCGCCTTGAGATGAAACAGCTGGGCATCCAGCCAGCGGCGGTGCGAGGGGCGCAGCATGGCGACGCGTTGGTCCGGCGCGTATTCGCCGTGCGCATCGGCGAACAGCGCACGCACCTGGGCCGCCACGATAGCGGTGGCCAGGCGCTCGGCATCGGCCGGCAGCCGGGCGGCTTCCAGGTCGGAGGCAGAGATATGCGGCGGCGCGTGACCCCTCGTTGGAGTCTTGTCCGATGCGTTCATGCGAGTTACCACATCCCTGTAGAGTTCGTGGATCTTTCGTGGTCCGGGTAGTGCCGGATCTCTTGCGATGCCGCCTGCTTGCGCCAAAATCGGACGGTGTACTCGCGTTTGCAGATCCCGTTCGCATTTCGGACGAACGCTGGTGGATCCGCGCAGAACTGGCCGGCCGAACCAGCCATCGTGATGAAGGCGTCTGCGCTGATCGAATACGCGGAGGAGAGTTCTCCGACCGTCAGGTCGGGGTTGCAGAGGGCAATCGCATCGCCTTGCGCAGGCTCCGAGTGCCCCTGCAGGCTCAGCACCGCCTGATGATCACCGACATCCTTAGCCAGTCGCTGCAGGCATTGGCGCCACATCCCGACAACGTTCGCACCGGACGGATCACTGCGCTTGCCTTCGTCGTATCGGCGCCACTGGTGATCGGAGAGCAACCCCGATTCTGGCGCGCGCTTGACGTTCTTTGACGGTGGGCCATCAAAGCAGCGAGGATCAAGAAGACTGAGCGATTCGGAGTCACTGTGCGCGCCTGGCGCGTCAAGCGCTTTCCGGAAAGCTTGCTCGTCTTCGATGCCAAACAGCAGCAACCCGTTCGAGTTCTCCGACGGACCCGACGATGTACGGGAAGCCTGTGCGACTCGATCAACGATACGTGCGCGAATGGAATCCAACCATACCGATATATCAGACATATCCGCCCACTACTTGATCCTTCAAGTACTTGATCCATCAAGACGGCGCGGCAACGCCGCGCTTACGGCGCGCAACCATAATCCGTGTTTGTTGCAGTTCCCCTAGAGCATCGGCCGCGTTGCCCCCCGGCAACAATTGCGTACTGCTTAGTGCCGATGCTTCTAATTACATAAACAGACCTTCAGGAGTGTTGTCAACCGCTCGCGGTTTCTTATGGACTGAATGGCCTGTCCATGGAGACAACTGGCGCGTTTGCGGAATTGATTTGACTGCTACATGACCACTCGGTTCTGCGTCGCAACAAAAGTGCAAACGTGATCAAGCAATTCATCAGATCAAGTCGTGTCCACCTCAAACCTAGGAAGCCGGTCACTTGCCTGCAAGCTGACGCGCTGCACGTGCTCGACGCAGAGGCCGCCGGCCTGGCGCGCCGAGCTGCTGTCGTGGCTGCGCGGCCGTCAGCCGCCACTCGCGCGATGCGAAAGAATGCCCGCAGGTCCGGTGCAACCACAATTGCGCTCAAGGCGGGATATCAACAAGTTCCAGATGGAGGCCGAGGCCGGAATTGAACCGACGTGCGCGGATTTGCAGTCCGCTGCATAACCACTCTGCCACTCGGCCGTACGTTGAGCATAAGGCGGCAAGATGCGAGAGATGTGACAACGTCTCGCGATGACTTTCGGCGTCAGCCGATTACGAACAGCGGTTGATCGAATTCAACTGGCTGCCCATCTTTGATCAGGATGTCGATAACGGTGCCAGGCACAGCAGCTTCAACGCGACTGGAGGTGTTCAGCGTCGCGACGATACCCAATGTGTCGCCTGGCTTCACGAGTGTGCCGACCGCAACGAATGGCGGCTGGCTGGGGCTTTCCGACGCGTAAGAAATCCCAACCGACGGCGAACGCACAACGTGCTCCATGGACAATGCGTTCGGCGGCGTTCCGCTTCCACTCGCTATCGTTGGCATTGGCGATTTCAGCTGTGGCGGTTGGTCTGCCCTCCCTGAGCCTGTGCGAGCAATGCGCATGGAGCACCCTCTCAGGTTGATCTCAATTTCTTCCAAGTTTGACGCCTTGATCGCGTCAATCAGTCCTTTGACTTTGCGCATTTCCATATGGATCGATCGCAGGTAGGGAAAGAATGCCTTGAATGGCAGAGTGCCAAAGGGCGTCGAGGGACGTGACTATCTACTGGCGTCACTATTGAGCGACGCCACCTGCTGCCGCATCTCGATACGTCTGCAGATCCAATCCAACGCTACTGAAATATCAGACATATTCGCCCAATGCTTGATCCCTCAAGACGGCGCGGCAAAGCCGCGCTTACGGCGCGCAACCATAATCCGTGTTTGTTGCAGTTCCCCTAGAGCATCGGCCGCGTTGCCCCAGGCAACAATTGCGTACTGCTTAATGCTGATGCTTCCAATTACATAAGCAGACCTTCAGGAGTGTTGTCAACCGCTCGCGCTTTCTCCTGGACTGATTTGCCCCATCCATGGAGACAGCCCGCGCTTCTGTGTGACTGATTCGACTGCTACATGACCGTGCGATTGTGCGTCGCAACGGAAGTGCGAACGCAATCGAGCACTTCCACAGGTCAAGTCTTTGCTAACTCGTGACCAGAAGACCGTGCAATCAAGCCACTGTAGGCACGTCCTGCGCGCGCCACACACCGATCACGGAAGTGGCTATGATCCGTTCGAAGAGGATGGATGCTTGGAGCTTCCATGATGTTCCTCGACCTCCGTGCATCGACGAGACAGGAAGCATGTCTGCACCCGCCCCAACGCATGCCAGCCAGGTAGCCCACGCTATCGGCCGAAAAGATATCGACATCTGGCTTACGCACTACGGCGATATCGTGGATGACGGCCACCTGGATAACCTTCGTCTGCTGTTAACTGCAGACGAGGCGTCCCAAGAGCGTCGCTTCTATTTCGCCGACGACCGAAAGCGCTATCTGGTTACTCGCGCGATGGTGCGTAAAGTGCTCTCTCAATATGCCCCGATTGAGCCAAAACGATGGGCGTTCTCGACGAACGACTACGGGCGTCCTAGGATTGCGGAAGAAATCGCGAGTTCGCAGCCACAGGCCCGCGACCTGTTCTTCAATATTTCCCATACTCGCGGTTTGATCGCCCTGGCCATAACGCGCGGGCGCGACCTAGGAGTGGACGTCGAGAACATCGCAGCTCGACGCGTTTCCCTCGATGTCGCGAAAGCATACTTCTCGCCGAGTGAAGTCGACGACCTCTTCCGCGTGCCTCCCGGCCTTCAGCAGGATCGCTTCTTTGAGTATTGGACGTTCAAGGAGTCGTATATAAAGGCAAGAGGCATGGGCCTTTCGCTGCCCCTGGATCGTTTCAGCTTCCAGTTTCCGCACCACCGCGCCGTACGCATCAGCATAGATCCCGATCTTTGCGACGACGCCGAACGCTGGAGCTTTTGGCAGTATCGCCCCACCCCTGACTATCTGCTGGCGATCTGCGCCGAGCGACGCGCCGGCATCCCGCCAACGATTTCAATTCGTAACTTCAATCCGTCGGCGGGCGAAGCGCAACCGCTGATCGCGCAACTCCGGAGATGCTCTGAGTCCAGTCGACCGGCTCATGCAGGTTGATGCAACGGTCGCTTGGTCATCAGGGATCCAGCGAGGCTCGGCGGTAGAACCTCGACGCTTGGACTCGGCGCCCGCTTACATGTCATCGAGCTCTATCAATCGGCGCGCCGATATCATGTTCTCCTGCGGGTAACCGAAAGCGTTGTTGACATAGGTCACGCCATCGATCCTGACTCGACGGTTGATATGGCTATGGCCATAAACGTGCAGGTTCGCGCCGAGCGCGCGCAGCTGGCGTTCAATCCCGCTGCTGCCAAGCACCGGATCGAGGTGGCGCATGGAGCGCGGAACGAAGACTGGTATCAGATCTATCCGCGGCAGGAAATGCGAGAAGGTCACTACGCGGTTTGCGGGCTGAGGTAGTACCTGAGGGTTCATCCCCAAGAAGTGCTCAGTCACCTCCTCTGGACCGTATCCATCCGGCCAGCGGCAGGCACGAAAATCCATCCAAAGGACACTCAAATCCTTGTCCGGAACCCCGAAAGAGTAGTCGTACCAACTAAACAACGGCACTACCAATGTGCTTCCGTAGTGAAAGGGCTTCGTCGACACACCCGAGTCGGCAGCCACTGCCAACACTTGCTCGAACTTCCTGAGCGAGCACATGTCGGCCGGACTGCGTCGCACCCATAGGTCGTGATTGCCCGGCACGAATAGTACCTGGTGAAACTTGGCGGCAAAACGGGCCAGGCACCAGCCGAGAAGCCCGCTGTCCTCCGTAAGATCGCCAGCCAAAATCAGAACGTCGTCGCGATAGTCGGTGTCCGACAGACCTTCGACCCAGCGGGCATTGTCCGGGTAATCAACATGGATATCGGATAACGCGAACAGCCTCATTACGGTCCTTCGTCTGGCTGATGCCGGCTAGAGAAACCGGGGTTTGTTGCGAGGGGCGAGTATAGACGAGTCGTTCAACGCCAACGGTCAAGCTACCTTCAACCCAGCACTGGAGGACATCAACTGGGAACCTCAAGCAGCAACTCCACGCTTGCCCTCTGACCGCAGGTCTGCATACGCTGTGACCGGTCACGGGATGAGTTCCCGTTTCCCTCAACGATTCTCGACGTCAAGTTGCAACCTCGCTCGAGGAACATGGCTCTGGGGAGCTGCCTGTACAAGCGAGGTATAGCTCGGCAGTCGCAACGGCGATGGCACCTTGTGCTCTCTCGGCTGCGGCAAGGATGCAATGCAGTCCAAACCGGAGCCCATATGCTCACTCGCATTACGCAGGCAATGCAGCAGCGTTGTAGCCGCAAATTCTCGGCCCTTCTTGGTGTCATCCCTGGTGCCTCCTATGAGCATCTCTCCGACTACGAGCAGGATGACTGGCTTGGTCAGCATCTGGACCTGGTCTTTACGGTCAAACATCAGAAGCAGCGCGCACTGAATCACATCAT
This sequence comes from Lysobacter tyrosinilyticus, assembly GCF_054779815.1. NCBI lineage: Bacteria > Pseudomonadati > Pseudomonadota > Gammaproteobacteria > Lysobacterales > Lysobacteraceae > Lysobacter > Lysobacter tyrosinilyticus. The sequence goes on from NZ_BAAGXN010000003.1 coordinate 118,778, forward strand.
GCGTGACCGGCTCCGCGATGGCCGCGACATGAAGGCATTGGGCGGACGCACACTGCGCCCCTATCGCGATGGGCTCCTCGTACGCCACGCGCTAGACAATGGCGTTGTGCAACAAATGGATCTGAAAGAGCCATTTGGTTTGGACCTAATGGGCAAACGCTTCGCAGTTGCTGCAGGAGACGAAGTTCGCGTTTATGACTGTGAATCCAGTCTTGCTCATGTCTACCGCAACCCATGGTTCGCCCAGCTGCATTCGGTGCACTTTTCCGCAAACGGAAAGCGCCTTCTTGCGGTGTCGACAGGTTTCGACACGGTTCTGGAGTTCGACCTGGCCGATCGCGAACTGACATGGGCCTGGAACGCCTGGGGCCATGGCTATAACACGTCGCCTGCCGGCATACGATTGACACACGGTGCGTCGGGTACCGACGCTACATCGCACAATGAGATTGTCATCGCCGACCCAAGCCGCTGGAACGGCTTTGGGTTGCCCACCTACTTGACGGCGTCCCACCTCAACAACGCCTGCTATGGAGACGATGACGGGACCATACTGATCACGCTGTTCCATCAAGGCCGAGCAGTGATCGTGGAGCGTGACAGCGGCAAGCCGCAGGAAGTCATGACGGACCTGCTGAACCCACATGGCTTCGAACCTGGGTGGCAGGGAGACTATCTGGTCACGGACACGCGCCGCGGTCGGGTGATCTTTTTCGACGGGGAGCTGGCAGTTAGATGCGTTCTGACAATAGACGGGTGCGAACCGACGGAGTCTCGTGCCGGCATGGGCGAATGGCTGCAGAACGTCTTGCATCTGCAAGGCGGGTTATATGCGGCGATCGACATTCATCGCAGCTGCATCTGGCTGTTCGAACCAGCGACCAAGCGACGTCGCAAGGTCGAGGTAAGCCAGGATTGGGCGGTTCAGAACGTGATCGCTGTAGAAAGGCAGCGCCTTGCCGAGTTGCGCCGGCGACCCGATCAATTCCCCCTGATCCACCACGAGGTGGTCGATCCCGAGGGATTTATGACCATACCCGCCACCTCAATAGCATCCTGGAACTCCGACTTTTCAGAAGTCTGCCCTTCCGTGGCCGAAGGAAGAGGTTGACTGCCCGAGAGTCCGACTACTTCGAGCTGTAGTCGTTCTTGCATGAGCGCGCTGATGGCGCCATGGTCGTTTCGAGATCCCCGGACGAAGTTTGCAAGCCCAGTGTTTTTGAAACTGTGGGCGCACCATTCGCCGATCAGGCGATTCGCTCGCTTGTCGCCTCCACGCTGCGCTGACGCCCGACCTGGCTTGGTTGATCGGCGGCGGCATTCGCTCCGGTGGTTGCGCTGTGCGCCCATTCCGGCTGGCGTTCGTCGGCGTCAATCTGCTTTCGGGTGCGATCTGCACGATTGTCGCGCTGAGCGTGACCATGCACTGAAGGTGAAGAGCTGAGACCGCGCCAAGCGCTCTGCCGCTTCGACGCACGTGCCGCTTCACCATCTACGGCAAAGCGGCTGTGCAGAGTCGCACCGAGCCTTCGCGCTCCGGTTGTGGCGACCGCGCTGTTCGATACGGATGACGATCGTGCGATGACGCAGCAGCTGGTGGTGCAGTCGGTTCCTGCTCAAGCTCCGCAAGGCAAGCCTGAGCGGTCGGAAACGTCAGGGCGCGCGGGATGGTGACCTGGAAGTCGAGATGCGCCGTCGCCACGGGCGTCGTTCGCTTGGCGACCGTTGATTCGGCCTTCACCGTGCCGGCCACCAGAAATAGCCCGACAACCCCGATAAACCCGAGCAGTCCCATAGACGGATCCCTGTCGGACGCGCCGTTCTGCTGCGGCGCGCAGTCCTAACAAGTAACGCAGCGGGATTGGCCTGACGGCCAGTGAACGTCTCAGCGCGGGCGCAGCGCAGGGATCGGTAGCTGGGTGGTTTGCCGCACGTGCACTTCGAAGGTCGGATGCGCCGCGCGCTCATCCAGGGACCAAGGCAGCGGCAGATTGTCCGGCAGCACGGTCACCCGATGCACACCAACGGCGACACGCGGAAACGCGAAACGGCCCTGGTTGTCGGTTTGCACCGAATAGCGGTCGTCGAGCACGACCGTGAGATTGCTCGCCGGCAGTTCACTGGCGCCGCGCACGCCATCGTTGTTGTCGTCGAGGAAGACGTTGCCGGCAATGCTGCCCACTGCGGCATCTGGTGCACCGCCCAGCACCGCCAACCCGCGACCGGCGTGCTGGTCGAAGCGCAGGCTGACAAATACCGAACGATCACGGGGCAACGCGACGTAGCCGTCCGAGGCGAGCGGATCCAGTACGAATGGCGAGCGTTGGGTGCCGCTGCTCTGGTAGTAGGCCGCGGCTAATGACCAGCGTGGCGCGATGCGCCAGTCCAGACTGACATCGATATCGGTCCCACGCACGGCACCGGGCCCGTGGCTGTGGGTCCAGCGCGTATTGCCGTTGAGCGACAACGTGTCGGTGAGATCGATCCCACCGTAGAGCGCGGCCGTCAGCGTGGCCGTGGCCTTCTGGTCCGCCTGCGCGAGTTGGCCGTAGCCCACGGTGGCGGAGAGGCGTTGGCCCTCCTGGAGCGCAAACGCTTGATCGAGACTCAGAAACCAACTGTCGCCGCCGTTGCCGCTGCTACGGTCGTACTGCCATCGGGTTTGCCCCGCCGCGGTGTTCTTGTCGGCGAACAACTGCAACGCATAGCTGAGATCGGGACCGGTGCGGGCGCTGGCGCTGCCGCCCAGGCCCAGCGTAGTAGTCGCTTGGTAGCGCACGAAGCCGGTACCGAACTCGCCGTCGAAGCTGTTGCCAGTGATCGAGCGGATCTCGTCGAAGCCGGCGTTCCACTGCCAGCGGGCAAACTGATAGGCGACGCGGTAATAGCCACCGCTCAAATCGTTATTGATCGGCAATGCGCCCCAGGCCAGATCCGGGTCCAGCGAAAACACGCCGTAGTGGTGCCGGTACCGCCCACGCCGGGCACTGGCGTCGATCCACAGACCCTGGGCATCGGCGGTTTCGGTATCGCTGCCGACGAGATTGAGTTGGACCGCATCGCGCGTACCGTCCCAGCGCGTCGCCAGATGCACGCCGCGCGTGTTGCCGTCGACAATGGCTGCGTTGCCACGGCCGTCAGGCACGATCCGTCCGTGCGTTCCCAGGTACGACGCTTCGCCCGTCCAGCCCGGTGCCCATTGCCACTGGCTGCCGAACGCCGCGACCGCGCCATCACCGGCATCAAAACCGACCAGGTGGCTGCCGCCATACAGACCGGCGCGCCCGATCGCGGCGTAGAACGCAGCGCCCTGCTTGTCCTGCATCCATTGCGTGCTCGCGCCGGCCATCGGCACGGTCGGCAGGAAGAAACGGTACTGGTTGCGCTGCAAGTCGAGGGCTGGTGTGTTGAGCACGCCCAGGCCGTTGTCGATGTGCCAGCCGGCGTCGACGAACAAATTGCGTTGCCACAGTGTTGCTGCCCCGCCCCACCCTGCGCGCCCGGTAAACGGGTCGCGACTGCGATGGAATGCCGTTGCGTCGAACGAGAAATTTCCCAGGGTCTCGGTTTCCCAATACGCGGACGCGGACAGACCGGCCTCGTCGAACGCTTCGTCGCCGTGTTCGCGGCGCGCAGCCTGCCATTCCAGGTGCAGCGAGCGCGGCAGTCCGCTGGTGTCTTCGACCGCATCAGCCTCGTCGGCCGGCAGCAGTGCCAGCGCGGCCGGCGCAATGATGCGGTCCTGGTATGGCGCAGCCAGCGCCGCTGGCTCTGCGGCATGCGCCAGCGGAGCCAGTTGTGCAGCAATCGCCACGGCGAGCGCAGAGCGCGCCGCCCTTCCCCGCCATCTCATTGAGCCACGGCGGTGTCGATGTCGAGGCGTCGCTCACCCCACTCCAGTCGGCCCTTCAGCCGCAGCGGAAAGGTGATCGTCGGCGCGGGCGTGTCCGGATCATCGCCCTGTGGCGTCAGCGCAATCGCGCGGGTTTCGCCGGGCAATACGGGCAATCCCGATGGCGTCAGCACGAACTTGCGCCCGCGGGCATCGACACCATCGATGAAGCCCGCCAGGCGCCCGTGCGCGTCGCCATCGTTGCGGATCTTCAGTACAGGGACGCGCACGCCTTCGACGGTATCGATCGTCGTGCCAGCCAGCCGCAGCTCTGCGGCCGCCTCGCCGATGGTCAGATAAACGATTACCCCGATCCGCCCGGCAACCGGCGGCGTCGGGGTACCGGGAATGACCTGCGGCTCGCCTTCGAGCATCAGCGCAAACCGGCACTGACCGCGTGGCGCAGAGGCTGGTACCGCGACTTCGAAGCGGTAGCGACGCTTGCCGTTGGGCGCGATGGTGAAGTCGGCGGCTTCGATCCCGACCCACGGGCGGCAACTGTTCGGGGCGAGCGTGTCACTGAAGATCGCCGCGCCCTTGTTGTCGAGGATCCAGTCGGCGGTTTTCACCATCAGGTGAGCCGGAGTGGACGAGACGTTGGTGATTTCGACCACGTTGCGATAGGTCGTGCCGGGCGCGGCACGATCCTCAAAACGCGGTGGCGAGACCAGTGCTGAGAATCCTTGTGCATGCACCGCAGGCGCTCCAAACAGCACCAACCCGACCAACAGAAACGGCAATACGCGGGACATCAAGGCGACTCCACATCGATTTCAAAAGCAAAATGCAGCTGTTCCACACGCACGAGGCGTTCGCCGTCGGCGCGGATCACCAGACGCAGCGTGTCTTCCAACATGCCGCCGGGCATCACCCCGGCGTAGACCAGCGTGCGTTCGCCCGCGCGCAACGTTCCGGGCAGCAGACGTCCCTGCGTAGTCCAGGCAGCGGTCACCGGCCCCGTCGGTTGCGGTGGCAAGGTCATATAGATGCGGCCGTTGCGTCCCTGCCAAGGCGCCACTTGCAGACGCACTTGCACGGTGATCGCACCGGAGACCGTCGGATGCTGCCCACGGCGCGGCGCGACCTCATCCCATTTCATCTGCAGCGTGTTGCCCAGCACCTGGCTGGCGCTGTCATCCACGGGATAGGTTGCGGCCTGCGATGTGAGGCTCGCGAATGTCAGAGCGAGGATCAACCAGACTCGATTCATGGCGCGCTCAAGGTATAGACGACGCGGCCGGTGTACGTACCGGCGGCGACAACGGAATCGTTGCTGTAGCGAAAGCTGTGGCAGCTCTCGCGCCAGGTGTTGACCGGAAAACTGGCCAAGGTCTGGGTACCCCCAGTGAAGGTGCCCGACGCGATCGGTTGCGCCGCGGTGCCGTCACCGTTGCCGCTCGCGGTCCAGCTGATCTGGCTGAAGGGAATGGTGTCCCCGCCTCCACTGCTCAGATTGGAGGGCGCGGTAGCCGTGAGTGTCGCCGTCCCCGTCGTGCCCGGCAGTCGGTAGAAACCGCCGACATAGATCTCGGCCGGCACGTTGCAGAAGCTGTAGCCATCCCAGTTGCTGACGCCGCTGGTGGCGTCGGTGGTCATCGCCTGGTCGACGCCGTTGCCGAGCGTCGCACCGATCAACGTGACCGAGACTTTGTTGATCGCACCGCCCGAACCGGGAATGCCGCCGGAGCTGTAGTTGCCGGTAAAGACGCCGTTGCCCACGCGCAGATAGACCGCGCGGGTGCCCGGCGAGATGGTGACTACAAAGGCCTGCGCGCTCTGAGCAGCGCACAGGGCCAAAAGGAGCAATAGCAGCCAAAGCCGGCTGCGACCGTTCGGCGTCATGGAAGCCTCCCCAGTGTCGCAGGGCGCGCGCGCCCTGCGACACCAAGCGTGCAGTTACGGCATGGACGCGGTGTAGGTCACGCGGCTGTTGTTGGTGTTCACGCCACCGTAAGTACCCGGGGCCACCACGTTGGTGTTGAGGTAGCTGTAGGTCCAACGCGCATCGCGGGTGATGACCTTGCCGGAAGCCGGGGTCAGCGTGAGCGTGGTGGTGGCGCCATCGGCCAGGGCCGGATGGGGCAGCGGAACGGCCGAGGTCAGTGCGGTCACCGTGGTGGCGATCTGGCCGTAGCTGATGCTGTCGCCAGCGGCGCCGTTGCTCAGCGCTCCCGACGTGGTCGAGGTGAAAGTGATGTTGCCGTTGTTGCCGATCACACGAGCGGTCACCGCGCCGTTGCCCAGGTCGCCCGAACCGGCCGTGGCCGCCACCGGCGAGCCGTCGCCGACATTGCCGGCCGGCACGTTGAACGCGATCTGGTTCACCGTCGCATTGGCGGCGTAATCGGTACCGCTGCCCACGCGGAGATACAGGATCTTCGGGGCGGTGATCTGGAAGTCGAGACGGGCATTGGCCGTGATTGGCGTGCCTGCGCCCGTGGTGAAGTTGGATTCGGCGTGAGCCAGGAACGGGACAGCAGCCAGCAGCGCGGCCGCGAGGGTCGTGGAGCGAATACGCATAACGATGGGATTCCGAGGGTTGAGGACGGTCAGGTAGCGCGGCGATCCTTCGCGCGCGCCGAGGGACGCACAAAACGTGCCAAGCGGTATGACTTTTTGTCCCGGTCAGGACGTGAAGCGCCCGGGCGTTGCAAGATCCGGCGACAGCCCGCTCCTGCTCGTTGAATTATGGGCACTATTTGACCAATTTCGTCGTCGAACGGTCGTCCTTGGCCGACGAGCGGCGTTGACGCCCCCGTGTCGGTGGGTCGGCCACAGTTCTTCCAGGAGCGCGGCCGTCCCCGGCCGCCACTCCCGTTAGATCAGGTGGGTTGTTGGCAGCTAACGCGGGCAGAGGGCGGGCCCGGCGGGCTGCGGCAACTGACGGGGATTGTTGGTCCAGCCTCGAATGCGGGGCGACTTGTTGGCGGTTGAAGCGACTACCGGTACCGCACACCACAATCGAAAATCCCACATCCAAGGAGGCGCCAGGATGGCTACGGATACTTCGGGTACATCTTCGAATCCCACGGGTCGAGATCCACTTCCGCGTGTTCTGCTGGTCGAGGACGAAATCCTGCAGGCCACGATGCTGCGTGTCCTGCTGCTGGATCGCGGACTGCTGGTCGTACACGCACAGAACCTTCGCCAGGCGCTGGACGTCGTCGAGCAACCCATCGCGGCGGCCATCCTCGACATCACGCTGGCCGAAGCCAATGTCTACCCAGTCGCGGAACGTCTACGGGCCAAGGGGATTCCGTTCTTCTTCGCTTCCGGTGCCGAGGCGTACCAGATCGTCCCGGCATTCAAGGACGTCCCGCTGGTACACAAGCCGTACCGGATTGATCAGGTGTACGCGCTGCTCGATCAGGTGCTGGGTCTTACCGAGCCCTAGGAATTCGGGTCCATCGTTCCGCAACACCTCACTTCGCACAATCATTTGCGAAGTTCATCGAGTCAGGGCTTCGCGCCCTCGACATCGCTGCACACGCGGCCACGCCCACTGCCTTTTGCGCGCCGTAAAGCCTGCTCGACCCTCTGCAGCAGCGCCTCCGGTGTTTCAGTCGCGCCGACGATCGTGCTTGCGATGCCGATGCTCACCGTGACACTCCTCGCCTCGTTCGCGGCGTGAGGAATGTGCAGGTCGCGCACGGCGCTCTCGATGCGCTCGGCGATGGTTCGCGCGCCATCGAGGGCGATCTCCGGCAAGAGGCAGGTGAACTCCTCGCCGTCGGTTCGCGCCACGAGGTCCATCGGACGAAGAAGGCTTCTCTGTATCGCAGCGGCTATCTGACGAAGACAGTCGTCACCGGCCAAATGGCCATAGGTGTCGTTGTAGGACTTGAACAAATCGATATCGACCAGGGCGACTGAAAGCCAGCCGCCAGAACGTCGGCAATGTTGCGAATCGCGATGCAGTTGTTCATCGAATTGGCGACGGTTGGCGACGCCCGTGAGGCCGTCTATCCAGGTGGCGCGGCGCAACAGATCGGCCTGACGCTTCAGCGTCAGATGCGCGCGCACACGGTTGCCCACCGTTCTTGCATTGATGGGCTTGGTGATGAAGTCGACGCAACCGGCGTCCCAGCACGCGGCTTCTGCTTCGGGGTCATCTAGTCCCGTCACGAAGATCACCGGTATGCCTGCGGTCTCCGGAGCCTCTTTGAGTGCACGACAAACCTGCAGTCCATCCATTTCCGGCATGAGGACGTCGAGCAGCACCAGGTCTGGAGGCGTCTTCCGACAGAAGGCCAAGGCCTGTTCGCCGGTCAGGGCCATGAAGACGTCGTGCTGGGACGCGAATACTTCATGCAGAGCACGGATATTGATCGGATGGTCGTCAACGATCAGCAGCCGCGCTCGTCCCTGACTGCCCTCCCCTTGCCGGACATCCACGTCATCCTGTTCTGCCGCGGTCGTCATGACCTTTCGCTCCGTTTGAGGGCTGTCCACCTAGCAGTAATTGGCAAACGCTTGCGGCCGCGGCAAAGTCCAGGCGGGCCAACGCGCCTTGCATCTGGCGGTGCTCGTCGCTGTGATGCGCGCTGAGCGCCGTTTCCAGCGCATGGAAATGATCCAGTGCACGCATGTTGGAGGCATCGAGCAAGATCTGCAGCTCCTCGAGTGCGGTGCGCGAAACCGGCTCGGATTGCGGTCCAACTGAAGCACCCTCAATGAAGAAGGTAGTGAACAACTCTCGCGAGGCGGCGATGGCCTCGTCGACGCTCCGCGTCAAACCCGGCAGGTCCAACACCCCTTCCCATTCGCCTTGTGTCTTGGCCACGGTGGTTTCGAGCGATTTGGCCAGCCTGGCCAGGCGATCGGTCCCCACCATCCCCGCGATCCCCTTGATCGTATGCAGCTGCCGCACAGCGGCATCGCGCAGATGTTGCTGCAGCGAATCCTCGAGTTGCCGCAGCTGATCGTGGATGGCATCCGGAAACGCGCGCAGGGTTTCCGCATAGGCCCAACGCTTTCCACCAAACCGACTGAGCGCGGCCTCCCAATCCAGCACGGCGGGTTCGTCTACTTCCTGCGGCAGCGGTTGCGGTTGCAATTCCTGTTGCGGCTGCTGCCGCGGCGCCGGTACAGCTTGTATCGGTTGCGCTGCCGGCGCCACGCGCCCGGTCCAATGCCACAGACGCCGGATCAGCACATCGAGGTCGAACGGCTTTCCGATGTGATCGTTCATGCCTGCCGCAAGGCAGGCTTCACGGTCCGAAGGCAGCACATTCGCAGTCATCGCAATGATCGGCAGTTTGTCCAGCCCAAGGCCACCGCGGATCTTTCTCGTCGCCGTATAGCCATCCATGTCGGGCATCTGGATGTCCATGAGAACGACGTCAAACGGCCGGGTGGTTTCGGTCAGCACACGCAGAGCTTGCGCGCCACCACCGACCACCATGACTTTTGCTCCTTCGCTTCGAAGCAGCTCTCCAATCAATTGCTGGTTTGTTGGGTTGTCGTCGACCGCAAGGATATGCATGCCGACAAGACGCTCCTCGCCCATTGGTGGCAATGACGAAGCCGGTTCTTTGGGAAGCTGTCCGGCACGTGCGTCGGCCACGGCATCGACCAGCATCGCCACTGTTACAGGCTTGACCAGGAAGCCGTCCAGCATTTTGTGGTCGTGTGTCTGCCGCTCGGCCAGCAGCTCGCGACCATGCGCAGTCACCATCACGATTAGCGGCGCGTCCCCTTCCTTTTCGCCATGCATCTGTCGGATTCGGCGGCCCGTTTCCCAGCCATCGATCCCTGGCATACGCCAATCGATGAATATCACCTGGTAGGGTTGGCCGGTGGCATCGGCCTGCTTCACAAGCTCCAGTGCGACCTCGCCGCTGGCCGCCTCCTCTGCATGCCAACCGATGGAAGCAATCATCGAAGCGATTGCCGAGCGTGCGCAGTCATTGTCATCGACCACGAGCGCTCGAAGGTCGCGCAACTGAGCAGGCGCCGACGACACCGCAGTCGCGGTTTTTGGAGTGTCCAACGTGATGGTGAAGAAAAAGCGGCTACCGATGCCGCGTTCACTCACTACCTGAAGTTCGCCGCCCATCAGGCGCACGAGACGCTGACTGATAGCCAGACCCAGTCCGGTACCACCGAAACGTCGCGTGGTGGAAGCCTCAGCCTGGGAAAAGCCGTCGAAGATGGTCGCCAGTTTGTCCTTGTCGATACCTATGCCGGTATCGCGCACTTCAAATTGCAGCGACGCATGCTCCAGCGACAGATTCAGCAGTTTCACAGTCAGAACGACTTCACCGAATTCGGTGAATTTGATTGCATTCCCGACGAGGTTGATCAGGACTTGCTGCAGGCGCAGCGAATCGCCGATCACCCACGGTGGCACGCGCTTGTCCATGTCGAAGACCAGCTCGATGTCCTTGTCGCCGATATTCGCGCCAAGGATTACCGAGATATCGCGCAGCACGCGTTCAAGCTCGAACTCGTGTGCCTCGAGTGTCTGGCGTCCTGCCTCGATCTTGGAGAAGTCGAGTATGTCGTTGAGGATCTCAAGCAGCGCTTTGGCGGCCGTCTCGGTCTTGCTGGTGTAGTCGTGCTGCCGCGCATCAAGCCCTGTCTTCTGCAGCAGTTGCAGCATGCCGAGGATGGCGTTCATAGGGGTGCGAATTTCGTGGCTCATGTTTGCCAGGAATTCGCTCTTCGCCTTGCTGGCGGCTTCCGCGGCCGCGACTGCGTCCACCATTACCGCCTCGGCGGCGCGCTGCAATGTGATGTCCTCGACGAGCGACCAGACATGTGGATGGTCGTTGATGCGCAGGGCAACGCCGTTCATGCGAATTGGAACCCGGGTGGCGTCCTTGCGCAGGTAGTGCATTTCACGAGGCCCGTAACGTCCGCTGCGCCGCACCTGGCGCATGAGTTCGGCCTCCTGTGCTGCGTACTCCGGTGGAATGAGCGCCCGGTTGTCCAGCTTCCTGAGTTCCTCGTCCGAATATTCGGTCAGCGTGCGGAACGCTTCGTTGAATTCGACGAAATGCCCATTGTCGTCCGTAAGCACGATGCCGAGCGGCGACAGTTCGAACAGGCTGCGAAGCTTGCGCTCATTGGTTTCCAGCGCCGCCTCGCGTCGCTTGCGTTCGCGCAAGTCCGCTGCAATGCCAAGGAAGCCCAATAGTTCTCCGTCAATCCTTCGTAGTGCGCTCACAGTTAGAAGCACGGGAATCCGACTACCGCTGCGCGTGACAAAGGTCCATTCATGGATATCCGGCTCGGCATGCGCCTTCGCCGTCAGGACGTCGAAACCCGTTTCGATGCGGCGGCCCAGCTGGGTTTGCAGTACGTGAGCGCGTTCGGCGAGTTCGATCTGATCGTGGAAGATCTCCGGGCTCGCCTTGCCCACTACATCCGACGACGTGTATCCCAGCATGGCTTGAGCCGCCGGGTTGAACAGCGTGATGATTCCCTGGGGATTGGCGGCGATGATCGCGTAGCCCGCATTGGCGAGGATCGCTTGTTGCAAGGCCGTGTACGTCTGGATTTCGGCGGTCCGCTCTTCGACCTCCTGCTCGAGCGACACGTTCTGCTGCAAGATCTCCGCCTGCGCTTCCTTGCGTTCAGCAATGTCGCGCAACGTGAAGCCGGCGCCGACCACCTTGCCCCGCCGGCTGCGAATGGGTGATGCGGTGATTTCCACGTACAGCATGGAGCCATCACGGTGACGGCGGATCGTTTCCCGGGCCGAGATTTCCTCGCCGCGCGCCACGCGTTGCAGGATTTCGTGATCTTCCTTCAAGCGCTCGAACGGCACCATCAATTCGACCAGGCTGCGTCCCATCGCCTCCGCGGCGGAATAGCCGAACATCTGGGTTGCGGCGCGATTCCACTCGGTTACCCGCCCGTCCAATGCCGCGCCGACGATCGCGTCGTGCGAGCTTTCGACGAGTGCGGCCATGCGCGCGTGCTGCGCGAAGGCATAGCGTTTGTGTTCGCGATTGTTGGGGAAGACATAGGCCAATATCGACAAGAGCAAACCGGCGGCGGCAATCGCCAGGGCGACATGTAGCGGCTGCAACAGCCCGTTGGCGGCGACAGCACCTGGGCCAGGAACGATTTCCAGCCGCCACCGACGTCCATACATCGTTACTTCGTCCGAGCCGCCTTCATACGAATATGAGCCCCCGCGCTCACGGACGGCGATGGAAGCCATCCGCACCGGATGTGCAGGATCAGTGATGTCGGACAGCGTGCCTCCGTAATCGCGGTGTGCACGCATGAGTTCGCCCAACATCCGATCCATGGAGGGCAATGCGTAAAACCAGCCCTGTCCGGTACGCAGAGCCGTCGCAGATGAGTCAGGCTGCTGGGAGCCGTCATAAGCGGGCAACAGGAGCACTACCAGTTGCTGCGCTTGGGCTCCACCACGCGCGATATCGATGGGCCCTGAAAGAGTCGGCTCGCCACGTTGCAAGGCAGCCTGTGCTGCCTCGCGGCCGTTGGCATGTGAGGCGATGTCCAGACCAAGGACATCTTCATTCGAGGCGGCAGGCTCCGCATATTCAACGACGAACCGCTCGCCCTTGGTGCCGGCAAGCTGTCGCAGTGAAAAATCGGTAAGCCCTTGGGCTCGAGCCTGCGCTACGAACGCGGCTTCCTGTTGGCGGGGCACCCGGGCAATGTATCCAAGCCCGCGAACACCCGGAAACTCCGGGGCAAGATCTTGTGTGTATTGGCGAAAGCGCTCGCGGCTGATGGCAACCCCATCGGAGCCGGTCAGCGCATCGCGGGCGACCCGCAAGCCATCTTCGTAGTCGTGGAAGCGGCGCTGGAACTCCCCAATCGCCTGCCCCGCAATCTGACCGGATTCCTGCCCCAGTCGCTCTGCGTTCTGGTCTTGCTGGCGTTTTGCGAAGACGGCAGCTGCTGCCAGTCCCAGTAACAGAACCAGCAGAGCGATCCGAGCAGAGCCTCCTGTCTCGCGAATGGGGCCTCCTTGCAATGATGCCGCGTCGCTACAGGAGCAAACGCCATTCCTATTGCAAATGCGGACAACCCACGGCCATCCTCAGCCTCAGCCTGTTCGCGGTCTGGCCGTTTTCGCCCTGTGACCGCCGCCTGTGATGATGGGCGCCCTTCCGAGGTCTCAAGACGCAACGCAGCACGACCTTGTCGTGCCCGGCCTAGCCGGTCACCCGACGGTCGGGCCGGTGCTGCCGTATTCGACCGGAAGTAGAAGGTAGAGCAATGAAAGGCCTTCAGCGCGCACCCGATCGACAAGGCGCTGGGCATCCTCGCGGCTGGCCACAAAGGCGACTTCCAGGGGCAGTTCTCCTGACAGTTCGAAGAAATGCGATTCGTGGCGGATTCCGTGGCGGCCGTACCCGGCAATCGCACGGAAGACCGAACCGCCGTGCAGGCCGAGATCCCTGGCCTGATCGAGCAGCCAGTCGTACGCGAGTTTCTCGTGGATCCTCTGCGATTCGAGGACGAAGAATTTCAGGTAGACGCCGCTCTGCATCAGCTTGCTCCTTTCAGCAGCCGCAGCGTCCACATGCCCAGCACCGTCGCCAATAGGGAGCCGACCAGGTGCAGAACGATATGCAGCACGGCCCAACCATACTGCTGGCGCTGCAACAGATTTACCGCTTCGGCGGAAAAGGTAGAAAACGTCGTCAGGGCGCCGAGGAAGCCGGTTACCAGAAGCAGGCGTATTTCCGGGGTCACGCCCGGGTTGATGGTGAACCAGGCCAAGAACAGGCCGATCAGATATCCCCCGCCGATGTTCGCGGCGAGTGTTCCTAGCGGCACGGCGGGAAACAACGGGTTGAGCCACAACCCTAGACCCCAGCGCGCCCAGGCACCAAGCGCCGCGCCACCACCTATCGCTATGAAGGGCCAGGGATTCATCGCCAGAATGATGCCATGGGCACAGGAAGCATGGTCTGCCACCTAATTGCGGAGCAGAACTACTCCCCTTCCCTTTCCCCGCGTGCGCGAGCGCGTGCCGCACGCAGTGCATCGAGTTTTTCCTTGAGCTTGATCTCCAGGCCGCGCGCTACCGGCTCGTAATAGACGCGCTCGCCCATTGCATCCGGGAACCCGGTCTGGTCCAGAGCGATGCCACCTTCGGCATCGTGGTCGTACTTGTAGCCCTTGCCGTAGCCCAGCTGTTTCATCAGCCGGGTCGGCGCATTGCGGATGTGCAGTGGTACCGGTTGCGTCCCGTACTCGCTAACGTCTTCGCGCGCCGTGTTGAATGCCGTGTAGGCGGCGTTGGACTTGGCCGTCGCAGCCAGGTAGATCGTCAGCTGCGCGAGCGCGAGCTCGCCTTCCGGTGATCCAAGCCGATCGTAGGTTTCCCAAGCATCGATGGCCATCTGCAAGGCCCGGGGATCCGCCAGGCCAATGTCTTCGACCGCCATGCGGGTCAGCCGTCGCGCCAGGTAGCTCGGATCCGCACCGCCGTCGAACATGCGCGCCAGCCAGTAAAGCGCAGCATCCGGATTCGAGCTGCGAACGCATTTGTGCAAGGCCGAGATCTGGTCATAGAACTGCTCGCCGCCCTTGTCGAAGCGTCGGGTGCGATCGGCCAGCACCTGCTCCAGAGTTCTTTCGGTAATTGATCCGCTTTCGTCGGCGAGGTCGGCGGCGATTTCCAGAAAGGTCAGGCCACGACGCACGTCGCCATCGGCCGCCTGTGCTATCAGCAATACGAGCTCATCGCTGATATGCAGATGACGTGCCCCCAGGCCCCGTTCCTCATCGGTCAGTGCACGCTGGAGCGCGAGTGCGATGTCCTCGGCCGAGACCGCTTCCATTACGTGCACGCGGCAACGCGAGAGCAACGCGGAATTCAGTTCGAACGAGGGGTTCTCGGTGGTCGCACCGACGAAAATGATGGTGCCGCGCTCGATATGCGGCAGGAAGGCATCCTGCTGCACCTTGTTGAATCGATGGACCTCGTCGACGAAAAGCACGGTGCGTCGGCCGTCGGCAAAGCGTTGCGCGGCTTCGGCCAATACCTCGCGAACCTGCGGCAAGCCGGAAAGCACGGCGGAAATCGCCTGGAATTCGGCGTTAGCGTACTGGGCCAGCAGTAATGCGAGTGTGGTCTTGCCACATCCCGGCGGGCCCCACAGCACCATTGAATGGATGTGCCCCGATTCGATGCCCTTGCGCAGGGCGGAGTTCGGCGCAAGCAGACGTCGCTGGCCCACCATCTCATCAAGCGAGCGCGGACGCATGCGTTCGGCGAGCGGACGCAACCCGTCCCCGGCCGCCACCGGCAAGCTTTGGGTGCCGTCTCCGCTCTTCCGATGCTTCACTTTGAAACTGTTCCGTTGATGGATCGTGCACCTTACCAAAGCCGTGGGAATGCCAGTGCACAGGCGATGGCAGGGTTGTCTCTGTTCTGGTCCCGTGGACGCATGAAGGCCCTGTCATCCACGCCCACGACCGATATCCGGACTGGCAAAAAAATCGGGGCCTCTCGGCCCCGATTGTTTTTGGCAGCGAATCAACCGCCTCCGATCACGTCCACGCCCTTCGGTGGCGTGTAACGGAATGTATTGGCGGGGAATGCGGGATTGCGCTTCCAGCCATTGAAGTCGATCTCGGTACGCTGACCTAGCGCGTCGACGACCTGCATCTTCACAAGCCCTGACTTGGTGAGGCCCAG
This sequence comes from Lysobacter tyrosinilyticus, assembly GCF_054779815.1. Classification (NCBI taxonomy): domain Bacteria; kingdom Pseudomonadati; phylum Pseudomonadota; class Gammaproteobacteria; order Lysobacterales; family Lysobacteraceae; genus Lysobacter; species Lysobacter tyrosinilyticus. The sequence continues at coordinate 134,311 of NZ_BAAGXN010000003.1, forward strand.
GCGGGCCGAACGGAAATTAGCATCCGCCGCATTGCCCTTTGGCGTCAGCACGAGCCAGTCGAGTCCGTTGGCCGTGCCGTCTTCCTTCACCACGAACTGGGCGTCGAGCTTGCCCGGATCGATCAATGCCGCCAGCGGACTGTTCTGTTCCTCGACCCCCTGCGGACGCTTGGTCACCTGCTGCAGGTCAGGGTCGTAGACCCAGACAGTCTTCCCGTCGGCGACGATCAACTGCGGATACGGCTTCACGTACTCCCAACGGAACAGCCGCGGCGCCGACAGCGCTACCTTGCCGCTCGAGCTTTCCTTGAGCTTGCCCTTGGCATCGAACACCTGTTGGGCAAACTGGCCATCCAGTCCCTTCAAGCCCTTGGTAAAGGCATTGAGGTCATCGCGCGCACCGGCAGCAGCGGTACCCGCGAAAAGGGAGGCCGCCACTGCCGAGGCCAATACGAGCTTGAAGCTGCGAATCATGAGGAACTCCGAAAAACGCTTGCGGCAAGTCTGCCGATAGTTGACTGAATCCGTTGGGAGGCGGCGAGCCCCTGGGCTTTGCTACTTCGCTTTCGATTCAGCTTGGCGGGCGCCGTGAACCGTCACTTCCGATTACTTGGGCGGAGGAGGCGCCAGCACGCTGCGGTCGCCATTGTGTTCGGGCGGTGTCACCACGCCTGCCGCTTCCATTGCCTCGATCAAACGGGCGGCGCGGTTGTAGCCGATTTTCAGGCGTCGCTGCACACCCGAAATCGAAGCGCGGCGAGTCTCGGTGACGATGCGGACTGCTTCGTCGTAGAGCGGATCGGATTCGTCCCCCGCCCCGCCACCGCTTTCGGGCAGGCCCGTCGCGCCGACCACCACGCCTTCGCCGAGCGTCTGGACTTCGTCCAGCACGCCTTCGATGTAATCCGGGCCGCCACCGATCTGCTTGAGGTGCTCGACGACGCGGTGGACTTCCTCGTCACTGACGAAGGCGCCATGCACGCGCTCGGGCAGCGCAGTGCCCGGCGGCAAATAGAGCATGTCGCCGTGGCCGAGCAGCGTTTCCGCACCGGATTGGTCGAGGATGGTGCGCGAGTCGATCTTGCTCGACACCTGGAACGCGATGCGCGTCGGGATGTTTGCCTTGATCAGGCCCGTGATCACGTCCACCGATGGACGCTGGGTGGCCAGAATCAGATGGATGCCCGCCGCACGCGCCTTCTGCGCCAGACGCGCGATGAGTTCTTCGACCTTCTTGCCGACGATCATCATCATGTCGGCGAATTCGTCGATGAAGATGACAATGAAGGGCAAGGTTTCCAACGGTCGAGGCGCCTCGCCGAGTTCGGCATTCGGCTTGAACAGCGGGTCCATCATCGGCTGGCCCGCATCGATCGCGTCTTTCACTTTCTTGTTGAAGCCGGCCAGGTTGCGTACGCCCACGGCCGACATCAGCTTGTAGCGCCGCTCCATCTCGGCCACGCACCAGCGCAGGCCGTTGGCGGCTTCCTTCATGTCGGTGACGACCGGCGCCAGCAGGTGCGGGATGCCCTGGTAGACGCTGAGTTCCAGCATCTTCGGGTCGATCATCAGCATCCGCAGGTCCTTGGCGGACGCCTTGTACAGCAGCGACAGCACCATCGCGTTGACCGCGACGGACTTGCCCGAGCCGGTGGTGCCAGCGACCAGCAGGTGCGGCATGCGCGCGAGGTCGGCGACGGTCGGGCGGCCGGCGATGTCCTTGCCCAGCGCCAGCGTGAGCGGGCTGGTGGACTTGTCGTATTCCTTCGAGCGCAGCAGCTCGGAGAGGAAAATCATCTCGCGCGTGGTGTTAGGCGTTTCCAGGCCGACCACCGACTTGCCGGGGATCACGTCGACCACACGCACCGACTTCACCGACAGGCCGCGGGCGATGTCCTTGTCGAGCGAACTGATCTGGCTGACTTTGACGCCGGGCGCGGGCTCGAGTTCGAAACGGGTGATCACCGGGCCCGGATAGGCGCCGACCACCTGTGCATCGATACGGAAGTCCTTGAGCTTGAATTCGATCTGGCGCGAGAGGGTTTCCAGCGTTTCTTCGCTGTAGCCCTTGGGCTGCGGCTTGGGATCGTCCAGCAGCGCCAATGGCGGAATGCCGGTGCCGTCGCTGGTATGGAACAGCGGGATCTGCGTCTCGCGCTTGGCGCGTTCGCTCTTCTCGACGACGGGCGCCGGCGGCGGTTCGATCTTGACCGGCTCGCGCTTGGCGCGCAGTTGGGTGTCGACCTTGCGGGCTTCCTCACGCTCCTCGCGGAAAGCGCGGGTCTGCTGCCATTCGGTCGCCTGCTGGCTGCCGCGACGAAACAGCTTGCTGAGCAGCGGCGGAAGCGCGAGTGTCCATTGACCCACCTTGTCCATTACGGTCAGCCAGGACAGTCCCGTGGCCAGCGTCACCGAAATGAGCAGCAGCGCGATCACGAACAGATTGCTGCCCATCGGGCCGAAACCCTTGTACAGCGAATTACCCACCAAACGGCCAAGGATGCCGCCGGCTCCCGCCGAGAAATCCGGTGCAGCGCCGACACGCAGATACAACAGGCCAGTGGTCGAAACCAGGAAGCCGACAATGCCGATCAGCCGCAATGCCGGACCGAGGTCGGCGTCGCCATCGCCGTCCGCATCCATGCCGAACAAGGCGATCCAGGCGATCAGGCCAAGCATAATCGGCAACAGGAAAGCGACGTAACCGGTGAGATACAGCAGGATGTCGGCAATCCAGGCGCCGACGCGACCGCCGACGTTATGCAGGGGCGCGGTGACGCTACCCGAATGCGACCAGCCCGGATCGGTCGGCGAGAACGTAAAAAGACTCGCCATCAGATACAGCAGCAAAGGCGCGATCAGGATCAGCGCGATATCGCGCATCAGCCGCTGTCGGCGGGGCGACGGCGGTGCCTTTTCCGCCTTCACCTTCTTGCGGGTTGCTGCCGGGGCTTGCGCCACTGTGAGGATCTGCCTGAGCTAGGTTCTGTTAGTTGTTGAAGATACGGGAAAAAGCGGCCCCAGGGAACCCGAAACCCGCGAAAACGACCGTGCCCCGGGAGGAGCATAGCCGGGAACCCGGAACCCGGGCATCGAACGCCCTGTTCTCCACTATTGAACTTGGCTTCCCCTCGCCGAGCTCTCGATTCGTTGGGTTCGGATTGAACCAGTAGTCGTCGCGCACACCGCAATGCCCGACTGACGTCAATCGCATGGCTGCAGACACCGCAACACTGCGGCCCATCTGGCTTGCCTTGTAATGCCCGGACGCCATCGCCACTCTATGCATCCCCGGATCCGATCCGGATCAACGCCGCAAGCGGCGACTCCCAGACACCATCCGCACCGCAGGGTGCGCGCAAAAGCACGCGACCATAAACATGACCCCTTCGAAGCACTCCAGTCTGATCATCCTCGGTTCCGGCCCTGCAGGCTGGACGGCTGCGGTCTATGCCGCGCGTGCAAACCTCAAGCCCGTGATGATCACCGGCTTGCAGATGGGTGGCCAGCTGATGACCACCACCGAAGTCGACAACTGGCCGGGCGATGCGCACGGGCTGATGGGGCCGGACCTGATGGCGCGCATGCAGGCGCATGCGGAACGCTTCGATACCGAAGTCGTCTTCGATCACATCCACACCGCTGATCTTTCGCGCCGCCCGTTCAAGCTGGTTGGCGATAGTGGGGAATACACCTGCGATGCACTGATCATTGCCACCGGCGCGACGGCGAAGTACCTGGGCCTGCCTTCGGAAGAGCTGTTCAAGGGCCGTGGCGTGTCCGCCTGCGCCACCTGCGACGGCTTCTTCTACAAGGAACAGGACGTCGCCGTGATCGGCGGTGGCAATACCGCGGTCGAGGAAGCCCTGTACCTGTCGAACATCGCCCGCAAGGTCTACCTCGTGCATCGCCGCGACACCTTGCGCGCCGAGAAGATCATGCAGGACAAGCTGCAGGCCAAGATCCAGGCAGGCAAGATCGAGCCGGTATGGCACCACGTCGTTGACGAAGTGCTTGGCAACGATGCCGGAGTTACCGGCATTCGCGTGAAGTCGGTGCAGGATGGTTCCTCGCGCGACATCGCCATCCATGGCCTGTTCGTCGCCATCGGGCACACGCCGAATACGACGCTGTTCGAAGGCCAGCTGGACATGAAGAATGGCTACATCACCATCCGCACTGGACTGAGCGGCGAAGCCACTGCCACCAATGTCCCGGGTGTGTTTGCCGCGGGCGACGTCGCCGACCAGGTCTACCGACAGGCGATCACTTCGGCCGGCTTCGGCTGCATGGCGGCACTGGATGCCGAGAAGTTCCTGGACAAGGAAGGCTGATGCCGCGCAACTGGCTGTCTGTTCGGTCGAGGCTGGTATCGCCGGCCTCTTCCGTAGCAGCCTGATGCTCCTGCCCCAGGGGCTGAGAGCGAAATGACGGACGAAGTCCGTTACCTCACCGATCTCTCAATCATTCCTGCCGCTGCGTGGGACGCCCTGCATGACGGCAGCAACCCGTTCGTCTCGCATGCCTTCCTGCATGGACTCGAACAACATGGCTGCCTGCGCGAAGACTGGGGTTGGGCGGCGCAGCATGTGACGCTATGGGAAAACGGTCGCCTCGTGGCCGCTGCTCCCGGCTACCTGAAGTACAACTCGCACGGCGAGTTCGTCTTTGACCACGCATGGGCCCGCGCTTATGCGCAGCATGGCCTGGACTACTTCCCGAAATGGCTGTGCGCCGTGCCGTATTCACCTGTGACTGGTCCGAGGCTGCTGGCGCGGAGTGAGGAGCATCGTCGCGCATTGCGGAGCGCGATCGTCGAAATGTGCACACGACGCAAGCTGTCGTCGGCGCACGTCAATTTCCACCAGGAAGTCGAGGAAGCCGGCTTCGATGAGGCCTGGCTCCTTCGCCTCGATGTGCAGTATCACTGGCGCAACAGCAGTAGCTGGAGGAGCTTCGATGACTTCTTGGCGGCGCTGGATCACCGGCATCGCAAGAACATCCGCCAGGAGCGCGCCCGGGTCGTGCGCGCTGGCGTCAGCTTCCGCGTAGTTCATGGCGACGAGGCCACTGCGCAGGACCTCGAGACGATGCATGACTTCTACCTGCGCACGTTCGCCGAATACGGCAATCACCCTGCCCTGACCCTGCCGTTCCTACGGCATCTGGCGACCGCCATGCCGCGTGCGTTGGTCCTGTTCCTCGCAGAGCGCGACGGACGGCCGATCGCGGGCGCTCTGTGCCTGCGAGGCGAACACACCTTGTACGGCCGTTACTGGGGCGCGAATGAGCGCGCGCCGGGTCTGCATTTCGAAACCTGCTACTACCAGGGCATCGAGTATTGCCTACGCGAGGGACTGACCTGCTTTGAGCCCGGCGCCCAGGGCGAACACAAGCTGGCGCGTGGATTCCTGCCCGCACTGGTTCGCAGTAGACACTGGATTGCCCGCGAGGATTTCCGGGGCGCCCTGAAGGAATGGTGTGCTGAGGAAATCACCGCGGTTCGGAACTACGCTCGGACGCTATCCACGCATTCGCCCTTCAAGCAACCGGCGGGTGCTCCCTAGCTGCCCTCGATTGGGCCATGATCGCGCTGATGTCGATCCATCTGCCCGCGCTGCCGCCGGATCCGCACGCCCCGTTCCCGCCCGGGCATGCAGCACTGCGCCATCCAGACGGCTTGCTCGCCCTGGGCGGCGACCTGACGCCGCCGCGGCTGCTCAACGCCTACCGCGGTGGCATCTTTCCCTGGTACTCGGACGGGCAGCCGATCCTGTGGTGGTGCCCGGATCCCCGTACCGTGTTCCGCACCGATGGTGTCCGCCTCTCGGCACGGCTGAGGCGTTGGCTGCGGCGTAGCCGCTGGGTGGTTCGGGCTGATACGGCGTTTTCCCAGGTCATCGAGACTTGCGCATACATTCCGCGCGATGACCAGCGGGGTACCTGGATCACGCGGGAAATGATCGCCGCGTACTGCGAACTACACCGCCTGGGTCATGCCCATTCGGTCGAGGTCTACGCGGACGACCAGCTGGTCGGTGGGTTGTACGGCGTCTCGATCGGCCGGATGTTCTTCGGCGAAAGCATGTTCAGCGCCGAATCCGGAGGTTCCAAGGTTGCCCTGGCTGCCATCGCGCATCGACTGCACGAGTGGGGGTTTCCGCTGATGGACGCCCAGGTCGAAAATGACCACCTGTTGAGCATGGGCGCGGAGCGTTGGCCTCGCGAACGTTTCCTGAAGGACGTGGCCTCCCTGACTTCGGCTTCCGCGCCTGCCGGATCCTGGGATGAACGTTTCGGCGTGCTGAGGGCGGCTGAACTGGCGCCCTCGCCCCTCGGCTGAATCTGCTCCGTCGCGCGACGCTATCCCGCGCCCGCTTTTATGGCAAAATGCGCGACTTCGCGGGCGTCTGACGCCCGTTTCTCTTCTGCGCTTAGCGCGACAGACACGTATAACTGGGAGCCGCATGGCAAAAGATGATGTGATCGAATTCGAGGGCACGGTGGCGGAAACCCTTCCGAACACCATGTTCCGAGTGCGCCTCGAGAACGGCCACGAGATCATTGCCCATATCTCCGGGCGGATGCGCAAGAACTACATCCGCATCCTGACCGGCGACAAGGTGAAGGTCGAAATGACCCCGTACGACCTGACCAAGGGTCGCATCACCTATCGCATGAAGTAATTGCGGTAACTAATTGAATTAAAAAGGCGGCCACTGGCCGCCTTTTTCGTGGTGAGGCCGGGCTGGAGGGCAGCCCGGCATCCAGAAGGTCACACGGTCACAGGCAGTAGCTTCTCGGGCTCGGCGCGCGCGTCGACCACGAGTTCGTCGTCCTTGACGTCGATGGTGACGCGACCACCGCCTACCAGCTTGCCGAACAGCAGTTCGTCCGCCAGCGGCCGCTTGATCTTGTCCTGGATCACCCGGGCCATCGGACGCGCACCCATCAGGGGGTCGAAACCGTGCTGGGCCAGCCAGTCGCGGGCCGTCGGCGTCGCCGTCAGGGTCACGTTCTTCTCGTGCAACTGGGATTCCAGCTCGATCAGGAACTTGTCCACGACGCGAAGGATGTGCTCGAAGGCCAGCGCCTGGAACTGCACTACCGCATCAAGGCGGTTACGGAATTCCGGACTGAAGGCACGACGAATGATTTCCATCGCATCGGTCGAGTGATCCTGCTTGGTGAAACCGATCGAGCGCCGTGAGGCCTGCGCGGCGCCGGCATTGGTCGTCATCACCAGCACCACGTTCTTGAAGTTGGCTTCGCGACCGTTGGTGTCGGTGAGGATGCCGCGGTCCATGACCTGCAACAGGATGTTGAAGATGTCCGGATGCGCCTTCTCCACCTCGTCGAGCAACAGCACGCAGTGCGGCGTCTTGACGATCTTCTCGGTCAGCAGGCCGCCCTGATCGAAGCCGACGTAGCCCGGGGGCGCGCCGATCAGGCGCGACACCGAGTGCGGTTCCATGTACTCGGACATGTCGAAACGGACCAGCTCGATGCCCAGCTGCAGCGCGAGCTGCTTGGTCACCTCGGTCTTGCCTACGCCGGTCGGGCCGGCGAACAGGAAGTTGCCGATCGGCTTGTCCGGATTGGCAAGGCCCGACCGGGCAAGCTTGATCGCCGAAGTCAGGGTGTCGATGGCCGGATCTTGGCCGAAGATCACCATCTTGAGGTTGCGCTCGAGGTTCTTGAGCACATCCTTGTCGGACGCGGAGACCTGCTTGGTCGGGATGCGCGCCATCTTCGCGACGATCGTCTCGATCTCTTCGGTATCGATCAGCGTCTTGCGCTGGTTGTCCGGCAGCAGGCGCTGTCGCGCACCGGCTTCGTCGATGACGTCGATGGCCTTGTCCGGCAACAGGCGGTCGCCCAAGTGCTTGACCGATAGGTCGACGGCGGCTTGCAACGCCTCGTCGGCGTAAGTGACGCCGTGGTGCGCTTCGTACCTCGGCTTGAGGCCCTGCAGGATCTCCACGGTCTCGCCCACCGTCGGCTCGACGATGTCGATCTTCTGGAAGCGGCGAGCCAGGGCTCGATCCTTTTCGAAAATGCCGCGGTATTCCTGGAACGTGGTCGAGCCGATGCAGCGCAACTCGCCCGTCGCCAGTGCCGGCTTGATCAGGTTGCTGGCGTCCATGGTGCCACCCGAGGCGGAACCTGCGCCGATGATCGTGTGGATCTCGTCGATGAAGAGAATTGTCTCTGGCAGCTTCTTCAGCTGAGCGAGAACGGCCTTCAAACGCTTCTCGAAGTCGCCGCGATACTTGGTGCCGGCAACGAGTGCACCCAGGTCAAGCGAATAGATGGTCGCGTCGGCAAGCACTTCCGGAACATCGCCGTCGACGATGCGCTTGGCGAGGCCTTCGGCGATCGCGGTCTTGCCCACGCCGGCTTCGCCGACATAGAGCGGATTGTTCTTGCGGCGGCGGCACAGCACCTGGATGGTGCGTTCCACTTCGTTGACGCGTCCTACCAGCGGATCGATCCGGCCTTCGCGGGCCAGCTGGTTGAGGTTGACTGCGAACTCGGCCAGGGCGTCGCCCTTGACCTCGCCCTCGCCACCCTCGCCCTGGCGCGAATCGCCTTCGTCCTGGTGCGACGACGATTCCTCGCCACCGTGCTTGGCGATGCCGTGCGACAGGTAATTGACGACGTCCAGCCGCGCGATGTCCTGCTGGTTGAGGAAATAGACCGCGTGCGAATCCTTCTCGCCGAAGATCGCCACCAGCACGTTGGCGCCGCTGACTTCCTTCTTGCCCGAGGATTGGACGTGATAGACCGCACGCTGCAGCACGCGCTGGAAACCTAGGGTGGGCTGCGTATCTCGGCCGTCGTCGTCGGCGAGCCTGGCGACCGAAGTGGCGATTGCCTGCTCCAGGTCATTGCGCAGCCGCGAGAAGTCCGCGTGACAGGCCTTGAGGACGCCTTCGGCCGACGGGTTGTCGAGCAGTGCAAGCAGCAGGTGCTCGACCGTCATGAACTCATGACGTGCCTCGCGCGCGCGCTTATAGCACTGGCCAATGCTGTATTCGAGATCCTTACTGAACATGGAAGTAGCCTCTGAATCACTGCAACCCTATTTGGGGACAGCAACCGGCGTTTTCCATGCCAGCCCCTTCGGCGTTTGGAACGCTGCGTGGCACTCGATAGCACAATCGGTACAACTTACAACCTGTCCAACGTCCTTCCCTGTTCTTTTAGGCCTTTTCCATCGTGCAGAGCAAGGGGTGCTGATTGAGCCTTGAATATTCGTTCACCTGCGCCACCTTGGATTCGGCAACCTCGCGGGTAAAGACACCACACACTCCACGGCCACGAGTATGGACATGCAACATGATCTGGGTGGCCTTTTCGGCATTGAGCGAAAAAAAGCGCATCAAAACCTCCACCACGAAGTCCATCGGGGTGTAATCGTCGTTCAGCAACAGCACGGAATAGAGCGGTGGTCGCGCGACTTCCGGCTTGCCGGTTTCCACCATGACGCCATGGCTATGTTCGTGTTCGGTTCGCTTCGTCATGGGCGAATTATAGGGAACCGGCGCGACGGACTCAGCGATGGACGCTTGGCAGCCCCCCTTGCACAATGGCAGGACTCGATGACCCTGGGGGCCGAATGCGCACTTTTACCGTCGCCTTGCTGCTGCTTCTCTCTGTTTCACCTGCTGTCAACGCGGCCAAGGGCACACCTCCGGCCAAGAAGGAAGGCGACCCGGTGGTCCGCCAGTTGCTGGATAAGCTGGGCTACAAGTACGAGGTGGATGAGGACGGCGACTACAAGCTGACCTTCGGTATAGACGAGGCGAAGGACGGTCGCAGCCAGCTGGTTTTTGTCCGTTCGTCGGTGGAAACCTACGGTTCGCATAAGGTGCGTGAGATCTGGTCTCCCGCCTACACGTCGGAGACCGATGAATTCCCCGCGAAAGTCGCCAACCGCCTGCTCGAAGCGACCCAGAACAGCAAGATGGGCGCCTGGGAGAAACAGGGCCGTTACGCCGTGTTCGTGGTGAAGTTGCCTGCTGACGCCAACGCCGAACTGCTTGACGATGCCGTCGACGCCGCGCTGCGCTCTGCGGACGAAATGGAGCAGGAACTGGTGCCCGGCAAGGATGACTTCTGATGGGCCGATTTCGATGAGGCAAATGTTGATGAGTGTGTTGCGATGAGCTACCGCGAAGGCCGTTTCTGGCAACCCGATGTGACCGTGGCGACAATTGTCGTCAAGGATGGCCGTCTGTTGATGGTCGAGGAACAAGCCGGCGGCCGCCTTGTTCTGAACCAACCGGCCGGGCATCTCGAGCCCGACGAAAGTCTCCTTGAAGCCGCGCTCCGCGAGACGCTGGAGGAAACCGGCTGGGAAGTACGGCTTACCGCGTTCGTGGGTGCTTACCAATGGAAGGCGCCGATCAATGCCGATGGAAGCGGCGGTCGCCATTATCTGCGTTTCGCGTTCGCCGCAGAGCCTGTCGTCCACTACCCCGATCGGGTGTTGGACGAAGGCATCGTCCGCGCTCTATGGCTCACGCCTGGTGAACTGCAAGCCGAAGCTTCCCGTCATCGAAGCCCATTGGTCTGGCGCGCGGCTTCGGATTTCCTGGCCGGCCGTCGTCAGCCTCTGGAACTGCTCCAACATCTGGAATGAGTACCGCACGCACCATCGTAGGCATTTCCGGGGGCGTGGATTCGTCCGTTGCCGCCCTGCGCCTGCGCGACGCCGGCGAGCCGATCGCCGGCCTCTTCATGCAGAACTGGGCCGATGACGGCAGCGGCGATTGCCGCGCCGAGGACGACCGACGGGATGCGGTTGCCGTCTGTGGTCGATTGGGCATTCCAATTCACTTCCGCGACTTCTCGAAGGCGTACTGGGATGGCGTCTTCGCTCACTTTCTCGCGGAATATGCAGCAGGTCGGACACCCAATCCCGACGTGCTGTGCAATCGCGAGATCAAGTTCAAGTATTTCCTCGACGCCGCGCACGAACTTGGGGCCGACTTCATCGCTACTGGCCATTACGCGCGCGTCGCGAAGATTGATGGCCATTGGCGACTGCTCAAGGCGTTGGATCGCAGCAAGGACCAGAGCTACTTCCTGCACCAGCTTGGGCAGAGGCAGCTGTCAGCTACGAAATTCCCGCTCGGCGAGATGCTTAAGACACAGGTTCGCGACGTCGCACGCGAAGCCGGTTTGGCAACACATGCGAAGAAGGATTCCACCGGCATCTGCTTCATCGGCGAGCGCGATTTCCGCGAATTCCTGGCGCGATACCTGCCCGCTCGCAGCGGCGAAATGCGCACACCGCAGGGGCATGTGCTGGGTGAGCATCCGGGCGTGTTCTATTTCACGCTGGGGCAACGCGAAGGACTGAACATCGGCGGCGTACGCGGCTTCGAGGCCGCGCCGTGGTACGTGGTTGGCAAGGACGTAACCAATAACGTGCTGTACGTGGATCAGGGTGTGGACAGTCCCTATCTCTATTCGCAGACATTGCAATCCGAGGTGGCGCACTGGATTGCCGGCGCCCCGCCCTCCTCCCGTTTCGAGTGTCAGGCCCAGACGCGCTATCGTCAGCCGGATCAGGCCTGCGAGGTAACCGTGCGCGACGATGGCACGTTGGACGTCCGCTTTGCACAGCCGCAACGTGCCGTCACGCCGGGACAATCGCTGGTGCTGTACGACGGCGACAACTGCCTCGGTGGCGCGGTAATTGCTGCTACGGATGCCGTGCTCGAGCAGCGAATCAAGGAATACGCGGCATGACCGAAGCCGATCTCAACCCCATGTCTGACCGCATGCTGGCACTCGCCGGTCTGATGCAGGCGCTCGCACAGGTGCGGCGCATCGCGGACACCGGTCAGGCACACGCCGATGTGCTGACCACCTCACTCGATTCCGTGTTCCGCATCGATGCTGATGGTGCCGCCGAAGTCTATGGCGGCGTGCCTTCGCTGCGCACCGGACTGATATTGCTGCGCGATTATTTCAGCGGGGCCATGCCGGACGAACAGCTGCCGCGTTTGGCGCTTGCCGTGCTCCAGCTGGAACGCCGTTTCGTCCGCGACGATGAGATGGTCGAGCGGGTACTGAATGGAATCCGCGCCCAGAGCGGTGTTGCGGAGCGGTTAGGGAGCTCGCATCCCGACGTGCTCAATGCCTTGGGCTCGCTCTACGCCGACACGCTGAGCCACCTGCGCCCGCGCGTGCTGGTGCAGGGCAACCCGCATTACCTAGGCCAGGCCGCAGTAGTAGCCGAGGTGCGTGCGGTGTTGCTGTCTGCAGTGCGCTCGGCGGTGCTGTGGCGGCAGATGGGCGGGACGTTCTGGGATTTCCTGCTGCGCAAGCGTGCCATGGGAGAAACCGTGCAAGAACTGTTGGCCTGATCTTCCAGCTGGCATGAATGAAAAAAGCCCCGGCGAGCCGGGGCTTTTTTGTGGTCCTGAGCAGTGGATTACGCTGCGACGACCTTGTCCGCCACTTCGCGATACTCCTCGATCTGGTCGAAGTTCATGTAGCGGTAGATCTCGGCACCCTTGGTGTTGATGATGCCGATATCCGCCATGTACTCCTCGCGGGTCGGGATGCGGCCCAGGCGCGAGCAGATCGCGGCGAGCTCCGCCGAACCCAGGTACACATTGGTGTTGCGGCCCAGGCGGTTCGGGAAGTTGCGGGTCGAGGTCGAGAACACCGTGGCACCCTCGCGCGCCTGCGCCTGGTTGCCCATGCACAGCGAGCAGCCCGGCATTTCCATGCGTGCGCCGGCGGTGCCGAACGTGCCGTAATGGCCTTCCTTGGTCAGTTCCGAAGCGTCCATCTTGGTCGGCGGCGCGACCCACAGGCGGGTCGGGATGTCGCGCTTGCCTTCCAGCAGCTTCGCAGCCGCACGGAAGTGACCGATGTTGGTCATGCACGAACCGATGAACACTTCGTCGATCTTGGCGCCGGCGACATCGGACAGCGTCTTCACGTCGTCCGGATCGTTCGGGCAGGCGAGGATCGGTTCGACGATCTCGTTGAGGTCGATCTCGATGACCGCGGCGTACTCGGCATCCGCATCGCCTTCCAGTAGCTGCGGGTTGGCCAGCCAGGCTTCCATTGCCTTGATGCGACGCTGCAACGAGCGCGGATCGGCATAACCTTCGGCGATCATCCACTTCAGCAGCGTGATGTTGCTGGTGATGTATTCGATGATCGGCGCCTTATCCAAATGCACCGTGCAACCGGCAGCCGAACGTTCAGCCGAAGCGTCGGACAGTTCAAACGCCTGCTCGACTTTCAACTGCGGCAGGCCTTCGATCTCGAGGATGCGGCCGGAGAAGATGTTCTTCTTGCCCTGCTTGGCGACGGTCAGCAGGCCCTGCTTGATCGCGGCCAGCGGGATCGCATTGACGAGGTCACGCAGGGTCACGCCCGGCTGCATTTCGCCCTTGAAGCGGACAAGCACCGATTCCGGCATGTCCAGCGGCATCACGCCGGTGGCCGCGGCGAATGCGACCAGGCCCGAGCCGGCCGGGAACGAGATGCCCACCGGGAAGCGGGTGTGCGAGTCGCCACCGGTGCCGACGGTGTCGGGCAGCAGCATGCGGTTGAGCCAGCTGTGGATCACGCCATCGCCCGGACGCAGCGCGATACCGCCGCGGTTGCTGATGAAGGCCGGCAGTTCGTGGTGCGTCTTGACGTCGACCGGCTTCGGGTAGGCGGCGGTGTGGCAGAACGACTGCATGACGAGGTCGGCGGAGAAGCCCAGGCATGCCAGGTCCTTCAGCTCGTCGCGGGTCATCGGACCGGTGGTGTCCTGCGATCCCACCGAGGTCATCTTCGGTTCGCAGTAGGTGCCCGGACGGATGCCCTGGCCTTCCGCCAGACCGCAGGCGCGGCCGACCATCTTCTGCGCCAGCGAATAACCCTTGCCGGTGTCGGCCGGGTTCTGCGGCAGACGGAACAACGTCGACGGTGCCAGGCCCAGCGCCTCGCGCGCCTTGGCAGTCAGGCCGCGACCAACGATCAGCGGAATGCGGCCACCGGCACGCACTTCGTCGAACAGCACATCGGACTTCACCGAGAACTCGGCGATGACCTGACCATCCTTCAGCGCCTTGCCTTCGTACGGACGCAGTTCGACCACGTCGCCCATGTTCATCTGCGACACGTCGAGTTCGATCGGCAGCGCGCCGGCGTCTTCCATGGTGTTGTAGAAGATCGGTGCGATCTTCGAACCCAGGCACACGCCGCCGAAACGCTTGTTCGGGATGAACGGAATGTCTTCGCCGGTGAACCACAGCACCGAGTTGGTGGCGGACTTGCGGCTCGAGCCAGTGCCGACGACGTCGCCGACGTAGGCGACCAGGTGGCCCTTGTCCTTAAGCGATTCGATGAAGGCGACCGGACCGCGCTTGCCGTCTTCTTCCGGGGTGATGCCGTCACGGGCGTTCTTCAGCATCGCCAGCGCGTGCAGCGGGATGTCGGGGCGCGTGGTCGCGTCGGGGGCCGGCGACAGGTCGTCGGTGTTGGTTTCGCCAGTGACCTTGAAGACGGTGATGGTCATGCTGGCCGGCACTTCCGGCTTGCTGGTGAACCATTCGGCGTCGGCCCAGCTCTGCATCACGGCCTGGGCGTTGGCGTTGCCCTTCTGTGCCTTTTCCTGCACGTCGTGGAAGGCGTCGAACATCAGCAGTGTGTGCTTGAGCGCGTTGGCGGCGGCGGTGCCGACCTGCGCGTCGTCGAGCAGCTCGACCAGCGGATGGATGTTGTAGCCGCCGAGCATGGTGCCCAGTAGTTCGGTAGCGCGCTCGCGCGAGATCAGCGTGTTCTTCTCGGTGCCGAAGGCGACGGCGGCCAGGTACGAGGCTTTGACCTTGGCGGCGTCGTCGACGCCGGCCGGAACACGGTTGGTGATCAGATCCAGCAGGAACTGTTCTTCACCCGCCGGCGGATTCTTGAGGAGTTCGATGACGTCGGCGGTCTGCTGCGCGGTCAGCGGCAGGGGCGGGATGCCCAGGGCGGCGCGCTCGGCGACGTGTTGGCGGTAAGCAGCAAGCATCAGGAACTCCATGTGTGACAGGTGTTGAAACGAATGGACATCAAGCAGCTGGAACGATCAGCTTGAGTCCCTTGAAATACTGGCGATAGAAAGCGTCGTCGCGGGTGATCAGGGCGTCGCATTGCAGCAGTGCATGCGCGCCGACCAGGAAGTCGGGCAGCGCCCGGACCTGCGCTTCACCGCGCTGGCGATAACGGCGCTGCATCTCGCCGGCTCGCAGCGCCGACTTGGATTCGACGGGGCTGAAGCGGATGCTCATTTCTTCGAGCACGGTCAGGGCTTCGGCGCCGTCATGCAGCGCGCTGCAGACTTCGGCCAGGGCGACGTCGCAGATCACCACCGGGCCGTTGCTCAGGCTCTGGCGCAGGCACGCTTCCGCGGCATCGGCCTGCGGGCCGTCGGCCAGCAAGTCGATCAGCACCGACGCATCGATGGCGATCGTGGTGCCGCTCACGCGTCACCCTGCTCTTCCGGGCCCGGCTCGCCCACCGTCCGGATCGCGCGCATTGCCTGGTCGGTGGATTCGAATCCGTCGAGCTTGAAGCGCCCACGCGCACGGGATACGGCGTCGTCGACACTCTTGCGCAGGACGATACGGTTGCCCTCCAGCTCGACCTTCAGCAACGTGCCCTTGGTCAGGCCCAGCGCATCGCGCACGGCCTTGGGCAGCGTGATCTGGCCTCGTTCGGCGACGGTGGCTTCCATGGGCTGGCTCCCGTTCGGTATGTATGAATTTTACATACTGGTTGATTCGTACTCAAACCCGGAAGCATTGGTTTGAGCTCTCCGTCACCCCGCCGCCAATCAGGCGTCCTCTTGCCCGCCAAACTCAGTAAATATATCCAAATAACAATGGCTTACGAGGCATATTGAAACGCTGTGTTTGCAACGCTCACATGGACTGCGCCTGAACCGCCCCGACTTGTTCATAATCGTCACGTCATGCCGTACGGCCCCGTCCTGCGGCAGGCGTGCCAGCCCCAGAGGCGCCCCACCTCGCCAGCCGCACACATAACAAGGAGCCCCACCATGTCGTTCGACTCCTTCGCCACCCGCGCCCAGCTCGCGGTCAACGGCAAGTCCTATACCTACTTCAGCCTGCCCGAGCTCGGTAAGCGCTTCGACCTGTCGAAGCTGCCCTACTCGATGAAGATCCTGCTCGAGAACCTCCTGCGCCACGAAGACGGTGGCATGACGGTCGGCAAGGAGCACATCGAAGCCGTTGCGCAATGGGACGCGAGGAAGGAGCCGGACACCGAGATCGCCTTCATGCCTGCGCGAGTGGTATTGCAGGACTTCACTGGCGTGCCCTGCGTGGTCGATCTGGCGGCGATGCGCGATGCGGTCACGCGCCTCGGCGGTAGCCCCAAGCAGATCAATCCGTTGATTCCATCCGAGTTGGTGATCGACCACTCCGTACAGGTCGATGTGTTCGGTCGTGCCGATGCATTGGATCTCAACGGCAAGATCGAGTTCGAACGCAACAAGGAGCGCTACAGCTTCCTGCGCTGGGGCCAGAAGGCATTCGGCAACTTCAAGGTGGTACCGCCCAACACGGGCATCGTCCACCAGGTGAATCTGGAAAACCTGGCTCGCGTTGTCGTCGAACGCGACGTGGACGGCGTGCTGCAAGCTTTCCCGGACACCGTCTTCGGCACCGATTCGCACACCACGATGATCAATGGCATCGGCGTGCTCGGCTGGGGCGTAGGCGGTATCGAAGCCGAAGCGGCAATGCTGGGCCAGCCTTCGTCGATGCTGATTCCGCAGGTGGTCGGCTTCAAGCTCACCGGCAGGATGCCTGAGGGCGCCACCGCTACCGACCTGGTGCTGACCGTCACGCAGATGCTGCGCACGCTCGGCGTGGTCGGAAAATTCGTCGAGTTCTACGGCGATGGGCTGCAGCATTTGCCGCTCGCCGATCGCGCCACGATCGCCAACATGGCACCGGAATACGGCGCGACCTGCGGCATCTTCCCGATCGACGCCGAAGCGCTGACCTACCTGCATCTATCCGGACGCAGCAAGGAACAAATCGCGCTGGTCGAAGCCTATGCGAAGGCGCAGGTCCTATGGCACGAGCCGAACTCGCCGCACGCTTCCTACTCCGCAACGTTGGAGCTCGATCTGGGCGATGTGAAACCCTCGCTCGCCGGTCCCAAGCGCCCGCAGGATCGGGTGTTGCTCGAGGCGATGAAGGACAACTTCCACACCAATCTGGAAGGCCTCACCTCGCACCGCAAGCCACGCGAATCGCTTGAACGCCTGGTCGGCGAAGGTGGTGATCAACCGCAGGCCGAGCATCTCGCCGCCAAGCCGAAATCGAAGATCCGCATCCACGAACAGGACTGCGATCTCTCCGACGGATCGGTGGTGATCGCGGCCATCACTTCCTGCACCAACACATCCAACCCGGCAGTGATGCTCGGCGCAGGTTTGCTCGCGCGCAACGCCGTGAAGCTGGGCCTGAAGTCCAAACCATGGGTGAAGACGTCGCTTGGTCCAGGCTCGCTGGTGGTTACCGACTACCTGAAAAAGGCCGGAGTGCTCCACGATCTGGAGAAGCTCGGCTTCTATGTCGTCGGTTATGGCTGCACCACCTGCATCGGCAACTCCGGCCCGCTGCCGGATGAGGTGTCCAAGGGCATTGCCGAAAACGAACTGGTCGTCGCGTCGGTACTCTCCGGCAACCGCAACTTCGAAGGCCGCGTGCATCCGGAGGTGAAGATGAACTACCTCGCCTCGCCGCCGCTCGTGGTCGCGTATGCACTCGCGGGCACCGTCGACATCGACCTGAGTAAGGATCCGATCGGCCATACCGCCGATGGCAAGGACGTGTATCTGCGTGATATCTGGCCGTCGAATAAGGAGATCGGCGATATGATTTCCGCGACCGTGGGCCCGGAGTTGTTCGCGCAGAACTACGCCGACGTGTTCAAGGGCGATTCGCGCTGGAACCAGATCGCGTCGCCCGAAGGCGAGTCGTTCCATTGGGAAGCGTCTTCGACCTACATCAAGAACCCGCCCTACTTCGACGGCATGACCATGCAGGTTGGCAGCATCGCCGATGTGCATGGCGCACGCGTGATGGGAATCTTCGGCGACTCGATCACCACCGATCACATCTCGCCAGCCGGCAATATCAAGAAGGATTCGCCTGCCGGCCGCTATCTGATCGAACGCGGCGTACAGCCGACGGATTTCAACAGTTACGGATCGCGCCGCGGCAATGACGACGTGATGGTGCGCGGCACCTTTGCCAACATCCGCATCAAGAACCTGATGCTGGGCGGCGAGGAAGGCGGCAATACGCTCTATTACGGCAAGGGTGGCGGTGCCGGCGACAAGCTGGCGATCTACGACGCCGCGATGAAGTACAAGGCGGACGGCGTACCGCTGGTGGTATTTGCCGGAAAGGAATACGGCACGGGCTCGTCGCGCGACTGGGCCGCGAAAGGCACCAACCTGCTAGGCATCAAAGCAGTGGTGGCCGAGAGCTTCGAGCGCATCCACCGATCCAATCTGGTCGGCATGGGCGTGCTGCCCTTGCAGTTCAAGTCCGGCGAAAACGCGTCGAAGCTGGGACTGGACGGTTCGGAGACGATCGACGTCAGTGGCCTCCAGGACGGCGCGTCCAAGACTGCGACGGTTACGGCGCGCAAGCCCGATGGCCGCGAAACCCGCTTCGAAGTGAAGGTGTTGCTGCTGACCCCGAAGGAAGTCGAATACTTCCGCCACGGCGGCATCCTGCATTACGTACTGCGGCAATTGGCTGCGAAGAAGCACGCGTAAGTAGATCGGGTCCCTTGCGCATGGCGGTGAAAGGCGGCTTCGGCCGCCTTTCACATTTCTATAGCCGCGACTTCCAACTTGCGTTGACCAGACGCCAGTCGCCGCCTTCCATGCGCCACCCCGTTTCCACGTCATAGACCTGCCCGCTTTCCGGCAACGTTCCCGACCCGCCGGTCAATGCGGCGGTGAAACGGACGCTCGCATGTTGCTGCCGTACTTCTACTTCGAGCGGTCCCAGCGTCACGCCGACATCGCGATAGCGCAGGAACATGACCTGCGCCAACCGACGCGCGCCGTCGCGATCCAGGCCTTCGGGACCGATGAAGTCGTCGGCCAGGAGATCCTGCACGGCGGAACCGTCATGCTTCTCGATTGCGCTCTGCAACCCCGCTACAGCGGCCCTGAGCCGTTCTTCCGGCGGCGTTTTCGCGCATGCGACAAGGACCATGGCCGAGACCAGCACCAGCCAGAACGATGCCCTGCCCTTGTACGGATTCGTCCGATTCATGCGCTACGCCCCACCGATTCCGGGACGAGCGTACGCCGGATCACGACTCGCACGCATCTGCCTTGCCAGCCCATAGGCCCTATGCTCCAATCGACGAAACGACCGTACGGCGGCGCATTCGCAGTCAACCGGTCAACTCGAAGTGACACGAATCGCCGATGGAGAGGGGATCGCGATGAGCAATGAACGTCCGTGGCTGGCCGAGTACCCGGCGGGGGTGCCTGCGGAAGTCGATATGAACGAATTTCCGTCCGTGGTATCGGTGCTCGAAAAGGCCATCGACACGTATCGCGATCGCCCGGCCTTCGCCAACCTGGGCAAGGTGCTCACCTACGGTGAGATCGATCGGCTGAGCAAGCAATTCGCCGCTTACCTGCTGGGCGAACTCGGACTGAAGAAAGGTGATCGCGTCGCGATCATGCTGCCCAACTGCCTGCAGTACCCCATCGCGATCTTCGGCACGCTGCGCGCGGGCCTGACCGTGGTCAACGTCAACCCGATGTACACGGCGCGCGAGCTCAAGCACCAGCTGGTGGATTCCGGCGCGACGGTTCTGGTGGCGCTCGACAACTTCGGCCATACCGTCCAGGAAGTGATCGCCGAGACGGCAGTCAAGCAGGTCATCACGACCGGCCTGGGCGACATGCTCGGCTTCCCGAAGGGAGCGATCGTCAACTTCGTATTGCGGCACGTTAAGAAGATGGTGCCCGACTACGACATTGCCGGTGCCGTGCGCTTCCGCGACACGCTGGTTCTCGGCCAGCTGAAGCCGTTGCCGGCCGTGCAGATCGATCAGGAAGACATCGCGTTCCTGCAGTACACCGGCGGCACCACGGGCGTTTCAAAAGGCGCGATGCTTACCCATCGCAACCTCGTGGCAAACATGCAGCAGGCTGCGTCCTGGGTGGGCACGAACGTCAGGCTCGGCGAGGAAGTGATCATCACCGCACTGCCGCTGTATCACATCTTTGCACTGACGGCGAACTGCCTGGTGTTCATGAAGTTCGGCGGGCTCAACTACATGATCACGAATCCGCGCGACATGCCGGGTTTCGTGAAGGAGCTGAAGAAGGTTCCGTTCACCGCCATCACCGGCGTGAACACGTTGTTCAACGGCTTGCTCAACACGCCCGGCTTCGACCAGGTGGATTTCTCGAAACTGCATCTCACGCTCGGCGGTGGCATGGCCGTGCAGCGCGCCGTCGCCGATCGCTGGAAACAGGTCACCGGCGTAACGCTGGTCGAGGCCTATGGCCTGACGGAAAGCTCGCCGGCAGCGTGCATCAACCCCATGGATCTCAAGGCTTACAACGGCGCGATCGGCCTGCCGATTCCGTCGACCGATGCCTGCGTCCAGAACGAGGAAGGCGGCCAGCTGCCGCTCGGCGAAGTCGGTGAACTGTGCATCAAGGGCCCGCAGGTCATGCGCGGTTACTGGAACCGCCCCGAAGAAACCGCGAAGGTCATCGACGCAGGCGGCTGGTTGCACACGGGCGACATGGCGAAGATGGATGAGCGTGGTTACTTCTACATCGTCGACCGCAAGAAGGACATGATCCTCGTCTCGGGCTTCAACGTGTACCCGAACGAAGTGGAAGACGTGATCGCGATGATGCCGGGCGTGCTCGAAGTCGCTGCGGTGGGTGTGCCCGACGACAAGTCGGGGGAAGCCGTGAAGGTTGTGATTGTGAAGAAGGATCCTTCACTGACAGCCGAGCAGGTGAAGGCGCACGCGCGTGAAAATCTCACGGGTTACAAACAACCCAGATACGTCGAATTCCGCACCGAACTCCCCAAGACCAACGTAGGCAAGATCCTCCGGCGGGAACTGCGCGACACCAAGACTGCCGCCTGATCACCGCATAGAGCGCCCCTCCACGCCCGCAAGGCCATGGCCTTGCGGGCGTTTGCTTTTGGGGGCATAGAATCGGCCGTCGGCGCCGTAGAACTACCCTTTGCCGTCCGAATTTCGCGACCGGCCGGACGGCACTTACCCGGAGGATTCGCAATGTCAGCCGTTCATCCGTTCCCACGTCCCGATACTGGCCACACCCTGCGCGTCATCGAGGAAGCCTCGCGCGATGTGTACTGGTGCCATATGCACGCAGATGCCGTACCGGGGCAGAGAGCCTGCTTCTCGACCCAGCTTGTCAACGACATCCTGGCCTACCAGCGCAGTCTGGGGGCACGACTCCAGGCACACGACCCCGATGGCTCCCTGCCCCACATCGTGCTTGCATCGGATGGCGATGCATTCAATCTGGGCGGAGATCTCGATCTGTTCTGCCGACTGATCCGCGCGAATGATCGCCAGGGGCTGCTCGATTACGCGCATCAGTGCGTGCGCGGCGTACATGCATTCCACGACGGCCTGGGCGCGGGTGCACACAGCATTGCCCTGGTGCAGGGCGACGCTTTGGGCGGCGGGTTCGAAGCCGCGCTGAGCTGCCACACGATCGTCGCCGAAGAAGGTGCGCTGATGGGGTTGCCGGAGGTGCTGTTCGATCTGTTCCCCGGCATGGGCGCTTACTCGTTCCTGTGCAAGCGAATTCCGGCGCACAAGGCCGAGAAGCTGATGCTCGAAGGCAACGTCTACACCAGCCAGGAAATGCACAAAATGGGACTGGTGGACGTGCTCGTGCCCAAGGGCGAAGGCGCGCAGGCGGTGGAAGACGTCATCCGTGCCAATCGCCGGATCCCGCACGCACGCGCCGCGATGCACAAGGTTCGTTCTTTCGCTCAGGCAGTGACGCTTGAGGAAATGATGCGTATCACCGAAATCTGGGTCGACACGGCCCTGCAGTTGGGAGACAAATCGCTTAGGACCATGGACCGCCTTGTGCGCGCGCAGACCCGTCGTAGTGGTGCAGCAGCGCAGTAAGGCCTGATCGGCCAAGGGCCGTAGGGGAATCGGGCCCGGCCTTGAGCCGGGCTTGGGCTCGCTGGACAGGCGGGCACTGGGGGCAGGCGGTCAATCCGCCCGGCCGGTATCCCGTTGTTTGCGCTCGTTCTGGCGGGCATCCAGGATGTCCCGTCCTTGCCGCAGCATTTCTTCCATGTCGTCACGACGACGGCGCCACTCACTGGTCAGTTGCCAGTCCGGCAGGCGCATCGTTTCGCCCGCAAGGGCCGCCAATTTCACCAGCCCCAGGTTGCTGGAGACGCCCTTCAACGCATGAGCTTGTTCGCGCGCGCGCTCCCAATCCTTGCCCTCGCCCGCCTCGGTGAGCCCCCGCAGGCAGCCGTCGGCGTCGCGCAGGCATTGGGCAACGAATTCACGCTCGAAACCGGCACCCATGCCAAGGGAATCGAGTTCGTCGAGGACCGAGCTGTCGAAGACGCCTTCCGCACTCGGTGTCGCCGGTTCTTCGCGCACGGCCACCACCGGAGATCCGAGGCGTCCGCTGACCGCGATTTCCGCGAGGGCATCCAGCAGCTTGGCCGGGACGACCGGTTTGGACAGGAAGGCGCGCGCGCCCGCCTGTTGGCAGGCCTGGATGGACTCAGGAGTCACGTCCGCGCTCAGGATCAGGACCGGGGTGCGCATGGGGCTGCCCGCCTGCATCACGCGCAACTGCCGCAAGAGGTCCAGGCCGCTTACGCCGGGCATGTGCAAATCGGCAATCACGGCGTCGTAATCGGATGCCGCGCAGGCCTCCAGCACTTCATCGCCACCTTCGACGCTCGCTACGCGGTGGCCGGCCTTTTCCAACAGCTTCTGCAGCACGTGCCGGTTGGCCGCGTGATCGTCCGCGATCAGCACGGAAAGGCTCCGCACCCGGGCGCGATGCCTCAGGAAGGGGTCGGCGAACGCGATGATGTTCTTCTTCGCCTGGTCCCCGTGGCTGGGGCCTTCAGGTGCCTCTGCAGGCGCTTCCCTGGCGACCACCCCAAACGGCAGCTCCACCCAGAAGCGCGTGCCGCGCTGCTCAGCACTTTCGAAGCCAATGCTCCCCCCCATGGCTTCGGTCAGGCCCTTGGCGATCGTGGTCCCAAGCCCGGTCCCCCCATAGCGCCGGGCCAGGCCGGCATCCGCCTGCTCGAAGGCCTCGAACAGGCGTTGGCGCATCGACTCGGGGATGCCGATGCCGGTGTCGCTGACCGTAAATCGCAGCCGTGCATGTTCGGCGGTCCTCGCGATCTGGATTACATCCAATCTCACCGAGCCCTGATCGGTGAATTTCACGGCATTGCTGACCAGGTTGATCAGCACCTGCCGCAGGTGACCGGAATCGCCTAGCACGCTCTCCGGAACGTCTCTGGCGACGTCGGCCTGGTAATTCAGTTGCTTGGAGCGGATCTGCGGTTGCAGGATCAGGCCGACATTCGCGATCAGGTCGCGTACCGAGAGCTCGGTGATATCGAGCTTGAGCTTGCCTGCTTCGATCGCGGAAATATCCAGCACGTCCTCAACCAGAGCCAGCAGGCTCCGGGTCGATGCCTGGATGGTATTCACGCACTCGCGCTGCTCCGTATCCAGCTTGGTCGTGCCAAGCACTTCGGACATGCCCGCGAGACCATTGAGTGGTGTGCGGAATTCATGGCTCATGTTGGCCAGGAAGCGGCTCTTCGCCTCATTGGCGCGGCGGGCGTCGTCGACCGCGCGGGTCAGCGCCTGCAACAGGGAATCGAAGTACAGCGGCACGGCGCCGAGCCCCAACAGTAGTCCCCAGGCCAGGTAGGGATTTCCGCGCCAATAGGGCGATATCAGGATGACGCCAAGGAACGAAGCCGTAGCCAGGCCCGTTGCGGCACGCAGGTACTCATGGCCATAGCGCATGCCGTTGCCGATGGTCACCCACAGGTATACGGCGTACAGCGGCGAAACCACTTCGCCCTGGATGCACATGATCGCGCCCATGGCCGAATAGTCGGTCACCATCCCGATCCAGCGACGCACCGGCGAAATGCCAGGATGCATCACGATCGCCACGAGCAAGCCCACTGCAATCGAAAGCTCGCCAACGAGGATCAACCACGTCAGCAGCAGCGTGTCATCGTTCTTGAGGAAGAGGTAGCGCCATCCGAGATACGTGATGAACAGCGCAGTGATGACGATGCGGATCAGATCCTGCACATGCTCGCTGTCGGACCGTCCGGAGAGTCGGGTCTTGAGCAATTGCAGGATGTGGCTCATCCGCTTTACTCCGTGCCAGGTCGCTTCGCTATCCGTGAAAAGCGTTGACAGACATCTTCAAGTCGTTCGCGGCTGCGCATCAGGCTATCCACGCAGCGAGGATCGAACAGCCGGCCTCGTTGCGAGTATAGATAACCCAGCGCTGCATCCATGTCCCAAGCTTGCTTGTATGGCCGTGGCGATACCAGCGCATCGAACACGTCGGCGACCGCCACGATCCGGGCCTCGAGCGGGATTTCCTCTCCCACCAGCCCATCAGGATAGCCGCTCCCGTCGAAACGTTCGTGATGCCGCAGCGCGATCACCGCACCGGTCTGGATGAAGCGATTCTGGCTGCCACTGAGCAGCTCGTGGCCGATGCGCGGGTGTTGCCGCATCACCGCGATTTCATCCTCGTTCAACGGGCCGGGCTTGAGCAGGACAGAGTCGGGAATGGCGATCTTGCCGACATCGTGCAGCGGCGCCGCCATCTCGACGATACGCGCCTCTTCTTCCGACATGCCGAGCTGTTCGGCGATCAGCCCGGCGACGTGCGCCATGCGCTCCAGCCACGCGCTGGTGCCGGCATCGCGATATTCGATGGCGCGCGCCAGACGATGCAGCGTCTCGCGTTCGCGCTCTTCCACTTCGTGCATGCTGGCCAGCAGGCGCTGCTCCAGCGACAGTGCCCGCTGCTTTACGTTTTCGGATTGCTGGCGAAGCTGGAGCAGATTCCGGCAACGCGCACGCAGTTCGCGCGGGCGTACCGGCTTGACCAGGAAGTCGATGACGCCAGCGTCTAGCGCAGCCTGCCGTACCGGTTCATCGCCGACGACGGTGACCAGGATGATGGGAATGTCGCGATGCAAGGGCGCACGCCGAAAGCGCCGCGCAAACTCGAGTCCGTCGATGCCCGGCATGCGGTAGTCGAGCAGCAGCAGATCCGGCTGATTCGACTCGCACCAGTCCAGGGCAACGGCAGGTTCGCCGAAGTCGTGCACACGCAATTCGGAGGCAATGTCTTCGATGATGTGGCGCAGCATGGTCCGCGCCGACGTCTGGTCATCGACAATCACGACATCCACGCATCGTCCCCCTTGTGGTCAGCGCCGTCGTCCTGGCGGCTCCATGCAGCATACAGCGCCCCAACCGCAGATGGGCAAGCGCTGCAAATGGCCGGTTTTTTATTTGATTAACGTCTGTGACGGGGCTTCACCCCCGTCCGGCCTCAAGCTTCAGGCCGCATATACGGGAATAGCAGGACATCCCGGATCGATGCCGAGCCCGTCATCAGCATCACCAGTCGGTCGATGCCGATGCCCAGACCACCGGTTGGCGGCAGGCCGACTTCGAGCGCGCGGATGTAGTCGGCGTCGAAGTGCATGGCCTCGTCATCGCCACCCTCCTTCGCTTCGACCTGGGCCTGGAAACGCGCGGCCTGGTCCTCCGGGTCGTTCAGCTCGGAGAACCCGTTGGCCAGCTCCTTGCCGTTGACGAACAGTTCGAAGCGGTCGGTGATGCCCTTTTCGGTGTCGCTTTCGCGCGCCAGCGGCGAGACCTCGACCGGGTAATGGGTGATGAAGGTGGGTTGCTCGAGCTTGCCTTCGACGGTCTTCTCGAAGATCTCCAGCAGCAGCTTGCCCCAGCCGTAGGCGGGCTTCACCTGCACGCCCAGGCGTTGGCAGTGCTTTGCCAGCGCGTCGCGATCCCGACAGTCGGCAACCGTGATCTCCGGATTCTTCTCGCGCACGGCCTCGTCCAGGCGCCAGCGACGGAAGGCCGGGCCGACATCGATCGTGGCGCCGTCCCATTCCATCACGGTGCTGCCGAGCACTTCGCGGGCGACGTCGCGGATCAGGTTTTCGGTCAGGTCCATGACCTCGTTGTACGTGGCATAGGCCTCGTACAACTCGAGCATGGTGAATTCCGGATTGTGACGCGTGGATACGCCTTCGTTGCGGAAGTTGCGGTTGATCTCGTAGACGCGCTCCAGACCGCCTACGGTCAGACGCTTCAGGTACAGCTCCGGCGCCACGCGCAGGAACAGGTCGAGATCGAGTGCGTTGTGATGCGTCTGGAACGGCTTGGCCGCAGCGCCACCGGGGATGTAATGCATCATCGGCGTTTCGACTTCGAGGAAACGACGCGCGTCGAGCCAGGCGCGAATGGCGCGGATGATCCGGGAACGCTTGATGAAGACTTCGCGCGATTCGGGCGAGACGATCAGGTCGACGTAACGCTGGCGGTAGCGCTGCTCGACATCGGCCAGACCATGGAATTTGTCCGGCAGCGGACGCAGCGACTTGGTCAGCAGACGCAGCACATCGGTCTTGACCGAGAGTTCGCCGGTCTTGGTGCGGGTCAGCACGCCTTCGGCAGCGACGATGTCGCCGGCATCCCAGCCCTTGAAGGCGTCGTAGGTGTCGCCCAGCACATTGGCTTGCAGGAACAATTGAAGGCGACCGGATTCGTCCTGGATCTGCACGAAGCTGGCCTTACCCATCACCCGCTTGAGCAGGATGCGACCGGCCACCGCAACGCGATGCGCCTTGGCTTCCAGCGCCTCCGCGGACCACTGCTCCGCATCTGCGTACTGCGCCTGCAGGTCGCCCGCATAGTCGGCGCGGCGGAAGTCGTTGGGGAACGCGATGCCCTGCTCGCGCAGCGCGGCGAGTTTGGCGCGACGCTCGGCGATCAGGAAGTTCTCGTCGGTATGCGTCGGGGTGCTGGGCGTGTCGGTCATGTTGCTTGGCTTCTGCTTGTGATTTTCCGCAGTGAGGCCTCATGACGATGAGGCACTCGACGGGAATCCAGGGTTCTTGTTCTAGCTTGGGTTGGCGGGCTTGTGCCGCCGATGCAGCTTACGCTGCCGACGCGGCTTACGCCGCGTCACTCCGTTGCAGACGCAGCTTACGCCGCGTCACTCCGTTTCGAACCAGCTTCCAGGCCGGCCTTCAGGCTTGCCTCGACGAATTCGTCCAAGTCGCCGTCCAGCACCTTCTGCGTATCGCTGCGTTCGATGCCGGTGCGCAGATCCTTGATGCGGCTCTGGTCGAGCACGTAATTGCGGATCTGGCTGCCCCAGCCAATGTCGGACTTGGTCGCTTCTACCGCGTCGCGCTCGGCGTTGCGCTTCTGGATTTCCAGCTCGTACAGCTTGGCCGCGAGCATCTTCATCGCGTTGTCGCGATTCTGGTGCTGGCTGCGGCCGGTCTGGCATGCCACGACAATTCCGCTCGGGATGTGGGTGATGCGCACCGCCGATTCGGTTTTGTTGACGTGCTGGCCGCCCGCGCCGGACGAGCGATACACGTCGGTCTTGAGGTCGGCCGGGTTGATCTCGATGTCGATGTTGTCGTCGACTTCCGGCGACACGAACACCGAGGTGAAACTGGTGTGGCGGCGGTTGTCGGAATCGAACGGCGACTTGCGCACCAGGCGATGCACGCCGGTTTCGGTCTTGAGCCAGCCGTAGGCGAAGTCGCCCTCGACACGCAGCGTGGCCGACTTGATGCCGGCGACGTCGCCGCCACTGGCCTCCATCAACTCGGTCTTCCAGCCGCGCGATTCGCACCAGCGCAGGTACATGCGCAGCAGGATTTCGGCCCAGTCCTGGGCCTCGGTGCCACCGGCGCCGGCCTGGATGTCGACGAAGGCATTCGTCGAGTCCATCTTGCCGGAGAACATGCGCCGGAATTCGAGCGTCTCGACGTCCTTGGCATAGCGTTCGACGTCATCGACGACCGCCAGCGCGGTGCCTTCGTCGTCCTCCATCTCGGCCAGTTCGAGCAGCTCGTCGGCGCCGACGAGGCCATCGGTGAGGTCACGGATGCCGTTCACGACCTTCTCGAGCTGGGAGCGTTCCCGGCCGAGGGTCTGTGCGTATTCGGCGTTGTTCCAGATATCGGGGCTTTCCAGCTCCCGGTTCACTTCTTCGAGACGTTCGACCTTCTGGTCGTAGTCAAAGATACCCCCTAAGCGAATCCAGCCGGCCACGAAGGTCGGCGATGCGCTGGCGGACGGGATTCAGCTCGATCATTGCTCTGTCGCGAGTGTGGCAAAGAAAGAAATGATAGCAGCCGGACCCCATGGTCCGGCTGCCTGAGGCTGCCTATCTAACCTCGAATTCCCCGACCAGCACCGTCTCGCGGGCATCGGCGAGGCGAAGCGTCACTTTCTGATCGCGCTGGCGCGATGTTCCCCAGCCGGTACTCAGCGTCAGGGTCAGGCTCGTGGCGCCGGTGACTATCTGCTCGCGGTCGCCGAAATAGTTGGCCTCCACCTTGTATTTGCCGGGTTTCGCGTTGCGCAGAACGAATTCCTCCGGGCCATAGCCTCCGGTGAAGTCATCCGAAATCAAGCCGCCCTGGTAGGTCAGTTTGTTGGAGTAGAAGCATTTCTCGCCATTTGGGTCGGTGACCCACAGGTCCATGTCGCTGTTGTCGCTGTCCCAGCCCAGGGCCACACGCAGGTCCAAGGGCAGGTTGCGCAGCAGACGACGATCGATCAGGTGGGTGTCGAGCGGCTGCGAGCTAGTGGCGACGATGGCATTAAGTTCGTTCAACGCGACTAGTTCGACTTCGGCGAAGCGGCCATCCCACTCGCGCGATACGACTTCATACAGATGTCCGATGGCTTCCTGACGCCGGCCAACAGCGGCCAACGCCAGCCCCAGATCGCGGTGACTCTGCGGTTCCTCGTCCGCAAGCTCCAGCACCTGGCGGAACACTCGCACGGCTTGCGGCCAGGCTTCAGCCTGCATCAGGCGGTAGCCCAGCACACGCAGGACGTGGCGGTTTTCCAGCTCCAGCTCGGCGAGGTTGGACAGCACGCGCAATGCTTCGGCGCGACGGCCGCGTTCGAGCAGGATGTCGGCCACATCGAGGTAGAAGGCCGTGCTGGTGGCGTGGCTGTCGCGTTCGTCGAGATACAGCGCGTAGATCTGGTCGGGCTTGGCTGCACGCAGGCGGCGCGCGTAGGGGGAATCGGGCTGCCAGGGTTGCAGCTGGATCCTTGCTCCGTTCTGGGAAGGGGTTCCGGCTTGCATCTCCATCGTAGGCTGCGATGTTTCCATGTCGACGGACCTGATTCGCGAACCGGTGACCACGACGCGATCAAGCGTGGTGCTCTCGCCCGCCGCCGGTGAGGGCGCGGGAGCAGGTGCAGCCGGCGGAGGCGCCTCGACAGCAGCAGCGTCTGCGGCGGCGGCCACTTCCTGCGCTTGCGACCGCGCCCGCGTTACCCGCTTGTCTTGCTCGGGTTGTGGTGGTCGCCCCTTGGGAAACGCCTTCTCCCACCATTCGATGCGTCTGGCAAACAGAGCTGCGACTTCATTCAGATGTTCTGCGCGGGATTGCTCGCCTTCCTCCGTCTGTGACTTGCGAAGCTGTGCGACTTCATCGCGTAGCGCCGCCGGCGCGGGAACGTCGTAACGTACGTAATCGGCCGCGGCGTCGAGAACCAGCAGCGAAGTACCGGGCGTCACCAGGCCAAACTTCTGCCCCAAACGAGTGATCGCTGCACGATGCAACTCCGGCTCGGCGGACAGCGATGCCACGCCCCAGCTCGCCCAGAGTTGGGCCACCTGATCAGCCTCCGGCGCATGGGCTGTGACAGGCACGTCGACGGTGCGTGTTACCCCGCCCTCCTCCAGAGTGACATGCAGCATTGCCGCAGGTTCGCTCAGCCGTCCCGCGACGCGTACCAGGCCCCCGTCAGCGTGCAGCGACTGAGCATAGAGATCACTGATTCCATCGCCGCGCAGGCTGACAATCCGCGGGCCGTCTTCCAGCAAGTCGCCAACGGCTGCATCCAGCGCCGCACGCCCTTGCCAGGCAATGAAGCGACCGCCCGTCGCATCTGTCAGTGCGGTCAGCCGGGCGGCATCGGCCTGCGTGCCAGCCGAACTCAGCGCATAAAGGCGCTGTCCGGCTTCCATCTTGGGAAATGCGTTCTCGCCGTAGTTGTGCAGCCCATCGCTGACCAGCAGGTACTCGCCTATGCCCGCTTGTGGCGACCAGTCCGAAAGATTGCTGGCGCCGTCGAAAACCGTACGTTCAAGCGTCGTGCGAAGACGACTCCAATCCCCGTTTCGAATTTCAAATGTGCCGCCATCTTCGCCAACGTCGCGCAGCAATCGCAGCGAGACGGTGCCATTGCCCATGACACGGAAATAGCGATCCAGCAGCGCGAATTCACTGTCGCGATCGCGCCTTCGGGCCGACGCCGATGCGTCCCACAGCAGGCCGATCCGCGTCGGGATGATCCGCGCGGTGTGCGTCACCGACGGGACCGGAATCTCTGCCATCACGTAACGCTCGCCCTCGAACGACGCCGTGTATGCCTGGGCCGTCTGCGAGACTGGAAAATGAAGCGCCAATGCCGTGCCGACGCGGAACGAGCGTCGCTGCACCTGTGCCTGGTAAACGCCGCGGCGGCGCTTGAAGCTCAGTTCGTCGAAACTGCCGCTTACCCGCGGGGTCGTACGCACTCCCTTTGCCTGCACATCCAGAGCAAAGGATTCAGCACCGGCGAGAATGTCCACAGGCACATCAAGACGCCAGGCATCGCCTTCGCGCCGCATGGCCTCCTGCAGCACCAGGCGGACCTGCCGCGTTCCATGGGGTGGCAGCGGATAGACTCGCAGGCGGAAATGGTTGCCGGCGGTCTGCTCGAGCAGCGCCGGATCGACATTGCGACGCTCGACACTTTCGAAGATCTGCTGTCCTTTGTTCTTCGGCACCGGGACGGCATCGCGCATTACACCGTTCACATCCAGCGCGAAGGCGGCCACCTGCTGTCCCGGTTGCAACGGAAACTGCAGGGCACCCTCGAGGTTGCGTTCGTTGGGGTTGTAGAGCGTAAGCAGAAGTGTGGTGCGAGCCAGGCTGCCGGAGGTTTCGACCGAGACCTGCGCAGACTGCAGGCGCACCGGCGTTTCACCTTTTTCCATGTCTTCGATTTGGACCAGCGGCGAAGCATGCAGATGGGTTTCGGCCTGTTGCGCCGTTACCGGGCTACCCAGAACCAACGCGACACCGAAGACGGCAGTCGCGGACCAAGCCACGAGGCGATGCATGGGTATTCCCTCCCTGACAGTGATTCCCATCCAACGCCTGGAGCGTCGCAAAGGGGTTGGATCGCGTTTGCGTCTGCTCACACCGCTTCGCGGTGGATGACGACCAGTTGCACCGCATCGCCACCGCGGTAGTCGTCCGGCTCCAGTCGATAGGCAATCCGAACGCGGCCGGTTGGAGCCACGCCCTCCCAGCCGCCAAAATGGATGGCATTCAGGCGTTGGCCCGCCTGACTCAGCTCGAGCTTCAGATGTCGCTCGCCGACGACGCGCGAATTCAGTACGTCGAATTCGCCATCGAACTGCGGCTCGGGGAAACCCTGCCCCCACGGTCCGGCGTCGCGCAACATCTCCGCGTGGTGACGGTCGAATTCAGCAGGATCGAGTTCGCCATCGCTGAGGATTTCCGCCTGTAGCAGCTCCGGTGTCAGCCAACGGGCGGCGCACTCGTTGAAGGCCTGTTCGAACGCCGGCAGCGCAGCCAGCGGCAGGGACAGGCCGGCCGCCATGGCGTGGCCGCCAAAACGCTCGATCAGTCCTGGGTGCCTTGCGGCGACGTCCGCCAGCGCATCGCGCATATGGAAGCCCGGAATGGAGCGCGCCGATCCGCGCAGGTGGTCACTGTCGGGCTCAGCGGGTGCGAAAGCGATGACCGGGCGATGCAGGCGCTCCTTCATCTTCGACGCGACCAGACCCACGACGCCCGGATGCCATTGCGCATCGAAGAGGCAGACGGCGGAGCGGGCGTTGTTTTCCAGCGCAACTCCGCGCAACGCGTCTTCGGCCTCGTCGGTCATCTGCTGCTGTACGGCGCGGCGTTCGCCGTTGATGCCGTCCAGGGTTTCGGCGATCGAGCGTGCCTGGTTGAAGTCGTCCGTCAACAGGCACTCGATGCCGAGCGACATGTCTTCCAGACGTCCGGCTGCATTGATGCGCGGCCCGATCGCATAGCCGATGTCGGCGGTGGTGAGTCGGACCGCATCGCGTTTGGAAACCTCGATCAGTGCTCGCAGACCAGCGCAGCCCTGCCCTGCCCGCAGGCGACGAAGGCCTGCGGAAACGAGTGCGCGGTTGTTCGCGTCCAGCGGCACGAGGTCGGCAACGGTGCCGACGGCCACGAGGTCCAGCAACTGCGACAGATCTGGTTCGCGTGCCGTGAAATGTCCCGCTTCACGCAGATGCTTCCGCAGCGCCAGCAGCACATAGAACATCACGCCGACGCCTGCTAGCGTCTTGCTGGGAAAAACGTCGCCGCGCTGGTTGGGGTCGACAATGGCGTCAGCCGGCGGCAACGCATCGCCGGGCAAATGGTGATCGGTAACCAGCACCTGCCAGCCACGCGCCTTCGCCGCGGCGACACCCGCATGGCAGGCGATGCCGTGGTCGACGGTCACCAGCAGGTCGGGCTGCAGGGCTGCGAGTTCCTCGACCAATGATGGCGACAGGCCATAACCGTGCACGATGCGGTTGGGTACCGCATGCGACACCCGCTTCGCGCCGAACATGCGCAGACCACGTACCCCCACTGCGCAGGCGGTTGCACCATCGCAGTCGAAGTCGCCGACTACAACGATGTGCCGGTCTTCGGCGATGGCGCGTGACAGCAACTGCACAGCCGCATCCATGCCGCCCATGAGATCGGGACGCAGCAGGTCGGCAAGCTTCGGTTGCGCCTGCGCGACATCGGTTGCTCCACGCGCCGCGTAGAGCCGTGCGAGTAGCTGGGGGAATCCATCCGGCCAGCCAGTCGCATCGACGACTGTGCGGCGGACCAGTCGTGGCTTTGTCTTCATGCAGCGATCGAATGCAGTGGACGGCGCCAGAAGCGCCAGCGCTGGCTCGCTCGCAGCGTGAACCTTGCACCATCCGCGAAGTCGAGAATGACCGTGTCTACCGCACCTGTACGCAGATCGCGAAGCAACGGTTCGATCCATTGCGCCTGAAGCGGGGTCAGATCCCGACTTCGTCGCAGGTCGAACAGACAGCTGTCTCCCCCCGTGGCCCAGCGCTGCGGCAGCGGTGCAGCATGCGCTTTCGCGGCCGCAGCAAGAGCCTGGAAGGCGTCGTCATCGCTGAAGATCGCGGTGTATGTCGTGGTGATGTGGTCGGGCAGCGTGCTGGCACCCCAGAACCACAGCGAATTCACCGGCGGCTTGCCAGCCGCGGCACGCTTCGCATTGACGGGATGGTTGTGCAGGATCACCTGCGCCTCGCTCAGCAATGCACGCCAGCGGCGGCCTTCGGGGCCGTCCGGCAGGTGCTCGAACAGATCAGCGCCCAAGGCTTCATCCGGATCGTTGAAGGTCGGCAGGCGTGCCTCGCGTGGCAAACGCAGGTACCAGCGCGAAGGCGTCGGCGCATCGATCGGGAAACCGGTATCGCCGAACAACGGACGCAGCGGTCGCAGCAGCTCGTCGACTTCCTCCCGGGTCAACGCTAGCGCCTGGCCATACGCCAACAAGCGGGCACCGTTGATGTCGGGGCGGACATAGGCAGGATCGGCACGAAGCCAGGCGGATGCCAGGGCGTCGCCGGCGTCGCGTTGTCGCGTCACTGCCGCTACGGGCCAGCCGCGCGGCAGGATGTCGAAGCTACGCGCGAGTTGCCCGCCAGTGACGGATTCGCGATCGGCACGCCCTAGCGCCTTCGCCACGTCGCCGGTGAGCCGTTGCCCACCGAAACTGTCACGAGACGGCAGCAGCAGCGTCACCGAGGTCATGGATCAGCCCTGATAGCTGACGCCGACGATTTCGTATTCGCGGGTGCCACCCGGCGCCTCGATGGTGATGGTGTCGCCTTCGTGCTTGCCGATCAGCGCGCGCGCCACCGGCGAGGAGATCGCGATCATGCCCATCTTGATGTCGGCTTCGAGGTCGCCAACGATCTGGTAGGTCTTCTCTTCGTCGGTCTCGGCATCGGCCAATTCGACCGTGGCGCCGAAGACGACGCGCGAGCCGGCGTTGAGCGAGGAGACATCGATCACCTGCGCGTGCGACAGCTCGGCTTCGAGCTGCTTGATGCGGCCTTCGATGAAGCCCTGCTGTTCGCGGGCCGCGTGGTATTCGGCGTTTTCCTTGAGGTCGCCGTGCGCGCGCGCTTCGGCGATCGCCTGGATCACGGCGGGGCGCTTGACCGACTTGAGGTCGTCCAGTTCGGCGCGCAGACGCTGCGCACCTTTCATGGTGATGGGAGCTCGCATTTCTTCTTGTCCGATGCCGGCCGCACGTCCTGCGGCCTCGATAAACCGATTCTGTCTCAGATCGCCCGAATCGTCATCCCAGCCTGGAGCCGGGATGACGCGGGACAAATCAGGCAGCGCCGTTCACTTCCGCGTGAAGTTCCTGCAGCGACCAGACCGGGCCCGTGCCACGGTAGTCCAGCGAATTCACCAGAGCGCGCGCACCCGACACGGTCGTCGAATAGGTCACGCGCTGCTGCAGCGCTTCGCGACGGATCGAGAACGAGTCGTTGATCGCCTGGCGGCCTTCCGTGGTATTGACGATGTAGACGATCTCGCCGTTCTTGATCAGGTCGACGACGTGCGGACGGCCTTCGGCCACCTTGTTGATGCGCTCGCAGGCCAGCCCCTGCTGGGTCAGGAACGCATGGGTGCCTTCGGTGGCCACCAGGGTGTAGCCGCGCTTGACCAGATCCTGGGCCACCGGCAGCACGCGCTGTTTGTCCGGATCGCGCACCGAGATGAAGACCTTGCCGGTCGCCGGCAGTGCCTTGATGCCACCCGCTTCCTGCGCGCGCGCCATC
The DNA here is from genome assembly GCF_054779815.1 of Lysobacter tyrosinilyticus. Classification (NCBI taxonomy): domain Bacteria; kingdom Pseudomonadati; phylum Pseudomonadota; class Gammaproteobacteria; order Lysobacterales; family Lysobacteraceae; genus Lysobacter; species Lysobacter tyrosinilyticus. The sequence continues at coordinate 169,604 of NZ_BAAGXN010000003.1, forward strand.
GCGGCGCCGAAGTTGCGGCCGACGCCCATGACTTCACCGGTCGAACGCATTTCCGGGCCGAGGATCGGATCCACGCCCTGGAACTTGGCGAACGGGAAGATCGCTTCCTTGACCGAGTAGTAGTCCGGAATGATTTCCTTGGTCGCGCCCTGCTCCGCCAGCGTCTGGCCGACCATGCAGCGCGCAGCGATCTTCGCCAGCGCCATGCCCGTGGCCTTGGACACGAACGGCACGGTGCGTGAGGCGCGGGGATTCACTTCGATCAGGTAGACGGTGTCGTTACCCTGCTCATCGAAGGTGACCGCGAACTGGGTGTTCATCAGGCCGACGACATTCAGCGCCTTGGCGAGCGCTACGACCTGCGCGCGCAGCTTTTCCTGTACTTCCTTTGACAGCGAATACGGAGGCAGCGAGCAGGACGAGTCGCCCGAGTGCACGCCGGCTTCTTCGATGTGCTCCATCACGCCGCCGATCAGCACGTTGCCGTCCTTGTCGGCGATGACGTCGACGTCGCATTCCACGGCGTTATCGAGGAAGCGGTCGAGCAGCACCGGCGAGTCGTTCGACACCTTCACGGCATCACGGATGTAGCGCGTGAGATCAGCGTCGGAATGGACGACTTCCATTGCGCGGCCACCGAGCACGTAACTCGGGCGCACGACCAGCGGATAGCCGATCTGCGAGGCCAGCAGCAGCGCTTCTTCCGGGTTGCGTGCGGTGCGGTTGAGCGGCTGGGCAAGGCCCAGGTCCTGCACTAGCTTCTGGAAGCGCTCGCGGTCTTCGGCCAGGTCGATCGAATCCGGCGAGGTACCGATGATCGGCACGCCGTTGGCTTCCAGCGCACGCGCGAGCTTGAGCGGGGTCTGGCCGCCGTACTGCACGATCACGCCCTTGGGCTTCTCCAGGTCGCAGATCTCCAGCACGTCTTCCAGCGTCAGCGGCTCGAAGTACAGGCGATCGGAGGTGTCGTAGTCGGTCGACACGGTCTCCGGGTTGCAGTTGACCATGATGGTTTCATAGCCGTCCTCGCGCAGGGCGAGCGCGGCATGCACGCAGCAGTAGTCGAACTCGATGCCCTGGCCGATGCGGTTGGGGCCGCCACCGAGCACGATGATCTTGTTGCGGTCGGTCGGCTGCGCCTCGCACTCGTCCTCGTAGGTCGAATACAGGTAGGCCGTGCTGGTGGCGAACTCGGCCGCGCAGGAGTCCACGCGCTTGTACACCGGACGCACCTTGAGCGCGCGACGCAGCGTGCGCACGGCGGTTTCGTCGGTGGCGGTGAGCTGGGCCAGGCGTGCGTCGGAGAAGCCCATGCGCTTGAGCGCACGCATGCGCTTCGCGTCGAGCGAACCCAAGCCACCCGCGGCAACTTCCTTCTCGACCGCGATGATCTCTTCGATCTGGTCGAGGAACCACGGATCGACGAACGACAGCGCGTGCACGTCCTCGACGCTCATGCCGGCGCGGAAGGCGTCGCCGATATGGAACATGCGTTCCGGACCCGGCTCCTTGAGCTCGCGCTTGAGCGTGGCCAGACCGTCTTCGTTGGCCAGATCCAGGCCGGTGGGGTCGAGACCGACCTTGCCGGTTTCCAGACCACGCAGGGCCTTCTGCAGCGATTCCTGGAAGGTGCGGCCCATCGCCATCACCTCGCCCACCGACTTCATCTGCGTAGTGAGGCGCGCATCGGCCTGCGGGAACTTCTCGAAGGCGAAGCGCGGGATCTTGGTGACGACGTAGTCGATCGTCGGTTCGAACGAAGCCGGCGTTTTGCCGCCGGTGATCTCGTTACGCAGCTCGTCGAGCGTGTAGCCGACGGCCAGCTTGGCCGCGATCTTGGCGATCGGGAAACCGGTGGCCTTCGAAGCCAACGCCGACGAACGCGACACGCGCGGATTCATTTCGATCACGACGACGCGGCCGTTCTTGGCATTGATGCCGAACTGCACGTTGGAGCCGCCCGTGTCGACGCCGATCTTGCGCAACACTGCGATCGAAGCATCGCGCAGGCGCTGGTATTCCTTGTCGGTCAGGGTCTGCGCCGGCGCGACGGTGATCGAGTCGCCGGTGTGCACGCCCATCGCGTCGAAGTTCTCGATCGAACAGACGATGATGCAGTTGTCCGCCTTGTCGCGGACCACTTCCATCTCGAATTCCTTCCAGCCCAGCACCGATTCCTCAACCAGCACTTCGGTGGTCGGCGACAGTTCAAGGCCGCGATTGACGATCTCGATCAGCTCTTCGCGGTTGTAGGCGATACCGCCACCGCTGCCGCCGAGGGTGAACGAGGGACGGATGATGGTCGGGTAACCCACACGGGTCTGGATATCGAGCGCTTCTTCCAGCGTGTGCGCGACTTCGGCCTTCGGGCATTCCAGCCCGATCTCCTTCATTGCGATGCGGAACAGCTCGCGGTCTTCGGCCATGCGGATGGCCTCGCGCGAGGCACCGATCAACTCGACGTTGTACTTCTCCAGCACGCCGTTGTCGGCCAGGTCGAGCGCGCAGTTCAACGCGGTCTGGCCGCCCATGGTCGGCAGCAACGCGTCGGGCTTTTCCTTGGCGATGATCTTCTCGACCGTCTGCCAGTTGATCGGCTCGATGTACACGGCGTCGGCCATGTTCGGGTCGGTCATGATCGTCGCGGGATTGCTGTTGACCAGCACCACGCGGTAACCCTCATCACGCAGGGCCTTGCACGCCTGGGCGCCGGAGTAGTCGAACTCGCAGGCCTGGCCGATCACGATCGGACCGGCGCCGATGATCATTACGGTCTTGATGTCGGTGCGCTTTGGCATGGCTTCCTCAGTAAAGTCGGTCCTGCCACGCGCGGGGCGCGAGCCAGGTGATCTGGTCGGGCGATCGGGCATCGATCGCGCCGTTCTTCACGGCAGCAAGCACGGCCTGCTGCATTGCATTCCAGCTCTCGGCGGTCGCGCCGATGCGCGCGCCGAGCCGGTTGTTGTGCGCATCCATCGCACGTGAGGAGTTCCCTTCCCCATTCCGCTCCATCACCGCGGTCACCCAGTCGACGCAGCGCGGCGACAGCGTGTAGGCGACGATCGCGCTGGCGAGCGAGTGGCGGTACGCGTCCGCCGGGCCGTTACGACCACCCGGCAGATCGGCCTTGAACCACTGCGAGTACGTCGCCGTCAGTACGAATGCGGGATAGGCGCCAAGCAGTACCGCAACAACGAACAACCTGCGCCAGAGGCGCTTGCGGGACGACTTGGCGACTACGGCTTTCACTTCGCCTGTTGCATCAAAGCCACGAAGCGATCGAACAGCGGGCCGACGTCATGCGGGCCCGGGCTCGCTTCTGGATGACCCTGGAAGCTGAAGGCCGGTGCGTCGGTGAGCTCGATGCCTTGATTGCTACCGTCGAACAGCGATCGGTGGGTCACGCGCACGTTGGCGGGCAGCGTCGCTTCATCAACGGCGAAGCCATGGTTCTGCGAAGTGATCATCACGCGGCCGCCGGTCAGGTCCTGCACCGGGTGATTCGCGCCGTGATGGCCGAACTTCATCTTCATCGTCTTCGCGCCGCTGGCGAGGCCGAGCAGCTGGTGGCCGAGGCAGATGCCGAAGGTCGGGATCTTGCGGTCGACGAATTCCTTGATGGCCGCGATCGCGTAGTCGCAGGGCTCCGGATCGCCGGGACCGTTGGACAGGAACACGCCATCCGGATTCATTGCCAGCACGTCGGCCGCCGGGGTCTGCGCCGGCACCACGCTCACGCGGCAGCCGCGTTCGGCGAGCATGCGCAGGATGTTGTGCTTGACGCCGAAGTCGTAGGCCACGACGTGGTGCTTGGCGTCGGCCTGCACGAACACGTTGTTGTCGAGGTCGAGCTGGCCGTCCTTCCACTCGTATGCGGTCGAGGTGGTGACGACCTTCGCCAGATCCATGCCCTTGAGGCCCGGGAACTTGCGCGCCGCTTCCAACGCCTTGTTCACATCGATCTCGCCGGCCATCAGCGCACCGTTCTGGGCGCCGGTGTCGCGCAGCAGGCGGGTCAGCTTGCGGGTGTCAATGTCGGAAATGGCGACGATGCCGCGCTTGGCCAGCCACTCGGGCATCGAGACCTGGCTGCGCCAGTTGCTCGGGCGGCGCGGGACGTTGCGCACGATCAGGCCGGAGGCCCAGACCTGGTTGGCTTCATCGTCCTGGTCGGTCATGCCGGTGTTGCCGACGTGCGGATACGTCAGGGTGACGATCTGGCGGGCATAGGACGGATCCGTGAGGATCTCCTGATAGCCGGTGATGGCGGTGTTGAACACCACCTCGCCGACCGAAAGGCCGGGCGCGCCTGCGGAAATGCCCTCGAAGATCGTGCCATCTTCGAGCGCAAGGATTGCGGGTTGGGTCACTGGGATCGCCTTGGCAGCTGTGGGGACTGATCCCGCGGGCCGGCAGCCCTGATCTGGCGGTTTGGCCAAACTCAGGTTGCAGCAAACCGCGGACACGGGTCAGTACCGGTCCGGCGGGCGGGGTTCAGGCGAGCGAGAATTGTAGCGATGGCGTCATCAATACGCCAGCGCAAATTTGGCATCAGTGCTGGTCAAGCCCGCGTTGCGGGGCTGAAACGCAAGCTTCAGGCGGTAGCGTTTTCCGAAGCCGGGCCGGTCGATGCGGCGCTCTCGTCCCCAGGAGCCGCCGCCTTCAGCTTGCCCATGACCTGATGCATGGCATCGTCGAAAGCCGTATCGCCTTCGCGAAGCTGCAGCCGACCCAGTTTCGCCATGGCCGCCAGCTCCTCCGCCGACGCCACGAGCACGCGGATGCCGCGGCGATTCACAAAAAGCAGACGCGAGGAAATGGGGCTGATCCAGGACACCTTGGCCGGTTCGACCCGGCCGCTTTCGCTGGTCAGCTGCACCCAGGTGCCCACTTCGAGCCCGCGCATGCGCTCGGCCAGGGCCGGGTCGAATTCCAGCTTGTCCTTGCCGGCCACCAGCTGCAGCTCGGAGTCGCCAGATGGCTCGGGGGCCGGCTGAACCGGCGAAACCGGCAGCGCTTCGGCGATCGCGGCAGCGCTCTCACCGGCAGACATACGCTGGAGCGTGCGTTGCAGCGCGGTCAGCACTTCCTCTGCGGCATGGCCGTGGACGCCGGAGCTTTCCAGGATCGACATCAGTGGCGCGCGCGGCAGCTCAGGCAGGCGGTCGTACGGCACCCCCAGTTCCGCGTGATCGAAGCTCACCAGCAGAGAGGTCACTGCATTGACGGCGTCGGCATAGCGCACCGAATCCTTGCCCTCGCGTAGGACGACCTGGGTGAGGTGGTGGGCCGTGTACTGTTTGATGAAGGCATCCAGTGCAGGCGGCAACTCACGGGTGTCTCGGCTGATCGCCAGGTCGACGGAGACGCCTTCGCGCGCCTGCTCCAGCCGCTCCTTGCCACGCTGCGCCTCGGCGGTACGACGCTCGGTCAGCTCGACGCGCTTGCGATGCTGGTCCAGGAAGCCGCGCAGCTCCGCTTCCAGCGTGTCGAAAATGGCAACGTCTTCGTTGAACTCGGCGACAAGACGATCGATGGTTCCATCAACGCGCGCCATCAGCTCGCGTTCCTGCGGGCTCTCGCCGCGATTGCCTTCGCTGGCCTCAGCCACGACGTTCAGCAGGCGGCGCGCCGGATGCGCCTTGTAGAGGAACAGTCGGCGGTCCTTCACCGCCACCTTGATGTAGGGCACCAGCAGGCGGTTGATCTTGGTGCGGACATCCGCCTCGAAATGGCGCTCGTCGAGCAGCACATCGAAAAGCATGCCCACGAGATCGACTGCGTCCTCGTCCACATTGGAGAGCGTCAGATTTTCTCCGCCCATGCCCAGACGGCGCGCACCGGACAGCAGCTCGCGCCGCATCTGCTCGGCCAGGGGTATGCGCGAATCGCCGCCACTCACTTCCTGTGGACGAGGTTGTTCGCGCTGCAGGAGCGAAAGCACCGTCATGACATCCGGAGTGCTCATGCTCGGCACGGTACCGGCTTCCGCCACCCGCGCAGGGTGCATGGCCTGGCGCCAGGACTGAAGCAATCCCAGCAGGCTGGAGAACATTGCCTGTTCGCCGGGTCCGGTCATACCGAACTGGGTCGCTACGGCATTGGCGACGGCAACCGTTGCAGGATCGGCGGCGGCGGCCGCATTTTGTGCGTCGATCGCCTGGCCTGCTGGCGACGGCAGTGGCTCGGCGCGCTTGGTCGGCTTGATGAGCGGAAGGATGCCTGCGGACACCAGGCCCGAGTTAAGGCGGTCGTACAGCGGTGCCAGCGCAGTCGACAGCTCGCGCTCGAAGAACTTGTACAGGACGATGCGTACGCTGGTGTTGACTTCCAGCGTAATCAACGAGCTACCCAGCGCCTCGGTGAGAAATTTGGGACCGACGGGATTGTCGCGTGCACCGAGCATCGGCCGCTCGGTCAGCGCGGCCAGGCGTTTGTCCAGCAATTCCAGGGCCGGCGCATGATAGCGACCAAGGCCGTCGACCACTTGTTCCGAGGCGAGCTGTTCCTCCAGCGCATCGTCGGAGACCAGACTGAGCGAACCCGAATCGACGGCACGGATCGCCATCGGCGGCTCGAGAAGGCGCCGAAACCCGCCCGCGATGGTCTGATCGAAGCGCTGCCCGATCTGGGTGCGTGCGCGGCGCAGATCGCGCAGTGCAGTGAGCTCCACACCTGCGCCGTTCTGGCTGCTATCAAAAAGGTAATCGTCCGCACGCCGCAGAACACGTTCGAGCGCCAGCCCCAACTGCTCCTGGCTGATCCGCTGCATCGCGGTCAGTAGCAGTTGCGGATCGCGGCTTCCTGCCGGGAAAGATTCTCCCTGCATTGTCATGCGTTACCCCCCAATTCAGGAGCCATCCTAGCGACCCTGTCGAACAGCATGGTGACGCAGTTCATGAAGCCGTCCGTTGCCATTCGTCGGCGACCGACGCGAGTTGCGGAACGTGCATTCCATCACACTCCGAACTGTGTCGCCTAGCAGGTTGAATTAGTCCAGCAAGTCACGCAATTGGTACGTCCCGGGTGCCCTTCCGGGCATGCGGGTCGCAGCATGCAGCGCTCCGCGCGCGAAGATGTCGCGGTTGGTGGCGCGGTGCACCAGTTCGATCCGTTCGCCGAGCGTGGTGAACTGGACCAGATGTTCGCCCACGATATCCCCGGCCCGCAATGATGCGTAACGCGGTTGCGCGCCACCTTGCTCCGCGGACGCGCCCAGCGCCAGTGCGGTGCCTGAGGGGGCGTCTTTCTTGTGAACATGATGCGATTCGACGATATCGCAGTCCCAACCGCCAAGGGCCGCGGCGGCACGTTCGACGAGATCGCTCAGCACCGCGACACCCAGGCTGAAATTGGCCGACCACAAGACCGGAATCTCGCCACTCGCGGTTTGCAGCGTTTCCCTTTGTGCTTCCGACAATCCCGTCGTGCCTGAAACCAGCGCCGAGTGCCGGCCGCGACAGACCGCAAGAATGCCGTCGAATCCTTCCGGCAGACTGAAGTCGATGGCAACGTCGAACGCCGGAACGCCGGACAGCTCTTCGACCTTGAATTGCGGGATCCCATCGACTGCGCGGGATTCGATCTTGCGGGAAACGGCTGCGACGACTTCCAGATCGGAACGTTCTGCGGCTAACCGCAGCAGCGCCTGGCCCATGCGGCCGGAAGCGCCGTGAATGAGGATGCGGGTGGGGGTGCTCATGCGCTCAGGCTAACGCGTTGGACCGGACCTGCCCAGTCGCATGTTCATTGCGCTTCGCGATGTGCATCCACAGCGTTAGCTCACATCGCTTGCCTTATGTAGTCGCAAATGCAAAACGGCCCTTGCGGGCCGTCTGCATGCGCTTTTGCGAAAAGCACTCGTGTCACGAAGTCATGCGATCCCAGAAGCCCTTGACCCCGTCGATGAAGGTCGATGAGCGCGGCGAATGCTTGCGTGCGCCGTCGCCCACAAACGTCGCTTCGAATTTCTCCAGCAATTCGCGCTGCTCGGCGGTGAGATTCACCGGCGTTTCCACGACGACGCGGCAATACAGGTCTCCCGGTGCGCGACTGCGTACCGACTTCACGCCACGATCACGCAGGCGGAACTGCCTGCCAGTCTGGGTTTCAGCCGGAATACGCAGCTCCACATCGCCTTCGAGCGTGGGCACGCGCACGCTATCGCCCAGGGCCGCCTGCGAGATACGGATCGGCACGTCGCAATGCAGGTCATCGCCGTCGCGCTCGAAGATCTCGTGCGGTCGCACGCGGACTTCGACATAGAGATCGCCCGGAGACGCGCCGGCCGGGCCGGCTTCGCCCTCGCCCGCCAGGCGGATGCGGTCGCCGTTGTCGACGCCGGCGGGAATCTTGACCTGCAGCCGTTTGGTGCGTTCGACCCGGCCTTGACCGTGGCAATCGCCGCATGGATTCGCGATGGTCTTGCCACGGCCTCCGCAATGCGGACAGGTCTGCTGCATCGAGAAGATGCCGCGCTGGAAACGGACCTGACCGTGCCCATGGCACGTGTCGCACTTCTCCAGCTTGCCGTCCGCCGAACCGCTGCCCTTGCAAGTCTCGCACTCGTCGAGCGTGGGAATCTCGATCTGCTTCTCGACGCCACCGACGGCCTCCTCCAGCGACAGCTCCATCACATAGCCGATATCGGCGCCGCGACGCGGGCCGCGCGCACCGGCGCCGCCACCGAAGATGTTGCCGAAGATGTCGCCGAAGATGTCGCCCATGTCGGCGTACGCGCCAGCACCGCCACCGCCGCCGCCCATCCCGTGCTCGAACGCGGCATGGCCGTGCTGGTCGTACATGCGGCGCTTGGGAGCATCGGAGAGCACTTCATAGGCCTCCTTGCACTCCTTGAACGAAGCCTCCGCGGCGTGGTCGCCCGGATTGCGATCCGGGTGGTATTTCATCGCGCAGCGACGGTAGGCCTTCTTCAGGTCTTCATCGCTGGCGTCGCGGGCCACGCCCAGGGTTTCGTAGTAGTCGCGCTTGCTCATCGGTGCTGCCGTCGTTCCCCAGTGCTTCCAAACACCGACGGGCAGACCTTGGCCTGCCCGTCGTTTTTCTCAATGCCTACTCGCGTCGGCCTCAGGACTTCTTGTCGTCCTTGACCTCGGTGAACTCGGCGTCGACCACATCATCCGACGACGAGCCACCCGCGGTGCCGGCACCCATGTCTGGACCCGGCTGGCCGCCGGAAGCGGCCGCGAACAGCGATTGTGCGGCTTCTTCCAGCGCCTTCGACTTGGCTTCGATCTGAGCCTTGTCGTCGCCGCGCATCGCGGTTTCGAGTTCGGCGATCGCGCCTTCGGCACGGCCGATCGCATCGCCCGGCACCTTGTCGCCGTGTTCCTTGATCGCGCTGCGTGCGGCGTGAATCAGGCCGTCCGCGTGGTTGCGGGCCTGCACCAGTTCGTGGAACTTCTTGTCCTCTTCGCGGTGCGCTTCGGCGTCCTGCACCATCTTTGCGATCTCGTCCTCGGACAGACCCGAACCGGCCTTGATCTCGACCTTCTGTTCCTTGCCGGTCTTCTTGTCCTTGGCGGTCACGTGGACGATGCCGTTGGCGTCGATGTCGAAGGACACCTCAACCTGCGGCATGCCGCGCGGCGACGGCTCGATGCCGGAAAGGTCGAAGCGGGCCAGCGACTTGTTGTAGCGGGCCTGTTCGCGCTCACCCTGCAACACGTGCACGGTCACGGCGGACTGGTTGTCCTCGGCGGTCGAGAAGACCTGCGAAGCCTTGGTCGGCACCGTGGTGTTCTTCTCGATGATCTTGGTGAACACGCCGCCCAGGGTCTCGATGCCCAGCGACAGCGGGGTCACGTCGAGCAGCAGCACGTCCTTGACGTCGCCCTGCAGCACGCCGCCCTGGATTGCGGCGCCGACAGCGACGGCTTCGTCCGGGTTGACGTCCTTGCGCGGCTCCTTGCCGAAGAAGTCGGTCACCGCCTGCTGCACCTTCGGCATGCGGGTCTGGCCGCCGACGAGGATGACCTCGGCGATGTCGGACGCGCGCAGGCCGGCGTCGTTCAGCGCGACGCGGCAGGGTTCGATGGTCTTCTTGACCAGGTCGTCGACCAGCGCTTCAAGCTTGGCGCGGGTCAGCTTGATGTTGAGGTGCTTCGGACCGGAGGCGTCGGCCGTCACGTACGGCAGGTTGACTTCGGTCTGCTGCGACGAGGACAGCTCGATCTTGGCGCGCTCGGCTGCGTCCTTCAGGCGTTGCAGCGCCAGCGGGTCCTTGCGCAGGTCGATGCCCTGGTCCTTGTTGAATTCGTCGACGAGGTAGTCGATGACGCGCTTGTCGAAGTCTTCGCCGCCCAGGAACGTGTCGCCGTTGGTCGACAGCACTTCGACCTGCATCTCGCCGTCGACGGAAGCGATCTCGATGATCGACACGTCGAAGGTACCGCCGCCGAGGTCGTACACGGCCACCTTGCGGTCGCCGCCCTTCTTGTCCATGCCGTAGGCCAGCGCGGCCGCGGTCGGCTCGTTGATGATGCGCTTGACGTCGAGACCGGCGATCTTGCCGGCGTCCTTGGTTGCCTGGCGCTGGCTGTCGTTGAAGTAGGCCGGCACGGTGATGACGGCTTCGGTGACGGTCTCGCCCAGATAGGCTTCGGCCGTCTTCTTCATCTTGGCCAGCACTTCGGCCGAGATCTGCTGCGGCGCCATCTTCTTGCCTTCGGCGGTCGACACCCAGGCGTCGCCGTTTTCATGCTGGGTGATGGTGTACGGGACCAGGCCGATGTCCTTCTGCACTTCCGCGTCGGTGAACTTGCGGCCGATCAGGCGCTTCACCGCGTAGAAGGTGTTCTTCGGGTTGGTCACGGCCTGGCGCTTGGCCGAGGCGCCGACCAGCACTTCGCTGTCCTTGGTGAAAGCCACGATCGACGGCGTGGTGCGATCGCCTTCGGCATTCTCGATGACGCGAGCCTTGCCGCCTTCCATGATCGCCACGCACGAGTTGGTCGTGCCCAGGTCGATACCGATGATCTTTGCCATGGTGGTGTTCCTCTAGCTAATTCTGTTCGTGGTGGCGGTGTCGTCACCGCTGATGTGCGTTATCTGGGGTTGGGGAATCGCCGGTTCAAGCGTCTTCCAGAACAACCCCTGACTCGATGCCCCAACGCGCTGCGGCGCGTTCGAGCGTGCCGTGGGCCAACTCTTACGACTGCGCGATGGTGACCAGCGCAGGACGCAGCAGGCGCTCGTTCAAGAGCCAGCCCTTCTGGTAAACCTGCACGACATGGCCCGGGGCATGTCCCTCGACGTCGACCATGCTCATGGCCTGGTGGTGGTCGGGATTGAACGGCTGGCCGACCGGATCCACGGCCACGAGGCCGTTGTCGGTGGCGACCTTCAGCAGCTGTTTCAGGGTCAGCTCCATGCCTTCGCGTAGGTGCTGCGCGGTGTCGGACTTAACGGACAGGCCGGCTTCGAGGCTGTCGAACACCGGAAGGAGTTCACCCAGCAGCCGCTCGTTGGCGAACTTGCGAGCCATCTCGATATCTCGGGTCAGGCGCCGGCGCGCGTTTTCGAGCTCGGCGCGTTCGCGCAGCGAGTCATCGCGCAGCCTGGCCAGCTCGGCCTGGGCGGCTTCCAGATCGGCCGCGAGGTTCTTGAAATCGTCGTTCACGGCCGGCTGGGCCGTTTCTTCCTGCTGGGATTCGGTCGTCATCGTTCTGGGTGCTGTCCTTGCGCGGTGTGCGCACTAGGCAGCTATGGGGCCCGGGTCCACGGGTTTCAACAGGGCGCGGGATCTGACCGGTGCTCGGGAGGGAGTCCCCGTCGCGGCTCAGCTTCCGGACGGATCGGCGTGGATCGCCGCCCCCAACGCCTCTGCCGCCGCCTGCACCACGGGGATCACGCGCTCATAGGCCATGCGGCTGGGACCGATCACCCCCAGCACGCCCAGCACCTGCCCGCCCGATCCATAGGGCGCCGTCACCAGCGACATGCCCTCCATTGGTGCGAGGCCGGTCTCCTCGCCGATAAAGATGCGCACGCCCGGAGCGCGCACGGTGCGCTCCAGCAGTTGCAGGATCTCGCGCTTACGGGCGAAGGCTTCGAACAGTTCGCGCAGCCGGTCCAGGTCGGCCAGCTCCTGCACGCCCATCAACCGGGTCTGTCCGGCCAGGACCATGTCGTCATGGCTAGGCGCGAGTACCTGCTCGGCCAGCTCGACCGACTGGCTGAGCAGCGTTTCCATTTCATCGCGCGCCATGCGCAGCTCGTGCAGCAGATGCGCGCGCATGTCGGGCAAGGTCCGGCCGGCGAAGTGGGTATTGAGATAGTTGGCGACCCGCTCTAGCTCGCCGGCATCGTAGGGCCGCCGGGTCTGGATGATCCGGTTCTGCACCTCGTTGTCGGCGAACACCAGGATCGCCAGCACACGCTGCCCTTCCACCGGCACGAACTCGATCCGGCGGAAGGCGAATTGTTCGCGGCGCGGCACGCTGACCACACCGACGAAGTGGGTCATCGCAGAGACCAGCTCCGAAGCGCTGCCCAGCAGGGCATGCGTACCCGACCCGGCCGGCAGCTCATTGCGCAGCCGCGCCACTTCGCCCTCCGGCAACGGCCGCACCTGCAGCAGCGAATCCACGAACAGGCGATAGCCCTGTGCAGTAGGAATGCGCCCGGCGGAGGTGTGCGGCGCACTCAGCAGGCCGACTTCTTCAAGGTCCGACAGGATGTTACGAATGGTCGCCGCGCTGACGTCCAGACCGGCATGCCGGGCCAGCGTCTGCGACCCCACCGGTTCGCCGCTCTGGATATACCGCCCGATCAGCGTGCGCAGCAATTGGCGCGCACGCGGGTCCAGGCTGGTGAAGTCGGCGGGATGGCGGCTCATGAGGGCGATATAGAGCCGCTGGAGGGCCCACGCAAGCGTCCAGCCGTGATCCGTTTCATTTTGTGAGACGCGCGGCGGCTACAGATGGCGAGTTGCGCAACCCGCGCCCCTTACAATCCCGCCCCATGCTCGCCCATCTCGCCATCAAAGATTTCGCCGTCGTCCGCAGCGCCGAACTCGATTTCGGCCGCGGCCTTACCGTCATTTCCGGCGAGACCGGCGCCGGCAAGTCGCTGCTGGTGGACGCACTGGGCCTGCTATCCGGCCTGCGCGCCGACAGCGGCGTGGTCCGCCACGGTGCCGAGCGCGCCGAGCTCACCGCCGAATTCGCGCTCGACGATGCCTCCCCGGCCCTGGCCTGGCTGCGCGGGAACGAACTCGACGAAGGCGATGGCGACCTCAGTTGCCAGATCCGGCGCGTGATCCGCGCCGACGGTGGTTCGCGCACCTGGATCAACGGCCGTCCCGCGACGGTCACCCAACTGGCCGAACTGGCCGGCCTGCTGGTCGAGATCCACGGCCAGCACGAACACCAGGCCCTGCTCGCCCGATCCAGCCAGCTCGCCCTGCTCGATGCTTACGGCCGCACCGAGCGCGAACTTGCCACGGTTGCCGGCGCCGCGAGGACCTGGAGCGAGCTGTTGCGCGAACGCGACGCCCTGCTCGCCCAGGGCGACGTCTCCGACCGCATCGGCTGGCTCGAACACCAGTTCGGCGAACTCGATCGGGAAACCCTCGACGTGGATTCGCTGGCGAAGCTGCAAGCCGACCATCGTCGCCACGCCCACGCTGCCGGCCTGATCGCTGCGTGCGACGGCGCCTTCGCCCAGCTCGGCGGCGACGAAGGCCCATCCCTGTCGCGCACCCTGCACCACGTCCGCAGCGAACTGCAGCGCGTGGCCGAGCACGAACCGCGCCTCAACGACGTCGAGGCGATGCTGGACAACGCCGCGATCCAGATCGACGAGGCGCTGGTCCTGCTCGACCGCGTGCGCAGCGACCTGGACGTCGACCCCGATGCCTTCGCACAACTGGAGCGCCGGCTCGGCCGCATCCACGAACTGTCGCGCAAGCACCGCGTTCCAGCGGAACAACTCGCCGCGCAACGCGACTCGATCTCCGAAGAACTGGATCGGCTGCGAAGTGCCGACGAACGCCTGCAGAAACTCGACGGCGAGATCGCACAAGCCCAGGCGCAGTGGCGCCAGGCGGCCCATGCTCTGGGCTCCAAGCGTCGCGACGCCGCCGCAGCCCTGTCCAAGGACACCACCGCGCTGATCGCCGACCTGGGCATGGGCGGCGGTCGCTTTGAAGTCGCACTGGACCCGATCGAAACCGAGCGCCCCGACCCGCAGGGCGGCGAGCGAGCGGAGTTTCTCGTCGCCGCCAACCTGGGCCAGCCGGCGCGCCCACTGCGCAAGGTCGCCTCGGGCGGCGAACTCTCGCGCATCTCGCTGGCGATCGAAGTCGCGGCCCTCGGCCTGGATACCGTGCCGACCATGGTGTTCGACGAGGTCGACTCCGGCATCGGCGGCGGCGTCGCCGAGATCGTCGGTCAGAAGCTGCGCGCCCTGGGTGCTTCCCGCCAGGTGCTGTGCGTGACCCATCAGCCGCAGGTCGCCGCGCAGGGACATGCGCACTACCGCGTGAGCAAGGCGGCGAGCGAAGGTGTTACCCAGAGCGCGGTGCAGTCGCTGGATGCGAAGCAGCGCGAGGAAGAACTGGCACGCATGCTCGGTGGCGTGGAGATGACTCGCGAGGCGCGGGCCGCGGCTAAGCGATTGCTGGCCGACGTGGTCTAGCAGAGACGCTTTGTAGAGCGGAGCTTGCTCCGCTGCCCTGCTTGGTAGATCCGGGCCCGCCTGAATCGCTTTTGCCTGCCGTGAAAGGCACGCCGGGCAGGCCCGGCGCTACGAATGCAACCACAAAAGCAGCGGAGCAAGCTCCGCTCTACAAGAATGTAAAGCGCTCAGCGCTTTTTGCGCACGTACAACACCAGCGAGTGCTCTTCGATCTCGTACCCGTGCTGCGCGGCGATTTTGCGCTGCAGCTCTTCGATCTCGGGGCTCTCGAATTCGGTGATCTTGCCGGTGTCGACGTCGACCATGTGGTCGTGATGATGGCCGCGGTCCAGCTCGTACACCGACTGGCCCGCTTCGAAGTTGTGCTTGAGCACCAGCCCCGCCGCCTCGAACTGGGTCAGCACGCGGTAGACCGTCGCCAGGCCGATGTCTTCGCCGTGCTCAAGCAGATGCCGGTAAATGTCTTCGGCCGTCATGTGGCGCGGCTTGGCCTGCTCCAGCAACCCGAGGATCCGCAGGCGCGGATGGGTCACCTTGAGACCGGCATTGCGAAGGTCTTCGGATTCCATGGGAGTTCCTTTTCTTCCGGGGCCCGAGGGGCTCGCCGGCAGGGCCACCGAGTCCGCGAACGCGGCTGCAACGGTAGGTGAACGTGGCTGCACCAGGACCGCGCAGTGATGGCATCAGTGTATCATCGGCCCCTGTTTCTACTGCCGCCTGTCGCGAAGAACCCGATGCGCAAGCTCCTGCTGGTCCTTATCGTCGCCCTCTCCACTGCCGGTTGCGGCATCCTCTATAAGCAGCCGATCTACCAGGGCAATCTGCTGGAAAAGACCAACGTCGACCAGCTCCAGGCCGGTATGAGCAAGCAGCAGGTGCTGGTGCTTCTGGGCACGCCTTCGATCGAAGATCCCTTCCATCACGACCGTTGGGACTACACCGCGACTCAGCGCGTCGGTCGCATCGGCCATACCGAAATCAAGAACTTCACCCTTTTCTTCGACGGCGACACCCTGACCCGCTGGGAAGGCGACTACTTCGCCGAGCAGGACGCGGAACTCGCCAAGGCCGCACCGAAGCAGTTCGGTCGCAATCTGGCGAAGGACAAGGACAAGAAGCGCCGCGGCCGCTGAGGCTGTTGCTGGTGCTGAAGAAGAAAGCGGAGCCTGGCTCCGCTTTTTTTATTGCCGGTGTCCCCAGGGGATTTTTGTAGAGCGGAGCTTGCTCCGCTGCTTTTGACCGCATTCGGCAATCCATCAGGGGCAGCGGAGCAAGCTCCGCTCTACAAGGCAGGCACCACCAATTATTTCTTCGGCTGACGCCGCCGCTCCTCGACGCGTTGCCGACGCGCTTGCTTGGGATCGGCCAGCAGAGGCCTGAGCAGCTCGACACGGTCGCCGTCGCGCAGCTCGGCATCGATTTCCACGCGCTGGCCGAATACCGCGTAGGCGACGATTTCAGGGTCATCGCCCCACCCTGCCGCGACCAGCGCATCACGCACGGTCGCCGCATCCGGCAGATCCAGATCGACGCGCTCGAAACGACGCGGCCATGCGCGCAGCAGCTCGACTTTCATGCGAACTGATTGCCGCCGGCTTCTTCCGGCGAATCGGCGACGCGCACGAAGTCGTCGACCATCCGGTCCGCCAGGCTCTGGAAGCCCACCGCCAACGCAGGGCCCAGCAGCTTCACTGCCGGCTCGAAATCCAGGGTCAGGGTGACCTTGCAGGCCGATTCGTCCAAAGCATGGAATTCCCAACGGCCGGTCAGCTTGCGGAACGGCCCGTCCACCAGCTTCATGTCGATATGGTGCGGCGCCTTGAGCGCGTTGTGAGTGGTGAACCAGGTGCGCAGCGCGCCCAGCCCCAGGTCCAGCCGCGCCACCACGTGGTCGTCATCGGCTTCCAATACCTGGGCCGAATCGCACCAGTCGAAGCGGCGCGGATAGGCCGGGATATCGTTCACCAGCGCGAACATGCGCGCGGCGGAGTGTTCGACCAGGGCGGAGCGGCGGATCGTAGGCATCGGGTTCTGGACAGCGGGCTCTGCTAAGCGTGTTCCGATCGGTGCGCATCGCGCTCGCCAGCATGGGAGAATGGCGCGATGGCAAAGAATTCCAGCAGCAAGACCAGCAAGGATAAAGGAAAGGCGGGTGGCAGCGGCGACGCCGTGAAGACCATTGCGCTCAACAAGCGCTCCCGCCACGAGTACCACCTCGAGGAGCGCTTCGAAGCCGGCATGGCGCTCCAGGGCTGGGAGCTGAAGGCGATCCGGGCCGGTCGCGCCAACATCGTCGACGCCTACGCGATGATCCGCGAGGGCGAGATGTTCGTGTACGGCTCGCAGATCACCCCGCTGATTTCTGCCTCCACCCACGTCGTCCCCGAGGACCGGCGCACGCGCAAGCTGCTGCTGCACCGGCGCGAGATCGACCGCCTGATCGGCCGGGTCCAGCGCGATGGCTACACCGTGGTGCTGACCGCGCTGTACTGGAAAGGCAACAAGGTCAAAGCCGAAATCGCACTGGCCAAGGGCAAGCAGACCCACGACAAGCGCGAAGCGAGCAAGGAACGCGACTGGGCGCGCGAGAAGCAGCGCGTGATGCGTCGGCATAACAAGGACGCGTGATTACGGGGCTCGTGGTAAGTCTCCATGCGGCTTTGCTTTAGTTGTTCCGGCCGGACTCACTTCCCCTCCCCCTGCGTTGCTGCGCAACGCTGTCCCTCTCCCCGCAGGCCGGGCGAGGGGCAAGTCCCGCGAAGAAGCTACTGCTCTTTCTCCCCGCTTGCGGGGAGAAGATGCCCGAAGGGCAGATGAGGGGCGGCGAGCGTAGCGAGCCGCTCTTCTTGTTTGTTGTTGCGAGGATGGAGAGCTGTTCCGTGCGGACTCACCTCCCCTCACCCTGCGTTGCTGCGCACGCGGTCGCTCACACTGCTCCCAGTCCTCGCGCATAGCGCGAGGGCGTTAAGGCGTGCGCGCGCCAGTGGCGCGCGAGCAGCACGCCTTCACCCCGCAAGCGGGGCGAGGGGCAGGGAGCGAAGAGGCGCCGCTTGTGGGTGACCTGCCGATCAATCCTCGCCAACCCGCTCACCCGGCAGCGTGAAATAAAACACCGCGCCCTCGCCTTCGCGTCCCTCTGCGCGGATACGACCACCATGGCGCTCGATGATCCGTTTCACCGAAGCCAGCCCGATGCCATGCCCACTGAATTCTTCCTGCGAATGCAGGCGCTGGAACGGGCGAAACAGCTTATCGGCATAGGACTGCGCAAAGCCCGCGCCGTTATCGCGCACATAGAACTCGGCTTCCCTGCCCGCATGATCTACCACGCCAAATTCGATCATCGCGTGCTCGCGACCCCGCGTGAACTTCCACGCATTGCCCAGCAGATTCCCGAGCAGGTTTCGCAATAGCGCCGCATCGCCCATGGCCGTCAGGCCAGGCACGATGCGCACGGCCAGTTCGCGATCCGGATCATCCGCGCGCAATTCATCGATCACTTCCAAAGCCATGCGACTCAATTCGACCGGTTCCCGCCGCAACTCAGCCCGCACCAGCCGCGAGATCTGCAGCAATGCCTCGATCAGTTCGCCCATGCGCAGCGCTGCCTTGCGCACGCGCCATAGATAATCGCGACCGCTTTCATCGAGCTGGGTTTCATAACGATCCACGAGGATGCGGCTGAAGCCTTCGATGGAGCGCAACGGCGCGCGCAGATCGTGCGACACGCTGTAGGCGAACGACTCCAACTCCTGATTGGCATGTTGCAGCTCGCGCGTGCGCACA
This sequence comes from Lysobacter tyrosinilyticus, assembly GCF_054779815.1. Classification (NCBI taxonomy): domain Bacteria; kingdom Pseudomonadati; phylum Pseudomonadota; class Gammaproteobacteria; order Lysobacterales; family Lysobacteraceae; genus Lysobacter; species Lysobacter tyrosinilyticus. Next base: position 188,051 of record NZ_BAAGXN010000003.1, read on the forward strand.
TCGACGCGTGCCTCCAGCGTGCGATTGAGCGCCTGCACGCGTGCCTGTGCCCGGACGCGATCGGTGACGTCTTCGACCTGGACCAGGCCGGTGACGTCCTGGCCGACATTGCCCGGCACCGGTGCATAGGTCAGTTGCGCCTGCCGTGGCAGATCGCCTTCGCGACGCAGCAATCGGGTCACGCGGTGCACGCCGTTTGCGTCGGTTTCGCCGTCATCGTGAGGTCGCAATGAAGAATCATCACCCTCGAACAACGATTCGAACGCCACGCCGATCAGCGACTTCGCACTCCGCCCGACGATGCGGCATAACGCCGGATTGACCTCCACGATCCCGCCTTCGCTGTCGAGCAGCGCCTTGCCGATCGCGGAGTAATGCATGGATATGCGGAAGCGCTGTTCGCTGCGCCGGTATTCCTCGGTAAGCCGCTTCGCGATCTCCGTCGCCCGATCCTCGGTGCGCGCCAGCGTCCACACGATTGCGTAGAGCAGCAGACTGACGAGCAAACCCAGCGCGAGCATGCTCTCCAAACCGCGCAGATGCGGCGCGACGATCGATTCCGGCGGCGAATCGAACTCCAGCCGCCAATGACGGCCATAGAAGTCCAATGCGGATTGCTGATGGAACGCCGATGTCTCTCCTGCCCCCGCCTGCACGAACAGCAGCTGATCGCCTCCGCTGGTATCGATGATGCGCAGGCCGACGTTCTGGTAATCGCCGTTCAGCGTAGTGGCCACATAACGTTCGACGTTGAACGGCAGATACACCCAGCCCTGCAGCGACTGCTCGCGCGCCGTGGGCGTCAGCGGATGGTCGCCACTGCGATAAACGGGGATGTAGAGCATCAGGTCGCCTTGGAACCCGCCCGATGACCGTCCGCTGAGCTGCGGCGTACCGGTTCCCATAGCCGCCCACAGCGCCGGCTGGCTGGCCGGATCGCTCAGCAGGTCCAGGCCGATCACGGCAACGTTGGCGGCCGTGCGCGGCTCCAGGTAGAGCACCGGGGCGTAGTTCGCCCGCATTCCGTGCGGCAGTACGCTCAGTTGCCCGTACCCGGAATCGCGCCACTCCAGCTGCAGGTCATCCAGGCGGTTGTTGCTGACATAGCCGACGAAGCCCAGCCCTCGCGCCGCCGGAAAGCGCCGGGGCAGATTCATGCTCTGCGTGTAGTCGGCCCATTGCCGCGGCGTCGGCCGCGCCATCGATGCGAATAGCGCCGTGCCGCCTCGGCCGACCAGTTCGTAATAGATCAGCCGCTGCCGCAGGCGCTCCGAAATCTCGGCCGTATCCGAGGCGAACCGCGCCTCCGCGGCCCGCAGCTCACGTTCGCGGGCGTAGTACCAGGTGACCAGCACCAGGCAGAGCGCCCCGAGCAGCACCAGCAACGCCAACAGGTACCCGCCCCGCGGCAGGAGCCCGGGGCGATGACGTTCCGGTGTCTGGGTGGATCCGGGCGTCCCCATGGGGACAAGCATACAAGTTGGGGAGGCTGTTCCCGCCTTGCGGATCTTGCAGGCGCCGGTAGGACCGCTAGGCTAGCGCCAGAGGGAAGCCTTGCCGACGCGTCATCGCGTCGCAGATTTCATGATGGGAGCCTGGCAATGGGTAAAGAAGAACCAGAGGTCATTCCGAATTGCCCGGTATGCCAGATGGCCGTCGGCAAGACCGAGGCCAAACTGATCTCGCACTTCCGCCTGCATGCGGATGCGGTGCCGGGCCGAAGCCCGACAGCGGTGGCGCTTCACCTTCTGCGCGTCACTGAAGGGGAAGAAGAGCTGTGGCCGGAGTTGGCCATGCTTCGTGATCAGGGTGGGAGCAGCTCCCCGCTCTCGTGAGGTGTTGCCTCAGTGTGCGCTATTCGCTGAGACGAACTTCCTTCGAGTGTCAGCGCAGCGCATTGCGCCAAGAGAAATCGGGAAGCATTAGCTTTCCCCAAGACCATCACGTCAGACAAATGACAAGGTGCAGGCACTCCGGGGTCCGGCGCAAGGCCCCTCGCGTAGGGCGCGTTTTAACCGCCGTGCGGCCCAATCTTCGGGCTGGAAAGTCGACTCTGACCCCAATTTTGCAGGGCCTGCTGTTCGCAGCGCGCTACGACTCCATGATCGGCGGTCAGCGGGAATACGCCTAGCTGTGGCGGCAGCTGCACGCCCAGTTCTGGATGGGCCCGGATGGTTATACGCCTATGCCGGACCGGGACTTCCTGCTTTACATCGTGAGTTGCAGCACACCGCCGAAGACGAAATCGTGCTCGAAATATTCAGTCGAGCACGGAATAGCTACGCAAGAGGGTTGGGGGAGCATGGTCTGCTCCCCTCTGACATCAAGACCATCTTCGATAGGCCGTGGTCGGTACGGCCCATCATCCTGAGACCATCGCGGAATAGCGCGGAGGACTCTTACCCGTAAGGCTTCCTAATCACGAATGCTTCGGAGAAAAACTCACCCGTTCGGTCTTCGCTAGTGGCATGTAGCACCACCACACGAAAACGGAACTTGAGCTGCTCCGCCAATTTCGGCTTCTGTCCTGCAGGAATAGGAGGAAGCTCGATCTTCTGGATATCAAAAACGAGCGTTGTCGCGCCCGAAGGATTCAGCGGATAAATCTTCGAAACGGCGCCTGGCGTTCCATCTTCTACACGGAACGGCCAAGTAACCCACTGCCCACTCTCATCCATGACCTCAAGGTTGGCATAAGCACGGACCTTTACGTGACTGACGTTTTTCAGGGTTAGCTGAACTGGCTGTGTTCTGTCGTATGTCGCACTGAGTCCGGATATATCAACCACATGCCCTGCAGTGGTAGCACATGAGGCGCAACTCAGCATCGCCAATAGGAGGCCTAGAAGAATCTTCATGCTCAATGTCCTGTTCGAATGTTTCCGGGATAGTCGACAAAAACGTCGATCGATTTGACACCCGCCGCCCGCAACTGAAGGAGGTTATCCAGCAGCCCACTGCAAGTTTCAATGCAGCCATGAGTCTCCCCCTTGGTCGAATCATGGAGGTACATGTTGTCTCGGTCATATGTATTGGTTCCCGGAGCCGGCATCAACCGCGCACGCCAATTCCCCCAGGACTGCTCACCACCCGCAGGAATTCTCTCAATGCCCCCGTTAGGGTTCGGGGTGAGGTAGCCACCAGGAGCCACGTTCGCAATGCGATTCGGATTGGGCACAAGATTTACGGAATAGAGTCCCTCTGGCGTCGGGCCATAGCCCGGAACGTTCTGATACGCCGAGTTTCTATAGTCGAAGTAGCCCGGCACATTCTGCCCGGAGCTGGCAGCGCATTGCCGCTTCAACTGCGAACGATCGCCAAGCTTGCCGCCGTACAAGCTCATCTGGCGTCCGTTGTACTCAATCCAGTCCAGTCCAAAGGGATCGGCCTGGGTTAGCGGATTGCTCCCTGAGTAGGCGTAGGTGCTGATACCCCCGTTCAAACCAATCGGGTCACTTTCCGGATAGCTGCCCGTCGAAGGGTCATAGTCCCGGAAGTAGTTCTGATTGAGACCACTTGCCGCATCGTAGCGTTGGCCCGGGAACCGCAAATTGAACGCCAAACTCACACTGTCGCCGTCGACGTCTTCATTCGGCGCATCCTTACCAAACACCTCCCCAGTCAACGCCCAACTCCACACCGCCACATTGCGCGTCGACTCGATCACCGTGCGCGGCGTGCCCAGCGCATCGGCCTCGATGTAGTTCAACGGCTGATTCGTCGCCGCCGCACCCACGATCAGGCCCACCGGAAGATCGTCCAGCCACACGACCTGCCGGGTCGGATTGCCAGCATTGTCGTAGTCGCCCAGCCAGTGGCCGCCCTCGTCGTACACGGTCGCGGTGCCGTTGGCGCCGATGCTGCGGCGCACCTGCTCGCCCTTGCCGTTGTAGGCGTAGCTCATCGCTGTGACACCGCCCTGCTTCGCCGCACTCATGCGATTGGCATCGCTGTAGACGAACTCGCGCGCCGCTCCGCCAATAGCAGTAGTGTTGCCGACGCTGTCATACGTACGCGCCACACCGCCGACATCGGTCAGCCGATGGCTGTTCGTTGCCAGTGTGTAAGCGGTAGTGACGCCACCATTCGTCGCACTGATGCGATTACCGGTGCCGTCGTACCCATATCCCTGCAACAACGCATCCGTGGTGCTGTCGTGGGTTTCAGTCAAACGGTTGAGCGCATCGTAGACATACCGCCGCAACGGCGGTTCGCTCTGATTGCCGTTACGCAGCTTCACCAGATTCCCAACCGCATCGAACTCATACCCTAGCGACAGACCAGCAGTGCTCTGATCCTGGACCACACCCGGCTGGTAGTTCTGGTTGAGCGTGCGTTGGAACAGCCGCCCGTTACCGAACACCCATTCCGATGCCGGGCCGAACGGGTAATAGCTCGCCGAAGTCAGCAGGATCTGGCGGCTAACACCCGGACGCGTCACACCGACTTGCGTGGTGCGACCGAGGTTGTCGCGCACGTAGTCGGCGACGGTACCGTCCGGGTAGGTGACGCTGCTCAGCTGTCCGGCCTTGGTGTAACCGTAGCGCACGGTGAGGTTCTGCCCCGCCGTGGTCTGGACCTTGCGCACCATCTGGCCGAAGCGGTCGTAGCAGTACTGCGTGCTACCGCTGCCGTCGGTGATCAGGCTCAGGCGGCCGGCGGCGAAGGTTTCGCCGCCGGCGCACGCGGTGGCCGCGATGTCGTAGCTGTAGCCGACGTTGAGACTGCTGTCGGGATAGCTGACCGACACCAGACGGTTGAGCGCGTCGTAACCGTAGGTAGCGGTGACATTGCGCGCATCCGTCTGCGTCTTGCGGTTGCCGGCGCTGTCGTAGGTGTAGCTGGTGACGCCGGTGTCCGGGCTATCCAATTGCTTCAGGTCACCCAGGCCGTTGTACGTGTACTTGGTCGAGAGGTTCTTCGGGTCGATGACTTCGGTCAGGTTGTCGCGCGCGTCGTACTTGAACTGGGTAGTGACATTGAGTTCGCCGACATTCTGGATCGTCTGGGTGAGACGGTTCAGTGCGTCGTAGTCGCTATCGGTCACGCGGCTGAGCGCGTCGGTCACCTTATCGGCGTTGCCGTTGGCGTCGTAGATGTAACCGGTTCCGTGGTTGTAGGCGTCCTTGTTCGTCTGCAACTGGCCAAGCTTGTTGAAGACTCTTGAGAGCGTACGCACCAGCGTCCCAGCGCTGTCCTTCGTGTCTTCCTTGGTCCGGTTGCCTGCATTGTCCAGCGTGTAGTGGATCGTACTGCCTACGCCGTCCGTGATATCGGTGAGGCGATGCGCGGCATCATAGGTGTAGCTCGTGTTGCTGCCGTCGGGCAGCGCGGTCTTCTTCACCAGTCCCGTCGGGTAATACTCGATGCGGGTGATCTGGTCGTCCGTTTCGATTGCGCCATCCGTGCCACGGGCCTTGCGGGCGATAAGCCAGCCCCGCGAGTGGTATTCGAAGTCGGTGACTACGCCGTTGGCATCCTTTATCGACAGCACGCGGCCGGCGCCGTCGTACCTGAGCGTCTCTGCGATGTTGCCCAGTGCGTCCTGCACCATCCACAGATCGCCCTTGCGATGCGGACAGGTGGTCGGCGACGTTGCGCAGGTGGCGTCGTCGCTGGGGTAGTAGGTATACGTGGTGATGTCGTTGATATCTGTGCGCGGGCCGTTGATCGAGGTCACCAGTCCCAACACCGGGCAGGTGCCGGCGGTAACGTCGGCCTGTTCACAATACGTGGTGGTACTCGTGCGGGTGGCGTTCGTAACCGGGTCGACGCTAGTCGCGGTCAGGATCTGGCCACGCGCGTTGTAGGTGTATGTTTGCTTGCCAACCAGCACATTGGCAGCGTCGTAGATGCGACGCTCTAGCGGCATCCTCAGTGAGCTATCCCAATCGGTCTGAGTCTTGCGCTGGGTCGGCCTGCCTTTGGCCTCGATCAGCTGCGTCTCCAAGTCGTCAACGCTGCGATCATGGTCAGAGATGGTGCCGTTGAAGTCCTTGACGTTGTCGAGGTGGAGGTTTGAGTCGAACGAGTACGTGCTCGCGGAGGTTGGACAGGTGGAGCATTGATTGAGTAGGTACGTCAGCTTCTTGACGCCCACATGGGTCACGAAGTTGCGGTATTGCGGATTGCCCAGCGGGTCGGTCACTGTTGCCGTGTCGCCACTGTAGGCAACGGTGTTCTTCTCGACGCCACCCGCGTGTTCGGTCGAAACCGCACGGCCCGAGGTGTCGTATTTGAAGGTAGCGAAGCGCTGGCCCGACTCGTCCACGATCCCGGTCAGGGCCAAAGGCAGATTCGCCCCGGCGGTATACGTCGTCTCGTTGTACAGGTACTCCTTGGTCGCGCCCCCGGGGTAAGCAATGCCGGAAAGCATGCCCTGGCTATCGTAGGAATACCCGTAAACCTGCCCCGAGGCGTCCGTGATCTGATCGAGGCGACTTGAGGCATCGTAGTGGAAGGTGAGGCTGCGGCCCGCGCGATCTGTTATCCGCGTGAGCAGCAGGTCCTGCGCAGTGCCCGTTACAACACCTCCGTTGTATTCCAGAGACGCCGTATCGCCGGCTCGATTGGAGATCGTGAGCAAACGTCCAAGCGTGTCGTAAACCTCGACTTCGCCGGTGCTGCGGTTGGTGTAGGTCCAGCCGATCTCGGTTCCGTTGGCATCCTTGTTTGTCGCCAACGTATCAAATACATCCGTATCGGGCAGCCAAGACCCGTCTTGCTGTTTCAAGAACAGCAGATAGCCTCCCGTTGGCCGATGCAGCTTTACCACGCGTCCGTTGTACTGAGCGGCAGAGTATTCAATGCGCTTGGAATAGGTGTGTGTCCAAGCTGCACCAAGCCCGTACTGCTGGAACGCGCCATAGCTGTTGTACTGGCGCACAAACCCGAGCAGGCCCGAGAGTTCCAGATCGACTTCACGCTGATGCTTGTTGCCGGTCGCCACGTTGATGGGGTTACCAGCATCGTTGCCGTGTGGCGGGTTACCCCGCGGGGCCGCCGCGCAGCAAGCGCCGGTGCCAGGCCCAAGATTCTTAGGGAGTTCGAACGACACATACGGCCATTCCCCGACGCCGTAGTAGCCGCTCCAGAAATAAGCACACCCGTCGCAGTTGTGCAGCCAAATCTCCCCAACATACGAGTTGAGGTTTGGCCCAGAACGCCGGCAACGATATTCCTTCGAATCGGCAATCCGCGCTTCGTAATTGAGCTTAGTGGACGCCATGCAGCCGTCATAGGCCGCCATCTGGTTCGAGTACATCGCGGCCGAAGCAGACCCCGACCAGCACAATGACAACAAGAGAATCAGCGCAAGCAACATCTCGCGCGCGCTCTTTTCCAAAAGCATCCAAGCCACTCCTAGCCGGCTTCCCGGCGCGCATTCCTTGCCAAAGATCCCAGAGCGGCCCGTGATAAAGCGCTCTGACTAAGTAGCAAATTGCATTATTTCAATCACGGTGCGATTCACTGCTCCGTCGACACTCCAACCACAAAAGCTGGCGCCAATATGCAGTTGCCCTCGTGAGAGCTCGTAAATGGCTTGGAGATGATCGGAAAGTTTGCTTTGCTTGGCAATCAGACTTCGGCCACATCTTGCGTAGGACTTTTCTGAACTCCCACACCGAGCCTGGCCTTTCCGCGGACTCGGCGCGGCTTACCGGCGAACTTCTGCTGCTAGCGACAAATCCCGGCGGACATTCCAACAAAAAAGGCCGGAACCTTTCGGTTACCGACCTTTGTTGAACTGCCCAAGACAGACAGTGAATTGGTGGAGGTGGGGGGAATTGAACCCCCGTCCGAAGGCACTCCATCCCCGGCACTACATGCTTAGCTCACCGTTGGATCTCGCCCCCGGACAGCACGGTGCGCGAAGCGCATCCGGGGACCAGCCTGCTTTAGGTTAGCCGGAAGCTGACAGGCAGCCACTTCCAGCGATTCCGTGATGATGACCCTACGCTGCGAGCACGGACACAAGCAGTTTCGGGGCTTACGCCTTAAGCGGCGAGAGCGTAGTTGTCGTCGTTGGCAACTAGAGTTTTGCAGCTGGATTTACGAGGAAAGCTACCCCCTCGGCATGCGCCAAGCGACTTTGCGACCCCCGTCGAAGCCAGTGCACCCCCGGGGACAGCGAAACGCTGACCCGAGCAGTATAGGGGCGGCGCTGTCGATCTCAAGCGCTAGGACTCGACATCAGCGTGGATTCAACGCCTTCTTCGCCGCGCCCCGGCGATCACATAGAAAAACGGGGCGGTTGCCCGCCCCGTTCCTCCCCTGCGATGCCGCAGCCTCAGCTGCGGACCGGTACCAGGGTGATCTCGACGCGGCGGTTCTGTGCACGGCCCTCGTCGGTTTCATTGGTGGAGATCGGACGCGATTCGCCCGCGCCGACCGTAATCAGGCGCTGCTGGATCACACCATGGCTGGAGAGATAGGCAGCCACGGAATTGGCGCGGCGCACCGACAGCTCCTGGTTGTAGGCGTCGCTGCCGACGTTGTCGGTGTGGCCGGCCACTTCCACGACGGTCTGGTTGTACTCGGCCAGGGTGCTCGCCACGTCGTTCAACACCGGATAGAACTGCGGCTGCAGGCTGGCGTCGTTGAAGGCGAAGGTGATGTTGCCCGGCATGCTCAGGGTGATGTTGTCGCCCTGGCGGACCACGCCGACACCGGTGCCGGCCATGCGTTCGCGCAGGGCGCGTTCCTGGCGATCCTGGTAGTTGCCGATGGCGCCACCGGTAAGGCCACCGACACCGGCGCCGACCAGGGCGCGCTGGCGCCGTTCGGTCGCGTCGTCACCGCTGAGCAGACCGGCCACGGCACCCACGGCGGCGCCGATCAGCGCGCCCTTCTTGGTCTTGCTCATGCCGGTCTGTTGGCCCGTGGGCTGCGGCTGCTGCGTCGGCTGGGAGCTGCCGTAGTAGCCACCCTGCGTCGTGGCACAGGCGGCCAGCAGCGTGGTGAGAGCAGCAGCTACGATCAGATTGCGTTGCGTATTCATTCCTTTCTCCTATGGGGTACATGACGCGCGCCGGAACGATGGCAGCTCGTTCATGAACAGGAATGAACGCTAAGCGCGGAAATGTCTTCAGCAGGTGACGAAACCACCTATGCGCTTCAACGCACGATAAACGGGATCTCGTTTCAGCCTGCGAGGAACTCGATCGCCCGGCGGGTGCCTTCTGGCAACAGCGCATCGGCCGATGGCCCATCCAGCCGCGCATCCCAGTTGCTCATCAGCGACAGGTACAGCAGCTTGTCGAATTCGCTGCCGAAACGCTGGATCACGCCATCGGGATCGGGAATCAGCTTGGCATCGGAGATCAATCCGAAATGCACGCGGCCGTTGTAGCTGAGGATGGATATGCCCACGCCGATGGAACCGGTCTGGGGCACCCAGAACATCATGTCGCGCAGCGCGCAGCCGGCCATGTACAAGGTCTGCGACGGCCCCGGCACATTGGTCGCCACCATCGTCGCCTTGCGACTGAAGAGTTCGAGCGCGAGGCTCTGTACCGCCGTCGGCGCCATGCCCAATGCGGCGAGCAGTCCGAACGAGACGATCGCCTGGCGCGAATGCTTGAGGTTGTTCATGCACTCGGCGACGCGCTCCACGCGCCGGATCGGATTCTCCTCGCCGACCGGAAGATCGAGGAAAACCAAGCCGAAGTGATTGCCCAGCTTTTTGGCGTGTTCCAGCGGACGCAGGTTTACCGGAACCGTGGCGCGCAGGGTGAGTCCGTCGACATGATCGCCACGCTCGAGCATGTATTGGCGCAACGCACCGGCGGCAGTCGCCATCAATACGTCGTTGACGGTGCATTCGCAGGCGCGGCCGACAGCCTTCACTTCCTCCAGATCCAGCGGCTCGGCCCAGGCGACACGCTTGCTGACACCGAGCTTTCCGCGCAGCAGCGACGGCGGATCGTCGGGCAGCGTGATCGCATGCAACAGCTCCCGGCCGATTTCACCGCCCTCCTTCGCCAACACCGCGGCCAGCGTCGGATCGCGGTACATCTCCATGCCCTTCTCGACCACCTTGGTGCCGAGTTTCATGTAGCGCTCCGCCGCACCAACCCGGCGCGCGACGTCGGCGCCGTCCTGCTTCAACCAAGCCTGCTGGAGATCGCTGCCCTTGCCGGGTTCGCGCGTGGTGTCGGTCAGCGACAGCAGCACCTGCACCAGCGCAATGCCGTCCGCATAGCTGTGATGGATGCGCGCGATCAGCGCCGAGCCACCCTCGTACTTCTCGACCAGGTGGAATTGCCAGAGCGGCCGCCCGGTATCGAGCGGCGTGGAGGTCAGCTGGCTGACGAATTTCTCGAGCGCGCGCTTGCCGCCGCGGCCTGGCAGAGCCGTGAGCTGCACGTGCCAGTCGAGGTCAAGATCGTTATCGGTTTCCCAGAATGCCCCGGCCGCCGTGTCGACCGCTTTCTGGCGGAAGCGACGGTAGGCCAGCCAGCGCTCGCTGATGACCTTGCGCAGCTCGTTGACCGACATCGCCTCGGCGAACATCAGCACGCCGGTGATCATCATCGGGTTGGTCGGCTGCTCCATGCGCAGCCAGGCGGTGTCAACCTTCGCCATTGGCTCGCGACGCGTGGCGCGGATGCGCTGGGCCCGCTCCTTGGCGGTGCGCTTCTTGTCGGCGCTGTCCTTGACGGTGCCCTTGCGCAGTCGTGCCGTTGCCATGCACTTCTCCATTACCTTCGCGTCACGTTCAGCGAGTGAATCACGCAGGCGCAAACAGCGTCAACGCGTATGGAGTGCTGGCGGTGCGCCGTGCGCTCAGCCGTGGCGGTATTCGCGCGGGATGCGCTCGTTCAAGCCGGTAAGAATTTCGTAGGGGATCGTGCCGGCGGTCTGCGCCAATGCTTCGGCAGTGATGTGGGCGTCGCCCTGCGCGCCGATCAGCACGACTTCGTCCTCGTTCCAGGCGCTGTCTCGATCGATATCGACCATGAATTGGTCCATGCAGATGCGACCGACTACGGGATAGCGATGGCCACGAATCAGGACCTCCCCGCGCGAGGACAACGCCCGCGGGTAGCCATCGCCATAACCAATCGGAATGGTTACGACGCGCGTGTCGTGTTCGGGAGTCCAGGTCGCGCCATAGCTGACCGGATTGCCGGCTTTGACCACCTTGAAGTAGACGACCTGCGAAACCAGGGACAGCGCAGGCTTCACCGCGACCGTGGCCTGCGATGCCGGATCGGGCAGCACGCCGTATAGCAGGATGCCCGGACGCACCATGTCCAGATGAGTCTGCGGGAAATGTAGGATGCCGCCGGAGTTGGCCAGATGCCGGATCGGCATCGGTGCACCCACGCGCTCGATGTGCGCGCAGACATCCAGGAAGCGCTCCAGCTGCTGCATCGTCATCGGCGAGGCCGGATCGTCCGCGCAGGCGAGGTGCGAATAGATGCCCTTGAGCACGCACCACTGTGAAGCGAGGGCCGCTTCGATGAAGGGCTTCGCCGAATAGCTGTGAACGCCGATGCGCTCCATCCCGGTATCGATCTTGAGATGGACGACGGCCTTGCGCCCCAGCGCCTGCGCGGCGGCTTCCACCTGCCGGAGCTTGTCCAGCGAGGACACGGTGATTTCGAGATCGCGGGTGATGAACTGTGCGATCTGCGGACCGAAGATGCCGCCGAGCACCAGGATCGGCGCGGTGATGCCGGCCTTGCGCAATGCGATGCCTTCCTCGACGAAGGCCACGCCAAGCTGGTCCACGCCCTGTGTCTGCAGGTGCAGGGCCACCGGCACCAATCCGTGCCCGTAGGCATTGGCCTTGACGATGCCCATCACCGGCACGCCGACCTGCGCGCGAATGGCGCGCAGGTTGAAGGCCAGGTGATCGAGGTCGACCACGATACGGGTGGGACGCTGGCTGACGAGATCGCTCATGTCGCGCGATTGTAGCGGGGCATCCCGTGCAACGCCGTCCCCACCGGGGTGGACAGGCGGTGATTACTCGAAGCTGCCCACCGAGTCGTGCGACAGGTTGTCGAAGCGGGTGTATTCGCCGAAGAACTTCAGCTTGATCGACCCGGTCGGGCCGCTACGCTGCTTGCCGATGATCACTTCGGCCAGGCCCTTGTCCGGCGAGTTTTCCTTGTTGTAGTAGTCGTCGCGGTAGATGAACATGATCATGTCCGCGTCCTGCTCGATAGCGCCGGATTCGCGAAGGTCGGCCATCACCGGGCGTTTGTCGGTACGCGTTTCCAGCGAGCGGTTGAGCTGCGACAGCGCGATCACGGGGACCTGCAGTTCCTTGGCGAGGCCCTTGAGCGAACGCGAGATCTCCGAGATTTCCGTCGCGCGGTTTTCGCTGTTGCCCGGCACCGACATCAGCTGCAGGTAGTCGATCACGATCAGGCCCAGGCCATGCTCGCGTTTGAGGCGGCGCGCCTTGGCGGCGAGCTTGACCGGCGACAGGCCTGGCTCGTCGTCGATGAAGATCTTGACCTCGCGCAACTGGCGGATCGCGCTGGTGACACGGCTCCAGTCCTCGTCTTCCAGCTGGCCGGTACGCAGGCGCTGGGCGTTGACTCGACCCACCGAGGAAATCAGACGCATCGCCAACTGGCTGGCCGACATTTCCATCGAGAACACCGCTACCGGCTGCTTGCTGCGGAACGCGGCGTATTCGGCCATGTTCAACGCCAGCGTGGTCTTACCCATCGCCGGACGCGCCGCCAGGATGATCAGGTCGGTCTTCTGCAGGCCGGCGGTCATCATGTCCAGCTCGACGTAGCCGGTCGATAGACCAGTGACGCCGTCGCCGTTGGCGTATCGGGTCTGCAGGAGGTCGAAAGCCTCTGCTAGCGCCTGGGTGACAGCGGTGAAGTCCTGCTTGCCGGTGCTGTTGGCCTGGGCGATGGCCAGGACCTGGCGCTCGGCTTCCTCGAGGATGTCGCCGCTGTCGCGACCCTCAGGCTGGAAACCGTTGTTGACGATGTCGGTACCGACATCGATCAGCTGACGCAGGATCGCCTTGTCGCGGACGATGTCCGCATACGCACTGATGTTGGCGGCCGAGGGCGTGGTCGCGGCGAGCTCGATGAGATAGGCGCCGCCGGCGACCTGCTCGCTCAGCCCCATCGACTCGAACCATTCGCCCAGCGTCACCGCGTCGTACGGACGATTCTTCTCCGCCAGCTCGCGGATCGCGCGGTAGATCAGCTGGTGATCGCGACGGTAGAAGTCGCTGTCGGTGATGCGGTCGGCGACACGGTCCCAGGCGTCGGGCGCCAGCATCAACCCGCCCAGCACCGCCTGTTCGGCTTCCACCGATTGGGGCGGTACACGTAGCTGGTCGATGCTCTTGTCGCGACGGGTCTGAAAAGCGGGATCGGGGCGCAATCCTTGGCGTGCGCTCATCAGTGCGGTGACTCCCCTGTGCGGACCGTCGTGGCGATCCGGTTCTAGTGATGGTGGCTTGACGCTGTTGCCGATCTGGCCGGTCATCCTAGTCGCCCCTACGCTGATGCGTTGCAGACAACTCTGTGGATAACCGGTGGGAATCTCAGAGACTGAGACGGTGCCTGCTTATGACGGGCAAACCGTGCAGCGATGACCAAGAGGGTGACCCGCTGGTCAGCGACTCTTGCGGCAATGCAAAAAGGATTGCCCAAAAAGAAGCGGGCGCCCGAAGGCGCCCGCTTCGTACAACAGGTGGATCGCTTAGGCGACTTCGCCGACCACGATGACCTTGACCGTGGTGTCGATGTCAGCGTGCAGGTGCACGACGACTTCGTGCTCGCCGGTGCGACGCAGCGGGCCTTCGCCCAGCACGACTTCCGACTTCTCGACCTTGTGACCCAGCTTGGTCAGCGCTTCGGCGATGTCGCGCGGGCTGATCGAGCCGTACAGCTTGCCTTCGGTCGAGGCATTGGCAGTGATGCTGACTTCCACGCCTTCCAGCGCGGCCTTGCGGCCTTCGGCGCCGTCCAGGAGGGCCTTCGCCTTGGCTTCGTATTCGGCGCGCTTGGCTTCGAATTCGGCCAGGTTGGTGGCGGTGGCCGGCACGGCCTTGCCCTGCGGGACCAGGAAGTTGCGGCCGTAACCCGGCTTGACGTTGACCTTGTCGCCGAGCTTGCCGAGGTTGGTGACGTTCTGCAGGAGGATCAGTTGCATGGTGGTGCTCCGTATTCGTTAGCGAGGCGCATTGCCCCGCAGCGTTTGCTGTCCGAATGGACTACTTGAGATGGACAGGCGCGGAACCAGAGGCTCCGCGCCGTCGGCATCAGGCGTTGTGGTTGTCGGTGTACGGGATCAGGGCCAGGAAACGGGCGCGCTTGACGGCCGTTGCCAGCTGGCGCTGGTACTTCGACTTGGTGCCGGTCACGCGGCTCGGCACGATCTTGCCGGTTTCGGTCAGGTACTGGCGCAGGGTGTTGAGATCCTTGTAGTCGATCTCCTTGACGCCTTCGGCCGTGAACTTGCAGAACTTGCGGCGACGGAAAAACTTGGACATTTCAGTGCTCCTTAAGCGGCTTCGGCTTCGTCGGCGGCGGAATCGGCGTTGCCGATCGCGCTGTCGCTCTCATCGTCACGGCGACGACGCTCGGGCTTGTCGCCCTTTTCGTCCTTGAACTTCATGATCAGGGACTGCTCGGTGTCGGCCGCGTCGCGCTTCATGACCAGGTGGCGCAGCACGGCGTCGTTGAAGCGGAAACCGTCGACCAGCTCGTTCAGCGCGCTCTGGGAGCACTCGATGTTGAGCAGGACGTAATGAGCCTTGACCAGGTTCTCGATCGGATAGGCCAGCTGACGGCGGCCCCAATCTTCGAGACGGTGGACCTTGCCTTCGCCGCCTTCGATGAGCGACTTGTAGCGCTCGATCATGGCCGGCACCTGCTCGCTCTGGTCCGGATGGACCAGGAACACGACTTCGTAATGACGCATTGGATGGTTCCTTGTGGATGCCGGAAGCCCGGGATGGCCTTCCGGTAGCCCCCCAGCAGCCGGGATGGCCACGGTGGGGCAAGGTCTCCCGGTAGCCGAGGCCGCGGGAGCCGGAAATTATGGCAGGTTCAAAGGGTTAGGTGCAAACCGCAGGCGCACGCGATGCCCCGCCGGTGGCGGGTCGAGGCCCGCCCTACCCCTTCTTGGCCGCTATCCAGGCGTCGATGTGCCGCTCCAGCGCCTCCAGCGGCACCGAACCCGTCGACAGGACCTCGTCATTGAAGTCGCGCACGTCGAACCGGCCGCCCAGTTGGGCCTTGGCCCGAGCCCGGAGCTCGGAAATCTTCAGCTGGCCGATCTTATAGGCCAGCGCCTGGCCCGGATCGCCGATGTACCGGTCGATCTCGTTGACGATGTCCTGGTCGGTCTTGGGGGCGTTGTCCTTGAAAAACGCGATCGCCCTTTCCCGGCTCCAACCCTTGGCATGCATACCGGTGTCGACCACCAGCCGCACCGCCCGCCACATTTCATAGGCCAGCTGACCCATGCGGTCGTAAGGGTCGTCGTACAGCCCCATGTCGAAGCCAAGCTGCTCGGCATACAGACCCCAACCCTCGCTGTAGGCCACGAAGTAGGCGGTTCGGCGGAACATCGGCGCGTCGGGCAGCTCCAGCGAGCGCGCGAACTGGAAATGATGGCCCGGCACGGCCTCATGTAGCGACAACGGCATCATTTCCCAGGTCGGACGCACTTCCGGCTTGTACAGGTTCACGTAGTAGAAGCCGGCACGGCTGCCATCGGAGGCGCCCGGCTGGTAGTACGCCGTGGTGGTATCGGGCGCGACGTTGTCCGGGATGGGGCGCACGCCATAGGGCTGGCGCGGAATGGTCCGGAACGCCTTCACCAGTTCCGGATCGATGCGCTTGGAAATCTCGCGGTAATGGGTAAGCAGCGCCTGCGGTGTCTTTTCGAAGAAACGCGGATCGGTGCGCAAGAAGGTGAAGAATTCGGTCAGCGTGCCTTTGAAGCCCACTTCCGTCTTGATCTTCTCCATCTGTCCGCGGATGCGCGCTACTTCCTTGAGACCGATCGCATGGATCTGGTCGGCGGTCAGATTTGTGGTCGTGTAGTAGCCGGCGAGATAGTCGTAATACGCCTTGCCGTCGGGCAGATCCGTCGCAGCGATGGACTCGCGGGTCTTCGGCAGGTACTCGTTGTTGAAGTAGGCCTGGAGTGTGCTGTAGGCCGGCACGATGCGTTCGCGGATGATGCGCTGCGCTTCGGCCTGCAACCCGGCGCGATCCGCTTCGGGCACGCCATCGCGGAACTTGACGAAAGGCCGGTAGAACGGACTCTGCGCGGGATCATCGACGATCTGCGCCGCGACTTGGCGCGGCACGCGCTGCATCAGCACCTTGGGCGGCATGCTGCCCGCCTTCACCCCTTCGCGCATGAGAGCGATGGTCTGGTCGACCAGCACCGGCAAGGCGTCCATGCGCTTGAGCCAGTCGCGATAGTCCTTGGTGGTGGCGAACGGCAGGACTTCGGCCACGCCATCCAGGGTCTGCACGCCGCCCATATGGCCGACGGGCTGCAGATAGGTACGGAATTTCTGGCGCGCAACCGACTTTTCCTGCAACCACAGGAAGGTGTCGTAGTTCAGCTGTTCGGCCGGAGACAGCGCGTTGCGATCGATGGCGCGGATGCGCGCGAGCGCGGCGCGGTCGGCGGCTTCGCTGGCCTTGATAGCGGCCAGGCTCGCGTCGGACCAGCGATCGTTGTAACGCGGGTCACCCTGGTAGCTGGCGCTGACGGGGTTCTCGCGCAACCCGCGCTCCCACTCCTCGTCGAACAGCTGATGCAGCGCTCGCGTGGCGTCAGCGGATTGCGCCTGCACGGGCGCGATGAACGCAACGAGCAGCGCCGCCGAAGCGGCAAGGCATGTCCTGAGCGCAGTCGAAGGACGTCGGAACATGGGAAGGCTCCTCACCGTGGATGGCGGGAGTCTAGCGTGAGGCTTCCGGGCGTCCCCCTGCCTAAGGTTGGGACTGCCCGCCGAGAATTAGGCGGCCCGGTCGGCTTCCGTGGTGAAGCTCTCGCCGCAACCACACTCGGCACTGGCATTGGGGTTGCGGAACACGAACTGCTCACCGAGGCGCTGCTTGATCAGGTCGATTTCCGTGCCATCGACGATTTCCAGGCTCTTGGCATCGATGTAGATCCGCACGCCGTCCTGCTCGAACACGGCATCGCCTTCGCGCTCGTCCTTGGCCAGGTCGGCAAAGTGCTGCCAACCCGAGCACCCTGTACGGGTCACGCCGAAGCGCAGGCCGATCGCGTCGGGAGTCTCGACGAGATAGCGCTGGACGCGGGCGAGAGCGGCGGGAGCTAGGGTGACGGCCATGGGGTACTCCAAATTGGTGCTCAATCATTATAGGTCGTGCAGTCCGCGCGTTGCTGCTATCAGCCGCGCGCGCGGCATTGGCGAGGCTGCCATTTCATTTCGTCCGCGGGCGTCCGCGGGCGGGTAAACTCCCGCCTTTCCCCATATCGGCCCGTGGCGGCCAGGATTCAAGGCATGACGGTGGTCAGCGTCGAACATGCGCTCGCAGGCAAGCTGCCTGCCGGCGGCGAAGTCACGGTCCGCGGCTGGGTGCGCACCCGCCGTGATTCCAAGGCCGGCCTCAGCTTCGTAAATGTGAGCGACGGCTCCTGCTTCGCGCCGATCCAGGTCGTCGCGCCCGCCACGCTGCCCAACTACGAATCCGAAGTGAAGCACCTCAGCACCGGCTGCGCGGTGATCGCCACCGGCACCCTGGTGCAGTCGCAAGGCCAGGGCCAGGCATTCGAGATCCAGGCGTCGAAGCTGGAAGTCCTGGGCTGGGTCGAAGATCCGCTCACCTACCCAATGCAGCCCAAGCAGCATTCGCTGGAATACCTGCGTGAATTCGCCCATCTGCGCCCACGCACCAATCTGTTCGGCGCAGTGACCCGTATTCGCGACTGCCTGGCCAAGGCCGCGCACCGCTTCTTCCACGAGCAGGGCTTCTACTGGATCTCCACGCCGATCATCACCACGTCCGACGCCGAAGGCGCCGGCCAGATGTTCCGCGTGTCCACGCTCGACATGGCCAACTTGCCGCGCACCAGCAACGGCGAGGTCGACTTCGGCCGCGACTTCTTCGGCAAGGAAACCTTCCTGTCCGTGTCCGGCCAGCTCAACGTCGAGGGCTACTGCCTGGCCCTGAGCAAGGTCTACACCTTCGGCCCGACCTTCCGCGCCGAGAACAGCAACACCTCGCGCCATCTGGCCGAGTTCTGGATGATCGAGCCGGAAATCGCCTTCGCCGACCTCAACGAGGACGCGAATGTCGCCGAAGCCTTCCTGAAGTACATGTTCCGCGCCGTGCTGAACGAGCGCATGGACGACATGGCCTTCATCGCCGAGCGCGTGCAGCCGGATGCGATCACCCGCCTGGAATCCTTCATCAACGCGCCGTTCGAACGCATCGATTACACCGATGCGATCAAGCTGCTGCAGAAGTCGAACAAGAAGTTCGAATTCCCGGTCGAATGGGGCCTGGACCTGCAGACAGAACACGAGCGCTGGCTGACCGAGGAACATGTCGGTCGCCCGGTCGTGGTGATGAACTACCCCGAACACATCAAGGCCTTCTACATGCGCCTCAACGACGACGGCAAGACCGTCGCCGCGATGGACGTGCTGGCTCCTGGCATCGGCGAAATCATCGGCGGTTCGCAGCGCGAGGAGCGCTTGGACATGCTCGACGCGCGCATGGCGCAGTTCGGCCTGGATCCGGCGCACTACGGCTGGTACCGCGACTTCCGCCGCTACGGCACGGTGCCGCACGCCGGCTTCGGCCTGGGCTTCGAGCGCCTGGTCGTGTACGTGTGCGGCCTGGCCAATATCCGCGATGCGATTCCGTATCCGCGTGCACCGGGTAGTGCGGATTTCTGATGACGCGGCTGCTGGAAGCGGCACAACTGCTTCGCCATCCCGGCGAATGCCGGGATCCAGCACTTGACGTTGCTTGCCCCGTTTTTCGAAGACCGCAGAACTCCATAAAGCTGGATCCCGGCATTCGCCGGGATGACGACGACAACAAGACATGATCCTGTTCTTCGCCCTGCTCTTCGTCGCTACCGCCATCGCTGGCGCGTGTGCGTTCGTGATCTTCTGGCCGCTGGCGCTGGTGCATATCCGTGACCGGCATCCGGCGATCGGTTCGCAACTGGGTCCGGGCGCGTTTCTCAATCCCAGGGCACTGGGCTGGCTGCTGCGCCGCGGTTACATCGACGCGAATGATCGCAACCTCACCGGCCTGGCGTCGCCCGCACGCATTTCGCTGCTGACGATCATCATCGCCCTGATCCTGGCCGGCCTGCTCTGGGCCCTGTCGACGGTGGTATCCGCATGACCAGTCTTGATGACGCACATAACGAATGGTGGTTGGCCACGCTCGGCCGCACGGTGATCTGGGCGCGCCTGCGTGTTCTTGAAGCCGGAACGGCTGAGGTCTTCGACAGCGACGGCGCCACCCTGCCCTACGACAGCGAGGACACCGCGCGTGCGGCATTGATGGACGCCGAATTCGTCGCACTGGATGGTCTCGACAAGGACGACGCGGCCGATCGAGGCTTCGCATTGGAAGAACTGGTGCCGCCACAGGCCGACGACGACGATGCGCTGCGCCAACGCATGATCCAGAAGCTGCCGCCGCGGCGCTGAGCCGCGCCTACGATCATGTATCAGCCCGCCGCCTTCGTCGAAACCGACCGGACGATGCTTGATGCACTGATCGAGCGGGACAACTTCGTCACGCTGATTACCGTCCGCGACGGCGAACCGGTGATGAGCCAGCTGCCAGTGCTCTATCGCCGCGATGGCGATCGGATCGAGTTGCGCGGCCACTGGGCACGACCCAATCCGCAGGCCCGACACGCGGGTCCCGCGACCGTGGTGGTCCACGGTCCGCACGCCTACGTCTCGCCTTCCTGGTATCCCGATAAGGAAGCCGAAGCCCGCGTGCCCACCTGGAACTACGCGGTCGCGCATCTGAAGGGAGCGCTGGAAACCTTCGACGACGAAGCCTCGCTCGCCGCGATCGTCGACGGCCTCAGCCGGCAGCATGAGGGTCGCGTCGGCCAGGACTGGCGCTTCGAACTCCAGCGCGACGACCACCGCGTCCAGTTGCGCGGCATTATCGGCTTCCGCTTCCGCGTCCACGACGTCGCGCTGAAGTTCAAGCTCAACCAGAACCACCCCGTCGCCAATCGCCTCGCGGTGGCGACGCAACTCGAACAGCAACCGCGCGAAGCCAGCCGCGAGATTGCTCATTTAATGCAGGCGGCCCTGATGCGCGCCCGCACATCCACGGAAGACTGATCCCATGAATCTCGACCTCACCGGCAAGCACGCTCTCGTCTGCGGCGCGAGCCAGGGCATCGGCCTGGCCACCGCCAAGGCGCTGGCCGAACTCGGCGCCGACGTCACCCTGCTCGCGCGTCGAGCCGAAGTGCTGGAGGAGGTCTGCGCGCAACTGCCGCGTCCGCATTCCGCGCAGGCGCACGGCTGGATTGCGGCAGACAGCGCCGATCTGGAACGCCTCCGCGCACAGGTCGAAGCGCTCTGCGCGGGCAAGCCGGTGCACATCCTCGTGAACAACAGCGGCGGCCCGCCGCCGGGTAACGTGCATGGCGCGGAAATCGCGGCGTTCGAAGCGGCCTACCGCCAGCACCTGCTCGCCAACCACGTACTCGCCGAAACCGTCGTCCCGGGCATGGAGCGCGACGGCTATGGCCGCATCGTCAACGTCATCTCCACTTCGGTGAAGGAACCGCTGCGCGGCCTGGGAGTTTCGAATACAACGCGCTGGGCCGTGGCGAGCTGGGCGAAGACCTTGGCAACCGAACTCGCACCCAAGGGCATCACCGTCAACAACGTGCTGCCGGGTTCGACCGAAACGCCCCGCATCGAGCAGATCATCCAGTCGACGATGGCCAAGACCGGCCAGGACCGAGACACCGTCTACGCGAAGATGGCCGCGGAAGTGCCGATGGGCCGCTTCGCGAAACCCGAAGAAACCGCCGCCGCGATCGCCTTCCTGTGTTCGCCCGCGGCTTCGTACATCACCGGCATCAATCTACCGGTGGACGGCGGCCGTACCCGTTCGCTTTAATTCCCGCCCCCCAACCCGGCCTGACAAGGATCGTCGCGATGAATGCAGTCATGAAGGACGAGCGCCGCAGCGACGTTCGCGTTCCGTTCGCGTCGCGGGTGATGGTCCTGGGCCGGGAAACGGCATGGTTCGCCCGCCTGATCGATCTTTCGGAAGGCGGCTGCGGCATTTTCCGGCCCAAGGGTTTCGAACTCGTGCCCGACGACCTGGTCCGCCTGTTCTTCCACGAGAACGACGATGTGACCGCCGTCATCGTGGATGCGCGCGTCGCACGTGTGACGCAGAGCCAGGTCGGACTCGAATATCACGACCCGCAGACGGTTCCCCCCACGCACCCGTCAAAACAATGAGGTGCCGTATGGACGCCGCGCCGGTTAAGCTTGGCGGATGCGTCTGACTCATTGGATCGACGGCGAATCTCGTGAAGCGGCCAATGGTCGCTGGCTTGACGTATTCGACCCGGCGACAGCCCGCCCCTTTGCCGAAGTCGCGCGCGGCGACGCAGGCGATGTGGAAGCCGCGATAGCCGCTGCACAGAAGGCACTTCCCGGCTGGTCGTCACTGCCCACCACCGAACGCGCGCGTTGGCTGGAGAAGCTGGCCGATGCATTGGAAGCCAGGCTCGAGGACTTCGCCCACGCCGAATCCCGCGATGGCGGAAAACCAATTCGGCTTGCGCGCGACATCGAGATTCCGCGAGCGATCTCCAACCTGCGCTTCTTCGCCCACGCGGCCACGCAGTTCGCGAGCGAATCGCACCACGGCCAGGCTGGATTGAACTACACGCTGCGCGCGCCGCTGGGCGTGGTTGCGACGATTTCGCCGTGGAATCTGCCGCTGTACCTGTTCACCTGGAAGATCGCGCCCGCCCTCGCCGCCGGTAACACCGTCGTGGCGAAGCCTTCGGAAGTCACGCCGGTCACGGCGACGATGCTCGGCGAATTGGCGGCGCAGATCGGTTTCCCCAAGGGCGTGCTCAACATCGTGCACGGTCTGGGACCCGAGGTCGGCGAGCCGCTGGTGACACACCCGCAAATCAAGGCGATTTCCTTCACAGGAAGCACCGCGGTCGGCAAGCGCATCGCCACGCTGGCCGCGCCATTGCTGAAGAAGGTGTCGCTGGAACTCGGCGGCAAGAATCCGACCCTCGTGTTCGCCGACAGCGACTGGCGCGGACAGCTCGACACGATCGTGCGTTCGGCGTTCCAGAACAGCGGCCAGATCTGCTTGTGCGGCTCGCGCATCCTGGTCGAACGTCGCATCTATAGCGAATTCCGCGACGCGCTGGTCGAACGCGCGGTCGCATTGCGTGTGGGCGATCCTATCGACGAGGACAATAACCTCGGTCCGCTGGTTTCGCAGGCGCATTTCGAAAAGGTCACCTCCGCCCTCGCCCGCGCGCGTGAGGAAGGCGGCCACGTGCTGTGCGGTGGCAACGCGCTCGATCGTCCGGGCTGGTTCGTTGCGCCGACGGTGATCGAAGGTCTTGGCCCGGATAGTGCGAGCAATCGCGATGAGATCTTCGGGCCTGTGGTCACGCTGCAGGCATTCGACAACGACGAGGAAGCCGTGCGCCTCGCCAATACCGGCGATTACGGTCTGGCTGCCTCCGTGTGGACGCGCGACCTCGACCGCGCGCATCGCGTCGCCGCGCAGTTGCGCATCGGCATGGTCTGGATCAATACCTGGCTGATGCGCGATCTGCGCACGCCATTCGGCGGCACCGGCGCGTCCGGCCTGGGTCGCGAAGGCGGTATGGAGGCGATGCGTTTCTTCACTGAGCCCAAGAACGTGGGCATCGCCCTTGGAGCATCGCCGCGATGACGACACTCGACGAACTGCTGCGCAACAACCGCGATTGGGCCGACGCCGTACGCCGTGAGGACCCCGGTTTCTTCAAGCGCCTGTCGCAGCAGCAGGCACCTAAATATCTTTGGATCGGCTGCTCCGATTCACGCGTACCGGCCAACCAGATCCTCGGCCTGGCCCCGGGCGAGGTCTTCGTCCACCGCAACATCGCCAACGTCATGGTACATACCGACCTCAATTGCCTGTCGGTTATCCAGTACGCCGTCGATGTGCTCAAAGTCGAGCACATCCTCATCGTCGGCCACTATGGATGCGGCGGCGTGCATGCGGCCCTGATGGGTACCCGCGTGGGTCTGGCCGACAACTGGATCCGCCACGTCGGCGATGTGGCGCTCAAGCATTCCACGCTGCTCGAAGGAATCGATCTGGAGTCGATGCGGCACGCGCGCCTGTGCGAGCTCAACGCGATCGAACAGGCCGCCAACGTCTGCCTTACCACCATCGTCCAGGACGCCTGGGCGCGCGGACAATCGCTGTCGGTGCATGGCTGGGTGTACAGCCTGCTCGACGGCCGCGTGCGCGAGCTGGGGATGGACGTGGGCTCCATCGACGAACTGACGCCCGCCTATGAAAGCGCACTGTCCCGTCTGCGCCCGCGTCCCGATCACGAGAACCTCACCGCATGAGCGACGTCATCCAGGCCAGCGCTGCGCCCAAGCCCGTCGGTACCTATCCGCACGCACGCCGGGTCGGCAGCCTGCTGTTCCTTTCGGGCATCGGCCCGCGCGATCCGGTGACGAACGCCATTCCGGGCAATGAATATTTCGCCGATGGCCGTGTACGCAAGTACGACATCGAGGCGCAGGCGCGCGCGGTATTCGCCAATGTGCGCGCGGTGCTCGAAGCCAGCGGAGCGCGCTGGGAAGACCTGGTCGACGTGACCGTCTATCTCACCGACATGCCCCGCGACTTCAAGAGCTACAACGCGGTCTGGGCCGAACATTTCCCGGACATCGACAGCGCGCCCTGCCGCACCACGCTGGGCATCACCGCGCTGCCGACGCCGATCGCGATCGAACTGAAATGCACTGCAGTCGTGAAGGACTAACCCGATGCTAGCTGCCCCGCTCAACCTGCAAGCCTGGATCGACGAGCATCGCCATCTGCTCAAGCCACCCGTCGGCAACAAGTGCATCTACGACGGCGACTTCATCGTGATGGTGGTTGGCGGCCCGAACCAGCGCACCGACTACCACTGGGACGAAGGTCCGGAGTGGTTCTACCAGCTCGAAGGCGAGATGGTGCTGCGCATCCAGGAAGATGGCGCCGTGCGCGATATCCCGATCAAGGCGGGTGAAACTTTCCTGCTGCCGCCGCGCGTACCGCATTCGCCGCAGCGCATGCCGAATTCCATCGGACTGGTGATCGAACGCAAGCGCCTGCCACACGAGCTCGACGGACTGATGTGGTTCTGCGAGACGTGCAACGACAAGCTGTACGAAGAGTTCTTTCCGTTGCAGAACGTCGAAACCGACTTCTTCGCTGTGTTCGAACACTTCTACACGTCGCACGAGCATCGGACCTGCCGCAATTGCGGGCACTTGAACCCCGCACCTGCGAAATTCACCGCGGCCCAGGACTGAAACGAAACACCGATACGGCCGATGCCGCGCCCGCGGCTGACAGAAACGAATTTCTGGCGATTGCAATGCTGAAGATCGACACCCACGCCCACTACCTGCCGCGCGACTGGCCCGACCTTGCGCGCAAGTACGGTGACGACCGCTTCCCGGTCATCCATCACACCGACGACGGCCGCCACCGCATCTACAAGGACGGCAAGTTCTTCCGCGAGATCTGGTCCAAGACCTGGGATCCGCAGGAACGCATGGACGACTACGCGCGTTTCGGCGTACAGGTGCAGGTCATCAGCACCGTGCCGGTGATGTTCAGCTACTGGGCCAAGCCGCAGCACGCGCTGGAATTGCACCAGGCGCTCAACGACCACATGGCCGAGGCCTGTCGCGCCTATCCGCGCAATTTCGCCGGCATCGGCACCGTGCCGTTGCAGTCGCCGCGCCTGGCCGTCCAGGAGCTGGAGCGCTGCATGGACCAGCTCGGCCTGCAGGGCGTGCAGATCGGTTCGCACATCAATGACTGGAATCTGGACGCGCCGGAGCTGTTCGAATTCTTCCAGGCCGCCAGCGACCTGGGTGCCGCGATCCTCGTGCACCCCTGGGACATGATGGGCACGCCGTCGATGCCGAAGTACTGGCTGCCCTGGCTGGTCGGCATGCCCGCCGAGCAGTCGCGCGCCGCCTGCTGCCTGGTGTTCGGTGGCGTGATGGAGCGCCTGCCCAAGCTGAAGATCTGCCTCGCCCATGGCGGCGGCAGCTTCCCCTACACCATCGGGCGTATCGAGCACGGCTTCAACATGCGGCCAGACCTGGTCGCCACCGACAATCCGCGCAATCCGCGCGACTATCTCGAGCGCTTCTATTTCGACTCGTGGGTTGCCGACCCGCGTGCGCTGCGCTACCTGCTCGACACCTGCGGCGTATCGCGGGTGATGCTGGGCACCGACTATCCCTTCCCGCTCGGCGAACAGACGCCCGGCGCCGGTATCGAGGCGCTGAACCTGAGCGAAGCCGAACAGGCGCGCGTGTACCACGGCACGGCGCTCGAATGGCTGGGCCTGACCAAATCCCGTTTTGTGTGAAGTAACGAATGACCACCGACCTGTTTTCGTTCGCGCATGCCGATGCGCTCGATGCCGCCGATTCCCTGCCCAGCCTGCGTCACGAATTCCTGATCCCGAAGCACGGCGATCACGAGCAGGCGTATTTCGTCGGCAATTCGCTGGGCCTGCAGCCGCGTGGTGTACGCGCTCATGTCGAGGAAGTGTTGAACAAGTGGGCGACGGAAGCCGTCGAAGGCCACTTCACCGGCAGCGCGCAGTGGCTGCCCTATCACGAACTCGTACGCGAACCGCTGTCGCGCGTGGTTGGCGCCAAGCCGTCGGAAGTCGTCGCGATGAACACGCTGACGGTGAACCTGCACCTGATGATGGTCAGCTTCTACCGTCCGACGCGCGAACGCCCGGCGATCCTGATCGAAGCCGGTGCGTTCCCGTCCGACCGCCATGCCGTCGCCTCGCAGGTGTTGTTCCATGGTTACGAGCCGGATATCGATCTGATCGAACTGGAGGCGGACGAACCCAACGGCACGATCTCGATGGCCGCGATCGAGCGCGCCATTGCCGAACACGGTAAGCGCCTGGCGCTGGTCCTGTTGCCCGGCGTCCAGTACCGCACCGGCCAGGCTTTCGATCTGAAGGAGATCGCGCGACTGGCGCATGCGCAGGGCGCGCTGTGCGGCTTCGATCTGGCGCATGGCGTCGGCAACCTTGCGCTGGAGTTGCACGACAGCGGTGCCGATTTCGCCGTGTGGTGCCATTACAAGTACATGAACTCCGGTCCTGGCGCTGTCGCCGGCTGCTTCGTGCATGAGCGTCACGCCAACAACGCCGGGCTGCCGCGCTTCGCGGGCTGGTGGGGCCACGATGTGTCTACTCGCTTCCGCATGGGGCCGCAGTTCGTGCCCACGCCGGGTGCTGACGGCTGGCAGCTGAGCAATCCTCCGATCCTCGGACTGGCGCCGTTGCGCGCCTCGCTCGAACTCTACGATCGCGTCGGCATCAAGGCGCTGCGCGAACGTTCGCTACGCCTGACCGGTTATCTCGAACAGCTGATCCAGACACGTCTGGCCGACACGCTGCAGATCGTCACTCCCGCGAATCCGGCCCAGCGCGGCTGCCAGCTGTCGCTGCGCGTGGTCGGTGGTCGCGAGCGTGGCCGCGCCCTCTTCGAATACCTGGCGAACAACGGTGTGCTCGGCGACTGGCGCGAGCCCGACGTGATCCGCATTTCCCCCGCCCCGCTCTACAACACCCACAACGACGTGCTGCGTTTTGCCACCACAGTGGAAGCGTGGCGCTCCTGAAGCATCAATCTGAACCGTCATTCCCGCGGAAGCGGGAACCCAGTGACTTTGCTTATGGAAAAGCAACCCGTCGTATACATCCTCGCCAGCCAGCGTAACGGCACGCTGTACACCGGCGTTACGAGCGACCTGCTCGCGCGGGTTTGGCAACACAAGAACCATCAGGCAAAGGGATTCACGGATCGATACAGGGTTGAAATGCTCGTCTGGTACGAACCGCACGAAACAATGGACTCTGCAATCCTACGAGAGAAACGCATCAAGAAGTGGCGGCGTACTTGGAAAATCGAGCTAATCGAAGCGATGAACCCCTACTAGAACGACCTTTGGAACGACATCTGTGAAGAATCAAAGACACTGGGTCCCCGCTTTCGCGGGGATGACGGTACAGGGAGCGGCGAATGAGTAGTCCCGGTGAGCACATCACGATCGTCGGTGCAGGTCTCGCCGGTGCGTTGCTCGCAACGCTGCTGGCCCAACGCGGCTGGCGCGTGGACGTCTACGAGAAGCGCGGCGATCCGCGGGTGCAGGGCTATGTGGGTGGTCGCTCGATCAACCTCGCGCTGGCCGAACGTGGTCGCCACGCATTGCGTCTCGCTGGCGGCGACGACGAAGTCATGGCCCAGGCCGTAATGATGCGCGGCCGCATGGTGCATTTCCTCGATGGCCGCACCGACCTGCAGCGGTACGGCAAGGACGACAGCGAAGTCATCTGGTCAGTGCACCGCGGGGAGCTCAACCTGATCCTGCTCGATATCGCCGAAAAGGCCGGGGCGCGGCTGAACTTCCATCGCGGCCTGGCCAGTGTGGACTTCGCCAATCGCAACGCGCAGTTCAGAGATGATCGCGACGGCAGCCTGCACGACGTGGCGTTCGCGTCTGTGGTCGGCGCCGACGGCGCGGGCTCGGCGCTGCGTGCGGCAATGGCCGGCGCGGCCGACCTGGGCGAACGCACCGAGTTCCTCGGCCATTCGTATAAGGAACTCGAAATCCCGCCAGCTGCGGACGGCGGCTTCAGCGTCGAGCCCAATGCCCTGCACATCTGGCCGCGCGGCCGCTACATGTGCATCGCGCTGCCCAACGATGAGCACACGTTCACAGTCACCCTGTTCCTGCCGAACGAGGGCGATCCCAGCTTCGCGACGGTGAAGAACGGCGCGGACGCCCGTGCGTTGTTCGAACGTGATTTCGCCGATGCGGTGCCGCTGATTCCCAACCTCGAACGCGACTTCGAGCAGAACGCCACCGGCCTGCTTGCCACGCTCTATCTGGACAACTGGCATCTCGACGACCGCGCGGTCCTGCTTGGCGATGCGGCGCACGCGATGGTGCCGTTCCACGGACAGGGCATGAACTGTGCGTTCGAGGATTGTGTCGCCCTTGCCGATCACCTGGAGCGCACGTCCGATCGCGCCGCTGCCTTCGCCGCCTTCCAGGGCGAACGTCTGCCCAACGCCCGTGCGATCCAGCAGATGGCGCTCGAGAATTACCTGGAAATGCGCGATCGCGTCGACGACGACGATTACCTGCTGCAGCGAGCCCTCGAACGCCAACTGGCCGAACGTCATCCCGATCGCTTTGTTCCGCGCTACGCGATGGTCACCTTCCGTCGCCTGCCGTACGCGACGGCATTCCAGCGTGGACAAGTGCAGCGCGAGCTGCTCGTCGATTTGACCCGCGGCCACGCGTCGCTCGATACCCTCGACTGGGATGCCGTGGATGCTGCGGTCCGCGCGCGGCTCGAGCCCCTGCCGGTCGAAGCCTGAGCCCATGGCCGTGCGCGTGGATCCCGAACGCGCACGGCTCGTTCCTTCCGACCCCTTGGCCGTTCTCATCTGCTGAGACCGCCCCGCGCTATACGGTCCCCGATGCCCGCCAGCTTCCTGTTCTACGACCTCGAAACCTTCGGTGCGGACCCGCGGACCAGCCGCGTCGCGCAGTTCGCGGCGATCCGGACGGATACCGAACTCAACGAAATCGACGAGCCGATCAGCATCTTCGTCCGTCCCGCCGACGACCTGCTTCCCTCGCCGATCGCCACGCTGATCACCGGCATCGCTCCGCAGGCGGCGCTACGCGATGGCATGAACGAAGCACAGGCGTTCTCGTTGATCTTCGACGAGATGGCGCGGCCGGAGACCTGCACGCTGGGCTACAACTCGCTGCGCTTCGATGACGAATTCGTCCGCTACGGCCTGTTCCGCAATTTCTACGACGCCTACGAGCGCGAATGGCGCGCAGGCAATTGCCGCTGGGACCTGCTCGACGTGTTCCGGCTCGCGCATGCCTTGCGCCCGGATGGTCTGATCTGGCCCAAGCGCGAGGACGGCGCGACGTCTTTCAAGCTGGAACATCTGGCCACCATCAACGACGTGCGTATCGGCGATGCGCATGAAGCCCTGTCGGACGTGCGCGCACTCATCGGATTGGCGCGCAAGTTCAAGCAGGCGCAACCACGGCTGTGGGAATACGCGCTGAAGCTGCGCGACAAGCGCTTTGCGGCCAGCTTGATCGATGTCGTGGCGATGACGCCGGTGCTGCACGTATCGCAGCGATTTCCCGCAAGCCGGCTGTGCGCGGCGCCGGTGCTGCCGATCGCAAGGCATCCGCGCATCGACAATCGCGTGCTGGTGTTCGATCTCGGCCAGGACCCGCAGGCGCTGCTGCGCCTGTCGCCGGCGGAAATCGCCGATCGACTCTACACGCCAAGTGCCGACCTACCCGAGGGCGAGGAACGCATCGCGCTCAAGGAAGTCCACCTCAATCGCAGCCCGGCCCTGGTCGCCTGGGATCATCTACGCGAGGCGGACTTCACCCGGCTCATGATCGATCCGCAGCAGGTGCTCCAACGCGCCGAAACCCTGCGCGCCGTGGGTCCGGCCCTGGCCGAAAAAGTCCGTCAGGTATTTTCCTCGGAACGAGACCGCATGCCGCCGGACGTGGACGCCTCGCTCTATGACGCCTTCATCGGCGATGGCGACAAGCGTGTTTTCACCGAGGTGCGCGCGACTCCGCCGCAGACCCTGGGTGAGAAGGCTTTCGGCTTCCGCGACTCACGTCTGCCCGAGCTGCTGTTCCGCTATCGCGCCCGCAACTGGCCCGACACGCTGTCCGTGAGCGAACGCGCACGCTGGAACGACTACCGCCGGACGCGCCTGCGCGATGAGCGTGGCCTTTCCGAATACAGCTTCGATACGTTCCGCGCCGAAATCGCGGCACTGCGATCGACCCATGCCGATGATGGCGGCAAGCAGGTCTTGCTGGATCAGCTGGAGGCCTGGGGTCGCGAGGTCGAAGCCAGTTTGGCCTGAGAAGCGCTTGACCAGGCCGCAACCCGGACCAAAGGTAGTAGCACGATGAGCAGTTATTTCAGCGACGCGAGCTTCAAGTTCCTGCGCGGCCTCGCGCGCCACAACGAGCGCGAATGGTTCCTGGCGCACAAGGCCGATTACGACGCGAATGTGCGCGAGCCGTTCCAGCGCCTGCTCGGCGACCTGCAACCGGCATTGCTGGAAATCAGCGAACACTATCGTTCCGAGCCGAAAGGCAACGGCGGTTCGCTGTTCCGCATCCACCGCGACACCCGCTTCGCCAATGACAAGACGCCTTACAAGAACTGGCAAGGTGCGCGGCTGTTTCATGCGCGCAGCAAACAAGTCGAGGCGCCTGCCTTCTACCTGCATCTCCAGCCGGGCAACTGTTTCGTCGCGGCCGGTGTGTGGCATCCGCAACCCGAAACACTTCGGCGCATCCGCCACTTCATTGTCGACAACCCCGGAAGCTGGAAGGCCGCGGCGCACGGCACCGCGTTCCGCAAGCGCTTCGACCTCGACGACGACGAGATGCTGACGCGCATGCCGCGCGGCTTTCCCGCCGACTTCGAATTCGCCGACGACCTGCGGCGCCGCAATTTCGCCGCATTCCGCCCGATTGACGACGCCACCATGACCGGGCCGCGTCTGCGGAAAAGCATCGAAACCGATCTGGCCGGGCTGGCGTCCTTCGTGGATTACCTCTGCGCGGCGCTCGACCTGGAGTTCTGAGCGCTTTCCTCTCCTCGAAGTCACGCCCGGCTGTAGTTGCCAAGCTGTGACGTAGCCCGTCCCTATTGCCGCGTTGCCGCATGACATACCCATACGTACGGGTATGCTCGCCCGCGATGCGCCGCTTGGGCCCGGCGCAGAAGCAGGACTTTCCGCGGCAACGCCGTCGGGCCGAGCCGCTGCAGTTCGAGGGAACGAATATGAGGAATCTGCTTTGCGGCCTGCTGTTGGCCGCCGCGGCGCCGTGCGCGTCCGCCGCTGACGTCACCGGCGTGGCCTTTGTCCATGGAACCGGGCTCCAGACCAACGCGTACCAGGACTACTGGCAACCCGCCATGGTCGATTCGGTGCGCCAGGGCCTGACGAACACCAGCAACTATGTCGTCATCAACTGCGACTTCCAGCAGTACATGTGGGACAGCCGCGCCGCGGGTTGCCTGGCGGGACAGCTGAGCAACTTCATCAGCAGCAAGGGCATCACCCGTCTCATCGTCATCACTCACTCCAATGGCGGCAACGTGGTCCGCTGGATTCTCTCGAATCCGACTTACGACAGCCGCTATCCCAACATCATCAGCAAGATCGTCCGCGTCAACGCGCTGGCGCCGTCTTCCGGCGGAACGCCGCTTGCGGATGCCGTCATCAACGGCAATGTCTTCGAGCAATCGGTCGGCTGGCTGATCGGTTACAAATCCGATGCGGTGCGCCAACAGCAGCAGAGCTGGATGGCCTACTACAACGCCAACTACCTCTATGGCACCAGCGGTCGTGCGGCGTTGCCGAAGACGTTCCGCAGCGTGGTCGGGACCGACGTGGACTCCTCGCCGTTCGACGGCGACAGCTACTGCGGCGGATACGCCGAGAACGTAGGCCTGGAAACCACGCAGAACTGGCTCAACAGTTGTTCGGACGGCTTCCTCAACTGCAGCAGCCAGTCGGCGGCGGGCAGCGTGTGGTTCTACGACAAGGACCGCATGGCCGATGCCGAACCGCTCAGCCACAACCAGAGCCGTCGTGCCTGCTTCACGCTCGACACCATCCTCCGCAACGATCTCAAGCTCTGAGGGCCGGCCATGCGCATGAACATCAACGTCGCGCTCCTCGCGGCTTCGTCTTTCCTGTTGTCTTTCGCCGCGTGGGCGGCCCAGCCGATGCTGCCCGCGAATGCGAACGACCAGATACCGGCACGCTTGGTGTCGCTGCCCGCACCCGCTGGCCAGTTCGAACGTGCTCCGGTTTCGTTCTCGTGGGCGCTGGATCCACGTGAAGGACTCGCAGTACCGACACCCTACATCGCGGAAAGCCGCGAGTATTGGCAAACGGTGGACGGCTCCGAATTGCAGAAAGGCGTCGCGCTGAAGACCACCGCACCCGGTGCGCTCATCCGTGTCAGCCCGGCGCAAAGTTCGACGGCGCTGTCCGCGTCCGACATCGGCGTGAATGGCAACGGCAAGGCGATGCGACTGGAACGGACGGCGAGTGCCGAGCAACTGCGTGCAGCCGGCATGGACGTCGCAGCGGGAACCGCTGTAGTGAAGCTCGGGCGCGAAGCGGGTGCAGGTGCCTACACGCTGCACGCAGCCAAGGCGAAGGGCCGCTATGTCGTGCATGTGTTCGAGCCGGAAAGCGGCGTGGTGCTCAAAGCCCAGGCAGATCGGCAGCGCGTACTTGGCGGCGACACAGTGACCGTGTCGATGTCCATGGCCAATCAGAAGCACGCGATTGCCGCCCAGGCGGAAGCGTTGCTGGTTGCGCCGGATGGTAGCAGTCGGCCCATACCGGTCGCGCGTGATGCCGACGGCGCGCTTAAGGCACACGTGAAACTGCCCATGCAAGCCAGCGCATCACCAGGTCTATGGGAACTGCAGCTGTTCGCCAATGGCGACGGTGTCTCGCGTGACGCTCGCACTGCCTTTGGCGTGGCCGCACCCACCGCGCGCATCAGCGGCAACCTGAGCATCGACGCGTCGAAGCTTCGTCTCGTAGTTCCGGTGGAAGCCGCATCGCCAGGTCGCTACGAAGTCCGCGGCACTTTGTATGCCACGGCTTCGGATGGCACGCTCGCACCGGTGTCGCAGGCGCATTCGGCGGCATGGATCGAGCGGCGCAACGGCTCACTGGTGCTGGCATTCGACCGCAGCCACATACCAGCGGGCTACGGCGCGCCGTTCGAGGTCCGACAACTAGAGCTCAATGATCAGACCCGGTTGGCGTTGTTGGAGAGTCACTCCCGCGCGGTTCGCTTCTGATAGCCGTTCGATCTTGGTGATCTGACCGGAGCAGCTTCCGTAGGGGCCGGAATTCCGGCCCCTACCATCCTGCGCGCTATGCTCGCGGCTTGGGTCCAGGAGCGAACTGATGAAGAAGTGGCTGATCGCGATCGTCGCGGTGCTCACACTGGCCATCGGCTGGATCGTCGCTGGTCCATTCCTCACCATCCACGCTATCCGCAATGCGGTGCAGAAACAGGACGCTGCGCGTCTTTCGGAAAACGTCGACTTCCCTGCTCTGCGCGCTAACCTGAAACTCCAGGTCGACGACTACATGGTGCGGCGCGCCGGACCGGACATGCAGGCCAATCTGCTGGGCGCAATCGCGTTGCGACTGGCCAGTGGCGCAACCGATGGCATCGTCGACGTAATGGCGACACCCGCCGGACTCGCCGCGGTGATGGAAGGCCGCAATGTCTGGCATCGGCTGGATGGCAAGCGCTCATCGGAGGACTCCTACGCCACCGCGCCGCCCCGGGATCCGCTGGAGGGCGCGCGCTATCGGTTTGAGTCGCTATCGCGTTTCACCGCCACGGTCGTCAATGCCGACAGCGAGCCCGTCGTATTCGTGCTGACGCGGACAGGCGTCACATGGAAAGTCAGCGACGTCCGCCTGCCACTCGGCCGGTCGCCGACAAACGGCGGCTGATCTCGCACGCAGCCCATCGCGCGGAGCGAGTTTTCACCGCTGTCCTCAAACCTCGCTTGGTGATCGGGGCGAACCAGGTCATAGCGCCCCACATCGATGCAGTGAGCCGTCCTGCGTTCGACACATTGCGTCCACGCCCATCGCGGCAATCTTCTGCAGCACTCCTGGGTGCCGCAGAACCAGCCATGAAAATCGCCCAGATCGCACCACTATATGAATCCGTCCCTCCCCGGCTCTACGGTGGCACGGAGCGGATCGTCGCCTACCTGGCCGACGCGCTCACCGAGCTTGGGCACGACGTGACGCTATTCGCGAGCGCGGAGGCGGCCACACGCGCCACGCTCGTGCCCGTGCGCGACCAGGCCATACGACTGGATCCGGAACCTCTGAAATCGGATCTCGCCGCGCATCTTGTGATGTTGCATGAAGTACGCCAATGCGCGCACGAATTCGACATGCTGCACTTCCATGTCGACCTGCTGCATTTCCCGATGTTCGAGGACATCGCCGAGCGCACCGTCACCACGCTGCACGGCCGGCTCGACCTCAAGGATCTGCCCGCTGCCTATTGGCGCTGGCCGCGATTCCCTTTGATTTCGGTTTCGGATCACCAACGCGAGCCGCTGCGCTTCGCGCATTGGCTGGGCACCGTCCCGCACGGTTTGCCGAGCACGTTGATCGAATTTTCTCCCGAGCCGGAAGACGGTTACCTGGCCTTCCTTGGACGGATTTCGCCGGAGAAGCGCCCGGACCGTGCCATCGCCATCGCGAAGCGCACGGGTATCCCGCTGAAGATCGCCGCCAAGGTGGACGCCGCCGATCGCAGCTATTTCAACCATGAGATCCGGCCGTTGCTCGACGATCCACTGATTGAGTTCATCGGCGAGATCAGCGACGGCGACAAGACGGAATTCCTCGGTAATGCCATCGCGCTGCTGTTCCCCATCGACTGGCCAGAACCGTTCGGGCTGGTGATGATCGAGGCCATGGCTTGCGGCACACCCGTGATTGCCTGGCCTTGCGGTTCGGTGCCAGAAGTCGTCGACAACGGCATCACCGGTTACATCGTCAACAACGAGGATGAAGCCGTCGCAGCTATCGGCAGAGTCCGACAGCTCGATCGCAGGCGGATACGCGACGTCTTCGAACGGCGATTCACAGCGGAAGTGATGGCAAGCCACTACGTCGACCTGTACCGGAAACTGATCCGCAGCGGCAAAGCGGACCAGTTACGGCTGGCATGACGATGGAACCGATCGCCGCCAGCCTCTCGAGCACCTATGTCCTCAAGGATGGCGACAGCTTCATCGTGGCCGATGCGGCCGGTGACATCGAGGGTGGCAGCGACGGCTTTTTCCACAACGATACGCGGCTGCTCTCGCTGTTTCGCTTACGCCTTGGCGACTCGCAACCGGCCTTGTTGAGTGCGACCGTAAGTCGCGACAACGTCATGTTCGTCGCACACCTGACCAACCGCCCGTTGCCACCCCTTGGCGGCACGCCTGCGGCACAGGGGGTGATCCACCTGCAGCGCGAACGTTTCCTCCGCGCCGATCGTCTCCACGAGCGCATTTCCTGCGTGAACTACGGCCAGCACGTCGTCCATCTGCCGCTGCGGCTGTCCTTCGCGGCAGACTTCCGCGACATGTTCGAAGTACGCGGCAGCGTGCGTGCAGCACGCGGTGCGTTGCTCGATGCGGAATCAACGGCGGACAGTGTCGCGTTCCGCTACCGGGGGCTGGATCAACACCTTCGCTCCTCGGTGCTTTCGTTCTCACGCGCGCCCACGCACCTGACGCCGGATTCAGCCGAATTCCTGCTGGAACTGCGGCCTGGAATCCGCGAAGAGCTTTATCTGGAATGCGGTACGGCCCCCGCAGAAGCCCCGTCGCCCAAACGCTTCCGCGACGCGGCCGTGCACGCACGCGCCACCATGCGCGGTCGCCAGCGACGCAGCGGCCAGATACATAGTGGCGGTCCGCTGTTCGATGCCTGGATGGACAAATCGCGCGCGGATCTCGCACTGCTTACCAGTGAGCTGGAAACCGGTCCCTATCCTTATGCCGGCATCCCCTGGTTCTCGACGCCGTTCGGACGGGACGCAGTGATCACGGCGTTACAGACGCTATGGCTGGATCCGGACATTGCCCGCGGAGTGCTCGCGTTTCTCGCGCACCACCAGGCGCAGGAAGAATCCGCGTTCCTCGATGCCGCTCCCGGCAAGATCATGCATGAGACGCGCAAGGGCGAGATGGCGGCGATGCGCGAACTCCCCTTCGGCCGGTACTACGGTGGTGTCGACACCACTCCGCTGTTCGTGACGCTGGCCGGAGCCTACGCGGAACGAACCGGTGACCTCGCCTTCATCCATCGACTGTGGCCGGCGTTGCTCGCCGCGACTGCATGGATCGAGCGGGTTTGCGATGCCAATCGCGATGGTTTCCTCGATTACGCGCGTGGCTCGGCAACCGGGCTGGCGAACCAGGGCTGGAAGGACAGCGAGGATTCTGTCTTCCACGCCGACGGACGCTTTCCTCCGGGTCCGATCGCGCTGGTGGAAGTCCAGGGCTATGCCTACGCCGCCTTTCGCGCGATGGCAGTGCTCGCGAAGCGTCGCAACGACGTGGAAGCCGCGATGCATTGGCAGGAGCGCGCCGAACGCATGCGCTCGGCGGTGGAAGAGCGCTTCTGGATGTCCGACTCAGGCTATTACGGCATCGCCATCGATGGCGAAGGCCAGTTGTGTCGCGTCAGGACCAGCAACCCAGGACATCTGCTGTTCGTGGGACTGCCCGATCCGGCACGCGCCGCGCAGGTTGGCGCCAACCTGCTGACACCGGCCTTCCACACCGGCTGGGGACTGCGCACGCTGGCGTCGGGCCAAGCACGCTACAACCCGATGTCGTACCACAACGGCTCGGTATGGCCGCACGACACGGCGCTGTGCGCGGCAGGACTATCCCGCTACGGCGATCGCGCCGCTGCCGTGCGGCTATTGCGCGGCATGTTCGAAGCGGCGGTGCATTTCGACCTGCGGCTTCCCGAACTGTTCTGCGGCTTCCCGCGCGCACAGGGCTCCACGCCGGTGGCCTACCCCGTCGCCTGCCTGCCGCAAGCTTGGGCAGCGGGCTCGGCTTTCATGCTGCTGCAGTCGTGCCTGGGCCTGGAGATCGACGGCTGGCGCGGCGAAGTACAGGTCGAGCGGCCCATGTTGCCGCCCGGTATCGATCACGTGCGGGTGCGACGGATCGCGATAGACAACCGGCGCGTCGACGTGGTGTTCCAGCGTCAGGGCGACCGGGTTGGCACACACCTGGAGGGCCGCGACGCCGCGGTAGTGCCGCTGCGGTTCGTAGGCTGAGTGCACGTCAACCGATCGTCATCCGCATACGCGAAACCGGAACGCGTACGCCACCGGGAAGATCGAGATCGAAGCGCTCCAGCACGGTGAATCCCGCCGCGAGGTACAGCGGCTCGCCTGGCATGGTCGAAACCAGATCGAGCATGGAAAAACCCGAACGTCGCGATGCCTGGATGCACGCATTCATCAGCTCGCGTCCCAACCCACGGCGGGCCATGGCCGGATCGACGAAGAAAGCGCGAATGCGCGCCGCTTCGGTGGCCGGATCGAGCAACGGATCCGGCCCTTGTTTCGTCTGGTCGCCGCCGAACAGCGTGCGCCGCCCGCTCCAGCCTCCGCAGGCCACGATGCGCCCGTCGTCCTCGATGACGAAATACGTCTGGTCGTCGATCAGCTGCGTATCCACACCGAACACATGACGAGTGATCGCCTCGGCTTGCTCTGCCGAGTAGTAGCCCGCGCTCAGTGCACGGCCCGACAACGCGATCAGCGCCTGGAGCTCCGGAATATCGGCGTGCTGGGCTAGTCGAAGTTCCGGCATCTTACGACTCCTGTCTACGCGCGCTGCCTAGCCGCGGTTGGCTACGCCGTGCGGCACATGCCCGGCCGCCACGTGATCGCGGGCCGACACGATGTTGTGTTCGGAATCATCGAAGAAGATATCGGCACCGAACGCTTCCAGGAACGGGCCCTTGGCGCGTCCGCCGAGGAATAGCGCCTCGTCGAGGCGGATGCCCCAATCGCGCAATGTGCGGATCACGCGTTCGTGCGCCGGCACGGAACGTGCGGTGACCAGCGCCGTGCGGATCGGAGACGACTGTCCGGTGGGAAACGCCGCCTGCAGACGATGCAAGGCATCGAGGAATCCACGGAACGGCCCGCCCGACAGAGGGTCGCCCGCATGTTCGCGCTCGTGCGCGGCAAATGCGGCCAGCCCACCTTCGCGCGACACGCGCTCGCCTTCGTCGTCGAAGATCACCGCGTCACCGTCGAAGGCGATGCGCAGCTGATCGTGCCGCTGCTGCTGCGCCTTGGCCGGCAACAGCGTGGCCGCTGCGATGCCCGCGGCCAATGCATTGCGCACGTCTTCGGCGTGCGTCGACAGGAACAGGTCGGCGCCGAACGGCCGGATGTAGGGATATGGCGCGGCGCCGTTGCTGAAGGCGGCGCGCTTGATCGCGAGACCGTGATGCGCGATCGAATTGAAGATGCGCAGCCCGGTGTCGGCCGAATTGCGCGAGATCAGGATGACCTCCACCCGTGGCGCCTCCGGTGGCGCGCCCTCGTTCAGGGCCAACAGCTTGCGTACCAGCGGAAAGGCGATGCCCGGTTCGAGGATGTCGTCCTCGTGCGTTCGCTGGTAGTCCGCGTAGGCATCGATGCCCTCGCGTTCGAACAGTCTATGGCTGTCCTCCATGTCGAACAGGGTGCGCGAGGAAATCGCAACGATCAGGGGGTTGGCGTCACGGTCGGGCATGTTCGTATTGTGCCTCGCGCAGGTCGCACGCGGTGAGACCTGGCTGTTGGGAGATGTTGCCCCGGCGGATTGCTCCGCGGGTGGCTGGTTTTCCCTCTGGGTGCCCTTGCCTCGCGAAGTACGGCCAGAAGTGCCTGGGGGAGCCGGCGACACGCGGCATGGGGCGGAAAACCGATATCACGTCACAAACTGCAACACTCCGCGCCTCTACTTTTCGAGGCGCGGCGGGCCGTCGCGATGGCTCGCCGCGTGTACTGCGACAACACCTGTCCCCGGCGCCATGCTTCATGGATGCGTCGGATCGCTTTATTCATGGAGGAATCACATGCGGTCGTACTTCTCATTGCAACCGACTTCGGCGCGCACGGTCATGCTCGCCTCGCTCGTTACGCTCTCCATCGCCACGGCCGCGGCCGCCCCTCAAGGGGACCCGGCTTCGAATCCGTCCACGAAGCACTCCGGAGCCGAAGCGCCCCCTGCTCCCGGACTCGAGAGCGGTTGGCTCGACAAACTGAATCCCGACATCCCGTCGGAACTCGCCACCTACATCGTTTCCCACGACCATCCGATGGGCTCGCAGATCCGCATGCATGAACCCCGCGAGCCCTTGCGTGTGGATCCCAGCGTGACCCTCGCGTTGACCGGCTCGGTCAAGGGCATGGACGTGAGCGGCTACCAGGGCAACGTGAACTGGTCGGCGGCCTATAGCAACGGCGCGCGCTTTGCCTACATCAAGGCGACCGAAGGCACCTATTACACCAATCCGTATTTCGCCCAGCAGTACAACGGCTCGTACAACGTCGGGATGATCCGCGGTTCCTATCATTTCGCACGCCCTGACACGACCAGCGGCGCGACGCAGGCCGACTACTTCGTCAACCACGGCGGCGGCTGGTCCGCCGACGCGAAGACCCTGCCCGGTGCACTGGATATGGAATACAACCCGTACGGCTCGACCTGCTACGGCTTGAGCAAGAGTCAGATGGCGTCGTGGATTTCGTCCTTCAGCAATCGCTACCAGTACCGCACCGGTCGCTATCCGGTGATCTACACCAGCACCAGCTGGTGGACGACGTGCGTGGGCACTGCCGGCAACTTCAGCGGCACCAGTCCGCTATGGGTCGCGCGCTATTCGAGCACGGTCGGCACTCTGCCGTATGCGTGGACGTACTACACATTCTGGCAGTACGCGGACTCAGGGGTATTCCCGGGTGACCAGGACGTGTTCAACGGCGCCAGCGATCGTCTGGTGGCGCTGGCGCGCGGGTACTGAGGCGACTCGCTACACGACATGGAAGATCGGGCGCGCAAGCGTCCGATCTTCTCTTCGCCCGGCAGTACGCAAGCTGTCACCCGAGCATGGCGAGGGAGCTGCTGTTGTGGTGACGCTCGAAAGGATGTCCTCGCCATGTTCAGGACGACGCCCGGGGCGCGTAAGACAACGGCAGCTATCCGCTGGTGAACTGCTCCGCGAGGATCCTTTCCTCGAGGTTGTGCTCGGGATCGAACAGCAGGGTCACCGTGCGGTCGCGCGATTCCCGGATCGTGACCTCGACGATGTCGCGGACTTCATGTGAATCCGCTGTGGCGCTAACGGGACGCTTGAACGGATCGAGCACGCGGAAACGCACTTCCGTATCTGCCTTGAGCACGGCGCCGCGCCAGCGCCGCGGACGGAACGCCGCGATCGGGGTCAGCGCGATCACATTCGCGCCCAGTGGCAGGATCGGCCCGTGTGCGGAGAAGTTGTAGGCGGTGCTGCCTGCGGGCGTCGCGACCAGTACGCCATCGCAGATGAGCTCATCCAGGCGGGTCTGGCCGTTGAGATCGATGGACAGGTGCGCGGCCTGGCGCGTCTGACGCAGCAGCGAGACTTCGTTATAGGCCAGTGAGCCCACCGTCGCGCCTGATTCGGTCTGCGCGACCATTTCCAGCGGTCGCAACACTGCCGGTTCCGCCGCGTGGATGCGTTCGACCAGATCCTCGCTGCGCTGGTGGTTCATCATGAAACCTACCGTGCCCAGCTTCATTCCATACACCGGCTTGGCGAGTCCGGCGTGGCGATGCAGGGTCTGCAGCATGAACCCATCGCCGCCAAGGGCAACGAGGACGTCGGCTTCATCCGGCGCATGGTCGCCGTAGCGCGCGATCATGTCCGTAAGCGCGCGTTGCGCCTCTTCGGCGGGACTGGCTAGGAAGGCGAGTCGTGGCGTCGACGCGGTCATCGGCGGCTCCATTGCGATGCGCGGAGCTTAACTCACGAATGTGATTCGTACCGCCACCTCAATGTTTCCTTCTCCCTCCGGGAGAAGGTGGCGCGTAGCGCCGGATGCGGGTGCGCCCCAGTCGGCTATCCGCATCGGTGCTGTCGAACGAGCCGCAGCGAGTGAAAAGGGTAAACCACTGGCTGTTCGGCAATTCCGCTCGCTGCGGCTCGTTTGCCATCAATGATTCGGATTGGGATCCGAGGCGCCCCCAACCCCTCTCCCGATGGGAGAGGGGCTTAGGCAACATCACCCGCGCGAAGCGAGCTGCGAAAGGCGCTGCACCGCGACCGAAGCGGTCGGGTAATCCAGCGTCTTCTGCGAGGCCAGCTCGTTGAGCATCGCCAGCGTGAAGCGCAGCGAGGCATCGTCGCGCTGCAGCCAGCTCTGCACCTTCGCATCGGCGTTCGCGCCCGGCATCGACAGGACCTGACCAACCAGTGCGCGCTGCTGGGTCGCGAGCTCCTCACGCAGCACGCCACGTGCGACCGCGTGCCAGCGGCCTTCGACCGCCAGGTTGTCGATCTGCCCGCTCAGCCACGGCAGGTTGAGCGCTTCGCCCAGGCGGAAGTGGACCTTGGCGACATCGACGACCTTGAGCTTGCGCTCGCGGGCGATTTCGATGACGTCGCAGGCCGGTTCCATGTAGGGCAGCGCAGCGAGCTGCAGGCTGAGGTCGTTCGGAACGCCCTTCGCCTTCCAGTCGCGCAGCGCGGCCTCGTAACCCGGACGTTGCAGCGGGCCGAGGATGTTCTCGCCAGCGCGGATGTCCTTGTAACCGTCGAAGTAACGATTCACTGCGGTGGCGATATCCGGAATCGCACCCGGACGCGACAGCAGCCAGCGCGTGAACGTGCGCTGCAGGTTCCAGATCACCTGCAGGGCGTCGATCTGCACCGACTCGTGCACCTTGCCATCGAGACCGTCGATCTGCGCCCACAAGGCGCGCGCATCGAGCGTTTCGCGGGTGATGGTGAAAGCCTTGGCCACTTCGCCCGGCGTACGGCCGCTATCTTCGGTCATGCGCAGGGTGAAGGTCGCGCCCATGCGGTTGACCATCGAGTTGGTCACCGCCGTGGCGATGATCTCGCGCTTCAGGCGGTGGCCTTCCATCGCCTTGGCGTACTTGTCCTGCAGCGGCTTCGGGAAGTAGCGGACCAGTTCCTTCGACAGGTACGGATCTTCCGGCACGTCCGATTCGGCCAACTGCTGGAACAACACGATCTTCGAGTACGACAGCAGGATCGCGAGCTCCGGACGGGTCAGGCCCTGGCCGCGCGACTTGCGCTCGACCAGCTCGGCATCGGTCGGGAGGTATTCGATCTGACGATCGAGCAGGCCCTGCGATTCCAGCGTAGTGATGAAGTGGCGCTTGGAGCCCATGCGCGACACGCTCATCCGCTCCATCAGGCTGATCGCCTGGTTCTGGCGGTAGTTGTCGGCCAGCACCAAGTCGGCGACCTCATCGGTCATCGAAGCCAGCAGCTTGTTGCGCGCGTCGAAGGTGAGCTTCTTCTTCTGCACTTCGCCGTTGAGCAGGATCTTGATGTTGACCTCGTGGTCC
Source organism: Lysobacter tyrosinilyticus (assembly GCF_054779815.1). Taxonomy (NCBI): domain Bacteria; kingdom Pseudomonadati; phylum Pseudomonadota; class Gammaproteobacteria; order Lysobacterales; family Lysobacteraceae; genus Lysobacter; species Lysobacter tyrosinilyticus. The sequence goes on from NZ_BAAGXN010000003.1 coordinate 230,606, forward strand.
GAGGTATCCACGCCGGCGGAGTTGTCGATGAAGTCGGTGTTGAGCAGCACGCCGTGCATTGCGGCTTCGACGCGGCCCAGCTGGGTCAGGCCCAGGTTGCCGCCTTCGCCCACCACCTTGCAGCGCAGCTCGCGGCCATCGACGCGCAATGCGTTGTTGGCGCGGTCGCCGACCTGCTGGTTGGTTTCGCTGGTCGCCTTGACGTAGGTGCCGATGCCGCCGTTCCACAGCAGGTCGACCGGCGCCTTGAGGATGGCGTTCATCAGCTCGTTCGGGCTGAGTGCGGTCACACCGTTCTCGATGCCGAGCGCGGCGCGGGTTTCAGCCGAGACCGGGATCGACTTGGCCGAACGCGGGAAGATGCCACCGCCCTTGCTGATCAGCTTCTTGTCGTAGTCCTCCCACGACGAACGCGGCAGCTTGAACATGCGGTCGCGTTCCTTGAACGAGATCGCCGCATCCGGGTTCGGGTCGAGGAAGATGTGGCGATGGTCGAACGCAGCGACCAGACGGATGTGCTTGGACAGCAGCATGCCGTTGCCGAACACGTCACCGGACATGTCGCCCACGCCGGTGCAGGTGAAGTCTTCCTTCTGGCAGTCGCGGCCGATGGCGCGGAAGTGGCGCTTGACCGACTCCCAGCCACCGCGCGCGGTGATGCCCATGCCCTTGTGGTCGTAACCGACCGAGCCGCCCGAGGCGAAGGCGTCGTCCAGCCAGAACTTGTGCGCGGCCGCGATGCCGTTGGCGATGTCGGAGAACGTCGCGGTGCCCTTGTCGGCGGCGACGACCAGATACGGGTCGTCATTGTCATGACGCACCACGTTGGCCGGGTACACGATCTTGCCGTCCGGCGTGATGTTGTCAGTGATGTCGAGCAGGCCGTTGATGAAACGCTTGTAGCAGGCCACGCCTTCGTTGAACCACGCGTCGCGGTCCACGCTCGGATTCGGCAGCTGCTTGCAGTAGAAACCGCCCTTCGAACCAACCGGCACGATCACGGTGTTCTTCACCATCTGCGCCTTCACCAGGCCCAGGACTTCGGTGCGGAAGTCTTCGCGGCGATCCGACCAGCGCAGGCCGCCACGCGCGACCGGACCGAAGCGCAGGTGTACGCCTTCCACGCGCGGGCCGTACACGAAGATTTCGCGATACGGACGCGGCTTCGGCAGATCCGGCACCTTGCTCGAATCGAACTTGAAGCTGACGTAGTCGGCGGGGCCGCCGTCCTTGCGCAGGCCGTTCGCGTACTGGATGTAGTAGCTGGTGCGCAGCGTCGCGTCGATGACGCCGAGGAAGCTGCGGAAGATGCGGTCTTCGTCGAGGCTCGCGACGCGGTCAAGCAGCGCCTTGAACGCGCTGCGCGTCGCTTCGATCTGTGCGTCGCGCTTGGCGGCGCGGGCTTCGACCACCGGCAACACGGCCGCCATCAACGCGCCATCGTTACCGGCCAGTGCGGCGAGCTGCTTGCCGAAGCGCTCCATGCCCGCCTTGATCTCGGCCTTGCTCTCGCTGCCGGTGCTCGGGTCGAACTTGGCTTCGAACACTTCCACCAGCAGACGCGCGAGGATCGGATAGCGCGCAAACGTTGCCTCGGTATAGCTCTGCGAGAACGGCACGCCGACCTGCAGCAGGTACTTGCAGTAGGCGCGCAGCATCGCGACCTGGCGCCACGACAGGCTGGCGCCGAGGATCAGGCGGTTGAAGCCGTCGTTCTCGGCATTGCCGCGCCAGATCTGCGCGAAGGCGTCTTCGAAATTGGAATCGAGGCTGTCGATGTCGAGTTCGGCGCCGGTGGTCTCGACTTCGAAATCCTGCACGTAGAACACCTGGCCATCGACGGTCAGGCGATACGGGTGTTCGGAGATCACCCGCAGGCCCATGTTCTCCATCATCGGCAGGGCGTCGGACAGCGGAATGTCGTCGTTCTGGCGATAGAACTTGAAGCGCAGGCCGCCCTCGCCCTTGTGGGCGCGGTGCAGGCTCAGACGCAGATCGTCCGGACCGGTGAGCGCGGCCAGATTGGCGATGTCCTGCGCGGCGACTTCGGCGCCGACTTCTTCGATGTAACCGGTCGGCAGGGCGCGGCCATAGCGGTTGGCCAGCGTGAGACCGTCGTGTTCGCCGTGACGGGCGATCAGCGCTTCACGCAGGTCGTCCTGCAGGTTGCGGATGATCTTGGCCAGTGCGGCTTCGATTGCGGCGTTGTTGACCTTGACCACTTCGCCCGACTTCGGGCGGATGACCAGGTGCAGCTGCGCCAGCGGCGATTCGCTGAGCTGGACGTTGGTATCGACGAACTCGCCGTGCAGCATCTCCTTGAGCATCGCTTCGATGCGCAGGCGCACGTCGGTGTTGAAGCGGTCGCGCGGAATGTAGACCAGGCCCGAGAAGAAGCGGCCATAGCGGTCGCGGCGCAGGAACAGCTTGCTGCGCACGCGTTCCTGCAGGCCGAGGATGCCGGTGGTGGTACGCAGCAGTTCCGGACCGGTGGACTGGAACAGCTCGTCGCGCGGCAGCGTTTCCAGGATGTGGCGCAGCGCCTTGCCGCTATGGCTGCTGGGCGTCAGGCCCGACTGCTGCATCACGTATTCGTGACGCTGACGTACCAGCGGGATGTCCCACGGGCGACGGTTGTAGGCACTGGAGGTGTACAGACCAAGGAAGCGGTGTTCGGCCACCGCCTTGCCCTTGGCGTCGAACTCCAGCACGCCGATGTAATCCATGTAACCCGGACGGTGCACGGTGGCACGCGCATTGGTCTTGGTCAGGATCAACGCATCGCTGGCTTCGCGCTGCTTGTCGTGCGCCGGCAGCGAGGTGATCGGACGCACCTGCGCCTCATGTCCACGCTGCAGGCCCAGACCGCTGTCCTTCACGCCGCGCAACACGTCCTTGCCTTCGGCCTTGGACACTTCGTACTTGCGGTAACCGAAGAAGGTGAAATGGTTGTCGCCGGCCCAGCGCAGGAATTCGCGCACTTCGGCCAGCGCAGCCGGATCGCCCTGCTTGCGGCTGCCGACTTCCTCCGCGACTTCAGTCATCTTGTCGCGCATCGGCTGCCAGTCGCGCACGATCGCGCGCACGTCGGCGAGCACGGCTTCCACGGCCTTCTGGACCTTGGGCATTTCGTCGGCCGACTGGCGGTCGATTTCCAGATGCATCAGCGATTCGGACGTGCCTTCGCCGACCGCGAGCAGCTTGCCCGCCTTGTCGCGCTTGAAAGTCACCACCGGATGGCCCAGCACGTGCACGCCGATGCCCTGCTCGGCCAGTGCCATGGTCACCGTGTCGACGAGGAACGGCATGTCGTCGTTGGCGATCTGCAGCACGGTGTGGGCGGATTCCCAGCCGTGGCTCTTGATCGACGAGTTGAACAGGCGAACCAGCGCCGTGCCCGGCTTGCGTGCGCGGGCGAAGTCGAGGAAGTCGACCGCCAGCGCGGCCCAGCCATCGGCACTGTGCTGCGGGAGCTCGTCGTCGCTCATGCGGCGATAGAACGCGTTGATGAAAGCCTCGCCTTCGGCATGGCGTGCCTTGGGCAGGCGCTTGCGCATGGCGGCGAGAATGGGTTCGAGCGAAACGGCCTGGCTCTCGGTGGCGGGGGCCGGCTTGGCGACGGTGCCCTTGTCGGCGGTCTTGGCGGCAGTCTTGGCCGCGGCCTTCGGAGCTTTGCGTGCGGTGCTCATGTCAGCTTGGAAATCCGATCCGTAATGAGGGGTTGGTGCAGAAAAGCAGTTGGTACGTAAACGACAGTTAGTGCAAATACTTCAACAGCGGGGCAATGCAATCAGGCCCGCGCTTTTGGCGCGGGCCTTTGAGGCGACTGCTTAGCGCAATCCGGTTTCGTTACGCGCGATGACCAGGCGCTGGATTTCGCTGGTGCCTTCGTAGATTTCTGTGATCTTGGCGTCGCGGAAATAACGCTCCAGCGGCATTTCCTTCGAATAACCCATGCCGCCGTGAATCTGCACTGCCTGATGGGTGATCCACATGGCGGCTTCCGAAGCCGTCAGCTTGGCGATGGCGGCTTCGTTGCTGAAGCGGGCGCCGCCCTTCTCGAACTCGCCCTTCTGCCAGGCCGCGCGCAGCGTCAGCAGCGTGGCTGCGTCAAGCTTGCACTTCATGTCGGCGATCTTGGCCTGGGTCATCTGGAAGGTGCCGATCGGCGCACCGAAGGCCTTGCGCTCCTTCACGTACTCGATGGTCTTCTCGTACGCGGCGCGGGCGATGCCCAGCGCCTGCGAAGCGATACCGATACGGCCGGCATCGAGCACGCTCATGGCGATCTTGAAGCCTTCGCCTTCCTGGCCCAGCACTTCGTCAGCCTGGACCACGTAGTCGGCGAACTCGATCTCGCAGGTGGCCGAGGCGCGGATGCCGAGCTTGGGTTCGGTCTTGCCGCGGTGGAAACCGGGCTTGGTGGTATCGATCATGAAGGCGGTGATGCCACGCGCGCCCTTGTCGGCATCGGTCATCGCGAACAGCACGATGTACTTGGCGACCGGACCGGAGGTGATCCAGCTCTTCTTGCCGTTGACGATGTAGGTGCCATCGGCCTGCTTCACGGCCTTGCAGCGCATCGCAGTGGCGTCGGAGCCCGACTGCGGTTCGGTCAGAGCGAAGGCGCCGATCTCGCGGCCTTCGGCGATGGCGCGGACGTACAGCTGCTTCTGCGCCTCGGTGCCGAACTTCAGGATGCCGTTGCAGAACAGCGAGTTGTTGACCGACACGATGGTCGAGTGCGCGGCGTCGCCTGCGGCGATCTCGATCATGGCCAGTACGTAGCTGATCGGGTCCATGCCCGCGCCGCCGTATTCGGCCGGCACTTCGATACCCATCAGACCGTTCTCACCAAGGGTCCGGATGTTCGCCAGCGGGAATTCGCCGGTCTGGTCGTGGTGTTCGGCGCTCGGCGCGATCTTCTCCTGCGCGATGCGGCGCGCCACGTCCTGGATCATCAACTGCTCTTCGGTGAAGCGGAAATCCACGTCAGTACCCTTAAGTGACTCGGCGAAGACGCGAATTGTAGCCCTGAGCGCGAAATAACCCCAGCTTATTCCCTTGCGTTTCTTGACCGAACGCCCAGCCCGGCTCACACTTATCGCTATATCGCGATAGGTTGATAAAAGGCCGTACCCCATGGATCTCGAAGGCTGGTCCTCACGTCTCAAGGTTTTCGCCGACGCCACCCGCGTCCGGCTGCTCGCCCTGCTAGAACGCGAGGAACTCACCGTCGCCGAATTGTCGGCGATCACCCGTCTGGCGCAGCCGCGCGTGTCCACGCATTTGTCCAAGCTCAAGGAAGCCGGACTGGTGCGCGATCGACGCTCCGGCGTGTCCGCCTACTACCGCTTCGAGGAAAGCGCCCTGGATGCCGCCCAGCTGGCGCTGTGGCAGACCCTACGCGAAGGCAGCGACGACCCCCTGCTGCGCCAAGACCGCGACCGCGTGGCCAGTGTCCTGGCGGCACGCGCCAACGAGCAGAACTGGGCGGACTCCGTAGCCGGCGACATGGAGCGCCACTACTCCCCGGGCCGGACCTGGGAAGCCCTGGCGCGCTCGGCCCTGCCGCTGCTGCAGCCTGGTGACGTGCTCGATATCGCCTCGGGCGATGGCGTGCTGGCCGAGCTGCTGGCGCCGCATTCCAATCGCTACGTGTGCCTGGACTCCAGCACCAAGGTCGTGCTCGCCGCCTCCGAGCGTTTGCGCAAGCTGGAGAACGTGGAAGTCCGCGAAGGCGATATGCATGCGTTGCCGTTCGCCGCGGCACAGTTCGACCTCGTCGTGCTGATGCACGCCCTCACCTATTCCGAGCATCCAGCGCAGGCCGTCGCCGAAGCCGCGCGCATCCTGCGCCCGGGCGGCCGCCTGCTACTGACCAGCCTTGCCAAGCACGAGCATCGCCACACGGTCGAAGCCTATGGCCACGTGAATCTGGGCTTCGCCGAGAAGGAATTGCAGAAGTTCGTGACCAAGGCGGGATTTGAAATCACCAGCTGCGAAACCGTCACCCGCGAACGCCGTCCGCCGCACTTCGAAGTGATCACCCTGATGGCGCACAAGCCGGTCGAAGCCGGCGCTGCGGCGCGCAAGCCCAAGAAGCACTGAGATGAATACCCTCCCCTGGCTGCACCCCGCCCGTGTCGAAGCGCTGCAGCGCCTGCTGCACGAGCGCATCCTCGTCATCGACGGCGCGATGGGCACGATGATCCAGCAGTACGAACTGCAGGAAGCCGACTATCGCGGCACCCGCTTCGCCGACGGTTATGACGACCAGCATGCGTCTGACGACCACGCCCACGGCGAAGCCTGCGGCTGCGCGCGCGACCAGCGCGGCAACAACGATCTACTGAGCCTGACCCGGCCCGAGATCATCCGGGAAATCCACACCCAGTACCTGGATGCAGGCGCCGACCTGCTCGAAACAAACACATTCAACTCGACCACGATCTCGCTCGAGGACTACGGCCTGCAGCACCTGGCCCGCGAACTCAACGAGACCGGAGCCCGCCTTGCCCGCGAGGCCTGCGATGTCGCCGAAGCCCGTGACCCGTCGCGGCCGCGCTTCGTGATCGGCGTGCTCGGTCCGACCAGCCGCACGGCTTCATTGAGCCCCGATGTGAACCGCCCTGGCTTCCGGGCGATCAGCTTCGACGAATTGCGCGTGGCCTATCGCGAAGCCACCGACGGCCTGATCGATGGCGGTGCCGACATCATCATGGTCGAGACCATCTTCGACACGCTCAATGCGAAGGCGGCGCTGTTCGCCATTGAAGAGGCCTTCGAGGCACGCGGCGGACGTCTGCCGGTGATGATCTCCGGCACGATCACCGATGCCTCGGGCCGCACTTTGTCCGGCCAGACCGCCGAAGCATTCTGGTACTCGGTACGCCATTCCCAGCCGCTCGCGATCGGTCTCAACTGTGCATTGGGTGCCAAGGATCTGCGCGCCCACGTCGACGTGCTGGCGCAGGTCGCCGATACGAACGTCAGCGCGCATCCGAACGCCGGATTGCCCAACGCCTTCGGTGGCTACGACGAGACGCCGGAGGACATGGCCGCCGTGTTGCGCGAATTCGCCGAAGCGGGCCTGCTCAATCTCGTGGGCGGCTGCTGCGGCACGACGCCAGCCCACATCGCCGCGATCGCGGGCGCGGTCGCCCCGATCACGCCACGGAAGGTGCCGCAGTTGCTGGATGCCGCCTGATGTCGCAAGTCCTCCCCCGCCAGACCCGCCTCAGCGGCCTCGAGCCGTTGCAGATCACGTCGCAGAGCAATTTCGTCAACGTCGGCGAGCGCACCAACGTCACCGGCTCGGCGCAGTTCAAGAAACTCATCCTCGAAGGCCGCTACGACGAGGCCGTCGTCGTAGCGCGCCAGCAGGTCGAGAGCGGCGCGCAGGTCATCGACGTCAACATGGACGAGGGCCTGCTCGATTCCGAGCAGGCGATGGTCACCTACCTCAACCTGATCGCCGCCGAACCCGACATCGCCCGCATTCCGGTGATGGTCGACAGCTCCAAGTGGAGCGTGATCGAGGCCGGCCTGAAGTGCCTGCAGGGCAAGGGCATCGTCAATTCGATCTCGATGAAGGAAGGCGAGGCCGAATTCCTGCGGCAGGCCCGGCTCGTGCGCCGCTACGGCGCGGCGGTCGTGGTCATGGCCTTCGACGAGGTCGGTCAGGCCGATACGATCGAACGCAAGGTCGAGATCTGCTCGCGCGCCTACAAGCTGCTGACCGAGCAGATCGGCTTCCCGCCCGAAGACATCATCTTCGACCCGAACGTGTTCGCGGTCGCCACCGGCATCGAAGAACACAACGATTACGCCGTGGCCTTCATCGAGGGCACGCGTGAGTTGAAGCGGCGCTTCCCGTTCAGCCATGTCTCCGGCGGTGTGTCGAACGTGTCATTCTCGTTCCGCGGCAATGAGCCGGTGCGTCAGGCGATCCACGTGGTCTTCCTGTACCACGCGATCAAGGCCGGCATGGACATGGGCATCGTCAATGCCGGCGCGCTGCCTCTCTACGACGATCTCGATCCGCTGCTGCGCGAGCGCGTCGAGGACGTGGTGCTCAACCGTCGCCCCGATTCGACCGAGCGTCTGCTCGAGATCGCCGACCGCTATAAGGGCAAGAAGGGCGAGAAGAAGACCGAAGACCTCGCCTGGCGCGAGAAGCCGGTGCGCGAGCGCCTGTCGCACTCGCTGGTGCACGGCATCGACCAATACATCGAGGCAGATACGGAAGAGGCACGCGCACAGTCCACGCGCCCGCTCGACGTGATCGAAGGCCCCCTGATGGATGGCATGAACGTGGTCGGCGACCTGTTCGGCGCCGGCAAGATGTTCCTGCCGCAGGTGGTGAAGTCGGCACGCGTGATGAAGAAGGCGGTGGCCTACCTCCTGCCCTACATCGAGGAGGAAAAGCTGCGCACCGGCGATGTCGGCAAGTCGAACGGCAAGATCGTGATGGCCACGGTCAAGGGCGACGTGCACGATATCGGCAAGAACATCGTCGGCGTGGTACTGGCCTGCAACAATTTCGAAGTGGTCGATCTCGGCGTGATGGTGCCCGCGCAGACCATTCTCGATCGGGCAAAGGCCGAAAACGCCGACCTGATCGGCCTGTCGGGCTTGATCACGCCGTCGCTGGAGGAAATGAGCCACGTGGCGCGTGAGATGCAGCGCCAAGGCTTCCAGATGCCACTGCTGATCGGCGGTGCGACGACCTCGCGTGCGCACACGGCGCTCAAGATCGATCCGCACTACAAGTCACCCACGGTGTGGGTGAAGGACGCCTCACGCGCCGTTGGCGTGGCGCAATCGCTGATCAGCGCCGACCTGCGTGCCCCGTTCGTGGCCGCGAACGACGCCGACTATGCGGAGATCCGCGAACGTCACAAGCAGCGCGGCGACGGCAAGCGACTGGTATCGCTGGAGAAGGCGCGCGGGCAGAAATTCCGTGGTGACTGGGCGGATTACACGCCAGTCGCGCCTAGGCAGCCCGGCCTGCATGTCTTCGATGACTATCCGTTGGCCGAGCTGGTCGATTACATCGACTGGACGCCTTTCTTCAACACCTGGGAGCTCGCGGGCAAGTTCCCGGCGATCCTGACCGATGAAATCGTCGGCACGCAGGCCAGCGAGCTGTATCGCGACGCCAGGGCGATGCTCAAGCGCATCGTTGATGAGAAATGGCTGACCGCGAAGGCGGTGTTCGGGCTGTGGCCCGCGAATTCCAGCGGCGACGACCTTGTCGTGGATGTGGAAGGCAAGCCGGAACGGCTCTGCTTCCTGCGCCAACAGGTGGACAAGCCTGCGGACCGTCCGGATTTCTGCCTCGCCGACTTCGTCGCTCCACAGGGTTCCGGCAAGCAGGACTGGATCGGTGGCTTCGCGGTCACTGCCGGCATCGGTATCGAGGAACACGTCGCGCGCTTCGAGGCCGACCACGACGACTACAACGCGATCCTGCTGAAGGCCCTGGCCGATCGCTTCGCCGAAGCCTTCGCGGAGCACCTGCATCAACGCGTGCGCAAGGACTTCTGGGGTTACGCGTCCGAGGAAACTCTCGACAACGATGCGCTGATCGACGAGGAGTATCGCGGCATCCGCCCCGCTCCCGGTTATCCGGCCTGTCCCGAACACAGCGAGAAGGCGACGCTGTTCCGCCTGCTCGATGCCGAACGCAATGCCGGATTGAAGCTCACAGAGAGCTTCGCGATGTATCCGGCAGCGGCAGTGTCGGGCTATTACTTCAGCCACCCGCAGAGCCAGTACTTCGTGGTTGGTCGGGTGTCGAAGGAGCAGGTCGAGGACTACGCGAAGCGCAAGGGTGTGTCACTGGCGCAGGCGGAGCGGTGGCTGGCGTCCAATCTCGACTACGACCCGGAATAGTGCCTAGCATTCCCACGCGCGGCGGCGCGATGAACACCACTATGTGTGAGTACTGAGGCGGCGCGGCGGCGCGGCGCGATCTCGATTACGATCGGAATGTAGTGCCGGGCCGCGCCCGGCACGCTTCCATGCCGACCTGAAGGCACGCCGAGCAGGCTCGGCGCTACGAGAATTGCCCGCCGTGACCGAACTCAGCAACACCGCCTTCATCGAAAAGCACGCCGCACCGGGCCGGATTGGCCTGTGCGGCGGCCGCGACCTGATCAACAAGTTGATCCGCAAGGCGCAGGCGCCGCTGACCGCGGATGGGCATCGCAGCCTCTGGGCTCATGCCTTCATCTTCAGCGAGCGCCGCAGCGATGGGCACTGGTGGGTGATCGAATCCGACCTCGACGTGCGCTACCGCCAGGTCCGCCTGGGCGTGCAGGAGAATCGCGCCGCGCGCTATTTCGATGCGGAAGCATTCCCCAACCTGGCGATCCTCGATTTCCAGCTGGACGATGTGCAGACGCGCCAGGTGCAGGTTGCCGCGCTGGACCTGCTTTCTGGCTTGTCGAGTTATTCGTTGCGCGAACTCGCGGGCACGCTACTCGCCATGCACAGCACCCGGCTGCGTGGTCGCAGCAACCTGCTCGCGCAGGAGGGCGCGTTGTACTGCTCGGCGATGGTCCAGCATTGCTATGCGGCGGCCGGCATCGAGTTCCTGCCCGGTGTACATGGCAAGAACGTTGCGCCCCACGATATCGACGAGTCGCCCCTGCCCCATGCTTCGCATCGCTTGATTCGCGACCTGGGCATTTCAAAGCTGCGCCGGGCCGTAAAGCCACTGTTCTGACAAAATGGCTCCGAACCAACGGCCCGCAGCGGGCAGTCCACGGATGACGACCAAAGCATGCCCCGTCTTACATTGGCCAGCGCCCTCACCGCGCGCTCCGATAATTACTTGCCGTTGCGCCATCTGGCCGCTTTGCTGGTCATCTACGGGCACAGCTATGCGTTGAGTCGCCATAGTCCCGGAGAAATTGATCTGGTGGAGCGGCTGCTTCCCGGTTTCTATGCCGGGAACTTCGCGGTGTACCTGTTCTTCGCGATCAGCGGCTATTTGGTGACCCTCAGCCTGCTGCGCACGCCTGGCGTGCTGCGCTATCTGCGCAATCGGATCGTCCGGGTGTTCCCCGGCTATCTGGCCTGCCTGGTGTTCTGCACGTTCGTGGTCGGTATCGCGTTCACCCGACTGCCCATCGGGACGTATCTGCACACAGATACGACCTGGGAATACCTGACCGGCAACCTGCTTCCCATTACGCTGTCCTGGGAGCTGCCCGGTGTGTTTGAAGGAAACGCCTTGCCCAAAGTGGTCAATGGCACGCTCTGGTCGCTCGGCCTTGAAGTGCGCTGGTACGCCTATCTGGGACTGCTGGCAGCGTTGACGATCGTCCGACGCCGATGGCTTTTTTCCTGCATCGCGCTGGCACTGGTGCTGTACGGCAGTTGGGAATGGTGGAGCGGAAAACCTGACACGAGCGATTACCGCGCCCTGTCGCAGGTCTACCTGCTTGCCGCCCTGTGTGCGCATTGGCGAGAACGCATTCCGGTCTCGCACTGGTTGCTGGCCGCTCTCGTCGTGATCGCCGCGGCAGCGCACGGAACCCGCTGGTTTGCGCCCGCAGCCGTGCTGTGCGGTCTCTACTTCACGTTCTGGTTCGCCTACGCGCTCCCCGCGATGCGTTGGCCTAGCGATCGCGACTACTCGTACGGCCTGTTCCTGTATGGATTCCCCATGCAGCAGGCATGGGTGTCCTGCTTCCCCGATATCCGCCCGCTGATGCTGTTCCCCGCCGCTACGGCCTGCGCGCTGCTACTCGCCATGCTTTCATGGCACCTGATCGAGCGCCCGGTGTTGCATTGGAGGCGCCGGCCCCAACCGCAATTGCAGCCGGCGACCTGACCGTCGCGCGTCGCGTGGATTACCAGACCAGGTCGTCCGGCACCTGGTACTGCGGATCGCTGTACGGATCATCCGCTGCCGGCGCATTGGGATCGACCTTGAGCGCGATCGCGGCAGGAAAGATTTCTTCAGCCTGTGCGACAAGCTCGGTCGAAACCAGTACATAGCGCCCGTCCAGCTGCAGCACCCCCAACTCGCCTGCGTTCAACGCTTTGAGCTGGTCGGCAGTGACATAGATGCGCTTGATCTTGCCGCCGTACGGAAAATGGCGTGCGATATCGGCGTCGGCAACGTTGAGCGACTTGTCCTTAACCAGCTCGGTCAGCTTTGCACGAGCTTCGCGGCGCTTGCGCGCCTCTTCCTGCTTGGCCGCCTCGACAGCGATGCGGTCGTCCTTCTCGCGTTGCGCGCGCATCGCGTACGCCTTCGCGAGGTCGATGTCCTCGCGCTTGCGCGCGCCAGGCTTGTGCGGTGGCCGCGGCTGCTTGTTCGAAGCGGCTTCGCCCTGGCGCACGTGGCTGGGCCTGCCGTGCGACGGCTTGCCTTGATGCGGCTTGGCCTGAGGGCCCGTGGGCTTCTTGCCTGCGGGGCGTTCCGGCTTGGGCGCCGGCTTGAAGCCGAGGCCGAGAAGTTGATCGCGAAGACTATCGCTCATTGCTTGAGGCTACTTGCAGGGGTCAGTAATGCGGCGGCGGCGGTTCCAGCGACGCATCGCCGGTAACCGGTCCCGAAGACAGCGTGGTACGGATCGACCTCAACTCCTCCAACGCACGGTGCAGGAGCAACGCGGTGCGAGCCTCCTCGCCTCGCGCCGCGGCAAGCGCGTCGCTGAGTTCGAGTAGGGCCTGCTCCTGAAAGGCTACACGCGTTTCCAGGTCGGCGAGGCGATGTTCGAGTTCTTGCGGAGTCATCGAGGTAACGAAGAAATCAGGCCAAACCGTTGCCGCGAATCGAGCGCCCGCGACCAATGCCGTAGTAGGCGATCCCGGCCTGCTCGACTTCGGCTGGCTCGTACAGGTTGCGACCGTCGAAGATTACCTTGTCGGTCAGCGTGGTCTGCAGACGAGCGAAATCCGGGCTGCGGAACTGCTTCCACTCTGTGACGACAACCAGTGCATCGGCGCCATCCAGTGCTTCGCGCGCCGATCCGCACAGCAGGAGGTCATCGCGCTCGCCGAAGATCCGCCCCGCCTCATGGCTGGCTTCGGGATCGTAGGCACGAACCTTCGCGCCAGCCTCCCAGAGCAGCGCAAGCAGGGTGCGGCTCGAGGCTTCGCGCATATCGTCGGTATTCGGCTTGAAGGCCAGGCCCCATACCGCGATGGTCTTGCCGGCGACATTGCCGTCGTAATGGTCGTTGATCAGTTCGAACAGGCGATGCTTCTGGCGCGCGTTGACCGCTTCGACCGCGCCGAGGATTTGAGCCGTGTAGCCATACTGCTTCGCAGTGCGCTCCAGCGCCTGCACGTCCTTGGGGAAGCACGAACCACCATAGCCGGCACCCGGATAGATGAAGCTGTATCCGATGCGAGGGTCCGAACCGATGCCCTGGCGCACTTGTTCGATGTCCGCTCCGACGCGTTCGGCGATGTTCGCCATTTCGTTCATGAAACTGATCTTCGTCGCCAGCATCGCGTTGGCGGCGTACTTGGTCAGTTCGGCCGAGCGCACGTCCATGGCCACGATGCGCTCGTGGTTGCGATTGAACGGCGCATACAGGCGCTTGAGCTGTTCGACCGACGCCGGGCTGCTGGCACCGATCACGATACGGTCTGGACGCATGCAGTCGTTGACCGCATCGCCCTCTTTCAGGAATTCGGGATTGGAGGCGACGTCGAATTCGACCCGCTCACCACGCGCGGCAAGTTCGGCCGCGATCACGGCGCGGACCTTGTCGGCGGTACCTACGGGAACGGTGGACTTGTCGACGATGACCGAGGGGCGCGTCATGTTCTGGCCAATCGTCTTCGCCACAGCGAGCACGTACTTCAGGTCCGCGCTTCCATCCTCATCGGGCGGCGTGCCTACGGCGATGAAGATCGTGTTGCCATGCTGGATTGCGGCCGCGGCGTCGGTAGTGAAGTTCAGGCGGCCGGCGGCGTGATTCGCCTTGACCATCGGCTCCAGGCCCGGCTCGTAGATCGGAATGACGCCGTTGTTGAGGCCTTCGACCTTGGCTGTATCGATATCGACGCAGACCACGTCATGGCCGACTTCCGCCAGGCAGGTTCCGGTGACGAGGCCTACATAGCCGGTGCCGAAGATGGTGACGCGCATTAACTCGTTTCCTTGCCAAAGCTGGAGAGCGGATCACGGACGCGGTCTTGCTGTGCCCGGGCCGCAGGTTGCAGGCGACGGCCGGCAACCTTAAGCAGTGGCGGCTTCATCTCTGGTGAAGCCGCCACGTTGATCGAGACCCGAAAGCTTACTTGGCTTCCGGCTTCACGATTTCGAGCAGTTCGACTTCGAACGTGAGCGTGGCATTCGGGCCGATCGGGCCGCCCTGCGTGCCAGCTTCGCCATAACCCAACGAAGCCGGGATCCACAGCTTGTACTTGCTGCCGACCGGCATCAGGGCCAGACCTTCGCGCCAGCCCGGGATCACGCCACCCAGCGGGAACGTGGCCGGCTGGCCGCGATCGTACGAGCTGTCGAACGTCTTGCCGTCGAGCAGCGTGCCCTTGTAGTGCACTTTCACGATGTCGCTGTCTTTCGGCTTCGGACCGGTGCCTTCGGTGATCGCCTGGTACTGCAGGCCCGACGGCGTGGTTTTCACGCCCGGCTTCTTGGCGTTCTCGGCGAGGAACTTGTCGCCCGCTTCCTTGTTCTTCTTCGCGTCGGCGATCATCTTCTCGAGCTGCTTGGCCTGCATTTCCTGGCCGAAAGCTTCCGCGATCTGCTGGGCCTGCTTGTCGTCCATCAGCAGCTTCTCGCCTGCGACGGTGGCCTTGAGCGTCTTCGTGATGAGGTCGACGTCGACTTCATCCTTCACCTGATCGAGCGACTTGCCCATCTGCATGCCGATCATGTAGCTGACCTTGTCCTTCTTGGTGGCCAGTCCAGGAATCTCGGGACCGAATGCCTTTCCGGCTTCTTCGGTCTTGGCATCGGACTTGGCCTTGTCGGCCGGCGGGTTACAGGCGGTCACAGTCACGGCCAGGGCGGCCGCGGCAAAGGCCACGGAAGCGTGGCGGGAAAAACGGGTCATCGAATGCTCCTGAAAATCGTTTTGGGCAGGACCGGGCACGAGGGCGCGCCCGGTTTAACGTCACTTCGCGACGCGCGATTGCTAAGTAGCTGAAGGGTTACTGGGGCAGGATCGCCAGCAGTTCGACATCGAACACCAGCGTGGAGTTCGGGCCGATCCCTCCCTGGGGCATGCCCTGGGCTCCGTAAGCGAGGTCGCCGGGAACCCAGAGGCGGTATTTCGCGCCCTTGGGCATCAGGGTGAGACCTTCCTTCCACCCCTGAATGACCTGGTCGAGACCGAATTCGGCCGGCTGGCCGCGCTCGTAGGAACTGTCGAAGACAGTGCCATTCAACAGCGTGCCCTGATAGTTGACGCTGACCTTGTCGCCGACAGCGGGACGCGGACCGGCGCCCTGGCGCAGCACCATGTACTGCAGGCCGGATGGCGTGGTGAACACGCCCTTCACCGACTTGTTCTTGGCGAGGAACGCTGCGCCTTCCGTCTTGTTCGTCTCAGCGGCCGCGGCTGCCTTGGCCTGCATCTTGGCCTGAACCTTCTGCGAGAAGGCCTGGCGAATGGTTGTGAGTTCGTCTTCGCTCAGCAGCGACTTGCCGTTGCCCAGCGTCGTACGCACCGCCTGCAGGAAGACGGACATGTCGATTTCGTCCTGGATCTGTGCCAACGAACGACCCACGTCGGTGCCGACAAGCAGACCCACCTTGTCCTTCGCCACTTCAGGCACCTTGCCATCCGGTGCAGGGCGGCCATTGCGCGAACCAATGCGCACCATCAGCGCCTGTCCCGTGGACTTGGCTTCTTCAGGAGTCAGCAACGGCTTTCCGCCGGCGAACGCATTGCGAATGGCTTTTTCGAAAGCCGCCATGTCCACATCAGGCCCCACGGGCGCGATGGAATGTCCGATATCGCTGCCGACCATGTAGCTGACCTTGTCACGATCGGTAGCAAGTACGGTCTTGTCATTGGCGAAAGCAGCGGTGCTGAACAGCACGGCCGCAGTGGTCATCAGCGCAGCGATGCCGCGCAGCAAAGACTTCATGAAGACTCCTGATGGTGGACGCGGCGCTGTCGCGACGCGAAGCGGCTATTGTCGCGGGCGCCAGCGGCATGGGCAATGCGGAACATCAATATTGCGTACAAGTTCCGCAAGCGAGGCGAATTGCGCTTCGCGACACAGCGCACGCAGCAGGATTGCTGCATGGATGATGCACTCGCGGGATTGCTGACCCTGGAGTCGACCAATTCCTCGCTTGCCCCTGATCGTTTCCACTGCCGGCAGCTCCCCCGCGAATCTGTCCAGGGGACGCTTCTCGAGCGCGCACTTGGCCCATCGACCGGATCGCCTACCCGAGGCCTCCTAGCCCCAGCCCAGAGAGCCTGGAGCCCGCCCGGCGGGCTAACCACCTGTTTTTCAAGAAAAAACGACGGGCTCGCAAGCCCTCGAAGACCCATGACTTTAGTTGGGTCAGTCCGTAGTTGACGCTACGTGTTTAGGTGTTATAGTTGCATACAACACCGGTCTACCAACGAGCAGGACGTTCGCCATGAACCGCAAGCTCCGCCACTCGCTCTCTGCCCTCACGGCCTCTGGCGCCGCACTGGCCATCGCCCTGATGGTTGCCGTGCCCGCCACCCCGACGCCAGTGCAGGTGTTGTCGCAGGAACTCCCCCACCCGGCTGCGGCCGGTCAGCCTGCCGATGGAATCGGCTCGCTGGCCAAGGCCGTCGCGCTGTCCGCTGATGCTCTCAACATGAGTGCCGCCGCTTCGGCGCTGGCACTCGATGCGGACCGGGACATGGAAGCCCAAACCACCCAGCTCGAGCCTCGCAAGGGCTCGCGCCACCGCCGGCAGACCCTCGTCATGCCGTATTTCTCCTTCTCGCCGCGGGGCTGAACCATGACCTCGATCCAGTGGAGCGATAGCGCTCCCATTTACCGCCAGCTGAAGGAGCGCGTCATCGCAATGATGCTCGATGGCCTGCTCAAGCCCGGCGATGCCCTGCCTTCCGTGAGGCAGGTCGCCGCCGAGTACCAGCTCAATCCAATCACCGTCTCGCGCGCCTATCAGGAACTGGCGGACGAGGCACTCGTAGAAAAACGCAGGGGACTTGGCATGTACGTCACCGAAGAAGCCGCAAGGAAGTTGCTGTTCAACGAACGTGAACGCTTCCTGCGCGAGGAATGGCCACAAGTCGTGGAGCGCATCAACCGCCTCGGTCTGAAGATCGAGGAGCTGCTCCTCACGACTGCCAAGGACGGTGCCCAGTGAACGCCGCCACCCAGACCTCCGTCGGCACCGTCGTCAACGCTCGTGGCCTGCGCAAGCATTACAAGAACAAGCTCGCGCTCGACGGCACCACCTTCCAGATCCCCACCGGCCGCATCATCGGCCTGATCGGTCCCAACGGCGCCGGCAAGACCACCGCCCTCAAGGCGATGCTCGGCCTGATCCCGTTCGAAGGCGAACTCTCCGTCCTCGGCCGCGATCCGCGCACCCAGCGCGATGATCTGATGAGCGATGTCTGCTTCATCGCCGACGTGGCCGTGCTGCCGCGCTGGATCAAGGTGAAGGAAGCCATCGAGTTCGTCGCCGGCGTGCATCCCCGCTTCGACCGCGCCAAGTGCGAACGCTTCCTCGCCCACACCCAGCTCAAGCCCGACCTGCGCGTACGCGAACTGTCCAAGGGCATGATCGTGCAGCTGCACCTGGCATTGGTCATGGCCATCGACGCCAAGCTGCTGGTACTCGACGAGCCGACGCTCGGCCTCGACATCCTCTACCGCAAGCAGTTCTACCAGCGCCTGCTGGAAGACTACTTCGATGAGGAGAAGACCATCATCGTCACCACCCACCAGGTGGAAGAGATCGAGCACATCCTCACCGACGTGATGTTCATCCGCGACGGCAAGATCGTGCTCGACGCGCCGATGGAAGCGATCGGCGAGCGCTATGTCGAAGTGCTGATCAACGCCGACAAGGCCGATGAGGTCCGCAGCCTCAAGCCCATCGACGAACGCGCCCTGCCGTTCGGCAAGATCGTGATGTTGTTCGACGGCATCGATCAGGAACGCCTCGCCGGCTACGGCGAAACCCGGATTCCGGGCCTGGCCGACCTGTTCGTCGCCACCATGAAGGGGACCTACGCATGAACGCCGTTGCAGAAACCCATGTCCGCGCCCCTGTGGCTGCGCCCCACCCCACGCACAAGTTGAAGCTGCTGCTCAAGCGCGAATTCTGGGAGCACAAGGGCGGCTTCATGTGGGCTCCGCTCGTGGCCGGCGGCATTTCGCTGCTGCTCACGATCCTCGGCCTCATCTTTGGCGAGATCGCCGCACGCCGTGCCATCGCCGAAGGCCACAAGCTGATGGTCGACGGCGAAGTGGTGATCAATGGCCTCGACTTCGGTGCGCTGACCGGACGCCTCGGTCCCGAGGAAATGGCGAAGCTAGGCAACGGCATCGACGTGAGCCTGTTCTTCGCCTCCTCCTGGCCCTTCATCGTGCTTGGCTTCGTGGTGTTCTTCTACTGCCTCGGCGCGCTGTACGACGACCGCAAGGATCGCAGCGTGCTGTTCTGGAAGTCGCTGCCGATTTCCGACCGCGACACCGTGATCTCGAAGGGCATCAGCGCGCTCCTGGTCGCACCGGTGATGGCCGTGGGCGCCGCACTGGCCACCATGATCGGATTCATGACGATCCTGAGCGTTGTCGTGCTGATCCACGGCGGCAACCCCATCACGCTGCTGTGGGGACCTGGCAGCCCGCTGTCCGTGGTCGCTGCCTACCTGATCGCCATTCCTGTGTATGCGCTGTGGGCACTGCCAACCGTCGGGTGGCTGCTGTTGTGCTCGGCCTGGTCGCGTAGCAAGCCGTTCCTGTGGGCAATCATGATTCCGGTGTTCTCCGGCGTGTTCGTGAGCTGGTTCGACCTGACCAAGCTGTTCGATCTGAATTCGTCTTGGTACTGGGCGAACATCGTGGGTCGTGTGCTGGGCGGCACCTTCCCCGGCATGGATCTGCTCTATCACGACAACTACACCCAGGCCGGCGACCTCGACACCGCGCTGCACCAGATGTCCGCTGCGAGCGCCATGCACACCCTGACCATGCCGGACCTCTGGATTGGAGCGGTTGCTGGCCTGGTGATGATCTACGGCGCCATCCGCCTGCGCCGCTGGCGCGACGACAACTGATGCCCCGGTCCAAAACGAGGATGACCATGAACCGTAAGCACATCGCAGCCATGCTCGTCGCCCTTTCGCCGCTAGTCGCGCAAGCCGGTACGGTGCGGACTGAAGTCGCGAAGGATCTCGACGAAGCCCGGCAGGAAGTTCGTACCGAAATGGCGCAGGCGCGCTCCAAGCTGGACAGCGAGAACCTGTCCCTCGACGGCCTGCATTTCGGCAAGGAAGACAAAGACGAGGCCATGAAGCGCCGGAATCTCGCCAAAGGCGAGATCACCCCAAGCGGTGACCTGTTGATCGACGGCAAGGCGGTCACCGTCGACACCCGGCAACGCCGACAACTGCTGGACTACCGCTCGCAGGTCATCGACATCGCCAGAACCGGCATCGATGCCGGGGAACGCGCGGCGATGCTCGCGATCGAAACCACCGACGTCTCGCTGTTCCGCCTCATCGTGGGCGGGCTCACCGGCAGTCTTGAACGCCGGGTGGAGGCGACGGTGCAGCGGGAAATCCAGCCGATGGTGCTGCAGATCTGCCATCGTCTGCCGCAGCTGCGGGATTCGCAACAGGCGCTGGCCGCGAGCGTGACCGAGTTCCGGCCCTACGCGACCCTCGACAGCGACGACGTCGAGAATTGCGAGCGCGACATCCGCAAAGACCTGGCGGCGCGCTGAGCCGCCACCACCAAGGAAACATGGCAATGAACAGGATTCGCATTTTTGCCTGCACGGCGCTATTTGCCTCGATGGCCGCATGCCAGGCCAACGCGCCTTCGTCGGCGGCCAAGACCTCGCCGACCGCGCCAGCTTCGCAACCGACCAGCGCGCTGGGCCGGATGGTCGAAGGTGAACTCCGCCAGGCACGCGAAAAAATGGCGCACGAAAACATCAGTCTCGGCGACATCCACATTCACAGCGGCGACCGTGGCGTCACCGTCATGAGTGACAACGAGAGCCGGGACGCCAAGGGCCCGAAGGGCGAAATCACGCCGCAAGGCGATCTGTTGATCGATGGCAAGGCCGTCGCCATCAATGCCGAGCAGCGCACGATGCTACTGGAGTACCGCCAACACGTGATCGGCGTTGCCGAGGCCGGCATGGAAATCGGCGTGCAGGGCGCGGACTTGGCCACCAAGGCTGTCGGCGAAGCGTTCAAGGGCATCTTCTCTGGGAAGTCGGAGAACGATATCGAGAAGAGCGTGGAAACCGAGGCCGAGAAGATCAAACTGTCGGCTGCCAAGCTGTGCGGACACCTGCCCGACATGATGGCCTCGCAGCAGAAGCTCGCCGCTTCGCTGCCGGCGTTCAAGCCCTACGCGACGATGACGCAGGAAGACGTCGACGACTGCATGAAGGACAACGACGAGTCGGGACGGACCAGAGTAGAAACCGACGCAGATGTTCGTGAGCTGTCGGAGGTCGGTGACGAAGCCCGGGCCGTCCGCGACGAGGTCCAATCGACGGTGCGCGAAACTGTCCGTGAAACAGTGCGCGAGACCGCCCGCAATGAGGCGGAGCGCGCTGCAGAAGCCACTGCCACGGACAGCAAGAGCGACAACAAGACCCACTGAGTCGTTTCGTGTTTCAGGACGGGTTGGATCCGTCGCATGCCGGTGTCGGCGGATCCAACCTTGTCCATCTCCAGGCGGTCAGCCTCCTCCCGAACTACCGCCGTGAATACCCCCCTTCGTCAACGCGTGCGCATCGAGCAACCGGCGCAGCTCCTTTTCGGTCAAGCCGCTGCGCTCCACAGCCACATCCAGAACCGCACGACCTTCCTTGTAGGCCTGCTTGGCGATCGCCGCCGCTTTCTCGTAACCGATGATCGGATTGAGCGCCGTCACCAGGATTGGATTGCGGTCCAGCGCCTCGCGCACGCGCTCCTCGCGCACACGCAGACCGGCGATGGCGGAGTCCGCAAGCAACTGCATCGAACTCGATAGCAGGCGGATCGAATCCAGCAGGTCATAGCCGATCAGCGGCAGCATCACATTGAGCTGGAAATTGCCGCTCTGCCCCGCGATCGTGATCGCGGTGTGGTGACCCATCACCTGCGCACACACCATGGCCAGCGATTCGGGGATTACCGGATTGACCTTGCCTGGCATGATCGAGCTGCCCAGCTGCAAGGCCGGCAATTCGATTTCGCCGAGGCCAGCGAGCGGCCCGGAATTCATCCAGCGCAGGTCATTGGCGATCTTCATCAGCGCGACCGCAAGCGCACTGAGCTGACCCGACAACTCCACGGCGTCGTCCTGGGCCGCCAGGCCTTCGAACTTGTCGGCAGCCGACTCGAACTTCACGCCTGCCAGCGACGACAGACTCCTGGCCATTGTCCGGCCGAAGCGCGGATCGGCATTGATGCCCGTGCCGATCGCGGTGCCGCCAATGGGCAGGCGCCGCAGACGCTTCAGCGCATCGTCGATCCGGCCCTGAGCGGACGCGAGTTGCGAAGCCCATGCCCCGAACTCCTGCGCGAAAGTCAGCGGCATCGCATCCATGAGATGCGTGCGCCCTGTCTTGGTCACCTTGCCCAGCGACCTGGCGCGACGTTCTATGGTCTTGCGCAGGTGCTTGAGTGCCGGCAGCAGCTGTTCTGTCACCGTCAGTTGCGCGGAGACGCGGATCGCCGTCGGGATGACATCGTTGGAGCTCTGCCCGAGGTTGACGTGATCGTTGGCGTGGACTTTCGCCCGCCCGCTGCGCGTGGCCAGCGTCGCGATCACCTCGTTGGCGTTCATGTTGCTCGAAGTGCCCGAACCGGTCTGGAACACGTCGATCGGGAACTGGGCGTCATGGCGTCCCTCGGCGACTTCCAGTGCCGCGGACCGGATGGCCGCCGCGGCGTTCTTGCCGAGCAGGCCGAAGCCACCGTTGACCTCCGCTGCCGCGGCCTTGATCAGCCCCAATGCCCGGATGAACTCACGCGGCATCGGCGTGCCGGAGACCGGGAAGTTCTGGACTGCCCGCTGCGTCTGCGCGCCCCACAGGGCATCGGCAGGGACGCGCAGCTCGCCCATGCTGTCGTGCTCCAGGCGGAAGCCGCTGGCCTTCTTCGCCATTCGATCTCTCCTTGTCTCATACCTGGACCTAGCTTACGCCGCCCGATCAGGGCTTCAGCGGAACGCAGCAGCCTGTAACCGGCGAGCGCAAGCCCATGGCGGTCGCTCGGACCAGCCAACCCGGCCCAACCGGGCCAAGGTTGTAGAATCGCGGTTTGCCTTCGCTGCCCCCACTCGCCATGTCCGTCGAAACCCAGCTCCTCGCCCTCTCCCCGCTCGATGGCCGTTACGCCGGCAAGGTCGACGCCCTGCGCCCGATCTTTTCCGAATTCGGCCTGATCAAGGCCCGCGTGAAGGTCGAAGTGGAGTGGCTGCTGGCGCTGGCCGACGAGGCCGGCATCGCCGAGCTCAAGCCCTTCTCGCCCACGGCAGTGGCCAAGCTGCGCGCCCTGGCCGACAGCCTTTCGGTCGCCGATGCCGCGCGGGTGAAGGAGATCGAGCGCACCACGAATCACGACGTCAAGGCCGTCGAATACCTGATCAAGGAAAAGCTGAAGGACGATGCCGAGCTCGGCCCCGCGCTCGAGTTCGTCCACTTCGCGTGCACCAGCGAAGACATCAACAACCTCAGCTACTCGCTGATGCTCAACGAAGCGCGCCAGGAAGTGCTGCTGCCCAAGCTGGACGAACTGATCCAGAAGCTGCGCGCGATGGCGCACGAATACGCGACGGTGCCAATGCTGTCGCGCACCCACGGCCAGACCGCCTCGCCGACCACGGTGGGCAAGGAGCTCGCCAACGTCGTCGCCCGCCTGCAGCGCCAGGGTGAAGTGCTGGCAGGTCTGCCGATGCCCGGCAAGATCAACGGCGCCGTCGGCAACTACAACGCGCATGTGGCCGCCTATCCCGATATCGACTGGAGCAACTTCTCGCGTCGCTTCGTCGAATCCCTGGACCTGACCTGGCAGCCCTACACCACTCAGATCGAACCGCATGACGGCGTCGCCGAACTGTGCGACGTGTCCAAGCGCATCGATACCATCGCGATCGACCTGTGCCGCGACATCTGGGGCTACATCTCACAGGGTTACTTCAAGCAGGCCGTAAAGGCCGGCGAAGTCGGCAGCTCGACCATGCCGCACAAGGTCAACCCGATCGACTTCGAGAATGCGGAAGGCAACTTCGGCATCGCCAGCGCGCTGTTCGAGCATTTCGCCGCCAAGCTGCCGATCAGCCGCTGGCAGCGCGACCTCACTGACTCCACCGTGCTGCGCGCACTGGGCACCGCCTTCGGCCACATGCTGATCGGTTTCGAATCGCTGCAGCGTGGCCTGAACAAGCTCAGCGTGAATCCGGAACGCCTGGCCGCCGATCTCGACGCGGCCTGGGAAGTGCTCGCCGAAGCCGTGCAGACGGTCATGCGACGCCACGGCCTGCCGAATCCGTACGAACAGCTGAAGGCACTGACCCGTGGCCATGGCATCAACGAAGCCTCGATGCGCGAATTCATCGCTTCGCTCGAGCTGCCTGCGGATGCGAAGCAGCGCCTGCTCGAAATGACACCGGGCAGCTACATCGGCGTGGCGGATCGCCTGGCCCGGGAAATCTGAGCCGGGCCATCACCAGGCATAAAGAAGGGCCGCATCCATGCGGCCCTTTTTCTTAGGCCCACGTCAGGGCCGCATCCGTGCGGCCCTTTGGTTTACTGCTGCGTGATTCAGGCAGCCTTGATCAGGCCTTCTGCCCGCAACGCTGCCTGCGCTGCCGGACGCGACGCCACGCGCTGCTGGAATTCATTCAGGGCCTTGAACTCGGACAGATCCAGGTCGACATGACCGGCCCAATTGGTAACCGTAAACAGGTAGGCATCGGCCACGCTGAATTCGTTGCCCAGCAGATACGGCTGCTTGGCAAGCGTCTGTTCGATCAGGTTGTAACGCTTGCGCAGGTAGTCCTTGCGCTCCTGCTTCACTTCCGCCGTCGTGGTCGGATAGAAGAGCGGCGTGTAGGTCTTGTGCAATTCGGTACTGATGTAGCCCAGGGTTTCCTGCAGGCGCGCACGCTCGAACGTGCCGTTGGCAGGCGCGAGCTTCGCTTCAGGCTTGCGGTCGGCGAGGTACTGCACGATCGCGGGGCCTTCGGTCAGCACTTCGCCGTTGGACAGCTCCAGCGCGGGCACATAACCCTTCGGGTTGACCTGCAGGAAGTCGCGGCCGGATTCGGTCTGCTTGGTCTTGGTGTCGACCTTTTCCAGGGCCAGGTCGATACCGAGTTCGCGCGCGACGATGTGGGGGGACAGCGAGCAGGCGCCGGGGGAGTAATAGAGCTTCATGCTGTGACTTCCTCTTGGTGGGATTGCTGGATGGAAATGTCCTGGTCGGACAACAACGACTGCATCAGCGCCGCGGCGGTGCGGTGCTGAAGATTGGGAGTGATCTGGCCGCCCCAGAGAGAGATCAGATCGGTGCGGCCCGCGGCAATGGCGGCGGGCCGCAGCTTCGAGACGAACCAACTGGTGGTCGGAAATGGCGGTAGCAGTTCAACGCGTGGTGCCATTTCTTCCGTCCACCTATTGCGCAGGCCGCGCGCAAGGCGCCCGGTGAACGCGCGCGTAAGCGTGGTGTGCTGCCCGCGTTGGCTGAAGAGCAGCTCGCGGTGTGCGTCGGTCGTGCCGGACTCCCGGCAGGCCAGGAACGCCGTGCCGATCTGCACGGCCTGCGCGCCGAGCGCAAAGGCGGCGCGTATTCCGCGTGCGTCCGCGATGCCGCCCGCGGCGATTACCGGCGTCTTCACTCGCGCACTGATCAGTTGCACGAGAGTGAATGTGCCCATCAACGATTCCTCTGCCTTGGCCAGGAATGACGGTCGATGGCCACCCGCTTCCGCACCGGTCGCTACGATCAGATCGACACCGGCGGCTTCCAGAGCCAATGCTTCGGCGATCGACGTCGCGGCGCCGATGGTGACGATCTCGCGGCGACGGCATTCGTCCAGCACCGTCTTGGAGGGAATGCCGAAGACGAAACTGAAAGCCGGCGGAGATGCCTCCAGCAACGCATCGATCTGCTCGTCGAAGCGCGGATGCCCCCGTTCGGCCAGAGCCAGCCTTGGCTTTTCGACGCCCAGTTCGCGGAAATACGGCTCGAACAGCCGCCAGCCGCGCTCGAAAGTCACCAGGTCGACCTGATCGCCGCCCTGATCGTGGTCGGAGACCCACAGGTTCAAGGCGAACGGCTTGCCAGTCAGTGCATAGATCTCTTCAGTCAGCGGGCCGATACGCTCGGGCGCGAGCATGTGCGCGCCGAACGAGCCCAAGCCGCCGTGGTTGGACACCGTGGCGGCGAGCAACGCAGTGGACAGCCCGCCGCCGAACGGCCCCTGGACGATCGGGTGCTCGATGCCAAGACGACGTGTGGCTTCGCTGTCCGGAAATCCTGTCATCTGCAGTCCCTGCATTGTGGCGAGGGGCGTATCCTATGCCCACCTAGTTACTGATGCATACCATCTAACTGGTTGTAACCAGGCGATTGTGGTATCCCTCCGGTTACCGCGTTTCGCGCGGACAACCACGCCAACGAGGATCGTTTTCATGGGCCTGCCCCTGCGCAAGAGCAAGGTCATCGAACCGGTGCCGCTGTGCCCGCTCACCGAATGCATGAAGCTGCTGCACGGCGCCTGGGCCCCGAACGTCATCTGGTACCTCAGCGCCGGCCCGCGCCGCTTCGGCGAGTTGCGCCACGACATTCCGCCGATTTCCGCACGCGTATTGAGCGCGCGTCTGCGCGAGCTGGAATCCAAGGGCCTCATCACGCGCCATCTGCTCGACACTTCGCCGCCTTCGGCCGAGTACGCCCTGACCGAACTCGGCCGCGAGCTGGTTCCAGCGATCCAGGCCCTGATCGACGTCGGCATGAAGCTCAAGAACGGTTTGGCTACATGCCGCAAACCAGCGGCGAAGTAGAATGCGCGGCCCCAAGACAGGGCCGTTACCGTGAAGCTGCTGCTCAACATCGACGTCCCTGAGGTCGCGACGGCGGAAGCCTTCTACACGGCCGCCTTTGGTCTGCATCCTGGTCGCCGCTTTGGTTCCGACGCTCTGGAACTGCTGGGACTGGAAGCACCGCTGTACCTGCTGGCCAAGCCGGAAGACAGCATTGGCGCTGGCGATTCGTCTCGCAGCTATGCGCGCCACTGGACGCCTGTGCACTGTGACCTGGCCGTCGATGATCTCGACGCCACCTTGGCGCGCGCGATTGCCGCGGGGGCCGTGCAGGAAGGCCCGACGCGCGATGCCCGCTGGGGCCGGATCGTGCAGATCGCCGACCCCTATGGCCACGGCTGGTGCCTGATTGAATTCCGCGATCACGGCTACGACGAGATCGCGACGAACTGAGCCACGCCAAAAAGCTCACTCGTTCAACCGACACAACCTCACCGACACGCATTCATGGCCCGACAGAAAACCAAGCAGCCCCTCCGCACCAGCGCTGGCAAGACCACGGCGCTGCCGATCGAAGTTGACGCTTCCGCCCTGCCCCCGTTGGGCATGCCGCCGGCGCGCTTCCTGCGCGACTACTGGCAGAAGAAGCCGCTGCTGATCCGCAATGCATTTCCCGGTTTCGAATCGCCGGTCCAGCCCGAGGACCTCGCCGGCCTCGCCTGCGAGGAAGGCACGCTCTCGCGCATCATCGCCCACGATCGCGAACGCGACGGCTGGATGGTGCGCCACGGGCCGTTCGAGGAAGCGATGTTCCCCGCGATGCCCCATCACGACTGGACCCTGCTGGTGCAGGACGTCGACAAGTGGGACAGCGACGTCGCCGCCCTGCTCGACGCCTTCGACTTCCTGCCGCGCTGGCGCATCGACGACATCATGATTTCCTTCGCTGCGCCGGGTGGTTCGGTTGGCGCGCACGTGGATCAGTACGACGTGTTCCTGCTGCAGGCGCAGGGTCATCGTCGCTGGCAGATCGATGCGTCGGACAATCCTCCACTCGAGTTCCGCAATGACGTCGACATCAAGCTGTTGCGCGAATTCAACGCCACGCACGACTGGCTGCTGCGCCCCGGCGACATGCTGTACCTGCCGCCGGGCGTTCCGCACCACGGCGTCGCCGAAGACGCGTGCCTGACGTTCTCGGTCGGCATGCGCGCGCCGAGCGCAGCCGAACTGCTAGGCGACTTCGTCGACTCGCTCGCGGCCGATGCT
Source organism: Lysobacter tyrosinilyticus (assembly GCF_054779815.1). Classification (NCBI taxonomy): domain Bacteria; kingdom Pseudomonadati; phylum Pseudomonadota; class Gammaproteobacteria; order Lysobacterales; family Lysobacteraceae; genus Lysobacter; species Lysobacter tyrosinilyticus. The sequence goes on from NZ_BAAGXN010000003.1 coordinate 258,060, forward strand.
GACGAGGGCTTGCGCTATTCCGATCCCGATCTGGCACCGACCAAGGATCCCGCGCAAATCGACGACGACGCGATGCGTCGCGCGATCGAAGCGTTGAACATGCTGCGCATGAACGATCCGGAGCGGCTCGGCGACTGGTTCGGCCGCTTCATCACCCTCTATCGCAATGCCGGCGAAGTAATGGCCGCACCGGACACGCGCTCGCGCATCGAAATCGAGTGGGACTTGCAGCACGGCGCGACGCTGGCGCGGCACCCGTATTCGCGCATGGCCTGGCGAAAGGCCCAATCACCGGCACGGAGCGGCGCCCGGCTGTACGTCAACGGCCAGACCTACGATTTGCCGGTCCGAGATGCCAAATCCGTTGCTAACAGCAAGGGGATCGACGGGGCTGCCTATGCGGCGCTCTCCGAAGCGGGGCGCGACCGCGTCCACGAACTGCTGGAGGCCGGGCACTACAGCCTGGACATCGGGGGCGAGGAAGAAGAATGAGCGTCGTCAGCGCCCAGGAGCCGACCTTTACGGTCGAAGTCGTCGACTATGAAAGCGCGTTGCCGCAACTGCGCGCAGTACGCGAGGCGGTCTTCGTCCAGGAACAGGGTGTGCCGCTCGAACTCGAGCTGGACGAGCTCGATCCGCAATGCCATCACGTCATCGCCCGCGATGCGCAAGGCACGGCCATCGGCACCGGCCGACTCACACCGGAACACAAGATCGGCCGCATGGCCGTATTGGCGGACTGGCGCGGTCGCGGCGTGGGCGATGCACTGCTGCAGGCGCTGATCGAAAAGGCACGCGAATTGGACTTGCACGACGTTTCGCTGCATGCCCAGGCCACGGCGATCAACTTCTATGCCCGACACGGCTTTCTCCCTTATGGCGAGCGCTTTGTCGAAGCCGGGATCGAGCACCAGGCGATGCGGCGCCTGCTCGATGCCACCAATCCCGTGGAGACGCACGACGCCGCCATCGCCGCGCTGCTGGGCGTGATCGGCACCGCACGTCGGGAACTGTGGATTTACAGTCGCGAACTCGATCCCGGCCTGCTCGACCATCCGGACGTTCTGGCGGCCCTGCGCCGCTTCGGCACCAATCGCGGCGTTGCTCACATCCTGTTGCAGGACGCCACCGCACCGCAGTCCGCACACGCCCCGCTGATCGGGTTGGCGCAGCGGTTGCCTAGCGCCTTCCTGTTCCGGGTGATCGAGGAACCGGTGGACCGCGCCTACGCAGCAGCTTTCGTGGCCAATGATCGGGGCGGTTGGTACTTTCGTACGCTCGGCCACCGGCCCGAGGGCGAGACCCGCATCGATCAACCGGCCCGGGCCCGCCAGCTGCAAGGCACGTTCGAGCCGGTATGGGAGCGGGCACGGTCCTGCACAGAGTATCGGACGCTGGGGATCTGATCAGGGCGCCCATACAGCCCTGAATTCGCTCCGATTCAGCGGTTTTTCCCGCGTTTTCAGCGGAAAAACAACACTTCGTTTCCGCCCGGCACTTGGTCTCTCCGAGTCCGCCCCAATCACCCAGGGGTGACGGCCTCCGCGCTTATGCGATGACGCTTGATGCAGCGCGACATGGGCTGCGGCTATAATTTTGACCCTTTCGCGTCCCCCGCAGCCCGACGCACCGGCGATCCCCCAAAAAGCCCGCCGGATCAACCGCTTGCCCTACAACTTGGATCTTCCCGACATCATCGTGGACAGTCTTCTCAAGCAGTTTGCCCAGTCCTCGCAGCTCGGCGCCAACGCCGCCTATATCGAAGACCTGTACGAGCAGTACCTGGTCGACCCCGACAGCGTCGGGGCCAAATGGAAGAGCTATTTCGACGGCCTCAAGGGCCGCGAAGCCGGTGATATCCCCCACTCAGTAGTCATCGATCAGATCGCAGTCGCCGGCAAGCTCGCCGCGGCCGGCAAGCTGGCGACGGCCACGGGTGGCGGCGACGAGCGCGAGCGCGCCGTCGGCAAGCTGATCACCGCCTACCGTTCGCGCGGCCACCTCGCCGCCAACCTCGATCCGCTCGGCATGATGGCCAAGACCGAGGCTCCGGACCTGGCGATCGGCTTCCATCGCCTGTCCGAAAGCGACCTGTCGGCTGAATTCAGCACCGGCGGCGTCGGCGGCAAGGACCGCATGAAGCTCGGCGACCTCGTCGCCCTGCTCAAGGCTACCTACACCGGCCCGATTGGCGCTGAGTACATGCACATCACCGACGTCGAACAGCGTCGCTGGATGCAGGAACGCATGGAAACCGCGGGCGGCAAGTACGGCCGTAGCGCCGACGACAAGAAGCGCATCCTCGAGCGCCTCACCGCCGCAGATGGCTTGGAGCGTTACCTCGGCACCAAGTACGTCGGCCAGAAGCGCTTTTCGCTGGAAGGCGGCGACGCACTGGTCCCGCTGATGGACACCACTATTCGTCGCGCCGGCGAACAGGGCGGCAAGGACGTGATCATCGGCATGGCCCACCGCGGCCGCCTCAATTTGCTGGTGAACACGCTCGGCAAGCCGCCGCGCCAGCTGTTCGACGAGTTCGAAGGCAAGTTCGAGCACGTCCACAACGACCTCGCTCACCAGGGCGACGTGAAGTACCACATGGGCTTCAGTGCTGACGTCGCCACGCCTGGCGGTCCGGTCCACCTCGCCCTCGCCTTCAATCCTTCGCACCTGGAAATCGTCGACCCGGTGGTCGTCGGCTCCGTGCGTTCGCGCCAAGGCCGTCGCGGCGACAACGGCACACAGCAGGTCATTCCGGTCCTGATCCACGGCGACGCCGCGTTCGCCGGCCAGGGCGTGGTGATGGAGCTGTTCCAGATGTCGCAGGCACGCGGTTTCCGCGTCGGCGGCACGATCCATATCGTGATCAACAACCAGGTCGGCTTCACCACGAGCGAGCGTCAGGACGCGCGTTCGACGCTGTACTGCACCGACGTCGCCAAGATGGTCGGCGCACCGGTGCTGCACGTTAATGGTGACGATCCGGAAGCCGTGGTGTTCTGCGCCGAGCTGGCGCTCGACTTCCGCAACCGCTTCGGCAAGGACGTGGTCATCGACCTCGTCTGCTATCGCCGCCACGGTCACAACGAAGCCGACGAGCCGGCGGCGACGCAGCCGCTGATGTACCAGGTCATCCGCAAGCACAAGACGCCGCGCGAGCTGTACGCTGCGCAGCTGCTGGCCGAAGGCGTGATCAAGGACACCGACGCGCAGGCCCTGTTCGACAGCTACCGCCAGAAGCTCGACGACGGCGTGGTCACCACCGAACTCGTCACGGTGAAGCCGGATGAGTACGCGATCGACTGGTCGCCGTATCTCAAGGGCAAGCTCAGCGACAAGGTCGACACCAGGTTCGACGGCAAGAGGCTGAAGAAACTCGCCGACACGATCAACGAAGTCCCGGATACGCTGAAGCTGCACCCGCGCGTCGCCAAGATCTACGAAGATCGCCGCAAGATGTCGGCCGGCGAACAGCCGGGCGACTGGGGCTTCGCCGAAAACCTCGCCTACGCCACCCTGCTCGAGGAAGGCTACAAGCTGCGTCTGGTGGGTCAGGACTGCGGCCGCGGCACGTTCTTCCATCGCCACGCGATCCTGCACGAGCAGACCACGGACGAATACGTGCTGCCGCTGCGCCGTCTGGTGAAGAACCCGGCCGACGTCACCATCATCGACTCGCTGCTCAGCGAAGAAGCCGTGATGGCGTTCGAATACGGCTACGCCACCGCCGATCCCATGACGCTCGACATCTGGGAAGCGCAGTTCGGCGACTTCGCCAACGGCGCGCAGGTGGTTATCGACCAGTTCCTGTCCTCGGGCGAAGCCAAGTGGGGCCGTCTGTGCGGTCTGGCGCTGTTCCTGCCTCACGGCTACGAAGGCCAGGGCCCGGAGCATAGCTCCGCGCGCCTGGAGCGCTTCCTGCAGCTGTGTGCACTGGAGAACATGATCGTCTGCACGCCGACCACCCCGGCGCAGACCTATCACATGATCCGTCGCCAGATGCGCATGACCACGCGCAAGCCGCTGGTGGTGATGACGCCGAAGTCGCTGCTGCGCCACAAGCTCGCGGTGTCGTCGCTGGACGAACTGTCGAAGGGCAGCTTCCAGACGCTGATCCCGGATGCCACCGCCGATGCCAAGAAGGTCAAGCGCGTGGTCGTCTGCGGCGGCAAGGTCTACTACGACCTGCTGGAAGAAGCGCAGAAGCAGGGCCTGAAGGACGTCGCGATCGTTCGCGTGGAACAGCTGTATCCGTTCCCGCGCACGGAGCTTGCCGCCGAACTCAAGCGCTACAGCGCCGCCACCGACGTGGTTTGGTGCCAGGAAGAACCGCAGAACCAGGGCGCGTGGTACCAGATCGCCCACCATCTGCGCGCCTGCCTGCAGCCGAAGCAGTCGTTGCACTACACCGGTCGCGCGCGCTCGCCGTCGCCGGCCGCCGGCCACTTCTCCGACCACGTCATCGAACAGACGACGCTGGTGGCCGATGCGCTGGTGAATCCGCTGCGTGGCGAAGCTTCCGCCGAATAACCGCTTGCCTCATCCCGAGCGTAGCGCGGGACCTGCTGTTCGCTTCAACGATCGACCAACAGACTCCACCGCTACGCCCGAAACGAATTTCATCTTAAGGACGTCCCAATGAGCACCGAAATCAAAGTCCCGGTCCTGCCGGAATCCGTCTCCGACGCGACCATCGCCACCTGGCACAAGAAGGTCGGCGACGCGGTCAAGCGCGACGAGAACCTGGTCGACCTGGAAACCGACAAGGTCGTGCTGGAAGTGCCCTCGCCGGTCGACGGCGTGCTCAAGGAAATCAAGTTCGCCGAAGGCGCGACCGTCAACAGCCAGCAGATCATCGGCATCGTTGAAGCCGGTGCAGTTGCCGCGGCTCCGGCCGCTGCTGCTCCGGCCGCCGCTCCGGCTCCGGCTGCGGCCCCCGCCGCTCCGGCCAAGGCCGCCGCTCCGGCGCCGAGCGCCGCTGGCGAACTGCCGCCGGGTGCGCGCTTCACCGCCGCCACCACCGGCGTCGACGTCGCGCAGGTCGAAGGCACCGGCCGCCGTGGCATGGTCACCAAGGAAGACATCGTCAACTACGCTTCGGGCAAGACTCCTGGCGTCGCCGCCAGCGCGCGTCCGGAAGAGCGCGTGCCGATGACCCGCATGCGCGCCCGCATCGCCGAACGCCTGATGCAGTCGAAGAACTCGATCGCCATGCTCACCTCGTTCAACGAAGTGAACCTGGGCAAGGTCATGGCGATGCGCAAGGAGCTGGGCGAACAGTTCGAGAAGGCCAACGGCATCAAGCTGGGCTTCATGAGCTTCTTCGCCAAGGCCGCCGCCAACGCGCTGCAGAAGTACCCGGTAATCAACGCCTCGGTCGACGGCAACGACGTGATCTACCACGGCTACGCCGACATCTCGGTCGCCGTGTCGACCGACAAGGGCCTGGTCACGCCGGTGCTGCGCAACGTCGAGCGCATGAACTTCGCCGACGTCGAAAAGGGCATCGCCGAATACGCCAAGAAGGCGCGCGACGGCAAGCTCGGTCTGGAAGACCTCCAGGGCGGCACCTTCACGATCACCAATGGCGGCACCTTCGGCTCGCTGATGTCGACGCCGATCGTCAATCCGCCGCAGTCCGCGATCCTGGGCATGCACGCCATCAAGGAACGCGCGATCGTCGAGAACGGCCAGGTCATCGCCGCACCGATGATGTACATCGCGCTGTCCTACGACCACCGCATCATCGACGGCAAGGAAGCGGTGCTGTTCCTGGTCGACATCAAGAACCAGCTCGAGAACCCGCATCGCATGCTGCTGGGCATGTAATTGCGTTAAAGCCCCTCTCCCACCGGGAGAGGGGTTGGGGGCGCCCCGGCAACCCTTCCGCGACGAGTATTTGAAACGAGCCGCAGCGAGTGGAAATGCCGAACAGCCGATGGCCTGCCTTTCCCGCTCGCTGCGGCTCGTTCGTCACTACTGACTAGGACACGCCACCGCGGCGCACCCTCATCCGCCCTTCGGGCACCTTCTCCCCCGAGGGAGAAGGAAAAGCAGGAAAGAACAATGAGCGAACAGCAGAACTTCGACGTAGTCGTCATCGGCGCCGGCCCCGCGGGCTATCACGCCGCCATCCGCGCCGCCCAGCTGGGCCTGAAGACCGCGTGCATCGACGCCGCGCTCGGCAAGGACGGCAAGCCCGCCCTCGGCGGCACCTGCCTGCGCGTGGGCTGCATTCCGTCGAAGGCGCTGCTCGACAGCTCGCGCCAGTTCTGGAACATGGGCCACATCTTCGACCAGCACGGCATCAGCTTCGAGAAGCCGGCAATCGACGTGAAGAAGATGGTCGCCCGCAAGGACGCCATCGTTAAGCAGTTCACCGGTGGCATCGGCATGCTGTTCAAGGCCAACAAGGTCACGCCGTTCTACGGCTTCGGTCAGCTGCAGCCGGGCAACGTCGTCAAGGTGAAGCAGCACGACGGTTCGGAAGTCGAACTGAAGGCCACCAACGTCATCATCGCCGCCGGTTCGGATTCGATCGAACTGCCGTTCGCCAAGTTCGGCGAGCACATCGTCGACAACGTCGGCGCGCTGGATTTCGACAAGGTGCCCAAGCGCCTCGGCGTGATCGGCGCCGGCGTGATCGGTCTCGAACTGGGCAGCGTGTGGAACCGCCTGGGTTCCGAAGTCGTCGTCCTCGAAGCGCTGCCGAACTTCCTCGCCGCCGCCGACGCCGAAGTGGCCAAGGTCTCCGCGCGCGAGTTCAAGAAGCAGGGTCTCGACATCCGCCTTGGCGCCAAGGTCAGCAAGACCGAAGTGAAGAAAGATGGCGTCCACGTCACCTACACCGACGACAAGGGCGAACAGAGCATCGTCGTCGACAAGCTGCTCGTTGCGGTGGGCCGCAAGGCCGCGACCAACGGCCTGCTGGCCGAAGGCACCGGCGTGAAGCTCAACGGCCGCGGCATGATCGAAGTCGACGAGCACTGCCACACCGGCGTCGATGGCGTGTGGGCCGTGGGCGACTGCGTGCGCGGCCCGATGCTGGCGCACAAGGGCTTCGAGGAAGGCATCGCCGTGGCCGAATTGATTGCCGGCCTGCCGGGTCACGTCAACATGGACACGATTCCGTGGGTGATCTACACCGAACCGGAAATCGCCTGGGTCGGCAAGACCGAAGAACAGCTCAAGGCCGAAGGCATCCCGTACAAGGCTGGCAGCTTCCCGTTCGCGGCCGTCGGCCGTGCCGTGGCGATGGCCGAACCGGCGGGTTTCGTGAAGGTGTTGGCGCACGCCGAAACCGATCGCGTGCTGGGCATGCATCTGGTCGGCGCCAACGTCTCCGAACTCGTGCACGAAGGCGTGCTGACGATGGAATTCAGCGGCTCGGCCGACGACCTCGCCCGCATCTGCCACGCGCATCCGTCGCTGTCGGAAGCCGTGCATGACGCCGCCATGGCCGTGCATAAGCGTTCGATCCACAAAGCCAACTAAGTCGTACACGGCAGTGAACGTACAGTTCCTGCTCAAGGCCGCCATCACCATCGCACTGGTGCTGGCGGCTTCTTTTTTGGCGAAGCGGCATGGTTGGGTGGGCGCGCTCGTCGCCTCGCTGCCATTGACCTCGCTACTGGTGCTCGGCTGGCTCTATGCCGACACGCGCGATGCCAGGCAAGTCGCCGACCTGTCCATGGGCATCTTCTGGTTCGTGCTCGGCGGCATGCCATTCTTCGTCGTGCTCGCCTTCACTCTGCGACAGGGCTGGAATATCTTCCTGTCGTTCGGCGTAGCGGCACTCGCTGGCTTCGCTGGCGTCACCCTGACGCAATGGTTGTTGACCCGAACGTCCGCAGGAGGCTGACGATGTCCGAAGCAAACCCCATCCGCAACGTTTCCGATACCGCGTTGTGGGTCGCGATCTATCGCGCGCAGGAAAGCGAACGTGCGGACGCGATCTTCCACGATCCTTATGCGCGTCGCCTGGGCGGCGAACGCGGCCAGGCGATCGTCGACAAGATGCCGCGCGGCCAGTCCATGGGTTGGCCAATGGTGGTACGCACCGCCGTGATGGACGAGATCATCATGCGATGCGTGCAGGAAGGCGCGGCGACCGTACTCAACCTGGCAGCGGGATTGGATGCGCGCCCCTATCGTCTTGCCCTGCCCGCTTCGCTGCGCTGGCTGCATGTCGACCTGCCTGACATGGTCGATTACTTCCGCTCGCACATGGCCGGCGAAACACCGCGTTGCCAGCTGGAATTCATCGCCGCCGACCTGCGCGAGGCTGATGCCCGTCGCGAAGTGTTCACTCGCGCCGCGCAGCACGGCCCGGTGCTGGTGATAACCGAAGGCCTGCTGATCTATCTGGAACAGGACAACGTCGTCGAACTCGCGCGCGACCTGCATGACATCGCGAAGGCCAGGTGGTGGTTGTCCGATCTAGCTTCGCCGATGCTGCTGAAGTATCTGGAAAAACAGTGGCAGCCCATGCTCAAGCAAGGCAATGCACCGTTCCGGTTCGGCCCCGCGGACAGCACCAGTTTCTTTGCTCCATTTGGCTGGCGCGAGCTCGAATTCCGCCCGCACTGGGACGAATCACTGCGTTTGAAGCGAACCATGCCCCACGCATGGCTCTGGAGCATCCTGCAACGGCTGCAGCCGAAGAAGCGTCGCGAAGCGATGAAGCGTTTTTCCGGCATCATGCTGCTCGAATCCACCTGATTGTCAGTGAGTGACATGCATTCCGTCTGTGTCTACTGCGGCTCGAATGCCGGCAGCAAACCCGCCTATGCCGAACGCGCGATCGCGCTGGGCACTCGACTCGCGAAGGAAGGCCTGCAACTGGTTTATGGCGGCGGCAATGTCGGCCTGATGGGCATCGTTGCCGATGCCGTTCTCGAAGCCGGTGGCGAGGTCATCGGCGTCATCCCCGAACAACTGGTCAACTGGGAAGTCGCGCACAAAGGTCTGACCCGCCTGGAAGTGGTCGCGAACATGCACGAACGCAAGGCGCGCATGTTCGATCTGGCGGACGGTTTCGTCGCGCTTCCCGGCGGCTTCGGCACGTTGGATGAGATGTTCGAGATGCTGACCTGGCGACAGCTGGGGATCGGTGACAAGCCGTGCGCGTTCCTTGATGTCGACGGCTTCTACGTACCGCTGATGACGATGATGAACCGCATGGTGGAAGAGCGCTTCCTGCACGCCGATCAACGCCGCGACCTGTGGCATGGCGAGGACATCGATTCGATGATCGACTGGATGCGCGCCTACCAGCCCGCGCAGTCGTCGAAGTGGATGGACGAAAAGCGCCGGAATGCCTTGCGTTAACCGGCCACCACTTTTCGTCATTCCAGCGAAAGCTGGAATCCATTTCGCTTCATCGTCCCGGCTCGGAGCTAAGGGCCGACAAATGGATCCCAGCTTTCACTGGGATGACGAATTGGTGTTCCATAGGACAATGGATCGCAAGGATGCGAGAACTACAACCCTGCGTTTATCTGCTCGCCAGCTCGCCTCGTGGCACGCTGTATGTGGGCGTGACGTCGGATCTGATCAAGCGGATTTGGCAGCACCAGAATCATCTTGTCGACAGCTTTACCAGCAAGTACGGGACTAATCTCCTGGTCTGGTACGAGATGCACGCCACCATGGACTCAGCCATTGCACGAGAAAAAGCCATCAAGGCCTGGAAGAGGCTTTGGAAGATCGAACTGATCGAGAAGTCCAATCCGGAATGGCGCGACCTGTATCCGGATATCATTTGAATGAACTAAGCAACATCAAATGGATCCCAGCTTTCGCTGGGATGACGAGCCCGCGATGACCATCCCAACCACCTTCACCGCCTTCCGCATCCACAACGACACCAACGGTTACCGCAGCGGCCAGGAGCAGATCTCGCTCGATGCGCTCGCCCCCGGCGAAGTCGTGATCAAGACCGCGCACTCCTCGGTCAACTACAAGGACGCTCTCGCCGGCACCGGTCAGGGCAAGATCTTGCGCAAGTTCCCGCTGGTGGGTGGCATCGATGTCGCAGGCCATGTGGTCGCTTCGACCGATCCCAAATTTAAGGAAGGCGACGCGGTGCTGGTCACCGGCTGTGGCCTGAGCGAAACGCGCGATGGCGGCTACGGCGAATACGCGCGACTGGAATCGCAATGGGTCATCCCGCTGCCGAAGGGCCTGAGCCTGCGCGAAAGCATGATCCTCGGCACGGCTGGCTTCACCGCCGCACTGGCGCTGTATCGCATGAAGGACAATCGGCAAACGCCGGAACTGGGACCGTTGGCGGTTTCCGGCGCCACAGGCGGCGTGGGCTCGCTGGCGGTGGACATCTTCAGCCGCGCCGGCTTCGAAGTGCATGCGATCAGCGGCAAGGCCGAGCACGCCGAGTACCTCAAGTCGATCGGCGCCAGCGAAGTTCTGGGGCGCGACGCATTGGCCACCACCCGTCCGATGGAGTCCGCACGCTTCGGCGGCGGTCTGGACAATGTCGGCGGCAACATGCTGGCGAGCCTGCTCGCCCAGACACATCCCTACGGCAACGTCGCCAGCGCAGGCCTTGCCGCCACCGCCGACCTACCCACGACGGTGATGCCGTTCATCATCCGCGGTGTGTCGCTAGTCGGCGTGGCCTCGGCGGGGACCGCCCGCGACATCCGCGAAGCAGTCTGGCAACACCTCGCCAGCGACTGGAAACCGCGTCACCTCGAGCGTATCTGCACCCGCGAAATCACCCTGACCCAGCTGCCCGGTGTTTTTGCGACCATGCTCGCAGGTGGCTCATTTGGCCGTACGCTAGTGACCCTCTAGCAGCTTGCGGCGTCACCCGGCCCCGCTACAATCGGCCGACGTTCATGGGGAAGTACAGATGGCCCGTATTCTGATTGTCGACGACTCGCCCTCGCAGCTGACTGGCATCCGGCGCATCGTCGAAAAGCTCGGCCACGAGGCCCTCACCGCCGAAGACGGCGCGCAGGGTGTGGAGGTCTGCAAGCGCGAACTTCCCGACCTCGTGCTGATGGACGTGGTGATGCCGAACCTCAACGGTTTCCAGGCCACCCGCTCGATCAGCAAGGACCCGGCCACGCAGCACATCCCCGTCATTCTGGTCACCACCAAGGACCAGGACACCGATCGCGTCTGGGGCATGCGCCAGGGTGCCAAGGCCTATATCACCAAGCCTTTCAGCGAAAGCGATCTGGCCGAACTGATCACCCAGGTGATCAAGTAAAGAAAAAGGCGGGCTTGGCCCGCCTTTTTCGTATCTGAGGGCGGCTATGCCCGCCGCCACTCGTCTCCGAACGCATCGCGCATCGCCTCGTAGGCCGCCTGCTGTTCCGGAGTGCCGGGTTTCGGCGCAAGGATCTCCAGCTCGACGATCTGGTCGCCCGGCGGCGTCCCCGGGAGACCACGGCCGCGCAGACGCAACTTGCGCCCGCTTTCCGAGCGCGCCGGAATCTTCAGTTCTACCGGGCCGCCCAATGTCGGCACGCTCACCGTTGCGCCCAGTGCCGCTTCCCATGGCGCCACCGGCAGGACATGGATGATGTTGCGACCATCCACTTCGAATTGCGGGTGGGCGGCGTACTCGATCTCGAGCAGCATATCGCCGCGCGAACCGTCGCGACCCGGGCTACCCTGCCCGGCCAGGCGGATCACCTGGCCCGGCTTGATGCCCTTGGGAACGCGCACGTCCAGCGTGCGATTGCCAATACTGATGCGCGCCGGCGCCCCTTCGTAAACGGACTCGAGCGACACGGCCAGCTTGGCACGCGTATCGCGTCGGCCTTGCGGCGCGGCGCCTTCGTAACCACCGCTGCGTCCGCGGCCGAACAGATTCTCGAAGAAATCGCTGAAGCCACCGCCGGCGCCGCCGCCTGCAAAGATCTCTTCGAAATCCATGCCGCCGAAGCCCCCACCGAAGCCACCGGGCGGCGGCTGCACCTCGTCCCCGGGCCGATAGCCGCGTGCGCGCAGCTGGTCGTAGGCGGCCCGCTTCTGCGGATCGCGCAATGCTTCGTAGGCTTCGTTCACCGCCTTGAACTTGTCTTCCGCGCCCGCTTCCTTGCTTACGTCAGGGTGGTATTTGCGCGCCAGCCGTCGGTAGGCGCTCTTGATCTCGGCTTCGCCGGCACCGGGCTCCACACCCAGGGTTTCGTAGTAATCCTTGAATTGCATGTTCGGTCCGGAAGCAGCCGTGCCGCGGTAGTGTCGCAGGCCGTCAGGTTACCGCAAGCCGATGTCGACAATGGAACCACGAAGACGTGGAATGCGCCGTTTCAGGCGCGTTGACGCGACCTGCGCCCACGAACGTCTAAACTTCACCCAGACCAATTCCAATGAGGACGACATGAGCATCCAGGTAGGCGATCGCATTCCCGAAGTTCCGCTGCAACGCCTCGACAATGGCGTGAAGACCGTCGATACACCTACGCTGTTCGACGGAAAGAAGGTCGTCCTATTCGCTGTGCCCGGCGCGTTCACGCCGACCTGCTCCGAACGCCATCTGCCCGGCTTCGTCGAGCACTTCGATCAGTTCCACGCTCGCGGCATCGATGTGTTGTGCATGTCGGTCAACGATCCATTCGTGATGCAGGCCTGGGGCCAAAGCCAGCACGTGCCGGAAGGATTGCAGATGCTCGCCGATGGCAATGCCGACTTCACCAAGGCGCTGGGCCTGGAACTCGACGCCAGCGGCTATGGCATGGGCACGCGCTCGCGCCGCTTTGCGCTGTATGCAGAAAATGGCGTCGTGAAGAAGCTGTTCGTGGAGGCGCCGGGCGAGTTCAAGGTGTCCTCGGCCGAATACATGCTGGAACAACTGGCGTAAGCCTCAGCACCGCCGCAGGGGATGCGCTTCCGGTGATGCAAGTTCCGAGAATGGCGAAGCTGCCCACGGAAATTCGGTTGTTCCGCGTCTATGGCGCTCCAGTGATCGTCCACTGGAGTGTCGCGTTGGCATTGCCGCTGGCGTGGCTGTCCAATCGGCAGATCGCGGATGCGATAGCGGCCTTCCTGGCCTATTTCGCGATCATCCTCGTCCACGAAATCGGGCATGCCTCGGTCGCCCGACGTCACGGCTTCGCCGTTTTTGCACTTCGTATCTATCCGTTGCATGGGATCTGTCTGTGCGAACGACCCTTCCTGGAGTCTCAGCGCATCGCCCTTGCCTGGGGTGGCGTTGCAGCGCAGGCGCTCTTGATTGTGGGCGGCATCGCCATCGCGGGAATCGCCTCATTGGCAAGCATGCCACTGCCATCCACACTGGATACGGCGTTGATGGTGTGGGTAGTTGTCAATCTGATGATCCTTCTCTTCAACCTGTGGCCGGTACCACCACTGGACGGCGCTACGGCGTGGCGCGTATTGCCGCTGATCTGGAAGCGTTGGCGGAATAAATCGCCAAGCACGCCTATTCGGAGTCAACCAAGGCCCCAACCCTCGCCAACTCGTGATCGCAAGGTAGTGGAGTTCGATCGCAATCGTCGGAATCGCTAGGCAACCGCTAGCGCAGGACTCTGAACTCGATACGCGACCACGCCCCGCTGTCCGCGAGCGCGGTTAACGTGTGCGAACCGGGGTCACCGAATTCGTGCAGGAAATTGGCTGCACCCTGTGATTCGCCGATGTAGCGGCCATCCAGCAACCAGCGGATTCGCGTTTCGGTGCCCAGTGCACGCAACGACAGACGCAGTGGCGTGGTGCTGTTGGAAGCCCGGGCGAGTGTCGCGCGATCGCTGATGCCTTCGATACGCAACTCTTCCGTCGCATCCCGGCCATCCGGCGCGCAATCCGGTGCGAGCGCCGGAAGCCGTGCAGCCATGCGCGCATCGAGCGATAGCCACGACGAGGCAAGTGCAGGCCAACGCGCGATTTCGCCGGATCGACGCTCATGCGGCAGCGTGCACTCGGCCGAGAGGCGCCGGCCGGTACGCGCGTCAATTTCGAATCGTTCGCGTCCGGCATTCCACAACCTCGCATCGCGCTCTGCGAACGTCGGTGGCACCACGTTGTCCAGCGTCCAGGCCTTCAACTTCCTGCGGCACAGCTGCGGTGCCTGCGGGTCGGGTGGTAGTCCCAGGGGCCAGCAGACGTCGATCTGCGCGACATTGGCCGGTGGCGGCCGCGACGCACCATCGCCACGCTGCGCCGGCAGGCTGTCGACGACCTCGAACAGCAATGGCAATGCGGTGACCGCGCCGTATTGACCGGGCAGTGGCGTTCCGTCTGGTCGTCCAATCCATACGCCGACCGTATACCGGTGCGTGCTGCCGAGTGCCCAGGCATCGCGATAGCCGTAGCTGGTGCCGGTTTTCCACGCTACCCGCGGGCGTCCGCCCTGTTCGAAGGTGTCGATCACGCTGCCTGGACGCGGATTGGCTTCGAGAGTGTCGCGGATGATCCACGCCGAACCCGGCGACAACAGACGTCGATCCACATGCGGATCGCTGGGCTGGTACCGCACGCGTCCGGCGACGCCATCCCGGTTCAGCGCCGCATAGGCACCGACCAAGTCTTCAAGCCGTGCACCGGTCCCGCCGAGGATCATCGCGAGATTCGGTTTGGCGCCATCAGGCCAGTGCAGATCGATGCCCGCGTTGGCCAACCGTGCGGCAAAACGCGACGGTCCGACGCGGTCGAGCAAATCGACGGCCGGAACGTTGAGCGACAGTCGCAAGGCTTCAGCAGCCCCCACCGGTCCGTTGAAGGCCATGTCGAAATTGCCGGGCCGGTAGTCGCCGAAGGCCTGCGGCGCATCGACAAGCAGGCTTTCCGAATGGATCAGCCCGTCGTCCAGCGCGAGTCCGTAAAGAAACGGCTTCAAGGTAGATCCCGGCGAACGCCACGCCTTCACCATGTCGACGTGACCCAAGCGTGCTTTGTCGGCGAATTCGACCGAGCCCACGTAGGCGCGCGCTTCCAGCGTCGCGTTATCCACGACCAGCAACGCCGCGGAAGTACGCTCGGGTAGGTCGGAGAAATAGGCGGAGACCCGCTCCTCGAGCGTGCGTTGCAGATCGATGTCGATCGTTGACTCGATCCGGGATATTTTCGGATTGTTGCTGCGCAGACGCTGCGCGAGCAGCGCCGCGTGTTGGGGCGGTTGCAGCGAGCGGGCGACCACGGGTTCGACGCGCGCATCGCGGACGTCTTGCGACGTCCATACGCCCAGCCGTTCCATGCGGGCCAGCACCTTGTCGCGCGCATTGCGGGCCCGCTCTGGTTCACGATCCGGTCGCAGCCGGCTTGGCGATTGCGGCAGCACCGCTAACAGGGCGGCTTCGGCATGAGACAAACGCGACGCTGGTTTTCCGAGGTAAGCCCAGCTCGCCGCTTCTATTCCTTCCACCGTGCCGCCGAAAGGAGCGCGGTTGAGGTAGATGGACAGGATCTCGCGCTTGCTCAGGTGCACTTCGAGCTGGATCGCGCGCAGCAGTTGGCGCAGCTTTCTCCACGGCGTGCGCGCGCGCCCTCGCCCCGTTGGCGTGTCTAGGATGCGCGCCACCTGCATGGTCAGGGTCGAACCACCTGATACGACGCGGCCATGTCGTAGCCACTGCCCTCCGGCGCGCGACAACGCAAATGGATTGATGCCGCCGTGATGCCAGAACCAGCGGTCCTCATAGGTCAGCAAGGCCTGCAGGTATAGCGGCGAGACCTGCTCCTGGGTGACCGGATACCGCCAGATGCCGCCGCGATCGGCGAAACCGCGCAACGGCGTTCCGTCGCGGGCGAGCACGACGGCGCCGGCATCACGCCGGCTGGGAAGCGGCAGCGGAAATGCCAGATCGAGCAGCATCGCCGCGTTGATGATCAGCAACGCGACCAACGTGACCTGCAGGCCGAAACGGCGATGGATCCGCAGCCTGCCGTAGCTGCAGTAGCTCGCGGTATCGAAGCCTCGTGGACCATCGTCCCGGCCTGGGACGGTATGCGGCTTGCTGTTGTCGTGCTTCCAGACGCCCAAGGGGGTAACCGACCTAAGAATGAACCCGCCAGATACCCTCCCCTGCACCAGCGCAAGGGAGGGCTACTTTCAGCGTCCGGGCTGCTTGACCGTCAACGTCGCCGGGATGGCCTTACCCACGCCGCGCATGTCGGGACGATACATATCCTCGACCAGTGACGGCGGCACCGTGTATGTGCCCGGCGTAACGGCGCGAACCAGATAGAACAGTCGCGCGGTGTCGTAGGTGCTCAGCTTGAGTGCGGCGACGTAGCGATCATCGCGATACTCCTCGTGACGCACTTCGGCTGCTTCGTCGCGATCGGCAATTTCGATGCCATCGACGACCACACCCGCCCATTGCTTGGCGTCGCCCAGGTTGAAGTTCTCGATCTCCAGGCCCGCCGGCAGCAGATCGGTCACGAGTGCGTCGGGCATGTTGACGCTGCTCTTGATGGACAGCTGCACGATCAGGCTGTCGCCCTCCTCCAGTGTCTCGCCGCTCCACGCGGTACCGTCGGTGTTGTAGTACTTGCGGGTCACCGTAACGACGCTGTTATCCGGTTCGGGGGCCGTACGGGGAACGCCTGCGGCTTCCAGGCTGGCATAAAGCGGCGGCTGTCCCTGCGGGATGAAGCTGACGCCGCGCGATAGCGCGTCGTAATCGAACAGCCGACCAGTAATCCGCGCCGCCGCCACTTCCGACGTTTCGCCGCCGACCTTCCACTGACCGGACACCATCTTCTTCTGGTCGGCCATCAATGCCTTGCCGAGGCGCGCCAATGCGACCTGTTCCTGCGTGCTCAACCAGAACCAGCGTTCATTGCGGCGCGCGTCGATCTCCCGTCCAAGCGTCACGACATGGGTGTCGTACTCCGGCTTGGCGTAACCGCGTTCGTGCAACAAGGCGATCATCAGCGCGTCGTCGCGAAGACGCGTGCCGTAATCACCCAGGTACACGGGACGCTCCTTCGGATCCTTCGCAAAGGCTTCGGCGATCGACTTCGCACCACGCGTCTTGTCGCCCTGCATCGACAGCGCCAGGCCGAGGTGCACCAGCGGCAGGCCGGTAAGACTCTGTTTGCGGCTGTTGTCATACAGCGCACGCAGCGTGCCGAGCGGCGCGCGGTTGACGCGCGCAAGCACGTAGCCGGCGTGCGCCTGGTAGGCGAACTTCATGTGATCGCGGTTGTCGTAGCCGTAGAACGGCGCGCCGCCCGCGAGCAGATCCTCGTTCAGCGCCTTAAGGGCCTTCTGCAGCATCGCATCCGGCACGGCGAAGCCGGCTTCGCGCGCATCCAGCAGGAACTCGACGATGTACGGCGTCAGCGCCTGATTGACGTAATCGCCATCGCCCCACATCGAGAAGTGGCCGGAGCTGACCTGCATCGCCGCCAACCGGCCGAACGCGCCTTCCATGCGCTCGCGACGTTGCTTCGCGTTGAGGCCGTTCACGCCCAGCATCTTCGCGGTCGCCTCATCCAACTCGAGCGCGGCATAGCCCTTGCTGGTCGTCTGTTCGGCGCACCCGTACGGATACTTCAAGGCGTCTTCCAGCGCGGCAGTAAATGGAATCGGCGGCAACGCGCTCACCACCATGCGGGCATTCACCGATCCCGTCATCAATCCATCGACCAGATCCGTACCCAATGGCACCGCCGACAGATCGTTGAGGACACGCGTGCGCGTACGCATCACCTGCGGCCACGCCGGACGCACCGGCACATCGTAACGGCGATCGACATTGAAGCCGTTGCCTTCGACGCGCACGCGCACCTGAGCCGTCGAATAGCCCTCACGGGCGACCAGCGGGAAGGTGTAGGTGGTTTTGGCTTCTGTGCCCAGCTTGGCTGTTCGCTTCGCATCGGCAATCGAGAGCGGTCCGATGCCATCCAGCTGCACGTTGAACTCGCCAGCCTTGCCGGTGAAGTTCTGCACGTCCAGCGTGACGCTGCTGCGGTCGCCCGGCGCGAGGACTCGCGGCAGGCTCGCTTCCGCCAGCAGCGGCGCGCGCACGATGGTTTCCTCGTCCTTGCTGCCGTACTTATTGTTGGAATACACCATGGCCGAAACGCGCAGCGTGCCGTTGAAGTCAGGCACGGCCAGTGTCACGCGAGCCACGCCCTTCGCATCGAGCTTTACCGGGCCACTGAACAGATCCACGGTCTGGACATGCGCGGTGGGGCGGCGCGCCTGGGGCAGCGCGAGCGGCGCCATGTCACCACCGAAGCGGATCTTCGCGGTGCCACCTTCGAAGCTTTCGATCACGCGTCCGTAGATGTCATAGGCATCGACGCCGAGACGACGCTGTGCGAAGAAATGCTTGGCGGCATCCGGCACCGGGAAACGGGTGATGTTGAGGATGCCCACATCCACGGCCGAAACAGTGACGAAGGCATTCTGCCCGGCCAATTGCGGCACGCTGACCGTCACCGGCAGGTCGCGTTCGGGACGCATCTGTTTGGGTACCGCAATACCGACGGCCACGGTGCGATCGCGACGGTCCATCGGAACATGCGCGATGCCGACCGCGCGCGCGGGCGTGATCTTGTCGACCGCCGTGCCGCCACGGAATATCAGCGCAGTGACGTAGACGTCATGGCGTTCCCAGTCCTTGGTCACCGGAATCTCGAAGGTGCTACCGGCTTTCGCCGCGATGTCCTGCACGTAGAGCATGTGGTCGCTTTCGACCATCAGCAGGCCCCTGCCTTCGTGCGGCGGGGTCAAAGTCACCTTCAATACATCGCCGGCCCGATACCCGGTCTTGTCGAGCGCGAGCTTGACCTTGTCCGGCCGCGCATCGAGACCGCGGTTCTCGTCGCTCCAGCTCCAACCCGCGAAGAAGGGATAGCGGGTGGTCAGCTTGGTTGCGGGGTCGTACACGTCGAGTCGGTATTCGCCCCACTTCACCGGGAAGTCGACCTTGATCGGCGATGCACCGGCGTCGACCACGCGCGAGCTGATGTCTTCGTAGCGCTGCGTGAAGTCGTAATCCCAGCTGCCGTCGTTCCAGTTCCAGTGGTAATCGCGGTGTTCGCGCACCAGGGTGACCCGCAGGCCCTTGCCCGGGCGAGGCTTGCCATCGCTACCGAAGCGGCTGAGCTGGAAGGCGACATTGGTCTCTGAATCTGCGCCTTCCTTGTCGTCGAACATCGGACGCACCCCGACCAGGGCATCGGCCGGCCACAACACGCGCTTGAGGCTGCGATTGACGCTGCGACCGCCGCTCTCGAAGACGCTGCCAGTAACAATCGCGGCGATGGTGCTGACCGGCTTGGCCTCGGCCGGCAGCGCGACGTCCTGCTGCAGCTTGCCGTTGGCGTCGAGCGAAGTATCGATGACGTCCTTGGCTTCCTTCGGAAGCTTCAGGGTCGGGTCGCCAAAGAACCACCCTGGCAACTGTTCAAGCGGATGCTGCTCGACCGCGACAGTGAGCTTGGCGGTGAAGCGGTTGGAAGCGGCGGGCGCTCCGTACAGGTAGGCGCCGGTCGCCTGCAGGTGCACGGGTTCACCGGGCTTGATCACATCCTGCGCAGATAGATCCAGTTTCATCCGTTCCGGCAGAAATTCCTCGACCCGCAGGGTCATCCCCTGCACCGCTTCCTTGCTGGCCGGATCGGTGCGGAATTCGACACGCCAGCGGCCCGTCGCGGCATCGACCGGGATCACCTGCTGGTGGCGCACATAACCCTGCGCGTCCGGCTGCAGGCGGGTTTCGAGGAAGGTCTTGCCGTCCGGCTGCACGTAGCGCACGAACACCGGCTGCGCGTTCTTGCCCTTCGCGACAATGGGCTGTCCGTCCTGATCGCGCAGCAATGCGGACAGACGCACGGTCTCTCCCGGTCGGTACAGATCCCGGCCGGACCAGGCGAAGACGTCGAACCAGGCCTGCTCCCGACCGGCCACGGCAAATTCCGACAGGTCGAGTGCCGGCTGATTGAACGGCAACATCGAAACGTCACGCCCCTGCTGCGCGATCAGAACATGCTCGGCATCGAGCTTGTAGTCGAGCATCGCGTTGCCGTTGCGGTCGGTCGACGACTTGAACACCGGCTCACCGTCGCCGTTGAGCACCTTCAGTTCCACGCCACTGGCCGCGCCACCGCCTTCGAGCGAGGCGACGTGCACAAACAACCGGTCCTTGTAGGCCCGCGCATGCAAGCCGAGATCGCTGACCGTGAAGAAGGCGGTGTCGAATTCCTCCTTGAACGTGCCGCTGCGCTTCATCACGGCGAAGTACAGGCCAGGCTCCTGCAACTCCTCGATGTCCTGCAGCGGCAGGTAGGTCAGCACGCGCTCGTTCTTCTTGCCGCCCAGCACGAAGCGGTTGACGTAGACCGGCTCGGCCATCGTCGACAGCGCCGTCCGCTTGTGCTCGGTGCCTTCTTCGTCATCCCAGGAATAGTCGCGCTCGAGGTCCCAGCCACTTCGGCGTCCGCCGCGCTGGAATTCGGCGAAGAACCGGGGCAGCTCCTTCTCCTTGATGCGCAGGAATTCGACGTCGACTTCCGGCACGTTCACCGATACGACCGGCAGGCCGCGGCTTTCGCGCGCCGGCAGCACGCTGCCCTGCGAGGCAAAGCCGACCACCGGTTCGAGCGGACCGGTGTAGACGTTGCGCTTCTCTTCCTTGCCGAGGCGGTTGCCGTCGGCAGCGGTCAGGCCTGCCTTGATGGTGACCACGTACTCTTTGCTGGCCTCAACGTGGGGGAAGCGGAGAACCTTGGCTTCGTCCTCGCCGTCATCATCCAACACCCAGCTGCCCTTGACCGGTGCGCCGTCCTTGTCGGTCACGGCGATCAACGAATCGAATTCCTGGGTGCCGACCAGGGCACGACTGAACTCCAGGGCGATCGCCAGTTCGTCGCCTTGCTGATCGGGATACGCCGCCACCAGCCCGAAGCCCTGTACTGCTTCGCGCTTGGCCGCAATCTTCTCGCCGGTCACTTCCGGCAACTGGCCATTGGCGTCGCGCTTGCAACCGGCGACTAAAAAGCCTGCCGCAATGAGGGCAAGAAAAAGCCCGCACCAATGGCGAGCCCTGATGGGTCCTTCCGAACGGATTTCACTGCGCCTCATGCGACCTCCCCAAGTGTGCGCGCAAGCGTATAGAAGTTGCGCCACATCACACAATGGCGTTTGAGAGTCGCAAGAGATGGGCCAGTGAACTGGCGTTTAGCATTCGACGCGCGACGCCTGGCTCAGCTGCGTGAAGCCAAATGAGATCGATAACGTAGTACTCGATTCGCCCCGGACAACACGCGCACGAAAGCGAACTGGCGACGGTTTCCGTCATGAGTCGAAGCGATCATGATGTGTGCCGGTTGCCGATCGCCATTCCACGAGCGTCACGGGCAGCCCCCTATCGGAGCCAGTAATGCACCGCCCAAACGCGCCTCTCGTTGCCCCTTCGGACGCGGCGGCGACGGACTATTCCGGTCGCGGCGACGCCGAACGGCGTGAGCGGAACGAAATCCTGGTCATCCGCCATGGCGCGTTTGGCGATCTGATCCAGGCCGACGGCGCACTGCGGGACATTCGCCGGCACCACCACGGCGCATGGATCGCCCTGCTGGTTGCACCTCAGTACGCCCGATTGATGGCGCGCTGCCCGCATGTGGACGAGGTGGTCTCCGATCCACGTGCCCCCCCGCTCCACCTGTGGCGAAACCTGGCCCTGATCCGCCAACTCATACATCGCCGCTTCTCGCATGTCTACGACCTGCAAGGCAGCGATCGCACCGGGTTGTACCGCAAGCTGCTGGGCGCCGGGTTCTGGAGCCGTAAGCAGAACCCCGACAGCAGCCAGACGCCGGATCGCCTGGCCTACGCGGAGCAGTTGCGTCGGGCCGACGTGCCGGTCGTACGTGCCAGCGATCCAGACGTGGACTGGATGGCGGATGACGTGTCGGCGCTGCTAGCGACAGCTGGAATCGCCCCGGGCTACTTCGTGCTCATACCCGGCAGCGCCACCCGCCACCAGGACAAACGCTGGCCCCACTACGCGGAACTCGCGCACCGCCTCAACGAACTTGGCAGGCAGGTCGTATACGTGCCGGGCCCGGACGAACTCGAGCTGGTGAAGGAGCTCCCCGGCAAGGCATTGCTTGGACCGGACGGCAGCTTCCTCAACTGGTTCCAGTTGGCCGGCGTGCTCCGCGATGCCGGCTTTGTTATCGGCAACGATACCGGGCCGACGCATCTGGCTGCCTGCCTGGGACGACCGGGCCTGGCACTGTTCGGACCTCGCACCAATGCGACACGAACAGGCCTCCGCTACGGCGACTTCGGCGCTGTCGAAGCCGCGGACCTGAAGCAACTCACGCCTGCACAGGTGCTCGAGGCGATAGCGCAGCGCATTGCGCTTTGATCGCGAAGTCGCTCAAAGAAAAACGCCGCCCGAAGGCGGCGTTCGTCAACTTGCCGTGGATCAGTGGGACGGATCGGTAGCGACGTCGCCTTCGGCCGACAGGGCTTCCCCGACAACCATCGCTTCCGGATCGGGTTCGTCGTCCAGCGACGCATCCAGACGCTCGATCGCCTGCAGCGATTCGTCGGCCGCCAGGCGCATCAGCGTGACGCCCTGGGTGTTGCGGCTGACCTGCGAGATCTCCGCGGCACGGGTACGCACCAGCGTGCCGCCGTCGGAAATCAGCAGCACTTCATGGTGGTCGGACAGCTGCACCGCGCCCACCAGGCATCCGTTACGTTCGGTCGTCTTGAGCGCAATCACGCCCTGCGTGCCACGGCCCTTGCGTGGGTATTCCGAGCAAGGCGTGCGCTTGCCGTAGCCGCGTTCGCTGGCGGTGAGGATGTCGCCGTCGCCATCGATCACGATCAGGCTGACGACCTTGGCGCCGCCGGTGACGACCGGCTGTTCATCGCCCTCGCCCTCGGCTTCACCATCGCCTTCGACTTCGCCGGCGGCCAGGCGGATGCCGCGCACGCCGGTGGCGGTACGCCCCATCGAGCGAACTTCGGTTTCCGCAAAGCGCACCGCCTTGCCGTTGCTCGCGAACAGCATGATGTCGCGCGAACCGTTGGTGAGCTCGGCATTGACCAGTGCATCGCCCTCGTCGAGATTGATCGCGATCTTGCCGCGCTGCAGGCGGAAGGCGAATTCGGTGAGCGGGGTCTTCTTGACCGTGCCGTTGCGGGTCGCGAAGAAGACGTACTTGCCTTCCTCGTACTCGCGCACCGGGACGACGGCCTGGACCTGCTCGCCTTCTTCCAGCGGGATCCAGTTGATGATCGGACGGCCGCGCGCGTTCGGGCCGGCGTCCGGCAGCTGGTGCACGGAGAGCCAGAACACGCGACCCTTGCTGGTGAAGGTCAACAACGTGTCGTGCGTGTTGACCAGCCACAGCTTGTCGATGAAATCCTCGTCCTTGGTAGACGCCGCACTGCGGCCCCTGCCGCCGCGCTTCTGCGCGCGGTAGGCGCTGACCGGTTGGCGCTTGGCGTAACCGGAGTGCGACAGCGTCACCACCACGTCTTCCGGCGCGATCAGGTCGAGGATGTCGAGGTCTTCTTCCGAAGCGCGGATTTCGCTGCGGCGGGCATCGCCGAATTCTTCTTTGAGGTTGCGAAGTTCTTCGCGAATGACGTCCAGCAGAACGCTCGGGTTCTCGAGGATCTCGATCAGGCCGGCGATGGTCTTCAGTAGTTCCTTGTACTCGTCGGTGAGCTTGTCCTGCTCCAGGCCGGTCAGGCGGTGCAGGCGCATCTCGAGGATCTGCTGAGCCTGCGTCTCGGTCAGCTGGTAGCGACCATCGATCAGGCCCACGCCCTGCGGCAGGTCTTCCGGACGAGACGCATCGGCGCCGGCAGCGGCAAGCAGCGAAGAGACAAGCCCGGCTTCCCAGGTGCGGGAAAGCATGCGTTCGCGCGCTTCGTTCGGATTCGCCGAGGTCTTGATCAGTTCGATCATCTCGTCGATGTTGGCGAGCGCGACCGTCAGGCCTTCCAAAATGTGCGCGCGCTGGCGGGCCTTGCGCAGCTCGAAGATGGTGCGGCGGGTCACCACTTCGCGGCGGTGGCGCACGAAGGCTTCGAGGATCTGCTTGAGGTTCAGCAACTGCGGGCGGCCGTCGACCAGTGCCACCATGTTGATGCCGAACACCGACTCCATCTGCGTCTGCTGATAGAGGTTGTTGAGCACCACTTCGGCCGATTCGCCGCGCTTGATCTCGATGTAGATGCGCATGCCGTCCTTGTCGGACTCGTCGCGCAGCTCCGAGATGCCCTCGAGCTTCTTTTCCTTCACCAGCTCGGCGATCTTCTCGATCAACCGGGCCTTGTTGACCATGTACGGGATCTCGGTCACCGCGATCGCTTCGCGACCGTTGTCGGCGACCTCGACTTCCGCCTTGGCACGCATGCGCACGCGGCCACGACCGGTGCGGTAAGCCAGCTGGATGCCGGCGGTGCCGTTGATGATGCCCGCAGTCGGGAAGTCCGGGCCCGGGATGTATTCCATCAGGCCATCGACATCGATCAACGGGTTATCGATCAGCGCGATGGTGGCGTCGACGACTTCGTTGAGATTGTGCGGCGGAATGTTGGTCGCCATGCCGACCGCGATGCCGGCGGAACCGTTGACGAGCAGGTTTGGCACACGCGTCGGCATGACGGTGGGCTCGAGTTCCTTTTCGTCGTAGTTGGGCTGGAAGTCGACGGTTTCCTTGTCGATATCCGCCATCAGCTCGTGCGAGAGACGCGACATGCGCGCTTCGGTGTATCGCATCGCCGCGGCCGAATCGCCGTCGATCGAACCGAAGTTACCTTGGCCATCGACGAGCATGTAACGCAGCGAGAACGGCTGCGCCATGCGCACCAGCGTGTCGTACACCGCGGTGTCGCCGTGCGGGTGGTACTTACCGATGACGTCACCGACGATACGCGCCGACTTGTAGTACGGCTTGTTGCTGTGCGCACCGAGCTCGTTCATCGCGAACAACACGCGGCGATGCACGGGCTTGAGACCATCGCGGACGTCGGGGAGCGCACGGCCCACGATCACGCTCATCGCGTAATCGAGGTAGCTGCGGCGCATCTCGTCTTCGAGGTTGACCGGGATGATTTCCTTGGCGAGTTCTGCCATTCGGGTTCCGTCTGCTTGCGTTGGCGGCGGGATCAAAGCGCCCCTGGCAACAGACAAAACAAGCCCCGAGCGGGCGTGTTTTGCGGCTCGCTCGGGGCGGCTTCAAAAGACCATGAATCGTATCACGAAACGAGGACCCGCCGCACCTCGATTCCCACGTAGAAACAAGCAGTTACAAGGAATTTTTGGCCCGTTTTGTAGAGCGGAGCTTGCTCCGCTGCACTGGCTGTTCCGGACGCCCCCAAAAGCAGCCGAGCAAGCTCGGCTCTACAAAGAGCGAGAGCTCGCTCAGGGACCGAAAGCCGCCCTCATCGCAGCCTCGTCGGGCCGCTCGATCACGCCCTTCTCGGTCACGATCGCGTCGATCAGCTCGTGCGGGGTGACGTCGAAGACCGGGTTCCACGCACCGACATCGTGCGCCGCGGTCCGCACGCCGCCGATGGCGAACATCTCGCCCGGATCGCGCTCCTCGATGTGGATGGCAGCACCGTCGGGCGTAGCCATGTCCACGGTCGAGGACGGTGCCGCGACCATGAACTTGACCCCGTGGTGGCGTGCGGCGATCGCCAGCTGGTAGGTGCCGATCTTGTTGGCGGTGTCGCCATTGGCGCAGATGCGGTCAGCGCCAACCACCACCCACTGCACGGCGCCCGTCTTCATCAGATGCGATGCGGCAGCGTCGGCGATCAGGGTCGGCTGGATGCCGTCCTGCTGCAGTTCCCACACGGTCAGGCGCGCGCCCTGCAACCACGGGCGGGTTTCGCCCGCGTAGACCTTGCCGATGCGTCCTTGCGCCACGCCGGCGCGGATCACGCCCAGCGCCGTACCGAACCCGGCGGTAGCCAGCGAGCCGGTGTTGCAATGGGTCAGCACCCCGCTTTCCGGGGCGATCAGGGCGGCACCGAGTGCACCCATACGGCGGTTGGCGGCCAGGTCCTCATCATTGATCGCCTGGGCTTCGCGCGCGATCACGTCGCGCCAATCCGGCCCGGCTTCACCCAGGACGCGACGCATGCGGGCGAGCGCCCAGGCCAGATTCACGGCGGTGGGGCGCGCGTCGTTGAGGCGTTGCATCGGCGCTTCGAGCTTGCGCACCGCTTCGGCGCCGTCGGTTGCTTCGATCTTCATGCCTGCGAGGACCACGCCCCAGGCCGCAGCGATACCGATTGCCGGCGCGCCGCGCACGGTCAGCGAGTGGATCGCGGAAGCGACTTCGTCGCTGGTTTCGCAGCGGACGTATTCGACCTGGAAAGGCAGCTTGCGCTGGTCGAGGAGTTCCAGCGCATCGCCGGTCCAGCGGATCGGACGGATGCGGTCGTAGCGGTCGAAGTCGAAGGTGTCGTTCATGGCGCAATTCTAACCGCTGGACCTGTAGCGGACCCGCGTGCAGCGCCAGGAAGCTACCTGCTCGTCATCCCGGCGTACGCCGGGATCCAGCTTTTCAGCTGTGCTCGACTGAGGGCAAGGCTGGATCCCGGCGTGCGCCGGGATGACGACAACGACCGCTAGGCGCGTGCGAAATCGAAAACCAGGACATCCGCGATGCGCGTAGTGCCCAGCATCGCCATCATCAGCCGGTCGACACCCATCGCGACGCCGGCGCAGTGCGGGAAGCCGGATGCCAGCGCCTGCAGCAGGTTCTCGTCACGCGGCGGTTGCGCATCGCCACGCTCGCCGCGCCGTTGTCGATCCTGGTCGAAACGCGCGCCCTGCTCCGCTGCATCGGCGAGTTCGTGATACCCATTGGCCAATTCCAGCGACCCCAAATACAACTCGAACCGCTCCGCCACCGCCACGGCACCCTCATCACGGCGGATGCGCGCCAACGCGCATTGCGACGCAGGATAGTCGTACAACGCCAGCAACTGATCGCCAGGGAATGCAGGTTGCAGACGATGCGTCATCAGCAGGTCGAGCCAATCGTCGCGGGTCAGGCCTTCGGGATCGATGAGCACGTCGCCCAATGCATCGCGCAATTGGGCTTCGCTCGCCGTCGCCGGATCGAGTCCCAGCTGCTGGCGATAGAGATCGTGATAACTCACCAGCGTGAGTTCCGCGCTGCGTCCGACCAGTGCAAGCGCGGCGTTGACCAGCGCAGCGGTTTCCAGGATGAGTTGGCGATGATCCCAACCGATCCGATACCACTCCAGCATGGTGAATTCGGGGTTGTGGCGCCCCCCGGCTTCGCCATCGCGAAACACTCGACCCAATTCGTAGCAATCGCCGAAACCGGCTGCGAGTAGTCGCTTGAGCGGGTACTCGGGCGAGGTCCGTAGCCAGCGCGTGCGCGATGCGCCGTCGGTGCGACCGCTGAACTCCAGTGAGAACGAAGCGATGTTCGGATCGGTATTGCCGGCGAGCGAGAGCACCGGCGTTTCCACTTCCACTACATCGCGATCGGCAAAGAACGCGCGTATCGTCGCGTTCAATCGTGCCCGCAAACGGAGCGCGTCGAACGAAGCCGTTGGCTGCCAGGTCGTGGTCACTGTCCGTGCTCGGTCAGGAACGCGAGCAGGCGCGCTTCGTCCCAGATCTCGACGCCCAGTTCCTGCGCCTTGGCAAGCTTGGAACCCGCCGCCTCACCGGCGACCACGAATGAAGTCTTCTTCGACACGCTGCCCGAGACCTTCGCGCCCAATGCTTCGAGCTTGTCGCCCGCTTCATCGCGCGACATCGCGGACAGGCCGCCGGTCAGCACCACGGTCTGACCCGACAGGGGACCTTCACTGGCGCGTTGCGGCGCGCCTTCTTTCCAGTGCACGCCATTGGCGCGCAGCGCCGCGATGACTTCATGGTTGTGCGGCTCGGCGAAGAAATGGGCGATGCGCGAAGCGACCACCGGCCCGATATCGGGCACGGTCTTCAGCGTATCGATGTCGGCGGCCATGATCGGATCGAGCGCGCCAAAATGCTTGGCCAGCGTCTTCGCCGTGGATTCGCCGACGTCGCGGATGCCCAGTGCGTACAGCACGCGTTCCAGCGTGGTGTTGCGGCTTGCATCGATTGCAGCGATCAGGTTCTCGGCCCAGCGCGTAGCGACCTTGCCGGCCTTGACCGTGGACGGCGTTGCGTCCGCGGCCTCATCCCCCAAGGGGACTTGCTTCACGGCGTCCCCCAAGGGGACTTGCTTCACGGCGTCCGCGCGACGCTTCATTTCGAGAAAATCCTCGAGCGTCAGCCGATACAGGTCGGCCACCGTGTGGACGTAGTCGTATTCCACCAGTGCAGCGATGAACTGTTCGCCCAGACCTTCAATATCCATCGCGCGGCGCGAGGCGAAATGGAACAACGCCTGCACCCGCTGCGCAGGACAGAACAGGCCGCCCGTGCAACGCGCGACCACTTCCCCCTCTTCGCGCTCGACCGCCGAACCACAGGCCGGACATGCCGATGGCATCTCGAACGGTGGATTCAACGGATTGCCTTTGGCATCACGCGGCCGGCGTTCTTCGATCACGCGGACGACTTCAGGGATCACATCGCCGGCGCGGCGGATGATGACCGTGTCGCCGTTGCGCACATCCAGGCGCGCCACCTGATCGGCGTTGTGCAGGGTGGCGCGGGTGACGGTGACGCCGCCTACGTGCACGGGATTCATGAGCACCCACGGCGTCACCGCGCCGGTGCGGCCGACGTTGACTTCGATCGACTCGACCGTGGTCGCTTCTTCCTGCGCCGGGTACTTGTGCGCGATCGCCCAGCGCGGTGCGCGCGAGACGAAGCCCATCGCGCGCTGCTGGTCGTAGCGATCCAGCTTGTAGACGACGCCGTCGATGTCGTACGGCAGATCGTTGCGCTGGACACCGATCTTCTCAAAATACACCAGCAGGCCTTCGGCACCTCGCGCGGTCGTCACCAGCGGGCTCACCGGCAGACCAAAGTCGCGCAACAATGCGAGGGTCTGCGAATGCGTGGCCGGCAACTTCAAACCCTCTACTTCACCCAGCGAATAGGCGAAGAACGCCAGCGGGCGCTGCGCGGTGACGCGCGGATCGAGCTGGCGCAGCGAGCCAGCCGCACCGTTGCGCGGATTGGCGAGGGTTTTCTCGCCGTGTTCGCGGGCCCACTCGTTGTACTTTTCGAACGCGGCCTTGGGCATGTAGACCTCGCCGCGCACCTCGAGCACCTTGGGAGCGGGCCCCGCCGGCGCCTTGCCACGAAGACGCAACGGGATTGCCTTGACGGTACGCAGGTTCGCGGTGACGTCTTCACCCGTCGCGCCATCGCCGCGGGTCGCGCCACGCACGAACACCCCGTCTTCGTAGCGCAGGCTGATCGCGAGGCCGTCGAGCTTGGGTTCAGCGGAGAACATCGGCCCGAAATCGCCGGTTTCTTTGCCGATGCGGGCAACGAATTCGTGGATCTCTTCCGGACTGAACGCGTTGGCCAACGACAGCATCGGCACGGCGTGCCGCACTTCGGAGAACTTCGAGGTGGGTGTGATGCCGACCCGCTGCGTCGGGGAGTCGGGCGATGCGAGCTCAGGGTGAGTCGCTTCCAGGGCTTCGAGCTCGCGCAGCAGGCGGTCGTACTCGATGTCCGGGATGTTCGGATCGTCGAGGACGTAGTAACGGTAGTTGGCGTCTTCGATCTGCTGGCGCAGTTCGGCAATGCGGGCAGCGGGGGATGGCGACTTGGGCGTCATTGGCTAGGTTCTTCGCCGTGCTCGTCATTCCCGCGAAGGCGGGAACCAGGGAGGTGGATTGTGCCCCCATGGTTGCGACGGGAAAAGCAAAACAATCTGTTCGACGAAGCTCGCTGTCCGCGAGCGAGCTTTGTAGAGCGCAGCTTGCTCCGCTGCCTTTTGCCACGGCTTGGAAAAGCAAACAACAAAGCGCAAGTGCAGCGGAGCAAGCTCCGCTCTACAAGGCAGTAGCGATCGGCTTACCAGCGACCCGGGCGGGTCAGCGGCGGCGCTTCGCGCTGGCGGTCGTAGGCGCGCAGTTCGTCGCGAATGTGGGCGATGCGCTGGCGGCCGAGCGCATTGCGCGACTCGTCCAGCACCACGCCATCGAGCAGTTCGGCCATGCGCTGCGCGGTCGGCAGCATGGTTTCCCAAGCATCCAGCGCCGCTACTGGCGCGGGCAAGGTCAGGAAGAAGGCGATCGCCGGTGTTTCCATGGCCTGGATGTTGGCCATGTCGAAGCTGCCCGGCTTCATGATGTTGGCGACGCTGAAAACCGGTCCGCGCTGCGGATGGTTGTCGATCAGGCGATGGAACACGCCCATGTGGCCGTAGACCAGGCCGGCCTTTTCCGCCGCCACGACGATGTCCGGGCCGTGCAGCTTGGCGCCGGCACGAGCGGCCAGATACAGGGTGACGATCTTTTCGAAGGATTCTTCGACGCGCTTGCCCAGGTCGCTGTTGACCGCGGGCGCGGCGGCCGGTTCGGCTGCCAGGTCGAATTCAGACTGCGTTGCGCGTTCGTCGTAGTTGTCGACTAGCTCGGTGGCGGGCGTCTGAGTAGCCAGCTCCGGTTCGATCCGCGGCGCGAACGCATCGGCGATGCTCGGACGCGGCACCCGCTTGCCCTGCTCCTGCTTGCGCGGCCTGCCGAAGAAGATGATCGCGCCGATCAGGATCAGTCCGGCGATGGCGATGCCAATGCGCAGCAGGGTGATGTCGGACATCGTGTCGAGGCTCCCTTCGTAATCGCGATGTTATGCAGCGCCGGCCAGGCGCGTGGCTTCGGCAAGGTCGACGGACACCAGGCGACTGACGCCCGGTTCGCGCATGGTCACACCCGACAGTTGCTGCGCGGCTTCCATCGTCGCCTTGTTGTGGGTGACGAACAGGAACTGCACCTGCTCGCTCATCTCGCTGACCATGTTCGCCAGACGGCCGACGTTCGCTTCGTCGAGCGGCGCGTCGACTTCGTCCAGCAAGCAGAATGGCGCGGGGTTCAGGCGGAAGATCGCGAACACCAACGCGACCGCGGTCATCGCCTTCTCGCCACCCGAGAGCAGCGAGATGTTCGACACGCGTTTGCCCGGCGGGCGCGCCATGATCGTGACGCCGGTATCGAGCAGGTCTTCGCCAGTCAGTTCGAGATAGGCGTGACCGCCACCGAACAGGCGCGGGTACAGCTCCTGCACGCTCGAATTGACGCGGTCGAAAGTGTCCTTGAAGCGGCCGCGGGTCTCGCGGTCGATCTTGCGGATGGCTTCTTCCAGCGTTTCCAGCGCGGTCGTGAGGTCGGCGTCCTGAGCGTCGAGGTATTCCTTGCGCTCGGCGGCCTCGGCGTGTTCCTGGATCGCGGCGAGATTGACCGGTTCCAGGCGGCGCAACTTGCCGTCGAGGTCGTTAACGACCTTTTCCCACACCGACGGCTCGGCGTCGTCGGACAACGTGTTGATCACGTCTTCGAGTACGAAGCCGGCTTCGGCAATGGCGGCCGTAAGCGTCTCGGCCTTGAGCAGCAGCGCCTGCTGCTCGAGGCGGCGCTGACCGATGGCTTCGCGCTGCGAGATCGCCTGCTCGTCGCGGGCGTGGCGGGTCTGTTCGTACTGGCGCAGTTCGTTGTCGATGCCGTCCTGCGTGGTGCGGGCCGCCGTGAGGTTCTGTTCGACAAGGACGCGTTGCTCCAGCGCGACCTGACGCTGCTCTTCCAGCTGGTGCACCGGCTCGTCGCCTTCGGCGAGCTGTTCGGCGAGTTCACCCAGGCGCGAATCGAGCTGGCCGCGCTGGCCGCCCATGCGGTCGAGCGCCTGCATCAGGCCGGCGATCTGGGCGCGCTGGGTTTCGACCGAAAGCAGCAGCGCCTGCGCGGCATCGCGCGATTCACGCGCCATGGTGCGGGCCTGTTCGCGGGCATCGAACAGCGCACGGCGTTCGGCATCGAGCTGAAGACGGTTGTCTTCCAGCTCCGCCATGCGCATCACCGCCTCTTCCTGGCGGGCGCGGGCTTCGCTGGCCTGTTCGCGTGAACCGTCCAGCGTCGAAGACAGCTGGGCAAGATCGGCGTCGATCTTTTCGATGCGGTTGCGGGCGTTGTCGAGACGACCCTGCTGGCTCTGCAGCTGACCGGCGAGTTCGGACACACTGCGGTGCGCCATATACAGCGTGCGCTGGGCATCTTCGCGCTGCTGCTCGGCGGCGAGCAGGCGGTCGCGCCACGCGGTGATGCCGCGTTCGAGCTCGTGTTCGCGCTGCTGCAGCTCTTCAATCTTCGCGCGCAGCTCCTGGATCTCGCGTTCGCGCAGCAGCGCGCCCTGCTTGGCCGCGCCGGAGCGCAGTACGCGTACCCAGCCGGCGCCGAGACGCTCGCCATTGCGGGTGATGATGGATTCGCCGTCGCCGAGCTGCGGCAGCAGTGCGCGCGCTTCGCTCAGGTTTTCAGCGGCGTGCAGCTTGGCCAGGATGCGGCGGATCGCGATCGGGCCGGTGACCTTGGAGGCCAGCGACGTCGGCGCGAAGGCGACGGCGTCGTTCTGCGGATCGACCAGTGCGAGACGGCCTTCACCGAGATCACCGATGGCATCGACCAGGGCTTCGGGTGCTTCGACCAGCACGCCTTCGATCAACTGACCGAGCGCGCTTTCGACAGCGTTTTCCCAGCCCTGCTCGACCGTGAGCTTCTCGCCGACGCGGGCCGCGTTATCGAGGCCGCGTTGACGCAGCCATTCGCTGGCCGCGCCCTGTTCCTGGCCCAATGCAGCGTGCTGCAGGGTTTCCAGCGACGACAGGCGGCCACGCGAGGTCTGCGCCTGCTTGCGGACTTCGGCGAGCTCCGTCTGCGCGGCGCGCTGCTGATCCTGCAGTTCGGTCAGCGTGTGCTTGCGCGACTCCAGCTCGGTGGTGAGCGTGTCGAGCGATTCCTTCTGCGTGTCGTGCTGTTCCTGCAGGCCGGCGAAGGCGTCGGCCAACGCGTCCAGGTCGAGCGCGGCGCGCTCGGTGGTCAGCGATTCACGACGACGGTCGGCGTCGAGCGACTGGCGATCCAGGCCTTCGATGCGAGTGCGTTCGACGTCGGCCGCACGCGCGGCTTCGCTCTGTGCACGGGTATGCGAGTCCCAACGCTGCTGCCAGTCGTTGAGCTTGGTTTCGGCGTCGCGCAGGGCGTCCTGGCGGGCGATGTCTTCTTCGCGCAGCTGTTCCAGGCGCGGTTCGGCGTCTTCGATGGCGTTGCGCAGCACGTCGAGCTTCGCCTGGTCGCTGCCGATGTGCGAAGCGATCTCCGACAACTGCGTCATCGCCTCATCGCGGGCGCGCTGCAGGCGCGTGGACATCTCGCGCTGGTGCTGGATCTGCTGTTCGATGCGGGCCAACGCGCCGCCGACTTCGTAGCTGGCGGCCTGGGCCTTGTTGAGGTTCTCGGCAGCTTCCTCACGACGGACTCGGCCGGTTTCGATCAGGCGCTCGGCTTCGCGCTGCTCGGCGATCAGCTGCTGCAGGCGAGTTTCCTGCGAGCTCAGTTTTTCACGCTGGGTCTGCAGCTTCTGGTCGAGGACACGATGTTCGAGCGCCTTCCACTCGGCGTCCTTGACCTTCCGTTCGGCCTGGATCGCCTGGTACTGCTCGGCCTGGCGCGCCTGGCGCTTGAGGTGTTCGAGTTGCTTGCCGACTTCCTCACGCAGGTCCTTGAGGCGGTCGAGATTCTCGCGGGTGTGGCGGATGCGGGTCTCGGTTTCCTTGCGGCGCTCCTTGTACTTGGAGATGCCGGCGGCCTCTTCGAGATAGACGCGCAGTTCTTCGGGCTTGGCCTCGATGACCTGCGAAATCATGCCCTGCTCGATGATCGAGTAGCTGCGCGGGCCCAGGCCGGTGCCGAGGAACAGATCGGTGATGTCGCGACGGCGGCACTTGGCGCCGTTGAGGTAGTACTGGTTCTGGCCGTCGCGGCTGACGGTGCGCTTCACCGAGATTTCGTTGAAGGCCGCGAATTCGCCGCTGATGGTGTGATCGGAGTTGTCGAAGA
The DNA here is from genome assembly GCF_054779815.1 of Lysobacter tyrosinilyticus. NCBI lineage: Bacteria > Pseudomonadati > Pseudomonadota > Gammaproteobacteria > Lysobacterales > Lysobacteraceae > Lysobacter > Lysobacter tyrosinilyticus. The sequence goes on from NZ_BAAGXN010000003.1 coordinate 292,033, forward strand.
TCAATTCGACCATCGCCTGCGACACCGGCTTGCGCGCCGAGGAACCCGCGAAGATCACGTCCGTCAGCGAGTCGCCGCGCAGGCGGCTGGCCGAGCTTTCGCCCATCACCCAGCGCACCGCGTCGATGATGTTGGACTTGCCGCAACCGTTCGGACCGACCACGCCGGTCATGTTGGTCGGCAGGTGCAACGTGGTCGGATCGACGAAGGACTTGAAGCCGGACAGCTTGATGGTGGAAAGACGCATGCGACGCGAGTGCCTCTGACGAGGGCGTTGCCGGCCTCGCCTCTGAATGCTGAAAACAGGTTAGATACCCCGCCTAAGCCTTTGATTCAGCTAGGCGATACCCGGACTAATACCCAGGTCCGTGGGCGAGTATAGCGGGCGGACTTCGGCATGACAGTGGGCAGTGCAGCAGAACCCGTCCGGCCGTGCAGGTCCGCAATAACTAAGGTGTCGCTTCCTGCGGGGTGCGCGCGCGGATCGCCAGCGCATGAATGTCGGTGGTCATCAGCTCGCCGACTGCCGCGTAGACGGCACGATGACGGGCGATCGGAGTCATTCCGGTAAAGGCGCTACTCACCACGTCCACCCGGAAGTGACCGCGACCATCGCGCGCGCCGGCGTGGCCGGCATGCTTGTGGCTCTCGTCCTCGATCTCCAGCGACGCCGGGGACAGTGCGGACTCGATGGCGGTGCGGATCGCATCGACCCGCTCTTCTCGCGGCAGGCCTGTCCTGAGCTCGGTCGAAGGACTCACGGCAGGACCCGCTTGAACGGACGCACGTCGACCCGGACATAGACCCCGGCTTCGATATAGGGATCGGCATCGGCCCAGGCGCGAGCCTCTTCCAGCGATCCGAATTCGGCCACCACCAGACTGCCGCTGAAGCCGGCCGGACCGGGGTCTTCGGCGTCGATCGCCGGACACGGACCGGCCAGCATCAGGCGTCCCGCATCGCGCAGTGTGGTCAGCCGGGTCAGGTGAGCCGGACGGGCGGCCAGCCGCTTGGCGAGGACATCCGGGCCGTCGTAGCCCTCGATCACGTACCACATGCCTTCATTCTTCCTGTGCGCGGAGTCGAGGAATTGTAGCCGCGTGCGCAATCGATCCTGACCATAGCGGCCATTGCGCTGGACACACCCCGCCCCGCCCCGTACCCTTGGCAACAACTACCTGAGGCCGGAAGCAGCGGCCGTCACGGCCGGGACCCCCATACCGCCGTCACAACGCACATCGAAGTGCGTCGCTGCACCTTCCCGGCCCTCGCCCGCAATCCACTTCGTCCATATCGCCCCGCCAAGCGGGCGCGCCGGCGAAAGTCCATTCGGGCATGGGACCAAGCTTTCGACGTTGCTGTCCGTAGCACCTTGCGGTCGTTGCCTCGCAGGACGGGCCTTGCCCGCGCTGCCGGCGCCGCCGATGCCAAGCCAATGCCAGGGCCCGGAGGGGCCGGCTTCGAATGACCGATGAAGTAAACAACGGCGATGTACCCGACGGTGGCAACGCGCCCGCCGCGCCGGAAAACAACCACAACAACCACCGTCCGCAGCAGCAGGAAATGCCGCTGGCGATGGTGCTCGGCCAGCCGGTGCTGCAGATCCCGCAGGACCTGTACATCCCGCCGGACGCGCTCGAAGTCATCCTCGAAGCCTTCGAAGGCCCGCTCGATCTGCTGCTGTACCTGATTCGCCGGCAGAACCTGGACATCCTCGATATCCCGGTCGCCGAGATCACCCGCCAGTACGTCGATTACATCCAGACGATGCACGAGATGCGCTTCGAGCTGGCGGCCGAGTACCTGGTGATGGCCGCGATGCTGGCCGAGATCAAGTCGCGCATGCTCCTGCCGCGCTCGCAAACCGAAGTGGGCGAAGAAGACGATCCGCGCGCCGAACTCGTCCGCCGACTGCAGGAATACGAGCGCTTCAAGAAGGCGGCCGAGGACATCGACACCCTGCCCCGCCAGGACCGCGACACCACGCCCGCTTCGGCCTTCGTGCCCGACCGCGCCAGCATCAAGCTGCCGCCGCCGGTCGACTTGAAGGAAATGCTGATGGCCCTGCACGACGTGCTCAAGCGCGCCGAGCTGTTCACCCAGCACGCGATCAAGCGCGATGCGCTCAGCGTCCGCCAGCGCATGGGCGACCTGCTGGAGGCGCTGAAGGACGGCGTCTTCCATCGCTTCGAATCGCTGTTCACCGCCGAGGAAGGCAAGCTCGGTGTCGTGGTGACCTTCCTCGGCCTGCTCACGCTGGCCAAGGAACAGCTCGTGGAAATCGTGCAGGAAGGCCCGCTGCAGCCGATCTATGTGAAATCGCTGGCACTGATGAAGGACGGCGAAGAAATCGAACTGAGCAGCGAGTTCGACGAACCCGCCGCGAATGATGACTCACGAACCTGACCCCGCGTTGTAGAGCGGAGCTTGCTCCGCTGCTCTTCGCCGGTTCCAACCAACAGCAGCGGAGCAAGCTCCGCTCTACAAGGCAAGAGCAGACAACCAGAGCCATGGACCAACCGGTTCCCGATTTCGAACTCCAGCCACAGAACCATCGCAAGCCAATCCAGATGGACCAAGACCTAATCAACCGAATCGTCGAAGGCGCCCTGCTCGCGGCCAACCAGCCGCTGACGCTGGCGCAGCTGCATGCGCTGTTCCCCGAGGACCAGCCCGCGCCGAACGACAGCGTCGAACAGGCGCTGGAATTCCTGCGCGAAGACTGTGCCAACCGCGGCGTCGAGCTGGTCGAACTCGCGTCCGGCTTCCGCTACCAGGTCAAGGCCGATGTGCATGGCTGGGTGTCGCGCCTGTGGACCGAACGCAAGACCAAGTACACGCGCGCCACGCTCGAGACCCTCGCGCTGATCGCCTACCGTCAGCCGATCACGCGCGGCGAGATCGAGCAGGTTCGCGGCGTCGCGGTCAGCAGCAACATCATCCAGGCGCTTGAAGAGCGCGAGTGGATCCGCGTCGTCGGCCATCGCGACGTCCCCGGCAAGCCGGCGCTGTTCGGCACGACCAAGGCCTTCCTCGATTACTTCGGCCTCAAGCGACTGGACGAGCTGCCGCCGTTGTCGGAGCTCAAGGACATCGGCGAACTCGAACCGCAGCTGCAATTCGACAACGTGATCGATCCGACGCCGATCGAAGCCGGCGGCCTCGGTGTCGAACCGGGCGTGGAAGCGGAAGCGGCGAACACCGATGAAGCCGACGACAACTCGGCCAACGACAACGACGCCGACAACGACGATCTGTCGACCGACGAATCCGAAGACAACCAGATCGAAGGCATCGCCGATGCCAACGACGAAACAACCGACTCAGCCAGCAATGGCGAACCCGAAACCGCGCAGGGTGACAGCGCGGAAGACGAGAACGACTTCCTGCGCGACGAATACGAAGAAGCCGCGCAGGACAACGCCGTCGAGACGACGACCGTTCCCACCGATGACGACGCTTTGGAAGCATCGTCGGAGCAAGAGAAAAATGACTGAAGAAAAGAGCCGCAAGCTCACCCTCAAGCGTCCCGGCGCCGTCGCCGCTGACGCCCCCAAGCTGGAAGAACGCCTGCATAAGGTGCTCGCCCAGGCCGGCCTCGGTTCGCGCCGTGCGCTGGAACAACGCATCGCCGATGGCCTGGTCAAGGTCAATGGCGAAACCGCCCAGGTCGGCCAGAGCGTGACCGGCGGCGACAAGATCGAAATCGACGGCAAGACCTTCGTAGCGACCGCGCTGACCGAGCCGGCACGCGTGCTGATGTACAACAAGCCCGAAGGCGAAGTGACCACGCGCGAAGACCCAGAAGGTCGCCCGACCGTGTTCGAAGCGCTGCCCATGCTCAAGGGCGCGCGCTGGATCGCGATCGGTCGCCTCGACATCAACACCACCGGCCTGCTGCTGCTCACCACCGACGGCGAGCTCGCCAACGCGCTGATGCATCCGTCGTTCGAAGTCGAACGCGAATACGTCTGCCGCGTGCGTGCCCCCGAAGGCCAGGACGTGGTTCCGGACAACATCGTCGACCGTCTCGCGCGCGGTGTCGCGCTGGAAGATGGCCCGGCCAAGTTCGACGAAATCGAACGTGTTGGCGGTAGCGACTCGCACGACTGGTTCCGCGTCGTGGTGAAGGAAGGTCGCAACCGCGAAGTGCGCCGCCTGTGGGAATCGCAGGGTTGCCAGGTGAGTCGCCTCAAGCGCGTGCGCTACGGCAAGGTCGCGCTGCCGCGCGAGCTTCTGCGTGGCCAGTCGCAGGAACTCGCTGCCGACAAGGTCGAAGCGATGCGCGGCGAACTCGGCCTCGAAAGCGACACGCCGTCGGCACTGACGCTGCAGCCGGTAATCGGCCAGCGCAAGGCTTCGAAGTCCACCATCGACCTCACCGGCAAGAGCCGTTCGCACGGTTACGTCGGCGGCCACAACACCGCCGACGAAGGCCGCGAGCTGCGTCGCTTCGACCACGTGCGCGAAGACCGTCGCGGCGGTCGCGGTGGCAAGAAGCCGCACGGTGGTTTGACGGTGAGCGGCGAAATGGCTGCGAAGCAGTCGCAGAAGCCGTTCAAGCAACGCAAGGAAAAGGGACCGAAGCCGTTGCCGGAAGGCAATCCCGCGGCGTTCCGCTCCTGGTACGTGCCGGAAGGCGTCGATACCGGCCCGACCGGTCATCGCAATCCGGAAAATCGCGGCCCCAAGAAGCCCTATGGCAACAAGGGCGGCGGACGTCCGGGTGGCGGCGCTGGTGGCGGCGGTGGCGGTGGATTCGGCGAACGCGGTCCGCGTCGCGAGGGCGGCGGTTTCGGTGAACGTGGCCCGCGTCGCGAAGGCGGCTTCGGCGGCCAAGGCGCAGGAGCCGGCGGTGAACGCGGCCCGCGTCGTGAAGGCGGCTTCGGCGGCCAGGGCGAAGTACGTGGTGGTTATGGCGAACGCGGTCCGCGTCAGGGCGGCTTCGGCGGCGAACGCAGCGACCGTGGTCCGCGTGGCGCCGGTGGTGGCCAGGGTCAAGGTCAGGGCCGCGCGCCCAAGCCGTATGGCCATCCGGGCAATGCTCCGCACTTCCCGTCGGATCATGCAGGCACCGGTGGCTTCAACCCGTACGGCGACAAGCCGCGCAGCCCGCGTCCGGGTGGACGTCCTGGCGGTCCGCGTCCGGGCGGCCCGGGCGGTCCCGGTGGTCCACGTCCGGCCGGAAATCGTCCGGGTGGTCGCGGCCCCGGCGGTCCGCGTCCGGGTGGCCCGCGTCCCGGTGGTCCGCGTGGTGGCGGACGTCCCGGCGGTGGTCGTCACTCCGGCGGTTGATCGATAGATCACGAGCAACTCAATGCAAAGGGCGCCAATGGCGCCCTTTGTTTTTTGCATCATTCCATCGTTCGCTGTTGCAGCGCACGACATCGCGATTTCGCACACGCTTTTTTTCGAGTGCAAGAAGATCGCTAGCCCATTAGTCACCCTTGCGCATTCGGGCATCGCCGGCCAAAGTCGCCGAGCGCTTCTTCCTTCAAAAAAACCGCGCCTGCGAACACGATGTTCATGGGCGTATAACGGTGGAGCATTGCGATGCAAAGACGTGATTTTCTGAAAGTATCCGGCTTCGGGCTCGCCGGCCTGACGCTTCCGATGTATAGCAATGCGATTGCCGCCGAGGACCTGCTGGGCAGCCTCGACGTCAACATGAAGAAGTCGATCGCCGACGCGGCCATGCAGGCTGCGCGCGATGCCGGTGCCACCTATTGCGACGTGCGTATCGGTCGCTACCTGCGCCAATTCGTGATCACGCGCGAAGACAAGGTGCAGAACATCGTCAACACCGAATCCACCGGCGTCGGCGTCCGCGTGATCGCCAACGGTTCCTGGGGTTTTTCGGCCACCAACGATCTTTCGCCCAAGGCAGTGGTGAGAGCTGCGCAGCAGGCCGCCGCGATCGCCAAGGCCAATGCGCGCACGCGCACCGAACCGGTGCACTTCGCCAAGGCGCCGGGCGTCGGCGAAGTGTCTTGGAAGACGCCGATCAAGAAGAATTCGATGGCAGTGCCGATCAAGGAAAAGGTCGACCTGCTGCTGGGCGCGAATGCCGACGCGGTCAAGGCCGGCGCCGACTTCGTCAATTCGATGCTGTTCCTGGTCAACGAGCAGAAGTATTTCGCTTCGACCGACGGCTCCTACATCGACCAGGACGTGCACCGCATCTGGGCGCCGTTCACCGTCACCGCCATCGACAAGGCCAGCGGCAAGTTCCGCACCCGCTCCGAACTGTCGTCGCCGATGGGTCTGGGCTTCGAATACCTCGATGCCGACCCGAAGCAGAAGTTCGTGTCGCCCAATGGCGTGGTCAATTACGGTCAGTCCTATGACCTGCGCGAAGACATCGTCGCCGCTGCCAAGCACGCGCGCGCCAAGCTAACCGCACCGTCGGTGAAGCCAGGCAAGTACGACCTCGTGCTCGACCCGTCGCACACCTGGCTAACGATCCACGAGTCCGTCGGCCATCCGCTCGAGCTCGATCGCGTACTGGGCTACGAGGCGAACTACGCCGGCACCAGCTTCGCCACCATCGACAAGATGAAGGACAAGTTCAAGTACGGCAGCGACAAGGTCAACATCTTCGCCGACAAGGTGCAGACGGGCAGCCTCGGCGCGGTGGCTTACGACGACGAAGGCGTGAAGACCAAGCGCTGGGACCTGATCAAGGACGGCACGCTGGTCGATTACCAGGCTATCCGCGACCAGGCGCATATCCTCGGCAAGACTGAATCCGACGGCTGCTGCTATGCCGATTCTTGGTCGAGCGTGCAGTTCCAGCGCATGGCCAACGTCTCGATGGCCGCCGGCAAGGACAAGCTCAGCGTCGCCGACATGATCAAGGACGTCGAGAACGGCATCTACATCATCGGCGACGGTTCGTTCTCGATCGACCAGCAGCGCTACAACGCCCAGTTCGGCGGCCAGCTGTTCTACGAGATCAAGAACGGCAAGATCACCCAGCAGATCGAAGACGTGGCCTACCAGATGCGCACGCCGGAATTCTGGAATGCCTGTGCCGCGGTCTGCGACCAAAGCGATTACCGCCTCGGCGGTTCCTTCTTCGACGGCAAGGGCCAGCCTGGCCAGGTGTCCGCGGTGTCGCACGGTTCGGCGACGGCCCGCTTCAACGGCATCAACGTCATCAACACCGCCCGCTCGCTCGGCTGATCGACAGGAGACTCCATGACCATCTTCACTGAAGCCGAAGCGAAGGCGATCCTCGAAAAGGTCGTCAAGCTGTCGAAGGCCGACGAATGCACCGCGACGCTGACCGGCTCGACCAACGGCAATGTGCGCTTCGCCCTCAACAACGTCACCACCAGCGGCATCATCGACAACATCGATCTCGCCGTGCAGGTCGCTTTCGGCAAGCGTGTGGGCACCGCCACGATCAACTCCTTCGATGACGCGTCGCTGGAACGCGTGGTGCGTCGCGCCGAGGATCTCGCCCGCCTCGCGCCCGAGAACCCGGAGTTCATGCCAGCGATTCCGAAGCAGACCTACAAGGAGACGCCGACCTTCGGTGCCGGCACCGCTGCCATCAACGCCGACTACCGCGCCAAGGTCGCATCCGACTCGATCGCACCCTGCCGCGAAGACAAGCTGGTGGCCGCCGGCTTCTTCAGCGACAACAGCAACTTCTTTGCCTCGGCCAACAGCAACGGCAATTTCTGTTACCAGCAGGCATCCGGCCTGGACTACACCTGTACCGTCCGCACCGATGACGGGCATGGTTCCGGCTGGGTCGCGCGCAACCTGCGCGATGTCGAGCGCTTCGATGCCAAGCGCGAAATCCGCACCGCGATCCGCAAGGCGAAGGATTCCAGCGACGCCAAAGCGATCGAGCCCGGCAAGTACACGGTGATCCTGGAGCCGGCGGCTTCGGCCGGACTGATCTCCTTCATGATGGGCGGCTTCGATGCGCGCCAGGCCGATGAAGGCCGCAGCTTTCTGTCGAAGAAGGGTGGCGGCAACAAGCTCGGCGAGCAGGTCTACGATCCGCGCGTCAGCATCTGGTCGGATCCGTGGGATGCGGAGGCCGCGGTCTATCCGTGGGACGACGATGGCCTGCCGCGCGAGAAGGCACCGATCATCGAAAAGGGCAAGGTGTCCTATCTGCAGTACTCGCGCTACTGGGCGCAGCAGAAGGGCAAGCGCGCTGTCGGCCAACCGGGCAACCTGATCATGGCGGGCGGCGACAAGTCGACCGCGGACCTGATCAAGGGCACCGAAAAGGGCATCCTGGTCACGCGCACCTGGTACATCCGCATGGTCGATCCGCAGACCGTGCTGCTCACCGGCCTGACCCGTGACGGCACGTTCTACATCGAGAACGGCGAGATCAAGTATCCGATCAAGAACCTGCGCTTCAACGAATCGCCGGTGATCATGCTCAACAACATCGAAGAGCTGGGCAAGCCGGTACGCGTTGGCGACGACGAATCCCCGTTCGTGATGATGATCCCGCCGATGAAGCTGCGCGACTTCACCTTCACCTCGCTCTCCGACGCGGTGTGACGATGGCAGTACGCGGGGGCGCAACGTCGAAAGGGGCGTCCCCGCAACCATGGACGCGGCCGTGAACCGGGCCGCGTTCCTCAGGCTCCTCGCCGGCGGCATCGCCGGCGCCGCACTGGCCCAACTGCCCCGCCCCGTGCGCGCGGCCGCGGTCTACGACTTCTGGTTCACCCGGCTCAAGTACGAGTCCGGCGACTGGGATGTCGACCAGCGCATGCCGTCGAACATGATCACCGCGCTGATCGACTACACCAATCTGCGCGTGGATCCGAAGGAACACGTGGTCGCCCTCGCCGATCCGAAGATCTTCAGCGCGCCGTTCTGCTATCTCGCCGGGCACAAGCTGGTGGAGTTCAATCCGGCCGAACGCCGCAACTTCGAGCGCTACGTGCGCAACGGCGGCTTCGTGTTCGTCGACGACTGCAACCACGACATCGATGGCATGTTCGCGCGCTCGTTCGAGGCGCAGATGGCTTCGATCTTCGGCAAGCAAGCGTTGCGCAAGCTGCCGAACAACCATGCGCTGTATCGCAGCTTCTTCAAGTTCGATGGCCCACCTCCCACCGCGCTGGAACTCAACGGCTGGGGCGACGACATCGTCCACGAATATCTCAAGGGCATCGAGATCGACGGCCGCCTTGGCGTGCTCTACAGCAACAAGGATTACGGCTGCGATTGGGACTACGACTGGCGCAACAAGCGTTTCCTCGCCGAGGACAACACCAAGTTCGCCGTCAACATCGCCATCTATGCCCTGACCTCGTGACCTTCCCTCTTCTTTTTCCACGCAGCACACCATGAGCGCCGACGACCACGCCTCCCGTTTCCCCAATGACATCAGCGAGGCGGACATCCAGTCCCGGCTCGCGCAACTGGGCACACTGCGCGCCGCGATCGCGCAGGCCATCGTCGGCCAGGAAGCCGTGGTGGAGCAGTTGCTGATCGGCTTGCTGGCCGGTGGCCACTGCCTGCTGGAAGGCGTGCCCGGACTCGGCAAGACGCTGCTGGTTCGGTCGCTGGGCCAAGCGTTGCACCTGCAGTTCCGTCGCGTGCAGTTCACGCCGGATCTGATGCCCAGCGACATCCTCGGCACCGAGATCCTGGAAGAGGACCACGGCACCGGACGCCGTCACTTCAAGTTCCAGCCGGGCCCGATCTTTACCAATCTTCTGCTCGCCGACGAACTCAACCGCACGCCACCGAAGACCCAGGCCGCGTTGCTGGAAGCGATGCAGGAACGCACCGTCAGCTATGCGGGCGTAACGCACACGCTGCCCGCGCCGTTCTTCGTTCTCGCGACCCAGAACCCGATCGAACAGGCCGGCACCTATCCGTTGCCGGAAGCGCAACTCGACCGCTTCCTGCTGCATGTGCGCGTGGACTATCCGGACGAAGCGGAAGAACGCGACATCCTTGCGCAAACCACCGGCATCAAGGTGGCTTCGGTGCCGAGGGTGATGTCCGGCAGCGAGATCGTCGAGCTGCAGGCACTGGTGCGCCACATCCATCTCGGCGACGACCTGCTCTCGTGGATCACGCGCCTGGTGCGTTCCACGCGTCCGGGCAATGACGTGCCGGCGGACATCCGCCAATGGGTCAAGTGGGGCGCGGGTCCGCGTGCAGGCCAGTCGCTGGTGCTCGCATCCAAGGCACGCGCACTGCTGCACGGCCGCCTCGCCGCGACGCGCGAAGACGTCATCGCCATGGCGGGGCCGGTGTTGCGTCATCGCATCCTGCTCTCCTTCGCCGCGGAAGCGGAGCAGAAGACCACCGATGACGTCGTCGTCTCGCTGCTGCGCGACGTTCCGTTCACCGCATAAGAGCGCCGCAATACCGGAACGCTGCCGATGTCGACGCCCGATTTCATTCCCCGCGATGTGCGTGCACGCCTGAAGGACGTGCGCCTGGTGCCGCGTCGCGCCGTGGGCTCTCACGGCTTCGGCCAACATCACAGCCGCAGCCGGGGTGCCGGCCTGGAATTCGCGCAGTACCGTGCCTACGAACCCGGTGATGAACTGCGCCAGGTCGACTGGAAACTCTACGCACGTTCCGATCGCTTCTTCGTCCGCGAAGCCGAACGCGACAGCCCGATCACCGTATGGCTGCTGATCGACGCGACCGCCTCGATGAACCAGGGCGACGCCGCGCGCGCCAACTGGACACGGCTGGATGCGGCACGCGGATTGGCCGCAAGCGCAATCGAGGTGGCGTTGCGGCAGGGCGATCGCTTCGGCCTGGCCATGCTTGGTGGCGATGGCGTCAACGTCATCCCCGCCGGCACCGGACTGCGCCATCGCGACCGCTGCCTGCTGGCCTTGCGCGAGATGCGTGCGCAGGGCGCATGGCCGGCGGAAACCACGCTGCGTCCGTTGTGGGAGCGCATCGCGCCAGGCGCGCTCGTGCTGATGCTGGGCGATGGCTTCGACGAGAACGCCACGCTGTTCGCACAGCGATTGTCTGCCGCACGTCGCGAGGTGCTGGCCATTCGCATCCTCACGACCGAAGAGCGCGACTTTCCGTTTCGCGGCGGCCACCGTTTCCACGATGTCGAAAGCGGTGCCGAACTCCTCACGGATGCACCGGCCGTTCGCGCGGAATTCCTAGCCAGCTTCACCACGGCTCGTCGTGCATTGACGATGCAGCTGGCAGCCAACGGGATCCGCCAGGTCGAATACATGCTTGATGAAGCGCTGGACCTGCCGCTGCGCCGCCTGTTCGCCCTGCGCGGCGACACGGAGCTAGCGTGAGTCTCGTTTTGTTGATGCCGCTTGGTCTGGCCGCATTGGCCGCCTGGCTGGTGCCACTGCTGATCCACCTGCGTCGACGCAGCGAGCAGCAGCGCACGGTCTTCGCCGCGTTGCGTTGGCTGCCGGCGCGTGCGCGTCCGCGCAGTCGACTGCGCTTCGAGGAATGGCCGCTGCTGCTGGTCCGCTTGCTCCTGCTGGCAGCGTTGGCGCTGCTGCTTGCCGCTCCTGTCCTATTCGGTGGACCGCACCCGAAGCGATGGGTCGTGCTCGCGCCTGGCGTCGATCGCACGGCGGTTACGACGCGTGAGGACGCAACCGAATACCGTTGGCTCGCGCCAGGCTTTCCTGTGCTCGAAACCACCCCGCCCGTGGCGCCGCAGCAAGTGGGCAGCCTGCTGCGCGAACTCGATGCGACGTTGCCGGAACAGACCACCGTCACCGTACTGGTACCCTCAACTCTCGATGGCACCGACGCGGTGCGACCGAAGTTGCATCGTTCCGTGCAATGGCGAGTCGTGGCCGGCGACACGACGCCGCCGACAACGCGACCTGAGGCCGCAGCACGACCGCCGCTCGCCGTCAGGTACACCGAGGAGCGTGCCGCAGCCGCGCGCTTTCTCAGCGCGGCTGCTGTTGCCTGGGAAGCTGCGGTGCCGTCGAAACGCCCAAGTGACGCGAAACCGGCAGCACGCGATGTCGCTGCCGTGACACATGCCTTGCCTCCGACCGATCGCCCTCTGGCATGGGTCGCATCCGGCCCGCTGCCCAAGCAACTCCGCGACTGGATCGGCAAGGGCGGCACGGCGCTGCTCGACGTGACGACCGAAGTCCCGGACATGCGGCGCAATGGTGTGCCGCTATGGCGCGACCAGGACGGCGACGTGCTGGTACGAGGGCTGGCGCTCGGACGCGGCCGCATCCTGCAATGGACGCGCCCGCTCACGCCAGAAGCCATGCCGATCATCCTGGAACCCACGTTCCCGGACCAGCTCTGGACGCTGTTCGCACCCGCGCCGACGCCACCTACGCGCATTGCCGCGAGCGACTACATCCCGCTCACCGGTGCGCGTGCATGGCCGGAAACGCCGCGTGACCTGCAGCCCTGGTTCCTGATCCTGGTCGCGCTGTTGTTCGTCGTCGAACGCTGGATGGCCTCCGGTCGCCGCGAGGTCGTCAGCGAATGAAGACGGACCAGCAGCTGACGCGCCTGCTCCATTCTTCACGCCTGCGTCTGGCGATGCAGGTGGCACTGATTGCGGCTCCGCTCGTGGTCGCGCTTGCAGTGCTGGGCTGGCGTGCAGGCGGCACTGGCTGGAGCACTTCGATTCTTGCAACAGGCATGGCGATTGCCCTGCTTGCTGCCTGGCTTGCGACACGCCGCGTCGACACGCACTGGCTCTCGCGGCGACTGGACGAATGCGACCCGCGGATGGAAGACAGCGCCGCGCTGCTCTTCAACGCCGCTGCAACACCCCCGCTGCAGCGCCTGCAACGGCAACGTCTGCAGCAGCGTCTCGAAGACCGTCCGCCGCCAGACGTGCGCCCGGCGTGGCCCATGCGCACGGTGCTGTCGGTCTGGCTCGGTGCCAGCCTGGTCTCGATCGCCATCCTCGCGTGGCCGGCCCCAAGGCCCGAACGCGCCGCAGCCATGTCGCCGGCTTCGCAGGGAGCGACCTCCGCGCCCACGCACACCGTGCTCGCAAGCCAACAGCTCGACATCGCACCGCCGGCGTACACACGCTTGCCAACGCGTCACGAAACCACGCTCGAAACGCGGGTTCCCGAAGGTGCGAGCGTCCGCTGGTCCCTGCGTTTCAACCCTGCTCCCGTGTCGGCAGCCCTCGCCTTCCACGACGGGCATCGAATTCCGATGCAGCGAGAAGGCGACGACTGGGTCGCATCACGGCGCATCGAAGTGCCGGTGCTGTACCGGGTCGAAGTCGAAGGATTGCCGCTATTGCGCAACCGCCTGCAGCGCATCGATGTCGTACCCGACCAGCCGCCGCAGATCCGTGCCATCGCGCCGGAAGAGACCCTGACGATTCGCCGCGAAGACCAGCGCAACTGGTCGCTGGTGTTCGACGCGCAGGATGACTACGGCCTCGCTGCAAGCGCGCCGCTGCGGATCACGCTGGCTCAGGGCGAAGGTGAAAACATCCGCTTCGAGGAACGCGAGGTATCACTGACCGGCCGCGGTGATGCCACGCATCGTCACTATTCGCACAACTTCGATCTGAGCGCGCTCGGGCTCACGCCGGGCAGCGACTTGGTCGTGCAGCTGAGCGTTAACGACAACCGCGGCGCAGGGCCACAGACAGTGCAGAGTGCCAGCTACATCCTGCGCTGGCCGCCCGAGGACGCAACTCAGACCACGGGGCTGGACGGCCTGGTGAAGAAGGCACTGCCCGCGTACTTCCGCAGCCAGCGCCAGATCATCATCGACAGCGAAGCCCTGCTGGCCCAGCGACGCAGGCTTGCGGCGGACGACTACGTTTCGCGTTCCGACGCGATTGGCGTCGACCAGCGATTGCTGCGCCTGCGCTATGGGCAATTCCTCGGCGAAGAGAGCGAAGGCTCGCCGCGCGTCCGGCTTCCCACCGCAGATGCCGAAGAAGACACCCACGAAGCGCCGCGCAAACTCCTGCCCACTGCGGATGCCGACAGCGAGGCTGAGACCGCATCCAGTGAACGTGACGAAGCCGAGAGTCACGACGAGCACGACCACGGCGGGGGCAAGCGCGAATCCGTGGAATTCGGCGAGGCAGGTGATGTGCTCGCCGAATACGGTCACACCCACGACGACTCGGAAGCCGCCACGCTGCTCGATCCGGAAACGCGCCGCACGCTCAAGGCGGCGCTCGACCAGATGTGGCAGGCGGAGCTCAACCTGCGCCAGGGGCACCCGGATCTCGCCCTGCCGTTCGAATACAAGGCACTGGATTACATCAAGCAGGTGCAACAGGCGGGCCGCATCTATCTGGCACGCGTGGGTTCGGAGCTTCCGCCGATCGACCCGACGCGGCGCCTGAGCGGCGATCGCAAGGGACTAGCGCCGCGTGGTGATTCGCTGGCGATGACGCCACCGACGTCGGCGTTGCTGGAATCGCTGTGGCGCGCGCTCGAAGTCCCCGCAAGCCCGGACGCCCCGCCGCTCGACCTTGGTGGCACCGAGCGCTGGCTGCGCGCCAATGAAAAACACGTACCAGATGCGTTGGGAGTGATTGCAGCGATCGATGGCGTGCGAAGCGAACCGGAATGCGAGCCGTGCCGCCAGCAGCTGCGTAAACGACTATGGCCTTTGCTGCGACGGCCCCCGGCGCAACCGGCTCCCCGCACGCTGCCGGATCGCAGCGGCCAGGCCTATCTCGATGCGTTGCAGGCGGAGCGGCCATGATGGACTCGCAACGACTGGCCATCACTCTGCTTGTGTTCGCCCTGATCGTGGCGAGCGCACGCATGCTTTGGTTCGCATCGCGACGCATGCCGCGCCCGCGCGCGGGACGCGTCGTGGTTCTGCTGCTCCTGCAGACAACGTCCGCCTTGCTGCTCTATCGAACCCTCGTGCCTCCGACCACCGAGATGGCGACGGAAACGCTGGTTGTCGCCACGGGCAATGCACCGGCGAACCAGGTCCGGGCGCGATCCGCAAACGAACGCGTGGTGGCCCTACCCGAAGTCGGAACGATTGCAGACGTTGAATCCGTTCCCGATCTGGCGACGGCCTTGCGGTGGCATCCCGCCACCGCGCGACTGCGCATCGTCGGACGCGGCCTCACTGCTCGCGATCGCGACAGCGCGCAGGGACTTCCCATCGAGTTCGTACCAATGCCATTACCGCGCGGCCTGGTCGAACTGCCGACGTCTGTGCGCGCGCAGTCCGGCGCGGATTTCGAAGTGAGAGGTGCCGTCAACGATGTGCGCAGGGGCAGCATCGAGCTGCTCGACCCCTCGGGCGAGCGCATTGATCGGCAGTCCCTCGATGCCAGCGGCCGATTCCTGCTGCGCGGCGCGGCGCGCGCGCCCGGGCTGGTCGAATTCCGTGTGCGCGTGGTCGATGCCGGCGGCGCCACGCTCGAGGAGAGTCCCCTGCCCGTCGAAATATTCGCAGCGGTGCCGCTGCGCGTGCTGGTGATCGCCGGCACACCGGATGCGGAATTGAAGTACCTGCGTCGGTGGGCCCTGGACAGTGGTGTGCGACTGACCACCCAGGTCCAGCTCGGCGGTGGCATGCAGTTGGGCGATGCACCGGTCGCACTCAATGCGGCTACGCTCAAGGAATTCGACGCGATGATCATTGATGAGCGCGCCTGGGATGGTCTTGGCGAAGCCCGCAGACATGTGGTGTCGAGCGCGGTGCGCAACGGGCTTGGCTTGCTGGTTCGCGTGACCGGCCCGATTTCCGCGACTACACGTAGCAGCCTGGCTGCGTTGGGGCTACGCCTTGCCGATGCCTCGATCGCTCCGACCTTCGCCCTGCCATTGCATGAGGACGATCCCGACTTCACTGCGGCCCGTCTGGGTCCTGGCTCGGTCGACGCGCCAACAACCACCACTGCCACGCCAACCGGCCTGCCTGAGCTCAACCGCCAGACACTGCGCATTGACACCGCTGGTGCGCATCCGTGGTTGCGCGACGCTGCAGGGCAGGCATTGGCCGCATGGCGACCGCTCGACCGCGGACGTGTGGCTGCGTGGCTGCCGATGGATACATTCCAGCTCGTGCTCGTCGGTCGGGCCGACGCCCACGCCGCGCTTTGGAGCCAGGCGATCGCCACCGTGGCGCGCCCCGTTGCCACGGCAACGCTCGCGGTTCCTGCCAATGCGCGACAAGGAACGCGAATGGCAGTCTGCGGCCTGGCCGAAGATGCGACCATCGCGACCCTCGGGACGCAACCGCGACGACTCCTGATCGACCCCGCGACAGGTCCCGACCGCTGCGCCGGCTTCTGGCCGCAAACAGCGGGTTGGCACATCCTGCGCAGCGGCAAGGCGCAGGCGTCGTTCCACGTGCGCGCTCCGCAGGACACGCCTGGCGCGATCGCGATGCAGGATCGCGACGCCACGCAACAGCTCACGCTCGCACCGCAGCGGACTGCGCATGTTGCAACGGCTCCGACCACGCGTTGGCCGTGGTTTCTTGCATGGCTGATCGCATCAGCCGCGTTGTGGTGGCTGGAACGCAAGCGAACGGGGCGTTTCGCGCTCGGCTGAGGCAACGCCCAGTTCACCCGAACGGGTGCCCGGCGATAACACAAAATTCGCATCGTATTCCTCCGGCCCGCTGTATTGAGAGTCGTCGACGCTCTCGGCGGAGAGGTAGGTATGCGTACCCTTCCAAAACTGGCGGCCGCACTCGGCGGCGTGCTTGCGCTCGTACTGGCACACGAAGCGCGAGCCGGCGGACTGGTAGAGTTCCCATTCGACATCGGCAACTTCAACGCGCCACTGGCGATCGACAATCCCTACATGCCTTTGATTCCGGGAATGCGCGTCGTGTTCTCGGAAGTATCGGCCGATGAGTGCGTCATCGACGAGGTCGAGGTCACCAACGACAGTAAGAACGATTTCCAAGGCGCATACGCCGGCCTGACTGCGCGCGTCGTGCTCGACCATGCCTGGCAGGACGCCGACTGCGATGGTGACCGCGACCTGCTGTTGGAAGACACCATCGACTGGTACGCGCAGGACGACGACGGCAACGTCTGGTACGTCGGCGAAGACACGACCGCCTACGGATACGACGAAGAAGGCAACCTGCTGGATACGAGCAAGGAAGGATCGTGGGAAACCGGCAGCGATGGCGCTATCGCGGGCCTGATCATGCTGGCCGAGTCCACGCCGGGTGATTTCTACCAGCAGGAATTCCGTGAAGGTGTCGCCCAAGACGAAGCGAAGGTCGTCGGTGTCAATCGCAAGGTGACCACCGGCCTGGGCACGTTCGATGGCTGCCTGATCACCAAGGAATGGTCGCCGCTGAGCCGGGGCTCGATCGAGCACAAGTACTACTGCCCGACGGCGGGCGGTCTCGTGCTGGTGCACGAGTTCCATGGCAAGACGACGATCGCCGAAGCCATTGAGATCGAGGTTCCCTGAACACTGAGCGTTAGCGTACCTAGCCCGCACCACTTCGCGCCCACTTCACATTCGCGGCGTCGTCGCTTCGCGCTGCGACGCCATCCTGCGCATCGTCCCGGAACAGCGATGCGCAATGCCAGCCCCAGAATCCTTCAACTTTGACTTCGACGTGGTCGTCGTGGGCGCCAGCTTCGCCGGCGCGGCCTGCGCGATCGCCGCTGCTCAGCGCGGCCTGCGCGTGTGCGTGCTCGAGCGCAAGAGTGATCCCGGCGACAAGCTGCGAACCACGGGCATCATCGTCAAGGAAGCCGCGGAACGTACCCTGCTCAACCAGATCCCGGCATCGATGACGCGCCGCATCGAGCAGGTGCGGCTCTATGCGCCGAGCCTGAAGCAGGTCGCGCTCGCGGCGCCCGGGTACTACTTCCTCACCACCGACACACCGCAGGTGATGCGCTGGCTGGCGGAGCAACTGCGTTCGCATGGCGTCGATCTTCGCCTGGGCGCGGCATTCAACCAATGCAGCCGCATACAGGACGGCTGGCTGGTGGAAGGTGTGGGCACGACCCGTTACCTCGTCGGCGCAGACGGTGCGCGTTCGCGTGTCGCGCAACGCTGCGGCCTGGGCGAAGTAAGGCACTTCCTCTACGGCATCGAATACGAATTTCCCGGCGCTCGCCTCGAAAACGACAATGCCCTGCACTGCTTCATCAGCAAACGCTTCGCGCCTGGCTATATCGGCTGGATCGCGCAGAACCCGACGGGCATCCAGGCAGGGCTTGCGCTTCGTCACGATCCGTCGAACGCGCGCGTTCCGGACATCGATGGTTTCCTGCTGCGCGTGGGTCTTGCCGGCGGGCTTCCGAAACATCTCCATCCGGGCCATACACGCGCCGGCCTGATCCCGTGTAGCGGCCCGGTGATCGACATGGCCCGCGACAACGTCATTCTCACCGGCGATGCCGCCGGCATCGTCTCGCCGGTGACCGCGGGCGGCATCCATTCCGCGTGGGAACACGGCTGGGCCGTCGGCTCAGCGATCGTGTCGCATGTGCGCGAAGCAGGCCCGCGGCCGGAACAGGTCGCGATCGACGCAGCACCCCGCTTCCGTGCCAAACGTGCCTTGCGTTGGGCCTACGATCGCATGCAGTTCGATTGGCCCTTCGACCTGTTGCTTTACTCGCCGCCGATGCGTTGGGCCGCCGAGCAGGTGTACTTCCACAAGCGTCGGAGTTGACTCGCACGGCGTCCACTGCGCTCGCGATGCCTGTCCGCGCGCCTCGGGTAGAATCTGCGCTGGGGCTTACTACACGACGACTCATGACCGCGATGCTTAGGCGCGCCGCCGCGCTTTGCGCAGTACTGCTTGCTTTCACCTCGCCCAGCGCGTCGGCCGGCTATGGGCTCGCGCCTTATGTCGCTTACCCGACCAACGGCCTATGGTCCGATGGGGTCACCGTCGGCGACCTCAACGGCGATGGGCGGGACGATGTGGCCGTGACGGCGATCGACTTCTCGCAAGTGCCTGCGCCCGGCTTCTTGCTCATCTACCTGCAGCAGGCCAATGGGACGCTGCAACTCGCGCATAAGGCACCGTTCGCCCCCTATGTCAATGCAACTGGCCTGACCGTCGCCGATCTCGATCGGGATGGCCGGATGGAAGTCATCGTGGGCTACGACACCGGAATTTCCATCGTGAAGTGGGGACCGTTTCGCAACGGCCCTGTCTCCATCCGTCCCTACACCCGGCCGATTCCCAACGGGTCCTACGACGTCGCAGTGCTGGATGTGAACCGTGACGGCAACTTGGACATCATCGGCCACAGCGCGGGCAGCGGAGCCACGATTCATTTCGGCGATGGTCATGCCAACGTCATCGGCACGCTGCACTTACCTACGGCTGGCCAGGGTGACAATGACATGGAGGTGGCGGATTTCAATGGCGACGGCTTCCAGGACCTGGCACTGATGTCCGGCCAGGGCGTCACACACGCGTACGTGTACTACAACGACGGCACGTTCGACCTTTCGCCGCCGCTCGAGCTCAACCCGGCTGCTGATGGCTTCCCTGGCGTCACCGGCGCAGGCGATTTCAATGGCGACGGCCGGGCCGACTTGCTCATATTGCGAACCAATTTCCCGGACTACTACGCCACGTTGGCGTTGTTTGCCCAGAATTCCAGCGGGGGCCTGTCTGCGCCCACGACCCTGTACACCGGGCTCTATCCGCAAGCGATGATGTCCTACGATCTCGACCGGGATGGCCGTGACGACTTGATCATCCGCCATCGCGGCGGCCGAGTCGGCGTGCAACTGCAGAACGCTGCGGGCTTTGGCGAGGAGCTGCTCCAGCAGGAACCGGACGCCTTCGGCGCGACCTCTCAGGACATTGCCGTCGGCGACGTCAATGGCGACCACTGCCCCGATATCGTCGACGCCAACTATAGCGCCGGCCTGGTGGTGCATCCGGGCACGGGCTGCGGCGCCGCGCCGGACCTTACCGCCAGCCTTGGTCTCACCAGCTCCCGTGTCGCCGTGCGTCTGGACAATGTCGGAACGGGCGCGGCCTTGCAGCCTCGCGTCGACCTGACGCTGACCGCAGGCAGGGGCACGCTGGTCGTCGGCGCACTCCCGGCAGGCTGCGCTATTACGTCGCAGTCCCAACTGCGCGTCGAAGTCGCATGCAACGATGCCACGCTTGCCGCCGCCACGAGCCGTACCCGCGTGCTGCCCTTCAGCGTGGTCGGCGGAGGCACGCGCAACTTCATCGAAGTCGTTGCGAAGGCACGCACGTCCACGACGGAACTGCGCACGGACAACAATTCAGCGAAGAAGCGGCTGCAGGGAAGCCTGGAAGCCCCGCCCCCTCTCCGGCAGATGCCCAAGCCTGCGGCACGACCGCTGCGCCTGCAGGATGTGGCCCGCTGACTCAAGGCGTATCACGCGCACTCGGCGCCCGTTGATTCCTTCCGCCGAAACACTGGCAGGAACAAGGGGCGCCAGCCAAGCCGGCACGCCACCGGCGCAAGACGCGCAGTGCTGCTTAACGTCCGCGGCGCTGCCTTCTATTACGGCGGCATGGTTATTGCTGCGTCGGTGTACTTACACAAGCGTCGCGCGTGAGAAGAGCGACTGCAATTTCTGAATCCGTCTTTGCTTCACTCGCGGATTAACCCACCGCTTCACTACCCCTCCATGGGGAATGGCCGTCGGAGCCACCCATTCCTAACAATGGCGCGACTGTGGGTTGTACCGAGGGGGATCCACGCTAAAGGGAATGCGTCATGCCCTGTAGCCGTCCCGTGTTGATCCAACCCGGTCGCAGCAAGGCAAGCCCATTCCTTTCATTGCAATTGCCGCTGTTGTTGGCGATGGCGATGCCTGCGTTGCAACCGGCGCATGCCGACACCTTCTACGTACGCGTGGACGGTGGCGATGCCGTCGAATGCAATGGCCACAGCGATGCGCCCTATCCCGGTACTGGCATCGGGCAAAATTGCGCCTGGAAGCATCCGTTCTTCGCGATGGCCCCCGACGGCACGCGGCGTATCAATGGCGGCGACACACTGCGGATCGGTAGCGGCAGCTACATGATGGGCCAGGGCGCGCCTGGCGCCGGTAGCTGCCTGCCAGGCAACTGCTACATGTCCCCGGTTCCCAGCGGGACAGGCAGCGCGACGACACGCATCTTGGGCAACGCGAGCCAGCCACCACAACTGTGGGGCACTCTGGGCACTGCCCGGATCCTGAATCTCGACGGCAGTTCGAACGTCGAGATCGGCTATCTAGACATCACTGATCACGACGACTGCGTCTATAGCCATTCGAACGCCTCAGTGAAGTGTCCGGCCGTAGGCATCGGCACGTGGGGCAAGTACGGCGTGTACGCACGCGCTTCCCAGAACGTCTGGCTGCACGATGTCGACATCCATGGCCTCGGCCATTCGGGACTGTGGGCCGGCGGGCTCACCGACTGGACCATGGAACGCGTCAAGATCAACCGCAATGGACGTGCGGGCTGGGACGCGAACATCGGCACCGGCGCCTCCAACTCCGGGGCAATCACCCTGCGCAACATGGAGTTCGGCTGGAACGGTTGCGGCGAACGCTGGCAGACCGAACAGGCATGGGCCTGCTGGGGGCAACAGAGCGGCGGCTATGGCGACGGCTTCGGCACGGTCGCCACGGGCGGGCAATGGCTGATCGAAGACGTTTTCGCGCACCACAACACCCAGGACGGCCTGGATCTGCGCTTCCTGGATGGTGCTGCCAGCACGCACGCGACGCTGCGTCGCGTCTATGCCATGGGCAATGCCGGCAACCAGATCAAGGTAAAAGGCAATTCGCTGGTCGAGAACTCGGTGTTGATCGGCAACTGCGGGTTCTTCAGTGGCCAGTACTACATGCAGGCCGCCGATCAATGCCGTGCCGATGGAACGACACTCCTGTTGGTGTTCACCGCAAACGATGACGTGGTCGTACGCCACAACACCATCACCGGCCAAGGATGGTCGCTGATCGGCGCGACCGAGGGCGACAGCAGCGGTCATGCGCTGATCCAGAACAACGCACTGGTCGGCTATCCGTGGTTCCTCAATCCCGCGGATCTGAGCCGTGTCCAGGCTGGAACCTCGCCCGCCGTCATCACCCACGTAGGCAACCTGGTCTGGAACGTCTACGGCAACACCTGCCCTGGCGACAGCATCTGCGGCCAGTATCCGCAGTTGAAGAGCATGACCCTTGCCACGTTCGACGCCGAGCTGCTTGCGGGTTCGCCGTTGGCGGACCGGGTCGCCCCTCTTGCTGACGTCACTACCGACTTCATGCTGACCTCGCGCCCGCAGGGTTCGGCCAGCGACGTCGGTGCGTACGAGATGCCGGTAATCAACGCGTGCACCCATGCCGCACCCACGCTCAACCTGAGCGGATCCACTTCTGCGGTGCCTGCTGGGAGCACCGTCACTTACACGCTTACGCTCACCAACAACGACGGCACTGCGTGTGGAGCAACCAGCTTCAGCCTGGCGAAGTCGGTTCCTTCGGGTTGGAGCGGCAACTTGGCGGACGCGAGCCTGAGCCTGGCGCCGGGCGCGAGCGACACTACGACGCTCAGTGTGACCTCAGCGAGCGACGCAGCCGCGAATGGATACAACATTGGCGCGGGCGCCAGCAGCAGCATTGGCGCGATACATACCGCGAGCGACGCGATCACCTACACGGTGTCGGCGCCGGTGCCGGTGTGCACGCGTGCGGCGCCGACCATCAACCTCAGTGGATCCACCGCAGCGGTTGGCGCGGGCAGCACCATTACCTACACGTTGGCGCTAACCAACAATGACAGCGAAGCGTGCGCGGCAAGCGACTTCAGCCTCGCCGCTTCAGTACCTGCCGATTGGACGGGGGCATTCGCAGAGACCAGCCTGAATCTGGCTCCCGGCGCCAGCGGCAACACCGCGCTCGATGTAACTTCGGCTTCCAATGCCACGGCGAACACTTACAACATCGGCGCGGGTGCCAGCAGCAACATCGGCGTCGTGCATACCGCCAATGACACGATCGCCTATACGGTTTCTCCGCCTCCGGTATGCAGTCGTGCAACGCCCACCGTCAATCTGAGCGGATCGACGGGGGCGGTGCCGGCCGGAAGCGGCATCACCTATACGCTCGCGGTCACAAACAACGACAGCGCTGCCTGCACTGCGACGACCTTCAGCCTCGCTGATTCCGTCCCAAGCAACTGGAACGGAACCCTCGACGATACGAGCCTGACCCTGGCACCAGGTGCCAGCGGCAGCACGACATTGAGCGTGACCTCGGCGAGCGATGCCGATCCGGGTGGCTACAACATTGGCGCGGGTATCAGCAGCGGCGTCGGTGCCGTGCATACCGCAACCGACACGATTGCCTTTACGGTGGCCGATCCGGCACCGGTGTGTACGCGCGCGGCGCCGACAATAAGCCTGACGGGGTCGACGACTGCCGTTCCCGCTGGCAGCAGCATCACGTACACGCTCGCGCTGACCAACAACGACAGTGAGGCCTGCACCACCACCAGCTTCAACCTTGCCGACTCCGTGCCGGCGGGCTGGAGCGACAGCCTCGCGGATACGAGCCTGAATCTCGCGCCGGGCGCCAGCGGCAGTACCACGCTTACCGTGACATCCGCGACGAATGCCGCAGCCAATGGCTACACGATCAGTGCCAGTGCGGGCAGCAGCGTCGGCTCCGTGCATGCCGCGAACACAACCATCACCTACACAGTCTCGCCACCACCGCCGGTCTGCACACGCGCGACGCCGACGATCAGCCTGACCGGGTCGACCACCGCCGTACCGGCGGGCAGCAGCATCAGCTACACGCTCGCGCTGACCAACAACGACAGCGTCGAATGCGCGGCGACGAGCTTTAGTCTCGCCAACTCGGTGCCAGGAGGCTGGACCGGCACGCTCGGCGCATCGAGCCTGAACCTCGCACCAGGCGCCAGCAACAGCACTACGCTAAACGTGACTTCGGCAGGCAACGCTGCCGCGAACCCATACACCATCGGCGCCAGCGCCAGCAGCAACGTCGGCGCCGTGCACGCCGCGAACACGACGATCACCTACACCATCTCGCCGCCAGCTCCGGTCTGCACACGCGCGGCGCCGACGATCAGCCTGACCGGATCCACCACTGCGGTGCCGGCGGGCAGCAGCATCAGCTACACGCTCGCGCTGACCAACAACGACAGCGTCGAATGCGCGACGACCAGTTTCAATCTTGCCGACTCCGTGCCTGCCGGCTGGGCGGGAACGCTGGGCGTCACGAGCTTCAGCCTTGCTCCGGGCGCCAGCAACAGCACGACACTCAACGTGACTTCGGCAGCCAGTGCCGCCGCGAATCCTTACACCATCGGCGCCAGCGCCAGCAGCAGCGTCGGCGCAGTGCATGCTGCGAACACGACGATCATCTACACCGTTTCGGCACCGCCACCTGTGTGCACGCGCGCAGCGCCGACGATCAGCCTGACTGGTTCGACCACGGCGGTTCCGGCAGGCAGTAGCATCAGCTACACGCTCTCACTGACCAACAACGATAGCGTCGAATGTGCGGCAACCAGTTTCAACCTTGCCGACTCCGTGCCTGCCGGATGGACAGGAACGCTGGGCGTCACCAGCTTCAGCGTCGCACCGGGCGCCAGCAGCAGCACCACGCTCAACGTGACTTCGGCAGCCAGTGCCGCCGCGAACCCATACGCCATCGGCGCCAGCGCCAGCAGCAACGTCGGCGCCGTGCATGCCGCGAGCACGACGATCACCTACACCGTCTCGCCGCCACCGCCGGTCTGCACGCGCGCGGCGCCGACGATCGGCCTGACCGGATCCACTACCGCCGTGCCGGCTGGCAGCACCGTCACCTATTCGCTCGCCTTGACCAACAACGACAGCACTGCATGTGCCGCAACCAGCTTCGGACTGGCCCGCTCGGTGCCCAGCGGCTGGACCGGCACGCTCGGCGCATCGAGCCTGAGCCTCGTACCGGGCGCCAGCGGCAGCACTACGCTCACCGTGACGTCGGCAGGCAACGCCGCCGCGAACCCATACACGATCGGCGCCAGCGCCAGCAGCAGCGTCGGCGCCGTGCATGCCGCGAGCACGACGATCACCTACACCGTCTCGCCGCCACCGCCGGTCTGCACGCGCGTGGCGCCCACGATCAGCCTTACCGGATCCACTACTGCCGTGCCGGCAGGCAGCACCGTTACCTATTCGTTGGCGTTGACCAACAACGACAGCACTGCGTGTGCCGCAACCAGCTTCGGACTCGCCCGCTCGGTGCCCAGCGGCTGGACCGGCACACTGGGCGTGTCGAGCTTGAACCTGGCACCAGGCGCCAGCGGCAACACCTCGCTCGCGGTGACTTCGAGCAGCAACGCCAGCGCTGGCGGTTACAGCATCGGGGCCAGTGCCAGCAGCAACGTTGGTGCTGTCCACAACGCCAGCACCGCCATCACCTACACGGTGGCCGCGCCGGCCATCAGCCTGCAGACCAATGTCAGCACCGACAAGACCACGTACCCCCGTGGCGATCTCGTGCGCATCCAGGCGCTGGTGCGCAACAACGGCACGCCGGTCGCAGGCGCAGTGGTGACGTTCACCATCATCCGGCCAGCGGGCGGCAACATCGTCCAGACGGCGACCAGCGGCAGCGACGGCATTGCCCGCACGACTTATCGCTTGAACAAGGCGAAGACGGCCGCTGGTCAGTATCGGGTGCAGGCGACATGGAGCCTGAGCGGCGTCAGCAGCTCAGGCTCCGTCACGTTCGTTTCGCTGTGACCGGCAAACTGACAACGTCCGCTCAACTCCCGCGGCTGTGAAACACGACCAGCCGATCCGTCGCCAGCGCATCGGGCGTACCTAACCACGGCTCGTTGGCGACTACCGGGGTGCAGGGCCCGAATGTGCAGACCCGGATCGGGCGTCGCTTCGCCTCCTGCTGAAGACGATCGAGTACTTCCGTGAGGATCGTGCCCTGGAACGGCGTGTAGAGGTAGAACACGGTACCGTTCGAGTAGTCCGCCGTCCGCGCGTCGCATCGGACGAAGCTCGCATTGCCCAGGTTCAAGGCCGTCGCGGCCTGTCGTGCACAGGCGAAATAAGCCGGTTCGAGTTCGACGCCGACAGCGTGCGCGCTGGTGCAGATCGCTACCAGTAGGGGCACATGGCCCATGCCCGAGCCGAGATCGATCAGTACGTCGTCGCCATCAAGTCCGCAGCGGTCAATCATCTCGAGGATGTGGCGCGCCGGCGTGGGTTGGTAGAACACCATCTCCGATGCGAGCTCTACGGTCGGCAATTGCGGCTCATCGAATTGCAGGATGCCGCCGAGCAGCTCGTCGAGATGGTCGTAACCTTCGTATGACCGCTCCTGTCGCGCGTCCGTACCAGCCGTTCGAATCCATTGCAGCATGCGCGCTGGACCACGTCCGCTGCGGATGTCATCACGAATGTCCTGATAGAGCCCCGCGTTGATCGCTTCCAGCCGGGCGCAGGCCGCCCGCGCCCGGAGCAGTAGCGCCGTGTCGTTGCTGTCCATTCCTGGTAGCCAGGCATCGATGCGGTCGAGGGCTTCGATCCGATATCGAAGGCGGTGCGGATCCTGTAGTGCGGAATTCAGTTCGAGTTCCGCAAGAAATGTCTGAAGCGCGTCCATATCCGCATTCTGACTCAACGCGAACGTCGGGCGACGCGCGGTCGCGCAAGCGCCAGCGTGGAAAGCAATGCCGTAGGGGCAAACGCGCTGCTCGCGGACAGTGCGTTCTTTCTTTCCACGTTTTGAAACCCGATCGCCGGAACGTGGAACGCAAACCCGCCGTCACGCGAGCGGCCGCTCCACCGGTGCCGCGAGGCGCCCACGCCCGTACGCGCCGCATCCGTCCAACGGTAGCCCGGGGTGCCTTCTGGCCTATATTTATTGATATTCGATATGTTTATTATCGCTACACGATAAATAGACCCGAGACCGCAGCCATGACCCGCACGTCCGCTCAAGCCCTCGCCATCGCCCGACCGGTCATCCAGGGCCTGACCATCCTCAACATCCTCTACGGCGCCGGCATCACCGTGCTGTTCTGCGCGAGCTTCTTCATCAAGGGCTGGCCGCAAAACCCACTCGGCCACTTCTCCGACCACCCGTTGCTGCCGCTCGGACTTCGCGTGATCGTCGTCCTCGGCATCATCGGGGCGGCGATCGTGCACACAATCCTGCGGCGGTTACTCGCCATCGTCGACACGGTGCGCGACGGCGATCCCTTCATCCTCGACAACGCTCGACGTCTGAATGCGATCGCATGGAGCGTGCTCTCGCTCGAAGTATTGCGGTTGATGGTCGGCGGAGTCGCGGCAGCCGTCTGGGAACCGGGACACATCGACGGTTTCTCGATTGCCTCATGGTTCGCGGTGCTGTTGCTGTTCGTGCTGTCCGGCGTATTCGCCCAGGGCGCGCGCATGCGTGCCGACCTGGAAGGGACGGTGTGACATGGCGATAGTCGTCCGCCTCGACGAACTGCTGCACGCACGCCGCATGACGCTTACCGAACTCGCCGCGCGTGTCGACATCACTCTTGCCAACCTGTCGATCCTCAAGACCGGCAAGGCGAAAGCAATCCGTTTTTCCACACTTGAAGCGATTTGCACGGCATTGGACTGCCAGCCCGGCGACCTGCTCGCCTTTGATGCTTCATTGCCTGCCGAGGAGTAATGCCATGATCACTCACCTGTTCAGTCCCGACCCGCGACACGACGGCGTCCGTCCGATCCAGATAGCTGGTCTGCGCTTGTTCTATCTGTTGATGCTGTTGTTCGTCACGCCGACTGCGTGGCGCGCGCTCTTGATGCACGAGGGGGCGTGGGAGCCGTTGCGGGCCGTCACGTTCGCGGTGTGGGCCACCTACCCCGCGCTTGCCCTGTTCGGACTGCTTCGCCCTTTGCGTTGGTTACCGCTGATGTTCTTCACGATTGGCTATAAGGCGATCTGGCTCGCATTCGTCGCCTATCCGCTCTGGAAGAGCGGCGCGCTGTGGGGCACGCCGACCGGCGAAGTCGCCAGCTCATTCCTGGCGCTGCCAGTGCTCGCTGCGGTGGTGCCGTGGGGGTATGCGTGGAGGACGTACTTTGCCTGGCCGCGTCGGACGGTGGCGGCGCGACAGGTGTCAGAGAATCAAGCCACCTGAAGTGCCGGCCCGACCGCACATTTCTTCACTTGCCGGTCACGGCCGGCTGGGGTGCCCTTCACCCGCCGTAACTCTTCGGGATCACCGCAACATCACTACCGCTTTACGACCCACCTGCAAGGTTGATGCGTCCCACAGCGGGCAGTGCAATGCCCAAGGATCTGCCATGAAGCGGAAGACGCTCCCGATACTCGTTGCTGTCCTCGCTACCGCGGTGCTCGCCGCTGGTTGCAAGAAGGAGGAAGACACTACGATCACTCCACCACCGGCCGCTACCGAGCCCGCTCCGGCGCCGGCGACTGAAACTCCGCCACCGGCAACCGAACCGATGCCCGCTACTCCAGCACCGGCGATGCCTACCGACAGCGGCATGAGTTTCGAAGACATGGACAAGAACAAGGACGGAAGCGTCACCAAGGATGAGCTGGCGGATACCGAAATGCTGAGCCAGCACTTCGCCACCGCCGACAAGGATGGCGACGGCAAGCTGTCCAAGGCCGAGGTGGACGCGCATCGCGCCGCAATGATGGCCAAGCCGGGCGGCTGACTGCGAATTGCCCGCAATCTGCAACACAAAGCAAACGCGCCCGGCTTCAACCGGGCGCGTTCTTGTTGTGGATCACGCGAGGTACGAACGGCTTTTGATCAGGGGTCGAGTTCTTTAATCAACCCGTTTGCAGCGCTGGAAGCCGCGGCCGCGGTGCCGATTGCCCCGGGGCCCGTTTCCGCACCCAGGACGCCGCCGGCCACATCCGCCACGCCGATCACCACCCAATGCCACCACGGGCGACGCTTGCCCGTGGCATCGCTCTTGCCGGCGTATTCGGTCCAGTAACGGAGCGAATGCCTCGCCGTGCTCAATCCCGCCAGTACGTTGGCACCACTGTGGGTCTTGGCATCGACCCGCTGGATCGCTTCCGCCTCCAGCTCGGCGAACATCGCTTCAGCCTGCGGCAGATCCTTGGCCGTGTGGACCACACCATCGATGCGCTCGAAGAACGAGAACTCGTAAGCGCTATAGCGATCGCGGTACGGCGACATCTTTTCCGCCAGCGGCTGCATCGGATCCATGTCGATGATCGGCTGCCCCTGCTTGATGAATTCATCGCGCGAAATGCCGGGGTTGTACCCGCACTTGTCGACCAGCAGAGCCAGAGAATTGGTGGAG
The DNA here is from genome assembly GCF_054779815.1 of Lysobacter tyrosinilyticus. Taxonomy (NCBI): domain Bacteria; kingdom Pseudomonadati; phylum Pseudomonadota; class Gammaproteobacteria; order Lysobacterales; family Lysobacteraceae; genus Lysobacter; species Lysobacter tyrosinilyticus. The sequence continues at coordinate 321,272 of NZ_BAAGXN010000003.1, forward strand.
TCTGCACCGATATCTTGCAGGCAGCCCAGATACAGGTTGTGCTGGATGCCGGCGTTGTCCATCGGGTTTTCGGCCGCGAACGCCGGAACGGCGAGCAGACCGGCAAGCAAGCCTGCGAACGCAGAACAGCTCTTCAGGATCGTGTACTTCATTTGTTTCTCCATGAAAGTATTGACCGCGAGTCGCTTCGTTCCCACGCGACGCGAGGGAACGAAGCTCCAATCGAATTGCCGTGACTCAGCGCACCTTCGCCAGGCGACGTGGTGCGAGGCTTTAGATCAGGGATCCATCAGCCCGTAGGCAGCGCCGGAAGCAGCGGCTGCGGTGCCGACAGCACCGCTTTCCGCACCGAGGACACCACCAGCCACATCCGCCACGGCGACGATCATCCACTGCCACCACGGGAGGCGCTTGCCCGTGGGATCGTTCTTGCCGGCGTACTCGGTCCAGTAACGGAGCGAATGACGGGCGATGCTCAGTCCCGCCAGCACGGTGGCACCACTGCGCGTCTTGGCGTCGAGCCGCTGGATTGCTTCGGCTTCCAGCTCGGCGAACATCGCTTCGGCCTGGGGCAGATCCTTGGCCGTGTGGACCACGCCATCGATGCGTTCAAAGAACGAGAACTCGTACGCGCTGTAGCGATCGCGGTACGGCGACATCTTTTCCGCCAGCGGCTGCATCGGATCCATGTCGATGATCGGCTGCCCCTGCTTGATGAACTCATCGCGCGGCATTCCGGGGTTGTACCCGCACTTGTCGACCAGCAGAGCCAGAGAATTGGTGGAGTCTGCACCGATATCTTGCAGGCAGCCCAGATACAGGTTGTGCTGGATGCCGGCGTTGTCCATCGGGTTTTCGGCCGCGAACGCCGGAACGGCGAGCAGACCGGCAAGCAAGCCTGCGAACGCAGAACAGCTCTTCAGGATCGTGTACTTCATTTGTTTCTCCATGAAAGTATTGACCGCGAGTCGCTTCGTTCCCACGCGGCGCGAGGGAACGAAGCTCCAATCGAATTGCCGTGACTCAGCGCACCTTCGCCAAGCGACGTTCTGTATTGCGACCACCGAACATCACCTGGTCGCCGCTGCCCAGCCACCAGGCGTTCCAGTTGAAGTAGTCCTCGTCGTCCTGGAACACGCGGCCCTTCTGCAGAGCAAAGCTCGTCGGCATCGCATTCGAGGCATAGACGCCGTACGGGACGCCGAGCACCGGGAACTCGTTCATGTAGCCCAGCAGCGAGTTGGCGCCGCCGTCGTAGTGGCAGTAGAAGTTGAACCAGGTGTTGTAGACGCGGAAGTTCGGGAACACGCCGCCGGAGGAGCTGTTGGCGTTGCGCCAGACTTCGTCTTCCTCGACGCGGATCACGCGACGCGCACCCGACGGGCACAGGATGCCCATGTTTAGCACCGCGTAGTCGTACATGTCGCCAGCCTTGGGCAGCGGGCGGAACGACAGCGACTTGGCCGCGTCGAGCTTGCAGAAACGCCAGGTGGTGTTGGCGGTCGAACTGGTCGCACCGATCCAGCCGCTGCGCGAATTGATGTTGCGGCGGTCCTCATCGTCGTGATGGATCGTGGCCAGAGTGGCGCCTGCCGGGCACGCCAGGGTCTCCGGAATCACGCCTACGTTGACGGTGTGGTCAAGCAGCCAGTCGAACCACTTGCCGTCCAGCTCGCCGCGTGCGGTGGCCGTCTTGACCGGCAAAAGGGTGTCGTTGCCTTCCGCATCGGTCGAGGGCACGCAGGGACCGTCGATGCCGGCAGCCGCGCAGTAGTGCAGCGCGAAGGTCTCGCCTTCGGCGTCGATGAGCGCCTGGGGATCGACCTTGCCGCTGTCGGGATAACGAGCGTCGAGGTCCTGGAGGTATTCCACGAAGGCCTGCACGGCCTTGGGCATTTCGGAGTACAGCTTCGCGACTTCCTGCTCGTCGGGTGGGGTTTCGCCTTCCGAATCCTCGGCCAGCACCAGCCCCGGCGCGGCGAGCGCCATGGCAAGAACCAGGGTCGTCCTGACACGTTTACTGTTGAACATGCTCATCTCCATGAAAGCCGGGCTCGACCGGCGGAATCGGACTCCCGCGTTGCGGATCGATCCGCACGCCTGGTTCCCGAGCTGGGCGGCACGGGGCGCCGCCTGCCAATCACGCTAGGCAACCGAGACCGGCGCGACGAGGACGAAGCCGGGCTATCGAGGGAATGAGCCGGGTTACGCGGGCCCGGCGATGAGCCGCCGGACCTTCTACGTTTCTTTGCAGATCAAGGAGATGGAGCGAAACATTCCCGGTTTATTCCCGGGAGACTGTTGGACCGGATCACGGCGCGCACCTAGGCTGGCGGTCCCTAAGTCAGGAGACACCCACCGATGCGTCGTTACTTCGTGCTGCCCGCCGCCGTCGTCATGCTGTCGTTCGCATCGGTCGCATCCGCCCACGAAACCATTCCGAAGAACTGGTGCGTGGACGCGACGAGGGATCCCAAGATCATCGTCAACTTCCAGTTCGACGGCGACCAGTTGCGGACGTTGGTCGACAAATGCGGAATCGTGGACGTGAAACACGACCAATGGACCCAGGCCTCGCTCGCGATCGGCGAGTACTGCAAGAGCGTGGCGCCTGCCGGAGACGACCCGATGCCCTTCATTTCCGGACCGAAGAGCTATCTCACGCCTGACCATCACGACGGCTACAGGCTCAACCAGGGCCTGAGCGGCGTCTGCGCCGTCTGCCCCACCCGCTGACGGCCGGCGTGTGCCGGCTCAGACCATCGCGTCGCGCCGCGTATACGCCAGCACCATGTCGACCCGGCCCTGCAGCCGGGTCCTGGTCTCTTCGGCCATGCCGGAGCATTGGCCGAGCACGTAGTAGGCGGTGCGCAGCACATCGCGCCAACGCGGGTTGCGCGGCAGCTTGGAAACGTTGAGGTATCGCTCCATCGCGCGGGCGCGCAGGCGCCCGTCGTCGATGTTCACGCGCCAGATCCGGCTCTTCTCGGCCAGCTCGATCCGGTTGCTGGCGGTCGCGCTTTCCCAGGCTTCGATCGTCGCGAGCATCAGGTCGACCAGTGTGAGACGGAAGGCATTGCGCATCTGCTCGCCACCCGCTTCTGCGCCGACGGTCTCAGCCTCTTCGAAGCGGATCGCATCGCCCTGGTCTGTTGCGTCGCTGCGCTGGACCAGTTCCAGCACCAGCCGCCCGCTGCCTCCCTCCCACTGGTTCAGCCGCGCAGTCAGGGGCGCTCCCTCGCGCGTCGCCATGTCCAGCGTCTGGGTGGCGCTGTCTTCCATGCGTTCGAAGACGGATTCCAGCGCACCGCCCTCCACATCCAAAAATGCCGTCATGGGCTGCCCCATCAACTGATCGGCGTCGACGCCGATCAGGCGGCACGCCGCGCGGTTGACCACCAGGATCTGTCCGTCCGTGTCGAGCAGGCACGCGGCGTCCTCGCGACTGTCGAGCAGCGTCTGCAACAGGCTACGGTCTTCGGCCAGCGCGTCCGCTTCGCGGCGATACCGCGCCAACTCTTCCTCGAAACGGATCCGGCGTGCCTCGGCCTTCAGCCGGTGCCGCTGCTGCCGTCGCTCGAACATCAGCCACAGCCCCAGGATCGCCGCGAGGCCGGACACCAGCAGGCCCCACAGCTGCAGGGTGCGCATGCGGTTCTTGCTTTCGAGCGCGTTGATGGTGCGGTCGCGTTCGGATGTCTCGAAACGCACCCGCAACCAGTCCAGTTGCCGATGGTGCTGCGCGCGCGACACCTCGCGCGATTCCGCGTTCGCACGCCGAAGGGTGTCGTTGGCGGCAGCAAGCTGTCCTGCGTCGCTTTGGGCGGACGCCAGTTCCTCCAGCAGCGGCACGCGTTCCGGATCGCCTTCCGCTGCGGCGGCCAGTGCGGCGTTCACTTGTTCGATCGCGACGGCGGGCCGTCCGGACAGGCGCTCGGTTCGGGCAATCTGCACCTGCAGCGCGGGCGGAACCGGTAATCCACCTTCCGTCGCGATCGCCAAAGCGGATGCGCTCCAGCGCCGGGCCTGGGTGATGTCACCCTGCGCCAGCGCGGCACGCGTCAGGCCGTCGTGCACGCGCAACTCGTACACGCGATTCTTTTCGTTGCGGTATGTCAGCAACGCTTCCTGCAGCCATGCGTGCGCCTGGGCGGCATCGCCGCTGTCCAGGGCCTCCTCGGCCATGGACTCGAGTACGTGTGCGGCTTCCGTCTGGTCGCCCTTGGCCCGGTACCACTCCAGCGCCTCGCGGTAGTACTGCATTGCCGACCGAGGCTCTTCCAGGTCGCGATACACGTCGGCCAGGTTGTTCAACACCGCGCCGGACACTTCGCCGCTTGCACGCTGCATCTTGAGGCTGGCGGTCAACGTACGCAGGGCCCCTTGGAAGTCGCCGAGTCGACGCAATGCTGCGCCCACGTTCTTCAGGTCACGGGCCTGCGCCACGCGATCGCCGCGGACTGCGGACATTTCTGCAGCGCACTCGAAGTTGCGCAGGGCCTGTGGAATCCGCTCGCGCCGGAAATCCAGGATGCCGTGCCGACGGACCAGTTCATAACGCCACGTGGGCTCATCGCCGGCGACGGCTTGCGCACACGACAAGGCATCCGCCGCCTCGTCAAACCTGCCGGCGGCTATGCGTTCCTCGGCGCTAGCGAACAGCGCCTGCACCGCCGGATCCCGCGTGGACGGCGACAACGAAACACCGGCGCGCTGGAGACAGATGGCAGGATCAGGCGGGATGCTGGTCGCGAGCGGATCTCCGCAGTGCGGAAGTGCGCTGGACATCGCCAGGCCTGACGACGCCATGGCGGCGAACGCCAGGAGGAAAGCACAGATTCGAGAGTCCATTCCGCGCAAGTCTAACGCGGCGCGACGTGGCTACGGCGCGCGTCGCGAAGCGGCCTGGTCATTCAACGCCCTGCGAAACAATTGCGCCGACACGATCCACGGCACGGCAAAGCACGCCGTGAGGAAGGTCTCCCTGGCGATGCCCGGTCCGTGCGGCTCGTCCATGCCGACCGTCAGGCCGACCACGAGTCCGATTGCAGCCGCGAGCACTTGCGCCGTTGCGGTCGCCGCCATGGTCAACGCCATGCCGCGCGCCCGGAACGTCGTCAGCAATGCGCCCGATATCGGCACCAGCAGCACGCCTCCGAACATCAGATTGAGCGGGTTGTGCTCGCTGCCGAACATGCCGACGGCCAGGTTGGCCCAGATCGTCATGAGACCCGTCACGACTGCCATTCCGGAAGCCGCCCGATACGCGGTGTTGCTGCTCAACCACGTGGCCAGTTCGTAGAGACCGCAGGTTCCGGCCAGCATGAAGCCCATCACGGCGAAGTCAGAACCGGTCCAGTTCACCTCTGGAGTAAACGGCATGGCGATTGCCGGCAGTAGCAACAGCAAGGCAGCGCCACCCCATATCAGCGGGCGCAAGCGGTTCCCGCGGTGCTGCGTGTTGGGAGCAGGATGAGTTGCCATGGTTCTCTCCGCGCTGGGCAGGCCTTGCGGGTTGCAGGCCACTCTTCGGGACCAAGATTCCCCGGCGCGAATGAAGACGTAATGGGACATGTGTGAAGTGGGGAAGAAGTCTGCGGCCCTGAGTCAGGCGCAATCGCCGGGCCCGGCCTCGATGCGGGCAACAGAACTGAACCAAATCGGTACCAGGTCAAGGATTCGTCCGGTGCCGATTTTTTTCGCGGCCTGCATCGCAGTGCCGCGCTGGACCAGTGGCTAACCTACGCGGCCGCGGCCATGCCTCGGCCCGCTCCATACCACCTCGGAAACAGAAGAAATGCGCAAGTTTGGATGCGCGGCATTGTTTGCCGCCTGTATCGTCGCCGCTCCCGCCGCCTCGGCAGGCGACTTCTTCGTCAATGGCCAGGTTGGCCGGATCGAGCTCGACAGCAACGACTTCGGCCACGATCACAGCAATTTCAGTCAGGGCAGCCTCGGCTACCGTTGGGGCATCGGCATGGCCCAGCTGGGCCTGGAAGCAGGCGTGGGCAAGCTCGAGGACATGGACGACCAGAGCCGCAGCGATTACGCCGGCGGTTACGTGGACCATGTCTACACCCTGAGTTCGCGCCATGCCTTCATCGGGGCGAACGCGCGGATCAAACCACCGATGGTTCCGGTGTACCTGGTCGGCCGCGCCGGCTATCTGGGGATGGAGCGGACGCTGGACGACACATCCGTCGACTATTACCTGGATACGCCGCCGGTCGTCGAGCACCGCGCGTTCAACGAAACCGACGGCGGCGTTTACACGGGCGTCGGTGTCGGCACCACCATTCTGCCGTTGCTCGATATCGGCCTGATGTTCAACAACTACCGCTATTCGCAGGTCCAGTACGACCCGGCCAGCGACGAATACCGTCTGTCCGACGACAAGCGCGATGCGCGCAGTGTGACCGTGACGGTGGAATACCGCTTCTAACACTGCGCCCTGCCATCCATCGCGGATTGCGATGACCGCCCCGCGAAACGCGGGGCGGTCCGGCAGCCGGCGATCGTGTCATACGTTCGGTAATAGGCGGAAGAGCAGCCACACCGGTACGCCGACATAGAAGGCCAGCCTGCCCAGCCATTCCAGTGCATCGCGGATCTCGGGCGCGGAACGCGGCCGCAGTATCAGCGCGCCGATGCCCACGCACTCGATGAATATCCGCAACACGGCTGCGAACAACATCAGGCCGATCGACCACGACGCCCACCAGATCAGCAATCCCGTCGCGTAAGCCTTGGATCCGTAAGTGAAGTACTCGCCGAAGCTCCCGCCGAACGCAATGAACTGATGCAGCCGGAATGCCACCAGCGCGGGCAGCAACGGAAACAGCAGGAATTTCACCACTGCGCTATCGATGCGGGGACGCGCAGCCGCTGCACGCGCTTCCGCCAGAGCACCAAGCATTCTTTCGAAACGATTTTGAGGACGAACCGGCGCACCGGCCGCCGTGAGCAGGCGCGACAGCGCCTGAGGTCGCGATAGCGCGAGGCCATGCGTCCAGGATTGCCCCGAGGTCAGCTGCAGATCGACCCCGTGGCCAGGCAGCGCGAAACGCCACGTACGCAGTCCTGCAATCGACGTCACCGGTATCTCGATCCGGCGGCTGGGCTGATCCAGTACCAGTGCCGCGTCTTCGATGTGCGCCTGCGCCCTGCGCGCATGCATGATTGCGCCCGCCACGGCGGCAGGTACCACCACCGCGACGACGAAAAGCCGCAATTGCGACAGCGACTGCACCTGCAGACCGATGCGCAACCACATGTCCAGGGCAAGCCATAGCAACCCCGCCCCCGCGCAAAGCCGCAACGCGGCCACGACGACGCGCCCTGCCGGGGCGAGAAGCACGACGTCGAACGTCAGCTGTTCCGCAGCGGCACGGCCCGACCATGCGATCGGCAATGCGCGCCAGAGCGCCCGCATCACCAAGACGAGCAGGAATATTCCGCCCGCGCGGCCTACCCAATCACCCCAACGCACCATCAACGTGGGCGGCGGATTCCGCGCGCTGACGAAGGCCGTGAGCACCGCCTGATCGCCCATCGCGGTGCTCGTCAACACTTCACCGGTGTCATCGATGATCGCACTGGGCCCATTGGTGGCGACTCGCACCTGTGGCAATCGCGTCTCGATGCTTCGGAATGCGGCCACGGCCAGATGCAGCTGCGCTCCGATCGGATGACCCGTGAACCAGGAGTCGTTGGACATGCCGACGATGGCTTGCGCCTGCAGACGCGCGCCTTCGATCGCCAGCCCGGTACTGACATCATCGAGACAGATCAGCGGCATGACATTGACCTCGCGGCCATCAGCAGTCCGCAATGGCAACACGCGCGCGCCATTCCCCGGGCGCCAGGTGCCCATCCATGGCAATACGCGCCGCAGCCACGGCTGGTCGAGCCAGCGCGGAACGTACTCGGTCAATGGAAACGGATGCGTCTTGCGATAGGTGCCCAGCACGCCCCTGCCCGGCTCGAGGAAGACGGCCGCGTTGTATTCGCCGTTGCTGTCCCGATCGTAGGTGCCGAACACCAGCGGCACCCGGGTCGCATCAACGAAGCCCTGGATTTCCCGATCGAGCGCTGCGCCATCCTCGCTGCGCGGGCTTCCGAAAGTCGTCGGATACACCGTTTCCGACCACAACAGCACATCCGCTCCGTGATCGCGGATCGCCGACCACGACAGTGCGTAATGGGTATCGAGCACGTGCCGCACGACGCCGTAGGCACCCATTTCCCGGCGCAGGCGTTCGTAGTCGGTGATGCTCGCCTGCACCATCGCGATGCGCAGCGTCTGCGCATCTTCCTTCGGAGGTTCCTGCAACTGGTGGAGCCGGACCAGGCCATATCCGGCCATGCCGGCGACGATTGCAACACCCAGCGATATCGGACGCAGCCACATGCCGATGCCCGCGCGACGGCGCGAGATCGCCAGCGCCATGGCTTCGTTCACCAACAGAAGCAGAAAGGTAATGCCCGCCGCGCCGCCGACATCCGCGATCTGTCGCAACGTCGCCGACGGAAACAGTCCATGGCCCAAGGTATCGCCCAACAGCTTGGGCACCATCCATTCGCAAGCCGTCCAGGCACTGGCGCCGGCCAGGGCGCGCAGTACCGGGCCATGGCGTCGACCCACCAGATGCCGTACCAGCGCGAACGCGATCAGCTGTGGCTGCAGCAGTGGTGCGAGCACGAGCAATACCAGCGTCGCGGGCAATGCACCGATTCCGGTGTACGTGCCGATGGCGGCGCCGAACCACGAGAACACGGCTGCGGCGAAAGCGATGCTCATCCAGCCGCCCCACAACACGGCACGCCACGGCGTCCGCGCAGACTCGAGCGTGAGTAGCCATGGCACCAATGCGACGAAGCCGAGGACCCAGGCGAATCCGCCGCGAGCGTAGAAAGCGAGCAAGAGGGATGAAGCCAGAAGGCCGGTGATGCCTTTCCAATCGAAACGTCGCCAGCGGAATTCGTACAACCGATCCGTGATCAAACAAGACCTCCTTGTCCTGGGGGGTTACGGCTAGTGCACCCGCACGCGACGCAATGGCATGCCGGGCGGCGCCAGTTCCTGTGGCACGACGCGATTGGCCGGTATCGCGATCGGCCGCCCCTGCGCGTCGTACGGCGTGAAGTCCGGCGAGAACATCAGGATCGGTTCAATCGGCACACCTTCATCGGTCACCTGGTAATGGCGGACATAACCCGGCGGCAGACTGAAACCGTCGGGCACGGCCAAGCCCTCCAACGGCGGGCTGGTCCCCGGCGGATTGAAAGCGCCCAGGCCCGAATGGATGCCGGCGCCGTGCAGCGCCTCGATCACTTCCGCGCCCGTGGGCTCGGGATCGCCGGGTTGGAAGTGGCTGGCGAGATCGTTGGGATCGTTGCGCAGCGGCTGCGGCTCTTCGATCGAAGTTGTCACTACGGGCTGCGACGTGCGCGCCAATCCATCGAGTTCGCGATGGGCTCCGTTGTTGTTGGTCTCGGCAACAGTTGCATGCGATGCATTCGGCTCCAACATCCACCACACGAACAGTGCCACGACCGCAACCGCACCGATCCAGAGCCATGCGCCGCGCGAGCCACGGCCGGCCTTGCGAACGATGCGCACACCCGCGCCGTCCGATTCGGACGGCGGGGTGTTCGAAGGGCGTATTTCAGCCACGAGTCGCTGCTACCGGCGTCAGGGACTGGCCGGGTTGTAGACAGACAGCGCCCAGCCCATGCGTTCGTGCCCGTAGTTGTTCCAGATCGGACTGCGACCGTTGGTGAAGGCGGTGTAGCGCGGCGCACCCGTTCCGGTGGTGCCGCCCCAGATGCCTGCCGAGACCGTGCCGCTGGTGTAGGTCGGATGGGTATCGTCGGACTGGATGTAGTCGTAGCTGCTCGATGATGTGACGAACTTGGTATTCGCATCACGCAGCGTGCTGCGCAGCGTGACGGTGACGCGGTTCATGTAACTGGCCTCGCTCTCGCCCGACACGTAGCGCAGTGCGTCGGAATCGACCTGGCCATCGCCGTTGCTGTCGTAATCGGCGCCCATGTACTGCGCGAAGCTGTCGGCACACTGGAATCCCTTCTGGCGTGCGTATTCACACATCCAGTAGTTCATCTTCGCCATCGCCGGCAGGAAGCGGTCGCGCATGTTGACCGTCTGGCCCGTGCCTGCATCCGTGCACGAGCTCTGGACGTTGTCCGCGTTGTAACCCGGGTAGTAGAGATTGGAGATCACCTTGAGTCGGGTGCCGGGATACGCGTTGGCGTTGATGTAGTCCATCGCCGCCGCCACGTAGGTCCGGCAGGAACTGATCGCCGAATCGAGCCCGCTGTAATCGCAGGTACCGGTCTGCGATTTGAACGCCGATCGCGCCTGCAGCCCGTCATTGCCGCACATCTCGAACGTCACGACTCGGGTCGACGAAGCCTGCATGTAAGAGCGTTCGGCAACGATTTTGTTTTCATACACATCGCGTGCGACAGCACCCGATTTGGAACGCCGCACGCTCTCGATGTCGGCATTCCATTGCGCCGAAAGGTATTCGGCATCCACGGTCGGGGCCGAGTACTTGGCTGCATTGCTGATCGAGCCGTTGTAGCCGGCGTAGATCGAATCGCCGTAGGACACGACGCGGTACTTGGCGGTGGTCCCGGCACGGTCGATGGTCCACGACACGTTCTGGGTGAGGGTATTGGCCAATGCGGGCGCCGACAGCACCAGCAGCACGACGGCCGGGAGACAGCGCCCGGCCACACTACGGAACAAAGTCATCATCCTGATCCCTTTCCATGGTTGGCACGGCGGATGGATATCCGCCGCGTCTGGCGAAGTACGACGAAAACCACGTACACGACCGGGATGCCTGGCCCTTGGCGCTCCCTCCCCTGTCATCGCGGGTCCGGACGCTACCGTATGGTTTGGAATGACGCAATGTGCGTTGCAGCAGCGGGGACTCTCGCTTCTGGCTTCATGCGTGCCCTTGAATACAAAAAGGCCCGTCAATGACGGGCCTTTGCTCCGGATGTTCAGTCCGCGTCGCGACGACGGCGGCTCGCTCCGATCTAGTCGGCTACCGGTGACTGGATCAGCTCGTGGTCCAACTGCCCGACGGACATCCTGTCGCCTTCGATCTCTGCGCGACGCGACCAGAAATACAGCGCGAAACCGGACATGACCAACGGCAACACAAAGCCGAATTCGTCGATCGCCCAGGGCGTGATCGCGCCACGTGGCGCTGTCATCGGAGTGAAGAAAGCCTGGATGAAGAGATTGTGGCTGCCGTGCACCAGTGCCGCTGCCCAAAGGCTGCCGGAGCGCAGGCGCAGCCAGGTCATGATCACGCTTCCCGACAACACTAGTGCGAAGAAACACGACATCGCGAACCACCACGGCGTGCCCGCGTTGTAATCCGCGAACAGCAGGATCGGCAGGTGCCACACTCCCCAGATCACGCCCGTGACCAGCGCGCCACGGGTGAAACCCATCCGCTCCACCAGAGCCGGCGCAAGGAAGCCGCGCCAACCGATTTCCTCGCCTAGTCCGCTGCCCACGCTGCGCACCATGCCCACGGTCGCGAGCAGCAGGAATGTCGCCGTCACGGCCAGCCACGCGGGCGCGCGCGGCCAACCCAGCATTTCGCCTAGGCTGTCGACGAACTGGGAATTTCCAAAGCCGCCCAGGCCGACACCCCACACAACCGCATAAGCGATGGAGGCATACGCCAGCGGCACGAGATAGGAAGTCACCTGCCATCGCCACGCACCCCAACTCCAACCCAGGCGTGCCAGCGATTCGCCGCGAAGGCGACAGGTCAGCATCGCAGCGATACCGGGACACCACATCAGCCCCGTCACATACATTCCGCGCGCCGCGCCCAGATGGCCGGTGCCGATGATCAGTGCGTAGAACACGCAGCTCAGCAGCAGCGTCAATAGCAGGAACAATCCGATTCCAGAGGATGCGGTGCGCGACATGGATCCCTCACTCCCTGACGTGAGCGGCGATCTTAACGATTCGTCGGGAATACGCGACTGCTTCGAGTTGGCGAGATCCTGGTTACAGAACGAACAGGTCGTCGCCCTCGAAAATGCAGACAGGCCGCCAAAAGGCGGCCTGTCTGATACAAAACTAAGGTCGGACCGATACTTCGCCGGCTCTACTTCGCCGACGCTACTTCACGGCAATCGTCGACGTCATGGCGATGGAGCGGATGGCATCGGCTACCGCCTTCGGATTCTCACGATGGATGTTGTGCCCGGTGGCGAAGTACTCGTGGATCCCATGCGAGTAGCTGGCGAACAGCACCGCGTGCTGAAGCTTCCACAGCGCCTTTCCCTGCGCGGTTTCCTCGAAGACGAACGGTTCGTCCGCCACCTTCGTCGAGGTCATCAGGACCAACGGCAGGTCGGGCGTATTACGCGGCGTCAGCGCCGTCTCGCTATCCAGCTGCGCAATGAGGACTCGATAGTCGTCGGCCATCTTCGGTGGCAGCATCGACAGCAGCGCCTTGTCGTCGGCCAGCACACGCTCGCGGTTCGCCTTCATGAATTCATGCCGCTGCGTCAACGTCGCCGGATCGACCAGGACTAGACCCTGCAGGCGTTCCGGATGCAAACGCGCGAACTCGGTGGCCAGCAAGCCGCCGTACGAATGGCCGACCAGCACGACCTTCCTACCGGGAGCCAGCGCGTCGATCACCGCTTCAAGGTCCTGAACGTGCGCCTCGATCGACTTCGGCTTGCCGTCCGTGCCCGACTTGCCCAGGCCGGCACGCGCATAGGCGATGCACTGGCACTGCGCACCAAGGTCGTCGATCACGCCCTCCCACACACCCGCGCCCTGGCCGAAACCGGATTCGAACACAACGGTGACCGGGCCCTGCCCCTGTTGCTCAGCCTGCAGGTTGTAGCCCTTGCGGCTCACCTGCATTTCGCCCGCCTGCGCACCCGCGGCGCACAGCATGGCCAGCGACAATACCCACCCCTTCATCGATAACGTCTTGCGCACTACGTCCTCCGTGAATCACTGGTTTGAAATGCCCGCGTGAAGCGGCCGCGCAGTGTACTCGCGCGTGTGGGACGCGCGGCATGTGAAGAAAGCCATGGCAATTTGCACGAGCTCGAGTCGACACGAGCCATGCACGGCCATGGATCGAGCTTCGCAGTGACATCGTCAATGAAGCAGGCGGATCCTGTTGGAAGACGCATCGGGAATTCGATCGCACTGCTCCAGGCGGCCAAGCCCCCCCCCCACCCCGCCTGTTCTGATTCTCCAGGCGACATCCGACCCAGGTTGGCCTGGCTCAACAAAAGACGAGGTCTGGCCCAACTTTCGCGTCGTTTTCCGGAGACAATGCCGTTCCCTGATTTCGAGGTCGGTCGTCGATGGAACTTTCGCTGGAGGTCATCGCATTCCTGATGGCCGTGGCCTTCATGGCGGGCACCATCGACGCGATGGCAGGCGGTGGCGGGCTCCTAACGATTCCGGCCCTGCTGGCGGTCGGCGTGCCACCGGTGGCCGCGATCGCCACCAACAAGCTGCAAAGCGCGATGGGCACCACCGGCACGGTGATCGCTTTCGCCCGCAAGGGGCATATCGATTTCCGTCGCTTCGCCCTGCCCGCCTTCTGCGCCTTCGTCGGCTCGGCGTGCGGCGCCTGGCTGCTGCAGCGGCTCGACCCGTCGTTCCTCGGCGGCATCATTCCGGCCTTGCTGATCGCGATGGCCGCCTATTTCGTGCTCGCGCCGCGAATGAGCGAAGAGGACCGGCACCAGCGCATCGGCCCATTCGCCGTGGCCGGAGTGATCGCCGTGATCGGAATGTACGACGGCTTCTTCGGGCCCGGCACCGGATCGTTCATGACCACCGCGCTGGTCGCGCTCGGTGGCCTGGGTGTGGTGCGAGCGACGGCGCAGACCAAGTACTTCAATCTCGCCAGCAACCTGGCGGCGCTGGCGGTGATGATCAGTGGCGGCCACATCCTGTGGACCGTTGGCCTGGCGATGGCGGTGGCGAACATCCTTGGCGGCCAGGTCGGCGCCCACGCCGCAATGCGCTTTGGCGGTCGCGCCGTGCGACCGGTGCTGGTGACCATCTGTCTCGCACTGACCGTGAAACTGCTTTCCGATCCCGGCAATCCGCTGCGGGTCGCGGTGCTGCAATTCGTGGCAGGTTGGAGCACCTGAGCGACGGTAGTGGCCGGGCAAAACTACGCGGATATCCGCCTCCCAGTCCTGGTTTAGCCTTGCCACTACTTCGCCAGTAGTGGTGAGATCCAGGTGTTTCTGCAACGCCGCTTCGAGATCCTGCTTGCGCCAGTTCGGGTTAGCGCCACTCAGGAAAGCAGCAATGTCCTTGCCATTGGCGGACCATTTGGCCTGAGCCGTGCCCAGCTGCGTCTTATTGCCAGACTTGGCCGCAGCCACGACTTTGATAGCGATGGTGATGTAGTCGCGCAGGAGACCGGCAATCTTGTTACCTGCCTGCGGTATCGCCGTAATACGGCTTGATGGCAGTGCCAATCTCGTTTTGATTCGCCAGCAGACGTTTTGCAATCGCATCCTTGTCGCGAAGGTCCGCAAACGCACTGATGATGTAATTGCGCGTGTAGGTGATGTGGTCCTCCCACAGCTTGCGCATGGCGGTGCGGACCTCGGCGATACGCGGTGCGGCAGGCACGCCAGACCGGCCGCCGGCACCGCAGCATGCGGTGTTGGCGCGGCTCCGGACTGACTGGCGAGAGGCAACCCGAGACCAAGAGCAAGCGAGAGTGCATATGGTCTTTCGAGTCAGGTGAACCCGTCGTGGCGACTGCTCAGGCCTCCCCCCTCACCTGTACTTCACTTCATTGGCAGGCCCGCATCGAATGTCCCTTCGATTCAACACTCCGGTCATGAACTTCATAATCGGATTCACATGAGCGGGCGTAGGCTCTTTTCCATGCTTTGGTACTACGTGACCCCATTCGCTGAAGGAAGATGGAACATCTTCTTCGACGGACAAAACCGCCCCTACTCGTACGATTCGGCGAACGAAGCGCTGAAGGCTGCGTGCAAGGCGGCGGAGGTCACACGCAAGCAACGCCAGATGGCTACCGGGGTTCGCGTCAAACTAGGCGGCGATTGGCATGACGCGGTGAAGTTCGGCCACTAGTCCACCGGCTGGAGAAGTAATCGCCCACCCCGGATCACTGCCGATGTGAGGGCGGAAGTTGCGACGAGCGCAGCAGCCGCCGCAAGTCTTCGGGCTTACCCGCACAGACCAGGCCTCCATCGATCGGCATCCAGAAAGCTTGCCCCCGGTTTGACTCGAGCAGTTCCTCGGCCGTCTTCTGGAGAAGATTTGCCGATGTTCCGTCTTGGGTATCCATGTCGCAAAAATAGGGACGTCTGCGTGACGGCCGCGTTGCAGTACCTTTTTGCACCGACGACGAAGTCCAGATATCTATCGCACCTACGTTGAACCTGATTTCGTTCCAAACGCTGGGCCATCTCTTCGAATACATCCAGGTGGAGAAGTAATACATCGCGGCCCGTGCGAGGCGCAGGACGATCCGAACTGCATGCGATTCCCGCGGGGTGATGCACGTTTCCAGAGTTCCTCCACGAGGCACGGCACGACCGGATCCATCTCGCTACGCCTGCGCGTAATGCAGCCAGGACCCATGCCTCGTCGAGGTGCCGTGTACATTTCTCCTTCCCCCGGTCGGGGGATGCACTGTTGCCGGCCCCTACGGCGACGCCGCAGGAACAGCATCAATCATCAATGAAGGGGCTTGGTGGCAGCGCCCTGTGGCTTCGACCTGTCCGCTCAATGATCGCCCCATCGTTCGTAAGGACACGGAGGCGGTATTCGGACAGGGAGGGGAGAGGCGTTCGGTGTAAGGATCGGTGATCACCGGAAGGGGCTGATTACGATGCACGCAGTACAGGATGATGGGGTGCAATTTGCCGCCAGCAACTCCGCACCGCTCGCTCTCGACACGTTCGGCAGCGAAATCGCGAAGACGACCATCACCGTTACGATCGCATCCAATCGCCGGGCCCTGCATGCAGCATGGCGCTCCGCGCTGGCGCGCGGTATCGACATCGAGATCAAAGGTGAACCCGTCCTGGACTCAACCACTCTGGCGGCCTGTGTCGAGCATCACTTGCCCAATGTCGTGCTGCTCGACAAGGCCCTGCTCGACAAACTGGATCCACGATCTTTGCAGCGGGCTCGCGAGCAGCACCGCAACATGCGGATACTTCTGCTGTGGGACGAGATATGCCCTTCCCTTGTAGCCGACGTGCTGCGTCATCGATTCCAAGGCCTGTTGCTGACCACATGCACGCCGGAGATCGGCTTGAAGGCCATCCGCGCCGTATGCCGGGGCGAGCTGTGGTTATCGCGAGCATCTCTGGCCATGGTCGTCGCCGACCTGCTTTCCGAACCTGGAGATGAAGCAGTGGTCGGTGTGCTCGGTAGTGACTCCGCCGAGGCGCTGACGCCGAGAGAACTGCAGGTCGTCGAGCTCCTGCGCAGAGGATGCATCAACAAGGAAATCGCGCGCGCGCTCGGAATCATGGAGGACACTGTCAAGAAGCATCTGCACAGTGTCTATGCGAAGCTGGGGGTGCATCGCCGTGCGCATGTTGCATTGCGCAGGCTGCCCGGTTGCAGCGCGCCCCACGCGATTACCCACGCCCATCGATTGCAGATACGCGGCGCAACCGAGACAGGAAACTAGCCCGTTCGATCACAGCCGCATCTCCGTACGCCCAACCGGCCGTGGAGGCCCACAGAGCGCGTTCATCGCGCTCTCTGCTACATCAGTCGGTCTAGCGTGTGACCCTGAACCCTTTGGCCAGGACGCCGCCGCTGCCTACGCGCACGTTCCATACCGGATTTTGGCCGGGATTCTTCTTGTAAGGCACGGTTACGGTCGCGGTGATCTGATCCACGGAGTCCGTGTTCGACACCAGCTGCACGTTGCTGGCAATCGGCCTTGGACCGTTACCGCCATCGAAGCTGACTCCCATGCCCGGAGCGAATCCGTACCCACTGATGGTGACCTGCACCGTAGTACCCACGCGCGCCGAACTTGGAGTGATCGACGCAACCGCAGAGCACAGGCCACTGGTGTCGAGCACGGTCACGGTACTCGGCTTTTTGATGCTGAGCAGCACACAGGATACGTTGTCGTTCTCGTTGGTCTCGAGGAGAAGTTTCTTGGGATCGACCTCGATCTTCAGCTGATAGATGCCATCGGCATCGTTGGTGAAATCGATCTCCTGGCCCGCGAGTTCGGCACCGTAGGTATCACCCCAACCTACCGACAAGCCCTGGAGATCGCGTCCGCAACGACTGTAGAACGGCGAGCTTGGAGCACGCGACAACGAGAGATTGATCGGCGTGCTGTCCATGATGCAGAACGTGGTCTTGGCACCAGTGCGCTCCGAGCCGCCTGGTGCATTCACAGGCTGCAGCGTGTAGAGCGCATAGTCGTTGAAATGCATGTGGTCATGCGCCGGGTGGTATTCAAAGGCACCCGCGAAATAGAGCACCGGACTGCCCGTGCTCTGGTACACGACCTGGTACACCCGCAGCTTGCCCGAACCAGTTTCTACTTCGCCTGCAGCCAGTTCGAGTGGCCCTGCGCCGGCGTTCCAGGTCGTGGTGCCGAACCGAAGCGTGGAACGGCTACCGGAATCCGTGGCCAGGGTGAGATTGAAGGCTCCCAGTGCGATCAGATTCGGACGCAAGGCGGTCTGCGCCGCGGCGGTGCCGGCAAGCGACAGCGCGCCGACTAAGGCGGATGCCAGCCACGGCGAGCGTCCGCGAAGTGAGTTCCGAGTCATTGCGGCACACCTCGACTCATCGTGCAGAGAATCCGCTGCACGCGGCCAATGCGCCGGGCCGGCGCTGGTCCAGTCAAGCTGTCAGGGTCGGCCCAGGCCGGCAATTCCACTAAAGAGGAGGATGCTTGAACCTGCGTCACGGCAAGCTGAATCCGTGACCCGCCTGACTCTGGCGCATCGAAGGCCGAGCTCGTGGGACGTCACGACAAGGCGAAGATTCATTCCGGGTATCACCGTGGCATCTAGCCCCGCCAATTGGCATGCGTGCGCCAGAACTCGACACTTCGCTGGTACGCCTCGCGATCCAGTGGCACACCCGAGCCACCCTCCTCCACGCCAAGCGCGTTGCGCATCATGGTGACCGGTGCCATCGGCGTCTCGATCGGTTCCGCCGTGTACATGCAACCCACCACACCCCAGTCGGCCGTGGTTTCCGTGCCCTCCTTCGCCAGCTGTTCACGGCTGTAGAGAATGACGATCAGGTAGTCTGCTACCGGCGGCTCGAGGCCTTCGAACCAGCGCACCAGCACCGGCAACTCATCCCGGGTGCGGGCCTCATAGTCCGAGCGCAACAGATGCCGGTTGTCGTCGGTAATCGGTACCGCCAGGCACCGCGTCGAAGTCCAGTTGCGATGCACGTGCAGCTTGCAGAACGGCGCGTAGCCGTCGAGCACCATCACCGGCGGCACTTCATTGAGATGTTGCTCGAACTGCTCGGGCGTGCAGTCCTGGATGGTGTTACGGCGCGGCTCACGCGGGAACAGGCGCGGGCGGGCGAAGTCGGTAAGGATGATGGGCATGCGGGCTGTGCGGGTAACGACGGCGCATTATCCGACACGGGCGCTGGCGCGAGCATTGCTTGCGTCGCTAACCAGCGTCCCGCGACCACGAAAGGAAAGGATTTCACGGAGTCGGCTTCTGCGGTCGACAGATGCGTCATGACCGGCGGCATGGGGCACGACACTTGGCCTTCTGCTAGTTTGCGCGCTGCTCTCTCAAGCACAAGGCCCCCACATGACCAGTTGGTACTTCCACGCCGGCAGCGGCGACCGCATCGGCCCGTTCGACGAGACCGCCGCGCAGCAGTACGCGCAGCAGCATCCGAACCACTTCTGCTGGCGGGAAGGATTCACCGGCTGGCGGCCGGTCGCCGAAGTCGGCGAACTGCGTCCGGCGGACGCGGCCTCGCACCTGCCCCCGCCGATGCCGAGCGCATCGGGAGCGCGCACCACCACGCGCAACGACGACATCGACTACCGCATCGTCGGCAACGACATGCAGTTCGTCGAAGTCGAACTGGATCCCGGCGAAAGCGCCATCGCCGAAGCCGGCGCCCTGATGTACAAGGACGCGGCGGTGGATATGAACACCGTCTTCGGCAGCGGCGCGCAATCCGGCCAAGGCGGTGGGTTCTTCGACAAGCTGCTGACCGCAGGCAAGCGCGTGGTCACCGGCGAGAGCCTGTTCACCACCGTCTACACGCATAACGGCAGCGGCAAGGCGCGGGTGGCTTTCGCTGCGCCGTATCCCGGCACGGTGCTGGCGATGAAGCTGGACGAACACAACGGCCGCCTGATCTGCCAAAAGGACAGCTTCCTGGCTGGCGCGCGTGGCGTGCAGGTCGGCATCTTCTTCCAGAAGAAGATCCTCACCGGCCTGTTCGGCGGCGAAGGCTTCATCATGCAGAAACTCGAAGGCGACGGCTGGGTATTCGTGCACGCCGGCGGCACCGTGGTCGAACGCGAACTGCGCGCGGGTGAACGCCTCGACGTCGATACCGGCTGCGTCATGGCCTTCCACGACACCGTCAACATGGACGTGCGTCCGGTCGGCGGCATCAAGAGCATGCTGTTCGGCGGCGAAGGCGTGTTCCTCGCGACGCTGACCGGCCCGGGCAAGGTGTGGCTGCAATCGCTGCCGTTCTCGCGCATGGCCGGACGCATGCTCGCAGCGGCGCCGCAGCAGGGCGGCGGCCGTGACGAAGGTTCGGTGCTGGGCGGATTGGGCCGGTTGCTAGACGGCGACAACAGTTTCTAAGCCAGCCCACACCTGACAAACGGGGGCAGGCGCGCTCTGCCCCGATCCTCTGCCGCTTCTGCATCGCAGGGCCTTGCCCGCACACCGATGCGCATTCCCAACTTTCCAGAGTCTTTGAACATGGATGCCACGCCAGAAATTGAACCCCATGCCCACCATCGCACCGGCCACAAGCGACTCGACATCATCCTGGCGGTATCCGCGCTCCTGATCTCGCTGGTGTCGGTGGTCCTCGGCATCGAGAACGCGGTGGCGATGCGCCAACTGGTGGCAGCGAGCAGCTGGCCGTACGTCAACGTCGGCGTGAGCAACGGCGACGCCGAAGGTGGCGCCGCACTGAACCTTCTTGTCCAGAACAAGGGCGTCGGTCCCGCCAAGGTCAAGAGCCTTGAAGTCTTCTACGACGGCAAACCGATGGAGGGCGAAGACGCATTGATGCGCGCCATGACCGGCGGCAAGCCGGTTTCGATCGTCAGGAGCCGGGTGGTAGGCAGCGTGCTCAGCGCTGACGAGACAGTGCACTTTCTTTCGGTCCCGGTGCACTCGGTCGCGGAAGGCGACATGGTCCAGCTGGCCAGGCTCTCGGAGAAGATCACCATCCGCACCTGCTATTGCTCGGCGTTCGACGAGTGCTGGGTGACGGATCGCACGGTCAAGCCAGCGACGTCGGCCGAAGTCGATGAATGTCCGGCCGTGGCGGTGCCGTTCCAGGGTTGAATCGGCACCCCGGCAAAGAGCCGGGCCTACAAGGCTCGTACCCTCGTTGCACCTACGAGCTGTTCGCAGACGAAGATCCTTGCTGATAATGCAGCCCTGCCCTCTATTTACTGGCCCCATGCGTATCCGACCGATCACTGCCTTGGCGCTACTGCTCCTACTGATCAGCTCTTCGGCCTCCGCCCAGATCTACGACGTCTGGGAGAAGCCTCGCAATGCGACAGCCCTTCCCCTGACCTGGCCCACTGCGGTGGATATCTACCTGCCGCAGAAAGAGTTGTATGCCATGGACGGATCGGTCATTCCGATGATGGGTGGTGTCGCATATGGCATCGCGTCGGCCATCGCGAACAAGCGGAACGAGCGTCAGGAAGCTGTAGCCAAGACGCTCCAAGCGAGCATGCCCGCCGTCGATTACGACGCAGTGCTGCTGCAGGCGTTCGGGAAGCACATCGGCCCGGCGCAATTCGCACACATCAAGCGCGTCACCATTCATCACGAAACACCCGCCGAAGTCGAGAAGGCCACACCCGGCGACCCGGACGAACAGACGCTCGCGCTGACGGTCCGTTACTACTTCGCAACGGGATTGCGTGATCTGCGCGTGGTCATGAATGCTCGACTCGGCCCTCGCCGCATCGTGACCGCACCGCCCAAGCAGTCCCAGCCCCCCATCTTCACCCAGGTGCTGATCTACGACGTCCCGGACCAAACCTGGACGGGGCCGTTCGCAACTGCCGAGAAGCGTGCACCGATCTGGCTCGACATGGGTCCGGAAGCCATTTCCGCCCACATCCGTGCAGGCATGGATGGTGTCATGGCGATGCTACCGGTCGAACTGGTCAGCACGCCGCGCACGGGCCGGCGTCATGGAAAGCAGATTGGATGGGGAGAAAGTCCGCAGACCGCCACTTTCGGCATCGCCGAAGGGCGTATCGGCGATCGCGTGCTGGTCCGACTCCGCAATGGCCTGCTCGTAAGCCTGCCGGGCAATGACTATCGCCTGCCGGAAGATGCCGCCACGCTGCCTGAAGGCATGCCCTGAGTGCAGCGATGAAAACGAAGCGAGGGACCAAAGCCCCTCGCTTCGTCGCAGTGAATCAATTGCGGTATCAGTGCCCCGACCCCGCATTCGCCACGGCGGCCTCGCGCCGCCGCGAATCCTCCAGCAATTCCGCCTTTGCCGCCTCCTGAAGCCGCGCCAATGGCGCCTGATCGGGCTCCATGCCAAGCCGCGTGCGCAGTGCAGCGACGACGCGCCCATTGGCATAGGGATGCGGCGCGGCAGGATCGTCGCCCTGCGCACTGATGAACCCGCCCAGGCGCTTGTGGCTCACGACATCGCCGGCGTAGGCCAGTTCGACCAGTTTGGCGCGATATTCCAGCTCCCAGTTCTCCAGATTGGAGAAGCGTCGCTTGTCGGCGAAGTGCTGGGCCTCATGGCTGAGAAAGACGATGCGGAACGCCTCACTGTCCATGCCGTCTTTGTACGCAGGCACCACCGCATACAGCGCCTCTTCCGTAGCCCAGCCGCCGGTGGAACCCCGTTCGCAGCGGCCATAGCCGCTCCAGCCGAAACTGACGAAATCGTCGAGCAGTTCCGCTCGCACGTTCTGCATGCCTTCGGGCAGATCAACCTGGTATTCGCGCGTGGTCTGTTTACGCCACAACATCAATTCCCTGAGCGGCGGTGTGCTGCCGAGCAGCGCGTGATAGCCCTGCGCTTCCAGTTCCCGCTGCAGCAGGGGTTCGAGCGTCTCGAAGTCCTTGGCATCGCCGGCCTTCTTACCCATAGCCTTGCGCACGTTGTCCAGCAACAGCTGTTCCTGCGCCACGCGCTGGTCAGGTGCCATCAGCGACCGCCACCAGTAGTCCTGATAGGCCGCGAGCACGGTGCCGGCGAAGCCATCGATCGGTCCCACGGCGACGGGTGATTTGCCACCGAATCGCTGCAACATGCAACCGCGATAGGTGGCATCCGCGCCTTCGAACTCGCCCGCCGGCACCGCGCTCAGCACGGTCACGGCTTCGCGCGCCTCACCGCGAAGAACGGCGCCCGTCGAGCGGGCAATGGCATCCAGTGCAACGGGAGAAGACGCCGCCGCTGCCGGCAGAGCGGAGGCGAGGCACGACAGGGAAACAAGGGCTGAGGCGAGCAGGCGCATGGGGGAGCCTTCCAGAAGATCGCAGCGCGACCGGTAGCTCAGGAGACCGCAGCTCCCGGGGTCGTGTCTTGAACGCATTTGATCTGGCGTCGCAGCGCGCCTGGCGTCATGCCGGTGAAAGCCTGTGTGACGCGGGTGAAGTGCGCCTGGTCGGCGAAGCCGCAGTCCAGGGCAATCGAACTGAGCGATGCCTCACTGTGGAGCTTCGCCAGCGCCCGTCGCCAGCGCAGCTCGCGCCGGAGCAGCTGCGGCCCCAGGCCGTGCGTGCGTTGCAGCGCCCGGCTGGCGTGCGCGGCGGACACACCGACCTCCTGGCTGAGCGCACCGACTGATGCATCACTCCTGGTGAGCGCCGCCAATAGCGCGACCTGCCAGTCGGGGCTGTCGTTCGCCGCCTGGAATTGCGACGTCGCGATCAGGTCGGCCAGTTCCCGGCCGTCGGAAGCAAAAACGTCCCGGGCCTCGCGCAGATGCGGTACTCGCAGGACACGCATATCCGGTACCGCAATCCCCTGGGGCATAGGCACGTTGACCACGCGTGCGCCATGCCGACCGAACCGGTTGCCGTGCAGGTGGAATGCCGGGTGCAGCAGAAGCGTTCCGGGCGAGCACGCGAACGCCCCTTCCGCGCTCACTTCCGTGTACTCGCCTTCGACCACGAGCGCCGCGTACGGGCGGTCGTGGCGATGAGTCGCGAGCTGGGAGTCGCGCTCGTGATGGGTTTCGTGGCAGGTATTTGAAGCCATGGACCAATCGTCGCGGCAGGTGAAGCCGCGTGCATGAGCCAAAGGTTGGTGCTTTGCGCCACCGGCATCACACGAGCAACCTCGTTCTTGCCCTTCTCCCCGCAAAGCGGGGAGAAGGTCGGAGCGGGCGATAGCCCGCGGAGGGAAGGGCGGATGAGGGGCGCTTTTGACCCAAGAGTGCGCAGACGCTACTTCCCCTCACCCTGCGTCGCTACGCGACGCGGTCCCTCTCCCCGCAAGCGGGGCGAGGGGCAAGGCGAGTAAGCGGCGGCGAATGACTGCCGAGGAAATGGTCTTGCCTGATATGCTCCCGCAACGGTTGCTCTACCGACACGGACAAGTCGGTCAAATCGCAACCATGACAAGCACGATCAGCACGATCAGCACGATCAGCACGATCAGCACGATCAGCACGATAAGGATATCGGTGCAGCGATGCCGCAACGCAGCGAACGGATCAAATCACTCGCGTCGATCACCCAGTTCCGCATCGGCGGGCTGCTGATCCAACCCGACGGGCTGCTCGCGATCGGCGAGGACGGTCCGGTCACGCTCGAACCTCGCATGATGGAAGTGCTCGTCGCGCTGGCGGAACGCGCCGGCGAAGTGATGAGCGCCGAGCAGTTGCTGATCGAGGTATGGCGCGGCACCTTCTACGGCGACAACCCGGTGCACAAGACGATGGCGCAGCTGCGTCGTCGTCTCGGCGACGACAGTCGCGCGCCCCGCTACATCGAGACGATCCGCAAGCGCGGATATCGCTTGATCGCCAAGGTCGCGTTTCCCGACGATTACCGTCATGGACTGCCGCGCGGCGAAACATGGTCCGGCGGCAGCCCCTACCTTGGCCTGCGGCCGTTCGACGACATGGATTCGGCCCTGTTCTTCGGCCGCAACCGCGCGACGGCCGAGGTCCTGGCGACGCTGCGCCGGCAGGTCGAAAACCGCAGCCCCTTCGTACTGATCTCCGGCGCCAGCGGTTGCGGCAAGACGTCGTTGCTCCGGGCCGCGGTCGTTCCACTGCTCAGCCAGCCCGGTGGCTTTGACGGTCTGCATGCGATGTCAGCGGCGTATTGCGACCTCGGCTCCTGCGCAGGCGGCGATCTGCTTACGCGGATCGCCGAAGCGCTGTGCCAGTGGTCGCTGGACGGACGACCGGTATTCCTTGCGTCCGATGTACGCGACCGGGTGCAGGAGCTGCGTGGAGCACCCGACGCGTTGCGCGCCCGGATCGCTCACGCTCTCACGCGCGTTTCGCCATCGCGCGGGCCTGCTCCCCGGCATCCTTGCCTGCTGCTCACGATCGATCATGCCGAGGCTGCCGTCGCCGTGCCCGGCATGACGGATCGCGATCGGAGCGACTTCGGCGCCGCATTGAGCGCCCTGTGCGGCTGCGATTCCGTCGCCGTGATCGCGATGACCCGCAGTGATTTCTATCCGCGCCTGATCGAGGCGGTTCCCGCCATCGCGGCGCTCAAGGCCGGCGAAGGGCATATCGACCTGCTGCCCCCGCACATCGGTGAGATCGCTGAAATCATTCGTGCACCGGCCGCGCTGGCCGGATTACGCTTCGACGAAGACCAGGAAACCGCTGCTCGCCTCGACGACACATTGCGCGATGCGGCGGCACAGCACCCGGACGCCCTGCCTCTGCTCCAGCACACGCTGCAGGCACTGTACGAACGTCGCGACGACGACGGTCTTCTCAGCTTCCGTGCCTATCGCGAATTCGGTGGACTCGAAGGGGCGCTGGCGCATCGCGCGGAAGACGTCTTCGCGACCTTGCCTGCCGCCGCCCAGGCGCGACTGGATGGCGTGCTCTCGCGGCTGGTGGTCGCGCATCCCGACAGCGACGCTGTGACGGCACGACGCGTGCCCATGTCGATGCTGGAAGATGCCGACGCGCATGCGCTGGTGGAAGCCTTCGTGCGCGCGCGTCTGTTCGTCGGCGGCCTCAGCGGCGGCGAAGCGGGTTTTGGTGTCGCGCATGAAGCACTGCTGCGACAGTGGCCGCGCGCCCGCGAATGGGCACGCGAGAACCAGGCGTTGCTGCAGGCACGCGAGCGCCTGCGGCGCGCCTGCCGTCGCTGGGTCGGCGAGCAGCGTCGTTCTGATCGCCTGCTCAACCCCGGCCGTCCGCTCGAAGAAGCACTCGAGGCCGCGCGCCGGCTATCGGCAGATCTGTCCACGGACGAACGGGAGTTCCTGCACGTATCCGAACGCGCCGTGCGG
The DNA here is from genome assembly GCF_054779815.1 of Lysobacter tyrosinilyticus. NCBI lineage: Bacteria > Pseudomonadati > Pseudomonadota > Gammaproteobacteria > Lysobacterales > Lysobacteraceae > Lysobacter > Lysobacter tyrosinilyticus. The sequence goes on from NZ_BAAGXN010000003.1 coordinate 347,016, forward strand.
CGTCGCCGTTATCTTCGCAATGCTGCCGTTGGTGGACTGGTCGCCTCGGGTTGCATTGCGGTGGCGTTCGGGTGGCAGGCACAGCAGGCGCGACAGGAAGCCGAGCAGCGCCGCAACCAGGCGCAGGGCCTTGTGGACTTCATGCTCGGCGACCTCGCCGAAGGCCTGCGCCCGGTCGGCAATCTCAAGCTACTGGATGGCGTCGGCACTGAGGCGCTGGACTATCTGGAACGCCTGCCGGCGGCCGACATGCAGCCGCGCGAACTCATCAACCATGCCCGCGCGCTACGCACCATCGGCGAAGTACTCATGAACCAAGGCCGCTTCGATGCGGCGCACAGCGCGTTCCAGCGCGCCGATGCCGTGGCGCGACGGGCACGCGCACGCGCGCCGGACTCGATCGAAGCGGTTGCCGAATCCGGCACCACGGCCTACTGGTTAGGCGATTACGCCTATCGCCACAAGGATTTCGACGAAACCGAACGCCGTTGGCAGGAATACCGTCGTGCGTCCGAAGCGTTGATCGCACGCGCCCCGAACGATCCGCGCTGGCGTCTCGAACTTTCCTACGCTCTCAACAATCTCGGCACGCTGGCTCAAGGTCGCGACCGCAGTCTGGAAGCCGCGGCCTTGTTTGCGCGTTCCATCGAGCTCAAGCGCGAGTTGCTCAAGCAACGTCCCGCCGACAAATCTCTGCGCTATGAGCTGATCGATTCCCTCGCCTGGCTCAGCAGCGCGCAACAGGCCGAAGGCCAGTTGAGCGATGCAGCCGAGGGATTCCATCAGCAGATCGGCATGCTGCGCGAATTGCTGCGCGACGAGCCCAGTGCCGATGCCTGGCGTCGACGGCTGGCGACTTCGCTACTGCGAAGCGCAGACTTGGCGCTTTCCCGTGGACTGGTCGACGACGCGCAACGCGACGCGTCGGAAAGCCTGGCACTCTTGTCCAAGCTCACCGCGCAGCAACCGGACAATCGCGTCTGGCGACGCGACCTGGCTCATGCCCAGTTACAGGTCGGCTGGATTGCCATGCTTCGCCTTGATCGCGAGCACGCGCGGCGCACGCTCGAAGCCGCGCACACCACACTCGCGCCACTACTGCGCGAAACCGAGCCGTTGCCCGAATGGCTCACACTGGATGCGATCGTGCGCCTGCGTCTGGCAGGCGTTGAAGCCGATGACCGCTCAGCAGAACAGGAAGCCGAAGCAGTCATCGCAGAACTGCAGTCGCGCCACTCACGCGCTCCCGATGACCGTCTGGCGGCCATCACATTGGCGCATGCGCAACTCTGGCGCGGCGACCGTCTCGCCAAGGCCGGCCGCATCGATGAGGCGCGCGCCGATTGGCAAAGCGCGCGCGACGTACTGGGGCCGTCGGCGAAAACGACGCACGACCCGAGCGTCCTCGATGTCTGGGTGCGCGCCCTGCAACGAACCGGCGCCGAAGGTGCCCTCGCGGTGCCGCTTGCCCGGTTAAAGGCCGCGGGCTACCGCCATCCGGACTTCATCGCCCTGTTCGATTTCCCCGCACCACCATCGAGAGCCCGACATGACTGATCAAAACCCGCCGCTGAAACCGCTCGAACGCGAGATGTTCCTGACCGTCGCCTACACCGGTTTCGGCGGCAACACCAAGGATGGCAATTACTTCTACAGCTTCGCGCCGCACATGGTGCTGGTCGGCAAGGGCCAGCAGGGCCTGCGCATGCGTTATGTATTCCAGGACGAGGTTCCCGAGTATTTCCGGATCGTGGCCCTGTTGAGTTCCGATTCGCACAAGCAGATCCACGATGTCGAAGTCGCCGACGACGGGCGCAGTGTCCGTTTCAAGAACCACGCCAACATCCAGACGCTGATCTTCTTCTCGATCATCGTCCACGACGAACGCCGCGACATCATCTTCGGCTGCGACCCCCAGGTCGGGAACGATCCGGAAGTCCGGCCCCTGCCCCGCGGCTGACGCGCTGCGACGCATCGCCCGGCAGGGCCCGGGCGATGCGCTCCTGTGCAAGTCTCAGTCGATCTTGCAGAACGTGTTGTAGTGGTCGTTGGTGAAGTAGCGGGCATCGACCTTGTTCTTGGTCGTGCCCATCGTCACCAGATAGACCAGCCGCCAGGTGCCCGCATTCGGGCCGTCACGCAGCTTGCCTTCCCAGTACTCCTGCGGCGGACGCGACTTGGGCAGCTTCTTCTCGTCATTGTTGAATCGCTGCACGTCCATATCCTGGCGGTTACAGGCCAGCGGCGGGTTATCCATCGTGATGCACACGGACATGGTGCGCATGGCCTCCTTGACCGAGGAATGCAGGCCCTTGCAGCCGGGCGTGCCGGCCTGTGCCGCCGGCAACGCACCGAGCAGGCCGGTGATGAGTGCGCCGGCGGCAACCCGGCGGAGTGCGATCGTCTTGTTCATGGTGAAGCTCCTTGAGGGTGAACGCGTTGCGGGGTGCATACGCGGTGCACAGCCTTTCCCGCTCTCCCCCGATGCGCCTGACGACAACCTGACGATTGCACCGCGAGCGCTCTTTCTCTGCCCGCCCACGCCGCGGGCGCCCTCGGCAACCAGCGAAGCAGCCGCAACCAGCAACGCGCAACCCGCTGATCCGAAAGAACTTATCGACCCGTAAGGTTGCCGTCAGGCGGCGAATTGGCGACCGAGCGAGGGTGCCGCCACCGGAGCGACGGTTGCCACGCCCGGGGTTGCGCATCGATCGATGCGCGGCGATCGGCATCGTCGCCGGCCACTGGAGGCCGGCTCATCGCAAGGAGCTTTGTCATGTCCGCATCAAGCACCGAGACCCTCGAACGCGAAGAAGCGCGTCCGATCTCCGCCTTCACCCACGGCGCCGTCAGCCGTCGCCTGCTCCGCCGGGCCCGCGGCGACGCCCGCGCGCTGGCAGCCGCGGAAGCCGACGACAAGCCGTGGGGCCTGCTGTATCGCGCCCTCATCAACTCGCTCGGCACCTCCGCGAACAACTTCCAGCTGATCTATCCGTTCGTGAGCTGGACCTGGCCGACGGCCACCGCCGGCACGATCAGCAGCCCGCAGTACGACTTCTGCTCGACCGCTCCGCAGTGGGATGCCGTGGGGGCTTACGTCTCCGGCGGCGACCGTGTCGACCTCGCCTACCAGCAGTTCCTCCGCGTCATTCCGGTCGCCACCGACGATCCGATCCTGCGCGACCAGATCAATGTCGCCACCGATGCGCTGACCACAGCCAGCAATCAGTACACGCAGGCCGTGGACATCGCGCTGGCGCGCTACGACGACCTGGTCAAGGACAACTCACCGCCGTTCACCGAATGGCTGGGCACGCCTGCCGGTCGCGGCTACCAGACCAACATCGCTTCGGCGCTCAACAAGATGGAACAGGCCGAGATCAACCTGGCCGCGTTGGTCGATCAGGCCAACACCCCTGGCCTGGCCGACGCGCGCAATCAGTTCATCAACGAGGACTTCTACGTTCGCCTCGCCGACCCGAACCTCACCAAGCTGCCGAAGGTGCCCAACTGGTCGATCTCGCAGAACTCCGCACAGTGGCTGGATAAGGTGAAAGCCGGCAAGGGTCCCGCGGGGGCGACGATGGGCTTCAGCAGCCGCGAATCATCGTACGACTTCAGCAAGAGCTGGGCCGGCGGTCAGGCCAAGATCCAGCAGCTGTTCTGGGAAGTACGCGTCAACGGTCAGTGGGAGCGCATCGATGCGTTCGAGACCGACAACCAAGTGGAAGTGTCGCTGGAATTCGCGGCCATCGACCTGATCCAGATCCAGCCCAGCCCCTGGTACAACGGCGGCTTCGTTCGCAGCATGGCCAAGGGGCCCTTCATCCGCGGCTACAGCCCCTACGGCGAGGACGATACGCAGGCGGTGTACGGCGAAAGCGGCTTCTTCAACCTGCTCAAGACCGGCATGTACGTCGGTTACAAGCCGAGCTTCAGCATTCGCACCAGCGCTTCGACGTTCAAGCAGTTCTCGGAGAAGTTCAAGGTGGCGACCGGACTGCGCATCGGTCCGTTCACCTTCGAAGCCAGCGGCGGCAGCGAGAAGTCGGGCTGGAACGCGGACTCCAACGGCTCCAGCTTCACGGGCACGACGACGTCGGATCAGCCGATGATTCTGGGTATTCAGATCGCAAAGCTGCCGAAGAGCGATGACTAACAAGTAATGTCGGAGTGCACCGATCCAGATCGAGTGCTCCGCGGAAACAGAATCGGGGGCAGCTGAGCTGCCCCCGATATTCTTGGGCCCACCCAAATCGAGAACCGCAGTCAGCGCACGCGCTGGTATTCCAGCCTTACCGCGATCCTTTCCTTGCCGCTGTGAACCTCGTAGTACTCGTACGAAAAATGATCGACATCAAGGATATGCAGGACTTCGCGAACTGGGGTCGCCTTGGCTTCACCGGTCGGATCCGACTGGGCTCCCTGGAAGGTATAGGCGTTGCTTGCCGCGTCGTATGCGCCATGCGCAAGCATCGCGCCGGTGAAACTCGTATCCATCCAGCTGCTGAAGTACTCGCCGGTGACATTGTCGTATCCGATATAGCCGACGCCTTCGAACGGCTTACCGCCCGCGGAGAAGCGCAGATCCTGGCGCAGGTGTCGTTCGCCCAGCACCATGGCGAACGTGGCAGTGCCCTGCTCCACCACCGGCAACGACTGCCCCGGCTCCAACCATAACGAGACGGTGACGTCCCAGTCGCCGGCCAAGGCTGCGATCCGCCGGTGTTGCTGTCCGACCATTCCGGCTCTTTCGAACAGGGCGGACCGCTGCTCCGGCGTCAGCTTGGATTTCGTCGGCATGTTGGCGGCGGCTGGCGACGCTGAAGCCAGCGACAGCGCGAGGGCCAGTGCGAATGCAGTTGCGGAACGTTCGTTCATCGTGTGCCTCCTGTCTCATGTAGTGGGCAGGCGTCGGCACGGGTTGCGCCACCGCCAAACTAGACGACAGCACCGCACATCGCTCGTGCCTCTGCTCGTCGTCGAAGACGAATGAAAGCGGAGTGGAAGCACGACGTCGATTACGTGGGAGGTAGTGATCCTGTATTCATCGTAGCCAGACCGCGACAGAAGTCCGCAGTGACCTCGTCCATCGGAAAGCAGCTTTCGATGTGCAGTTCCTGCAACGTCACATCGCCGGCCGAAGCGAAGGTGGTGATGGTGGAGAAAAAGCGCAATTCGCGGCCATCCACCGAGAAGACCGTAGTGAGTACCGGCGATGGCGGCTGGATTAGGTCCGGGCGCCGCCATTGCGCTGGCACATCCGGATATGCCAGCGCCTCCTCCAGCAAGCCGCGCGCGATGTGATCGCCTGGGGAGGCCGCTACGATCGCATGCAGGTGACGGATCAGATCTCCGGCAACTTCTTCCCAGTTCACGATGATTGCGCGCAGATCATTCGGATCGAAGGCCTGCCTGATCATGTTGCCGTGCGCGCTCGGCCGTCCGCCCAGCAATGCTGCGCCGAGGCGCTCGGCGGCGGCGTTGCCGCCCAAAACATCCCAATACCGATTGACCAGGAACGCTGGGTAAGGCTCCTGCTGCTGCAGGATGTAGTCGACGGCGCGCCGGACACCCGACAATTCGGGCATGGCCAAGGGACTCTCGGGATACCGCGGCGCGTATCCCGCGGCGATGAGCAACGCATTGCGCTCACGCAACGGCAGATCGAGCGCTTCGGCCAAGCGCAGGACCATGTGTGCGCTGGGCTGCGATCGACCGGTTTCCACGAAGCTCAAATGACGCGGCGACAAGCCGGCCTTGAGCGCAAGATCCATCTGGCTTGAACGTCGTACGCCCCGCCATTCGCGAAGCAGTCGGCCTACCGGCATGATCTGGTTCATCGCTATGCATACCCCAGTAATTGGCAATGGGACTAGCGCCCGGATGAGTTGCCGCCGCCACGGATGACATTGGCCGAGCCAGGGCGCCCTTCCATACCGCTGGGGTCCGCACCGAGCAGGCACTCGTAAAGCCCAAACACGTCATCCGCATCCACGCCAAGGTCGCCCAGCGCATACAAGGTGGCGAACACCGCTTCGTAAGCCGTTCCTCGCGCGATCAGGCACAGGTCGTTCGGCGTCGCGCCACGCGCGAGCACACGTTCGATCGCAAGCCCCACATCGGCGAATGGGGCGTCTGGGTCGCGCTTGCAATTCTCGACCACGCGATACAACGCTTCCGGGTGCAGTTGCGCATTGATGATCGAGCGCCACAGGTGATTGAGCAGCTCTTCTTTCGTAGGCATGTAATTTCAGAGCGCCCTCACCAAAGATGCCTGGATCGGCACCGACGACCAGCGCAGTGCAGCACGCGAACTGGCAGGACGCAGATAGAGCACCTTGCCCGGTTGCAGTTCCTGCTTGTCCTGCGCGGCATACATGCCGGACGGCCCGGCCGCATTGAACGCCATCCCCTGCACGAACGAAAGCCATTGCTGAAACGGCGAAAGCTCCGCGGCACCCGCGACAGCGGTGAACAGCAGGGAAAGCAGGAGCGCCCAGCGCATGCGTTTACCTCATGGGGCTTTGATGGAGGCCGTATTCGGCGCATCGCCTGCCCGCTCCGCGATTGGACGGACAATCTGCACCAGCGAAAGCAGCATTTTCCCGGGTTCTTCGTTCATTACTTCGTGCCCGGAATTCTCGAACCACACCAGCTGCTTCGAAGGCGCGTGCACTCGCGCGTACCATTCGGCGGTCAGGGTGGACGATGCATTCACGTCGTGACGTCCGAGAAAGAGGATCAGCGGGCAGCGCAGATCGCGGATGTGGCTCTGGTCCAGCGTGAGCACCTTGGCAAGCAGCTTGTCCATCGAGTACTCATTAGCTGTCCAGATGTTCGCGAGATCGGCATCGGAATACTCGGGGGAGAGGTTGACCGCCGCCGATTCCGCATCGCCTCCGGTACGGCCGTACACCATTCCTCCGTAACGGTTGAGCCATTTGCGCTGTACGAACAGGTCCTGCAGCTTCAGCGGAGCATCAGATTCCGCATACGGTGCGATGGACTGCAATTCGCGGATGGCTTCGGCATTGCGGTCGCGCTGCGCCTGCTCCATCGTCCAGGCCCAGCCTCGACGTTCGTTCTCCGGTCCATCGATCAACTGCCCTACCCCAATGTAGGCATGCAGCCAGTCGGGATGACGCTGCGCAAGCTGCAGGCCTAGATAGCTGCCCCAGGAATGCCCCAATACGAAGATCTTCTCCTTGCCGAGCTTTCTCCGCAGCAGCGCAACCATTTCCTCGCTGTCGGCCACCATGCGTTCGATCGTCATCGTCGGCGCGACGGCGGCCGGATCGTTGGCACCGTAGGTCTTTCCGGCGCCGCGCTGGTCCCACTGCACGACCGTGAAGTACTCCTCCCAGCCGCGCTGGAAGTACCAGCTGGTCGGCATCGACACCCAGCCCGGCCCACCGTGCAGCATCAGTAGCACGGGGTTGCGCGGGTCGTTGCCGCGGATCGTGATCCACTGGTCGATCCCGCCGATGTGCACTTTTTCCTGCCGCTCGATGCCGCCGGGTACGACGATCTTCCGCATGTCCGCGATGATCCGCGTCGCTGCCGCGCGGTCGTGTGGCCCCGGTTCCACGGCGGAGGCTGCGGTGGGCACGGCCAGTGCGACGACGAACAAGGCGACTGCGATCGTTGGCTTGAACAGCGCTCTCATGAAGCTTCCTAAAAGTCGGGCGTCAGACCACCGGGCGCTTATAGATCAACAGGACAACACCTGAGCCCATCCCAGTGGAACTGAGCAGTTCGAGATTTGTCCGGGTGCCGTTGGCGAACAGACGCCGGCCTTCGCCAAGCAGCAACGGATAGACCAACAGGTGGTACTCGTCGACCAGGTCCTGTTGCACCAGCGCCTGAACCAGCGAATGACTGCCGTGGACCAGCAGGCTTCCCTGATGGCGCGCGCGCAGCCGCGGCAGTTCCGTGCCCAACCGCTCGATGCCGCCGATGACGTGGGTGTTGTTCCAGTCAGCGTGCGTGAGCGAGTTCGATACGACGTACTTGTCCATTTGATTGAAGCGGTCCGCGTAGTCGCCCGATCGCGAGGGCCAGGCCGCCGCAAACGCTTCGTAGGTCTTCCGACCCAGCAGCTGGGCGTCAGCCGCCTTCAGTTCCTCATCCTTGAAGCGCTCGATGGTGTCGTTCCAGTACGGGAACGACCACTTCTCCGGCGCCTCGATGACACCATCCATGCTCATGAACGATGTGACGACCACTTTGCTCATTACCTTGCTCCGGCTGTTTTGAAGAACGACGTTCGGCCTGGTCTGAAATCGACACGCTGCCTGCGCCCGAGATGAACAGGCGGGAATAGGAGAAGCGTGGCGCATACCTATCGCGCCGTTCTCCGCTACCGCTAGGCAGCATGAAAGCCGGTCGGGAGCGTGACGTCGATTACCTGCGAGGTAAGAGTCAATCTGACCCTGATTGCCAGCAGCGGCACGCCTTCTCCCCGCAATTTGGGGAGAAGGTCGACGCGGGTGCTGGGCTGCTGAGGGAAGGGGCGGATGAGGGGGCCTTTGATCTTCGCCCCTGCGGATTAGTTGCTAACGCGCCGGGCCGAGGCTCCCAGCAGTTTGTCCACGACAAGCGCCACCGCCACTCCGGCGAATTGAGCCATGACGAACCCAGGCACATCGTCCGGCCGTATTCCGGCAAACGTCTGCGTTAGAGCTCGCGCCGCAGTCACCGCAGGATTCGCGAACGACGTACTCGCTGTGAACCAGTACGCCGCGAAGATGTAACCCGCCACCAGCGCCGGAATCGCCTTGGGCCGCGCACGCAGCCCCAGCAAGATCGTGAGCAACAGCCCCGCGGTGGCCACGCCTTCGCTCAGCCACTGCGCCGCTCCCGTGCGCACATGGGTACCGGGTTGCAACAACGGCTGGCTGAACATCGCATGCGCCAGCAGCACGCCGACGATCGCGGCGACCACTTGTACGGCGATGTACGCAAGCGCTTCCCTCGTGGACAGCTCGCCACGCAAGCGCATCGCGATGCTCACCGCGGGGTTGAAGTGAGCACCCGAAATCGGTCCCAGTACCGTGATCAATACATACAGGATGCCGGCGGTCGCAGTCGCGTTGGCCAGCAGCGCAATGCCGTCATTGCCACCCGACAGCGCCACTCCCATGATCCCGGACCCCACCACCGTCGCGAGCAGTACGGCCGTGCCGAGGAACTCGGCGAGCAGTTTTCGAGCAAGCGTCATCACAGCTCCGCCAGCAGTCGCTTCACCCGCGCGGAGATTTCGTCGCGCACCGCTCGATAGCCATCGTCATCCATGTGCTTCGGATCCGGCAGGCCCCAATCCTCGCGCTGCTTCGCCGGAACCCACGGGCAGTTGTCGCCGCAGCCCATGGTGATGACGGCATCGAACTCGCCAGTGATCTCGTCGAGCGATTTCGACGCATGCGTAGTCAGGTCATAGCCGAGTTCAGCCATGAACCGCACCGCCTTGGGATTGATCTGACCCGATGGCGCAGAACCGGCGCTCAGCGCGTCGACAGCGTCGCCGCCATGGATATGCGCGAAGGCTTCGGCCATCTGGCTGCGGTTGGAATTTTCAACGCAAACGAAAAGAACACGCTTCATCGAGCAGTCTCAGAGAATAAGGAATTTGGACATGCAGGTTGCGGATGCCGGACAGATCGAGCGGAACTCGCCGCTTGTCTGCACGGAAGCCGGCGCGCTGCTGCGCGGGATGACTCCGTAGCCCCGCCGTGCGAAGAACGTTTCGGCGGTCTGCGTCAGCAGCACGAGTTGCGACAGATTGCGTTGCCGCGCCTGCGCTTCGACGGCTAACACCAACGCAGCGCCGGTGCCGCTGCCACGGTGCGTGGCTTCCACCGCGAGCGAGCGCACAAGTCCGGCATCCGCGAGTATTTCCAGTCCCACCACGCCGACGATGCGCCCGTCCTCGACGGCGACGGTGAAGTCTATTGTTGCCGTATCCAGGTCCTGAATCGGCAGATCGTTGCCGGCGAGCAAAGCACGGATGCCCGCGCGCTCGGATTCGTTCGGTGGTCGCAATTGCATGCGTCGTCGCCTCAGCAGCACCCGGACTGTGGCGGACAGCACGCGGCGCCCTTGTCTACCTTCGGCTTCATCGCGCGCACGTCCGGTGTGCACGCTGCACCATCGGTCGCACACGCTGCATCGGCGGCGTAATAGGTGGTGGCTTCGCCCATGGTGTGGAAGGTTTCCCAGCGCGTACCTTGCGGATCTTCGGTCCACAGCTTGTCGGAGCGTGCGTAACAGCAGATCGCCGCATCCTCCGGCACTACCGTGCCACCCGCAGCGGCCAGGCGAGGACCGAGCGCGTCGAGTTCATCCGCGGTATCCACCTGCAACCCAAGGTGATCGATACCGGGCTCGCGCCCGGTATTTGAGATGGCGAAGTTCACGCGTGGGTCTTCCAGCATCCACTTGGCGTAGTCGTGCTTCACCACGGTGGGCTGCATGGCGAACAGCTCTGTGTAGAAGCGAATGCTGCCAGCGAGATCGGCGACATTGAGATGCACGTGGAATCGGTTCATGGCTTTGCTCCTTTCTTGCGTGGCATACAGACCGAAGCCGGACCGCAGCCGACGGTGCCGGCGCAGCAGTTCTCGGTCAGATAGGCCAGTAGTGCGTTCATCTGCCCGTAGTTGGCCCGAACCCGGATTACCCTGCCTTCGCGCTGGTCCTCCACGAGCGCGGCGGCGCGCAGCACGTTGAGGTGTGCGCTCAGAGTGGCCGGCGGCAGATCAAGACGCTCGCGCAGTTCGCCGACCGAAAGCCCATCGGGACCGGTTTGGACCAATTGCCGGAAGGCTGCGAGACGGGACTCGTGGCTGAGGGCGGCAAGAGCAGCGAGTGCGGTGGTGGTTTCCATATTTCCATATTTCCGGAAATATGGAAATTAGTCAACCGGGCTCCCACCCTTCCCTGCCAGCTACACGCCAAACACATCAAACGTCGCAAGCGCGTTCGGGCAGTGATCATGAAATGACTGCGCAAGAAAAACGCCCCGGCAAGCCGGGGCGTCGTGTTTGCAGCATCGAGCGAATCAGGGACCAGTACGCAGCGTCAGGTTGTACGTCTGCAGGATCGGCAGCACCGGTTGGAAGAAGCTGCGGGTGCGGCTGTTGGGCTGCTTACCCTTGCAGCTGCCGCTGCCGCCGGACAACACGCCCTGTGCCTGGCCGGGAGTGGTGATGAACGATCCGCCCGAGTCGCCGCCTTCGGAGCACGCGGTGGTGCGCGTCAGGTTGAGGATCGTTTCGCCAGTGCTGTAGTTGACAGTCTGGCCCTTGGCTTCGATCGTGCCGCAGCGCCAACCCGAGGTGCGACCGGAACGGCAAACCGCGGCGCCGATGGCAGCTTCGGTGCTGCCGCGCACAGTCACGTCACCCTTGCCCCAGCCGTATACGGTTGGCAGAAAGTTGTTGCCTGCGTCCTCCCTGATCCAGGACCAGTCATTGCCGGTCTGCCCGGGATTGGGGAAGCTCGAAGCGGCGAACGTGCCGATCTTGGGGCCGACGGTCCATTGCGGTGACAGTTCCAGATACACCGGTTCCCCGGCATCGCCGCAATGACCGGCGCTGACGTAGCCCGGCGTGCTGCCCTGGGTGACGTTGAAGCCGATTGAACAGGCGTAGAGATATCCGTCACCAGGATTGCGCAGGTAGCCGAGGCCACCCTTGAGGTCGCTACGCAGGCTAGGTTGTTCTTCGTCGATCACGAAGCTCACGTTCTGGGCATCGGCGCCGCTCGCCGCGACGAAGTCGATGCCGGCCTGCTGCCGGCCTTGACCGATGCTGACGACGACGCTGTTGCCGGGCACGTCAACGTACCAGCCATACACGCCGCCAGGCGCCTTGCCGCCGCGGGCCAGCACGGCGTCGAGCTGTGCCTTGGACGCGTCGAGCTCGTTGAGGCTGCGCCGCGCGTTACGGATCTCGACGTCGGCGCCTGCCTTCTGTGGACCGATCTTCGTCGTCGCGACCACCAACTGGAAGTTGCCGTCGCTGCCGCGCTCGATCCAGCTGCCAGCGAAGCTGCGCCCTTGCGCCTTGGCCAGCTGCTTCTCCTGCAGCGCCGCGAGGTGTTCGACCTTGAGGTATTGGGACAACTGCGCCGAGGTCAGGCCAAGGTCACGCTGCATGGTCGCTCGGAGCGCAGCCGGCACTGTCTCCGGAGGCGCCGCGGAAGCGGTCATGGCCATGGCGAGCGGGAGTGGCGAGAGCACGATCAGGCCGCGCTTGGCCCACGAAACAAGCTTGCGCATCTGCAAATCTCCAGTCGGATTGGGTTCGGTTTGCAGGACCTGTCTTCCCCCTGCGATGAGGGAAACGCGCTTATCGAAGTGGCCCGGCCGGGCGATGCTGTCCGCGGTGGTATTCAAGGGGCGTGAAGCCGCGAAGCACGGAAAGCGACGACCTTAGGTATCGCGGGTCGCCGAATTGAATCGTTCATGCAAGCCGGGGCCTTGCCCGACCACTACTGTCATGAACGCAACGATGAAGGCAATCATCGCCGCGCGCAGGTCCGCTTGGCCGTCGGCGGCTGGCAGGTCACCGAAGCCAGATTCGGCATGGCGCGGATAACCGTAGCCGGGATCGCGAAGCGAACGAGGCTTCCATCGCGCACCAGACCCGGATGCATTGCGCTTATCCGGGCCAACACATTTTTGCTTGGTCGCTCGTTGCCGATCAGGTCGCCGGCTTGATGAGCCAGCAGGCCTTGGTGACCTTGCTCGAGCCCGGCTCGGTGAAGTCCGCCAGAATCCGGTAATTCGGGCCGCCATCGATGCGGCGCAACACCTTGCTCCAGCCTTGCTTGCCGGCGCCTTCGTTGAACGACCACACGCGGTCGTCGACCCTGAGCTGACCAATGGTCACGTTGCCGCGCGATTCGGTAGACACCACGGTGTTGTCCGCGAAGCCGCTCCTGCACACCCCCATGCCGACGCCATTGCTGTCAGCGCGAGCCGCTGCGGGCATGAGGCCAATTGCGACCATCGCGGCCGCGAGCTTGTAGGTACGCATTTCAGTTTCCCCCGTTTCCGTCGTGGCCCTGGGCCTGCCGCCCCATGAACTAGGCCCGGAATGGGCGACATCCGGGCCGCGCAGCATAGAACGACGAACGGTCGAAAACACCCTACAGCCGGTATCGCCCTGCCCCGGCGACCTGCCGACGGAGGCGCTCCGCCCCTGCCACCCTCCCCGACCCACCGCCAAATCAACCTTGTCCGCCTCCCCGCATCGCGGGGAGACGTCTAAAGCGGGCGCTACCCACTGAGGAAGGAGGTTGAGCGGCGCTACGACCTCAAGGAATCTGACACGACGGACACGAAACAACCTTGCACGTGCACGTAGTCGCATTCCACGTCCCGCCCTTGATCTCGCACTGCGTCGCGCCGTTTACGGGACAAGTCGGCGGGGTAACCGGCGGCGCCTCGTAATCGCGTCGGTCGTCGAACAGCTGCGCCCAGCGCCCATCGAATCCGCCGTTCTCCGGCAGGTACCACGCGCCCACCAGCCAGATGCCGGCTTCGTAATGTTCACGCGTGTCCAGCACACCGGAATGGACGAAGAAATCGTGCTGACGCCAGTAATTCCCGATCGAACCGGCATCGCCGCTCGCCGTGGCGCGGGTGCGGTTGAAGCTGTCACGACCTGCACCATCGTAGCCCCCGAAGTCATCCGAGCCGGAAGTAAAGTCATCGGCATTCGCTTCGGCCGAATACGCGCCCCAGAACCACGACTTCGCGATCACACCATCACGGCCATCGGTCCCGTCGGAGCTGTACGCATCGCGTGAGCCCAGATAGAACCGCTGCAGACCAGCGGGCACCTCGGTCACACCGGCTTCGTTGACGATCGGGCTATCGAGCAACACGTCCTCCGTGCTGTCGGCCGTCCAGCTGGTCGACCATGTCGATCCGCCCCATTGCGTTGCGAATACATCGGCCATGTCCTGCAGTTCATAGGTGATGCGCTTGACCTGCGACCACGACGTCTGGCTGTCGCGACGGGAAGCCAGGGACGACGCGCTGGAATAGCTGATCGGCTTCGCATTCCACGCCGACACAGCCGCCGAGGAGGCCTCGGGCACCCAGACGTAATGCACGTTCTTGTCATCGTCGTTGGTGACATCGACATCGGCCGTGCCGTTCGACGCAACGCTCGCACTAATCGTGCTGTAGGAGTCCTGCACGAAATGCAGTTCGTGCGCATGCGTGGTGCCGTAGCCGGTGTCCTCGTCGGCCTGCCAGATCAGGACGTGTTTGCCGGTAGCGACCTGCATGAACTTGAGATCCGAACTGCCGGCACTACGCATGACGTGATCCGAATGACTGGTCACCGTGACGTGGCCGACGACTTCGCCCGCGCCGCCTGGCGTGCCGGTCACGCCGCGCACCGAAATCTCGATGCGCTCCCAGTCGTGGATCTGGCTGGCCATTTTGTCCACTGGATGGAAGACGTGAAAGAGCAGTAACACCCCTTTGCTGCCGTTATCCATGTACTCGACCATCGACGAATACAAGGTTGGCCGGATGCGCCAGTTCTGGTAGGCGCCCGAACCAGCCGCGCCAGCGGCGACGTAATTCGACAACACATTCGCCCAGGTGTAGCGGTTGTTGGAGAAATTTGAATCGCGATCGAAGTCGTAATTGGAAATCCAGTCGCGCCCGGGTTTGCTGCTGTCTTCCTCGGCGCGCTGCAGGATTACTGGCGCGTAGTAGTTCAGATACGCCTGGCGCTGCGCCTGGTTAAGCGTCCACGCCTGGGCTTGCGCCGAATTGGGAACCAGACCCGCCCCCAAGAGCAGTAACAGCGCGCACAGAAGAAATCCCCTCACATCCACAAACCGTGACTCATGCGGAACATTGCCAATCGATTGCATTTCCAGCTCCTTTTAGTCGTTCCATTCCAAACGTCTTCACCAACTAACTATCGAATCACCACGCGACCATACCTTCCGGGACGTGCCACTAAGCCCATCAAAGATGTCGAAAGCATGGCAGCGCCCCAAGCACCCGGGCCCCACTTCGAAATGGAGAGACGAGGTCCACCGATGTGCAATGTGCGCGACTGGACGATAGACGACTGCCATCTCAGGGGCTGAGCCGCTGAGCCGCAGGTCCGGCTCTGCAGACCCTTTGAGCGACACCCGACACCTGGGAAGGTGTCGTCGAGCGCGGATGGCAAGGCCATCTCCTGGCCGAAAGCGCGCGCCGGCGCTGACCCGGGATGGCCGGGGCCTCAGGGCCGCCTCGTTTGACCAGATGAGACGTCGCATCCAGCCGGGGTTGGTGCTGTGCGGCGAATAGGGGAAGGGGCATGGCGGGGGCATGGGAGGTCAGGCTTGCCGATGCGCGTTTCGATCCGGTCTACAGACCGATCGAGCGCTGGGCCGAGCTGCGTCCTCATTCGACGGCGGCGCTCTTTGACGGGCAATCGCTGGATTACGGCGGGCTTAACCGTCGTGCCAATCGGCTGGCCCGGCACCTTCAGGCGCTGGGAGTCGGGGCGGAGGTATGCGTCGGCGTGCTGATGGAACGCTCGCTGGACCTGCCGGTGGCGTTGCTGGCGGTGTTGAAAGCGGGTGGCGCGTTCGTGCCGCTGGATCCGGCGTATCCGAAAGAGCGGCTGGCTTTCATGCTCGCCGATACCGCCGCGTCCGTAGTACTGACGCAGTCATGGCTGCGAGGGCGTCTGCCCGCCGATGCCGGCCCCATCGAATGCGTATGCGTCGATACGGCGTGGGACTCGCTCGCGCTGGACGCGACCAATCCCGACACCGAGATCGCGGCGGAGCAACTCGCGTACGTCATATACACCTCTGGTTCTACCGGTCGGCCCAAAGGCGTCGAAGTTCTCCATCGGGGGCTGGCCAACCACGCTGCCTGGTTCCGCGACTGCATCGACATCGTTCCCGGCGACCGCATCCTGCAGTGCAATTCGATCAGCTTCGATGCAACGCTGGCGGAGTTCTTCGCGCCGTTGCAGGGCGGCGCGGCCCTGGTGCTCGCCCTGCCCGATCGGCAAGTGGACATGCAGCACCTGGCCGGCGTGATCGCAGGGCAACATGTGACCATGTTGAACTGCGTGCCGTCGTTGCTGCGCGGCCTGCTGTCCGAGCGTTCGCTGGTGCCCGGCCGACTGCGTTACGTAGCCTGCGGTGGCGAGGCACTGTCACCGGACTTGGCACGCCGGCTGCGTGAGATCGTGCCCGGCGTGCGACTGGGCAATTTCTATGGCCCCACTGAAACCACCATCGACGCCACGCATTTCGAAGTCCCGCACACACTCGCATGCGATGCGGTGTTACCGATCGGTCGACCGATCGACAACACCTGGTGCGAAGTGCTCGATGCGGAGCGTCGCTGCGTGCCGCCGGGTGCCGTCGGTGAGTTGTACGTGGGCGGTGCCGGCGTGGCCCGTGGCTACCGCAACCAGCCGGCGCTGACGGCCGAGCGCTTCATCGATCATCCCGTGCATCCGGGCGCCCGGCTCTTCCGCACCGGCGATCGGGTGCGCCAGGATGCGGATGGCCAGCTTCACTTCATCGGTCGCACCGATACGCAGGTAAAGCTGCGGGGCTACCGGATCGAACTCAGCGAGGTGGAGACGACGCTGGCGGCCATCGAGGGTGTCGCCGCCTGCGCGGTGGTGTTGCGCGCCGATGCACCAGGCGAGCCGCGGCTGGTGGCTTTTGCGTCAGGCGAGGGTCTGCAGGCGGCCGCACTGCGCAACGCGCTGCGCGCTCAGTTGCCCGGGTACATGGTGCCCTCGGCCATCGTGTTGCTGCCGCAGCTTCCGATGCTGGCCAGCGGAAAGATCGACCGCGCGGGACTGTCGGCGCTTTCGCGCGAATCCCTCGCCCAGCACGCCTTCGAAGCACCGCGCGGTGAGCTCGAGCAGGAGGTCGCCGGCATCTGGCAATCGTTGCTGGCAGTCGAACGTGTGGGCCGCGACGATCATTTCTTCGAACTCGGCGGGCATTCGTTGCTGCTGGTGACCCTGCTGCAACGACTGCACGAACGAGGACTGGCGGCGAGTGCGCGCATGGTCTTCGACCATCCCACACTTGCCGGCCTGTGCGCCGCAATGGTTGCTTCGCAACCACCGACTGCGGCAGCAACGCCCGCGGCGCGCGTGCCCGAAGGTGCCCTCGCCCTCACCCCCACGATGTTTCCGCTGCTGCAACTCGAAGCGGAGGAACTGGCACGCATCGTCACCAAGGTGCCGGGCGGCTTGGCCAACGTCCAGGACATCTATCCGCTGCTACCGCTGCAGGAGGGGATGCTATTCCATCACCGCCTGCAGCAGCAGGGCGATGCCTATCTGTCGCGTTGGTTGCTCGCCTTCGACTCGCGCCAGCGTGCGGAACGATTCCTCGCCGCCCTGCAGCAGGTCATCGACCGGCACGACGCCTGCCGTACGGCCATTCTCTGGCATGGCCTTTCGCAGCCGGTGCAGGTGGTAGTGCGCCGTGTGCAGCTACCGGTGGCGAGACTTCCCCTCGGCGAATTACTGGAGCTGACCGATCCCAGGGTCTGCCGCATGGCGCTCGACGAGGCTCCGTTGTTCTCGGCGTTCGTGGCGGACGACCCGGACGGCGATGGATGCACGCTCGCCTTGCTGTCGCACCACATCATCAACGACCACGTGTCCGAAGATGTGCTCTGGGACGAGATCGCGGCGATCCTGGCGGGCACGCAGGCGAGCCTGCCCAGGCCGGTACCGTTCCGCACTTTTGTCGGCGAGGTTCTGGCTCGCGACCCGGCGGACGCGAAGACCTACTTCGAGCACGAACTCGGCGACCTGTCCGAGCCCACCACGCCATTCGGACTGGTCGATGTCCGCATCGACGGCAACCGGGCTTCGGATAGCCGGATCCGACTCTCCCCGGCGATGTGCGCGCGGCTGTCCGCCGTGGCGCGCACTGCTGGCATCAGCACGGCCACGCTATTCCATGTGGCCTGGGCGGTGGTGCTCGCCCGCTGCAGCAACGCGGACGACATCGTCTTCGGCACCGTGTTCTCCGGGCGACTC
Organism: Lysobacter tyrosinilyticus; assembly: GCF_054779815.1. NCBI lineage: Bacteria > Pseudomonadati > Pseudomonadota > Gammaproteobacteria > Lysobacterales > Lysobacteraceae > Lysobacter > Lysobacter tyrosinilyticus. Next base: position 365,075 of record NZ_BAAGXN010000003.1, read on the forward strand.
GCCATTGGCGGCGATGCCAGCAACAGCATGGGGCTGTTGATGAACACACTGCCGCTGCGCGTCAAACTGGCGCAACGCAGCGTGCGCGGGACGGTTGCCGCCGTCCATGCGCAGTTGGCAGCGATGGTGGAACACGAGCACGCGTCGCTGGTGTTGACCCAATCCTGCAGCGCCGTGCCGGCGCCCTCGCCGCTGTTCAACTCCGTGCTCAATTTCCGGCACTGCGACGGTAACCGCTTTGCGCCCGATGGCGTCGCCCGGCATCCCGATCTGTTCGGCATCACGCTGATGTCCGACGAAGAGCGAACCAACTACCCGATCTCCCTGACCGTGGACCAGTCCTCGGACGGTTTCACCATCACCGCCCAGTGCATCACCGGAGTCGATCCGGCGCGTGTCGCCGCCTATGTGTCCACGGCGATCACGGCGCTGGTTTCGGCGCTCGAAACCGGCGGGGACGACGACGTCGCGACACTGGACGTGCTGCCGCGCGATGAGCATGTGCGACTGGTGGTCGACTGCAATGCGACCGCGCGTCCGCTTGCGCGCGGCCGGATCGTGGATCAGGTGATGGCGCAGATGGCCCGCCATCCCGATGCACCGGCCCTGCGCTTCGGCAGCGAGCGCATGTGCTATCGGGAACTCGGCACACGTATCGACCGTGCCGCACGCCGGTTGCGCGCGCGTGGGGTGTCACGCGGGTCCCGGGTCGGCGTGTGCCTGCCGCGCGGCACCGGGATGGTCGTGGCGATACTCGCGATCCTCAGGGCGGGCGGCGCCTATGTGCCGCTCGACCCCGAATATCCATCGTCGCGTCTTGGATTCATGGCCGAGGATGCGGCACTGGATCTGATGCTGGATAGCTCGGGACGATGGGAGTCGCTCGTAGCCCCGGAGCGCACCCTGCGCCTAGTCGACCTGCTCGCAGATGCAGACGCAGGTGCCGACATCGGATGGATCACGGATCCCGAACGCGATGCACGCGGCGAGGATCCTGCTTACGTGCTCTACACGTCAGGTTCCACCGGGACGCCCAAGGGCGTCGTCGTACCGCATCGGGCGCTGGAGAATTTCCTCGCCAGCATGGCGCACGCCCCCGGTCTCACCGCATCCGACCGGTTGATGGCGGTGACGACGCTCAGTTTCGACATCGCTGCACTGGAGCTGCTGCTGCCCCTGTGTGTCGGCGCCGAGGTGATCATGGCGAGCCGTGTCACGGCATCGGACGGCATCGCGCTGCGGCAGTTGCTGGAATCCAGCCAGGCGACGGTCATGCAGGCCACTCCTGCAACCTGGCGGATGCTCATCGAAGCCGGTTGGGAAGGCGATGCGCAATTCAAGATCCTGGTCGGCGGCGAGGCATTGGCCGACGACCTGTCCAGACAGCTGCTCGCGCGTAGCGGTGAGACGTGGAATCTGTATGGCCCGACCGAAACCACGGTCTGGTCGACCTGCTGGCAGGTCCGCTCCGACCGTGCGATATCGATCGGCCGCCCTATCGCCGACACCACGATCTACGTGCTCGATGCGCACATGCGCCCCTGCCCGCTCGACGTAACCGGCGAGATCTACATCGGCGGCGCCGGCGTCAGCCTGGGCTATCACAACCGGCCCGAACTCACCGCGCAACGTTTCATCGCCGATCCGTTCGACGGTCGACCCGGCGCGCGTCTGTATCGAACCGGCGACCGCGGTCGCTGGTGCGCCGACGGTCTGCTCGAACACCTCGGGCGGCTCGACTTCCAGGTGAAGTTGCGCGGACATCGCATCGAGCCTGGAGAGATTGAAGCGCGGCTGCTCGAACATCCGCAGGTTTCGCGTACCGTGGTAGTGGTTCGGGAGGCGACACCGGGAGATCCGCGGCTGGTCGCGTATGTGGTCCCGACAACCGATGTGCCGGACGAGAGCGCGTTGCGCACGCATCTGCGCACCTCGGTTCCCGAGTACATGGTTCCCCGCCACATCGTCTTCCTGCCGCATTTGCCGCTGGCACCCAACGGCAAGCTGGACCGCGCCGCCCTGCCGGCACCGGATACCGCACAAACCGCTGCCGGTATCGGTTACGAGCTGCCGCACGGCGACGTCGAACAGACGATTGCGAACATCTGGAAAGACCTGATCGGCGTGGCGTCGGTCGGACGCCACGACAACTTTTTCGAACTGGGCGGTCATTCGTTGCTGGCGATGCGCGCCGTGGTAAAGATCGAGGCATTGACCGGCTCCAGGGTCACGATCCTGCAGCTCGCGACCAGCAGCCTGCGAGCGCTTGCCGAACAGGTATCGATGAATTCCAGAGCACGCGCCACGCGTTCGCTGGGCGGGATGCTGGAAAGCAGTTGGCGCCGACTGCGCGCAATGCTGATGGGCACCAGTGATGCGACATGGCCTGAATCGACACGCCCGCCGAACGCTTCACAGACGGCGGATCATTCCTTGAGCGGATCTGCAGATGTCAGTGATCAACGACGCGACGCGAGTGTCGACGGTTGATCTTCGGCCCACCTGAACAAGAAACCCCGGCCGAAGCCGGGGTTCTTGTAGCCCTTCGATATCGCCGAAGCGATCAGTACGTCGCCGCTGCGTTCACCGCCGCATTGGCATCGATGATGCCGCTACCAATCGGCTTGTCATTGCTGCCCGGGAACGCGCGCATCGTGCTCTTCAGGATGCTCTCCACCTGCGCCGGGGTAAGCGGCGTGGTGCGAACGGCCTGCATCAACGCGACGGTACCCGCCACGTGCGGCGCCGCCATCGAGGTACCCGCCATGCACAGGTAGTTCTCGGTGGTCGGGCCACTGGTGCCGGCGTTGCCGGTGGAGACGATCAGCGTGGTGCAGTCGCCGGTGTCGCCGCCCGGGGCGGCCACGTCGATCTTGCTTCCGTAGTTGGAGTAGCTGGCACGGGTGCCGGACTTGTTCAGTGCGGCCACGGCGATCACGTTGTTGCAGCTGGCCGGGGTGAAGCCCGACACGTCCATGTTGCTGTTACCAGCGGCCACCACTACGGTGGTACCGCGAGCGACGGCGCCATCGATGGCGGACTGGTACGTGGCCGAACACGTGCTCTGGCCACCCAGCGACATGTTGATGACTTCGGCCGGGTTGGCATTGGCCGGCACACCGGCGACGCTGCCTCCCGACGCCCAGATGATGCCGTCGGCGATGTCGGAGGTGTAACCGCCGCCACGGCCCAGCACACGCACCGGCACGACCTTAGCGCCGTACGCCACGCCAATCACGCCCTGGCCGTTGTTGCCCACCGCGGCCACGGTGCCCGCGGTATGGGTGCCGTGCCAGCTGGAATTGTCCTTGCGGTAGTAGTCACCCGGATCGTGCGCATCCGCGTCGCGGCCATTGCCGTCGCCGGCGGTGCGGCTGTCGCTGATGAAGTCGTAGCCCGGCAGGAGGTTGCCGACCAGATCGCTGTGATCGGTGTAGCCAGTGTCGATCACCGCCACGACCACGCCGTTGCCGTTGGTGGTGTTCCAGGCCTGGTCGGCGCGGATGCCGGCGGTGCTGCTCTGCATGCCCCACAGGTAGGTGCTGTAGTGCGGGTCGTTCGGGGTCATCAGCGGCTGCATGATCTGATCGACTTCGACGTACTCGACGTTCGCGTCGGCCGCGATCTTGTTCATCAGGCTTTCGGCATCGGCCCGGCCCAGCGCACGGTTGGTCTGGACGACTTCGCCGCCGACGGCCAGCGAGCGCACGCGGCCGACAGCCAGGCCCTGCGCATTGCCCTTGGTGGCGTTGGCCAGGTTGGTGTTCTGGGCAGCGGCACTGGTGCCGGCGCGGTATTTGACGATGAAGCGATCAAAGCTGGTCTGGTCCGGAGAATGCAGACCGCCGGTATTGACACGGCCGCCGGCAGCGGCGGAACCGGCGAAACCGGCGGTCAGCGCGACCGCCATAGCGGTGGCCAACGCGCGCTGATGCAACTTATTCGACTTCGACATCAGGTGGATCCCTCTGTGGAATTGAAGGTTGGATTGCATGCATTCGGCTCCAAGCCTTCCCGGTGCGCACTTCGGTGGCCCATCCGGGCGCGCGCTCCCTGGTTACCGGGTAGTAGCCGGCAGAACGCCGGTCCATCCGAACGTATCGAGAAATACCGACTGCAACAATGAGGGTTTGCCCTTATCGACGAGCGCGTCACAAGGTCGCTGGCTTTTCGCAGCAGAAGGCACGGGGAATCGGCAGGACGGCAGAAGTGAACCGTTCAGAGGGGCGATCGAAACCGCGATCACCGTCACATGTACTGTTGCGTAGCGACACAAATGGAGTCGCTACGGTGCGCCCCGCGACGTTGGAGACGTCACTACGCTAGGTGCCACAGATGGTCGACTTTTCCTCAATCTCCGAAAGCTTCGCCCCGGTCACGCGCCGCACCCAGCGTGCCATATGACTCGGATGCGAGAAGCCGGCTTCCAGTGCGATTTGCGTCCGGCTCATGCGTCCCTGGATCAGCCGCAATCGTGCGCGCTCGACACGACGCTCGAGTACGAAGCGATGCACAGGCTTGCCGACGGCTTGTTTGAACAGCGGCTTGAAGTGCGACACGCTGAATCCCGCCACGGCTGCCAGTTCGGCGAGCGTCAGGTCCTGGTCGAGGTGGGCTTCGATGTAATCCAGTACGTGGCGCAGACGCCACGCCGGCAGCGCACGTGCCTGTTGCTTGGAATCCGGAACCGGTTTGCGGGTCTCCAGCGCGAGTAGGCGTGCGGCGAGCGCGGACGCGAGGCTGTCGGCGAACACGCGCCCACCGGGATACGCGTCATGGTCTTCGGCCTGCATCATCCAGCCGATGCGTTCGATCTGTGGATCGCGGATATGGATCGCGGGCGCCAACTCCGCGCCACGCGAGGCCAGGCCCATGGCGTCAGCGGCTTCGCGCAGCGTGTCGGCTGCCAACCGCAGCAATAGCGACGTGGCCGGTCCCGACACGGTCCAGCGCGTGCTAGCACCTGCGGGCACGATGCAGAACTGCCCGTGAAGGCGCACGCCCTGGCGTTCGTGATGGCCCCAGCGGTACGACACCGGCACCGGTTCGCCCAGATGCAGGCACAGCACATGCCGCGTGTCCACGGGCGACTGGAACACGCCTTGCGGCACCGGCGAAGTCAGTACGTCGAGCGACGCCAGGCCACTACCACCGCCGCCTGTCACGGCCGCTCGCGGCGGTTCGGAATAGCACGCAGGTCTATGAGCCATGGCGCATCGTTCCCTGCGTGGTGGCCCGGGGACATGTGCCAAAAATCATCCGTCCGTGCTCGTGGGCGGCTGTTCGTGCGCGCGGGCCCTGCGCACCGGCCGGCACGATGCCTGCATCCACACCCCTACGGAGAACAAGATGAGACGCAGGCAATTCGTGCAGTTCGCTGTCGCTTCCCTGGCCGCCGGTGCCGCCGCGGCCTGCAGTTCGCGAATGGGAGGGTTCCGCGACAGCGTCCCGGGTGCTGGTCCTGCATCGGCAACGCAAGGTGGACGGCTTGATGCCGCCGCATACCGCGCGACGCGGCACTACGCCGATCTTCCTTGCGGCCGGATCGCCTACATCGAGCGCGGCGCGGGCGATGCGGCGCTGTTCCTGCACGGCGCGCCGTTGAACAGCTTCCAATGGCGCGGCGCGATCGAACGTCTGTCGCCGCATCGGCGCTGCATCGCGCCCGATTTCATGGGCCTGGGCTACTCGGAGGTTCCCGCGGGCCAGTCGCTGCAGGCCGATGCTCAAACCGCCATGCTCGCCGCGCTGCTGGATCAGCTGCACGTCGCGCAGGTCGACATCGTCGCCAGCGACAGCGGTGGCGCGGTGGCGCAACTGTTTGCCGTGCGTTACCCGCACCGCGTGCGTTCGCTACTGCTGACCAATTGCGATGTGGAACCCCACAGCCCGCCGTCCAGCATCCTGCCGATCATCGAGATGGCGCGTAACGGCACGCTCGCGGACATGACGGCGAAGTGGCTGACCGACCGGGCGCTGGCGCGTTCGACTTTCGGCGCAGGCGTCTATCGCGATCCCAGCGGATTCACCGACGACATCATCGACTACTACATCCAGCCGCTGGTGAGCTCGCCCCTGCGCCGTCAGCAATACGAGGCCTACCACGTCGCCCTCGCCCCCAATCCGCTGGCCGGCGTCGAAGCCCGGCTGAAGCGTTGCACCGCCCCCGTGCGCATGGTGTGGGGCGACAGCGACGCGATCTTCCCGCTGGCGGATGCGCAATACCTCGACCGCCTCTTCCCGAATTCGCGCGGCATCCGTCCTGTCGCGGGGGCGAAGCTGTTCTTCCAGGAGGAATTCCCGGAGGTCATCGCCGAGGAAGCGCGACGATTGTGGGGTGTCGGCTGAGGATTGAGGTCTGCGGATCCACCGAAGCGCGGAGAACCGTAGCGGGTTGTTGCTTCAGAAGAAGGGGACGGCTGCGATTAGCCTTGCTAATTGCGGCCGTCCCCATTTGATTCGCCCAGGATTTTTCCGACAAGACGCGAAGGAGTATCGTCGCCCGACGGAAAGGGGGAGCGACATGGGCCGTCGCAGGCAGAATGGAATGGAGCTGATCGCGTCGCTGCCGTGGCCGATCGGCATCGTCTTCGGAATCCTTGCCTTCGTAGCCATCCGCTACGGCTTGGGCTGGCACTTCGCGGCCAGCGGATCGCCCATCACCCAGGAGATGGGGCGCCAGCTGTTGTCGAGCGACATGTTCGCCCCGCTCGCCTGGATGGCGCTGGCGATCTGCTGGCTGTGCGCCCTGCTCTCCTACTTTGCCAGCCGCAAGCGCAAACAACTGCTCGCCACACAAATCGGCCTCGACAGTCTGCGCGCCATGAGCTGGCGCGAGTTCGAAATGCTGGTGGGCGAAGCGTTTCGTCGCCAGGGTTATTCGATCGAGGAAACCGGCCTCGGCGGCGCGGACGGCGGCGTGGACCTGATCCTGCGCAAGGCCGGTCGCACGGAGCTTGTGCAATGCAAGCAATGGCGCCGCGAGCGAATCAGCGTGTCGGTGGTGCGGGAGATGTGGGGGCTGCTCCATCACCATCGGGCGGACGCCGTCAAGATCGTTTGCATCGGCGACTTCACGCGCGATGCGATGGCGTTCGCGCAAGACAAGGCCATTGAACTGATCGGCGGCGAACGACTGCTGGAGATCGTTCGGCACGTTCAATCGACGGCGAATAATCCCGCGCCCGCTCGCATCGAGCCCCCGTTCGAAGTGGCGCAAACACTCACTGCACTCACATGCCCTAGTTGCGGCGGCCATATGGTCCATCGCAGCAACCGCCGCACCGGCGAATCGTTCTGGGGATGTGGCGCATACCCGAGATGCAAAGGTACTCGCGCCATTCAAGCGCAATAGCAACCAGACTCTTTCTTCTTTCGCGATTTCCCCAGGAGCATTACCCATGGATACGATCGTTTCCGATTCCGCGCCGGTCCGTCAGGTCTCCACCGCCCCCGATCCCGACTGGGACGCGATCATCGACAGTCCCTACGGTGCCGCGCCGCTCAACCGCGTAGTGCGCTCGGGCAACTGGTGGGTGCTGACCGGCATGACGGTGGACCTGGAGGAGGCGATCAACCGCGCCTACGACATCGGCGCTCTCGCCGAGGGCGGGCGCGGCGTGCAGGACAACCTGTTGATCTTCGTCGACACGCTGACGGCCAAGCACGTCACCGACGCGCCGATTCTGTGCCGCGTCTTCCAACGCATCGTGGTGATGGCGCGGCGCCTGGAGGCGAACACCCAGCTGCTGCTCGAAAAGCGCGGCTGGGAAGTCGAGTTCCGCTTCGGCTTCTACGTGCGCGCCGTCAGCCCGGCCACCTGCGTGCCGAAACTGACGCGCTGGATGAAGTGGCAGGATCCGCAAAAGGGCGAGCGCCAACTCCGTGGCACGACCGATCTACCCGATCCGCGCACGCCGAAGTGGGCCTACGTAACCACCTACCCGATCGACGAGAGCAAGCCGCTGCCTTTCACGATCTCGGCCATGGATCTCGCACAGCTGCCGCTGCCCGCCTGCGCGCCGATGCTCGAACGCATGCTGTTCGCCGCACAGTCGCTGGCCGCCGACGGCAAGGGCACGCTGGCGGTAGAGCTGCTGGCGCGCCTCGAAGAACTGCTTGCCCTGTCCCCGGGCCTGCCCGCCTGGCAGCCGGTGGCGCTGGGCTGCCGCAACGCGCAGGAACTACTGCGACCGGTACGGATGGATCCGGATCAGGTGCCGTACCTGAGCGCTTCGTTCTATGGCGAACTGGCCAAGGACCACGTGCCCGCGCTGACCGCGTACGCCGGCATGTTCATTCGCCTGACCGATCGCGCTTATGACCTGGACGCGCGCAAGCGCGCAGCCAAACTCGTGCTGGGCGAGAAAGAGGACGCCGGCGCGTTCCAGAAACTGGTCGGCGAACAGCTGGCCGAGAACTTCCGCCTCGCCACGGCCAACGTGAAGCGCGCGCAGGACGCCATCGCACCGCAGAGCGATCGCGTGCAGCGCGCCGAGAAGGTCTTCAAAGACAGTATGGCCGCGTGGAAGGAAGCCAAGGAGCGCGAAGCGACATTGGCGATCGTCGGCGCCGTGTTCTCGTTCGTCTCCGGCGTTGCCTCGATGTTCGCAGGCAACGCCAGCGGCGCTACCAGCGCAGCCAAGGCCGCGGCCGATGTGGCCAGCACCGCCGCCAAGCTCGCGCAGATCATGAGCCAGCTGGCGAAGGTCGGCGAGGTCATCGAGAAGATCGTGCGCATGTGCCTGGAGATCGTCGCCGCGGTGGACAGAATCGCCGACGCGAAGAGCTTCGCCGATGCGCTGGCGGCGATTACCCGCGACTCGCTGTCGGACGACGCCAAGGGCGCGCCGTCGGCCGGCGCCTACTGGGACCAGTTGTGGGTGGAGGTGAAAACCCAACTGGCCCCGGCGATCAAGGAAGGCATCGGGGGCGCCCAGGAATATCTCAAGGAGCTGAAGATCCTGGTGATCTACGGCCGCGCGCTGACCACCGCGCAAGTGGCGCTGCCGCCGCTGATCCAGGAGATGGCGCGGACTGCGCTGCAGAAGGACATCGCCAAGCGCCAGTACGACGCCATCGCACGCGAGATCGAATCGCTGCAGAAGGAGCAGATGCTCTCCGGCCAGGCTATGGCCGTGCTGTGGGGCAACTACCGCGCGCTGCAGCGCTCGCTGCTGGTCGCGTTGGGCCAGTTCGATGCCGCTTACCGTTACTGGGCACTCACCGACACCGTCACGCAACGCGACAACTACCGCGGTATCGCCGAACTGGCCGGCGACCTGGCAGCCATCGCCGATCTCAAGAAGATGCAGGCGCGCGCGCTGGAGAGCTTCAAGCCGCAGCCGCAGGACTATCAGCGCGAGAAGTTCGCTTTGCCCGCCACCGTGCGCGCCGCCCTGCTCGATGGCCAGCACGGGAGCGTGCGCCTGTCGCCGACTAACAGCCCACTGTCCGCGTGGGGCCGCACCAGCCGTGTGCGCGTCAGGGAAATTTACGTCTGGGTGGAATGGGCCCCGGGCAAGCGCCCGACGCAGGGCATGATCGAGTTCACCATCCGCACCGGCGGCGCCTACGACGACCAGCGGCTCGTGAACAACGAGACGAAGGCATTCCATTTCCACGGCACGCCATTGGACCTGACGTTCCGCTACGACCTGGCGGGCACGCCGGCTGATGAGCCGGGCGGCGCCGTGCGCGTGCGCGCGGCCATCGCCGAGGACTTCCGCACGTCGTACTCCGAGCCGACGCTGTATGCCGACTGGATCCTATCGACGCCGAAGGCGTCGTCTGGCGACGCCACTACCGTTGACCTGACCAGACTGAAGGCAGATATCACCGGGATCCGGTTGGAGTTCTCGGGGATGTACATCAAGGATCCGGATCGGGTGGTGTGAGGGGTGCCACCAACGGATACATCCACGGCCTACTCACCAGATCGCACCTCAACGCACTATTCAGCATGCATGGAGCCACGCCTTGAGCCACATGACACTACGTAACCAGACCACCTACGCCGCGCAATTTGTCGTCCACCAGGGACAGCAGATTCTCGCTCGCATTCCGGGCTTGGAACCTGGCAGTTCGATGCAGCTTCCGACCGCACCCCGCTACGAGATCATCGCGACCACCGTGATCGATGGCCAAACTTATGTGTCGGCACCACTGCAAGCAGACGGCGCCGCCGGATTCCTGGCGCAGGTGGTGCAGGAATACGCCCAGGGCACGTATGCGTTCGAGGTGACCGAGCACCCCAGCTCCAACTCCAGACAGCTGCAATTCCAGACCACCTGGCGCTATCCGGTGACCTTCACCATCAGCAAGGATGGCCGCCAGGTTCAAAGCATCGTGGTCGACGACCCATTCAACGTACGCGTCGTGGACATCGGCGAAACCTTCGCCATCCATGCGGTCATCAACGGGATAACGACCGCAACCGCCATCACCGACAATCCTTCGGCCGTCGTCACGGCCATCGTGGATGGCAGCGAACTGGAGCACGGCTACTTCACGCTGGATGTGGCGTGATAATCGAATGCGCGTCCTCGTTTCCAGACGTGATGCCAGATGTGGCGGAGGTCGAAGATCCATTCGGCGCTACGTCATTGCGCAGGCGGGTCAAGACCCGCCCTACAACCTCATGACCCACTCGTAGGGCGGGTTGACCGGCTTCGCCGTTGAAAGCCAACCCGCCGCACCGCGCGCAAGTCCATTTGCGGCCAACGGCCAAAGGACGTTGCCCTCTATACTCGACCACGCTGGCAAGGACGCCCCACATCCACGCCGGGCAAGTGCCCGCGACGACACGACCGACTCGGCTCCGTCGCATCGTCGCGCCCTTCGATCAGGATGTTGTCGCACAAGGAGATTCCAAGGATGCGCTTCACACGCCGTAACTTCCTTACCACCGCCGCCGTCACGACGGGCGGTGCGATGCTCGCCACCCGCGCCGGACGCGCACTCGCTGGCGACGCCACCTCGCCCACCGCCGCTGCCCGCTGGCGCCGCTACGATGTCGCCAGCCCCGAGGGCCAGCGCATGCTCGTCAGCTATGCGCGCGGGGTGCAGGCCATGCTCGCCCTGCCCGTCAGCGACCCGCGCAACTGGTTCCGCAATGCGTTCACGCACTTCCTCGACTGTCCGCACGGCAATTGGTGGTTCTATCCCTGGCATCGCGGCTATGTCGGCTATTTCGAACAGACCATCCGCACGCTGAGCGGTGACAACAACTTCGCCATGCCCTATTGGGACTGGACGCGCCAGCCGCAGATCCCCGCGCAGATGTTCGACGGCGTGCTCACGCCCACCGATGGCGCTTACGCGCCGTACACGCGCAACCTCAACGTCTTCACCGACTTCACGCAGCCGGCGATGAAGGCGTACTGGGACACGTTGTCCTCCGCACAGCGCGCCCAGCTCGACGCGCGCGGCTACAGCACCTTCGACCTGTTCTGGAACGACGTCACCGGCTACAACCCCAAGCAGGACGCCGGCGTGTCCGGCAACATGGCCTATGCCATCACCTGCGGCGCACGTTACCTCTCGCGCGACAATGCAAAGCTCGATGCCAAGACCAGCATCGCGGTCGATCCCAACACCATCCTCAGCGGCCTGGCTCCGGTCCACTTCTACGACGACACCGTGAGTCTGAGCTTCACTAGTTCCAAGACCGCCTCGCACGTGGTGCAACCCAATGGCAGCACCCAGTTCTGTGTGCTCGAAGGTCAGCCGCACAACAAGGTGCACAACTGCATCGGCGGCGTCGGTGCGATCGACCCGGGCCCGTACGGCAACATGACCAACTTCCTGTCGCCGGTCGATCCGATCTTCTACCTGCACCACTCCAACATGGACCGTCTTTGGGACGTGTGGACGCGCAAGCAGCAGGCACTGGGGCTGCCAATCGGTCCAGAGCAGGACGCACAGAAGTACATGGACGAGCCGTTCCTGTTCTACATAGCGGCCAACGGCCAGCCGGTCGGCCCGACCACGGCCGGAGCGGTCTTCAGCACAACTGCTTTCGATTACGACTACGCACCCGGCTTTGGCAGCGATTACCGGCCAAAGCCCGCCCTGCGTAGGCAAGCGGCGTTGATGGCCACCGTCGACGAAGACAGCGCGATGGTCGCCGTACCCAAGGACCTGGCCGAACGTCATCGCACGGCCAAGGACGCCGCCGTGCTGATCGCCGAGATCACTATCGAACGCCCCGATGGCCTCGCGGTAACGCGCGAATTCGACGTGGTAGCCAACGCGCCCGACAGCGTCACGCGCGTGACGCCGGACAGCCCCTACTACGTCGGCACTATCGCCTTCTTCGGCCCCGGCATGCCCGGAATGGACATGTCGCACACCACGACCTTCACCCTGCCGCTGCCGCGCCGCCTGCCGGCCTTCGCGCAACTGGCGTCGGGCGGCACCGGGCTGGACCTGCGCCTGCTGCCCTCGAGCGGCGGTGCCAGGGAAGCGCCCAAGGTCCAGGCCGTGAAGATCGTGCCGATCCGCTGACAGGAGCTACGACGTGCGCCGCCTCATCATCGTATTTGTCTGCATGCTGCTGCTCGCATGTGCGCATGCGACGCAGGCCGGCGACGTCGTCGTTGTCACGCTCCCCCGCCCGCCCGCGGCGGGGGAGCGCATTCTTCTCGAGGTCGAACTGGGCGTTCTGGGCGCGGGCGAGGAAATCGTCCTGCGCACCCCGGAGGGCCGCCTGATCGGCACGGCTTCGCCATATGGCATTCGCCCCGGCCATGCCGCCGGCACCTATGTGGTCCCCGTGCCACCGGATATCGCGGCCGCCCGCCCGCTTCGCGACCAGCTGTCACTCCGCATCCTGGTCGAACGCGCGGGTGCGCCCGTACGAGGGGCGCGGGGCAATGAGGTCCATAGCGTGCGGGCCGTGGTGTTGGAGCACTGACGACCGCTTTGGCTGTGGAGCCGCCGCAGCCCAGGTTCAGGCTCCCCGCTACGGGACCAGCGCCCGTTCACCCCTGTCGGCGCCGTTCGTGTAGGCTGACTCCCGTCCCATCGTTCTATTCGCGCGCCCCTCCGACTGTCGTCGCCGGTTTCGCTTCCTTCCACGCGTTACCACCCTTCACGGGTGTCGCCCTGGGGAGCGCCATGCCAGGCTATTCAACCCTCAAGCTATCCACCATGTCCGTAGGCGGACAGCGCCTGCGCGCGTCCCTGCGTTGCTCGCTGGACGCCCTCCTGCGTCGTCATCGCCGCGATGACGCGCAGGCGGTGCGTACGTGAGTGCCGTCGCCGCGGATATCGCGCACTGCGGATCCTGCGATGCCGTGTGTTGCCGCCTCACCGTCGTGCTGATGCCGGAAGACAACGTGCCCGAGCACCTGACCACGCATACGGCCGCGGGTTTACCGGTGATGGCGCGCGACGAGGAAGGCTGGTGCGTCGCGCTGGATGGCGCGCGGATGTGCTGCTCGATCTATGAAGACCGACCCACCGTGTGCCGGCGCTTCGTCATGGGCGGTCCTTACTGTCTGGACGTGCGCGCGGATTACAGCGATCGCCGCGCACGGGGCATTCCGCTTGTCCTGTACTGACATAGACAACGGTCGCGCCCAATCCGCTACGCATCCACAACAGAGGACTCCATGAAGCACCAGATCGCGATCTTCCGCTTCACTTTGAGCCCAAGCCAAAGCATCGGCCCGGCGCAATTGCACGCCTTGTGGGCCAACGCCTGCCAGACGCCGAACGTGAGCGTGGGCCGCACGCCGGGCACCCGGCCGACGTATTCGCTTTACGCCTCGCAGCAGTTGCAGAACCTGCCCCTGGTCGAGCAACGGCTACGTCAGCTGCTCGACGACTGCAAGCTGCATGCGTCGCTGATCCCGCTGCATGCGCAGTAGGAGTCAGTCGCACACGTCCGCTGAAAGCCATCACGCACATCGCCGCCCGTGCGATCCCGTTCACGACTACCGAGGTACCTGCCCATGGCACGCCCACCCAACACCGACCGGATATTCAAGCGCAAGGAAGCCGACAACCGTCCGATCACCAGCGAGACGATCGTCGATCACCTTCAAGCCTTCCAGTCCGCTGGCGGCCACATCGAAGTGCTCGGCAACACGCGCGTGCTGAAGAAGATCGACGACGACGTCCCCGGCGCGCCACCGCCGGCACCGGCGCGACGCGGTTCGAGGTAACCCGGGCAGGACGGCTGATGGCATAGCCGACATCCTCAAAAATGGGGATGGCGGTCGTTATTGCCTCCGGTTCAGTGCACTCTGAACCGTGTTTCCGGACTCACTCGGACCCGGGGTTTTCCCGCTGTTGCGCAGGGTTGGCACCTGCTGTCCACGCGCATGGCCTAAACTGCCCCTCCCTTTCGAGAAAATCACCTTGGCCAAGCCCAACTACTCGTTCGAAAAGCGTCAGCGCGAACTCGCCAAAAAGAAGCAGCAGGACGAGAAGCAAGCCAAGAAGCAAAAGGCGCGCGACGCTACCAAGGCCGACGCCGACGCCGACGCCGAGCCCGCTCCGCCAACGACCAGGCGATGACAGACCCTGCTCCAGCGCCAACCACACAGATATGGGTGGACGGCGACGCCTGCCCCGGCGTGATCAAGGAAATCCTCTTCCGCGCCGCAGAGCGCGCGAAGGTGCAGGTCACCCTGGTGGCCAATCAATGGCTGCGGGTTCCGCCATCGCAGTACATCCGCGCCCTGCAGGTACAAGGCGGATTCGACGTCGCGGACAGCGAGATCGTCGAACGCGTGCAGCCTTGCGATCTGGTTGTCACTCAGGATATTCCGCTTGCGGCTCGCGTTCTCGAGAAAGGCGGCATTGCCCTGAACCCGCGCGGTGAGCGATACACAACCGACAACATGGCCGAGCGGTTATCGATGCGCAATTTCATGGAGGAATTGCGAGGCGCCGGCGTCCAGACAGGCGGCCCGCCCGCGTTCCACGCACGCGATCGACAGGCGTTTGCGAATGAACTCGATCGGTGGTTGAGCCAGCGCTAACACGGGACCTGGTCGACCAGCTGCGCTGCCGTCAAACGAAAACCCCGCCTTTTGCGGGGTTCTTCATGTTTACCCTTCTCCCCGCTTGCGGGGAGAAGGTCGGAGCGGGCGATAGCCCGCGGAGGGAAGGGCGGATGAGGGACGCCTTTGCCTTTGCTTCGCTGCTTTGCTGGCACGCAAAGACTAATGATGCCCCTGCGCCATCCCGCCATCGCCATCGGGCAGCAACACGCGCACGTTCTGCATCATTCCCTGATCCTCGTGATCGAGGATATGGCAGTGCAGGACGTACTCGCCGATATAGCGCTCATAGCGGGTGCGCACCACCAAGTGGTAGCCCTCCTTCACGAACAGGGTGTCATGCCAGGTACCCTTGAGATTGGCGTACTCCGGATCGTCCTTTTCTCCGGTGACGCTCACATCCACGCCCTGCGGATTGAGGATCTGCACGATCTGGTAGGGATTCACATGAATGTGGAAAGGATGATTCGCGAACGATGACGTGATGTTCCACTCGTCGACACCGCCGAGCATCAGATCGCGGGCGGCATGCGGATCGTAGGGCTTGCCATTCACCATGAACACAGCGGGGCTCTTGCTGATATCGATGTTGAAGGTGACGTCTTGCTTGCCGGTGACTTCGTTGTCGGTGATGGTCGGATGCGGAACGAAGGCCTCCAGACCCAGACCATTGCGCAGACCATCGACTACGCGGGGTTTCGCAGCCACGGGCATGAAGTAGTTCGCGGCGGCGACGAGGTTGTCGGCTACGAGCTTGGGCAGACTTGCGACCGGGATGGTCGGACCCGCACCCACTTCGGCCAGACCGAGCAACTGACGGTCCTCGGCCGCATTACTGACGCTACCGCTTGCCGGAGCGGCGGCATCGATGACGCAGTAATGCCCCGGGGCAGGAAACGCCATCAGCACATCACTGCGATAACCAGGCTGCAGGATGTTCTGCGTCTTGACGATCATCTTCGAATGGGTGAGTCCGTCGGCCGCGATCTCGAACTGCGGCAGCACCGGACCGGTGCAGTTCTTGTCGATCCAGCCCTGCTGCGTGTCCGCACTCAACTGCGGCACCGCGGTCACGCCGGCGCGCAGCTGACGGAACTGCAGGCTGATGGTATTGCGCACGCCGGCATGGATCAGGCGCCAGCGCTCCATCAGGCCGGGACGGGCGCCCTTGAACACCGGCAGGATCTCGCCGTTGATGCTGGTATGACGACCCGACTGACCCCAGGTGCTGGGACCGAACTGATCGTAGCCCTCGATGCCGCCCACATCGCCAGGATCACAGACCCAAGCGATCACCTTGCCCTTCGCATCCTTGTCTACCTTGATGTTGCCATTGGCATCGCGGCAGGCGTATTGCACCTGCTGGAACAGCACGACACGTTCCTGCAGCGGCTTGCCAGTCAGATCGCGCAGCAGCGTGTCGACATCGCCATTGATTGCGGCGCCAGGCAGCCGATCGCCATGAATCACCAGCGCCCCAGCCATGCCGCTGGACACCTGCAACGCGGTGGAGCCATGCAGATGCGGGTGATACCAGAACGTGCCGGCCGGATGATCGGCGGGAATGTTGTACTCGTATTCGAACTTGACGCCCGGACGGATGGTCAGCAGGACGTTGTCGCTGTTGCCCGCCGGACTCACCCACAACCCATGCGCATGCAGATTGGTCGAATTGAAGCAGTGCGGCGTATTGATGTTGGGCGGCGTGCAACCGGATTGTTTGGGCAGTCGATTGTCGAGCCCAATCCGCACGGTTTCGCCCGGAGAAGCGGAAATGGTCGGCGCAACGAAGGGAACCTTGGGCTGGGTGCCGGGACTGCTGTAGGAACGCAGCCGCACCTGATCGTAGCGCTTGCTAGTCGGGTTGTAGATCTGCGAATCGGTGTAACCGATCTGCAGATCGAGGCTGGCCTCATCGTTTGCACGGGCCTTCTGCTTGCCCGTTTCCGTGAGACGCAGCGTTTGAACGGCCTCATCGCTTTCGCGCCGGATTTTCGCCAGTACCGGATCGGTTACGACGCGGACGGCACCCGCGGCTTCCTGCGCGTTGACAGGTGCGATAGACAGGACAAACAAAGCGGCCAACACGGCCGACTGACGTGCGTGCATTCAACCCCTCCTTGGAATTCCAGACACCACTATTGGCGTGCCATTGCGGCACGAACTGGAAGTGCAACTCCTTACCCCGGCGCCGATGCTGGGACAGGAGTCGTGGTGGCGTCAAGCAGCTGGCCTTTGTCCGGACTGCGACAAAGAGTTGAAGTAGAGCCTTGCCCGCCTCTGATCGAGAGCTGTCGCGCAGAGGCCGCTAGGTTCGCTTTGAGTGCCCCGCCCCCTTACGCCCTATACTCCTGACATCCCCCGATGTGTCCCAAGCCCAATGCCTCACCGGCGACCTGGCTTGGGTATGTGCAGACCTAGTGGATGCAAGCAATGCACGAACACGGCGTGTCTGTAACAGGCTACGGGCGATCCCGATCCGCTCGCACTCCATCCACCGGTTGGGCCGCGTCCATCGCCGCGTTCTGGATTGCCATTTCGTTCGCCATTGTGCTGGCGATGCGACCCGGGACTATCCACGCCGCTCCGCTGGCGGCGGCGCAGGCAGTGGCTGCGCCAGAAACCCAAGCCACCTACCCGGCCGAACGCGAGCGCCTGCGTGCGCAGATCGATCAGTTCAAACGCGACGGCACCCAGGCGCAGACCCTGGCGGCGATGGAATCGCTGCGTCGCCTGGCCGCAGCCAACGATGATCCGGATCTCGCGCATCTCATGGAGGTGGAGCACATCTTCGCCACCCACGAAGATGCCGCCATCGGCCAGAGCCTGACTGCACTCAATGCAGTGCGCGCCCGCATCCGGCCACAGGCCTCGGCCGAATTGCAGGAAGCCCTGGCACGCGTCTACGGCAACCTGTATTTCGATGCCGGCAACTTCGGCCTTGCCCTCCAACACCAGCTGGACGCATTGCGCTGGGCCGACCGCCTGCCCAGCGGTGCGGAGCCGGCGCGCCTGCACCGCCTTGCCACCATCTCCGAGTTGTACAACGCCATGGAGCTGCCGAAGGAGGCGTTGCGCTATGCCGATCAGGCGCTGTCCAGCACCGCGGACATGCCTGCTGACAACCGCGTTTCGCCGCTCTCCGCACGTACGCTCGCACTCACCCAGCTGGGGCAGCTCGCGGAAGCGACGCGCGCGATCGAAGAGGCCGAACGGATCGATGCGGGCGGCAAACCAGGCTTCAACACGATGCGACTGGCGCAGGCACGCGCCACTCTGCAACTGGCGGCAGGCCCGCCGGCGCGGGCCGTGCAGACCATCAAGCGCCTGCAGGCGCTCGCCGTTCAGTTCGACAGCCACTACTACCAGACCCGTTCACGCTTGCTGCTCGGGCAGGCACAGATCGCAAGCGGCAACGTTGCCGGCGGACTACGGGGCATGCGCGAAGCCACCGCGGAGTTCGAACGCCTGGGCCAGGTGATCGACGTGTTGGACGGCCAACAGCGCGAGATCCAGACCCTGCGTGCGCAACGTGCCTGGCCCGAAGCGGTCGAGGCGATGCAACGTCGCGAGGCATTGTGGTCGCACCTGTTCCAAAGCGGACAAACCCGAGCCATCGCCGAGCAGGAAGCGAGACACCGCGCCGAAGCACGCGAGCAGCGCATTCGCGCCCTCGACAACGAAGTGCGCCTGGAACGCGCGCGCATTCGTTCCGAACGCCTGCTGATGCTGCTGACGGCCACGCTGGCGCTACTGGCGATCAGCGTTGCCGCCCTGCTCTACCTGAGCCGCCATCGCACGCGTCGCGAGCGCGACCGACTGTCGCATATGGCCCGCCACGACCCGCTGACCGGCGCCTACAGTCGTTATGAGTTCCAGCATCGCAACGCAACCGTGCCTGTGGCATCCGCCGCAGATGGCGCGGACAGCGCCGTTCTGCTTCTGGACGTGGACAACTTCAAGGCGATCAATGACCGGCACGGCCACGACGGCGGCGACGCCGTCCTCAAGGTACTGGTTAGCCAGATGCGCCTTGCCCTGGGCAAGGGCGACGAGATCTACCGCTGGGGCGGTGAGGAGTTCCTGGTCGTGTTGGCCGCGCGCGACCAGGCCACGCTGATGCGTGACGTGCACGCCCTGCTGGACTCGGCGCGTGTGCCGATGCCCTGGCATGGCCAATCGATTCCGGTAACGCTGTCAGGCGGACTCGTCCGCCATCCGCAGGCGCCGGGATGGTCCGCACCGCTGTCGGACGCGATCCGCTGGGCCGACGCCGCGCTGTACGTTGCAAAACGCGCCGGCCGCGATCAGGTGACGCAAGTGCACCTTACCGATGTGGGCGCCCGTAACCTGATCGGCAGTCGCCCGATCGACGTTGCCCAGCTCGAGGACTGGCAGCGACAAGGTGATGTGGAGTTGCAGACGTTGCAGCCGACGCGCGAACGAAAGGGGACAAGGGTAATTAGTCCCGCTTAATTACCTCCGTCCCCTTTTATTGCCCTTCTTCGTAGAAACAGAAAGCCCCCGCCTTTCGGCTGGGGCTTTCCGTTTTGCCGTGCTTGGTTCAATGACAGTCTATGGAACCAGTTTCGAAGAACCCTTTCGCCAATGTTGCCTGGCTGCTAGTTCTCACCAGCCCGAAGGTTCTTCCAGCCAGTCGGTGCTTTGATCTGTGGCCGCAGATCTCTACCAGTATTGAACTCGATGGCCTTTACATCGATGAAGTATACGGTCCGGTTGAGCTTGTCGGTTCCCACGAGCTTCAGCAGTACGCCCGTCGCGTCGTCGACCCACATCTTGAAGGTGCTGGCTCCCAGCTTGTCAGCCAGATACGCGTCGTGGTGTCCCTGGATTACGGTCGTCGGTCGACCGAGTAGATTCTCCTGACCAACGATCTTGCTGTCAGAGCCGATCAGCCAGAACGCATAGCTCTGCGGCAGCGTGATCTCGTTGGCGCCAATGGCCCAGGTGGGGTCCTGGCGATACACGAACACTGCCTCACCCTTCTCATTGCGGTAGGCACGCGGCCCTTCAACGGCGGCTGGCCTCGCGACCCTGCCCAACTCATAGGTCAGGTGCTGCGGATGCAGCTTGATGGTGGACCGCCCGTTGGCCGCATGCTCGACGACCTCACCGTTACCGCGGCCGATCCTGACGAAGCTGCTTGCGTTCTTCGTGGACATCTCAAAGTCAACATCGTCGCTTTGGCCGTTATTGGCGAAGGAGATGTGGAACGATCCGCTTGCGTCCTGGAAGTTGTCGACGGCGTTCAGCATCTTGTGCTGAATTGCCGCGAGCTTGCGATCGCGAACCGGCTGCTCGAGCTTGGTCGTCTTCGCAGTTAGCCCATAACTGTAGTCGCCCCGCACCATGTCGGCACCGGTAGTGCTGTTGTTGTGCCAAACGGCGAGTTGATCCGAGTAGCCGGACCCGAGGGACGTCCATCCGCTTGGGGCCGCATTCTGATTGATTGCGGCGAGAAGCTCCCAATGGGCATCGTTGTAATAACCATACGTCGCAGACGTATCCGTGAAGTACGGATTGTTGAGCCACACATGGAACGCGTAGTACTGCGCGGTTTTGAAGACCCATCCGTAGCCATAGATTCCACTGTTGACTCGGCGATCGTCCCCATTCCAGTCGCCGCTCCAGCTTCGGTAGGACCAGCCGCCCCAGTTGTCGCAGGCGTATTGCCTGCTGTCGCGATCGTTATCGCAGTAGTTCGATGCCGCGAAGGCTGGGGTTGTGGCCAACAGCGCGGTTGCCAACGCACCAAGTGCCAGATTCTTGCGAAGTGCATTCATCAACAAACTCCTTGTAATCGGTCCATGAATAGGCGGGGACTTCAGTCCGTTCCTCCGGATCCCCACAGCCGGATTGCATCCGGCCTGCGCAGACTACGAATCCAACCTGGAGAATGTTGTGCCGCGATTGCGAGGATCTGGTCGCACCAGAAGGATCAGGGGCCAGGTTCAATTACCTCAGCGGACAAATGAATCTTCCCGGAGCTAGACGGTGTATGGCGTCGGATGCGCACTGGTTGTGCGCCATCCTCATGCGAGAATTCTTGACCGTACCGTCGCAAATGAGCGCATGAAAGCCCATCCCATCTTCAAGCCAAATTCCCCTGCGGACATCGATCGATTGATTGCCACGCATCCCTTCGCTTTGGTGATCAGTTCCGCCGACGGCACGCCGCTCGCAACCCCGCTCCCTCTGCTACTGGAGCGCGACGCAAACGGCGAGATGACGCTACTGGGCCACATGCCGCGCAACCATCCGCACACGGACCTGCTACGCCGGCAACCGCGGGCACTCGCGGCATTCCTCGGTGCGCACGGGTACATCTCACCGTCGTGGCTGACCGATCGTACGCAGGCGCCGACGTGGAACTACGAAACCGCGCATCTCGAAATCGACGTCAAGTTCGACGACAGCGCGGAGGCCACTGAAACCGCACTGACGCAATTGGTCGAGCACATGGAACGCGGTCGCCCGAACGCCTGGTCGATCGCCGACATGGGGGAACGCTATGCCAAGCTCGCGCCGGCTGTGGTCGCCTTCCGCGCGCAGGTGATTACGACCTACGCCAAGTTCAAGCTCGGCCAGAACGAACGTAGCGAGGATCGTGCCGAAATTCTCACGGGCCTGGAGCACACAGAACAGCAGCCTTTGCTCGAAGCCATGATGCGAGTCGGATCTTCATCGAGCTGATATCGCTAGCCTTCTTATCGCCTACACCCTATACCTCCCTCACCCCGCTTGCGGGGTGAAGGCGTGCCGCCTGCGTGTCACTGGCGCGCGCACGCCTGAACGCCCTCGCGCTATACGCGAGGGCTGGGAGCAGAGCGAGGGACCGCTTCGCCCAGCGAAGCAGGGTGAGGGGCGACGCGTAGAAAGCGGTGTTAGAAAGCGGCGTCAGTGTCGACTTACAGAAGGGCGCACTCTGATCCCATCTAACCGCCATCACTTGAGCCGTGTCAGGTAAGCCTTGAACGCGGTTACCCATGTTTGACCGCCGTCCTGGGAGTAGGAAATCTCATAGCGGTGAGACTTGGCCGTGATGTCGGACCAAACTCCGCGTACCAGAACCGTACGACCCTCGTGAACGGTCGTACCAAACAGCTCGCCGCGACCATCCTTGAAGCTCCCGATAGTCGGAGCCTCAATTTCTCCCGAGTCGCTATCGAAATAGCTTTGGCTCCACTGCCCGACCTTGGGGTTATAGACGAAGAGCGTCGCGCCCTCCCAATGTCCATTGGGGCCGTCGGCCTCGATTTCCTCGAGCCAGGCGCGACCACCCCAAACCGGCCGTGCCGTCTTCGTGCCGTCCATGGTCACCGTGTGAGCCCCACCATCGAACGGGTCGAGGACTTGCGTGGCATGTGTATGCCAAGTCCCGAGAGCGAAGTCGAAATCATGTGCGCCGTCACGAGGTGACTCGGCGCTTGCATTCAAAGGCGAGCAGGCAAGAACGCCGGCAATCATGACTCCACGTAGTACCAGTCCCCACTTCATCGCAATCTCCGCTTAACCAATCCTGGGCGGGACTTTATGGGAACCCCCAGCTCCCAGATGGGCCAATTGGAGAAATTTGAAGTGGTCCACTCTGGTGGACACGAAACCGGATGCTTCGGTGGCAACGCGTCAGTAAGTCGATTCGCGCCCGCCCATTGGAAATCGAGCGTCCGGCAACTAGAGCGCGCGCCTCAATACCCTCAGTCCCTTCTCGATAGCATCAAGGTCAACGGCCCCATAGCCGAAAACGAGGCCTTCCGACGTTGGCGAACCAAAGAAATAGCGTTCGAACGAATGCAGATGCACGTTCGACTCCAGCAATCTCGCGGTGACGCGCTGCAACCCCTTGGGGTGAGTCGCGATCGCCGCCACGTGCATCCCGTAGTGTGACTGCATCGGCGACAACACCCCTGAGAAGTCCGACTGCAACATCTCCCATATGAGATCCCGTCGCTTCCGGTATACGGCGCGGAGCTTTCGCACGTGCTGCGCGAGATGTCCCTCGGTGATGAAACGGGCAACCGCCATTTGCGTCACAGCTGGGCAATGCCAATCGAGACAATTCTTCGTCGCGATCAGCGTTGGCATGGCCCACCGGGGAGCCACCACGAATCCCAGCCGCAGCGCGGGGAGCATGCACTTGGAGAAGGTGCCTACATAGAACACGTCATCAGCGGTTGCTGCAGATTGCAGTGCCTGTAACGGCGCGCCGTCATACCGGAACTCTCCGTCGTAATCGTCCTCGACGATTACCGCTCCCTGCTTGCGAGCAAAGTCGAGCAATGCCGCCCGCCGCTGCCCGGACATTGATACGCCAAGCGGAAACTGGTGCGAGGGACATACGCAGACGACCTGCACCGGGACCGGCAGGGCGTCGACCACCAGCCCTTCCGCGTCGACCGGCACGGGTACGATCCTGGCGCCGGCCGCGAGAAATGCCGCGCGCATCGGTGGGTAGCCCGGATCTTCAATGGCAACGGTCGTAACCCCAGGGGTTACCAGTGCACGGGCGAGAATGTCGAAGGCTTGTTGTGCGCCGGCGGTAACCAGCACATCGTCGGGCTCGCACACGACCGCGCGCGAGACGCCAATGTGGGTTGAGATGGCCGTCCGCAAAGGGAAATGACCCTGGTTGCCTTGCGGACTCTTGAAGGCGGGAGGCTTCAATTCCATTCGCCGGAGTTGCTGGGCACTCATCCGACGAAATACTTCGGATGGGAATAACCGCGGATCGACCAGCGCGGGGCGAAAATCCAACGATGCGGTCGCACGCTGCACCCTCGTACGCGGACTGTCGTTCCAGAAGTTGAGGGCCTGCACCAGCTCGGGTCGCAACCACAGCGCATTCAAGCGCGGATCGGGCGAACATTGCGCCGAGGAGCGCTCGCGAGATGTGCGACTTTGCTTCTGCGCCACATAGGTTCCCGACCCTCGTCGGGACTGTACGAGCCCCTCGATCGCCAGCCTCGCATAAGCGCGGACAACCGTATTTCTCGAGACACCGAACAGGACCGCCGACTGACGCTCCACCGGGAGTTGTGCCCCGGGAACCAAGCGGCCATCAAGAATGGCGGCACGCAACTGCGTGTAGACGGATTCCGCAGATCGACGGCTTCCTTTGGGCGGATGGTCGATGGCAATTTCGAACAGGCTGCTTATGCCGTCCACGTCATTTGCCACGGCTCTTCCTCGCAGTGCTTCATTGCTATGACTTCCCTCGCCCCGCTTGCGGGCAGCTTCGCGCAGCGAAGCAGGGTGAGGGGCGTCAGACGACTTTTCCAACAGTGCACGCTGCCCCAGCTTATTCCCGTCACTCCCCACGCTTTAGCAACGCCTTGAGATTGGCGAACGGAGTTCCAGTGGCGGCCGAAGGCGCATCCTCGGCAGCCGACGCGCTGACGCCGGTGTGGTCGATGTAGCGCGAGTGCTCGTTGTCGTGACAGTACACGCACAGCAATTCCCAGTTGCTGCCATCGGCCGGGTTGTCGTCGTGATCGTGGTTGCGGTGGTGCACCGTCAACTCCTGCAGGTTCGCCCGCGTGAACTCGCGCCCACAGCGCCCGCAGACCCACGGATACATTTTCAACGCCTGTTCGCGGTAACCCTTCTCGCGCTGCTCGGCATTGCGTCGAGCTTCGGCGACGATGCGGTCGAGCTTGGCGCTGTCCGGTGTTGGCTTGTGCGTCGACACGGGTGTCCCTTTGCTGCGCACGCTCTGGCCTTAGCCATTGTTGCGCCGAATGCTCAGGCGAGCAAAGGCCTGTCCCTGGCCATCCATCAAAGGGGATCCTTTCCCGCCCCCTCAATCGCACGCCCTCAGATTGTCCTTTTTAGGACGCCGAGATTGGACAACCGAAGATGTAGGGCGCATTCCCGGCCACATCTAACAGCTGCACCTTGACCGGTTCATTGTCCCCGACGAATCGACTGACACTCGGAACGTCCTGACTGGACAGATCGCGATAGATGAGACGCATACTAGTGTTACCGCCAGAGCAAGCATGCGGCTCACCATCTTCCATCAACATGAAATCACCGATGTAAGTGGTAGTGCCTTGCTCCACTTTTACCGGAATCGCCAAGCTGTCATGCGGGTAGTTCACCAATACACCATGCGTGATTACGAATGAGGTCAGGTGGTAATCCCCTGGCCGCAAGCAAAGCCGGAATACATCGCGCGCCGCGCCGTTTTCCTTGATTTCAGCGTCCTGCCCCCACAGCGACTCTGTCCAATTGCTGCTCGCGATCTGCTTCCGGGTCCCTGCCAAATCAGCGGGCTGAAACGCCAGGGTCAGTAGCACATGCTCACCCCGGCTGACGCCCCGCCCCATGGTGCCGGTAATACAACCTACAGGCTCACCATCCTTGGGTTTGGAGCGGGAGAAAATGCCGCCACTGTAGTCGTTGTAGGTCTTGAGCTTGGGCTTGGCTGCATTGGCCTGCCCCCAGAGCGTCACAGCCAGCAACCCCAGTGCCAGCGGCAAATAAGATCGGTTCACTTCGTTCCCCATGATCAAATCGTACTGCTGCGAATGTTAACTGCTCAATGCGAGGTCACGCCGCTGCATGGAAGGCATATGGCGCCGTCAGGTTGCTTTCCAGATAAATGAACCTGCCTGCCCCCCTTTCCGCTACTTCAGTCGACCAGCGCCGCCGCCTCACGTCCCTGCTGGCGGATCAGGGCTTCGTCGCGGGCCTCGTTGATCGCCTCGCGCACGCTGTCGATGTCGGCCAGACGTTCGTCGTGCTCGAACGTGCCGGTGAGTTCGGTATCGGGCTGCAGCGTGCCGGCCTCGAACAACGCCCACATCTCCTCGCCGTACCAGGTGTCGAGCAGCTCTGGCGCCCAGCGTCCGAGGCTCGCCGTGAGATTGTTGACGTCGCGCAGCAGCATGCGGCGCGCGGCGTTGTTGCCGGCGGCACTGACCACCTGTGGAAAATCGATCACCACCGGGCCATCCGGCCCGACCAGCACGTTGTATTGCGACAGATCGCCGTGGATCAGGCCGCAGCACAGCATCAACACCACCTGCCGCACCAGCACCGCGTGGAACGCGCGCGCCTGCTCCGCGGTGAGCTCGACCTCCCCCAGCCGCGGTGCCGAGAAACCATCGGCATCCGTCACCAGTTCCATCACCAGCACGCCGTGGTAATAGCCATGCGGTTCGGGCACGCGCACGCCGGCGTCGCGCAGCTGGTACAGCGCATCGACCTCGGTGTTTTTCCAGGCGGTTTCCTGCTGCTTGCGACCGTACTTGGTCGCCTTGCCGATGGCGCGCGCCTCGCGGCTGCCACGCACCTTGCGGCCTTCCTGGTACTGCACGCGCTGCTGGAAGCTGCGCTGCGCCATGTCCTTGTAGACCTTCGCACAGCGCACATCGTCGCCGCTGCGCACTACGTACACCGCCGCTTCCTTGCCGCTCTTGAGCGGCCGCAATACCTCGTCGATGACGCCGTCGTCGATCAGCGCCTGCAGCGCGGTGGGGGTCTTCATGGAATCCTGAATAAAGGTCGCGGCGCGGGCGGCGCGGACCGGGGCGGCATTCTCGCATCCGCGCGCGGTGCGAGGGCCCCTAGGAGGCGCCGGGTGTGGGGCGATTCAGGCACCTGACTTGGTTCTAGGAGCGCTTGGCACGAGAAGAGCCGACTCTGACCTGCGCTTCTTAAGAGAACGCCCGCTTTGCAGCGGGCGCTCCGGGCTATGACGCTGGACGAATTACTTAACGAAGATCGAGGTCACCTGCGAGCCCAGTTCGGCCCCGTTGAGATCGATCATCTGGCCATTCTTCCAGATGACGGCCTTTGGCCGCTGGTTGACGTTGTTGTTGATGCTACCGCCCACGTAGACGTCGTAGCCGCGCACGTACACGGAGGTGGCGACGGCGCTTTCGTTTTCCAACGACAGGTCAACGCCTGAGGTGTTGATCCACAGCTTGGCGACGTACTTGCCGCTGGGCCGCAGTTCCCAGCCGACGGAATAAACCCGCGTGCCGACCACGAACATCCCCGTCACCGTGGCCTGGTTGTTGTTGCTGGGCAAGTACACGCTATTGAACATCACCCCGGCCGGCGGCGCTGCGGCCGACGTGGTGCCCCATGACGTCGACCGGTAGGCGTAGGTCGCTCGAAGAGGCAAAGGCGATCCTGGCATCGGGGCTGCACCACCGACATACAGGTTGGACGTCGTGGCGAATACCGTGTTGATCTCCGCAAGCGGGCCATTGCTCGCAGTCAGCGAGACGCCATTGACCCAGATCTCCGGCGATCCGTACGGCGTGGTAGGACCTCCTGACGTGTCGTAGCTGTGGTTGCCTACGGTGTAGGTCACACCGTTGCGGACATAGATGCCCTTCGCCGTGCCCCGGTAGGAGCCAGGATTGAGCGGCAGCAAGGTTTGCACGCCGTTCTTCCATTGAATGGGCTTCATCTCCGCAAAATTGCCTTGCGGTCCGGAGACGCCCAGCTTGTCGGTGAAGCCGGCGGTGTAGAGGTTGCCGTTGTCGATGGCGAGGCCGTACGCCCCGGCGAACGAGTTGGCGTAGGTGCTGGAGATGCTGGGGATCTGACTGAAGATCTCGCCGTTCTTCCAGACCATCGCCGAGGATTCGGCGGCCATCGCGTTGTTGGTGGTGACGTTGGCCGTACCGGCCACGTACACATCGGGCTCGCCGGTTTCGAAGTTGTCGACCACGACGATCGCGTTGGCGTCCCTGGCGCCAGTGTTGTAGCTGTTCACCAGCGGCGGCAGGTCGGTCCTGACGCCGTCCACCCACATCACGGCTTGCCAGTTCGGGGTGTAGGCGACGCCGGCGGCGTACACCTTCGGTTGAGGCACCGGATCGCATGGATCGCATGGGCCGACCGGTGTGAGGGCGAAGGTCGGAAGCGAAAGCGCGGACAGCACCAGCAGGTACGCGAGGGACCGCGGATAAGATTTCTTCATTGTTGCCGTATTTCCTTTGGTTGGCAGACGCAGCCATCATTGCCGCGCACGCGATCCTACGTCGCTGTTGCAGCACAGCCATCCGCCAAGAGACGGCTTGTAATTTCTCTGGATTTCGAATCCGGGGGCGCGCAAATAAAGATCGACGGGCTTGAAAATGCAGACTGCCCCTTGCTAGAGATGGATAAAACGAAGCCCGCTTTCGCGGGCTTCCTTCCTTCTTCAAGAAAAAGTCGACTGTGACCCCTGTTTCCGCTGTCGCTTAACGTAATGCGGGCCTTCGCTGACCGTCGCCCGCATATCCTCTTTAGTGCCGTCTGGCAGTAGGCAGGAGATCGAATCATGAGCACGCGAACCAATGACCCGGACCGTTACAAGGACGAACAACGCCATCAGTGGGATGGCGTTGCCGCTGGCTGGAATACATGGTGGCCGCTCATCGAGAGCGGTGCCCGAGGTGTAAGCGAACGCATGATCGAGCTTGCGGGAATTGGCCCCGGCCATCGCGTATTGGACATTGCCACCGGCATTGGCGAGCCCGCCCTGCTGGCGGCAAGCCGTGTTGGTCCCGCAGGACGTGTCGTAGCGACGGATATTTCCTCCCGCATGCTCGATATCGCCCGAGAAAGAGCAATGGCATCGGGGCTGACGAACGTGGAGTTCATGGAAGCGGATGCAGAGCGACTGTGCTTCCCCGACGGCAGCTTCGACGCCATTCTCTGGCGCTGGGGGCCATCTGATCTGACGGATCCGTCGAACGCGTTGGTCGCTATACGACGCATGCTGCGCCCCTCTGGCTCGTTCGCCGGCGCGGTCTGGGAAGCGGGACCGAGAGCCCGCCCCTTGGCGAGCCTTGCGAGCGACGTCACCCGGGAGATGTTCGATCTACCAGCGGAGAGCGCAGCAGAACCGTCTTCGCCGGGACATTCGCTGGAAAGACAGATGCGTGATGCCGGGTTCCTGGATGTTCGTGTCGAAGAGGTGTCGCTGACCCTGCAGTTCGCGTCCACCGATGACTGCACCCAGTACCT
This sequence comes from Lysobacter tyrosinilyticus, assembly GCF_054779815.1. Taxonomy (NCBI): domain Bacteria; kingdom Pseudomonadati; phylum Pseudomonadota; class Gammaproteobacteria; order Lysobacterales; family Lysobacteraceae; genus Lysobacter; species Lysobacter tyrosinilyticus. The sequence continues at coordinate 394,081 of NZ_BAAGXN010000003.1, forward strand.
CGTGGATGTTTCGCCTGCCTTCGCTGCGCTGCTTTCCGACAAGACGCCACAGCAGCTGGCGGAGTTTCGGCACAGGCTCGCAGAAAAGCTTCAGCGGCACACGCAAGCCGAGGGGGGAATCCGGATTCCGAATCTCACTCTTTGTGCGGTGGGGCGGAGGTGATGGCCCGCGCCCTGGTCCGAAACAGGTCAGAGTTGGCTTTCCAGCAGGTGCACCCTGCCCCCTGTCTTACGCCCCTTCAATCGCGCCTGAGATTGCGCGCAGCCGCGGTCGCGGCCTGCAGGACGCGGATGTACGCCACGCGGGTCTTCGGCGCTTGGCCTGCAGCGGCCTCCAGCCCCTCGATATACGACGCCACCAATGCCGACGCGTTGTGCTGGTCGCCCAACTCGCCCATCGTCTTGGCCACGGCATCGCGCAGATGCCAGTCCACGTTCACGCCCTGCTCTGCCTTGGTGGCGAGGTCGACAACGCGCAGCAGATGCGGCGTCACGAGACCGACGACGGTGGCTCTCATACATTCAATCCTGCTTTCGGAACGCCGCAAGGTTAACGCAGGGGGCGTGGAGTGAAAACCGGCAGCAGCCCCTCCGACGTGCCTGCCGGACCGATCAAGGTCGGACGCCTGAACTCAAAAGGGCGAATCAAGAGGGTCGAGGGCATTTACGAGAAACGGATAAATGAACCAGCCCCTTTACTCGGAGCTATTCGTCTTTCCGATCAAAGGAACTTCGCGACGCCCAGCTTCAGCCCCTTGCCCGGCAGCGCCATCAGCGTCGAGGTCCCGTGCGCAACCAGTTCCCCGGCTGCGTCAAACACGCTGGCTTCGGTATAGCTGAGCTGTCGGCCCGCGCGCAGGCAGCGCCCTTCGGCGTATATGTGTCCGCCGGCCACCGCCTTGAGGTAGTTGAGCTTCAGGTCAACGTTCACCAAGCCAGCGTCCTCCGGCAAGCGCATGAATCCGGCCCAGAACGTCGCTGTGTCGATCAGCGTGGCCAGCACGCCGCCGTGCACGATGCCGAACGGCTGCATGTGGCGCTCGCCCAAGGCGAGCTCGATCCGGCAGCGGTCGAACGCCAGTTCGGCGATGGTCATGCCGATCAAGTGCGGATAGGGCGCGTCGTGGACGCTTTGTTGGATAGCGGCGACGTAGGCGGGATTAGGGGTCATTGGCGAGTCTTCGTAGCAAGTCAGTCTCTGGCGGGCGGAAAGTCGACTCTGACCCCTTGTTCTTGGACGCTGCCCCCTGTTTCAAGCTTGCCCTTCTCCCCGCAACGCGGGGAGAAGGTGCCCAGAGGGCGGATGAGGGGCGCTTTTGCTCCCGCCTTCAAAAAGCACAAGGTCCGCGATAACGCATGCCTTGTGGGTGGGTTCCTACTCCGCAAAGCGCGGAAACGCCGGCAGCTTTCCAATATCACGGGGATCGTGCTGGATGATCACGGTCGCATGGAGGTTTCGGGCAATGGCCTTGAAACGGTCCAGCGAAGCGAGCGAATCGGCCCGGTTCGCGTTCCAGATCGGAATGCCGTTGCTCTCATAGTTTTCATGGAAGTGCGACACATCGCCGGTCAGCAGCAAGTAGCCAGTCTTCTCGAGCTTGACGAGCAAGCCATGGTGTCCCGGCGTGTGCCCCGGCAGACTGACCATGATCACCGTGCCGTCGCCGAACACATCCTTGCGATCGCGGGTCAGCAGTTCCACCTTGCCGCCGCCCGAAATCCAGGGCGCCAGCCGCGCGCTACGCATCGCGAACTCCTTGGCATCCATGCCATTGGGCGGCTGTTTTGCACTCAAGAAATCCCAATCGCCCTTGCCGATCAACAGCGTGGACTTGGGGAATGAAGTGGCCTGCCCCGTGTGATCCAGATGGTGATGGCTGATACCCACATAGTCGACCTTGTCGACCGGAACCCCGATGCGCGCCAGCAGATCCACGAGCGGAACCTTGGGAGCTTCGGGCGCGCCATCCAGCGCATTGCCCGTGTCCCAGAGCATGTAGCGGTCGCCGTGACGGATCAGATAGCAGCTGTACGTGAGCGGCAACTTGAGATCCGGATAGGCGAACGTATCGGAGAACGAAGCCACACTTACCGGCTGCGGCTCATTGCCGCAGTCCAGGCGCGCCAGGGCCACCTTGGCTACGTTTTCTTTGGCTACGGCAGACGAAGTGGCCAGTGCTGCAAGCAACAGCGTGCGCGCGAGAATTTTGGTGGTGAACATGAGGGTCTCGACAAAGGCGATAGACAGAGCTGGATTGTATGGCGGCGCAGCGCAGGCCTATCCATTTGCGAGACAGGGGCTAGCTGCTTTCGAAAAAGGGGACGGAGGTAATTAGCCTCGCTTAATTACCTCCGTCTCCTTTGATCGTACGGCCGCCTAATCCGGCACACCTTCGCGCAGCACATCGCCCACCTGTATCGCCACTCCCTCGTGGTCGAGCCTGGCCTTTGCAATGGTGACGCGTGGATGCATGACCTTCTTCAGCAGTAGGATCAAATCGTCCGGCGTGCGCAGCCCGACAATAACGCGCCTAATTCGGCGATGGATCTCGTAGTACTCATTTTGGCCGACAATGCGGTATTCCTGCTCGTACTCCCAGTGCATCGTCTTGCAGGAGAGAACCTGTTCAGGTGTTGCGCCGGCCAGAATAGTTGTTCCGAACTTTGGCAGATCGCTGAAGTACTCAACTCGGCGAACATCATCCTCAGCGCCCGTGAAGTCAATCTCAATTGACACACCTCGATGGCTGTCAGCGTAGAGCGACCACATGCGAACATCTGTCAGTGTTGACGACAAACTGCACACACGGGTTCCGCCTGGTACAAGCAATTCTTCGACGTTGTGATAACCAATCCGCGAATGACGAAGTGGCGCAGGCGCGCTGCTCGGGAAGCCTAAGTTCCCAACATTTGCATATCTGACAATGCTGCGAAACTGACCTTCAAAAGGGTCATTGAGCTTGGAGTACGTTTGGCAATAAAGGCGCTCATGGACGGCAATGTCGAGTAAATGTAAAAGCTCGCTTGCACCTTTGTACTTGTAAAGAAGCATCAACTATCGCCCCTCACGATCCGCGCCGACCTCGAGCCAATCAGGAGCGGCAAGCAGCTCGCCCCTGATCCCTGCTTTGACTAGAGTTTTCTGCCGTTCACGCAGCGCCTGGAGCCCTCTGAATTGACTTGGCTGGGAGACGCATAAGTTCCACAGCGCTACTGAAAAGTCTTGATGCTCGTTCAAGAACTTTTCTCGCTCATTGCTGCGACAGAACTGATCTCCGTGGGGGATAGCCGCGAGAATCATCGCCAAGTAATCAACACCATCTTCAACTACATAGCTGGTACCCAGCCGATTCAAAAGAATTGTCAAAAGGTCCTTCTTTCGCACGCCGGTGAAAAGCGGGCTCTTCGGAGACGTCAAGAGGTACCTGGCGCCAAAGTTCTTTTCTCCAGAGCGCAGTTGCTTGACCTGGCCGGCCGTCTTCAAGAACCCAAGAGCTGCATCAATAGCCCCATCCTCGACCGCAGCTTGCAGCTCAGCTCGAAAATCAGCTTCGAGTTGTGCTTGCCGCTCGCCCCAAATCCAATCCGGATCAGCCCATGGCCGAATGACCTCATATATCTGCATCGGCATGTTCAAGCTCCGGGCGAAGCCAACTAGCAAACGTGTCTCTTGCGCCCTAAGTTCCGGCTCCTCCGGATTCGCGTTGAAGTGCCGCCACTTAGCGGCAATACCATGCAAGCGCTGCCAAAAACTAAGACGATCTTCCCGATCAAAAAGTTGATCACCGGAATCTATAAACGACTGCCCAGCCAAATCCAAACAATCGGAAGCTTCTTGCATCAACGACAGGTGAGCCTTACCGCTCTCAGCGTTGGCGGCACTTTCAAGAACCATTGCATAGTAGCCGAGCAATGACTCGCCAAATTCGTGCGCGACCGCCCTGTCGGCCTGTAGTGACCTAGCAGCCATTGTGGAAACAAGCGTCCCGATACGTGCAGGACCCTTATCGGACCGCCACTCTTTTAGGAACTGTTTGAACTCGCCCCAAGTCAGTGAGTGCGGCGAGATACCGAACATTGCATGATAGCGAAGCCCTTCCCCAATCATGGACGGCACTGCCTCCGACCACGCCAAGACAAGTTTCTCCACACGTTCTTTTCGATCGCTCAGCGAATGCTTCTCGACCAGCTTACTCACACCATCCGCCTGAGCCCTCTCTCGCTCCTCCTTATCCAGGAGAGCCCAATGCAGCCACCTTGACTCGTCAGATTCCATGTCCATCGACATGTTCAACAGGTCGCTCGCTAAACCCTCACTTTCAAGACGCAGAAGGGCAAACAAGATCGCTATCTGCCAATTAATCTCTCCAATCTCATGCCGCTCGGCTTCCGATCGGCTAATGGCCAACATCCGACCCAAGAGCTTTACCTTTCGCGGATTCGACGGAAGCGACGAAGAAATGGCCCGCAGCGAGTCAACGGGCACGAACGGACACAACTTTGCGAATTGATCTTCAGCAAGCCTCTGAACTTGACTTGCCAATGGCGATGGCAACTCGAATGGAAAGTCGATGATCTTGTTTAGAAAGTCTTCTCCGCCACCTATCCAAGCAGCGTTGTATGCGGCGAGAGCTTTTACTATCACGGGTTTGTCAAACGCGAGCACGAAGGTGAATCGCGAATAGTCGAGCAGATCCCGGAGAGCCAGCAACAGTTTCGGAATGACCGCCGGATCAGCCCTATCAAGGTCATCAATGATGACGATGACACGGCGATCACCCAGAACGTCAGCCATTGCAGTCACATCCTTCTTCGTGACCTTGAGATGTTTTTGGATAAGCTCCGAAGCAAAGTCGGTGCCAATTGAAACGCCTGGCGCCTTCAGATTCACTGCCTTCCCGCCAGCCTTGACTGCACTTGCCAAAATGGGCGCATATCTACGAGCAAGATACGCAAAACTCGCGGACCGGCCGATGCTTGTCCTAGCTCGCCTGAGCCCATCTCGCAAAGCCTTGGAAAATCCACGCCAAACTTCATCATCTGAAGAAGCGCCCCATGACGTGTAACGAATAACCACGTTCCCTGCTTCAGCCTGCTGCTTGGCGAGAAAGTTTAGAACCGAGGTCTTGCCCTCCCCCCACTGCCCGTACAACCCAATTCGCGTTGACCACGCCAAGGGCGAAGACTGGATTGCGCGGGAAATTGCGGTCGCAACAGGCCAGCGATTGTATTGATCGTCCGATTTGTAGAAGACGGGCGCGTCATGACCTGAAGCCACGCCAATGCTGTCTGTAGCTTTCATTCCGTTGCTTGCTCCGAGCCTAAAATTGCCAAATTCACCTTGCGAACTGACACGCTGTCTGGTGATAGAGACTTAATTGGAGTACTCATAGTCGTCTCTCCATTGACTCAAACAAGAAGAGACCGACTCAACCTCTTCGCTCCAACTCAGCCCGCCTCTCACGACTGATCGCCTCCGGCTCACGCAACGGCCGCCCACCAGCATCGAAGAACGGCGAGGCACGCTCCCGCTGCAGCCGCGCACCGAGGACCCCGGCGAGGATGCGCAAGCCGCCCGTTACGAAAGCGAGCGGTGTGGACTTCACCGGTGCAGTCGCGGATTGGGTGTTGAGCACGATGCGATTACGCGGGCCGAATGCCGCGTCCACCACCTGCGGCGTGGCGTCGAAGCAGGTGGTCACCATGCCCACGTAGGGCGCGCTCGGTGTGCGCGGGGTGTTGCCCAGTGGGGTGCGGCAGCAGGAGGCGTACCAGCGCAGTAGGCCTTTGGGGCTTAGCGACATGCACGCGATGTGTTCGGTGCCGGCGGTGAAGTGGACGGCGGATGGGGCGGTGGGGACTACGTCTGTGCCGCCGCTTTCATCGAGAACACCGGGGACGGCGAGGAAGTTGGCGAAGGCGCGGCAGTCTTTGCAGTAGCAGGTTGCGCGGGTGTAGGCGCGGGTTGTTTCTAGTTCGCCGCGGACTTTGCCGCAGTGGCAGCGGAGGGGCAGCTTCATTGGTGGGGCACGTCCTGGAATGTGCGCTGTTGGGAGTTTCCATTAGTTGGGGGCAAAAGCAAAAGCGGCCCCTCATCCGCCCTGCGGGCACCTTCTCCCCGCTTTGCGGGGAGAAGGGAAATGCCATGTTTCGGGCACCTTCGTGCACCTTCGCGATGAAGCATCGCCAGGTAGACGGATAAAACGAAGCCCGCTTTCGCGGGCTTCGTCGTCTTCAATCAAATCACCAGATCCGCACCCGCTTCTCCGGCTCGAGGTACATCGCATCGCCCGGCTTCACGCCCCAGGCCTGGTACCACGGGTCGAAGTTGCGCAGCGGGCCATTCGCACGGTACTGCGACGGTGAGTGCGGGTTGGTCTTGATCAGGTTGAGCAGCGCCTGCTCGCGGTACTTGCCCTTCCAGATCTGGCCCCACGACAGGAAGAAGCGCTGTTCGCCGGTCAGGCCGTCGATCACCGGGGCGGGCTTGCCGCCGAGGCTGAGCTGATAAGCGGTGTACGCCATCGAGATGCCGCCGAGGTCGCCGATGTTTTCGCCCATCGTCAGCGAGCCGTTGACGCACTGGCCTTCAATTGGGCAGAAGGCGTCGTACTGCGCGCCCAACGCCTTGGTCTTCGCGTCGAAGCCGGTGCGGTCGGCATCGGTCCACCAGTTGCGCTGGATGCCGGCGTAGTCGGACTTGCTGCCCTGGTCGTCGAAGCCGTGGCCCATTTCGTGGCCGATCACGGCGCCGATGCCGCCGTAGTTCACGGCCGGGTCGGCGTTGAGGTCGAAGAACGGCCCCTGCAGGATCGCGGCCGGGAACACGATCTCGTTGAAGGTCGAGTTGTAGTAGGCGTTGACGGTCTGCGGCGTCATGAACCACTCGTCGCGGTCCGGCTTGGTGCCGATGCGGCGGTTGGTGTCGTTACGCTCGTAGCGACGCATCTCCATCACGTTCGCCATCAGGCTGCCGGGGACGATCTTGACGCTGCTGTAATCGCGCCACTTGTCCGGGTAGCCGACCTTGGGACGGAAGGTGTCGAGCTTGCGGTAGGCCTCGGCCTTGGTGGCCTCGCCCATCCAGTCGATCTTGGCGATGTTGTTGCGCAGCGCGGTGCGCAGGTTTTCCACCAGCTGCTTCATCGCGGCCTTGGCCTGCGGCGAGAAGTGGCGTTCGACATAGATCTTGCCCAGCGCGTCGCCCAGGCCATCGGTGTCACCGACGAGGCCGACGCCGCGCTTCCAGTCTTCGCGCTGCGCCTTCTGGCCGTTCAACACGGTGCCGTTGAAGGCGAAGTTGGCATCGTCGATCTGCTTGCTGAGCAGCGGGGCGTTGCCGCGTACGGCGTGGAAGGTCAGGTAGTCGCGCCACACGGCCAGCGGGGTCTTCGCGATCACGTCGAGCACCGGCTGCACGGCGCTGGGGGTGAGCACGTTGATGCGGTCCGGCGTGGGCATGCCTTGCGCCTTGGCCTGCGCGGCCCAGTCGTAGCCCGGGTACTGCTTGGCGAGTTCGGCGAAGGTGGAGACGTTGTAGGTCTTGTCGCGGTTACGCAGCTGCGCGCGTTCCCACATCGGCTTGGCGAGCTCGGTTTCGAGCGCGAGGACGGCTTCGGCGCGCGCCTTCGAATCCTTGATGCCGGCGAAGCCGAGCATGGTCTGAATATGCTCGACGTACGCCTTGCGGATGTCGACGAAGCGAGCGTCCTGGTTGAGGTAGTAGTCGCGGTCCGGCAGGCCCAGGCCGCCGACGCGCAGGCCGATGAGGTACTTGTCGGGGTCCTTGCGGTCGAGGTCGACACCGAACCCTACCGGCGCGTTGGTGCCGTCGAGGTCGGTGTTGCCGAAGGCGGCGATGAGGCCGGCGTTGTTCTTGATCTTGGCGATGCGGTCGAGGACCGGCTTCAGCGGCTGGATGCCGGCGGCATCGCGCGCGGCGCGGTCCATGTAGCTGGCGTAGTAGTCGCGCACTTTCTGCGCTTCGCTGCCGGCGGCGAGATCCTTGCGCTGCTGCAGTTCTTCGATGATCGCGTGCACCTGCGCTTCGGACTGGTCGCGCAGCATGTTGAAGGAGCCGTAGGAGGTCTCGTAATCCTTCAGCTCGTAGCTGTCGAGCCAGTGGCCGTTGACGAAGCGGTTGAAGTCGTCGCCCGGCTTGATCTTGGTGTCCTGCGCGGTGAGATCGACGCCGAAGCTGCCGAGTTGCGGTTTGGCTTTGGAGGGTGCGTCGGCGGCGTAGGCCGACGAGACGGTCAGCGTGGCGGCAAGCGCCAGGCTCAGGGTCAGACGTGAAGGCTTCATGTGGTGCGGTTTCCCCGGTGTAAGGGGGCCGAGACTAGCGTGCGGGATGGGCGGGTGTCGTAGGCCGATAGTCTGGGTTGGGGGTTGGGGCGTGGAAGGACGGAGTTGGCAAAGTTCGATGCGCGGGGGTATGGGCTGAAGTGTTAAGCGGTCTACTTGTTGTGCGCCCTGCCCTATAGAGCAAAAAGCGCCCCTCATCCGCCCTCCCCTCAGCGGGCTATCGCCCGCTTCGACCTTCTCCCCGCACGCGGGGAGAAGGAGAAGATCTCCCTCGCCCCGCTTGCGGGGAGAGGGACCGCGTTGCGCAGCAACGCAGGGTGAGGGGTGTGGCGAGGAGGTAGCAAAAGCTGCCCCTCATCCGCCCTTCGGGCACCTTCTCCCCGCTGTCGCGGGGAGAAGGGCGAGGCGTGTTGTTTAGCTTTGCTTCCAGCAGGGCCTTACCAAACCTCGCAGCGATCCGCTTCCGGACGCACCATCGCATCCGTGGCCTTGCACTGGAACGCCGCGCGGAACTCCGGCAGGTTCGAGAACGGGCCGTTGACGCGGTACTTCGCGATCGGGTGTGGGTCGCCCTGGATCATCGTGCGCTGGGTTTCCAGACGCGTTTCATCACCACGCCATTGACCCCAGGCAATGAAGAACTGCTGCTCGGGGGTGAAGCCGTCGATGGTCGGTTCCGGGCCCTTGCCTTCGCGTGACTTCAGGTACGCGCGGTAGGCGATCTTGGCGCCGGCGAGGTCGCCGATCGATTCGCCCAGTACCAGCTTGCCGTTGTGGTGCACGCCCGGTTCGATGAAGTAGCCCTCGAACTGCTTCACCACGCACATCCCCTTGGCTTCGAACTTCTTGCCGTCCTCGGGCGTCCACCAGTTGGACAGTCGGCCCTGTGCGTCGAACTGCGAGCCCTGGTCGTCGAAGCCGTGGCTGATCTCGTGGCCGATGACCACGCCGATCGCGCCGTAGTTCACGGCATCGCTGGCGTTAACGTCGAACGCGGGCGGTTGCAGGATACCGGCCGGGAACACGATCTCGTTCTGCAGCGGGTTGTAGTACGCGTTGGACGTCGGCGGGGTCATGCCCCAGCGGCTGCGGTCGGTCGGCTTGCCGACCTGGCTCCGTACGTCGGTGACGTTCCAGCGCGAGGCGGCGAGGACGTTGTCGAAGGCCGAGGCGCGCGAAACGACCACGCCCTTGTAGTCCTTGAACTTGTCCGGATAACCGAGCTTAGGGAAGAAGGTCGAGCGCTTTTCCAGCGCTTTCTTCTTGGTCGCTTCATCCATCCAGTCGAGTTCGCGAATGGTGTCGTCCATCGCGAGCAGGATGTTCTTCACCATCTCCTGCATCTTCGCTTTGGCTTCCGGCGGGAAGTACTTCTCCACATACTTCTGCCCGAGCGCTTCGCCGAGCTGCTGGTCGGTGAGTTCGGCGCAGCGCTTCCAGCGCGGCTTGATCTCGGTGGCGCCGGTGAGGAACTTGCCGTTGAAGGCGAAGTTCTCTTCGACGAAGGGCTTGGACAGCGTATCGGCAGCGTTGTTGAGCACCTGCCACTGCAGGTAGGTGTGCCAATGCGCGATCGGGGTCGCGGTCAGTTCCTTCCCGACCTGTTGCATGAACTTCGGCTGCCGGACATTCACCGCGTCGTGCGGCATATGGGCGTCGTCGAAGTACTTCGCCCAGTTGAAGCCGGGCGCGACCTTGGACAGATCGGCGAATGCGGTCAGGTGGTCCTGCAGCTTGGGATCGCGCTGTTGCACGTTGTCGAAGGAGGCTTCGGCCAGGCGCTTTTCGAAGGCGAAGACGGTTTCGGCGTTCTGCTTCGCCTGCGCCGGCGCAGTGCCGGCGAGCTCGAAGAGCTTCGCCACATGCTCTACGTATTTCGCGCGCGCTTCGACGAAGCGCGGCTCGGGCTTGAGGTAGTAGTCGCGGTCCGGCATGCCCAGGCCACCGGCGTAGATGTCCGCGATGGTTCTGGTTGGGTCGTGCATGTCTTCGCCGGAGTAGACGATGAAGGGCACGAAGACGCCCACGTCGTGCAGCTTGCCGATCACGCGCTGCAGGCCGGCCTTGTCCTTGATGGCGCCGATCTCGTTGAGCCAAGGCTGGACCGGCTTGCTGCCGAGCGCGTCGATGCGCGATTCGTCCATGCACGCGGCGTAGAAGTCGCCGGCGAGCTGACCCGAGCTGCCCTTGGGCCAGTCGGTGCGCGCGGACAGTTCGGTGAGGATGTCGCGGACGTGTTCCTTGTTGACCTCGCCGGACTGCCAGCGGCGACTCCAGCGGTCCATGTAATCGGGAATCGGGTTTTCCTTGCGCCAGTTGCCGTTGGCGTAATCGAAGAAGTCGGTGCAGGCGTCGGCGCCGCGGTTCATGTCTTCGGGATGGATGCCGTGCACCGCGCCAGCGGAGGCCGAAGCGGCCGCGGCAAGCAGCACGACGGAAAGACTGGACTTGATCACGAGGATTCCTTCCTGGGCTGTGGTGGCGGCGACTATAGCCACAAGCCCATTCGCGCAACCGTCCCACAGGTACTGCCTGAGCCATTCACGGTCGAGGACCGAAAAACCAACGCGTGCAGCGCCGTACCTCTAGAATAGTGAATCTTTCCGACCGGCCTCAGCAGCCAGGGACCTCATGGCACTCAAGGCCACCGTCATCAAGGCCGAGTTGCAGGTCAGCGACATGGACCGGCACTACTACGCTTCGCACAACCTCACCCTGGCGCAGCATCCGTCGGAAACCGACGAGCGCCTGATGGTGCGGTTGCTGGCTTTCGCGCTGTACGCCGATGAGCGGCTGGAGTTCGGTCGGGGCCTGAGCGATGAGGACGAGCCGACGCTGTGGCGGCATGACTACACCGGCGAGATCGAGCAATGGATCGAGCTGGGCCAGCCGGACGAGTCTCGCATCCGCAAGGCATGCGGCCGCTCGCAGCAGGTAGTCGTGATCACCTACGGCGGTCAGGCCGCCGACGTGTGGTGGAACAAGAATGCCGCGGCGCTTGCGCGGCAGAAGAACCTGACAGTCATCGACATCGCAGCGAAGGACGTCGATGCGATCACCGTTCTGTTCGATCGAGGCATGCGACTGACCGCAATGATCCAGGACGGCGAACTGCAGCTGATGGATGCCGAGCGCAACATCGCCGTGCGGCCGACCGTACGTATGGGTTCGACGACCGTGACGTCCGCTTGACCGAGGGTTGAGCCGCAGTCAGGAGCGGCCACGTTCCATGCTGCGCACGGCCTAGCGGGGATTGGCCTCGAATCCGAGTGCCATCGGTAAGGGGCGACCGTTCTTTTTCGTCAGCCGGGACAACCATTCATCCGAAGAGGGCCGCCCACGGGAGCAGGTAGGGTGAATCGCCCCCTCTTCCCGTTTACTGTATCCCGGTCATGGAAGGCGCCGCCCTGGTTTGATCGCCCGCTCCCTTCCCTTCCGATGCCCACTAGCCCGCATCTGCCCGTCGCCGAACTGCTGGACCTGCTGCTCGACGCCGTGTGCGTGGTCGATGAGCAGGGTCGGTATCTGTGGGTCAATGCGGCTTACGAACGCATCTTCGGTTACAGCGCGCAGGAAGTACTGGGCCGACAGATGATCGACCTGGTGCATCCAGGCGACCGCGAACGCACGCTGGATGCCGCGCGCGAAATCATGGCCGGCGATTCCAAGTTCCACTTCCAGAACCGCTACGTCCGCAAGGACGGGCGTGTGGTCCATATCCAGTGGTCGGCAAGCTGGTCCGAAGCCCATCGCGTGCGCGTCGCCGTCGCCCACGACATCAGCGAACTCAAGCGCGCCGAAGCGGTGCAGACGGCGCTGCTGGAAATCTCGGAGGCGGCCCATGCCGAATCCGACATGCCATCGCTGTTCCAGCGCATCCACCGCATCATCGACGGGCTGCTGCCCGCGGTGAATTGCTTCGTCGCGATGCGTGATGCCGATCGGGACAGGGTCGTGTTCCCCTACTTCGTCGACGAACACGACTCGGCACCCGCGGCACTGCCGCTGGACATGCATACGCTGTCCAATCATGTGATCCGTACCGGCGAGCCGCTGCTGCTGACTCCCGAAACCCGCCCCGCCTTGCCCGGACACCTGTATTCGGTCGTCGGGCACGAATCGATCGGCTGGCTGGGCGTACCGCTGACCACGGCGGGCGGCGTAATCGGCGCGCTGGTGGTGCAAAGCTACGACAGCACGACACGCTACACCGCGCAGGACATGCAGCTGCTGCAATTCGTGTCGGCGCAGATCGCGGCGGCCATCGAGCGCACGCGCAACCGCGCCTGGCTGGCCTACCTGGCCAACCACGATGCATTGACTGGCCTGGTCAACCGCAGCCATTTCAACGACACGCTCGAACGAGCACTGTCGGTCGCGCAGCGCGACCGCCAGCTCATGGCCGTGTTGTACCTGGACCTCGACGGCTTCAAGCGCGTCAATGACCTGCACGGACACGCCCTCGGCGATTCGCTGCTACGCGAAGCCGGCGAGCGCATCCGGCGTTGCGTGCGACACACCGACACCGTGGCGCGTCTGGGCGGCGACGAATTCGTGGTGCTGCTACCTGGTATCGGGCAGGCTTCCGTCGCCTTGAATGTAGGCGAGCAGATCCGTGCGGCACTGGAACAGCCCTACCAACTCGAAGGCCACGACATCGAGATCAGCGCCAGCATCGGCATGGCGCTGCATCCAGACAATGGCGCCGAGCGCAAACCGCTGCTGCAGCACGCGGACAGCGCGATGTATGCGGCCAAGCGTTGCGGTGGGAATCGGCTGAGTACGGCCTAGGAAATTCGGGTGTTGCGACTGACGGCGCTCATCCCTTGAGCGTAGCGGCCAGGTACGAGGCCGTGCGGCTCCCCCGCGCCTTCGCCACCGACCGCGGCAACCCTTCCACCACGATCCGCCCGCCGCTCTCTCCGGCCCCCGGGCCCATATCGATCACCCAGTCCGCCTGGGCGACCACGCGCATCTCGTGTTCGATCACGACCACGGTGTTGCCGGCATCGACCAGACGATGGAGTTGCAGCATCAGACGGTCGACGTCGGCGGCGTGCAGCCCGGTGGTGGGTTCGTCGAGCACGTACAGGCTGCGACCGCGCTGGCTGCGTTGCAGTTCGGTGGCGAGCTTGATGCGCTGCGCTTCGCCACCCGACAGTTCGGTCGCGGGCTGACCCAGGCGCAGATACCCCAGGCCGATTTCGCGCAGCAGCGCCAGGGGGCGCGCGATGGCGTCTTCGGCGGCGAAGAATTCACCCGCCTCTTCGACCGTCATGCGCAGTACTTCGGCGATGTTGCGACCGTTCCAGCGCACTTGCAGCGTGGCTTCGTTGTAGCGCGCACCGTGGCAGGTCGGGCACGGGGCGTAGACGCTGGGCATGAAGAGCAGTTCGACGCTGACGAAGCCCTCGCCTTCGCAGGTTTCGCAGCGGCCCTTGGCGACGTTGAAGGAAAAGCGTCCGGCATCGAAGCGACGGCGCTTGGCTTCGGGCGTTGCGGCGAAGAGTTTGCGCACGTGATCGAACAGGCCGGTATAGGTCGCCAGATTGGAGCGCGGCGTGCGGCCGATCGGCTTCTGGTCGACCTGCACCAGGCGCTGCACGGCATCGACATCGCCGGCCAGATGGCCGCGGGTGCGTTCGATCACGGTAGGTGCATCGGGCGTGCCTTCGTCTTCGTCCTCGGGCTCGTGGCCGAGATGCAGCAGCACCAGTTCGGTAAGCGCCTGCGCGATCAGGCTGGACTTGCCCGAACCGGAGATGCCGGTGACCGCGGTCAGCGCGCCCAGCGGTATGCGCGCATCGAGGCCGTGCAAGTTGTGGCGATGGATGCCTTGCAGCTCAAGCCAGCCGGTCGGTTGGCGCGCGTGACTGGAGGGCGCCTGCGTGGTGCCGAACAGGAACTGCGCCGTGCGCGAATCGGCGACGCTGGCCAGCGCCGAAGGCGGACCGCTGTACAGCACCTGGCCGCCGCGTTCGCCCGCGTCGGGGCCGACATCCACCAGCCATTGCGCGCGTCGCATCAGCTCCAGATCGTGTTCGACGACGAATACGGAATTGCCGGCGTCACGCAGCTGTTCCAACGCGTCGTAGAGCGCCTGGCTGTCGGCGGGATGCAGGCCGGCGGAGGGTTCGTCCAGCACGTAGACCACGCCGAACAGATTGGAACGCAGCTGCGTCGCGAGCCGCAAGCGTTGCAGCTCGCCGGGTGAAAGTGTTGGCGTGGTGCGGTCGAGCGACAGATAGCCGAGGCCGAGTGCCTGCAGGGTGTGCAGACGCGCGACCACGCCTTCGGCTAGGCGTTGCGCGGCCAGGCGCTTCTCTTCCGATAGCGCCGGTGTGCGGCGGACGTCCGGCGCCGCGGCGTGGGTAGCCCGCTTTGAAGCCGCGCGTTGTGCTCGGCTTCGCTTCGTGGCGGTGCGATCCGCTTCGCCGCCCTCTTGTGCGCCGAAGTCACCGTTCGCCACGGGCTGCAGGATTTCCACCACGCGATCGAGCGACATCCGCGACAGCTCGCCGATGTCGATGCCGGCGAAGGTCACCGACAACGCTTCGCGCTTGAGGCGCTTGCCCTCGCACAGCGGGCACAGCTGGCCCTCCATGTAGCGCGAGACGCGCTTCTTCATCAGCGCGCTCTGGGTACTGGCGAAGGTGTGCAGCACGTAGCGCCGCGCGCCGGTGTAGGTGCCCATGTAGCTGGGCTCGGTCTTGCGCTTGAGCGCGGCGCGGGTTTCGGCCACGGTGAAGCCGGCGTACACCGGCACCGTCGGCGTTTCCTCGGTGAAGAGGATCCATTCGCGATCCTTCTTCGGCAGATCCTTCCATGGGCAATCGACGTCGTAGCCGAGCGTAACCAGGATGTCGCGCAGGTTCTGCCCGTGCCAGGCCGGCGGCCAGCTGGCGATGGCCTTGTCGCGGATGCTCAGCGACGGATCGGGGACCATCAGCTTCTCGGTCACCTCGAACACGTGGCCCAGGCCGTGGCACTTGGAGCACGCGCCCTGCGGCGTGTTGGGCGAGAAGTCCTCGGCATACAGCATCGCCTGTTTCGGCGGATAGGCGCCGGCGCGCGAGTACATCATCCGCACCAGACTCGACAGCGTGGTGACGCTGCCGACGCTGGAGCGCGCATTGCTCGCGCCGCGTTGCTGCTGCAAGGCGATCGCCGGTGGCAGTCCCTCGATGGCATCGACGTCCGGCACGCCGGCCTGGTCGATCAGGCGTCGCGCATAGGGGGCGACGGATTCGAAGTAACGCCGTTGTGCCTCGGCGTAGATGGTCCCGAACGCCAGCGACGACTTGCCCGAACCGGACACCCCGGAAAAAACCACCAGCGCATCGCGTGGGAGGTCGACGTCCACGTCCTTGAGGTTGTGCTCGCGCGCGCCGCGAACGCGGACGTAGCCGTCGTCGCGTTGGATAACAGGCGTCTTCTTCGTGCTGGAACGGGTACTCGGCATGCGATGGGTCTGCGAAAGCTAAAGGCTAGTCGTTCGGGGTGAAAGCTGGGGCAAGGGCGCCATCCACCATCCCGTAAAAAGGGAGAGAAGGTTACATGCCGCAGCGCGTCATGCCCTTAAGTGCAATGGCCGTGTCCCGACGACAGGACCAGCATCAGCGCGATTGCACAGAAGTGATCGAACTGACACCTGGGGAGAGCTCGCATGTTCCGCAGCACGTTTGGATTCGTTCCGTTCTTCCGCTCCGCGGCCGCGGCCGCCCTGCTGACCTTTGCCCTGCCCTTGCTCGGGACGGCAACCCTGCTGCTGCCGGCCACCGCGCACGCGCTCGATTGCGGCGGCAACAACGGCTACACCTGCACGGGCGCCGCCACCCAGTACGCGGGTGGCTTCAATCCCGGCGTCGGAAACGGCGGATTCGGCGGTGGCAGTTGCACGGCCACGCGCACCCCGGTTGTCTTCATCCCCGGCAACGGCGACAGCGCGATCAGCTTCGATATGCCGCCAGGCAGCGTCGGCGCCGGCTACACCACGCCTACCTACTCGGTGTACGACGAGCTCAAGGCGCGCGGCTACAACGACTGCGAGCTGTTCGGCGTCACCTACCTGGATGCCGACGAGCGTGCCACGCCACAGTTCAACTATCACGAGCCTGCCAAGTACCAGGTGCTCAAGACCTTCATCGACAAGGTGAAGGCCTACACCGGAAGCAGCCAGGTGGACATCGTCGCTCACTCGATGGGTTCGAGCATGACCTTGGCGATGCTGCGCTACTACGGCTACCAGGGCAGCGTGCGCCGCTTCGTCAACATCGGCGGCGGCCTGCGCGGGCTCAACACCTGCTACGCCACCGGCTACCAGTCGCCCTACGCGCCCACGTGCAACGCCGAGGCGTACGTGTGGCCGTACGACCACTACACCTTCGGCTTCTACCCGAGCACCGGCGTGGCCGGTTACGGTTACAACCGCTGGACCGGCAGCGGCAGCAACAGCCTGCGCGCGATGCCGGCGCTGCTCTCGACCATCAGCTACTACACGATCACCGCCGGCGCCAACGACCAGGTGCACTGCTTCACCACCAGCTATGTCGCTGGCTGCAGCAGCGGCGCGCTGTTCAATGCCGCCAGCAACGTGAAGGCGCAGGTGGACATCGGCTTCGGCAGCAGCGCCTACGCATACGACTGGGACTGGGCCGACGGCAGTCCGTACAACCAGGGAGGCGGCGACACCAGCGGCGGCGTCGGCCACTTCCGCTCCAAGAGCAACGCCGGCCGGATCGTCTACAACATGCTGGCGACAACGTGCACCACCGGTTGCGCGAACGGCTACGTGGGCGTGAACGGACCGGCGGTGAACCGCTAGCCCGGATGGGGTCGGGCGGGCGCCGCGCGTGAGGGCGCCGCATCCGCGGTACGAGTCGCGGCATATGCGAAAGTAGCGCCCCCACCCGAGACGCCCCCATGCCCGACCCCGTCCGACTGTCCAAACGTGTGGCCGAACTGGCCGGTTGTTCGCGCGCAGATGCCGAGTGCTACATCGAGAACGGCTGGGTGACGGTAGACGGCCAGATCGTCGAGGCGCCGCAGCACCCGGTCACGGACGAGCACGTCGAGCTCGACCCGGACGCCGTGCTGGAGGCGCCGGAACCCGCCACGGTGCTGTTGCACAAGCCGGCCGGCTTCGATGCGATCGAGGGGCGCCAACCGGCGGTCGCGCTGGTCACACCTGCCACGCGTTGGGAAGCCGATCCCAGCGGCGTGCGCTTGCTGCAGCGCCACTTCGTGCGCCTGACCCCGCTGGTGCCGCTGGAGGCCGAGGCCAGCGGGCTGATGGTGCTGTCCCAGGACGGCCGGGTATGGCGCCGGCTCACCGAGGACGCCGCGCAGATCGAGCAGGAGTTCGTCGTCGAGGTGGCCGGCGAGATCGCGCCGTACGGCCTGCGCCGACTCAACCACGGCTTGCGGTACCGCGGGCGCGAGCTAGCCCCGTGCAAGGTCAGCTGGCAGAACGAGTTCCGCCTGCGCTTCGCGCTCAAGGACGTGCAGCCCGGACAGATCCGCGACATGTGCGCGCAAGTGGGCCTGCAGGTGGTGGCCATGCGGCGTCTGCGCATAGGCAAGGTGTCGATGGCCAAGATGCCGCCCGGCGAATGGCGCTACCTGCCGGTGGGCGAGAAGTTCTAGACGCGTAGGCTGGGCTGACCTTACAAACAGGCTGGGTTGGCCTTACCAACCCAGCACCCCGCGCAGCTGGGTTGATGAAGCCAGCCTACGGCTTCAGGCCCCACGCACGCGCAGCGTCAGACCCTTGAGGAAATTGCGCAACAGCTGGTCGCCGCACGGGCGGTAGTTCGAATGGCCCGGCTGGCGGAACAGCGCGGTCAACTCCGGCTTGGAGATCGGCCAGCCTGCGGATGCGAACACCGCGTGCATGTCGACATCCTTCAGCTCGAACGCGACCCGCAGCTTCTTCAGCACCACGTTGTTGGTAACGCGCTGTTCCGGCGGACGTGCCGGCAGGCGCTCGTCGCGGCCGCGGCAATACACCACCAGTCCATCGAGGAAACGCGCGAGCACGGCGTCGCTGCAATCGACGTATTCGGGGTCGTCTTCGCGGCGCAGGAACGCTTGCACGTCGGCCTTGCCGAGCGCAAACGCCGGATCGACCAGCTGGGTGATCTCCACGACGCGCTGGTCGCTGAGGTCAAGCATGTAACGGATGCTGCGCAGCACGTCGTTGGTAATCATGGGATTGCGGCCGGCGGCGCTACGTTCGGCTGCCTAGTTTAAGCCACCACACCGGCCGGAGGGCCCTGCCGCGACCAACGGGTGCCGGTAGGCGCATACTGCGCAGGCCGACGGCCACCGCCGTTCATCGCAACCGCGCCGAGGAGAAGCCACATGAAAGGCATGAACCAGAAGAAGCAAGAGAAGAAGAAACCGGCCAAGACGATGAAGGAAAAGAAGGCCGAGAAGCGGGACAAGAAGGCGACCAAGGGTTTCGCGCCGACCTAGTCCTGGTGCTGTTGTGCAGGACCAATGAAAGGCCCGGACGATTCCGGGCCTTTTTCGTGCGTCTTGGGTTAGGCAGCAAGCTGCGGCCACACCCCACGCCCAAAGTCGTAAAGCGCGTTGCCTGATCAGACCAAAAACAACGCCCATTTAGGCGGGCGCTGCTCGGGGCTGGTCCCGCTAGGGACGGCTTACGCCGCTGCCCTGCCCGCCTTCAGCCGCTCCAGTTCCTGCAGATCGCGTCGTTCCTGCTCCTTGGCGCGCTGCGCCTCGACTTGCTGTGCGCTGGGCTCTTCATGCAGCGACAGCGAGGCCGCGTCAGCCGCAGACGGCTCGCCGCGGTAGCTCTTCAGTTTGATATTCAGGCGCAGCTCGTTGGCGGAATCCGCGTTGCGGATCGCTTCCTCGTACGAAATCATGCCTTCGTTGTAGAGATCGAACAGCGCGGCGTCGAACGTGCACATGCCGAGCTCGCGCGACTTGGCCATGATGCCTTTGAGCTCGTTGAACTCGCCCTTGAAGATCTTCTCGGCGATGGTCGGCGTGTTGAGCAGGATCTCGATCGCCGCGACACGCCCCTTGCCGTCCTCGGTGCGGACAAGGCGCTGCGAGACGATCGCACGCAAGTTGGCCGACAGATCCATCAACAGCTGCGTCCGACGTTCCTCCGGGAAGAAGTTGATGATGCGTTCCATGGTCTGACTGGCGCTGTTTGCGTGCAGCGTACTCAGGCAAAGGTGACCAGTCTCGGCGAAGGAGATCGCATTCTCCATCGTCTCCGCATCGCGGATCTCGCCAACCAAGATCACGTCGGGCGCCTGGCGCAGGGTGTTCTTCAGCGCATGATGCCAGCTATGGGTGTCGACACCGACCTCGCGATGCGTCACCAGCGACTTCTGCGACACGTGCGCGTATTCGACGGGATCCTCGACGGTGATGATGTGACCGGCCGACGTACGGTTGCGATGGTCGATCATCGCGGCGAGCGACGTCGACTTGCCCGAGCCGGTAGCGCCGACGACCAACACCAGTCCACGTTTCTGCATCACCACGTCCTTGAGAACCGCCGGCAGGCGCAGCTTCTCGAAGTTGGGGATCTCGGCCGCGATCGTGCGCACCACCATGCCCACCTGGCCCTGCTGCACGAAGACGTTGATGCGGAAGCGCGAGACGTTGGGCACGACGATCGCGAAGTTGCATTCGAGCTGCTCGGCGAATTCGGCGCGCTGCTTGTCGTTCATCAACGCATCGGCGAGCTTCGCGGTGATGGTCCCGTTGAGCTTCTGCTCGGTCATCGGCGTCATCTGGCCGTTGGCCTTCATGCTCGGCGGGAAATCGTGTGAGATGAACAAGTCCGAGCCGCCGGCTTTCACCATGGCGGCCAGTAGTTTGTGCATGTATTCGCGGGCTTGTTCCGGGGAAAGCGACATCTGATTCGTGTTGTTGATTCGGGACAGGGATCTTGCCAGTCGGCTTTTTTTCTCCGTTGTGACTTGATGCGCGAAGTCCGGAGCGCAATGCGTGACGCTTTTCTCGCTACCGTTGTCGTTGACAAGCTGCGGATAGAAAGTGACGTAACGGGTCATCACCGCGGAAGCGATATTTTCACTCGGGCGCGCATGCGCCCTCTCCCCGCTTGCGGGGAGAGGGACCGCGTTGCGAAGCAACGCAGGGTGAGGGGGAGGCGCCGCAGCAGAAGCAGAAGCCCCCTCAGTCGCCCGGCCCTTCGCGGGCTATCGCCCGCTACGACCTTCTCCCAGCGGGGAGAAGGACAAAAAAGAAGCCCGCCAGGCGGCGGGCTTCCTATTGGGGGGTTGGCAAACGGGCGCGTTACATAATGCGCCGGTACTCATCGCCTCATCCCGCCGCGAAAAACATCAGGTACACCAGGCGACCGTTGGCGAGATTGTCGCCAAAGCCCGGACCAGCGGTGTGCCACAACCACGGTCGCAGCATGATCAAGCGATTGAAGCGCATGGGGACGCTCATCGTGGTCTCCCAACAGCTCTCGTCCGTGCCATCGCGCTCAATGATGTCCTCGTGGGCCTCGTCGATGGACGAGTAGCCCAGCGCCTGGAGCTCCCCATTGTTCATGGGTCGCCTATCGGTATTGGTGCGGCGATGCCGGAAGAAATCGGTGCCACCGCGGCAATCTTCGGGACGGCTAAGGTACAGCACGCCAGACCAGTAGCCCGGGTCGACGTGCACCTTGCCCCTACCCTTGTCCGACGCCAGCGTGCTGCGGAACTTCGCGTGCGAGCCCAGCGGCTCGATCACCTTGAGCCGTTCGCCAACGATGCTGGAGATGTACGGCGCCAGGCCATCGATCTCGATGCGCTCCAGCGAGTTACGGCCGGGGAACGCACCTTGCTGGTCCGGGTAGGTCAGGCGCAGGGCCGATTCTCGTAGCTCGGTCGCGCGTTCAAAGAAGTCGTCGACGACGATCAGAGAAGTGGGCATGGGGCGAAAATCAGGAAGAGGACGGAACAGCTGCGGACGATAGCGTCAGCAGCCCCCTGGCGAACAGACCGTGGGTCGATTCGATGCGCTCCATCTCATCTGAGGCAAGCTCGCTGCAGCGCCGTCCGAGCAACTGCTGCAGCAGCGCGGCGCTGTCGGGCCGGAGCGTGGTACTCGCATAATCGTTGAGGCTGCGGCCGCTGCCCGGATCGATGCTGCGGACGAGCGGGCTGAGCTGGACCTCGAGTGCTTCGAAGTCGGGCTCGGGCGGCAGCGGGCATTCCAGGCGGTCGAGCGCTGCCAGCAGGCTCCGCTCGAACGCCGCTAGCGACCAGCGTTCATCGATGAGCGCTCTGCCACGCCGGCATTGCGCACCGACGTCATCACTACGGTCCAGATCGGCGAGGATGCGTTCGGCGACGATGCGATAGGCCGCCGCCTCCCGGCGACCGTCCGTTTCCGGGACCATCGCCGGCGTTTCAAGCACGGTGATGCCGTGGTCGGGAGGTAGCAGGAAACGGTTGTTGCCGACGCCATTGGTGTACACCGGACATCCGTTGTGCACGGACTCCAGCACGTAGAAGCCGAACGGCTCGGGAAAGCGGTTGTACGCCAGCGCGAACCGGCTCGACCGCATGAGACGGAACAGGGCGCGCTGATTGAGGTTCGGCACCCGCACGAAGTAGTCGTCGCAGGAGCGGCCGCCAGGCGCCAGCATCGCATCCAGAGCCGCGCGATGATCCGGCGTAAGTGACGATTCCGACACCAGCAACTTGATGCGCTTCGCGCCGGGTCCGGAGCGCAGTTGGTTGAGCCAATACATCACGCTCAGCGTAGCGAACCAGTCCTGTTTGCCGGGCTGCAACGCATGCCCCCACACGACATCGCTGTCGAACCCGCGCAGGATCTGCGGCGGGATGTCCGCGCCATAGCCGAAGCCGGGGTGGCCATCGGGGCTTTCGACGCACGGCACCGGCAGCTGGATATCGGCCAGCGCGCGCATGCCGTGCGGGTTGAGGCAGCTTCGGCCGCGCCAGTTGGGAATGGCGAAGATCGCGTGCAGCGTGCGCTGGAGATAAGGCGAGTTGGCGCAGTGGAGGTCGATGTCGGTCGAGGTCATCCACGCGCCGGTCCCATAAACCAGGCCGTGGTACAGCATGACGTTGCGCTTGGACCAGGCACGAGTGGGCGTGCGGATGGAGGTTCCGGCGCCATCGAACAACGCCACGTCGGGCGCCGTCGCGCCGTCGAGCGCGGCCAGCTGGTTACCCAGGGCGAACGGCAGCATGGCTTCTTCGCCCAGGTCACCGCGTGGCGCATCGAATGCACGGACGCGCCACCCGTGACGGGACAGGATCGGGCCAATGGCATCGTTGACGTAGCCGACCGAGCCGTGGAACGGCGGGCCACCCGTCTTCGAAAGCATCAGTGCGATGGATCCGGTCATTCGGACGTTCCTGTGTAGCGGCGGAGTTCAAGGACGAGGAAGGCGAACACGCTCACTCCGCGCCCCCATCAATGGGAGGCGCGACAGGGAAAACAGATAAGCAGCAAACGCACACCGCCACAACGACGGTTACATGTTGCGGCGGTACTCGCCACCCACGTCGTAGAGCGCGTGACTGATCTGGCCGAGGCTGTGCGTCTTCACGGCTTCCATCAGGCTGGCGAACACATTGCGGCGTTCGCGCGCGGTGGCCTGCAGTCCCTTGAGACCTTCGGTCGAGTAGCCATTGCGATTGTTCTGGTAGCCGGCAACATTCTCGATCTGCTGGCCCTTCTCGCCTTCGGTCGAACGGATCAGTTCGATCTCGGTGACGATATCGCCGCCGTGGTCCTTCGGCAGGAAGGTGTTGACGCCGATCAGCGGCAGCGAGCCGTCGTGCTTCTTGTGCTCGTAGTACAGCGACTCTTCCTGGATCTTGCCGCGCTGATACATGGTGTCCATCGCGCCGAGCACGCCGCCGCGCTCGCTGATCGCTTCGAATTCCTTGTAGACGGCTTCCTCGACGATGTCGGTGAGATTGTCGACGATGAAGCTGCCCTGCCAGGGGTTTTCGTTGAAGTTGAGGCCCAGTTCCTTGTTGATGATCATCTGGATCGCCACCGCGCGGCGCACGGACTCTTCCGTCGGCGTGGTGATCGCTTCATCGTAGGCGTTGGTGTGCAGGCTGTTGCAGTTGTCGAACAGCGCGTACAGGGCCTGCAGCGTGGTGCGGATGTCGTTGAACTGGATCTCCTGCGCGTGCAGGGAGCGACCCGAGGTCTGGATGTGATACTTCATCATCTGGCTGCGCGCCGAAGCGCCGTAGCGGTCGCGCATCGCGCGGGCCCAGATGCGGCGGGCGACGCGACCGATGACGGTGTACTCGGGGTCCATGCCGTTGCTGAAGAAGAACGACAGGTTCGGTGCGAAGTCGTCGATCTTCATGCCGCGTGCGAGGTAGTACTCGACGATGGTGAAGCCGTTCGACAGGGTGAAGGCGAGCTGCGAGATCGGGTTCGCGCCGGCTTCGGCGATGTGGTAACCCGAGATCGACACCGAGTAGAAGTTGCGGACGTTCTTGTCGACGAAGAACTGCTGGATGTCGCCCATCATGCGCAGGGCGAACTCGGTGCTGAAGATGCAGGTGTTCTGCGCCTGGTCTTCCTTGAGGATGTCGGCCTGCACCGTTCCGCGCACGGTGGCCAGAGTCTCGGTCCGGATCTTCTCGTAGACCTCGGGCTCGACTACCTGGTCGCCGGTGACTCCGAGCAGACCGAGGCCGAGGCCGTCGTTGGTCTCGGGCAGCATGCCGCTGTATTCCGGGCGCTTCTTGCCCGCGAACATCGCTTCGATCTTGGCGTGCGCGGCGTCCCAACGCGCCTGATCGGCACGCAGGTACTTCTCGACCTGCTGGTCGATCGCGGTGTTCATGAACATCGCGAGGATGATCGGCGCCGGGCCGTTGATCGTCATCGACACCGAGGTGCTGGGCGCACACAGGTCGAAGCCGGAGTACAGCTTCTTCATGTCGTCCAGCGTGGCGATGTTGACGCCGGAGTTGCCGATCTTGCCGAAGATGTCCGGACGCACGGCCGGGTCTTCGCCGTACAGCGTGACCGAGTCGAATGCGGTCGACAGGCGCGCGGCCGGCAGACCGACGCTGAGGTAATGGAAGCGGCGGTTGGTGCGCTCGGGCGTGCCCTCGCCCGCGAACATGCGGATCGGGTCTTCGCCGGTGCGACGGTACGGGTACACACCACCGGTGTACGGGTAGTAGCCCGGCAGGTTTTCCTTCTGCAGGAAGGTCAGCAGCTCGCCCCAAGACTTGTAGGTCGGCGCGGCGATCTTCGGGATCTTCTGGTGCGACAGCGACTCGCGGTAGTTCTCGACGCGGATGACCTTGTCGCGGACCTTGTATTCGTTGACGTCGTCGGTGATCGACTTCAGGCGTGCTGGCCAGTCGCGCAGCAACTTCAGCGCTTCGGAAGTAAGCGACTGCACGGCGTCGTTGTAGCGCTGGCGCAGGGTCAGCAGCGAACGGTCGACGACGGGTTCGGCCGGCACCGGTACGGCGGGCGACGGGCTGTCGGGCAGGTCTGACCCCACGGTCGTGACGGCGGCGCCGGCGGCAGGCGTGATGTCGGCGCTGTCGAACAGGTCGAGCGCCTTCGGCAGCTTGGCGTCATCGAGTTCCTTCAGCGCCTCCCACAGCGATTGCGCCCGGTCGGCCACTTCGGACTGCGTCTCGATCTGGCGGTTGATGCCGCGGCCCTGCTCGGCGATCTCGGCCAGGTAACGCACGCGTGCGCCGGGGATCAGCACGGTGGCGCGCGGTTCCTTCAGTGAGGTGTCGAGCTCAGGAGTCCACTTCTCCTGCGGCAGCGAGAGCTTCTCGCGCAGCAGACGGCACAGGTTGGCGAACATCCAGCTGATGCCGGGATCGTTGAACTGCGAAGCAATCGTCGGATAGACCGGGACGTCCTCGTCCTTGGTCTGGAAGGCGACGCGATTGCGCTTCCACTGCTTGCGCACGTCGCGCAGGGCGTCTTCGGCGCCGCGTTTGTCGAACTTGTTGAGCACGACTAGCTCGGCGTAGTCGAGCATGTCGATCTTCTCGAGCTGGCTGGGCGCGCCGAAGTCGGACGTCATCACGTACATCGGGAAGTCGACGAGGTCGACGATCTCCGAGTCCGACTGGCCGATACCGGCGGTCTCGACGATGATCAGGTCATAGCCGAGCGACTTGAGGAAGCTGATGCAGTCCTTCAGCACCACATTCGTCGCCATGTGCTGGCGGCGGGTGGCCATGGAGCGCATGAAGACACGCTTGGAACGCAGCGAGTTCATGCGAATGCGGTCGCCGAGCAGCGCGCCGCCGGTGCGGCGACGGGTCGGGTCGACCGAGATCACGGCGATGTGCATGTCCGGGAAGGACGCGAGGAAACGGTTGAGCAGTTCGTCGGTCACCGAGGACTTGCCGGCGCCGCCGGTGCCGGTGATGCCGACCACCGGGGTCTTGCCGCCGGCCAGCTGCCATTCCTTGCGCAGATGGGCGAGCTCGGACTCTTCCAGTGCGCTCTCTTCGATCGCCGAAAGCATGCGACCGATTTCGATTTCGTTATCGAAGGCGACCTTGTGCGGCGTATCCACCGGCAGGCGCGCGGCTTCGGCGCGGCGCACGACGTCTTCGATCATGGACACCAGGCCCATGTGCATGCCGTCGTTGGGGTGATAGATGCGCTCGACGCCGTAGGCCTGCAGTTCGCGGATTTCTTCCGGCGTGATCGTGCCGCCACCACCGCCGAACACGCGGATGTGCGAGGCGTTGCGCTCCTTGAGCATGTCGACCATGTACTTGAAGTACTCGACATGGCCGCCCTGGTAGGACGACAGCGCGATGGCGTCGGCGTCTTCCTGCAGCGCGGCGCGGACCACGTCTTCCACCGAGCGGTTGTGGCCGAGGTGGATCACTTCGGCGCCCTGCCCCTGGATCAGACGACGCATGATGTTGATTGCGGCGTCATGGCCGTCGAACAGGCTGGCAGCGGTGACGAATCGCAGCGGGCTGCTCTCGGTGGCGGCTTCGGGGAGGTTGCTGGCAGGAGTGCTCATGTGACGCGCTCAATACGGAAACAGGCGAACGGGAATTGTACCGCGTCGCCCGTCTCCGACTTCCTGTGAACCATGACAGTCCCGAATCTCCCCAGTTCTTGGGGTTGATTTCTCCGGGTTGCTGAGCGCGCGCCCGATCCGGATCGCTGC
This sequence comes from Lysobacter tyrosinilyticus, assembly GCF_054779815.1. NCBI lineage: Bacteria > Pseudomonadati > Pseudomonadota > Gammaproteobacteria > Lysobacterales > Lysobacteraceae > Lysobacter > Lysobacter tyrosinilyticus. Next base: position 420,566 of record NZ_BAAGXN010000003.1, read on the forward strand.
GCGATCGTTGTTCACCCGTGAAATACTTGCCCGGGTATCCGGGGGGCTGCATGGGACGCATAAGAAGGTTGCTGCGCTGGGGTCTGTTCTCGCTTGTCGTGGTTGTACTCAGCGGCTGGGTGCTGGCCGACCATCTGACGCCACCCGCCACCGGCAAACCCAGCCACGCCCTGCCCCTGCAGCCGGCACAGACCGGCCTGGACCGCGAACTCGTGCCGCTGCTGGCGACGCAACCAGGCAAGACCGGCGCGATCCTGGTGCCGGATGGACTCGATGCCTTTGCCGCACGAGCGATTTCGGCGCGGCGCGCCGGACGCAGCCTCGATCTGCAGTACTACATCTGGCACGACGACCTGACCGGGCGACTGCTTGGCCGCGAGGCCTGGCTGGCGGCCGAGCGCGGCGTACGCGTGCGCATGCTGCTGGACGACATGAATGCCGAGGGCATGGACCCGGGCCTGCTCGCGTTGGACGCGCATCCGAACATCGAGATCCGCCTGTACAACCCGTTCCGCAATCGCGGCGGCGTGATGCGCGTATACGAGTTGCTGCAGCGGATCGTCAGCGTCAATCACCGCATGCATAACAAGGCGTGGATCGCCGACGGACGCATGGCGGTGGTCGGCGGTCGCAACATCGGCGAGGAATATTTCAGCGCGGGCAAGGACACCAACTTCCGCGATCTGGATCTGGTGCTGTTTGGACCCGCCGTGGCGCAGGCCAGCCGCATCTTCGATACCTATTGGAACAGCGCCGCGGCGGTGCCGATCGCGGCGCTAAGCCGCAAGGATCCCGGCAAGCTGCAAACGCTGATGGAAACCGTGGATCAGGAAGCCATGGGACCCGAAGCGCAACGCTATCTGCAGCGGGTGGATGCTTCGGCACAGGTGCGTGCCTACTTCGCGGGCCGACTGCAGCCGCACTGGAGCACGGGCATCCACGTGGTCGCCGATCCTCCCCTGAAGTGGAAGGACAGCGATCGCAGCGACTGGATGATCGAGAAGCTGTCCGCGCGGCTGCGCTCGTCGAAAAGCAAGGCACTGCTCATCTCGCCGTATTTCGTCCCGGGCGAATACGGAGCACAGGGACTTGCGGACCTGACCGAAAAGGGCGTGTTCGTCGGCGTGGTCACCAATTCATTGGCAGCCAATGACGTACCCGCGGTGTACAGCGGTTATGCCGGATATCGCGATCGCCTGCTGCAGTCGGGTGTGCGCCTGTACGAAATCCGCGCGCAGGGGCGCCCTGAAACCGCCGGTGCCTTTGGAAGCAGCGGTGCGAGTCTGCACACCAAAGCGTTTGTGGTGGACGACGCGCGCGGCTTCGTGGGCTCGTTCAACCTCGACCCGCGTTCGGCCGATCTGAACACCGAGATGGGCGTGCTGTTCGACGATCCTGCGATCGCCCGATCGCTGCGTGACGAATACCTGCGACTGTCAGCTCCCGCACTGAGCTACTGGGTGTACCGCCTTCCTGACGGCGACGTGCGTTGGCTGGACCGGGCGGCGCAACCGCCTGCGGTCTTCACGCGGGAACCGGACACCACGGGTTGGCAGCGCACCACGGCCCGCGTGATCGGCTGGATGCCAATCGAGTCGCAGCTGTAGACGTCCGCGGGGCCTCATTACGGCCTGAAGCCTCGGCGACCACGCCCGTGGCCATGCCTTCACATACGCAAACGTATGCAGTCAGCGGCTTTCAGATGCCAGTCCTGGCACGGGCCCGGCGCTGGGGATTGGCGTAGACTACGCCGCCTGCGGATCGGGGCCTACCCCGTATTTCGACCGCAGTTCTCAAGCCCCTCAACGACTTACATCACCTTGTTGGCGCCCTTTGCCACGCGCACTGCGCCGCCAACCGGAGCATCCGATGATTTTTGAAACCCTCGATACCTTCGGCCACGAGCAGGTTGTGTTCTGCCACAACAAGGACGCCGGACTGAAGGCCATCATCGCCATCCACAACACCGTGCTGGGCCCCGCACTGGGCGGCACGCGCATGTGGCCGTACAAGACCGAACAGGACGCGCTGAATGACGTACTGCGTCTGTCGCGCGGCATGACCTACAAGAACGCGGTCGCGGGTCTGAACATCGGCGGTGGCAAGGCGGTGATCATCGGCGATCCGGCCACCGACAAGTCCGAGGCGCTGTTCCGCGCGTTCGGTCAGTTCGTTGAAGCGCTCGGCGGCCGTTACATCACCGCCGAAGACGTCGGCATCGACGTCAACGACATGGAATACGTGTACCGCGAGACCGAGTACGTCACCGGCGTGCACCAGGTCCACGGCGGTTCGGGCGACCCGTCGCCGTTCACCGCCTACGGCACTCTGCAGGGCCTGATGGCGACGCTGAACAAGCGCTTCGGCGATGAGGAAGTCGGCAAGTACTCGTACTCCGTGCAGGGCCTCGGCCACGTGGGCATGGAATACGTGAAGCTGCTGAAGGAACGCGGCGCGAAGATCTTCGTCACCGACATCAACAAGTCGCTGGTCGACAAGGCCGTGTCCGAGTACGGCGCCGAAGCCGTGGGTCTGGACGAGATCTACGACGTGCCGGCCGATGTGTACTCGCCGTGCGCGCTGGGTGGCACCGTCAACGAAAGCACCCTGCCCCGCCTGAAGGCCAAGATCATCTGCGGCGCGGCCAACAACCAGCTGTCGAACAACGCCATCGGCGATGAAGTGGCCAAGCGCGGCATCCTGTACGCACCGGACTACGCGGTGAACGCGGGCGGCGTGATGAACGTGGCGCTGGAACTCGACGGCTACAACCGCGAGCGCGCCATGCGCATGATGCGCACGATCTACCACAACCTGGCGCGCATCTATGAAATCGCCGAGCGCGACGCCATCCCGACCTACCGTGCGGCCGACCGCCTCGCCGAAGAGCGCATCAACGCGATCGGCAAGCTGAAGCTGCCGCTGGGCCGTTCGCAGCCGCGCTTCCAGGGTCGCATCCGCGGCGGGCATTGATCCGTCTGCGACGGATCAATCCCAAAGTTTGCTGCGCAAACTTTGGGCCCCGGCTGTCGCTACCAAATCCCTGCGGCTTCGCCGCGCCCCCTTTACTGGAGGGGGCTTGCTCCGGAGGGATTTGTTGAATTTCACGAAAAGCGCCCGACTCTAGTCGGGCGTTTTTTGTTGCGGGGTTTGAAACCCAGGCCAGGCAATGCAGTCGGGCCTTGTTTCCCGCCCACTAAGCCGCCACTGCCTGGCGCCCGCCCCCTGAAATGGGGGGTACAGATCATTTGCGGCACTGCAACAAGACGGACCATAATCCACGGGTTCCGGCCCCGCGCCGGCCCCTATTCGGAGTCCGCCATGAGCGACGTCGTCATCGTTGGTGCCAAGCGCACCGCCATCGGTTCTCTTCTCGGCCAGTTCACCGGCGTCCCCACGCCGACGCTTGGCACCGCCGCCATCAAGGGCGCCCTGGAGCACGCAGGGGTCGCAGCCGACCAGGTCGACGAGGTCATCATGGGCTGCGTGCTGCCCGCCGGCCTGGGCCAGGCCCCGGCACGTCAGGCTGCCCTCGGCGCCGGCCTGCCCGCCTCCGCTGGCTGCACCACGATCAACAAGGTCTGCGGTTCGGGCATGAAGGCCATCATGCAGGCTCACGATGCGATCAAGGCGGGCTCGGCGAACGTCGTCGTCGCTGGCGGCATGGAGTCGATGACCAATGCACCGCATCTGCTCAATGGCTCCCGCGTCGGCACCAAGTTCGGCAGCACCGAGATGCTCGATCACATGGCGTGGGATGGCCTGACCAATCCTTACGACAAGCAGGCAATGGGCGTGTTCGGCGAATCCTGCGTCGCCAAGTACGGCTTCTCGCGCGAGGAGCAGGACGCCTTCGCCGCCGAAAGCGTACGCCGCGCGCAAACGGCCGTGCAGTCGGGCACATTCAAGTCCGAGATCGTTCCGGTCACCGTTGCCGGTCGCAAGGGCGACACCGTAATCGACACCGACGAGCAGCCTGGCCGTTGCGACGTCAGCAAGATCGCCGCGCTGAAGCCGGCCTTCAAGAAGGACGGAACGATCACCGCCGCCAGCTCCTCGAGCATCAACGACGGCGCCGCCGCCACCGTACTGATGTCCGCCGAAGAAGCCACGAAGCGCGGCCTCAAGCCGCTCGCGCGCGTCGTCGCCCACGCCACGCATTCGCAGGCGCCGGAATGGTTCACCACCGCGCCGGTGACCGCGATCGACAACGTGTTGAAGAAGGCGGGCTGGTCGGTCGCAAATGTCGATCTGTTCGAAGTCAACGAAGCATTCGCCTGCGTGGCAATGGCGCCGATGAAGGATCTCGGCATTTCGCACGACAAGCTCAACGTCAACGGTGGCGCATGCGCGCTGGGCCATCCGATCGGCGCCAGCGGCGCCCGTCTGGTAGTGACGTTGATCCATGCGCTGCTGCAGCGTGGCGGCAAGCGCGGCATCGCCGCTTTGTGCATCGGCGGTGGCGAAGCCACGGCCGTCGCGATCGAAATCATCTGATATCGACGCGATTTGCATTGCCTGCGCGGTCGGCAAGACGTGCAGGCAACGTGAAAAAACGCAACAAATGCAACATAGCTGCGTGCGCCGCTGAACCGACGCGGTTATCTAACAACGTACTAACAAAATAAAGACGGCCACCCGCTTGACACGGGTAACGGCCTTGTCATCATGTTATCGACGCGCTCCCTGCGCGTTGCCCCATCCACGACGAGGATAACGAACATGACTTTCAACAAGGCGCTGATCGCCCTGGCTCTGGGCTTCGCTCTGGTCGCATGCTCGAACCAGAAGCAGGCTGAAGACGCCGCTGCCGACGCCTCCGCTGCCGCCACCGAAGCGCAGGCTGCCGCTGATACCGCCACCGCTTCGACGGACCAGGCTGCCGGCGACGCCGCCCAGCAGGCTGCCGACGCCGCGGCCCAGGCTGCTGACGCTGCAGCCACCTCGGCTGACGCTGCTGCCACCGCCACGACCACTGCCGCCGCCGACGCGGCTGCCGATACGGCCAAGCAGGCTGCCAATGCGGCCGAAGAAGCCAAGGACGCGGCCAAGCAGGCCACCGAAGAAAAGAAGTAACAGTACTTCCTTAACAGGCTGAATCTGTTACAGTGAACAGGGTTAGAGCCGTCGGCTGTCCGGCGGCTCTTTCCATGTGGGTCAGTGAACGATAGGAAGCCGGCTCCCCGCCGGAGTCGCTGCGCGCACTGGCGTTGCCTGACGGTAAAAACTAGTTTTTTCAGACAACTCCTCGGAGACATCCATGAACACCAAGCTCTACGTCCTCCTCGCCGCTGCGGTCCTCGCCCTGTCGGCTTGCAACAAGGCTGAAGAAGCCGCTCCGGCCGCTGACGCCGCTGCCACCGCCGAAGCCGCTCCGGCTGCCGACGCTGCTGCTCCGGCCGCTGACGCCGCTGCTGCCACCACCGCTGACGCCGCTGCTGCCACCGACGCCGCTGCTGCTCCGGCCGACGCCGCTGCTGCTCCGGCCGACGCCGCTGCTGCTCCGGCCGCTGACGCCGCTGCTGCTCCGGCCGACGCCGCTGCCGCTCCGGCCGCTGAAGAAGCCAAGAAGTAATCTTCTTACGCTTCAGCAGTACCTAGAAAAGGCCCGCGCAAGCGGGCCTTTTCTTTTGCGTACCACCCACCTGTCGAGCCGGTCGGCCGTGGCCGTCCTTGCCGCTTTATGGTCTGATCCGCAGCTCGCTTCGAGTCCTTCATTCCATGCCGGCACTCAGCTCCCAACTCGATCCACGCTCGCAGGATTTCCAGGACAACGCCGCCTACCACCGCGCGCTGGTGGACGAGCTCGACGTCCGCCTCGCCCGAGCGGCCCACGGTGGCGGGGACAAGGCCCGGGGCAAGCACACTGAGCGCGGCAAACTGCTAGCACGCGACCGCATTGCCGCCCTGCTCGACCCAGGTTCGCCGTTCCTGGAAATCGCGCCGCTCGCCGCCGAAGGCATGTACGACGACGCGGCGCCGGCAGCCGGCATGGTCTGCGGTATCGGCCGCGTTATGGGCCAGGAAGTGGTGATCGTCGCCAACGACGCCACGGTCAAGGGCGGCACGTACTTCCCGATGACGGTCAAGAAGCATCTGCGCGCACAGGAAATCGCCCGCGAGAACCGCCTGCCCTGCGTCTACCTGGTCGATTCCGGCGGCGCCTTCCTGCCGCTGCAGGACGAGGTCTTCCCGGACAAGGAGCACTTCGGCCGCATCTTCTACAACCAGGCCCGGATGAGCGCGGAAAACATCCCGCAGATCGCTGTGGTCATGGGCTCATGTACGGCCGGCGGTGCCTACGTGCCCGCGATGTGCGACGAATCCATCATCGTCAAGGAACAGGGCACGATCTTCCTCGGCGGACCACCGCTGGTTAAGGCTGCCACCGGCGAAGTCGTCGATGCCGAAGCACTCGGCGGCGCCGATGTCCACACCTCGGTCTCCGGCGTGGCCGATCATTTCGCGGAAGACGATCGCCATGCTTTGCAGATCGCGCGCGATATCGTGGGCACGTTCAATCGCACCAAGATCCCGCCGGTGGCGATCCAGCCCGCTCGCGAACCGCTCTACCCGGCCGAAGAGCTCTACGGCATCGTACCCAGGGATACCCGGCGCCCCTTCGACATCCGCGAAGTGATCGCCCGCGTTGCCGACGGCAGCGACTTCCAGGAATTCAAGGCGCGCTACGGCAAGACCCTCGTCACCGGCTTCGCCCATATCCACGGCTACCCCATCGGCATCATCGCCAACAACGGCATCCTGTTCGCCGAATCCGCGCTCAAGGGCGCGCATTTCATCGAGCTATGCAACCAGCGCGGCATCCCGCTGGTGTTCCTGCAGAACATCACCGGCTTCATGGTTGGCCGCAAATATGAAAACGCCGGCATCGCGAAGGACGGCGCGAAGATGGTGACTGCCGTGGCCTGCTCGCACGTCCCCAAGTTCACGGTCGTGATTGGCGGCAGCTTTGGCGCCGGCAACTACGCGATGTGCGGCCGGGCATACGGAGCGCGTTTCCTGTGGATGTGGCCGAATGCACGCATCAGCGTCATGGGCGGCGAACAGGCCGCTTCCGTGCTCGCCACGGTCAAGCGCGACGGCCTCGAGGCTGCAGGCAAGGTATGGACGCCAGACGAGGAAGAAACCTTCAAGACACCGATCCGCGACCAGTACGAATCCCAGGGCAACCCGTACTACGCGACTGCGCGTCTGTGGGACGACGGCATCATCGATCCCGCCGATACGCGTCGCGTACTGGGACTGGCGATTTCTGCCAGCCTTAACGCGCCGATCGAGGAGCGCTCGCGGTTCGGCGTGTTCCGGATGTAGTGCCCGCAAACGGACACGTACCTGAATCGACTCAATACCGCGACAACAACGCATTTTTCTTTAACTGCACCGTGTCACAACGCCGCCAATGGGTGCGCGTGCTAGTCTCAAAAATCGCATTTTCGACCATTCCTGTCCCCCCACAGAGGAGTCCGCATCATGGCGATTTTCAACCAGCCGTCCGCACCCAAGCGCGATATTCCCGCATCGCCGGAACCGCCCAAGCCCGTCGAAACCGCGCTCAAGCGTGAGCCCGACCCCAACGAATTCAATCTCGGCGCCGCGCCCCCGGTGTCACGCGCCGCCGCCGAACGCACTGAAGGCAAGGAGTCGCTGATCGCTGCCGATCTCACCATCGAAGGCAAGATCGAAGGTGCCGGCCATATCCGCATCGCAGGTCGCTTCAAGGGCGATGTGCATGTGCAGGGCGACCTCACCATCGAAGTCGGCGCTCGCGTCAACGGCGCCGTGCGTGCGCGCAAGGTCGTCATCGCCGGCGAGCTCGAAGGCAACATCGAATCCGCACAACGCGTCGAGCTGCTCGCCAGCGGCGTGATGGTGGGCGATCTCAAGGCCGAGACGGTGACCGTGGCCCCAGGTTCGCGCATGAAAGGCAACGTCGAGTTCGGCAGCAGCGATAAGGGCGGCAAGTCGTCCAATGGCAACGCGGAGTCCGGCGCGACGTCATGAGCACGCCGCGCCCGGGCACGCCAGGGGCGACCCGCACCTGTCCGCACTGCAAGACCGTGATCCTGGAAAGCGCCAGCGTCTGTCCGGCGTGCCGGCATCACCTGCGCTTCGATGAAGCAGCCATTGCAGGGGCGAAGACCACGATCTCGCCCCTGCATGTCGAAGGCACGATTTCACCGCCGCCAGGCGAGAGCGCCTGGGAATACTCGATGGTGTTGTCGATCAAGAACGAGCGCGGCGAAGAAATCGCACGCCATGTGATCGGCGTGGGTGCGCTGTATTCCGACGAACAGCGCACCTTTGCCGTAGCCGTGGAGATGACCGAAGCGACCGGAGCGAAGGCACGGCGTCGGCATTGAGTAGGGCGGGTCTCGACCCGCCGCTACTGTGCGTTTTCCACGAGCTTCAGACGGCGGATCGAGCCACGCCCTACGGCGCACAACTGTTGCAGCCGCCGCACTTGCCTTCGCCCACCCGCGGTTCCGGCGCCAGCCAGCGCCCTAGCCGACGAAGCCATGCCGCACGCCCTTCGCGTACCAACGGCACCGCGCAAGCGATGCGCAATCGGCGCACGCCCGCGGGAAATTGCTTGTGCACCACGAATCCCGCGCTCAACAGCACCGCCAGCGCGATGACCACGTACTGCGCGAGCATGCCGGCGTGCATCATCCCGCTCCGAATGCGGCGGCGACCTGGTACGTGATCAGCGACGCCAGATAGGCCAGACCGAACAAATAACCGGCACTTATGCCAACCTGCTTCCACGAGCGCGTCTCGCGTCGGATCGTGGCCAGCGTCGAGATGCATTGCGGCGCGTAGATGTACCAGACCAGCAGCGACAGCGCGGTCGCAAGCGACCAATCGTGCGCGATCAGCGGCGAGAGCGCCTGCGCGGCAGCGGCGTCGTCCGCGGCGGACAAGGCATAGACCGTGGCCAGCGAGGACACCGCGACTTCACGCGCCGCCAATCCAGGAATCAGCGCGATGCAGATCTGCCAATTGAAACCGATCGGTGCGAAGAACGTGGTCATCGCATGGCCAATGCGGCCGGCGAAGCTGTAGTCGATCGCCGCGCCCGTGTAGCCCGCCGGCGCCCCCGGGAACGTGAGCAGGAACCACAGCAGGATCGTCAACGCTAGGATGATGCCGCCCACGCGCTTGAGGAAGATCGCCGCGCGCTCCGACAGGCCCAGGGCCAAGTCGCGCGGATGCGGCAGGCGGTACGAAGGCAGCTCGAGCAGCAGCGCGTGCTCGCTGCGGTCGCGGCGCCATTTCTTCATCGTCCAGGCCACCAGCAGCGCACTGAGAATGCCGGCGGCGTACAGGGCGAACAGCACCAAACCCTGCAAGTTGAAGATGCCAACCTTCTGCTGCGGGATGAAAGCGCTGATGAGCAACGCATATACCGGTAGTCGCGCCGAACACGTCATCAGCGGCGCCACAATGATCGTCGCAAGGCGATCGCGCGGATCCTGGATCGAACGCGTCGCCATGATTCCGGGAATCGCGCAGGCGAAGCTGGACAGCAGCGGGATGAACGAGCGTCCGGACAGGCCCGCCGAGAACATCAGCTTGTCGAGCAGAAAAGCGGCACGCGGCAAGTAGCCGGATTCCTCCAGCGCAAGGATGAAGGCAAACAGGATCAGGATCTGCGGCAGGAACACGATCACGCCACCCACGCCGGCGATGATGCCCTTGACGATCAGGCTGTTGAGCGGCCCTTCCGGCAAGGCCGCATGTGCCCATGCGCCCAGCGCGGCCGTACCTGCGTCGATCCCGTCCATCAGCGGAGTGGCCCAGGCGTAGACCGCCTGGAAGATCAGGAACATCACCACCGCTAGCGATAGCAGGCCCACCACCGGATGCAGCAGCCAGCGGTCGAGCGCGTCGTCGATCTCGGCGGTGCGGCGCGGCATGGTCACGGCGAGCGAGAGCAGGCGGCGTGTCTCTGCGTGGAGTGCGTCAGGTTCGAGCGCAGCCCCATTACCCAGATGCGTGCGCGGTTCGTGCAGCGAGTCCGCGATGGCATCGAGCTTCGCTACCAGTTCGCGTGCACCGTCGCGGCGTACTGCAACCGTCGGCACCACCGGAACACCCAGCTCGCGCTCGAGCACAGCCAGATCGACCTCGATGCCGCGACGTCGCGCGGCATCCATCATGTTCACCGCCAACACCATCGGCTTGCCCAGCTCGCGCACTTCCAGGGCGAAGCGCAGGTGCAGGCGCAGGTTCGTGGCATCGACCACGCAGACGATCACGTCAGGAGCGGGTTCGCCTGGATAGAAGCCGCGACACAGGTCACGAGTGATCGCCTCATCCAGGCTCGTCGCGTGCATGCTGTACGTGCCCGGCAGGTCGAGCAGCGCGTAGTGGCGGCCGGACGGCGCAAGGAAGCGCCCCTCCTTGCGCTCCACGGTCACGCCAGCGTAGTTGGCGACCTTCTGGCGGCTGCCGGTCAGCAAGTTGAACAGCGCCGTTTTGCCGCAATTGGGGTTGCCGACGAGGGCGAGACGGACGGCGGCGGCGCTCATGCCGTTACCTCATCTGCGGTGGCCGAGGCGACCACGCGGACGCGCGCGGCCTCGCTGCGACGCAGGGCGAAACGGGTGAAGCCGACCTGCACGAGCAGTGGTTCTGCGGCGATGGGCCCGGAGGCCATGACCTCCACGCGCTCGCCGTGCACGAAGCCCAGTTCCCGCAGTCGGCGCGCGATCGCGTCGTTGGGCATCTGGTCTTCTACCCGCTCCACCGTGGCGGCGATGCGGTGCGGCAGTTCGGACAGCTTCAAGGTCGTTCGCCCGTGACGGCGGCGTCACAAATGGGAATTGTTCTCATTCTATCAGGGCATGAAGCGGGCGTGCGGGAAAACTCCCCACCGCCGCTCGCTATCATTTCGACCTTCACGACACGGAACGCCCATGAGCCATCCCCTCCTGACCCTGCGCGAAGGCCCCGTCTGCCGCCTGCGCATGAACCGCCCCGAGCTGCACAACGCCTTCGACGCGATGCTGATCGCGGCGCTGACCGGCGCGCTGGAAGCCGCCGGCGGCGACGAAACCATCCGCGTGGTGGTGCTGGAAGCGGAGGGCGCGTCCTTCTCGGCCGGTGCGGACCTGAACTGGATGCGCGGCATGGCCGCAGCCAGCGAGGCAGCGAACCGCGACGACGCCCTCGCCCTCGCCCGCCTGATGCGCGCGCTGGACGAGCTGCCCAAGCCGACGATCGCGAAGGTCCACGGCGCAGCCTTCGGTGGCGGCGTCGGGCTGGTCGCGTGCTGCGACATCGCCATCGGCGCGCCGGAAGCCAAGTTCGGCCTGACTGAAAGCAAGCTGGGCCTGCTTCCGGCAGTGATCTCGCCCTACGTGATCGACGCCATCGGCGCGCGCCAGGCGCGGCGCTGGTTCGCAACCGCCGAAATCTTCGACGCCGCCGAAGCGCGGCGCATCGGACTGCTGCATGACGTGGTTTCAGCGGACACGCTCGACGCCGTCGTGCAGCGCCAGATCGACCTCCTGCTCAAGGCCGGCCCCGTGGCTGCCGCATCCGCGAAGCAGCTCGTGCGCCGCGTAGCCGACGAAACCAACCGCGACCGTCTCGATGGCGACAACGCCGCGCTGATCGCACAGCTGCGCGTGTCGCCAGAGGGGCAGGAAGGCTTGGGCGCGTTCCTCGACAAGCGCAAGCCGGCCTGGATCCAATCCTGATGTTCACCAAGATCCTCATCGCCAACCGCGGCGAAATCGCCTGCCGCGTGATTCGCAGTGCGCGTCGGCTCGGCATCCGCACGGTGGCGGTGTATTCCGAAGCCGATGCCGACGCCCAGCACGTGCGCCTGGCGGATGAGGCGTACTGCATCGGCGGTCCGCGTCCGCAGGAGTCCTACCTGCGCGGCGATGCGATCATCGAAGTAGCCAAGCGCAGCGGCGCGCAGGCGATCCATCCCGGCTACGGCTTCCTCAGCGAGAACGCGGACTTCGCCGACGCAGTGGCAACGGCGGGTCTGGCGTTCATCGGTCCGTCCGGCGCGTCGATGCGCAAGATGGGCAGCAAGGCCGGCGGGAAGGAACTCATGCACGCCGCCGGCGTGCCGGTGGTACCGGGTTACACCGGTGCGGACCAGGCGCCCGAAGTCCTGCAACGCGAAGCCGACGCCATCGGCTACCCGCTGATGATCAAGGCCGCACACGGCGGCGGCGGCAAGGGCATGCGCATCGTGCGCTCGAGCGCCGAATTCGTCGCCAACCTCGAAAGCTGCCAGCGCGAAGCGCGCAATGCTTTCGGTCGCGACCGCGTGCTGCTCGAACGCTATGTGGAAAAGCCGCGGCACATCGAGATCCAGGTCTTCGCCGATTCGCATGGCCATACCCTGCATCTCAACGAGCGCGAATGCTCGGCACAGCGTCGTTACCAGAAGGTGCTGGAAGAATCGCCGTCGTCCTTCCTCTCGCCGCAGCTACGAAACGCGATGGGCGACGCCGCTGTCGCTGCAGCGCGCGCGATCGACTACGTCAACGCGGGTACGGTGGAGTTCATCGTCGGCCAGGACGGTGGCTTCTACTTCATGGAGATCAACACGCGGCTGCAGGTCGAGCATCCGGTGACCGAATTCGTGACCGGTCTGGACCTGGTCGAGTGGCAGCTGCGCGTCGCCGCTGGCGAAGCCCTGCCGCTACAGCAGCAAGACGTCCGCCAGGACGGTCACGCCATCGAAGTGCGCCTGTACGCGGAAGACCCGGAAGCGGGTTTCCTGCCCGGCTCCGGCAAGTTGGAACGCCTGCGCCTGCCCAACCCCGACACGCATGTGCGCATCGATTCGGGCGTGATCGAAGGCGACACGGTGACGATCTTCTACGACCCGATGATCGCCAAGCTGATCGTCTGGGATCGCGACCGCCCACGTGCCCTCGCCCGCCTGCGCGATGCGCTCGCGCAGTGCGACATCGCGGGGCCGAAGTCGAACATCGACTTCCTCGAGCGGCTCGCACGTCACCCCGCGGTGGTCGGCGGCACCATCGACACCGGCTACCTGGACCGGCATCTCGACGAATTCGTGCCCGAAGGCGACCACGTCGCGCCCGACGCCGATCTGCTGCTCGCCGCAGCCACCACCCAGTTGCTGCTGCAGGAGCGTCAGACGCGCGACAGCGCCCGCGCTTCCAACGACCCGACCTCGCCGTGGGCCATTGCCGACGGTTGGCGTCTCGGCCATGGCGGCCATCGCAGTCTCGCCTTCCTGCACCGCGGCCAGCGCGTCGAGCTGCGTACGCACGGGAGCAACGGTGAGTACCGCATCGAGGGGGTTGAAGCGGGCAAGGATGCACATATTGTTTCGGGTGCAAGGCTCGATGGCGACAACCTGAGCCTGCGCATCGACGGTCGTGCTCGCCGCTTCACCGTGCTCGAACAGGGCAAGCGGCTAGTCGTCCACGATGGAGTACAGCGGCTGGGGCTGGAACCGGTGGCGATGTATCGTCACGAACAGGCTTCAACCAGCAGCGGCTCCGATCGCGTGACCGCTCCGATGCCAGGCCGTGTGGTCGTGGTGCGAACCGTCACTGGCGACAAGGTCGAAGCCGGCCAGGAAGTCATGGTGATCGAAGCGATGAAGATGGAATTGAGCCTCAAGGCACCGCGCGCCGGCGTTGTCGCCGAAGTGCGCGCCGCTGGCGGCGACTTCGTCGAAGCCGACGCCGTGCTCGTCACCTTGGAACCCTGACATGACCCAGCCCACACAAGTACGCATCGTCGAAGTAGGCCCGCGCGATGGCCTGCAGAACGAGAAAAACATCATCGCCACCGCGGACAAGATCGAACTGATCGATCGTCTATCGGCCACTGGCCTGCGCAGCATCGAAGCCACCAGCTTCGTGAGCCCCAAGTGGGTACCGCAGCTCGCCGACGCGGCCGAGGTCTATGCGGGAATCGCCAGGCAGCCGGGCATCAGCTATCCCGTGCTCGTGCCGAACGAACAGGGCTATGAGCGCGCGCGCGCGGTCGGCGTCACCGAGATCGCTGTGTTCACCGCGGCTTCGGAAGCCTTCAATCGCAAGAACATCAACGCCAGCATCGACGAATCGCTCGCCCGCTTCGCCCCGGTCATGGCGCGCGCTACGGCCGACGGAGTGAAGGTGCGGGGCTACGTCTCCACCGTGCTCGGCTGCCCGTACCAGGGCGAAGTGCCGGTTTCCGATGTCGTTCGCGTGGCCAAGGCCCTGCACGACATGGGCTGCTACGAGATCTCGCTGGGCGACACGATCGGCGTCGGCACGCCCGGCAAGGCGCGGGCGATGCTCAAGGCCGTCGCGGCTGAAGTGCCGATGCCGGCGCTGGCAGTCCACTTCCACGACACCTACGGCCAGGCACTGTCGAACATCCTTGCCTGCCTGGAAGAAGGCGTGGCGGTGGTCGACGCCGCGGTTTCCGGCGCTGGCGGCTGCCCCTATGCCAAGGGCGCCAGCGGGAATGTCGCAAGCGAAGATGTTGTGTATATGCTGCACGGACTGGGCATCGGGACCGGGATCGATCTCGACAAGCTCGCCGAAACCGGACGCTGGCTCGCCGCCCTGCTCGGGCGCGAAACCGGCAGCAAGGCAGGAAAGGCTCTGCTTTCGAAGTGATGGAAACGAAATGACCGCCAAAGGGCCGCTGCGAGCAGTCCCATCGACATCGGATGCCGATGCCGCATCGACACTCGCAGCGCTCGAACAGGCGTGCAACGACCCGTCGCTTCCATCCCATCTTCGCCCCCTGCTTCAACAAGCACGCGACGCTCTGCGCGAAGCCGGCACAGCCGCGGACATCGAACGCAATCGCTATCGCGCCGTCTTCGACGCGGTCCCCGATCCCGTCAGCATCATCGATTGGGACGGCACCGTGCTGGACGTCAACAAGGCCGGCATGGCCGCGTACCAGCGCACTCGCGAGGAGATCGTCGGCAAGCCGATCGAATTCCTCAATCCCGACCTGCCGCGCGACCACCTGCGCCCGGTGTGGGAAACGTTGAATCGCGGTGAGACTTTCGTCATCGAAGTCACCAACATGCGCGCCGACGGCACGCGCTTCCCGGTGGAAGTGCATTCGGCCGGCTTCAACGACGACGGCAAGACCCGCATCGTCGCCGTCGCCCGCGACCTGAGCGGCCGCCATGCGGCCGAGCTGCGCTATCGCGAGCTGATGGAGACGATCGACAAGGGCATCATCGTCCGCAATGCCGATGGCGAGATCGTCCACGCGAATCCCGCGGCGATGCGCATCCTCGACATCGAGGAGGGCCGGGTTCTCCAGGACGACCTGCGCGAGGAAGTCTGGCTGACGTTCGACGAACACGGTCGCGAAGTCGCCAAGGCCGATCAGCCGGCAACCTACGCACTGCGCACGGGCAAGATCGTCGAGAGCACGGTGCTGGGCTTCTACAACCGGCGCACTCGCCAGCTTAAATGGCTGTCGGTGACCTGCGTGCCGCAGTTCGAGGCGGGTGGCAGCTGTCCTTCGCAAGTGTTGTCGTTGTTCTCGGACGTCACCGCACTCAAGCGCGACAGCGCGCTGTTCGACCGCGCGCAGGCGCTGGCGCACATTGGCGGCTGGGAGTGGGACAGCGGGCGCAATGCGCTCTATTTCACCGAGGAAGCACTGCGCATCGTCGGCCAGCATCCGGCACCGGCAACGATGGATGACCTGCTGGCCTGCCTGCGCGAACCCGATCGGCGCCGTCTGCGCACCGCGCTGGAACATACGCTCTCGCACGGCCGCGGACTCAATCTCGACCTGCAGGGCTGGCAGGCGAATGGGCACATGTTCTGGGTCCGAGTGATCGGCGAAGCCGAAACCGGCAATCCGCTGAGCGCGCATATCACCGGAACGCTGCAGGACATCACCGAGCGCAAGCAGGCGGAAGAAACCCTGCGCGTGCAGGCCCGTACCGATCCGCTCACCGGCCTGCTCAATCGAGACGCGGTGCTCGAGGAACTCGAAAACCGCCTGTCCGACCCGTCGCTGGCGCGCGCGGCCGTGCTGTACATCGACCTCGACCGCTTCAAGATCGTCAACGACGTGCTGGGGCATGCAGCCGGCGATCGGCTGTTGTCGGCGGCCTCGCGCCGCATCCAGCGCGCCATCGGCAGCGAAGGCCTTATTGCCCGCTTCGGCGGCGACGAATTCCTCGTCGTCTGTTCCACCGGCGACGAGCCGACGCGACCCGAGCGTCTGGCCGACGCCATCCTCGAAGCGTTCTCCGAGAGCTTCCGGATGGACGGCGAGGAATTCAGCATCACCGCCAGTATTGGCATCGCCCAGGCCCCGATCGACGGACGGCGTGCGCAGCAGCTGATCCAGAACGCCGACGTTGCGATGTACGACAGCAAGCGTCGCGGTCGCAACGACTGGCAGAGTTTCACCGCGGAACTCGCCGAACAGCAGCTCCAGCGCCTGCAGCTGGAAACCCACCTGCGCCGCGCAGTGATCAATGACGAATTCAAGCTCGTCTACCAGCCTCTGGTCGAGATCGAGTCGGGCAACGTGGTCGGCGCCGAAGCGCTGATCCGCTGGAACAACCGCCTGCTGGGCGAGATGCGGCCCGACCGCTTCATCAGCCATGCCGAAACCACCGGCGACATCGTCGGTATCGGCGGTTGGGTGCTGCGCGAAGCCTGCCGGCAGATGCGGCACTGGCGCGATCGCGGCCTGAAGCTGGAGCGCGTGGCCGTCAACGTCTCCTATCGCCAGTTCCTGGGCGAAGACCTGACCGAACACGTGCGCGCCGCGCTTTCCGAATCCGGCCTGCCCGGCAATGCGCTGGAACTGGAATTCACCGAACGCGTGCTGATCGAGGACGCCCCCGACACGATGCGCACCTTCCTCGCGCTGCGCGACATGGGCGTGGTGCTGACCATCGACGATTTCGGCGAAGGCTACAGCGCGCTCAATTACCTGCGTCGCCTCCCCATCCACGGGCTCAAGCTCAGCCAGCTGTTCGTCCAGGGCGTGCCGGATCGCAAATCGGACGTCGCGGTGTGCCAGGCCGTCACCGGCATCGCGCGCAGCCTGGGGCTGAGCATGGTGGCCGAAGGCATCGAGACCGAGCGCCAACGCAAGTTCCTGCTCGAGCTGGGCGTCACCATCGGCCAGGGCTTCCTGTTCGCCCCCGGCCTCGCGCCGGACGAGCTGCAGCCCACCTATCCACCACATCAGTCCTGAGGAGCGCTCGATGGTTTCGATATGGAAGATCCGGCCGATCGAGCCCAGGGATGAATCGACCATCGCGGCGATCATCCGTACCGTGATGCCCGAATACGGCGCGACCGGCGAAGGCTTCGCCATCAACGACCCCGAGGTCGACTGGATGCAGCGCGCCTACTCACTGCCGCGCAGCGTCTATTTCGTCGTCGAGCAGGAAGGCAAGGTCGTAGGTGGCGGCGGAATCGCGCCACTGACCGGGGGCGACGAGGACACCTGCGAACTGCGCAAGATGTATTTCCTCAAGCAGATCCGCGGTCAGGGAATCGGCAGCGAGATGCTGAAACGCTGCCTGGATACGGCCCGCTCGTTCGGCTTCCGCTACTGCTACCTGGAGACGCTGGGCGGAATGAACGACGCGATCCGCCTGTACGAGCGTCACGGCTTCAAACGGATCGGCGCACCCCGCGGTCGGACCGGTCACGGCGGTTGCGACACCTACTATTTGCGCGAGCTTTAGGCCCCGCATCGCCCGGCACGGTTTGTGACTTGTAGAGCGGAGCTTGCTCCGCTGCTTTTGTTGATGCCCCGACTTGTCCAGAAAGCCCGCGCTCGCCGCGAACGGCGCGCCGGGCAGGCCCGGCGCTACTAAAGTGACCCCAAGAACAGCGGAGCAAGCTCCGCTCTACAAGTCCCTTCAATCGCCGGCACCCCGCCGGAAACGGCCGCCGGGGCAAAAGAAGCGCGCCCCCGGGTAAAATTCCGGACTTTCGCCCTCTCAGGACCCTCCCATGCAGCTCAACACCGTCCGCGCCATCGTCACCGGCGGCGTCTCTGGCCTCGGCCTGGCCGTAGCCCAGCATCTCGTCGCCAATGGCGCGAAGGTCGCGCTATTCGATGTGAATGACGAGAAGGGTGCCGCCGCCGTCGCGGAACTGGGCGAGGCCAATGCGCGCTACTTCAAGACGGATGTGAGCAACGAAGCCGGCGTCACGGCGAACGTCGATGCGGCGAAGGAATTCCTCGGCGGCCTCAACGCCGCGATCAACTGCGCCGGCATCCTCGGCGCCGGCCGCGTGCTCGGCAAGGAAGGACCGATGCCGCTGTCGCAGTTCCAGACCACGGTAATGGTCAACCTGGTCGGCAGCTTCAACGTCGCCAAGGCGGCGGCCCAGGTGATGCAGAACAACGAAGCCGGTGAAGATGGCGAGCGCGGTGTGATCGTGAATACGGCATCGGTGGCCGCTTACGAAGGCCAGATCGGCCAGGCCGCGTATTCGGCGAGCAAGGGCGGCGTGGTCGGCATGACCCTGCCGATGGCGCGCGAACTCGCCCGCTTCGGCATCCGCGTCATGACGGTCGCGCCGGGCGTGTTCTGGACGCCGATGGTCGATGGCATGCCGGAATCGGTGCAGCAGTCGCTGGCCGCGACCATCCCGTTCCCGTCGCGCCTGGGCCGTCCGGAAGAATTCGCCGACCTGGTCGCCTACATCCTGGGCAACACTTACCTCAACGGCGAAACCATCCGTCTGGATGGCGCTACCCGCCTGGCTCCGAAGTGACCACGGGTTCGCGCGCCGAACGCTGGATTCGCGAACGCTGGCCCGCAATCCGGGCCCGCGGTTTCGCACGGTTCCTGCTGCTGCGTGGCTTGCTGGGCTGGGGCGGTCTCTTGGCCGTCGCCATGGGGACCATGGCCACGCTCAAGCTGGGCCTGGCTCATCCGCGCCTGCCCATGCTGCTCGGCCTCGACTTGTCGCTATGCGCTGTCGGTGGACTGCTCTGGGCCACACTGACCTGGTGGGTCAACGAACGCATCTTCCTTTCCCTCACATCCGATCGAATTTCATGAAGGCTTACGACGTAAAGAAAGGCAACGTTGTCGAACATAACAACGGCGTCTACCAGATCCGCGACATCGAACGCAGCTCGCCGCAGGGCCGTGGCGGCAACGTGAAGTATCGCTTCACCATGTACAGCGTGCCGGGCGGCGTGAAGCTCGACGTCAGCATGGGCGCGGAAGACGAGCTCAAGGAAGTCGAATTGAGCCGTCGCCAGGCGACGTTCTCGTACAAGGATGGCGACGCGTTCGTGTTCCTCGATGACGAGGACTACACGTCGTACACGCTCGACGCTGACGTCGTTGGCGACGCCGCGGGCTACATCGTCGATGAACTCAGCGGCTGCTACGTGCAGATCATCGACGACCAGCCGGTCGCGCTGCAGCTACCGCAGAACGTGGCGATCGAAGTGATCGAAACGCCGCCGGAACTCAAGGGCGGCACCGCCACCAAGCGCCCCAAGCCGGCCAAGCTGTCGACCGGCATCGAGATCATGGTTCCGGAGTACATCGGTACTGGCGAAAAGGTGCTGGTGAATACCACTACCGGCGAGTTCGCTGGACGCGCGGACTGATCGGTTCGCAAAGTGCTTCAAAAGCGAAGGCCAGGCTGCAAACCAGCCTGGCCTTTCTGATTTCGTGGTACTGCCTTTTTGTTCGTCTTATTTCGTCATCCCGGCGAACGCCGGGATCCAGCTTCTGATGGTTGACGAAGCGAGCAAGAACTAGATCAAAGGCTGGATCCCGGCGTTCGCCGGGATGACGAGTTCAAGAAGCCAGGCCGGCAAGTTTGCTCAACGCCAGCCACTTCTCCGCCATCCGCCTCAGCGACGGATCGAGTTCCGCATCGGCCGCAATCTCATTGATCTCGCGCCAGGCCAGATCGTGCGACTCGTCGCTGACCGCGTAGGTCTCGTTGTCGCCGGCACGCACGATGTAGCGCACGTCGTAGTGCCAGTGCCCCGGGACGTCGCCGCGTTCGGGAATCCAATGGCGATCCAGATCGAAGATCGCGGGTTCTACCGACAGTTCATCCAGCCCTGATTCTTCTTCCGCTTCGCGCAATGCCACCCGCGCGAGATCGCGATCGCCATCGGCGTGTCCGCCCAACTGCAACCAACGATCCAGCTTGCGATGGTGCGTGAGCAACACGCGGGCGTCTGCGCGATCCACCAGCCAGGACGACGCGGTGAAGTGTCCGGCCAGTCGCTCGCGGCTGAACGGATCAGCTGTGCCGTCCTCATCCAGCAAGCCGCCAAACAAATCCACGACCGCCGCCTCCGCGGGCCATCGCGCGGCGTAATCCCGCAGCGCATGATGCAGTGCGTCAATTCCGGACAGTGCGGTGTTCGAGGCGGCGTGGTGGTTCATGAGTAGCAAGTCTGCAGGGGGCGGCGATTATCGCCTTTGCCGATCCCGGCTTGTGCCGTTGCTGCGCCGCAGGGTATGGTGCCGCCGGCTCACGTATCGCCCCAAGCGGCAAACCGTGGCGTCTGGTCAATCCGTTTTGGGGAGAACGTAATGCTGTTTCAACGCAGGAAACCGCTGGATCTGATTCTTGAGACCGCCGGCAAGCGCTCTTTGACGCGCCAGCTTGGCGCTTTCGATCTCACGATGCTCGGCATCGGTGCAGTCATCGGTACGGGCATCTTCGTGCTGACCGCCGTGGCGGCCAACAAGGCCGGCCCGGGCATGATGTATTCCTTCATCATCGCCGGCATCGTCTGTGCGCTGACCGCACTGATCTATTCCGAGATCGCGGCCATGGTGCCGGTCTCGGGTTCCGCATACACCTATTCCTATGCCGTGCTGGGCGAACTGATCGCCTGGATGGTCGGCTGGGCGCTCATCCTGGAATACGCGGTGGCGGCAGGCGCGGTTTCCGTGGGGTGGTCAGGCTATGCCAACGGCTTCCTGGCCCAACATGGGCTGGGATTGCCCGACTTCTTTACCGCCGGTCCGTTCTGGATCGAACACGTGAAGGATCGGGGCGACGTAGTGCATCTGGTCGATGGTGTCGCGCACAAGGGCGGCTTCAACCTGATCGCTTTCTTGCTTGCGTTCGCCGTGACCGGGCTGCTTGTCGCCGGTACCTCGAAGTCGGCCAAGGTCACCGCCGTACTGGTGATGATCAAGATCGTGGCGCTGATAGCCTTCATCGCACTGGCCTTCCCGAAGGTCCAGGGTACGAATTTCGTACCGATGCTGCCTAACGGCTGGGGCACCCCGCTGTCCGGCGTTGGCGTTCTCGGCGCGGCTGCTTCGATCTTCTTCGCCTACGTCGGCTTCGATGCGGTATCGACGGCTGCCGAGGAAACCAAGAATCCGAACCGCAACATCCCCATTGGTCTGATCGGTTCGCTTGCCATCTGCACCATCATCTACTTGCTGGTTGCCTACACCGCAGTCGGCTCGATGGGTGCGCAACCGGGCGGCCCGCTGTCGGAAAGCAAGGAACCCCTGGCCTTCGTGCTGCGCCAAATCGGCCACCCGCTGGTTGGTGACCTGGTCGGCTTCGCCGCAATCCTGGCGCTGCCGTCGGTGGTGCTGATGATGATGTTCGGCCAGACCCGCATTCTGTTCACCATGTCGCGCGACGGTCTCTTGCCGGACAAGCTGTCCGAGGTGCATCCGAAGTTCCACACCCCGCACGTGATCACCTGGATCACCGGCATCTTCGTGGCATTCTTCGCGGCGCTGTTTCCGGTCGACATCCTGGCCGACATTTCCAATGCCGGCACCCTGTTCGCCTTCGCAGCCGTCGCCATTGGCGTGTTGGTGCTGCGCAAGACCGAGCCGAACCGTCCGCGTCCTTTCAGGACGCCGCTGGTGTGGATCGTCGGTCCGTTGGCGTTGGGCGGTTGTGCCTTGCTGTTCTTCAGCCTCGGCTGGAATCCTACGATCAAGTTCTTCGTCTTCTGGGCGATCGTCGGTCTTCTCGTGTACTTCCTGTATGCACGTCGTCGCAGCCATCTGGCCCCGGGCAACGAGCACCTGCTGCATGGTCTGTCCGACAAGCTGCCGGCCGATCCGCTGGTGCACGAAGGTCCGAGCACCGGCCCGTAAGGATCGATTGCGGAACCGCAAGAAAGAGCCCGGCCCCGGCCGGGCTCTTTCGTTATGCGCCGGTGGTGTGGGGCGCCGCAGCGGGGTTGGTACAATTTGCAGCATGAATTCGGCCCTTCCCTACGACCCCGCCCGCCTGGCGCAGTGCGCCATGGAAATCATCGTCAACGTGCGCGAGCTGTCCGCGCGCGGCTGGACCCCGGCGACCAGCAGCAACTTCTCCCGCCGCATGGACGGCCAGAACGTCGCGATCACGGTGTCCGGGCGCGACAAGGGCAAGCTGACCGAAGCCGACATCATGGTGGTCGACCTGGAGGGCAATCCGGTCGCGACCGACCAGAAGTCCTCGGCCGAAACCCTGCTGCACACCCAGCTGTACAAGCGCTTCCCGCAGATCGGCTGCGTGCTGCACACCCATTCGCACAACCAGACCGTAGCTTCGCGGCTGTACGCCGGCATCGGGCACATGCACCTGGAAGGCTACGAGCTGCTGAAAGCCTTCAGCGGCACCACCACGCATGACGTGGAAATGGACATTCCGGTCTTCGCCAACACCCAGGACATGCACACGCTGGCTGCACAGGTCGATGCCCTCCTCGACAAGCAGTCGATGTGGGGCTACCTGATCGACGGGCACGGCCTCTACGCCTGGGGCAAGGACATGGCCGAGGCACGCCGGCACCTGGAAGCCTTCGAGTTCCTGCTGGGCTGCGAGCTGGACCTGCGCCGCCTGCGCTCGTAAGGCAGGCCACGCCCCTAATCCCCGGTGCCGGTTCCAGACCGGCCTACGGAATCAATCAGGAAAACGCACCATGAGCCGCCTGAGAATCTTTGCCGAAGACAACCCCAACGATCCGCTGCTGGTCGCCCACGAGCAGGCCGAAATGGCCCGCGAGCTGGCGAAGATCAATGTCGGCTTCGAACAATGGATTGCCGGCAAGCCGATCAAGCCGGGCGACGCGCCCGACATCATCCTCGACGCCTATCGCAGCGACATCGACCGTCTGATTGCCGATCGCGGCTTCAAGACCGTGGACGTGGTCAGCATCGCGCCCGACAACCCGCAGAAAGAAGCGATGCGCGCGAAGTTCCTCGACGAGCACTTCCACAAGGAAGACGAAGTACGCTTCTTCGTCGCGGGCTCGGGCCTGTTCACCCTGCACGTCGGCGAAAAGGTCTATGAGATCCGTTGCGAACAGGGCGACCTGATCTCGGTACCGGACAGCGCATTGCACTGGTTCGACATGGGACCGGAGCCGAGCTTCGTCGCGATCCGGTTCTTCACCGAGCCGGATGGCTGGGTCGGGCATTTCACGGGCACTGATATCGCGCAGCGTTTCCCGCGTTATGAGCGCGGCGCCGCGGGTTGAATCCTCCCCGACCGACCTTTCGAACCACGAGAACAACAGCTGGATCCCGGCATCCGCCGGGATGACGAGCAAGAGCAGCAACCCATGACCATCCGCGCCATCCTCACCGACATCGAAGGCACCACCAGCAGCATTTCCTTCGTCAAGGACGTGCTGTTCCCTTACGCGCGCCGCGCCCTCCCCGCCTTTGTCGCCGCACGCGGCCAGGAGCCGGATGTGCGTCGCTGGCTCGATGCGGTCGCTACCGAGTGCGGCGGCATGTGCGACGACAACATGGTCGTCGAGGTCCTGCAGGGCTGGATCGACGAAGACCGCAAGCACACCGCGCTGAAGGCCCTGCAGGGCATGGTCTGGGCGGATGGCTACCGCAGCGTCGATTTCACCGCGCACATCTATCCCGATGCCGCACCGGCGCTCAATGCGTGGAAGGAATCCGGGTTGCCGCTGTACGTGTATTCCTCCGGCAGCGTGCCCGCTCAGCGCCTGTTCTTCGGGCATAGCGATGCGGGCGACCTAACGCCGCTGTTCTCGGGCTGGTTCGATACGGAAATAGGTGGCAAGCGCGAAGCCGGCAGTTATCGCCGCATCGCCGAAGCGATCGACATCGCTCCCTCCGAAATCCTGTTCCTGTCCGATGTGGTGGAGGAGCTGGATGCGGCCCGCGAAGCCGGACTGGCGACGGTGCTGATCGACCGCCATCAGGATTACCCGCAGCCGCGCACCGGCGACGCCGCACATGGCCATGCACGCGTGGAATCCTTCGCGGACGTCGCACTCGCCGGCTGACTGGTGTCATTCCGAACGTAGCGGCAGCGCAATCGCTGCGCTCGGGGCGCTGCTAGCCGTGGATCTTTTCGCCCCGCGCCATCATCGCCACAAACTTCTCTGCGCGCGCCCGCCGCGTCTCGGCCTTCTTGGCGGTCTGCACCCGCCAGCAGAAGGCGTAGCGGTTGGTTCTGTCGAGTTGATCGAAGAAGCGGCACGCTCCCGCATTGGCTGCGAGGGCGTCAGCCAATTCCTGCGGGACTTCCATCCGGCTTGAGCCTTCATAGGCGGCTTCCCAGCGCCCATCCCGCTTCGCCGCGTCGACTTCTCGCTGACCGGCAGGTTGCATCCGTCCGTCCGCGATCAATTGTTCGACCTTGGCGATATTGATCCTGGACCACACGCTGCGCGGCCGACGCGGTGTGAAGCGCAGCATGTAGAACTTCTCGTCCATGGCGCGCTTCTGCCCGTCGATCCAGCCGTGGCACAGCGCGCCCTCGATCGCCTCGTTCTGGCTGACACTGGTTTCGCCGCCATCTTTCTTCGCTATCTGCACCCACACGCCTGCGGCGTCAGCGTGGGTAGCCAGCCATTTTTCCCAAGCCGCCTGCGTCCGGAACAGTTTGACGGGCAATTCTTTAGCCAAGCTTTGAGCCATCACGGCGTGCCCTCGACCAGGCGATACGACGTCGCTTCCTGTTCGGCCACATGCCCGGGAACGACACCGAACGCGCGGACCCGCACGTGGTGTTCACCGGCTTCCAGCTGCGTCGGTAAGGTTCCGCGCCACAGATGCATCGAGGGCGCGGCTTCCGGCAGGCGGTCGTAACCGCGCAGGACCGCGACCGCATCGTCGCGCAGGTTCTCTTCCACCACGCGCGGGTCGGGCTGCACGACGCGCTGCATCGGCTTCCACTCGCCCTCATCGATCCGGAACTCCACACGAGTGTCGTCGTGCCCCATGAAGACATTGGCGTAGACGCCGGTGCCGGGCCACGAGCCGCGGCGTAGCACCTTCGGCGCATGCAAGGCGATCTGCGCATCGATGTCGCGCGCCGGGTGCCAGGTGAGGCGATAAGACCTGTCCCAAGCAATCTGCAAGGTCGCGAAGCCGTTCGGCGTGCCATCCGCCATGGTCGTATCGGGAATTCCCTGCGCATCCTTCACTCCCGACCAGAACGCGCCGCAGGCGGCGCCAACGTTGTACTCATGCAATGGCCTGGCACCGTGCCAGCCCGAAGCCGCATCGTGGAAGACATGGCGCTGCGCGTGGCTATGGCCGCTCAGCAACAGCACGTCTGGGAAATCCTTCAGCATCGAAAACAATCGCTCGCGATCCGCATGGCGGAAGGTTTCCTTGCCCGGCGCGGCATCGAAGAACGGAATGTGCACGCCGATCACGACGCGCTTGTGCTTCGGCACGGTGGACAGATAGCTGGTGAGGAAAGCGAATTGATCTTCACGCAGCCCGCCGATATAGCCGCCTTCCGGCCTGGGCCGGTAGATCACATCATCCAGGCCGATGAACACCGCCTGCGCTTCCTCCCAAGCAAAGGTGTCGGGGCCGTAGGTGTTGCGGAAGGTCAGCAGCGAGTCTTCATCGCGCGGCGCATCGAAGTCGAGATCGTGATTGCCCGCGACGTGCAGCCAGGGCACGCCGAGCGTCGAGGTCACGCGGTTGAGTGCGGCGTAGAGCGACAAATCATCATGCGCGATGTCACCCAGGCTGATGCCGAGATCGGTTGGCGCGTGCATGGCTTTGATCGATGCGATCACGTCGCGCTGGTAATAGCCCACGTCGACCAGCGATTTCGTCTGCGGATCGGTAAGTACCAGCACGTCCAGATCGCCCGACTTCTGCGACGGTTGTGACTGCAGGGCGAAATCACGGCAGGCGGCAGCCTGCACGGGAATACCGCCGTACTTGAGCGCCGGCCCCGGCTGGATGCGCAGGTGCCGCCAGAAATCCGGCATGCCATCCGCGCGCAACGGGACGCGATAGCCGGCGGGTTTGATGACGAACACGGTGCGGCCGTCGACCACGGGCAACGAATAGCGCCCCTCGCGGTCGGTGACGACGATCTGCGTACCGTCTGAGACCTTGATTCCAGCGAGTCCCTGCTCGCCGCGATCGCGTTGCGTGTTGCCATTGCGGTCCGCGAACACGACGCCGGCGTTGCATGCCGATTGCGCCCAGGCCGGGGCGGCCATCGTCAGCAGGGTCAGGACAAGTAGCGATCGCATGCGGCCTCCTCGGGTCGCACGCGATTATGCGAGACAACGGTTACGAACGGGCGGGAAGCTTGTGCCGTGCCTGGAGGACCGTCTTCACCTCATCCAGGCCGAGGCCTCGCGCCCGCAACAACACCAGCAGGTGGTACAGCAGGTCTGCGGCCTCGCCGGTCAGTTCATCATCCGACTGCGCGACCGCCGCCAGTGCGGTTTCCACGCCTTCTTCGCCGACCTTCTGCGCGATGGAACGCACGCCGGCATCGAACAGCCGTGTCGTATAGCTGCCCTCCGGACGCTCGCGCTCACGTTCCGCGACCAAGGCTCCCAGCTCGGACAGGAAGTCGCCTGGCGCGTCAGGGAAGCAGCTTTCGCGTTGCAGGTGGCAAGTCGGCCCCTGTGGGTGCGCCTGCACGAGCAGCGTGTCGCTGTCGCAGTCGGTTTCGATCCGAACAAGTTGCAGGAAGTGGCCGGACTGCTCTCCCTTGGTCCACAACCGCTGCTTGCTGCGACTGAAGAAGGTGACGTTGCCGGTAGCGAGCGTCGCTTCCAGTGCCGCGCGGTCCATGTAGCCGAGCATGAGCACGCGCAGCGTCGAAGCGTCCTGCACTATGGCGGGCAACAGGCCATCCTGCTTATCCCAGGCCAGCGAATCGATCTGCAGGTCGATCGCATCACGCTGCATCGCGCACCTCCACACCCTGCTCGCGCAGGTATCGCTTCAACTGGGGAATGGGCACCGCACCGGAGTGGAATACCGAAGCCGCGAGTGCGCCATCCACGTCGGCTTCTCGGAATACTTCGGCGAAATGCGCGGCATCACCGGCCCCGCCCGAAGCGACCAAGGGGACCCGGCAAATGGCACGCACTGCGCGCAGCTGGGCCAGATCGTAGCCACAGCGCACACCATCGCTGCCCATGCAGTTGAGGACGATCTCGCCCGCGCCCCGCTGCTGGGCTTCCATTACCCAATCGAGAGTTCGTTTCATCATGGCCTGCGTGCGCGACGGATCGCCGGTATAGCGACGCACGCGCCACTCCCCGTCTTCGTCGCGCAGGCTGTCGATTCCGACGACCACGCACTGCACACCGAAGGCCTCGGCCAGTTCGCCGATGAGCTCGGGCCGCTCCAGCGCCGGGGTATTGATCGACACCTTGTCTGCGCCGGCGTACAGCAGCACACGCGCGTCGTCGACGCTACGGATGCCACCGGCGACGCAGAACGGAATGTCGATGACCCGGGCGACGCGCTCCACCCATCCGCAGTCGGCGCTACGGCCTTCCGGGCTGGCAGTGATGTCGTAGAACACCAGTTCGTCCGCGCCTTCATCGCGATAGCGCAATGCGAGATCGAGGATGTCGCCCATGTCGACGTGATCGCGGAAGCGCACGCCTTTGACGACGCGTCCGTCGCGCACGTCCAGGCAAGGAATGATGCGGCGGCTCAGCATGGACGTTCCTCGCGCAAAGCCGGTGCCAGATCGAAGCGGCCATCCAGCAGCGCCTTGCCCAGCACGGCGCCGCTACAACCGGCGTCGCGTGCGTCTGCGATGTCCTGGATTTCGCGCACGCCACCCGAGGCCTGCAGCTGCAGCGTCGGAGCAATCGCAACGATGTCGCGATACAGCGAGAGGTTCGGCCCCGACAACATGCCGTCGCGATCGATGTCGGTGCACAGCAGGTGGCTCAGGCCGGACTGGGCGTAGAACGCGACGAGTTCGTCCAGCCGCACTCCGCTGTCCTGAGTCCAGCCCGCGGTGGGCAACTGCCAATAGCCGTCGCGCTTGCGGGCATCGAGCGCGACGGTGATGCGCGTCGCACCATGCGTGTCCAGCCACGCGGCTACCGTTTTCGGCTCGCGCACGGCCAGCGAGCCGACGACCACACGATCCGCGCCCGCGTCGAGCATCCGTGTCACGTCGTCGCCGCTGCGAACGCCGCCACCCGTCTGCACGCGTAACCCAGTTTCGGTCTTGATCGATGCGAGTAGCGGCGCCAGCGTGTAGCCGCCTTCGCGCGCCGCATCGAGATCTACCAGATGCAGCCAGGTCGCGCCGTCGGCGGCGTAGCGCTTGGCCAGCGTCAGCGGATCGTCGGCATAACGGGTTTCCTGGGCGTAATCGCCCTGGCGCAACCGCACCACGCGCCCCTCGCGCACATCGATGGCGGGAAACAGCGTGAAGCCGCTCATGCGAGGCGCTCCGACAGGAAATTCTCAAGCAGGCGCGCACCCACGGTGGCGGACCGTTCGGGGTGGAATTGCGCACCCCAGCAACGGTCACGACGAACGATGGCGGAGAACGCTTCGCCATGCGTGGTCGATGCCAGCGTGTAGGCGCCGACCGGGGCCGCATAGCTGTGGACGAAATAGGCCTGTTCACCGGAAGACATTCCAGCCAGCAGCGGATCGTCGCGTTCGGGTTGCAACGCATTCCAGCCCATGTGCGGCACGCGGATGCCCTCGCCTCCGGTCAGCTTGCGCACGGCTCCCGGAATCAGGCCCAGGCACTCCGTTTCGTTTTCCTCGGAACGGTCGAACAACAGCTGCATGCCCAGACAGATGCCCAGCAGCGGCTGCGAGAGTCCGCGAACCACTTCCACCAGCCCGAGTTCGCGCAGCCGCGCCATGCCTGCACCTGCTGCGCCCACGCCCGGCAGGATCACGCGGTCCGCGCGCGCAATCGCTGCCGCATCGGCGGTGAGTTGCGAGCGCGCACCGAGCCGCTCCAGGGCGTACTGCACGGAGCCGATGTTCGCGCCGCCCGAATCGATCAGAACGACTTCCACTACAGCACGCCCTTGGTGCTGGGCAGCGCCGAGCCTTCGCGGCGGATCGCCTGGCGCAGCGCCCGCGCGACGACCTTGAAACACGCCTCGACCTTGTGGTGATCGTTCTCGCCTTCCACTTTAAGGTGCAGATTGAGGCCCGCCGCCTCGCACAGCGAGCGGAAGAAGTGCGGCACCAGCTCGGTCGGCAGCTCGCCGATGCGCTCGCGCAGGAAGCCGCCTTCGAACACGAAGTACGGGCGTCCCGAGAAATCCAGCGCAGCAGACGCGAGCGACTCGTCCATCGGCAGTGTGAAGCCGTAACGACCGATCCCGCGCTTGTCGCCCAACGCCAGCTTCAATGCCTGACCGAGCGCCAGGCCGCAATCCTCGACAGTGTGGTGCTCGTCGATGTGCAGATCGCCTTCGCAGCGCAGCTCCAGGGCGAAGCCGCCGTGCTTGCCCAGCTGTTCCAGCATGTGGTCGAAAAACCCCAACCCGGTCGATGCGCGCGGATCGACCGCACGATCGAGATCGACGCGCACCTGGATCCGGGTTTCGCGGGTGTTGCGCTCGACCGTTGCCACGCGCGGCGCGGAGACCAACTCGTGCGCGATCGCTGGCCAGTCCCAGTCGCCGCCGAATTGCGCGGTCTTCAGCTGGAAGGCACGCACCCCCAGATTGCGCGCGAAAACCACGTCGGTCTCGCGGTCGCCGATCATGGCGCAACGCGACCAGTCGATGCTGCGATCGCGCAGGTAGCCCTGCATCAGGCCGAGCCCTGGCTTGCGCGTGGGTGCGTTGTCAGCGGGAAAGCTGCTGTCAATCAGCACGTCGCGGAACACGATTCCCTGACTTTCGAACACCCGCATCATCAAATCGTGCGGGCCATCGAAGTCGGCCTTCGGGAAGGCCTCGGTACCGAGGCCGTCCTGGTTGGTCACCATGACGAATTCGTAGCCGGCTTCGCGCAGCTTCAGCATCGCCGGGATCACTCCCGGCACGAAGCGCAGCTTGTCGAAGCGGTCGATCTGGAAATCGGCCGGCTCCTCGATCAGAGTGCCATCGCGATCGACGAAGAGGATCGCGCTCATGCGACTACTCCCGCCAAAGACAATGAAGCGACGACTTCGAGCACGCGATCGTTTTCCTCGGGTTTGCCAATGGTGATGCGCAGCGCGTCGCCGAGGCCGGGCATGGCACGTGCGTCGCGCACGACGACGCCAGCAGCGAGCAGCGCTTGGAAGACGGCTTGCGTCTGGGTGAAGCGGACCAGCACGAAGTTGGCCGCTGAAGGAATCACTCGACGCACCGCGGGCAATCCGGCCAGGGCCGATTGCAGGCGGGCACGCTCACTGACGGTCTTGCGCACGCGTGCGAAGGTCTGGTTGCGTACGTCGAGCGCCAGAGCGGCCAAGGCCGCTTCAACGCACGGCGCCGGCAATGGATATGGCGCTTGGCAGCGTTGCAGCACCGCGATCACATCGGCATTGGCGATGACACTGCCGATGCGGGCCGCCGCGAGTGCGTGAGCCTTGGACAGGGTGCGCAGCACCACGATGTTCGGGTACGCGGCTAGGAGTGAGACCGCCGAGGGCGCGTCGGCAAATTCGATGTAAGCCTCGTCGACGACGACGATGGCGCGGTCGCGCAAACGCTCGGCGAGCGCCCCCACTTCTTCCAGCGCCAGCAGATTGCCTCCGGGATTGCCCGGAGAGCACAGGAAGACGATCTTCGCCGCCTGCGTTTCGACGGCAGCGCCTACCGCGGCGAAATCGCAGGCATAGCCATCTGCGCCGTCCACAAGCGGCACGTCCACGACGCGAGTGCCGTGCAGGCGTGCGCAAACCACGTACATACCGAAGGTCGGCGTGGTGACGACGATGGCGTCGTTGCCCGGGCGGCAGAACGCACGTAGCAACAGATCGATGCCTTCGTCGCTGCCGCGCCCGGCCAGCAGCTGCTGCGGCTCGCAGCCATAGAGATTCGCCAATGCCGCACGCAACCGCTGCGGTTGCGGATCCGGATAGCGACGCAGCTGCGAACCAGCGTCGGCGGGATTCGCCCACGGCGACTCGTTGGCGTTCAGCCAGATGGCGCCGTCCAGCTTGTCGCTGCGGGCGGAGCGGTATCCGGCGAAGTCGCGCAGATCCTCGCGCACGAGATCGAGCACGCTCATGCCACCGCCTCCAGTCGCAGCGCCACCGCAAGGCGGTGTGCGTCGAGGCCTTCGGCGGAAGCGAGTTCCACTGCGCACGGCCCGATCGCGCTTAGCCCGTTGCGGGTCACTTCCTGCACGGTAATTGCAGTCTGGAAACTCGCCACGCTCAAGCCGCTGCACCAGCGCGCCGCGCCACTGGTGGGCAGCACGTGGTTGGTGCCGCTGCAGTAGTCGCCCAGGGCTTCCGGGGCCCAGTCGCCCAGGAAGATCGAGCCCGCACTGCGCACGCGCGGCAGCCAGGCACGGGCATCGCGCAAGGCGAGGATCAAGTGTTCGGGGGCGTAGTCGTTGCTGATGTCGAACGCCTGCGCTGGCGAATCCACGCGGATCGCCAATGACGCAGTCAGCGCCACTTTGGCCACAGCCGAACGCGGCAGCAGCTCAACCTGACGCTGCACTTCGATCACGACCGCATCGAGCATGGTGTCGCTGTCGCTGATCAGCACGACCTGAGAATCCGGACCGTGCTCGGCCTGCGACAACAGATCGGCGGCGACAAAAACCGGATTCGCGCCCGCATCGGCGATCACCAGTACTTCGGAGGGACCTGCAGGCATGTCGATGCCGGCGCCGCCTTCCATCATCGATACCTGGCGCTTGGCTTCGGTCACGAAGGCATTGCCCGGACCAAACAACTTGTCGCAACGCGGCACCGATTCGGTACCGAACGCCATGGCCGCGATCGCCTGCGCGCCACCGAGCTTGAAGACGCGGCGGATGCCGCAGCAGCGCGCCGCGAACAGCACTGCGGGATCGGCACTGCCGTCCTTGCGCGGCGGCGTGCACAACACGATGTCGTCGCATCCGGCCAGCGAGGCGGGAACGCCGAGCATCAACGCGGTCGAAGGCAGCGGCGCGGAACCGGCGGGCACGTACAGGCCCACGCGCGGGATGGCGCGCAGGATGCGGCCACAGGTCACCCCCGCCGCGGTTTCCACTTCGAACTCGGCGCTCATGCCGGCCTTGTGGAAGTCGCGGATGCGGGCAGCCGCCTCGTTGATCGCCAGACGCAGCGCCGGCGACAGATCCGCGGTGGCTTCCGCGAATTCCGCTTCGGTTACCGCGAAATCCTGCAATGCTGCGCCATCGAAGCGCTGCGTGTAATCGCGCAACACGGCATCGCCGCCGGTGCGCACGGCCTCGAGGATCGCCGCCACCGCGGCCGAGGTCTCCGGTGCCGTGACCTGCGCGGGACGACGCAGCAGTGCCGTACGAGCGGCACCATCAATCGAATTCCAGTCGACCTGCTTCATGCCAGCAGGCCCTCCACCGGCAGCACCATCAGGCCGCGCGCGCCGGCGCGCTTGAGGTCTTCGAGGCGCTGCCAGGTCAACGCGCCGTGGCAAAGCGCCTGCAAGGCGAGGCGTTCTTCGCCATCGATCTGCATCACCGTGGGTTCTTCCGCGTCGGGCAACAGCGGCAACAACGTCGGCAGCAGCTCGCGCGGCGCCTGGAACATCAGCAGCTTGCTGCGACGGATGCGCAATGCGCCGTCGAGACGACGCAGCAGCAGCTCCATCAACTCGCCGCGCACGTCGTCGAAGTCGACGGCCGGGCCCGCGAGCACGGCCTCGCTCTGCAACAGGGTCAGTACCGGCTTCAGCTGATTGGCGGACAGCGTCGCGCCGCTCGAAACCAGGTCACAGATGGCATCGGCCTGGCCGAGACGCGGAGCGATTTCCACCGAGCCCGACAGCAGTACCACCTGGGCTTCGACCCCCTGCTCTTCCAGCCACTTCGAAAGCAACTGCGGGTAGCTGGTGGCGATGCGCTTGCCGGCCAGCTCGGCCGGACCTTGCCAGGTCCAGGAATCGGGAACCGCGATGTCGAGCCGGCAGCCGCCGAAGCCGAGCGGCTGCAGTTCACGGAAACGCGCGCCGCCGCCATTGCCGCGACTCGACAAGTCCTGCTCGGTGAGCACATTGCGACCGACGATGCCGAGATCGCACACGCCATCGGCGATCAGGCCGGGGATGTCGTCGTCGCGGACCAGCAGCAGGTCGATGGGCAGGCTTTCGCCGTAACAGAACAGACGGTCGCGGCTCTCGCGCCAGCTCAGCCCGCAAGCGGCGAGCAAGGCACGGGCGGGGTCGGCCAGACGGCCGGATTTCTGGATGGCGATGCGCAAGCGGTCGCGATTGGCGACAGGGGTAACGGGACTCATGGGACTCTCAGCGGGAAGTGCGGCGTTTGAGCGCTGCTGCATAGCCACCCGCGCCACGCTCGAGCGTGCGGGCAACGCGGCCAATGGTGGTGACGCTCACCAGCGTGCGGTCATGGACCTCGCGATACGGCACCCCTTCGGCCACCAGCGGGACGACTTTCCAGCGGTCGCTCATGGCTTCGAGCTCGGCCGGGGTGCACAGGTCTTCCAGGAACGCCCGCACCTGCGCCGCCGTACCCAGGCGCTGGAAGGCGTTGGCGAGATCGTCGAGGGCGTCTTCGGCCTGGTCGTTGTCGGTGTGGCGACGCTTCATGGGGTACTTAATGTATTAACGTGTTAATACATTAACCATGGACTGGAGTGACGTCAACCCACCCATCGGCGCCCCGATGCCCGCGAAGGCCTGAAGTACACTGCCTGCCAGGTCGGGGCCGCTGGCCGGTACCGGGGGATCGGATGGGGATCGCACGGACACTGCTGGCAATCTGCCTGGGATGGCTGCTGATGGCCGCTGTCCTACCCGCTCGGGCGAGTGACACCGTGATCCTGGGCGCCGACACGTCGCGTGTCGCGCTGTCGCCTTATGTGCGCTACTACCACGACGTCGCGGCGCAGGAGTCACCCAAACAGATCGCACACCGACTCGCCGACGGCCAGTTCCTGCGGCTTCCCGACGACAGCGCCGCCTTCGGCTTCCAGCCTGGCGCCTATTGGTTCCACGTCCGTCTGCTCAATCGCGCCTCCCCGGAACAGCGCTGGCTTCTCGTCCAGCAATACGCGCTGAGCGACAACATCGACGTGTACGCGAACTACGCGGATGGCCGTATCCAGCACTGGAGAGGCGGCGACACCCTGCCCTTCAGCCAGGGGCGCAGCATCCGTTACCGGCACCCGAACTTCCTGATCGACGTGCCGCGCGAACAGCCCGTGGATGTATTCGTGCGAGTGCAGAGCCAAAGCTCCATGCAGGTGCCGCTGGCGCTGTACACGCAGCGCGCCTTCACCGAGATGTCGCGCGATGCGCAGCTGGGCATGGGCGTCTACTACGGCATCCTGCTGGCGCTGTTCTTCTACAACATGGTGTTGTGGCTGACGCTGCGCGACGCGAGCTATTTCTGGTACCTACTGCATATCAGCGCGTTCGGGCTGGTGTTGTTCACGCTGAACGGATTGGGCTTCGAATACCTGTGGCCGGGCTCGACCTGGCTGGCGGACAAGTCGGTGCCGCTTTCGATCTGTCTGTCCCAGATCGGCATGCAGCAATTCACCCGCACGTTCCTGGGCCTCCAAGAACGCTGGCGTCTGGGCGACCGCGTCAGCCTCGGAATCATCGCGTTCTATGTCGTGTTGGGACTGGCTTCGACGCAGTTGCCCTATCACCTGTCGACACCGATTGCGTCAGGCACGGTATTCCTCAGCATCACCTGGGTGGCGACGCTGGGCCTGGTCATCACACGGCGCGGTTACAAGCCGGCGGTGATCTTCCTGTTGGCATGGGCGATGTTCCTGCTCGGCACCGGGATGTTCACGGCGCTGGCGTTCGGGCTCGTGCAGAAGGCGTTCTTCACCGAATACGGCAAAGAAATCGGTTCGGCGCTGGAAATGCTGCTGCTGTCGATCGGTTTGGGTTATCGCTACTCGGCGCTACGCACCGAGAACGAACGCATCATCCGCGAATCGCGCGATCAGCTCGAACAGAAGGTGGCCCAGCGCACCTCCGAACTGAGCAACGCACTCAACCAGCTCGCCGACGCGCACGCGCGTCTGCGTGAATCCAGCCAGCGCGACGGCCTGACCGGCCTGCACAACCGCGCCTATTTCCGCGAAGGCTTCGAAGGCCTGCTGTCGCAGGCGCGTAGCGGGCGGCGGTTGTCGCTACTGATGATCGACCTCGATCACTTCAAGCAGATCAACGACCGCCACGGCCACCTCGTCGGCGACGAATGCCTGCGCTGGGCCGCGGGTGTAATCGGGCAAACATTGCGGCAGCACAACGCGCTGCTGGCACGATTCGGTGGCGAGGAATTCGTGGTCGCCCTGCCCGGCATGGATCTGGAATCCGCCGCGGGCGTGGCCGAGGAATTGCGTTTGCGACTGCGCGCCGAACCGTTCCGCTGTCAGGGCACGGCGATCAAGGTGACCGCCAGCTTCGGCGTGCACGTAGTGAATACCGACATGAAGGGCGGCGCGGAAACCGCGCTGCAGATCGCCGACGACGCGCTCTATCGCGCCAAGGCCGACGGTCGCGACTGCGTGCGGACCTCGGCGATGCTGGCTGTGTAGCGGCGTAGGCTGGGCTGGCTTTACCAACCCCGCACCAACGCCGTGATCTTCAGCTGGGTTGATGGAGCCAACCCAGCCTACGTCAGGCACCTAAATCAATCATTACGAGGCGGACCAAGGCCCGCCCTGCGTCAGCCGCGGGCAGCCGCGAGCAACACGCCTTCCTTGACCAGACGCACGGCGGTGGCGACTTCGCCATCGAGCGCGCGGTCGCACGCGAGGAACGGCAGTTGTTCGCGCAGCGCGGCATGTGCACGTGCCACGGCCGCACCCGGATGGAAGGTTTCGGTATTGGCCAGTTCGGCACGCAAGCCTTCTACTTCGCCAAGGAATCCGGCACGGTCGCTGCTATCGGCTGCCGGCGCACCCGCGATCTTCGCCGCCAAGCCTTCGGCATCGGTGCGCGCGGCCAACGATTGCGCGGCATGGATCATGTCACGGCGCAGATCCAGCGCCTGCGCGGCCGTGTAGAGCTCCAGCGCAATCACCTTGCCCAGATCGTCGGCCATCGCGAGCACATGACGCGCCTCGTTGGCGCCCATCGACACGTGGTCTTCTGCATTCGCGCTGGTCGGAATCGAATACACCGACGCCGGCATCGCACGGCTGGACAGATCGTTGACGATCGCCGCCGCGGTGTACTGCACGATCATGTGACCCGATTCGGTGCCGTCTTCGTTACCGATCAGGAAGCCCGGCAGACCGTCATTGGTCGCGGCATCGACGAGCTTGTTGAGACGACGCTCGGAGATGCTTGCCAGCACCGGGATCGCGGCCTTCACGTAGCTCATCGCCAGCGCGAGCGGCATGCCGTGGAAGTGACCGGCGGAAATCACCTGTTGCTCGACGAACTCGGCCTTCGCATCCGGGAACACGATCGGGTTGTCGGTCAGCGCATTGAGCTCGATGTCGAGCACGCGTGCGGCCTGCGCCAGTGCGTCACGCACCGCGCCGTGTACCTGCGGAATGCAGCGCAGCGAGTAGCTGTCCTGCGGTTGGTGCTTCTTGCCGCCGCGGAACGGGCGGAAGCGCTGATAGAACTTTTCGCGACCATGGCGCTGGGTGAACGGCACCCAATCCCAGCCGATGTCAAAGCGCAGCTTCTGCGATTCAGCGGTATCCCAGCTCTCCGGCTGCCACTGACGGAAACGCGGTACCAGGTGGTATGCGATATCGCTGAGGGTCGAACCTTCGAGCAGACGACGCAGGTTCGCCGCGGTTTCGACCTGACCCGGATGCGGACGCAGCGCATGCACTTCTTCAGCGAAGGCACCGAGGCGGCCGGCGAAGGCGTCGATCGTCATTGCCGCGGCGAGATCGGCGGTTTCCACGAGCGCTTCGAGCTTGGCCAGCGCGAGCACGCCGGTTGCGAGCATCTGCGCGGTGCCGTTGTTGAGCGCCAGGCCTTCCTTGTACGACAGCTTCACCGGCTGCAGGCCAGCGCGCTTCAGGGCTTCGCCGCCCGGGAGACGCTCGCCCTTGAAGAAGGCTTCGCCACCGCCCAGCAGCACGATGGCCAGGTGCGACAACGGCGCGAGGTCGCCCGATGCACCCACCGAACCCAGCTGCGGCACCACCGGCACCACGTCGGCGTCCAGCATTGCAGTCAGCGCCTGCAGCGTCTCGACGCGAATTCCGGAGTGTCCGCGCATCAGCGTGTTGATGCGGATGCACAGCATCGCGCGCACGACTTCCGCGGAGAACGCTTCGCCCACGCATACCGCATGGGTAACGATCAGGTTGCGCTGCAGTTCTTCGTGCAGCGTTTCGGCGTTGGCTTCCGCGCCCGGCAGGCGGTCGCGCATGCGGTGTGCGCCCAGGAGCTTGTCGGCATTGCTGCCGAAGCCGGTGTTGACGCCGTAGATCGGTTCTTCGCGGCGCGCCTGTTCGGCGAGGAAGTCGGCGGCGCGCTGCACGGCCGGCAGTTGTTCGGCGGCCAGCTCTACCGTCGCGCCGTGCGCGACCGCGACCAGTTGCGCCCGCGTCAGCGAGCGCCCATCGAGGCGAATGGATTTCATGCGTGTGTGCCCTGCAATACCTCGGCCTGCGCGAGTTCCACGCGCAAGGCGCTCACGAGTTCGTGGCGGTTGATGGTGAACTGATCTTCGCGGCGCAGGTCCTTTACCGTGACCGTGCCGTTGGCGATCTCATCCTCGCCCAGCACGATCACGAAGCGGATGCCCGCGCGATCGGCGTACTTGAACTGCTTGGCCAGCTTGCTCGGTTCCATCACCACTTCGGTGTTGAAACCGGCGCGGCGCAGGTCCGAAGCGACACCGAGACAGTTCGGCAGGTGCGCAGCATCCATCTGCGTCACCAGCACCTGCACGGTGCTGCCTACGGCAGCGCCGAGTAGGCCGGCTTCACGAAGCTGGAAGAACAGGCGGGTCAGGCCGATGGAGATTCCCACACCCGGCAGCTTCGACTTCGTGTAGTGGCTGGCGAGGTCCTCGTAGCGGCCACCCGAGCAGATCGAACCCAACTGCGGGAAGTCGTTGAGCGTGGTCTCGTAGACCGTGCCGGTGTAGTAGTCCAGACCACGCGCGATGGAGAAGTTCAGCGCGTAGTGCGTTTCGGGCACACCCATGGCGCGGACCAGCTCCAGCACTTCGCGCAGCTCGGCTACGCCTTCGCGCAGGGCGTCGTTACCCTCACCCAGCGCAGCCAGCTGTGCCAACGCATCGGCGTGCGAGGTTGAACGCACCTTCACGAAGGCCATGATGCGATCCACGGCTTCGGCCGAGAGATTGAAGCCCTCGCCCGTCAGCGTTTCGCGCACGTGCTCTTCGCCGCGCTTGTCGAGCTTGTCGACTTCACGCAGCACCAGTGCCTGTAGCTCACCATCGGCAACGCCCTGCGCCTCGAAGAACCCGCGCATCAGCTTGCGGTTGTTCATCTGGATGGTGAAGGCGCCGATATCCAGTTCGGAGAACACCGAATAGATGACAGCCGGAATCTCGGCATCGAAGCGGACGCTGAGCGAATCTTTGCCGATCACGTCAACATCGCACTGGTAGAACTCGCGGTAACGACCGCGCGCATTTCGTTCACCGCGATAGACGCGTTGCATCTGGTAGCGACGGAACGGGAATGCGAGTTCGTGCTCGTGTTCGGCCACGTAGCGCGCCAGCGGCACAGTGAGGTCGAAGCGCAGGGCCAGTTCTGGCAGACCGGACTCGGCCTTCTGCAGGGTGCCGGTCGACTGCACGAAATACACCTGCCGCTCGGTCTCGCCGCCGGACTTGGTCAGCAGGACCTCGGACAGCTCCATCACCGGCGTTTCCACCGGCAGGAAGCCGAAACGTTCGTAATTGCGGCGGATCACATCCAGCATGCGCTGGAAGGCAACCTGGTCAGGAGGCAACAGCTCCATGACCCCAGGCGGGGTGCGAGGCTTGATCAAGCGGGTGCTCCAGTATCTGTGGTCCCGAAAAATCGGGGCTTTCGGGAATAAGTCCCGGCGCTGATGCGCGACGCCACAGTTTAACTGGCGGTCGCTCGGGACGCCCCCGTTTCGTTGTAATGGCATCTGACCACTTGCCGGAACTCAAAGTCGCCATTAGAATGCCGAGCTCCGCTGTCGGGGTGTAGCTCAGTCTGGTAGAGCGCTACGTTCGGGACGTAGAGGTCGCAGGTTCGAATCCTGTCTCCCCGACCAAAAAGATTCACGAAAAAGCCGGCCTAGTGCCGGCTTTTTTCGTTCTGGTCGCCTTGTAGAGCGGAGCTTGCTCCGCTGCCTTTCTCGCAGGCTCCTCCGAGAGCAGCGGAGCAAGCTCCGCTCTACAAGAGCCCCGAAATCAGCGCTCTATTCCCGCGGATTTACCGCCCGGATCAGCCGTTCAGCAAATCCGGATGCCGCACGTGGCCCTCGCCCCGCACCAGGAAGCGCTCGATCGTCAGCGATTCCAGCCCCATCGGGCCGTAGGCGTGCAGACGCGTGGTGGAAATGCCGATCTCCGCGCCCAATCCCAGTTCACCGCCGTCGTTGAAGCGGGAGGACGCGTTCACCATGACCGCCGAGCTGCGGGTGCCGCGAACGAATGCTTCGGCCGCCGTCGGATCGTCGCTGACGATCACCTCGGTGTGGTCCGAGCCATAGCGGGCGATGTGCGCCAATGCGTCCTGGAGGCTGTCGACCATGCGCACGGCGATGATCAGGTCGAGGTATTCGGCGTCGTAGTCGGCCTCGCTGGCCGGATTCACGACCGGCGAGTACGCCTGCGTGCGTTCGCAACCGCGCACTTCGACTCCGCGCGTCGCCAGCACCGCCAATGCATCGGGCAGGAAGGCATCGGCCACGTCGCGATGCACCAGTAGGGTCTCCAGCGCGTTGCACACGCCGGGACGCGAAGCCTTGCCGTCGAGCAGCAGGCGCGTGGCCCGCGCGAGATCCGCGGCGGCATCCACATACAGGTGGCACACGCCTTTGTAGTGCTTGATCACCGGCACGCGGGCGTGCTCGACGACGAAACGGATCAGACTCTCGCCGCCGCGCGGGATGGCGAGGTCGATCAGGTCGTTGAGCTGCAACAGTTCCAGCACGTGCTCGCGCGCCGTGTCCTCGATCAGCACCAGTGCATCCGGCGGCAATCCACATTCGCGCAGGGCGCGGTGCAGGCTGGCGGCGATGGCGCGATTGCTGCCCAGTGCCTCCGAGCCGCCGCGCAGGATCACCGCATTGCCGGCCTTGAGGCACAGCGCCGCGGCGTCCGCGGTCACGTTGGGCCGTGCCTCATAGATCATGGCGATCACGCCCAGCGGCACGCGGATGCGTTCGATGCGCAGGCCATTGGGACGCACCTCGCTGCGGGTGACCTGGCCGACGGGATCGGGCAACGTGGCAATTTCGCGGAGCGCGGCGACGATGCCAGCCAGACGCTTTGGGTCGAGGGTGAGACGATCGAGCATCGCGCCAGTCGTACCCGAGGCGCGAGCACGCTCAAGATCGCCGGCGTTGGCTGACAGGATTGCTTGAGCGTCGGCTTCGACGGCATCGGCCATCGCTTCGATCATCTGCTGCCGTTGCACCGAATCTGCCGCGGCGATCACGCGAGCGGCTTCACGGGCACGCTCTGCCAATGCGCGAACATAGCCGGAATGTGCGGTGGCGCTCATGCGGCGCGCTCCTGCGGTAGCAGCACGAGATCGTCGCGATGGATCACGGCTTCACCGTAGCGGTAACCGAGGATGGATTCGATGTCGCGACTGTGTCGACCGGCGATCCGGCGCAGGTCGGTGGAGTTGTACTGAGCCAAACCACGGGCGATCACTTGATCGCCATCATTACCGCGGATTTCGACCAGATCACCGCGACCGAATTCACCCTCCACCATCACCACGCCGCCCGGCAGCAGCGACGCGCCCTGCGCGGCAAGCGCACGCGCGGCACCGGCGTCCACGCGCAACGCATGCAAGCCCGCGGGCGCGTGGCGCAACCACAGCTTGCGTGCGATCAGTCGGTCGCCGTGAGCGTCGATGAAGGTGCCGTGCAGGCGGTCGTTCGCGAGCTGCGCAACAGTCTGCGCGTCGCGGCCGCAGAACAGCACCGTGCCGATGCTCGCGGCCGCCGCCTTACTCGCCGCTTCCAGTTTGGTCCGCATGCCACCGGTGCCGAGCGCGCCGGCTTCGCCCGCGGCCATGCGGACGATGTCGGGCGTGATGGCGTCGACACGTGGAACGGGGCGCGCCTGCGGGTCATGCACTGGATGGCCGCTGTAAAGACCGGGAATATCGGTGGCAATCAGCAGCAGGTCGGCTTCGACCAGCGCCGCGACCACCGCAGCCAGGTTGTCGTTATCGCCCAGCTTGAGTTCGTCGACGGCGACCGTGTCGTTCTCGTTGATCACCGGCACCACGTCGAGCCGCAACAGCTCGCGTAGCGTGGCGCGGGCATTGAGGTAGCGGCGCCGGTTGCGCAGATCATCGTGACTGAGCAGAACCTGTGCGACGGGAACATCGAACAGTCGCTGCCATAGACCGATCACGTGCGTCTGCCCCAGCGCGGCCAACGCCTGCCTCTGCGTCAGGCCTGCGGCTTCGGTATGCAGCACGCCACGCCCAGCTGCGACCGCGCCGGACGACACGATGACCACTTCCCTGCCCTGCGCACGCGCCTGGGCCACAAAATCCGCCAACCCCTTGGCAAAGCGATCGGACAAACCGCCATTGTCCGCCGCCAGCAGGCTACTTCCTACTTTCAGAACCGCACGCTTCCATGCAGGCAACACCTGCTCGCCGAAGGGATGTGTCGTATTCATCCCAACGACTCCAGGCGGCTTCGCAGCGCCCCCAGGCGCAGATCAGCTGCCGCGCCGGGCGATACGCGCGCGGTGAGACTCGCCTGCGGATCGCCTTGCGCCCAACGCGCCGGATCGGCGGCCTGCTTGTAGGCATCGCGGAATGGCATGCCCTGTCGTGCCAGATCGACGGCGAGATCGGTGGCGTACATCGATGGATCGAGCGCGGTGCGCATGGCATCGGGCCTCCATTCGAGATTGCGTAGCAGGTCGGGCAGCAACTCCAGCGCACCCAGGCCACGGCTGAAGGCGTGGAAGATCGCGCCCTTGGAGAACTGCAGATCGCGGTGATAACCCGACGGCAGCGACAGCAGCTGCTCGATCTCGGTGCGCGCGGCCGCCGCGGCGGAATACGTCGCGCGCATCAGCTCGATCACGTCGGGGTTGCGCTTGTTCGGCATGATTGAACTGCCGGTGGTGTATTCGGCCGGCAATGCAACGAAGCCGAATTCGGCGCTGGTGAACAGGCTCAGGTCCCAGGCGAGTCGACGCAGGTCGAGCAGCGCCGAGGACAGTGCTTCGATCGCCGCCATCTCGAACTTGCCGCGCGACAGCTGCGCGTACGCGGCGGACACCTGCAGGCGACCGAAGCCGAGTGCCTGTGTGGTGTGATCGCGTGCCAGCGGCAGGTTGACGCCGTAACCGGCGGCGCTGCCCAGCGGATTGGCATCGACCCAGGCCAGCGTCTGTTGCGCTCGCAGTGCATCGTCGATGAAGCCTTCGGCCCACGCCGCCCACCACATGCCCGCGGATGACACGACGGCACGCTGCAGATGCGTGTAGCCGGGCAGCGGCAACGAAGCCTCGGCTTCTGCCCGTGCCAGCGCCACTTCCGCGGACTCGCGGCACAGCACGGCGACGCGGGCCAGGCGATCCTTCAACCACAAGCGCGTGGCGACGAGAATCTGATCGTTGCGGCTGCGGCCGGTGTGGATGCGGCGGCCGGCGTCGCCCAGACGTTCGATCAGGCGCGATTCGATCGCCGAATGGCAATCCTCATAGCGTTCGTCGAGCACGAAGCGGCCGGCGCGATAGTCGTCTGCCAGCGTCGCCAGTTCACGCTTGATGCCGCCGAGTTCATCGGCGCCGAGGATGCCGATCTGTTGCAGGCCTTCAGCGTGCGCGCGGCTGGCCTCGATGTCGAAGAGGAAGAATTCGCGATCGAGGATCACGTCCTCACCGGCAAGGAAGGTCTGGATGCGGGCGTCGACTTTGACGCCGGGTT
Organism: Lysobacter tyrosinilyticus; assembly: GCF_054779815.1. NCBI lineage: Bacteria > Pseudomonadati > Pseudomonadota > Gammaproteobacteria > Lysobacterales > Lysobacteraceae > Lysobacter > Lysobacter tyrosinilyticus. Next base: position 463,984 of record NZ_BAAGXN010000003.1, read on the forward strand.
TTTGCCAGAGCAGATCGGACATTGTCATTCTTCCGTAGGCTGGGTTGGCTCAATAAACCCAGCAGGTTGCTCGTCATCCGAATGCTGGGTTGGTGAAGCCAACCCAGCCTACGGCGCTTAAAGCGGAATACCCGCGGTTTCGTCGAAACCGAAGGCGAGATTGAGGTTCTGCAATGCCTGTGTCGCGGCGCCCTTGAGCAAGTTGTCCTCGGTCGAGACGACGACCAGACGCCGACCGTCCTCGGACAGCGAGAAGCCGCCGATGTCGACGTGGTGCGCATTGGCAATCGCACTGACCCACGGTGCTTCTTCGGTCACGCGGACCAACGGCTCGTCTGCATAGCGCTCGCGATAGCGCGAAACGGCTTCGTCGCGTGTGAATGGGCGCGCCAGATGCAGATTGGCGGTAATGGTCAGACCGCGGAAATGTGGCGCGACATGCGGCATGAACTCCACTGCGCGGCCGAGCTGCCGGGTTACTTCGCGTTCGTGCACATGACCGGTGAGCGCATACGGCATCAGGTTGTCGCGCAGCTTGTCCGGGTCGTTCTTATCCGACGGCGTGGTGCCCGCGCCGGAGTAGCCGGAGACGCCGAAGCATTGCATCGGGCCTTCGACATCCGCCAGCATCGGTGCTATCGCCAGCTGCATCGCCGTGGCGTAGCAACCCGGATTGCTGATGCGTCGCTGGCCGTCGTACCGGCTGCGGGTCAGTTCCGGCAAGCCGTAGTACCAGCCGTCGTCGAAGCGGTAATCCGCCGACAGATCGATCACCAGGGTGTCGGGAGAAGCCGCATCCACCACCGCGACAAACGGTGCAGCCTTCCCGTTTGGCAACGCCAGCACGAGTGCATCGACGCCTTGCGCGGCCGCGGCCTCCGGACCGTAAGCCACGTAAGCCAGGTCGCCCTCATAACCCGCTTCGTGCTCGCGCAGCAGTTGTCCTTCGCGCTCGCGCGAGGACACGAACGCGAGTTCGAGTTGGGGATGCGCGGCGACCAGTCGGATCAGTTCGGTCCCGACATAACCGCGCGCGCCAACGATGCCAATACGCTTAGCCATGCCGCTGCAACTTCCCTTGAAGATGACGCTTCACCGTCGGCCATTCGCCGGCGGTGATCGAAAAGACCACGGTATCGCGCAGCGTGCCGTCGCGATGACGCATGTGATTGCGAAGCACGCCGTCCTGCTTCGCCCCCAGACGGGCAATCGCGGCGCGGGAGGTCTGATTGAACCAGCTGGTCTCGAAGGCTACGGCTTCGCAACCCAGGGTCTCGAACGCATGCTCCAGCAATAGCAGCTTGGCTTGCGTGTTGAGGCCGCTGCGGTGCACCTTCGTGGCATACCACGTATAGCCGATGGCCAGCCGCGGCACCCGGCGGTCCAACTGGTAGTACCGGGTCGTCCCCACGATCTCGCCGCCGGCGGCGCGCACGACGAATACCAGGCATTCGCCGCTCGTCTGCGCTGCAAGCGCACCGGCGATATAGGCATCGACCGCCTCGGGCTCCGGCACGCTCGTGTACCACAGTTCCCACAAGCGGCCGTCGGCCAATGCGTCGCGCAGACCTTGAGCGTGCTCGGGCCGCAAAGGCTCCAGCGTCGCGTGCTCGCCACGCAGATGCGGTACTTGCTGCCAGGGATCAGTAGCGCGTTCCATGTTCATGTCAGTCCTTGAGGGTCGGAGGCCGCGTACGGCAATGCTCGACGCAATGGGCGATCTCGTCGAAGCTGTTGAGCCCGTACCAGAACACCTTCCACTTCTCTTCCTTGATGCAACCGTCGCTCTCGGCGAAATAGAACGCATTGACCGGATTGCCGCGACGTGAACGCCAGAACAGCCGCGGGTTCTCATCGCGCATCACCTGCCATACGGCACGACCGAGGCCTTCGCCCTGCGCTTCGTCCAGCACCGCGAACTTGTCCAGGTACGTGAAGCCACCTTCGTCGGTGAGGATCACCGCCGCACGATAGTTTTCGCTGACGTAAGCGCGGCGCAGCTTGGTGTGCTGAAAGTAGTCGGGCAGCAGGATGCGACCGAATGCGGATTCGATCAGGCCGCGCAGCCGCTCCAGGTCGAGCTGGTCCCAGCCGTCGACGCTGATGACCCGCTCGCCGCGCCGCACCAGCGTGCCGGAGCCTCGATGGGTGAACAGCTCCTTCGCCAGTTCCGCCGGCCGGGTGATCGACACCGACGAGGACAGCGGCAGGACATCGAGCAGATCCTTGATCTGCTCGATCTTCACGCGCATGCCGCCATTGATCCAAGGCTGCGCGATCAGGTGCTCGTACTCGGTCGACAGGTTGATCGAATCGATCACCTTGCCGTCCTCGTCGAGCAAGCCGCCGGTACCGGTCAGGAACACGATCTTGTACGGCTGCAGGGTCTTGATCAGTTCGTTCGCGGCCCAGTCGGCATTGACGTTGACGATCTGGCCGTCGGCGGTTTCCGCCAGCGAGGCGATGACCGGAATCGAACCGACCTTGATCGCGGCCTGAATGCCGTCGGTATCAACGCGGTTGACCTTGCCGACCAGCTCATAGACGTTGCGGTCGAGGAATTCGGCCTCGAACACGCCTGACTGGATCGACGTCGCGCGCACACCCTGCGCCTGCAGCGCCTCGACCAGCTTGAGGTTCTCCTCGCGCATCACGCGGCGCACCACGGCCAGCACCGGACCATCGGTCACACGCAGGTTGTTGATCGTGCGCTTCTCGATGCCCGCCTTCTTCATCTCTTCGTCGAGCTGCGGACCTGCGCCATGGACCACGATCGGGGTCAGGCCGACCTGCTGCAGGAACGCGAGCGAGGACACCAGCGCATCCATGTCGTCGCGCAGCACCGCGCCGCCGACCTTGACCACGGCGAAGCGGGACGCGTCGACCTGCGAGAAACGCTTGAGGTATTGCTGGATCTCCTTCGCGCTGGCCATGTTGGACAGCAGTCGGACGATCGTATTGCGCATGTCGGTCATGGTCGGTCGGAGCTCGGCGTACTGGTTCGGGCGGATTTGCGATGCTGCATTGATGGGCACGAATGCGGTGGTGTTCGGTTGGGCGCTCATCTACTCACTGGCTCAACAGACGCTGATAAGTGGAAACGGCGGTGGCCAGCTGGTCCAGCGCGACCCACTCGTCGGCGGTATGGGCCTGGGCAATGTCGCCGGGACCGTAGACCAATGCAGTCAGACCCGCGGCGGAGAACAGCGAAGCCTCGGTCCAGAAATCCACCGCGTTGCCGATGGGCAGTTCCAACGCATCGGCAAGATCGCGCGCGGCGAGACGACGCTGCTCGGCGCCAGCGATGCTACCGGCAGGCAGTGACGGGCCGTGGAAAGTTTCCTGGTACGAATCGATCGCCGCCGAACCGCGCAGCGAACGGAAGTTTTCGTGCAGCGCGTCGATCGGCATCGACGGCAGCGGGCGGAAGCCGAAACGCACTTCGGCACTCGGCGCGATCATGTTCGCCTTGATCCCGCCTTCGACGCGGCCGATGTTGAATCGCAGCCCGGTCAGGCCACCGAAGCGCTGGTGCGACTGTGACTCGACGAATTCCAGCGCCGCGTTACCCCAACGCATGGCGTTGTGCAGTGCGCTGGTGTGCAACGCATCGGCGCCGGAAGCATGACCGGCATGGCCGCGGAACTTCATCAACACCGAGCTGATGCCGCGGTGCGCGAGCACCGCCTCGCATAGGGTCGGCTCGGCCACGATGACTTCGCTGAACCCGTGGTCCGTGGCGAGAAACGAAGCGATGCAGCGCGCGTCATTGGCCTCCTCGTCGGTACTGAAAAGGAAGGCCGCATCGCCCTGCGTGACCGCCGCGGCCGCGACAAGTCCAGCCGCCGCGCCCTTGATGTCGCAGGCGCCCAGGCCGATCGCACGATCGCTGGTCAGACGCAGCTTCAACGGATTCGCCGACCACGCTTCCGACGACGGAACGGTGTCGAGATGCACGTTGAACAGGCGCTTCGGATTGCCCCGCACTGCCAACAACGAGACCGCACCGGCGCCGTGGTCGGTGACTTCCACGCGGAAACCAGCGAGCTGCGAGCGCAGGTAGTCGAAGATGCCCCCGGTCGTGATCTCGCGCGGCGGGTTGCGGGTGTCGTACGACACCAGCGCTTCCAGATGCTGGAGCGTCTTGGCAAGCAAATCCGTCATGCGGTCACCACATAAATATCGGGCACGTGTTTCTCCATGAGTGTCTTGGGGCGCGAGGGCGCAAGGAAGCCGTAGCGGGCGTAAAGGCCGTGCGCATCACCAGTCGCAAGCGTGAAGCGGCGCAGGCCCTGCAAGTCCGGATGGGTCATGACCGCATCCATCAATTGCTTACTGAAGCCAAGGCCGCGGCATTCGGGCAGGACGAAGACATCGACCAGATTGGCGAACGTCGCACGATCGGTGACGACCCGCGCGAATGCCACTTGTTGGCCAGCGATATAGCCACCGAAGCACAGCGAGTTCGCGATCGAACGACGCACCAGCTCCTCACCGATCCCTTGCGCCCACGTCGACTGGGTCGACAGGAAACGATGGATCAGCGGGATATCCAGCCGTGCCGGATCGGTACTGATGCGCAGTTCGTTCATCGCAAAATCCTCAGCGATTCACTTCAGCCCAGAGCGTGCTGCTCATGCCGAAGAGCTTGATGAAGCCTTCGGCCTCGGCCACGCCCCAGTCCGCCGCCTGCGCGTAGGTAGCGCCCTTCGCGTTGAGGATGTGCTTGGACTCGATGGCAACCGCATTCACCACGCCGCCCTGCGTTTCCAGCACGACGTCACCGGTCACGGTGGACTGGCTGGAGGCGAGGAAGGCTTCCAGATCGGTCTTGAGCGGATCGTGGAAGAAGCCTTCGTACACCAGCTCGACCCACTTGCGCGCCACCTCCGGCTTGAAGCGGTTCTGCTGCTTACTGAGCACGGCTTCTTCCAGCGCGCGGTGCGCCGTGAGCAGCGAGATCAGGCCCGGAGCTTCGAAGATGATGCGACCCTTGAGCCCGATGGTGGTGTCGCCGGTGTAGATGCCGCGACCGACGCCGTACGCCGCGAACAGCGAGTTGAGCCGGGCCAGCAACGTGTGGCCTTCCATCTTCTCGCCGTTGAGCGCGACCGCTTCGCCATTGACGAAGCTCACCTTGACGCGCAGCGCTTCCGCCGGCCATTCGGCACGCGGCTTGCACCAGCCACGCGCACCCTCGCCCGGGGCCTGCCAGCGGTCGATCTCGCCACCGGACATGGTCAGACCCAGCAGATTCTCGTTGATCGTGTACGCCTTCTGCTTCGCGCGCACGCCGAAGCCGCGTTCTTCCAGGTACTTCTGCTCGTAGGCGCGGACCTCGGTGTGTTCCTTCTGGATTTCACGGATCGGGGCGACGATCTCGTAATCGCCGAGCGCCTTCACCGCGAGATCGAAACGAACCTGGTCGTTACCCATGCCGGTGCAACCGTGTGCGATCGCCTTGGTGCCGAGCTCCGCGCAGCGACGCAGCGCGGCATCGACGATCAGATAGCGGTCGGAAACCAGCAGCGGGTACTGGCCCTGGTAGCCCTCGCCCGCCCACACGAACGGCTTGACGAAGCCTTCCCAGATCGCGGGACCACCATCGACGGTGACGTGCGAAGCCACGCCGAGTTCGGCAGCGCGCTTCTCGATGAAATCGCGCTCTTCCGCATCGACACCGCCGGTGTCGGCGAACACGGTGTGCACGTTCCAGCCGCGCTCCTGCAGGTAGGGAACGCAGAAGCTGGTGTCGAGGCCGCCGGAGAAGGCGAGGACGATGTCTTTGTTGGCCATTTGCTTGTTTCTCGTAGGGCGGGTCTTGACCCGCCGCTGTGTGGGGAATGAGTGTGATCGAGGCGCGTTACACCAACGCCGCCATGATCGCCTTCTGCACATGCAGGCGATTCTCGGCTTCGTTGATGGCGATGCATTGCGGCGAGTCCATCACCGCATCGGTGGCCTTCACGTTGCGGCGCAACGGCAGGCAGTGGCTGAAGACGCCGTTATTAGTCAGCGCCATCTTCTGCTCGTCGACCATGAAGTGCTTGAACTGGTCGCGGATGGGCTTCTCGGGACCCCAGTTGCCGAAGAACGGCAGCGCGCCCCAGCTTTTGGCGTAGACCACGTCGGCGCCGCGATAGGCGCTCTCGATGTCGTGGCTCACGGCGAGCGAACCGCCGCTTTCGGCGACGTTCTGCTCGGCCCAGCCCATGTAGCGCTCATCGAGGATGTAATCGGGTGTCGGGCACAGCAGGGTCACGTCCATGCCCATGCGCGTGGCGATCGTCAGCGCCGAATTCGCCACCGCCGTGTTGAGCGGCTTGGGGTGGTAGGTCCAGGTCAGCACGTACTTCTTGCCGCGCAAGTCGGTGGTGCCGAAGTGTTCCTGGAGCGCGAGGATGTGCGCCAGCTCCTGGCACGGATGGGTGATCGTTTCCATGTTGATCACCGGCACCGGCGAGTACTTGGCAAACGACTTGAGAACGATGTCCTCGCGGTCGTACTTCCAGTCGATGAATTTCGGGAACGCGCGCACGCCGATCAGATCGACATAGCGGCCCAGCACCTGCGCGACTTCCTTGATGTGCTCCTCGGTGTCGCCGTCCATCACGGTGCCGAGGTCGAATTCGATCGGCCACGCATCCTTGCCCGGCTGCAGCACGATGGCGTGGCCCCCAAGCTGGAAGGTACCCAGTTCGAAGCTGGTGCGGGTGCGCATCGACGGATTGAAGAACACCAGGGCGATCGACTTGCCCTTGAGTTCGTCGCCGAACTTGGTGCGCTTGAACATTGCGGCCTGGGTCAGCAGGGCGTCGAGGTCCGGGCGGGACCAATCCTGGGTATTCAAGAAGTGCTTGTACGGCTTCATCACGGTCTCCAAGTACGAATCGGGTGAGTCGCTGGGCCGGAAAAGCAAAAAAGCCCAGCGCGTAGGCTGGGCTTTTCGTGTGTCATGCCATCGTTCGAACCAATGGCGCTACGCGTCACCCAACCAGGAATGGCGGGTACGGTCGGCGCGCGCGCGAGGTCATGCCCGCCGCCATCCAGGCGGAGGTCATCACATCGGCGTCGGCGCGAAGGGTCTTCATGAGGGCGCGAATGCTCGCACGGTGGGCCCCGGGGCGCAACCGGGAGGCCATGACGATCGGATATATAGGGCGAATACGCGGCTAAGGAACGGTCAGGGCGAAGCCGCGCCCGGTATGGCCGGGGTGATCGAGATGCGGATGCGCAGGCGATTGCCCGGATCCTCGGCTAGCCGCGAGCGGAACTTGGCGCCCTTGTAGACATAGTCGACGTCGTAGGCGATCGGGCGGCGAAATTCACGCTCGACCGGCACGGCCTGGCAATTGGCACTGTCCTTGCTGTCGTCCCGTCGCAGGACATCCTTGATGGCACCGACTGCGCGGGAAAGACGCGACTTGTCGCGCGCGGGCTCACAACGCTGCTCGGTGCGCGTGGCCGTCAGGGTCTGGTAAACGGGAGTGACCCGCAGCACCTGTGCGTAGTCGAAACGCACGTTTTCCTGCTGGATGACCGTGTGCTGCGCGGCGACCGGACCGGCCGAAAAGGCCAGGCAGGTCAGGAGAATGGACAGCAACAGGCGGAGACGGGTCATCGCACTCGGGTTCGATCAGGCCAAGGGATTGTAGGCGACAGACGCCCGCAAGCCCTGAATCCCGGCTTTAGGCCGCTAGAATTGTCGGCAATCTTCGCGGTGAAGCCCATGAGCCTCAACCTTTTCAACAGCCTGACGCGTCGCGTCGAACCTTTCGCGCCCCAGGATCCGTCGCGCGTGACCATGTATGTCTGCGGGCCGACGGTCTACAACTACGTGCATATCGGCAATGCGCGTCCGTATGTCGTGTTCGGCGTACTGGCCAATCTTCTGCGCCGCCGCTACGGCGAGGTGCGGTATGCACGCAACATCACCGACGTCGACGACAAGATCAACAAGGCCGCCCGCGAACAGGGCGTGCCGATCTCGGTGATCACCGGCAAGTTCGCCACCGCATACCGTGAAGACATGGCCGCGCTGGGCATCGCGCCGCCGGACATCGAACCGGAAGTCACCACGCATATCCCGCAGATCGTCGCGATGATCGAGCAGCTGATCGCGAACGGTCACGCCTATGCGGCGGAAAATCACGTGCTGTTCTCGGTATCGAGCTTCGAGGGCTACGGCAAGCTATCGCGTCGCGACCCGGACGAAATGCTCGCCGGTGCCCGTGTCGAAGTCGCCCCGTACAAGCGCGAGCCGGGCGACTTCGTGCTCTGGAAGCCATCCACCGACGACCTGCCCGGCTGGGACTCGCCCTGGGGCCGCGGCCGCCCGGGCTGGCACATCGAATGCTCGGCGATGGCCGCCGCCCACCTGGGTGAAAGCATCGACATCCACGCCGGCGGCGTCGACCTGCAGTTCCCGCACCACGAGAACGAGATCGCGCAGAGCGAGTGCGCCCACGGCGGCCGCGTCTTCGCCCGTTACTGGCTGCACAACGGCATGCTCAACTTCGGCGGCGCGAAGATGAGCAAGTCGATCGGCAACATCGAGAAGATCCACGATCTGGTGCGCGCCCATCCGCCGGAAGCCCTGCGCTACGCCTTGCTCTCCGCGCAATACCGGCAGCCGCTGGAATGGTCGGACGGCCTGATCGAACAGAGCATCCGGACACTGGACCGTCTGTACGGCACCCTGCGCGACCTGGCCGATGTCGAAGCCGCCGCGCAGATTCCCGGCAGCGTCGAAGCCGCGCTGGACGACGACCTCAACACCCCGGCGGCACTCGCCGAGATCGCCCGCATCGCCGGTGAGGCACGCAAGGCCGAATCCGCCGACGACCGCCTGCGTCTGAAGACCGAATTGCTGGGTGCCGGCCTGGCCCTGGGCCTGCTGCAGCAGGATCCGGCGGCGTGGTTCTCCCGCGGCGCCAGCAGCGACGACGACGCCCGCATCCAGGGTTTGATCGACGAGCGCGTGGCCGCCAAGAAGGCCCGCGATTTCGCCCGCGCCGACGCGATCCGTGATCAGTTGGCTGGCGAAGGCATCCTGCTCGAAGACACGCCGCAGGGCGCGCGCTGGAAGCGGGGTTAACTGGCCAGCGGCAAGCTGACCCACGCTTTTTGTAGAGCGGAGCTTGCTCCGCTGCCTTGCCGCGGATGCTTACCGGGGCGAATACACGCTTCGTAGCGCCGGGCCTGCCCGCTGCGCTCACCCCACTCAAAAGCGATCCGAGCAGGCTCGGATCTACGAAGGCCCAGGGCAGCGGAGCAAGCTCCGCTCTACAAGGCCTGGCCGGGTTGTGAACTTCCGTCGGCGACACGGTGTAATGCCGAGGACGGCAAGGCTGGCGTGGCAGTCCACGCGGTAAAATCGCGCCATGGATGCTTCCACCTTCCCCCTCGAAACCAGCGCCAGCGACGCCCAGGGCGCCATCCGCGACGAGTTCGCCTTCTTCAGCGACTGGTCCGAGCGCTACCAGTACCTGATCGACCTGGGCCGCAAGCTTCCGGACTTCCCCGATGCGTGGAAGACCGAGGAACACCGCCTGCATGGCTGCCAGTCGATGGTGTGGATCGTGGGCTCGGGCGACGCCGACCGACTGGATTTCCAGGCGATCAGCGACTCGGCGATCGTCTCCGGTCTCATCTATCTGGCGTTGCGGGTGTACTCCGGCCGTAGCGCGCAGGAGATCTTGGCCACCGAGCCGGACTACATCGCCGAGATCGGCCTGGCCAAGCATCTGTCGCCGACGCGCAGCAACGGCCTGATGGCACTGCTCGGCTTCATCCGCGACCGGGCGCAACAGGCATCGTGAGCGATACGGCCACAGGCGAACCCGCCGGCGTTTCCACGTTGCTGCGCGACCGCGGCTTCACTGGCCTGCTGGGCTACCGCCTGCTGGCATTGCTGTCCTACCAGGTCGTCACGGTCACCGTCGGCTGGCACATCTACGAACTCACCAGCGACGCGCTGGCGCTCGGCCTGATCGGACTGGCCGAAGTCATTCCCTACTTCTGCTTCGCACTGTTCGCGGGCTATGCGGTCGACCATCTGCCACGTCGCCGGCTCGGGATGGCGGCGTGCCTGGGATTGTCGGCAACTACCCTGGTGCTTGCGGGTGTGGCCGCAGGCGTGCTGCCGGCCGGCTTCGGGCGCTTCGAAACGATCACGATCTACGCCGCCATCGCGGTCAACGGCATGGTGCGCGTGTTCTTCGCGCCGGTGTACATGTCGCTGCTCGCGCGTGTGCTCAAGCGCGAGCAGTATCCGCGCGGTGCGGGCATCAGCAGCGTGGTGATGCAGGCCGGGTTGGTACTGGGTCCCGCATTGGGCGGCGTACTGGTCGCCTGGGGCGGCAAGACTTCGGCGTATCTGGTGGCGGCGGTCTTCGCGGTTGCCGCGGCCATCGCAGTCATCACCCTGCGCGTAACCGAACCGCCGCTGCCGACCGAACGCGCCCCGGTGTTCAAAAGCATCGGCGAGGGCCTGCGCTTCGTCTTCAACACCCAGGTCGTGCTGGCTGCACAGGCGCTCGACATGTTCTCGGTGCTGTTCGGCGGCGCCGTGGCGCTGCTGCCGGCTTTCATCAAGGAAATCCTGCACTACGGGCCGGAAGCGTTGGGCTTGCTGCGTGCCTCCCCCGCCGCTGGCGCCGTGCTGATCGGGTTGTACCTCGCCCGGCATCCATTGCAACGGCATGCCGGACGCGTGCTGCTGATCGCGGTGGCGGGCTTCGGGCTGTGCATCATCGGTTTCGCGTTGTCGCGGCAGCTGTGGCTTTCGGCCCTGCTGCTGATGATGTCGGGCATGTGCGACGGCGTGTCGGTCGTGCTGCGTTCGACGATCCTGCAACTGGCCACGCCCGACCACATGCGCGGGCGCGTGTCGTCTATCAACGGCATCTTCATCGGTTCGTCGAATGAACTGGGCGCGTTCGAATCCGGCGTCGCGGCGCGCCTGCTCGGCCTGGTCCCATCGGTGATTTTCGGCGGGTGCATGACCTTGCTGGTGGTCGCCTCGACCGCCCGCCTCGCCCCACGTCTGCGCCGACTCGACCTGCGCGAGCTGCACTAGCCTGAATCCGCCGCCGGCCACATGCGTTCGGCGTAGACTCGATCCCGTCCACCAGGGAGAGGGGCATGGGAACCGAAACCGTTCGCGGCAAGAAGGTCGTCATCCATTTCGATGGCGCCCGCTGCATCCACTCGCGCAACTGCGTGCTGAATCATCCCGACGTCTTCGTGCCGAATGTCGAAGGCGAATGGATTCATCCCGATGCCGTCTCCCCCGAGGAAGTCGCGCTGATTGCGCGCATGTGCCCATCGGGCGCGATCCGCTACGAACGCCTGGACGGTGGCCCAGAGGAGCCGCTGCCGATCGTGAACCTGGTGCATCTGCGCGAAAACGGCCCGCTCGCCTTCAACGCACCGCTGCAGATCGCCGGCAAGGATGAAGGCCTGCGCGCGACGCTGTGCCGCTGCGGCCTGTCGAAGCACAAGCCGTTCTGCGACAACAGCCATGCAGAAGGCGGCTTCGTCGCCAGTGGCGAGCGTGCGCCCAAGGAATCGCAGCCCCTCGCCGCCCGCGACGGCGCGCTCGCAGTGGAGCCGCAGAAGAACGGCCCGCTGAAGGTAACCGGCAACCTGGAAATCGTCAGTGGCACCGGCCACACCATCGATCGGGTGACCGAAACCTGGCTGTGCCGCTGCGGGCAGTCGAAGAACAAGCCGTATTGCGACGGCTCGCATCGCAAAGTCGGGTTCGAGGCAGAGGGCGCCTGACACCCCCCTCCCCGACCAACAAAAAACCCCGCCGAAGCGGGGTTTCTTGTTACTGCAATGAAGCCAGGACTTAGTCGCCCATCTGCTTCTGCAGGTGTTCCCAACGCTCCTGCGCATCGATCGTGCGCTCGGCGGTGAGACGGGCTTCCAGGCGCTCCAGACCGATTTCTTCGCCGGTGTCGACGCAGAAACCGTAATCGCCCGAATCCACGCGCTTGAGCGTGCTGTCGATCTTGCTGATCAGCTTGCGGTAGCGGTCGCGGGTGCGCAGTTCCAGCGAGTTCTCGGTTTCACGGGTGGCGCGTTCGGCTTCGTCGCCGACGTCGCGCACTTCGTCCTTGAGGTTCTCGATGGTCTGCTTGGATTCCTCGACCAGATCCCCACGCCACTTGAGCAGGCGCTGGCGGAAGTATTCGAGTTGCAGCGGGCTCATGTACTCCTCGTCCGACGAAGGCACGTAGCCCTTCGGGACGATCGGACGGCCAGTGGCCTCGTCAGTCTTGTAGTCCACGATCTTGACCTTGCCGCGCGGGGCCGGGGCCTTGTCCTTGCTGGCGACGACGGCCACGGCAACTTTGCCGGCCGGGCGCTGCGGCGGTGTGGGGCGCGACGGCATGGCGGCCGACGCTCCGGTGGGTGCATTTTTCACTGTTTCTGATTTGCTCGCGTGCGGCTTGGCCGGAGCTGCTGCCTTCGCCGGAGCGGGAGCAGCAGGAACCGGGGCCGTCTTGGTTGCCGGACGGGGCGCCGGTTTCTTCACCACGGTGGCAGGCTTGGCGACGACGGGTGCCGGCGCGGCCTTGACCGGGGTGCTCTTGGTAACTGCGCTCTTGGTGGGAGCGACAGCAGGTTTCTTGGGCGGTGCAGCCTTCGACGGTGCAGCAGCCTTGGTCGGCGCGACCTTCGTCGGTGCAGTCTTCGTGGCGGCGGGCTTCGCAGGTGCAGCCTTCTTGGCTACCGGCGCAGGCTTCTTGGCGGGAGCCGCCTTCTTGGCAACAGGCTTCTTGACCGGGGCCGGCTTCTTTACTGCGGCCTTCTTGGCAGGAGCTGCTTTCTTGGCCGCCGGCTTGGCAACAGGCTTCTTTGCCGCGGACTTCTTCGGGGCGGCCTTGGCAGCCGGCTTCTTGGTGGCCTTGGCGGCCTTCTTCGCGGGTTTCTTTGCTGCCACGAGCGGCGTGTCCTCTGTTCCTTCGAATGATCGGCTCGAACCAACTGCACGGTTTGCCGGAACAGCTCGCAGTTCGATCCGGACGGCCAGAGTTGGGGTCGCGGCTGAAAAAAGCAATGCGCCTTTCGTCAGCCCCTGCAGCGTGACCCTGTATCTGGAAAGCGCGCTGTTATACCCTGCCCCGGCTACCGCGGCAACCGCACTTCGATGTGCGGTTTTTCCCTTGAGGAAGCGGCGAAAAGGGCCCATTCAAGGCCCTGAATTGCATTCTCGCCAGTAACTGCCTGTAGGCATGAAGGAATCGTGATAGGTCGCCTGCTCATCCTGATGCTGCGAGGTTACAAGCGCTGGATCAGCCCCCTGCTGGGGCCAGCCTGCCGCTTCCATCCCACTTGCTCCGTCTACGCGATGGAAGCCATTTCGCGCTTCGGCGCGATCAAAGGCAGCTGGCTGGCGGCTCGGCGGCTGGCGCGCTGCCATCCCCTGCATCCCGGCGGATACGACCCCGTACCGTCTCTCAATGGACCATGCTCCGATAGGAACGCCGAATGTCATCGACACTGATCGTCAACGCCCGCCTGGTCAACGAAGGACTCGAATTCGACGGCGACCTGCGCATCGAAGGCGGACGAATCGCCCAGATCGGCACAGGCCTGCACGCGCGCACCAATGAAACCGTCGTCGACGCCAATGGCCGTCGACTTCTGCCGGGCATGATCGACGACCAGGTCCATTTCCGCGAACCGGGCATGGAATACAAGGCGGATATCGCGACCGAATCGGCGGCTGCGGTGGCCGGCGGCCTGACCACCTTCATGGACATGCCCAACACCTCGCCGCCCACCCTGGACAGGGACGCACTCGAAGACAAGTACCGCCGCGCCCACGGCCGGGCCTGGGGCAACTACGGCTTCTACCTGGGCGCGAGCAACGACAACCTGGAGGCGATCCGCACTCTCGACCCGCGCAGCGCGCCGGGGGTCAAGGTCTTCATGGGCGCCTCCACCGGCAACATGCTGGTCGACAACCCGGAGACCCTCGACGCCATCTTCCGCGACGTGCCGACTCCGATCATCACGCATTGCGAAGACACGCCGATGATCGAGGCCGAGATGGCCCGCTACAAGGCGAAGTACGGCGACGCGATTCCGCCCTCCTGCCATCCTGACATCCGCTCGCGCGAGGCCTGCAAGAAGTCGACCGAGCTGGCGATCGCATTGGCGCGCAGGCACGGCACCCGCCTGCACGTGCTGCACATCAGTACCGCCGACGAACTCGCCCTGTTCGATCCGGGCCCGATCGAGGGCAAGCGGATCACGGCGGAGACCTGCATCCATTTCCTGCGCTTCGATCGCGCCGACTACGAGCGTCTGGGCAACAAGATCAAGTGCAATCCGGCGATCAAGGACGCCTCCGATCGCGAGGCCCTGATCGCAGCATTGGCGAACGATGTCATCGACGTACTGGCCACCGACCATGCGCCGCATACGATCGAGGAAAAGGCCAAGCCCTACATTTCCGCCCCCTCGGGTCTGCCGCTGGTGCAGTACGCGTTGGTCGCGGCGCTGGAGCTGGTACACGAAGGCCGCCTGACCACGGCCCAGGTCGTGCAGAAGTTCGCGCATGCGCCAGCCAAGCTGTTCAACGTGAAGAACCGCGGCTTCCTGCGCGAAGGCTACGCGGCCGACCTGGTGCTGATCGACGACGTGCCGATGACCGTGCACGCCGACGACGTCCTGTCCAAGTGCGGCTGGTCGCCGTTCGAAGGCACGACGTTCCATTCGCGCATCGCCTCGACCTGGGTCAACGGCGTGCTGGCCTGGGATGGGCATCAGCTGGTCGGTGATGCGATGGGCCAGCGCCTGGAGTTCGATCGTTGAGGCGACTGATCGCACTCGTACTGCTGGCGTCGCTCACGGCGTGCGCCAGCGGTGCGAATGTGAAGGCTCCGGGGTCATCGAAATCGCCCGACACCGCAGCAGCGACCGCCAATGCGGACCAGCGGGTCGTGTTTCCCGCGAGCGCATCGCAAGGCGCCCTGGTCTTCGGCAAAGTGCCTCCCGGCAGCACGGTGCGTTACGGCGAACGAGAACTGCACGCCACGCCCTACGGCACCGTGGTTTTCGGGATCAGCCGCGACGAAACCGGCCCGGTGCAAGTCACCGTACTACGTGCCGATGGCAGCCATCAGACCGCGAACATCACTATTACCCCGCGCGACTGGCCGATCGAACGCATCGACGGCGTACCGCCTGACACGGTGAATCCACCGCCGGAAATCGCTGCACGAATCGAACGGGAACAGGCCGAAGTCGCCGCCGCGCGAGTGCGCGACGACGATCGCGCCGATTTTGTACCGGCGTTCATATGGCCGGTGCAGGGGCGCATCAGCGGCCGGTTCGGCAACCAGCGCGTTTACAACGGCACGCCCAAGTCGCCGCATTCGGGCATGGATATCGCTGCCGACGCGGGTACGCCGGTATTGGCTCCGGCCGCCGGTGTCATCACGTTCGCTAATACCGATCTCTATCTCACCGGCGGCACCGTGCTGCTCGACCATGGGCACGGAGTGAGCTCCAACTTCCTCCACCTCTCACGTATCGATGTGAAGGTGGGCGACCGCGTGGCGCAAGGCCAGGTGATCGGCGCCGTGGGTGCGACGGGACGGGCGACGGGGCCGCACCTGCACTGGGGGATGAATTGGTTCGAGGTGCGGATCGATCCGCTGCTGGTGCTGGAACGCGGGAAGTAGTGCTCATTCCTGCACCTCCCCTCACCCTGCGTTGCTGAGCAACGCAGTCCCCTCCCCACAAGCGGGGCGAGGGCCCAACCGAAGAACGAAAAGGAAGCACTTGCCATTCTCCCCACTCGGAGAGTGGGGAGAAGGTGCCCGAAGGGCGGATGAGGGGCGCTTTTGCTCGTGGCGTCTGACGCCCCTCACCCTGCGTTGCTTACGCAACGCGGTCCCTCTCCCCGCAAGCGGGGCGAGGGATCACGAGTCGCCGACTACTTCGCAGCTTCAGCAGGCTTCGCTTCCGCCGCCGGCATATCGATCGCATTCCCCGGAATCGCCCACGAGAAGTCCGTGCGCGTGAACGTCGCGAAGCGCGGATCGTTATTGAAGTCGATCGGCTTCTTGTAGTCCGCCGGGTAGTTCAACGTCGGCAGCGAGAGCGGCGATCCGCTCAATGGCGAGCCCGCGGTGGCGGTCCCGTGGCAGCTCATGCAGTTGCTGGTCTGGCCAGCGGGAATACCGCTGGAGGTTTCCAGGAACGGATTGAAGCAGACCACCATGTCCTTGGAGGCATTGCCCTTGGTCTGATTCCAGGCCGTGCACATCGCGTAGTTGCGCCATGGGCCGGCGACGTTGTCGGTCATGCCCGTCTTGCTGCCCGGGAAGTTGTTCGGCGCATCGGCACCGGGCTGCCACCAGAAGGTTTCCCACGTCCAGTTGACGATCGTCTTGCTGTTCACGTGCATGCCGCCGAGCACACCGAAGTCGCCGGCTTCGGCCTTGAGACCTTGTCCGCCATCGCCGGAGTTGTTGACCAGGTTGTTCCAGTCGGCGGCTTCAGCGGCATCCATCTTGAAGTTGTAGATCGTCGCCAGCGGTGCGTACAGGTAGGTCTTGCACGACATCGACGAGTTCGGAACCATCTGCGCGATCTGTTCCTTGGTGGCCGGCACCGGCTTCACCGACGGATCCGCTCCCCCATTGGGATCGAGCAGCACGCAGTTGAACCAGGTCTCCGGCGTGGCGTTCGCGGGCGTGGTCGACTGGTCCGGTCCCATCCACAGCGGCATGGGTGTCAGCCCCTTGGCCTTCACCACGAAGATCACCGGCTTGGTTTCCATCGCGGTGAAGCCTTCGGTACTGCCGTTGTCGGGCTGATACGGCGCGTCGGCCACCTTGCGCGAGCTGATCGGCGTTTCGGCAGGCCACGCGGCATTCAACGCGGCCAGGCTCTGCATCGAGATGTAGCTGTAATCCGCACCGCCCGGGCCCGGATGCTGGGTCGCCAGGTAGCTCGCCATCGACGGATTGAACTTGTTGAAGGACACCACCTGGGTGTCGCTGGGCAACGCCTTGCCCAACAGACGCGCGGTGTGGCCGATCTGGCGTGGCCGCTGGAAATGACGCGCCGGACGACCGAGCGCGGAACAGCCCTTCGCACTGAATACTTCTTCGTTGCCGCACCAGGTCTCCCACACCGGCAGCATCGCGCCGCTCCAGCTCTGGCCGGAATCGCTGGTCATTCCCGCCCACAGGTTCCAGGCAGCGGTAGTGATGGCATCGATCTTCCAGGTATCAGCCCAGGCCTGGAATTCGTCGCGACTGCCGGGATAACCGAACCCGGCCGGCACGTCGACGGGCTTGATGCCCGCGGATGGCGCGGGCGCGGTTTCCGCGGGCTTGCTCGTCGCTTCTGGCGCAGCTTCGCGCCCGGTACATGCAGACAACAGCAGCGCGCTGGATACCAGCGCGAGCGCACGCAGCTTCATGGTGGACCTCCTCTGTCATCGAATGAGAAACAGGGAGGCGAAACGCCCCAAGTCCTCGTACGGCACTCCCTGTTCGCCGCAGCCACGGCCTGGTGGCTCGTGGACGGTCGGAGCTTAGGAGAATGCCGGCGGGTTCACAACGCGCCCCATAGGGCGTCAACGAACCAGGCGCCCAATGGGCGCGACCGATCAGGCGATGCGGCCTTCGCCGGTCACGCGCGCCACGGCGTCGTGAGCATGCAGGCTTTCGAAGTGCGCGACTTCGGCATCGAAGCGCTCGATGCGTGCATCGGCCGACAGCGCGGCGGCGACACGGCGCGCGGCGTCCTCGCAGAACATCAGGTTTTCGGCATTGAGACGAGCGAATGCCTGCTCGTCCTCGCGCTTCACCGCGGTCTGCACCGGCGTGCCCAGCGCCTGTTCCACCGCGTCGACCAGCGCAGTGAACGGCAATTCGTCGAAGGCCGGACGCAACTCCACACGCACGTCGGCGCGGCTGCGCTGGGCGTGCGGGGTGGCAGCCAGTCCGCGCTCGGAGGCCAGCCATTCGTGGATCGCCGAAGACAGCGGCCTGGTGTCCGCGAAATCTTCAGTGAAGCGGTCCGCATTGAGCTGGCGCGACAAGGCGGCCGAGGCCGGGCACGTACTGGAGTACTCGACGGAGAAACGCAGGGCCAGACGCAGATGCCCATCGATCAGCGCAGCATCGATCTCGACGGGATAGCGCTTCCAGCCGGCGTGTTCGCTGGCCAGCGCCGGGCGCAACAACAGTTGTTCGTAGCGCAGCGTCAGACGCGCGCGCGTCGCCAATCCGGCCTGCGTATCGATCAATGTCTGCAGCACACGGCGAAGGCCGGCCGGCGTGACCGTCTCGCTGGCGAAGGCGTGCTGCAGTTCGAGATACAGCCGTGACATGTGGATGCCGCGCGCGGCGGCATCTCGCAGATCCACGGAAACATCGACCGAAGCCGGGACCGTGATCGTATCGCCCGCGCTGGATGTCACCCGCAGCGGTAGCGCGATATTGGACATGCCGACCCAGTCCAGCGGACGGGCAAGGGCTGCGGCGTCGAAAGCGACGTCCGGCAGACGGCGGGTTTGATCGGTACGCGAAGTCACGGGGGCTGATCTGGGGGCGATGGGGGGAATCGCAACGGGCCGCATTCTACCGGGCGCGGACCGGGACCCGTTCGACGCCGACGGAACGATCCGATGCGCGTGCCGGCCCTTGCTGGAACATCCGGCTCAAACCCGCCCACCCGGACGCGCCGCGCGCCACGACATCCACAGCGCGCGCGCCGCCGACACCGGTTGCGCCGGTTCGCCGCCACGCAGGCGCACCAGCGCCAACCCCGCCCAGAGGCGTCGCGGCCGGGTTGCCCCGCGCATCGAACCTCGCCCGGCCAGCTGCCGGGCCCAGGTGCCAACAGCCGCATTGTCTCCAGCCGCGGCCAGGGTCTGTAGAGGCGCGGCTTCGCCGGGATGGTGGGCCAGCCGCATGTGCAGAAGGCAGGTGGCGATCGCGTCACTGCCCTCGCCTGCTTCATGGGCGCGGTCACCAAACAGCTGCGCCTCAACTGCTGCAATCGCGATGACGAACGGCTTCAACTGCGCTTCGGCGTCATCCGCATCGACGGGACGCTCCCGACTGTTCCGTAATGCCGCCAACGAAGCCCCCAGTGCCGGCCACGGCGCGGCGAGCTTCTGCAATACCAGTCCCAGCGGATGACGTCGGATACCGCGTGCCCAGCCCTGCAGCTCTTCCAACCACCAGCCCAACTTGGCTTCACCTGGGCGTGCGTCGCTGCCGCCCCAGGCGGCATCGGTGAGTTCTTGCAACAGCGCGGCCCAGGCGAGCGCGATCTCGCGTTGGCCTCGCGGCACGAATACCTCCGCGACCTGCCATTCTGGCCAACGCGCCCGCCACTTCTGCACGAAGCTGTCGATGGATTCCTGTTCGCTCATGCCCGAGGCCACGCGTCGGCTGCGCACAACTCGGCAGGCACATGAATCAGCACGTCGCCCTGCCACGCGAACGGATCGTCTTCGCGCAGGCGATAACCCCACAGCGCGACCACCGACGGCATCTCCGCCGCGCGCGCCGCGACGATGTCGCGTTCGTCGTCCCCGACGTAGATGCAGTGGCCCGCATCGACACCAATTGTCTGCGCGGCATGCAGCAGCGGCAGCGGATCGGGCTTGCGCACCGGCAACGTGTCGCCGCCGATGAGCACTGCGCAGCGGGATTCCCAGCCCAGCAGCGGCATCAACTTGCGCGCCAGGTACTCGGGCTTATTGGTGACGATGCCCCAGATGGTGCCGTTGGCTTCCAACGTCGCGAGCATCGCCTCCACCCCGTCGAATGGCTTGCCGTGCAGGCCAAGCTCGAGCTCGTAGAGATCGAGGAATTCCTGTACCCAGCGTTCGCGTTCGCTGGCTTCGACGTCGGGAAAACCCGCGCCCAGCATCGCCCGCGCGCCCTTTGAGACCACTGGGCGCAAATCGGCCAGGTCCATCGCCGTACGCCCGCGATCGGCGCGCATGCGATTGATCACGGCGATGAAATCCGGCGCGCTGTCGACCAGGGTGCCGTCGAGGTCGAAGAGGACGGCTTTGGGGAAACGGGGTGATTGCATGCAAGGCGCCGGGAAATTGTTCTTGTCAGCCGCGGGCGCAGTGCGAGCCATACCGCGGCCTTGGGTCAGTCGCTGGCTGTTTTGCGCGCACAGGCCAAGTAATTGACGTCAGTACGCGACACCACGCGCGCCGAATTGCGCCACGGCTCGTACATCAGCCCGCTCACGTCTTCCAGCTGCAGGCCTTCCGCGCGCAGCCAGGCCGCCAGTTCGGACGGCTTGATGAAATCACGGTATTGATGCGTGCCCTTGGGCAGGATGCGCGCGATGTACTCGGCACCGACGATCGCCAGCGCGAAGGCTGCCGGCGTGCGGTTGAGCGTGGAAAGGAACAGGTGCCCGCCGGGCTTCAGCATCGTCGTGCAGGCACGGATGATCGAAGCCGGATCCGGCACGTGTTCGAGCATTTCCATGCAGGTGATCGCGTCGAACTGCCCCGGCATTTCCTCCGCCAACGCCTCGGCCGACTGCAGCCGGTAGTCGACGTTGATGCCGCTTTCCAGGCGATGCAGCTTGGCGACCTTGATCAACTCCGGCGCGAGATCCAGCGCGGTGACCTGCGCACCGTTGCGGGCCAGCGCTTCGCTGAGCAGGCCGGCGCCGCAACCCACATCGAGCACAGCTGCGCCCTGCAGCTTTATGCGATCGGCGACGTAGCCCAGACGTGCCGGGTTCAAGGCATGCAAGGCTTTTTGCGGCCCTTCCGGATCCCACCAGCGCTGCGCGAGCGCGCCGAACTTGTCGAGCTCGGCCTGGCTGAAGTTGTCGTTAGTGGTAGCGGCATTCATTGGCGTGACTCTCTCAGATCGTCATCCCGGCGAGTGCCGGATGACGAGCAAAAGCGAATGCAGAAAACATTCACGAAATACGGATCGAAGCGATGCGGTCGCGCCACTGCCTTGCATTGGCCACCAGGGCATCGGCATCGATGTCGACCAGCATGCGCTCACGCAGCTTGGACTTGCCTGCGATCCACACATCGCTGACCTGATGACGGCCGACAGCGTAGACCAGTTGCGAGATCACATGGTGCAGCGGCTGGGTTTCCAACTGACCCAGGTCGACGCACACCAGGTCGGCCTGCTTGCCAGCCACGATCGAGCCGACCTGCGCATCGAAGCCCAGCGCACGGGCGCCACCCAGCGTGGCCGCCTGCAGCGCGCTGGCTGCATTGAACGCGGATGCGTCCTGCGCCACCGCCTTCGCCAATAGTGCGGCGGTGCGGGTTTCCCCGAACATGTCGAGGTCGTTGTTGCTGGCGCAGCCGTCGGTGCCGATGGCGACATTGACGCCTGCCTTCTGCAGCTTACCCACCGGACAGAAGCCGGAAGCGAGCTTAAGGTTGGACTCCGGGCAATGCACCACGCTCACGCCGCGCTCCGCGCACAGCGCGATTTCTGCGTCGGTGAGCTGGGTCATGTGCACCGCGATCAGGCGATCGTTCACCAGCCCAAGGCGGTCCAGGCGCGCGATCGGGCGCTGGCCTAGCTTCGCGTGCGATTCGTCGACTTCATGCGCGGTCTCGTGCGTGTGCAGGTGCACGGGCACGTCGAGCTGGTCGGCGAGCATGCGGATGCGTTCGAAGTTCGCATCGCTCACGGTGTACGGCGCATGCGGCGCGAACGCGGTGGCGACCAGCGGGTCGTGGCGCCACTGATCGTGCACTTCGGTGGCGCGATCGAAGTATTCGTCGGACGACTTCGCCCATGCCGTGGGGAAATCGATGACCGGCAGACCCACGCGAGCACGGAAACCGTGCTGCTTGTAGACCGCGGCTTGCACGTCCGGGAAGAAATAGTTCTCGTTGGCGCAGGTAGTGCCGCCGCGGAGCATCTCGGCGATGGCGAGTGCGATGCCGTCGGCAACGAATTCCGGGCCGATTACAGCGCCCTCGATCGGCCAGATGTGGCCCTGCAACCACTCCATCAGCGGCAGGTCGTCGGCGACGCCACGCAGCAGGGTCATCGGGTTGTGCGTGTGCGCGTTGACCAGGCCGGGGATCAGCGCTGCGTCGGGACGCGAAACGATTTCTTTCGCCTGATAGCGGCTGCGCGCCTCATGGCCCGGCAGCACTTCGACGATCACGCCCCCACGAACGACAACGGCGTGGTTCTCAAGAACCACGCCGTGGGGTTCGACCGGGACCACGAAGCCGGCTTCGATGAGGAGGTCGCAGGCTTCGGGTTGGGTCATGTTCGTCATCTACTGGTCCGTCATCCCGGCGGAAGCCGGGATCCATTTGGCGTTGATTTCGCTGTTGCCTCCAGAAGCAAAAGCAACAGCAAAATGGATCCCGGCTTTCGCCGGGATGAAGTTCTGGCAAAGGCGCTCGCGCAATACGCGAGCGCGCCAGAACGTCACTTCACGCGCGAAACGTATTCGCCCGAACGCGTGTCGACCTTGATCACTTCTTCTTGGCCGACGAACAGCGGGACGCGGACCACGGCGCCGGTTTCCAGCGTCGCCGGCTTGCCGCCGCCGCCCGAGGTGTCACCACGGACACCCGGATCGGTCTCGACGATCTTCAGCTCGACGAAGTTCGGCGGCTGCACGGAGATCGGGGTGCCGTTCCACAGCGTGACCACGCACTCTTCCTCGCCCTTCAGCCACTTGTCGGCGCCGGCCATGCCGGCCTTGTCGGCCTGGACCTGCTCGAAGGATTCCTGGTTCATGAAGTGCCAGTACTCGCCATCCGAGTACAGGTACTGCATGTCGGTATCGACGACGTCCGCCTGCTCCACGTTGTCGGTCGCCTTCATGGTCATTTCGACCACGCGGCCCGACTTGATGCTGCGGTACTTCACGCGGGTGAACGCCTGGCCCTTGCCCGGCTTGACGTATTCGGTCTCGGTGATGATGCACGGGTCGTTGTTGACCAGAATCTTCTGTCCGGTCTTGACGTCGTTCATGCCCAGGCTGGCCATGGGTCTAGCTCCTGAAAAGTAATCGTTTGGGTGCCGCCAGCCGAGCGGGCCGGGGCCGGACTCGGTGCCGCGCCGCCAAAGGGCGGCAAGCGGCTAAAATGACGGGCTGCGCTGCGCGAAATCGGCAGCGCCGGAAAATCGCGATCCGACATGATACCCGTTGCCCCCGCCCTCAAACAGCACACTGACGCTCCGTCGACCCCGCCGCGCTGGCAGCAGCTGTGGCGCGAGGCCGTCCGCGACCCGCGCGAATTACTCACCCTGCTAGGCCTCGACCCGGCGGCCATGGGCGTGTCCGAAGCTGCCGCCGAGCAGTTTCCGCTGCGGGTCCCACACGGATTCGTGGCGAAGATGCGCCACGGTGACCCGCACGATCCGCTGCTGCGCCAGGTCCTCCCGCTCGACGCGGAAATGAAGCCAATGCCCGGCTTCAGCCTGGACGCAGTGGGTGACGGCGCCGCCAAGGCCGCCGACGGGGTGATCCGCAAGTACCGTGGCCGGGCCCTGCTGATCACAACCGGCAGCTGCGCCGTGCATTGCCGCTACTGCTTCCGCCGCCATTTCGACTACGCCAGCGAAACCGCCGCTGCAGGCAGCTGGCGCGAAGCTGTGGAGCTGATCCGCGTCGACACGGAAATAGACGAGGTCATCCTGTCCGGCGGGGACCCCTGGTCCCTGTCCACCGCCAAACTGGCCGAGCTCACCGACGCATTGGCGACCATCCCGCACCTCAAGCGCCTGCGTATCCACACGCGACTGCCCGTGGTGCTGCCCGAGCGCGTCGACGCCCCTCTGCTCGCCTGGCTGAGTGCCCTGCCTTGGCCGGTGACCGTGGTCCTGCACGCCAACCACGCCAATGAAATCGATTCCAGCGTCGAGCAGGCGTGCCGGGCGCTGCGCGACGCCGGTGCAACTTTGCTCAACCAGGCGGTACTGCTCCGCGGCGTCAATGACAACGTCGACGATCTGGCCGCACTGAGCGAGCGCAGCTTCGCCGCGGGCGTGCTCCCTTATTACCTGCACCAGCTGGACCGCGTGCAGGGCTCGGCGCATTTCGAGGTAGACGACTACGAGGCCCGCCGCCTTCACGCGGCGTTAGCGGCACGCCTATCGGGCTACCTGGTCCCGCGCCTGGTGCGTGAAGTAGCCGGCGATCCCGGCAAGCGGCCGCTTTGACCGATCCGCCCCGTTGGATCAGGAGCGGGGCGCATAGCTGCCTCGCGTGCCATCCACAGGGGAGGAAGGCATGTCATCCAAGTCAAAACGAATTGTCGACCGTGCCACATCAGGCGCTACTGCACATGGACGCCGACCTCGGCTTCATGTCATAAACCCGGACCACGAGTCTCGGCAGGAAGCGGGAGGCCCGAAGCGTACGGAGGAAAGGGGAATGCAATTCGGCAAAGACATGGCTCTGCGACTGCTGCTCGTCGACGACAGCGTCGAAGCCGCCGAAGCCATTGTCAGCGGACTACGCAATGCCGGCATCGCGGTGCGTCCGTCACGCCCGGAAAACGAGGACGAGTTCCAGTCCCTGATCGAGAACCAACCCCAGGATCTCGTGCTGGTCGCGCAGAACGCCACCAGCGTGCCGTTGTCCAGGGTGATGGAGCGCGTCGATGCCAGCGGCAAGGACCTGCCGGTGCGGGTTCTGGTCAATGCGTTCAATGAAGCCGAACTGCTGAAGATGGTGGGCATGGGCGTGCGCGGCGTGGTACTGCGCGAGCACATGGATCACATCCAGCACGTCATCCAGTCCGAGTGGGTCGACCTCGAAGCCCGTCGCTCCTATCGCCGCCTCGAAGCCCAGATGCGCGAGATCGAGCGTCGTTGCGATGCGCTGATCGATTCCTCGCGCGATCCCATTGCCTACATCCACGAAGGCATGCACATCCGCGCGAACTCCGCCTACCTGGAGATGTTCGGCTTCGAATCCTTCGACGACATCGAAGGGATGTCACTGCTGGACCTGGTCGCACCAAAGAAGGTCGAGGAATTCAAGAAGCTGCTCAAGCAGATGTCCAAGGGTGAAAACCCGCCGCCGCGCTATGAAACCGAAGCGGTGACCATGGATGGCGAGCACTTCCCGGCGATGATGGAATTCACGCAGGCCACCTACGAAGGCGAGAGCTGCCTGCAGGTAGTGCTGCGCAAGCAGGAAGAATTGTTCGACCCGAAGGCCGCCGAGGAGCTGGAGCGCCTGCGCCAGATCGATCCGGTCACCGGCCTGCTTAACCGCCCAACCTTCCTGCGTGCGCTCGAAGACACGGTAGCCGACACCGCGGCGAAAGCCACGACGCACGGCCTGTTGCTGATCGAACCCGACCACTACTCCCGCCTGCTGCAGGAAATCGGCCTGGATGCCGCCGACGACCTGGTGGCCGCGGTTGCCGGACGTCTGCGCGCCGCTGTTGGCTCCAACGACGTGGTGGCCCGCTTCGGCGAGCACCAGTTCGCGGTACTTACCCACAACAGCGACTACCAGCAGACGTCCAAGCTGGCCGAATCCTTGCGCGCCGCGTTCGCGGATGCGGTCATCGAGGCGCGCAGTCATTCGCTGACCGTCACCATGAGCATCGGTGGCGTGCAGGTAGGCGAAAAGATCGCCAACGTCGGCGCCATCCTGGGCAAGGCCTCTCAGGGCCTGCAGTCCACGATCGGCGTCGGCGGAAACCGCACCGAACTGTACGATCCGAGCGCCACCGATCGCGCCGAGCTGGAACGCGTTGCCGCTTGGGTGACGCGCATTCGCGAGGCGATCGCCCACGACCAGTTCGTCATCCATTTCCAGCCGCTGGTGCCCTTGCACGGCGCACCGGACGAGATGTACGAGACGCTGCTGCGCCTTCGCGGCGAAGACGGTGGCCTGGTGCAGCCGCTCACCTTCCTGCCGATTGCGGAGGAACACGGGCTGCTGGGCGAGATCGACCGTTGGGTGGTAGGTCGCGCCATCCGGCTCATCGCCGACCGTCAGCGACTCAGTCGCCGTACGCGTCTGCTGGTGAAGATCAGCCAGGCCTCGCTCCAGGACGAAACTCTCGTCCCGTACATCAGCGAGCAACTCCAGATGCATGGCGTCGACGGTCGCCTGCTGGTGCTGCAGCTCCCCGAGTCGAAGGTCTTCACCAACCTGCGCGCGGCCCAGCAGCTCCAGGCCGGTGTGGCTCAGTTCGGCGTACGTGTGGGCCTGGAGCAATTCGGCATCGGTCTGAATCCGTTCCAGCTGCTCACCCACTTCGATGCGAGCTTCATCAAGATCGACCGTTCCTTCATGAAGGAATTGGCGACCAGTGCCGACCACCAGCAGCGGGTCAGAGAGTTCGCGACGAAGGCGCAGGAACTGGGCAAGCAGACCATCGCCGAATACGTCCAGGACGCGGCCAGCATGACCACGCTGTTCAGTGCCGGCATCGATTACGCACAGGGACATTTCCTGGCGCCAGCAGGACCGGACATGGACTACGAGTTCGGCTGAGCCTGATCGACGGATCGAACCGAATAGAAAAAGCCCGCCATCCGGCGGGCTTTTTGCTTAGACGGTCTGGCGCAGGCGGAGGATGCGTTCCTCCAGCGGCGGGTGACTCATCATCAGGCGCCGCAGGCCATGGCCGACGGCGCCGCTGATGCCGAAGGCCTGGATCTGACCCGGCAGCGTGCTGTGACCATAAGTCTGCGACAGGCGCTGCAAGGCGGCGATCATCTTTTCGCGACCGGCAAGCTGCGCACCACCGGCATCCGCGCGGAACTCGCGGTAACGCGAGAAGGCCATCGCGATCATGCTCGCGAACAACCCGAACACCACATCCAGCACCATCACCGTGACGAAGTAACCAATGCCGCCACCGGAGTTCTCACGGTTGCCGCCGAGGAAGCCATCGATCAGACGACCGACGATGCGTGACAGCACGATCACAAAGGTGTTGAGCACGCCCTGGATCAACGCCATGGTGACCATGTCGCCGTTGGCAACGTGGCTGACCTCATGACCCAGCACCGCTTCGGCCTCATCACGACTCATTGCGCGCAGCAGGCCGGTCGAGACGGCCACCAATGCATTGTTGCGGTTGGCGCCGGTGGCGAAAGCATTGATTTCCGGAGCGTCGTAGATCGCCACTTCGGGTTTGCCTATGCCGGCCTTTTCGGCCTGGCGGTGAACAGTCGTCTGCAGCCACTGCTCCAGTTCGTTGCGCGGCTGTCCGATGACATAGGCGCCAGTCGTCCTCTTGGCGATCCACTTCGACATCAGCAAAGAAATGAGCGAACCACCGAAGCCGAAGATCGCCGCCATGACCAGCAATCCGCCCTGATTGCCCAGCCGGACGCCGAAGAAGTTCTGCAGCACCGACATGACGATGCCGAGGAGCACCAGCACCGCGAGATTGGTGGCCAGGAATAAGGCAACACGCTTGAACATGTAAGGGAACCTCTAGCGCAACAGGCGCAGATTGATGGCTTCCGGGCGAAGATGTGGCAGGCTCGACCCGCATTCAAGCAGAAAACTGTACGCGGGCTGTCGCCAGGCCTTGCCTGATTCGTCCATCCGCTTTCCCCATGCCGCCCAACGCCTCCCCTCCCTATCGCGGCCGCTTCGCCCCCTCGCCCACCGGTGACCTGCACTTCGGCTCATTGCTGGCGGCCTTCGGCAGCTGGCTGCTGGCTCGGCATGCGCACGGCAGCTGGCTCGTACGGGTGGAAGACGTGGATCCCCCGCGCGAGGTACTGGGTGCCGCACAACGACAGTTGCAGGCGCTGACCGCGTTCGGGTTGCACTCCGACGAACCCATCGTCCAGCAGAGCCGGCGTGGCGCGCTGTACCAGGTGGCGCTGGATCGGCTGCTCCGTGAGGGACATGCCTTCGTCTGCCATTGCAGCCGCAGCGATCTGGCGGCGAGCGGCGGCGTACATCGGCAATGCGTCGCCAAGGCACACCGCACCGATCCCGCGATCCGCCTGCGCGTGCCCGACGGGACCGTGATTGAATTCGACGATCTCTTCAGGGGACCCCAGGTGCAGGACCTTTCCCGGGAGGTGGGCGATTTCGTCCTGCGTCGCACCGAAGGATTCTGGGCCTACCAGCTGGCGGTGGTCGTCGACGACGACGCCCAGGGCATTACCGATGTCGTGCGCGGTGCCGACCTGCTGGATTCCACGCCCCGACAGATCTTCCTGCAACGCGCCCTGGGATTGCCCACGCCCCGCTACGCCCACCTGCCGCTGGTGCTGGACGCCGAGGGCCGCAAGCTGTCGAAGTCGGATGGTGCGCTCCCGGTGGACCCTTGCGCCCCCGCTCCCGCCTTGCAGCGCGCCTGGTTGGCGCTCGGCCAGGATCCCGTGGTCGTAGCCGGCATCGGGGATGCGGCCGATTTCCTGACTGCGTCACGGAACGGGTTCCGTCCCGAGCTGATTCCGCGAGCCGGACATGTCGCAATCGCCGCATCGCACAACACGGGTTTCATATTTGCTTCATAAAATGTCCGCGGGCTTCCTTCGAACGTTATGGAGAACAACACATGCAATCACGCGTCGCACTCGTTACCGGCGGTACCGGCGGCATCGGGACATCCATCATCAAACGCCTGGCCGGCATGGGCCTCCGGGTAGCCACCAACTACCGCAACGAGGAAAAGGCGAAGGCGTGGCAGCAGCAGATGCGCGCCGAAGGCCTCGAAGTCGCGCTTGCACACGGCGATGTCTCCTCGGCCGAGGACGCCGAGGCGATGGTGCGCGAGGTCGAGCGCCAGCTCGGACCGGTCGAGATCCTGGTCAACAACGCCGGCATCACCCGCGACACCACCTTTCATCGCATGACCTCGCAGCAGTGGAACGAAGTCATCGCGACCAATCTCAGCTCCTGCTTCAACGTCACCCGCCCGGTGATCGAGGGCATGCGCGACCGCAAGTGGGGGCGCATCGTCCAGATCAGTTCGATCAACGGCCAGAAGGGCCAGTACGGCCAGGCCAACTACGCCGCGGCCAAAGCCGGCATGCACGGCTTCACGATTTCGCTGGCGCAGGAAAACGCGAGGTTCGGTATCACCGTGAACACGGTCTGCCCGGGCTATATCGCCACCGACATGGTCATGGCCGTACCCGAGGATGTGCGCAACAAGATCATCACGCAGATTCCCACAGGCCGCCTCGGCACGCCCGAGGAAATTGCCTATGCCGTTGCATTCTTCGTTCCCGACGAAGCCGGCTGGATCACCGGCGCCAATCTCTCGGCAAACGGTGGCCAGTACATGGGCTGGTAAGCGAACGATGCGCAACCGACAGGCGGGGCCTCCCGCCTGTCTCCGCATCAGTAGTCGTAATCGAAGAACACCCCGCCCGTCGGGACCTGTCCGTAGAAGATATGACCGCTGCGCACGTCGCCCGGCAGTACCAGATGCAGGTGCGGACGCCCGGCGCCGTGTTGCTCCTGAGGGGTGACGGTGCCGCCGAAACGCGCGGCCTGCTGTCGCGCCCATTGCTCCGCCTGGGCCTGGCTGGCCCCGGCCAGAAACACACCGTCGCTTGAGCCCCACAGTTGTTGGCGCATGTCGGTGCCGCGAACAGCCGGCCCGGCCTGCAACTGCCGACCACCGCGCGGCTGACGCGGACCGGCGCGCACACGGAGAATGCGGAAGAACTTGTCGACCCCGCTGCGCATCGGCGCCGCGAAGACGTCGGCGTCGGCAAGGGCTTCGTCGACCAGCGCATCAATCGCGTCGGTATCGAACAGGTGATTCATCACGGCAACTCCGCAACGCCACTGCGAAACCCTAGCGCGTGGCTGGCGAATACTCAGTCCCGCGTTCGGGCTAGCTCGCAATGGAACGACTGTTTGAGTACGCGAAAGTAGTGCCGCACATTGTCCTCTGGTCCATTGACAATGCGCTTGCCAACTTTGACGTGAGGCCAGACATCGCTGGCGCCTGGCAACTCTAGGGTGCACATCATCTCGCCCGGAAACGCGTCGCTTCCGATCTTCCAGTGACCGCCCCAATTCCGCCGCATTACCTCCCCGACATAGGCGCCCAGCATTTTTGCGAGCTGATCAATCACTTGAGGGGACGGCCCGGTTCTGAATAATTTGGCCATGAAGCCGCGGGGAAGCTGCTCATGGAGCGAGGCCAGAACTGTCTCGACCTTTTCAACGCTCTCGTCGGAGTAGTCGAGAACGATGGAGAACTTCTCCCTGCAATAGTCGACGGCGTCCTCCGCATAAGCGGACATGAGGTCATCGATCGATGGCGCTTGATTCACGATGCAGCTCCCTAATGAGTCGGCCGTAACAGACCCAGGTCCGCCGGTGTCGCGCCTACCCATTTCGCGCACCGGTACACCATCGCGGCCCGGCTATGCACGTTCAACTTCATGAAAATCTGCTTGAGGTAGGTTTTGACCGTGTATTCGCTGATGCTCAGGCGATGCGCGATCTGCTTGTTGACCTGACCGAAGCAGATCAGCCGCACGATCTGCTGTTCGCGAACGGTGAGCAGCTCCATGGGGTCGGTTTCGGGCGAATCCCCTGAACCCTTCACTTCCAGCGGCAACTGCCGCTGGATGACGCAATAGCAGGCATCCCCCAGACGGAATTCCCCGATTGTCGTGTCGGTCGCGTGCCGCTTCAGGGCCGGGACCACCATGCAGCGCGCCGTTTCGAGCTCGAATTCGGCCAGGACATGATCAGACTGGCTGGGCGGCTGGCCGTCGTACTCGGGATTTCCCGTTTTTTCACCGCCGCGCTTCCCCATGTCACTTCATCCCTGAAGTTGCCGACTCGAAGGCGTTCGTTTCGGCCGATCTTACTGGTTGACCCTGGTGCTGTCTTCATTCGGCCGCTGCTTGCGCGGTACCAAACGACAAGCGGGGGGGAAGCTCGCGCGCAACACAGCGACGCCGCCGATCGCGCTCGATCAGCGTCGCACGACGCTGCAATGGGGCCAGAGGCCGAACGTCGAAGATCCGTACCAGATTGGCCTCCGACGAAAGCATAGGACGCAATAACTCCAGCGGACCGGTCAACAATGGTGTGACACCTGGGCCATGTCCGGCAGAGGTACTGTCGGCGTGCACGATGACGCCGATGGTGATGCGCCCCGACCGCATCAGCGGCCCGTGCCGATTGTCCGCATCGATGATCGCCACCATGTCGCCGAAGCGCAGCGTGTCCAGCCGATGCTTGCGCCGCAGCCGCGCGTCGCCGAGCTGGATATCGTAGTCGCCGCGCCATGCAGTGTTCTTACCCAGTCCCGACCCCATCAGCACAGCCGGGACCGTGTGGCTCACGGGCACGTGCAGTGCGCCATTGCGTTCGCGGATGCCCCACCGCCACAGCAGTCGCGGCGCGCAGTTGAGGATTTCAATGTCCGGATGATCGAGCAGACGCGCTCCTAGTCCGTGACTGAGAATCTGGATGCGATCGCCGATCTGTAGCCGCAACAGCACCTGCGTCGGAAAATCCACGAGCACATGATTGATGCCGCCATGCTTGCCCGTGACGAGCCCCAACTGTCCGTTCATCGGTCCGCTGATGATCCGCGCGACATTGCCCACACAGGCATAGGTGATCAATGCGCTGTTGGGACCATCGCGCGGACCGACCACTTCGCGGCCATTGTTGTGCAGGGCCGCGCCCGGCTCGATGTGATCGCCGGCCAGGCCCACGCAGGGATCGCCGATGCGATGGTTGATGGTGATGCCACCCGTGCCGGGCAATACACGCGGCACGCCGTCGTAACCGATGCGATAGGGGTTGGCGCGGCCGATCGGATGCGCCACCTGCCCCAGGACGGTCGACATCACCAGCTCGCGCACATTGAGCCGCGGCCGCCGTTCGTCAGCATCCAGGCGGGAATGCGGAGACGGCACGGGCTGCATTAATCCCGGCTTGGGCATGACGGTACTCCTTCATTGATCGGTGCTGATCGCGACACCGGTGCGACGCGCTCATTGCCACCCTTGCTGGTAATAGATCTGCGCGTCCTGCCACGCGTCGGATGCGCACGGCGGCGGCAACGGTTCACCTTCGTATTCGAGGGCATAGGGAACCGTCGACAGCGATTCGGCCACTGGATGCCGCGCGTAATCCTCGACCTCGGGGACCTGCAGCAATGCGCCGGGCAGGACGGTGTAGGCCAGAGCCAACGGCGGCGAGGCCCATGCAAGCCCGGTGGCGCCGGCGTGCACGATCAGATCGCCCAGCTGCTTGCGCTCGGCGTCGGCCAGGTGCTCGCCGTTCTTTGGCGCGGGACTGAATGGCAATCGCAACATGGAACAGACCGATGGCAGGCAAGCGCACGGATGCTGTGGGGCTAAAGTCAGGATACGTGCCGGGCCTAGCGCAGCGGCCAGGGCCAATGTGTCCATGCCGCTGAAGAAGCCTGCGGTTTCGGTCGCTTCCAGATGCGGATCCGCACGCTGGGCAAGACCTTGATGGAGCGCTTCGTAACGGTCGATCAGATTGCTCGGCGCGCCGTCCGGCAGTGCGGATTCGCTCAGGCTGTCGCTGACCCAATTCAGACCGCTGCCTGCCAGGTCGTTGTGAGCGCGCAGGTCCTCCCAGAAGCGCAATGCCTGCACTACGCGATCACCTGCACTGGCCGGCAATCCGCCATGCAACGCGGACGGCCAGAATGCGAGCGGATCGCGGCGGTAGTACTCGCTGGAGTCCAACGCCTGCCAGAAGCCACGCACCATCCACAACTCGACTACCGCGGCGAGCCGCTGCACCAGCTGTGCGCTAACCGGACCCGCCAGCGCCAACATCGGATCGACCACGCAGGCCCAGCGCTTCGCGCGAACACTGACTTCGAGTTCCTGGTCAACCATCGTTTGCGCCCCACCCCTTCAACCACATCCTCGACGGACGTGGATCGCCGCGCGCTCGATCCTGCTCAGACCCGCCCGGGAGGTCGGGCGGGTCCGCAAGTCAACGTCGCAGTCCTCAAGCCACTGCCTGTTGCACCGGCACAGCCGACGACGCCGATGACGCACCCAGCACGCTACGCAACGCAGGCGTAACACCCGGGAAGCCTCGCCCTTCCGGCGTCGTGCGATACGCCGCCACCCAGGCCTCGGCATGTGGACCGATCGGACGGACCACCGACTGGAACAAGATCGGGTCGGTAACGGTCTTGAAATCGTTGTCGGCGACGAACTGCAGCACGCGACGTCCGCTTTCGGCCATCTTGGCGCGCTGCGAAGGCTCGGCGACGCCGCCCAGGTAACGGTTGGATACGATTTCGACCACATCCCACTTGGTATTGGCGTCGAAGGCCTTCTTGATATCGGGCGAATCCAGCAGTTTCAGGACCTGGATCAGGTAATGCCCGACTTCCATCGACAAAGAGAAGATGTTGCCGTACGTACTGCGGTCGAGTGCGTAACGCAAGTCCAGGCCAATGCGTTGCACGGTGCCGATGCTGCCGAACGGACGCTGGTCGATCAGCGGGCCGCCGCGGATCACTTCGCCGATCAGCATATCTCGGAAGTACTGGCCCACCGACGCCATGAAACCGACCATCTGGCGATGGAAGTTGCGGTTGACGATCGCTCCGGCCGGCGCCTGCGCGTTGCCGTAATTGAAGGCACGGCGATACGCGACCATGCGGTCCTGGCGCGTATAGCGCATTGGCTTCCACTTCTCCAGCAGATACAGGCCGCGTGCACCGGGACCGCGTTGGATGCGCATCTTGCCCAGGCGGAACAGGCGCAGCAGTACGTCGACGACTTCGAAGATCTTCATCCGTTCGTGCTGATAGATGAAGTAGAGGTCGGCCGCGGCGTGCAGTTGGCTAGGCACCACGGCATCGTCGAAATCCGGCTCGATGTAGGGATGCGTGATCGCGTCGAAATCCACCGGCCCGTTCTGGCCGAAACCGATCATATCGAGGAAGCCTTTGTCGCCTCCCCCACCATCGGCGGTCCCGCGCAGGAGTTCGCCCAGGCGCTGCTCGAACTGCACCTCGTAGGACTGACGCTCGCCGGGCGGAAGCGTTTCCAGCTGCTCGCGCAGGAAGGTTTCCCAAAGGCGCTGGATGGTTTCAGTAGTCTTGAAGCTCATGGTAGGGCTCCTCGCGACAAGCTCTTGCTATCAGGTAGAGGCGGTGCGACGGGGAGCACTGACGGCTTCCAGTCGCTCGAGGGCCGGGGATTCGTCTTCGACCTCGCAGACGATCCGCTTCGCCAGCACGACCATC
This sequence comes from Lysobacter tyrosinilyticus, assembly GCF_054779815.1. Taxonomy (NCBI): domain Bacteria; kingdom Pseudomonadati; phylum Pseudomonadota; class Gammaproteobacteria; order Lysobacterales; family Lysobacteraceae; genus Lysobacter; species Lysobacter tyrosinilyticus. Next base: position 498,185 of record NZ_BAAGXN010000003.1, read on the forward strand.
AGCGCAAGGCGCCGTCGTGCCTGTATTTCGTGCTCTTCGTCATCGGAGAACCCGGCAAACGCTTCTGCGAACAGCTCCGCCAGTTCCTCGTTGTCTTCGCGTAGGTAATCCAGCGACGCCTTGTAGCTCTTGCTCTTGCGCGCCTGTTCCAGGTTGGCATTGGTGCTTTCGATCGACACATCCTTCTGATCGAGCGTGACGTCCTGCGCGGAGTTGAGGCAACGCACGATGAGCAGAGCCGCGCGTCCGGCTTCCTCGACGCCGTCTTCCTGCATGCGATCGGCGGCGATGGTGAGCCGTTCCAGATGCATCGCCTGCAGCTCGGCGGCGGCGGCAAAACGCTCCGCGGCGGCGGCCTGTTTTAGCACCGCCTCGGTCTGCTGGCGCAGTGCGCGGGACTGGATCAATTGCGCAGCGTTGTTGGCCATGTAGTGCGAATGGATGACGTTGTTCCATGGCCTAACCGCGAGCGATTCCACGATTTCCGCCAGGAACTGCTCATCTTCTTCAGGCAGCAGGTCGTTGTTGTGGTTCATGAGCTGATCTCCTGGAATTGCAGCCATTGCGTCGCGGACTACTGACCACCGTTACTGGCTCGGTCCTTGACCAGCGATGCCAGCGAAGTCTCGAAGTGCGCCGGGATATCCGGACCATCCAGGCCGCAGTCAGTCCTGAGCGCGTTGGGCACGTTCCCGCTCGGCGCCTGCTGCGCGATCCTGTGCATGGCACGATCGATCAGGCCGATCAGATGACCCGGCGTAGGACCGTCGCCAAAGACCTCGCCTGGCGGCAGGCAGTTCGGCGCCATCTGGGCCACCAGTGATGCCCAACGCTTCTCGGCTTCGCGCTGCAGGCAGAGTTCCTGGTGCAGCACGTCGGCGAAGCGGAAGTCGGTGTCATCCACTTTTCCGTTGGCCATGATGAAGTCCAGGTAGCCCTTGGGCTGCTGCATCTGCCCGCCCGGACGGGTCGCCCAGTCGACGGCGGCGCCTTCGGGCCGCAGGCAATCGCGCAGCACCCGCAGAGTTTCGTCGAGTCGTTGCGCGACCGTGTCGCCAAAGGCCGGCGGATACAACTTGCGCACTTCGTCGACCGTGTAGCTGTAGGCACTGGCGCGCAGCTCGGGCAGGTTCAGGTCCTGCTGGCCGACCGCATACAGATCGATCGCACGGTCGACGTCGTAGAGCACCTTGTCGAGCAGGATCTGCTTGATCACGCTGCTTCCGTCGCAACAGCAACGCGCGCAGCAATCCAGCTGGCTGGCCAGGCGACCGCGCGTGATCGTCATCTGCACCAGGCGACGATCGGAGGGCTTTTCCTCTTCGCTGCCGTAAAGGCCGTAGAACACGATCGGTGGACGTGCCACGCGCAACAGACGCGAACCGCCGGCGGGGCCAAAGCCATCAGCGAACAGGCGTAGCGACTCCAGGAACCCTGTCAACGGCGGCGATTCCGGATCGACCAGGCGATAGCCGAAATTGACCAGCCGGTAGAAGCGGTTGAGATCGATCTGCGCCGTCGAACCCAGTGCGCGCAGGCCCTCGGAGCTGCCATGCGCCGCGCGGCGCACGAGGTTGTCCATGATGCGGCCGAGCTCGAGCTCGGTCATCAATGCACGCAGATCACCCTGCCCTTGTGCCTCCAGCGCATCGAACAGCCTGCGATAGGCATCGATGCCTCGCGGCCATTCATTGGGTCCCTGCATGTACGACAGCGAGCTGAGCAGGTTCTGCAGCGCATGCATGCACGCATCGCGGCGCGTCTGCATTTCCGGATACGGCGCCTGCAGCAGGTAGCGCCCGCCGGCAAAACCATTGTTGGCCATGCTTTCGCCCAGCATGACCAGGATCACCGCACAGACTTCATCGATGCTCTGCGCCAGGCTGCGGAAGTCGTACGAGGCCGCCGGAGTAAGGGCGCCGACCAGGCGCGAGAGTCGCGCATAGTCGCCCAGCGTGCGGCGAATGCCGAACGCCCGATCGCGATTGCGCGGATCGATGCCGAAGCGGGCGGCATTGACGCCTTCGTCCGATGCCGTGCGGATCGCATCCGACCAGCCGTCGAGTTCGGCCGAAATGTCCTTGAGCAGGTTGCTGCTCGTTATCTGTCGCAGGTCCTTGTCGATGTCGCTCAGCGCCTGCTTGAGATCGATGCTGGTCGCGGTCTGTTCCGGCGCTGCGGGCGCGAACGACTGCGGGGAGCGCAGGAATGGTAGCCCTTGGGCTTCCTGCTGGATGGCGGCGGCGCGGCGGTCGTACTGGTAGCGATCGAGCAAAGCGTTGGCGATCTGCTCCGGATTACGCGGATCACCCACACGCAGTTCGCGACGGATCAGGTTATCCAACGCGAGCTGCTGCTTGTTGGACGAACTGGTGCGGCTGCCGGATGTCTCGGTTGGCAAGTTCGTGATTGCGCCTAGCATGGGTGGTCACCTCGGGTTGAACTCATGCGGCCTGCGGCAAGGCGCGGGCCGTCGGACGAGCCGGCAGGCGCGCCGGCGCGGAAGGAGTGAGGACATGTGTTCGCGGCGTGTCCGCGTTGAGCCGGTCGATGACCTCGCGCGCCAGGCGCTGCGGTGCCATGCGTCCCGATGCCATCGCGTAGCTCGCGGCGCTGACCAGATGCCGTGGCGCGAGCTCCACGCGATCGGCACGCCCCTGGCCCAGGAGGCGCGCGCCCTCGAGGATCGCCGCCTGCTCATCGCGACGGAAGGGAATGATGTCGACGACGGCACGCTGGGCCAGATTGCGGCGAACCTGGAACATGCTTTCGTCGACGATCGCCGGCACGATGCGGGAAACGCTCGTCAACAATGCGGCAGGCATGCGGTGGCCGCGCTGCGGCTTGTACAGATCGCCCCACACGCGAATCAGATTGACCGCATCACGCGCAAAGCCAAGGCGACGCAACATCTCGCCGAGGATGTGCACGCGCAGATAGGCCGTGGGATGCGCGCCGCCCGGGCGATAGGTAAGCGTGCGCGGGCTGGGATGCGCCAGGAACTCGGCCATGCCCCAGGCCGCCGCCGGTCCGGCCAGGCAGATCGCGGCCAGATCGGCCCAGATCTCCTTGTGCCAGCGGCCATACACGGTGGCGAGGAAGGGGTCGCGGAACTCGCCCATCACCCGCCTCTGCACGGCTTGCCGGTTTTCCTGCCAGATGCCGAGGTCGGCCTGCAGGTTGTGCGCGACTTCATGCAGGAATACCGCCTGCCATGGCTGATCGCGATCCCACGGAATGCGGATCAGCGGGAACGGATTGGCTTCGCCCAGCAGTCGCCCCAGTTGGACGCCGCGGCGGAATGTCGCAGGCGAATAGCCGTGTTCCATGTAGCACACCGGCTTGAGCATGGCGTGCCGGAAAATCTGCGGCGCGGTGTCGCGGATCACGCGGTAGCAATCGAATGCGACCGTGTCGTGCGCCGCCAGCGCGGGACCGAAACTGGTACCGCGCTGGGAGAACACTTCGTAGAACATGCCGAACAGACGCCGCGCGCGATCCATCTCGCGTTCCACCAGGGCCATGTCGATGAGCACGCGCTGGTTGGATGCCTTATCGAACGAATGGGACACAGCCGCAAAACGTCGCCGGATCTCCTGCTCCACAGCAGCAAGCCGCCCATTGGCTGCCTTGAAGTGTTGCGGTGACGGGGCATACGGCATGTCCTGCGGCCGCAGACCGACGAACGCGTTGTCGATCCGGTCGAGGCGGCGCAGGCGCGCCGCCAGACCGATCAACTTGGTGCGCAGGAAGGCGCGTGTGTCCACGGCGGCATGCTCGCTTGGGCTCAACGGCTATGGATCGTGATGCTGACCGGACCGCGCAGGCGCAGATTGCGCATGCGGCCGCAACGGCAGGTACCGACGGCTCCCACGGTGCCGGTACGCGGCGCGGTGATCGCACCAGGCCCGACGCGACGCGTAACCGGGGCGACCGCACGCCGCACGGCTGCCGTCGCAACCGGACGCGACACCGCACGACGGGACGGCGGCACCAGCGGACGTGCGGCAACGCGACGCACCACCTGCGGACGACGCACTACCGCCGCACCAACGCGGCGCACGACCTGCGGCAAACGGCGTGCCGGCACCGGACGACGCCGCGTCACGCGACGCACCGCCGTTGCAACGCGCGGTGCCACGCGGGCAGCGCGCGGACCGGCGCGACGAACCGCAGCGCGAGCGGTCTGCGAAATCGCGCGAACGACCTGGCGACGAGCAGCCGGAGCAGCACGTGCCACCGCCGGCAGCGCGCGGCGCAGCGCAAGGCCCGCGATCAGCGGTACCGCGGCATCGACCTCGTCCTCGTCCATGCTCTCGACCAGCTCGTCGATCGCTTCGAATTCGTCGGCACCATCGGCGAGCAGGCGCCCCGCAACGCCGGCGAGGCGACCGATCAGCTGGGCTTGGGGAATGGGAATCATGCTGGCGATCGGCGCGACCGTGCGCGCAACGCTGCCGACACCACGACCGATGCTGCGGGCGATGCCACCGAGGCGGCGCAGGAACTCGTCGCTGTCGTCGGCTTCGAGCGCATCGGCGACCAGATCGTCGGCCGCGTCGACTTCATCGCTCGCGTCGTCGAATTCGTCGCCTTCGTCGTATTCATCGCCGGCATCCCATTCGTCGCCGGAGTCGACATCTTCGAACTCGTCGTATTCGTCGGCGCCAAGCAGACCGCTCAGGCCGCCAAGGATGCCGCCTAATCCGCCACCACCGCCTCCTGCGCCACGGCGGGCGCGACCGCGACCGCGGGCACCACCACCACCGCCACCGAGCAGCCGGCCGATGCCGCCGGCCAGGGCACCGAGGAACTCATCATCGGCCTCGTCGCCGAAGTCGCCTTCGTCGAACTCGTCGAAGCTGTCCTCATCGAATTCATCTGCACGCGCCGGACCTTCGGCAGCATCGGACATCAGGTCTTCCATCGCATCTTCTTCGAAGCGGTCCATGATTGACTCCTCAGGCAGCAGCACTCAGATCGTCCGAATCGTCAGTTCGATCGGACCGTGGAAGCGGTAGCGGCGGACGCCGCTGGGGGTATTGCCGGACGAACCCCGGCCAATGTTGTTGGGACGCGACAACGCGCCCGACGTGGGGCGTGACGACGGGTGCGGATCCGTCTGGGACATGGGCCTCGCCAGCTGGCGAACAGCCCGCGGATTGCGCGAGGTCTGACGTGCAATGCGCGGCACGGTACGGCTGACTACGCGCGGAATCTGTCCCGGTGGCACCTGGCGCTGCTTCGCGACACGCGTAGCGGCCTGCGCGATGCGAGGCAATGCGCGTACCGCCGGTGCGCCCTGGCGATTGACCAGAGTGCGTGCAGCCGTGGCGATTCCGCGAACCAGGGCGCGGCGCGCCGCCTGCGACAGCTGCGAGGTGTTCTTCCAGCCCAGCGCGCGCGCCGCCGCGCGTGCGGCGAGGCCAACGGCTGCGGGCAAAGCTTCGTCGACGCCGTCTTCGTAGAGATCGGCCATTGCGTCGAAGGCTTCGAATTCATCGGCACCTTCGCTGGAGAGGCTGCCGATCTGCTGCAACAGCTGCATGATCGGGCTGTTGGCGCCGGCCGCGCTGGCCGTCATGTCGCGCACGCGACGGGCATGCCGTGGTATGGCGGCGACATCGTCCAGAGCGCCTGCAGCCCCACCCGCCAGACGGCCTGCACCGCGCGCGGCGGTACCGAAATTGCGAAGCGAACGTGCAGCCCCGGGTGCACCGAACCAGCGCGCCAGCGTGGAGGCACTCTGCGACAGCTGACCGATACCGCTGGCTACCTGCCCCGCTCCGCGCGCGACACCGCCGGCGCGTCGCGCCCAGCGAGCGGCCGTAGGCGCATGTCTCGCCACCGTGCCGGCCGCGCGTGACAGGCCGCCGATCAGCGCGCCGAGGAATTCATCGGTGCCGTCGACGTCGAGCGCGTCGGCCACGTCATCCTCGAATGCAAGCCATGCGGTTTCGACTTCGTCTTCAGCCGCATCTTCGAATCCGTCGTCGACGGTTTCGTAGGCAGCCGCTTCGTACGCGTCCGCTTCGCCGTACGCAGCGAGGTCGCTCGCGTCGGCTTCAAGCCCATCGACCTCTTCGCCCATCGCATCGTCGTAGGCTTCGGCGTCTTCGAACCCCTCCGCCGCAAGCTCGTCGTCGCTCTCGTCGAAAGCCGCTGCTGCTTCGTCGGCGCGGTCGTCGGTGTCGTCGCATTCAAAAGGCTGCGGGCCCATGTGCGCCTCCTTGCGAGCCGTCGCTGTGACGGCCATTCCACATTGGCGACGAACCTACGCCGCCCGGGCGCACCCCGAAAATCGCATCTTTGCGCTAGCAGCCGCGAGGTAACCGGGCTGCGCTAGGGGTTGCGCGGTAATACGGGCAGCGTAGTCCGGGCGTCGTAAGCCAGCGTTACTAGCCCGTTCGGGCGGGGGCCGCCGGTTCCGGCGCTTCGCGCGTCCGTCGGCGAGTTGCAAGGCCCCCGGCCCTGCGCCATGCTGCGTGGCACCATGGTCTAGAGCCGGTACTCGATGAGCTCGCTACGCATCATCAAGAAATATCCAAACCGTCGTCTCTACGACACCGAGATCTCCAGCTACATCACGATCGAGGATGTGCGCCAGCTCATCGTCGACGGCGAAGACTTCGAAGTCCGCGACGCCAAGTCCGGTGAGGACCTCACCCGCCAAGTGCTGCTGCAGATCATCGCCGAGCACGAATCCGATGGAGAGCCGGTGCTCTCGACCCAACTGCTCAGCCAGATCATCCGTTTCTACGGCGATTCGCTGCAGGGCTTCATGGGCAATTACCTGGAGAGGTCGATGCAGATCTTCCTCGACCAGCAGCAGCAGTTCCGCAGCCAGATCGGCGGACTGCTCGGCCAGACGCCGTGGGCCATGATGAACCAGCTCACCGAACGCAACATGGCGATGTGGCAGGAATTCCAGAAGAACATGGCCGGAAGCATGGGCGCCAGCACCACGCCGCCGCCGAAGAAGGCCGACACCAAGCGCTGATTCCGCTGCCATTTCCAAAGAAGAAGAGCCGGGAAATTCCCGGCTCTTCTCGTTATTGGCCGCTGCTATTACCGCAGCGGCGGCTGCCCCGGGCAGTACTTCGTGTAGAAGGCTTCTGCCGTAGGCATCAGTGCCTGCAGCGTCTGGATGCGATTGGCCGGATCCGGGTGCGTGGACGCGAACTCCGGCGGACGCTGGCCGCCACCCAGTTGCGACATGCGCTCCCACAGCGGAATTGCTTCGCGCGGGTTGTAGCAAGCCGCGGCGGCAAGCATCAGCCCAACCTTGTCCGCCTGTGTCTCATGATTGCGGCCATAAGGAAGGATGAAACCGTATTGCGCGCCTGCGCCCAGCGCCGCCATCACGGCCTGTTGCTGCTGCGGATCCATCCCGCCGATCGCAACGCCGGCCGCCATCTGCCCCATCTGCACCAGTTTCTGCTGCGCCATGCGCTGACTGCCGTGTCGAAGCAGGGCGTGGGCGATCTCATGCCCCATCACCACCGCCATTGCATTCTCGTTTTCGGTAATCGGGATCAGTCCGGTGTACACGGCCATCTTTCCACCCGGCAGGCAGAAGGCATTGGCTTCTTCGGACTGGATGACGCTGACGTCCCATTGGAAATTCTGGTAATCGGTCGGCGTCTGCTGCTGGTTCATCGCGGCCAGATCCGCAGTCACCTGCGGAACGCGATTGACCAGCCGGCTGGCGATCTCACGAATCTGCTGGCTGACCGGCGAATTGGCGGGCAACAGTGCGCCCTGCGCCGACGCATCGCTCTGCACCTGCTGGTACGCCTGCGCGCCCAGCTGCACTTCTTCCTCCGGCGACGCGCCGTAGTGCGCGGTCTCACCGGTGTAGGGATCGGTCTGCGCGCTACCGAACCACGACCACGCCGCATAGCCGGCAAAAAGGATCAGGATCCACCAGCGAATTCCGCCCAGACCAAAGCCACGCCGCTGCGTTGCCTGCCGGTTGCCCATGGGATCGACTCTCATCGTTCTCTCCGTAACCCGGTGGTCTCAATTGCCTGATTAGCAAGCTCGGCAAACGCATCCGACGAACGACAGGATGCCGAATTCAGATGTCACGCACCACGCGAAACCCTACCCGAGCGCTCGTGTTGTTGACGTCTGTGCCCTGGCGCCATGCCGAACGGGTTTGCGCCGGTGAACTCGCCCAGGAGCCCCCACGTATTACCTGGCTGCGACACCCCGGGTTGACCCACGGACGCCCGTCGCGGGGCGCACGACGGTAGGTACTGTGCCAGCAGTCGTCGACCCATTCGCTGACATTACCGGCCAGGTCATGCACGCCCCAGCGATTGGGCAGGAAGCTCGCGACCGGCGCCGGTCCCCACGCGCCATCGCCATAGCCCTCAAAGGCATTGCTCCAGCGGCGCCCGCCGGGAGATACGTCGGCCGCCCCGGTTAAATTGCCGGACCGCGCCGGTGGCCCACCGTCACCCCAGGGGTAAATGCCCGGGTTGCCCGCCCGCAGGACGTATTCGAATTCGGCCTCGCTCGGCAGCCGATAGCGCTGTCCGGTCTCCCGGGAAAGCCATTCCGCGTAACGCGCCGCATCCCCCACGCTGACATGCAGCACCGGCATGTCGTCGTTCGCCGGCCTTCCGACGTAATCGGATTGCCAGTCGACATTGCCGGCCCGGATGAAATTGCCACTGCGTTCGTCATAGGTCGTCGAATACCCGCGCCGGGTAGCGCGGGCCCGGTAGCGGGTCGCATTCACGAAACGGCGGAATTCGGCGACCGTAATCTCGCTGCGTGCCATGGCGATGCCGCGATCGAAACGGATGTTGCGCACCGGGCGTTCGGAGTCGGCGGAGCCGGCTTCGCTCTCCAGCGCCCCCATGCGGAAGGCACCATGAGGCACGACCACCATTTGCGGTCCACGACCACCGTTGCCCATCGCATCGGTGAAGGTCTGGCCTGGGCGGAACAGCCCGTAATGCGCCGCGGTCTCGATGCGGGTGCGCAAGTCGACCACTGCCGGGTCACCGGGCGCGGCGATGCGCAACAGCTGCCCCAGCTGTTCGCGCGCGCGACGCAATCCAGACGCCTTAGGCGTGGCGAGCTCGGCGACACCCGCATCGCGCAACGCCCCCACGCGCGTGAACCGCAGGATCGCGATGCGCTCGCGGGCATCGGCAACGGTTTCGAATCCAGGACGCACCTCGCCCGCTTCGCCCAGCCAATACGCGGCCGCGGCGTAGTCATCGCCGGCCGCCGCCGCTTCGGCACGTCGGATAAGCGCGCTTTCGGCCGCGGCCAGTCCTTGCCGGGCACGGCTGTCGCCGGGACGTTCGTTCAGCGCCTCATGGAAATAGGCGATGGCGCCGGTGGCCTCGTTCTTTTCGCCGATGCGTCCGGCATTGAGTGCGATTTCGCCCAGACGATTGGCCTGCGCGGCTTCGTCGGCGCGATCGAGCCGCTCCAGATAGGCCTCCACGCGGGCATCGTCGGGCGCCAGGACGCGCGCCACCGCCGCGACTTCGTGAGCATGGCGCAACTCCAGCGTTTCGCCATCGATGCCGTCCAGCGCGGCGCGACCTTCGTCGATCAATGCCAGCAACGAATCCTGCAGCCCCTGACGAATCCGCTGATCCTGCGGCGCATGCGCGGCAAGCGCCAGATAGAGCGGGATCGCCGCCTGCGTTTCGTCACCGCCATATAGATGCCCGGCAACCTGCGCCGCTTCGGCACGCTTGCGTAGCGCGCTCGCAGTCGCATCGGTCACCTCGATCGCTGGCGCGCGCCATGCGGGCACGGGCGATACCGACTGATCCGCGCCGATAGTGACCAGCGGCAACGCGGCAGCCCGATCCTTTTCGGCCTGCTTTCGTCCGCAGCCGGCCACGCACCCGACCAATGCCAGGCACAGGCCGACTTGCCAGATCCGTTGCCGGGTCGTTCGCCAATTCGGGTTCAATCCACGCAGCTCCCTGGCACGCGGTGTGGTTGCATCGAGCGGTCGGCGCGATCGCACAGGCGCGAAAGTAGGCTATTGTCGCCCGCCGCGGCAACCTGCCCTATTCTCCGGCCCATGCACGTCTGGATCACCACCCCTGCGGCTCTGCAGGCGCATTTCACGCACCCCCCATCGCGCATCGGACTCGACACCGAGTTCATCCGCGAACGCACCTACTGGCCGCAGCTGGCGCTGGTACAGATCGCCATTGGCGATACGGATGACGACCAGACCGTGTTGCTGATCGATCCGCTGGCGCCGGGCATGACCGCGGCGCTCGCGCCGATCCTCGCCAATGAGACGATCCTCAAGGTGATGCATAGCCCCAGCGAAGACCTGGTGGCCTTCAAGCATGCCTGCGGCGTGGTACCCAAGCCGCTATACGACACGCAACAGGCCGCCGCACTGGCGGGCATCGGTGCCGGCTTCGGTTACCAGAAACTCGTCGAACAGCTCACCGGTACTGCGCTGGCCAAGGGCGAGACCCGGTCCGACTGGCTGCGCCGGCCGCTGTCGGCATCGCAGCTGGAATACGCAGCCGATGACGTGCGGCACCTGGCCGAGATGCATGACGCGCTCGATGGCATGCTCGCGCAGCTTGGACGCAAGGAATGGCTCGCCGAAGACGCTGCCCGCACCATCATCAATGCGGAGAACGAAGGTCCGGAACGCTGGCCGCATCTGTCACTGCGCAGCGCGCAATTCCTCGATGCCGATGGGCAACGCCGTCTCGTACGCCTGCTGCGCTGGCGCGACACCTACGCCCGCGACAACGATCGTCCGCGCGGCTGGATTCTCGACAATGAACTCGCCGTCACCATCGCTCGCACGCCGCCGGCAGACCGCAAAGCCCTGCAGGACGTGCTCGATGCGAATCCCAAGGCCCCGCGCAAGCTCGGCGACGCCATCTGGCATGCACTGACCACGCCACTGGCCGACGAAGCCGAGGCTCCGGATGCCAGCGTGGGCGAAACCCGTGACAAACAGCGCCTGAAAAAGCTGCAGGACGCCGTCAGCAAGCGCAGCGCCGAACTGGGCCTGCCCGACGGCGTGCTCGCGTCGCGGCGCTGGCTGCAAGCGCTGCTGGACGATGGCCGCTGGCCGAGCGCCCTCGCGGGATGGCGTCGTCAGGCGCTCGAGCCCAGCCTCGCACCGCTGCTCACGGCCCAGGACTAGCGCCACCGCGCCCCGACCGGGTAGACTCCGGTCCGCATATGTGGGGCCATAGCTCAGCTGGGAGAGCGCGTCGTTCGCAATGACGAGGTCGGGAGTTCGATCCTCCCTGGCTCCACCAAAATTCGAAAGGGTCCGCATCGCGGGCTCTTTTCTTTTTTCAGCTACCGAGTCCGCATCGCGGACCCTATTCTTTTTCAGCTAGTTCGCCGGGACCAGCCTGCGCTGAATCCGTCAGCGTTTGCGGAGCTGCACTACCGAAGCCTCGATGAGCGCCTGAACGCGAATCGCATCCGCGCTGCTACTGCCCTGCTGCCGGGCCAGCTGACGCTCCAGCAACTGCAACTGCGCGATCGTCCGTCGCAGTGCCGCGAGATCCACAGGGCTGGCAGGCAGGTTTTCCGTGTGAATGGATGACTCCGGCACCGGGACAGCCGCAACCGGAATCCCCGTGGTCGATACCGAGCCGGATACGGGCAGACGTTCGTCGAGCATGCGGGCCAGACGTTCGAGACTGGCGCAATCCGTCATCAACTGGCGGAAGGTGACCGGGACAGCGAAGCGCTTCTGTAATCGCAGCGCCGCCTGAGTGAGCGTCAGGCTGTCGAAGCCAAGCTGGATGAAGTTGGCCTCGCCATCGGCGTCTGTCAGGTCGAAGCCGGTGATGCCACCGAACACCTCTTTGAGCTCCGCTACCAAACGGGTGCGGCGATCGCTGAGCGAAGCCACCGCGTCCGTGGGCGCTGATGCCGGCATTGCGGCGTTTACCCCGGACTGCAACGCCGGCGTAGCCTCGACCGCGTGCGACAGCGGCATGGGCGCGAGGGTGGAGACACTGCCGGCCGCCGCCTCGACCCAGCAGCGCTGGCGCTCGAACGGGTACGTCGGCAACTCGACCCGCATCCGACTGTTTCGACGATCGAAACCGGCAACGTCGATCTCGACGCCACGACACCACAGTTGCCCGGCGGCAGCCCGCAGACTCGCGGTCTCGAGTTCAGGCGCATCCGCCAGCGAGGGCACGGCGACAACGTCGGCCTTCTGCACGGCCGGATGCTGTCGCGCGAGCAGGCTCAAGGTCGCGCGCGGCCCGACTTCGAGCAGAGCGCGCGAAGGCCCATCGCCAACTGCGCGCGCCAGCGCAGCGGCGAATCGCACCGGCTGGCGCAGGTGGCGCGCCCAATAGTCGGCCGACATCGCGCTGTCGGCATCGAGCCAGTCGCCGGTCACCGTCGACACGATCGGCAACCGCGGCACCGACCGCGCCACCGCTTCAACGGCAGCCCGGAACGGTGCGACCACCGGCTCCATCATCGATGAGTGGAATGCATGCGAGGTGCGCAACGCACGACAGGCGATGCCGTCGGCTTCGAGCCGCGACTGGAACTCCGCAACAGCATCGAGCGAGCCGGCGACGACGCATGCGCCAGGCGCGTTCTCGGCCGCCAGCGATAGGCTGGCCGGGAGGCATGCAAGCAGGTCTTCGAGCGCCAGCCGCACCGACAGCATGCCGCCGGCGGGCTGTGACTGCATGAGGGCGCCGCGCCGCGCCACCAGACGCAGGGCATCGGGCAGCGCGAACACGTCGGCCAACGTCGCCGCGACGAACTCGCCGATGCTATGGCCAATCATGGCCGCGGGACGAAGTCCCTGGCTCATCCACAAGCGGGCTAGCGCGTATTCCAGCGAGAAGATCGCCGGCTGCATAATTGCCGTTGGTCGGAGTTGCTCGGCGTCATCGCCAAAGACCACGCCACGCAAGTCGAATCCCGAATCGGAACGCAAGACTTCAGCGCATTGATCGAAAGCCGCGGCGAACTCGGGTTCGGTTTCGTAGAGCGCGCGCCCCATGCCGGCGTACTGCGCTCCCTGGCCGGGGAAGGTGAATACGAGCTCGCACGGCCGCGCGGGCTTGCCACGCTTGATCGCGGTGACAAGTTCGGGACTGCGCAACTGGGCGATGGCCTCCCGCGCGTCGGAAGCAACCACCGCAACGCGATGCGCGAAGCGCTTTCGTCCGACCGCCAACGTCCACGCCACATCAGCAAGGTTCACGGTGTCTTTCACTTGCAGATCGCCGCGCTCCGCGTCGGCCTGCAGGAAGTCGGCCAGTCGTCCTGCCGCCCGGTCCAACGCCGCTGGCGAGCGCGTGGAAAGAACGAGCAGATGCGGCCCCTGCCCCGCTTCGGAGCCGGGCAAGGCAGGCGCCTGCTCCATCACCACGTGGGCATTGGTGCCACCGACACCGAACGAACTGACGCCCGCCCTGCGCGGGATGTTGCCGTTCGGCCACGCGCTCAGGGCGGCATTCACGACGAAGGGAGAGCCGGCAAAATCAATCGTAGGGTTGGCTTTCTCGAAATGCAGGCTGGCGGGGATTTCTCCGCGTTTCAGCGCCAGCGTGGTCTTGATCACACCAGCAGCGCCGGCTGCGATGACCAGATGACCGATGTTGCTCTTGACCGATCCGATCCTGCAGAAGCCGACGTCAGGCGTATCACGGCGGAAAGCCTTTACCAGCCCCTCGATCTCGATCGGATCTCCCAGCGGCGTCGCCGTTCCATGCGTCTCCACGTAGCCAATGCTGCGGGGCGATACCCCGGCATCGGCCTGCGCCATGGCGATTACTGCCGCCTGCCCTTCGCTGCTGGGTGCGGTGAAACTGGCCTTGTTGCCACCGTCGTTGTTGATGGCGCCGCCGAGAATCACGGCATGCACCGGATTGCCGTCCGTGATCGCATCCGAAAGCCGCTTGAGCAGCACCACTGCGGCACCATCGCTGAAGACGGTGCCCTTCGCCTGCGCATCGAACGTACGCGTATGCCCGTCAGGCGAAAACATCGCACCTTCCTGATACCGATAGCCACTGCGCGGCGGACTGATGATGGAGACTCCGCCCGCCAGGGCCATGTCACAGGAGCCCGCGCGGAGACTGGCCAGCGCCTGGCAGATCGCCACCAGCGAAGTCGAACACGCGGTGTACATGCTGATGGCCGGGCCGGTTAGATTCAGCTTGTGTGCGATACGCGTGGCGATGTAGTCCTTCTCGTTGTCCAGAATGACCTGGTAGGCGCCGACGCTATCGATCAGGTCAGGATGCGCCGCGACGTGACGTCGCAAATAGGTCGAGTGGTAAGTCCCTGCGAAGACGCCCACCGGCACGGTCGTTGCGTCTGGCACATGACCCGCCCGCTCCATGCATTCCCAGCACAGCTCGAGGAAGATCCGGTGCTGCGGATCCATGAGTTCGGCTTGCCGTGGATTGATCCCGAAGAACCCTGCATCGAAATCCTCCACTCCGTCGATCACACCGCGCGCAGGTACATAGGCCGGATCCAGGCGATCGATATCCGCGATCGACGGATCGAGTTGATCGGGGCCGAACACCGTGATCGAGTCGCGAGCCGCAGCCAGGTTGTCCCAGAACTGCTCCACGTCCCCTGCCCCGGGAAAACGTCCGGACATCGCAATGATGGCAATCGGTTCGTTCGCCATCGCGCGATCGGCAACTGCCTTGCTTGCTGCGGCAATTGCGGGACGGTGCGCGCATGGCAGCCGGTGCGCCTCGATGGCATCGGCTGCACCTTGGGTCATTGCGGTCGCAAGACTGGCTGGCGTCGGATTCTGGAAGATCAGGGTGGCCGGAATCGCTTTTGCTGCCGTTTTTTGAATCTGCGCCAGCGCGTTCATCGCCAGCAACGAGTTCCCGCCGAGCTCGAAGAAATTGTCCTCGCGGCCGACGGGATCGATACCCAAAGCGGTCGCGAACGCCTCGCAAATCAGCTTCTCGTCGGCACTGACCGGTGGCGCATACATGACCGCCAGCTCGGGTCGCCCGGGCTTTGGCGCCGGCAAGGCGCCACGATCGAGCTTTCCGTTGGTTCCCAGTGGCAGGCCATCGAGCGCCACGTACAGCGCCGGCACCATGTACGCGGGCAACCGGTCGGCCAGGTGCCTGCGCAACTCCTGCGGCGAAACGCCAACGCCGGAGCGCGGTACGTAATACGCCACCAGCTGGATGTCGCCCGGACGGTCCGCCCGTGCCAACACCGCCGTTTCGCTCACGCCTTGATACTCACGCAACCGCGCTTCGATCTCGCTCAACTCAACCCGATTGCCGCGGATCTTCACCTGGAAATCCTTTCTCCCGGCAAAGCGGAAATTGCCATCCGGCAGCACCTCGGCCAGATCACCCGTCCGGTAAAGCAAGTCGCGGGGATCGGTCGAGAACGGATTGGGAATGAACACCGCTGCGGTCAGATCGGGGGCGTTGTAATAGCCCAACGTTCGATACGGCGTCCTGATGAATATCTCGCCCAACTTTCCTTGCGCGCAGGGCACCAGGTTTTCGTCGAGCAGCAGCGCGTGCGCCCCGGGAATGGGCATGCCGATGGGTACGAACGTATCGGCAACTGGCGTCGCAGGCAGTCGATGGAAAAACTTGGCCAGCGTGGTTTCGGTTGGGCCATAGAGGTTGATCAGCCGGATCCTTTCACCGAAGCAGCCGATCCACGCATTCGCATCCGCTGGCGCCAGGCTTTCACCTGCGAGAAGAACGAATTCCAACGCCGGAAAGTTCTCGGGAGCGAGGTCTTGCTTCAGCAACAGGCGGAAAAGCGAAGGCACGCAATGAACCAGTGTGATCCGTGCCTGGTCGAGCCAATGTTTCAGCAGGACGGGCTCCATCAGTCGGGACGGAGGGATGCATACCGTGCCGCCGGAACACAGGGGCGAGAAAACGTCCCGCAGATACACATCGAACGAGGGGCCCGTCAGCTGGCTGACCCGCGATCCCGGCCCCAGCCTGAAAGCCTCGATTTCCCAAAGGATGAAGTGAGCGAGCCCGCGAATCCTTCCAAGGATCGCCTTGGGCGTGCCGGTGGATCCCGAAGTGAAGTAGATGTAGCAAGGATCGTCTGGCTGCGTAGGTACCAGGACACGCCGGGCGTCTTGTCCGGCCACGTAACTGGTTCGCGCATGCTCGATGGCACCTTCGTCCCGTGACTGATCTTCGCCCATAACGATGCTGGCGGTCGCACAAGCCCTGGTGCCCAACAAGTCCGACAACATGTCGCGGGTCGAACCTTCCAGGATCGTCCAGCGTGCGTCGACCACTTCAAGCATCTGCTGCAGGCGCTTCGTCGGATGGGATACATCCAGTGAGGCGAATACGCACCCGGCCTTGAGACATCCCAACGTTGCCGCGATCTGGTCGACGGGATTATTGAGAAGGAGGACGACAATCGATCCCGGTAACGCCCCGCCGGCAATCAGGGCATTGGCGACCTGGCTCGAAAGATCGTCGAGCTCCCGATAGGAAGTATCGACGCCCTGCCAGGAAACCGCGGGGACCGATGGGCTCGAATCGACGATGTCACAAAAGAGGGCAAGAACATTCGTCGCCCGCAGCGGGATTTCAAGTTCAGCCGGTACCGCGACGGACTGGTGATCAGTCTGACCCGCGTTCATCTGCCCTACTGCTTTGCGCTCATGGCGATTACGACCCAATCAGCGCCCAATTTGGGCCCACCAGGGACGCCGACGCATCCCCCGATTGGTGCATGTTCTCGCTTATTTCAACGTATTCCGGCGCAACAACCGGGCGTCCGGTTCGCAAAGCAAGCGAAGATCGGGGTTCGATTCCCCTCCGCTCCACCTACGAAGCAGTGATTTGCGCCGAAGCCGGTCAAGTCCCGGCCTTTTCGTCAATTGCACGCCGCGCCGCTAGGTAACCTGAAGCGCTTCGGGCTCAGCCTCTGAACAATTGCTCGCTTCCAGGTACTGGAGCAACGCGTTGAACCTGATCGGCACCTGGAAAAACTGATCGGCACCCGCCTGCCTGATCACCGCTTCGATGCCGTGCGACCGGTCGACCGAATAAATGACCAGCCGGGCTTCGTCGTCCATCATGGCGCGTACGCCGGACACATGCTGCGTCCCTCGCGCAGGCGGCATCGTCAAGTTGAGAATGACGGCGTCATAAGCGCTCGACGACAAGAGATCGGCGAGTTCGGACGCCGTGGCGGCCAGGGAAACCCGGTACCCGTGTCGGGAAAGAACTCCATGCATGAGCATTCTTCCAGAGGCCGAATCGTCCGCGACGATGATCCTTGTTGCAGGTTGAATATCGATGCGTCGTTCCATGCGGACTCAGGTTTCGGGCCGTGAGGCGAACTGGGACAGAGCCGCCATGATCTGACTGGCGTTCGTCCTGGCGTGCGGCAGCGTATGGCGGATGGTTTGGATGATGTGTGGAAGCGCATCGATCAAGGCATCGGCCGGTTCAATTCGCCATTGGCGGCAGAGCGAAGCCATGTGATCATCATCGACGTTGAGCGCCAGGCCTTGTATCGCCTGTAACGAAGCCACGACGTTGCGGGAATTCTTGCGAAAGATCTCGGCTTCCAATGCGTTCAACTGGACTTCGATGTCCCGAAAGCTGTCAGCGACGTAGTCCTCCACGAACTCCATTCCAAAGCCTTGCGCGACATCGCGCAGATGCGCGTGCGTGACCGGTCGTGTTTCCTCCAGGGCTGCTACTTGCGTTGGCGCCTTCCGGAAAAGCGACTCAACTGCGCCAAGCAACTGGTCTTCATGCGGCACGGAGGCTACGACGGCATCGACAGAACCTTCGTGGGCGCCTTCGCCGATCGCAATGATCTTGGTGTCGTGCGCCCAGCCCGCGGTCAGAACCTTGATCATCTTGACCGTGTTGACAGCGTTGCCATCGGAGTCCACGGCAATCGCCACGAGGCTTGGCCTGGCATCGACCACCAGATCGAGCGCGTCTTCGTGATCGTCCGTTGCCTGGATCGAATGGCCAGCGCGGCGAAGGATCTCCTGGAGCCGACTTCTCTCGGCCGTGGCCGGAGAAAGCAAAACACCGCGCACCGACGGGACATCCCTTCGATGACGTGCGATTGCAATGGAGGTATCCAGGCTGGCAATGCCCGAGGCTGCACTGTCGGGTGACGACACCTGCCTCTTCTCCTTGAGGGTTTCGACAGTCGGAGATTACCGGGCTTTCGTCGAATACTGGAAGGGGAGGCACTGTCGGCCAGTTGCAAAACGCCAAAGCTGGTGCCTACTGTGGAGCAGAACATTGAGGACCAGCTCGAATCGGAGCAGAGCTAGGACCGCACAGTAGCGAGGCTCCGCGGGGGGGGCTAATCGTGGGGAAGCGACGGGTTGCGATAACGGGAATGGGCGTCCTGTCCCCTATTGGGCTCAGTGTGCCCGAAGTGGCAGTAGCCCTACGGGCAGGTACGTCTGGCATTCGGCTCATGGACGTACCGAAACTTCCGAGCGCATACCCTGCCGGCGTCGTCGACGGCGCGTTCTCTGATCTCTTCACCAGGATCGAACAGCCATTCCTCGATCGGTGCCATGAGATGGCCATCGTCGCGGCACGTCAGGCCATCGAAGACGCGGGATTGGGATCGTTTGAGACCTATGGGCCGCGCGCGGGCCTCTACTACGGCAACGTAAATGGCGGCGCAGTATCTGTGCAGAACTGGTGCGAAGACGTCCTCGTGCATGGCAAGCACAAGTCGCGGCCGTTCACCGCGATGTCGATCATGTCGAACAGCGGCGCAGCGCAGGTTGCCATCCGACACAAGATCTACGGCCCTGTGGTAACGCATGCGAGCGCCTGTGCGTCTTCCGGCGTTGCCATCGGAGAGGCGATGCGCGCCATCGCCGACGGCTATCTCGACGTGGCTGTGGTCGGAGGCGCGGAGGCGCCGCTCACTGCTGCGTTGATCGGTGTTTTCGACGGCACGCGGGCACTGTCCAAAGCAGACCAGGAAGACGCTACCCGGACCTGCAAACCTTTTTCCCGCGATCGCTCGGGCCTGGTGCTTGGCGAGGGCGCGGCTTTTCTCGTGCTGGAAGCGGAAGAGATCGCCGAGCGCCGGGGCGCTGCAAAGCACTACGGCTATGTCCGAGGCTACGGGGTTTCATGTGATGCGCATCACATCGGCATGCCCGAGAGCCAGGGCCAGATCCAATGCCTCAATCTTGCGCTGGAGAGCGCAGATATCGAGGCTTCCGAAGTTCAATACGTAAACGCTCATGCAACGGCCACGGACGGTGGCGACATCATCGAGGCGACCGCCATTCGCACGGTTTTCGGCGATAGCAGGGATTCGGCGGCGGTCAGCTCAACAAAGTCCGTACACGGTCATCTCCTTGGCGCAACAAGTGCGCTGGAATGCCTCATTACCGTTGTAGCCATCAACGAATCACTACTACCCGCGAGCGGGCACATTGGCGTAGTAGATGAGCGTTGCAGCCTGAACCACGTAGGGGAACGTCCACGCGCGAATAGCAATATCGATCTAGCAGTGAGCTTCTCTTGCGGGTTTGGTGGAACAAACGCCGCCCTGGTGCTGGGCAGCCGGGACAGCTTCATGTAACCACACCCACCCACTGAGAAAGGACTATCCCAATGAGCGCTTTGCCGACTTATCCCTTTGCTTCGTCCGTTCACCAGCTTTCGCAGGCCCGTTTCACCAGGCGTGTGGTCACGGAACTCCGGCAGCTAGCGTCGAAAGCCTTGTGGGTCCGTTTTGATTCGGATTCCGAGAGCGGCCTGCAGAACTTCACATCATCGCTGGTCGGTGAGTTCCAGGACGTGCTGGATTCGCTCGTCGCGTCGCCGGTTACCGAGGCGCCCCGCTACACGGTTCTGCAGTCCTCGCATCCTGAGTATTTCAGCGTTGGCGGTGACCTTCGGTTCTTCAGGAACTGCATCGAAGCCCGCGACGCGAAGAGGTTGCGCGATTACTCCATGAAGTGCCTCGACCTCATGTACGGCTGGTCGACGAAGTTGAAAGGGCAGAACACGTCCATTGCCCTTGTGCAGGGACGCGCGCTGGGTGGCGGATTTGAAATGGTGTTGAGCACCGATTACGTGATCGCGGAACAACGCAGCTCGTTTGGATTCCCCGAAATCATGTTCGGACTGTTCCCCTGCACGGGCGCCATGGGGTTGTTGGCCGAAAGGGTCGGCGCCAGGCAGGCCGAACGGATGATGACCAACAAGAAGATCTATTCGGCCGCGGAGCTCCATGACATGGGCCTAGTCGATGAGCTTTGCGAGGACGGCCAGGGCGAGCGCGCGGTGGAGCGCTACATCGAAGAGCACACCCGCCGGCAGAAGGCCTTGTTCAAGGTCCAGCAAAGCCGCTACCGCCACTCGGCGCTGAACTATCGTGAAGGCGTCATGGTGGTGGACGACTGGGTCGAAACCGCCATGAGCCTCAGCGAGGAAGAAGTGCGCACAATGGAGATGCTCATGATGATGCAGCGCAACGATCCTGCCATGCGCCGAGCGTTAGCGGCCTGAGGGAGATCAGGCGAGGCGGAACGCCGGATCGGCAAATGGGGCTCGCAATTGTTCAAGCTCGGCCAAGGTGCCTTCGCCGGTTTCGGCAAGGTCAGTCCGCAACCGTTCGCTTTGCGAATTGAGCTGATTGCTTGTCAAGGACATGAGGCGCTCACACTGGGCGCCCAGCCGGACTGCGCCGATGTTCAGCGCAACGCCTCGCATGGCATGCGCTCTTTGGTGAACCGACTGCAGATCTTTGGCTGCTATCGCGGCAGACAAGTCCGCCAGCAACACCCGAATGTCCGCGATGCCATCGCCTATCAATGAATAGATGAACTTGGGGTCGTCCTTGATCTCGCGCAGAATCTCCAGCACGCCATGGTCGACGTGCTCGACCGGTACGGCGGAGAGACGGACCGAGGCTCGCTCGCCGGCCTCGTATTTCGTATCGCCCGCTTCCGCCGGAAAGACGGACGCTAGCGCGCCGCGCAACTTCTCGAAGGTCAGGGGTTTGTAAACGACGCCTGCAGCACCGGCCTTGTTGAGCCGTGAGGCCGTGGCAACCGAGGTGTCAGCGGTGACAAAGAACGTAGGGGCCGGATCGATACGACCGAAGCAATAGGTCTGGAAGACCGTCAAGCCATCCATATCGTTCATGTTGAAGTCGAGCATCACGACGTCAAACGTGGAGAACGACAGCTGCTGCAGAGCGTCGTTCCCTCCGTGGGCAACCGAAACCACATGGCCGTCCTTTGCCAGCATTTTCTGAAGGAGTTCCAGATTGAGGGCGTTGTCGTCCGCGACGAGGATGCGCTTGGGGGACAGTACGGGCGCCACGCTCCGTTCCGCCGCGGGCGCAATCGCCTGTGCGGTTGGAAGCTCAACCTCGAACCAGAACGTCGAACCCTTGCCCACGGTGCTCGTCAGCTGGAGCTCGCCCCCCATGCGACTCACGTGCTCCCGTGCAATGGTGGTGCCAAGTCCTGTGCCGCGGTAGCGGCGACGATCGCCCGTTTCTACCCGGTAGAAGGGCTCGAACAGTCGCTTCTGGTGCTCGGGTGCAATGCCGATCCCGGTATCGGTTACCCCGAACCACAATGCGTACGATCGATCGTCGAAACCCGTCAGTTTGATCTGCAGGGTGACCCCGCCTTCGTGCGTGAACTTCACCGCATTGCCCGCGAGATTCATCAGCACGCTGGTCAGCTCATGGGGTTGGCCCAGTACGGGGCGGACGATTCGCTCGTCGATCTCGACCGAGAACTTGATGCCCTTCGCGGCGGCGGTTTCCTCCAAGGCCGTGAGGACGTGTCCCGTGACGGTCTGCAGGTTGAACGGTACCGGCGGGCCGGATGCTGGCTGCACGCCCTGCTTTGAAAGATCGAGAAGCTGACTGATTTCAACGTCCAGGGCCGCTGCGAGTTGCAGGATCCGATGGACCATCTTGCCTTCGTTCGGCTTTACATTCCCCTCCAGCAGCTGCGCGGCCGCAACAATGCCCGTCAGTGGAGTCCTCAGTTCATGACTGACGTTCGCCAGCAGTTGGGTTTTGGCCTTGCTCTCATGCTCTGCGTGAGCCTTGGCTTCCCGTAGATCGCGCATCAGGGACCCGGCGTACATGGGCACCGCGAACAACAGGATCAGGTGCGAGAGGCCAAAGAACGGATGGCTTCGCCAGAAGGGGGACTCGACGAGTACCCAGGCGAATCCGAGGATCGACACGCCCTGGCAAACGCGCATGATGCTCGGACCGATGCGGAAGCCGAATCCGAGAATCGTGAAGAGGTAGAAGCCCATGACCAATATGGCCGACTCGCCTTCGGCGAACAGCCAGGCCGAAAGTATCACCGGGTCCAGGATCGCGGTGCCGACTGCAATGTCGCGCCACGACAGCGGGCCCGGGTGCCGCGAAACCACGTAGGTAACGAACGCGTAAAGGATGTACGCCGTGATGACGCCCACGCCTGTCGATGAAGCATGGGCTCCATCGGGTTGCGAAAGCATGTTGATCACGATCGCAACGATGGCAACAGGGACACCAAGCTTGACCCTGATTCCAGACTGGATCTCTACGCTCTTCTGGATCTGTTCCTGGGAAACGTCGTCCATCCCTTTCAGGCCCTAATGCTTGTACGATGTGGCGAAAGTGGGGGGCGCGGTCATGGAACGCAGTGAAATCTTCGAAAGCCTGAAAGAACTTGTCGCCGAGCGGTTTGATCTGAAGCGCGACTCGCTGACGCTTTCCACCACACAGAAGGACCTCGGCATCGATTCGATACTGATGGTCGACCTCATGATGGATGTGGAAGAGCGTCTTGGCGTCACTTTCAAGAACCTCGATCTTGTCCCGAACCCCACTCTTGGCGACATCGTAAGTCTGGTTGAGGCCAACATCCCTCGCTGAGTCCTGGCTTACGGCCAACTATCCTTCTTCTGGCTTGTGGCTTTCACTGCGTCCCGATTGCCTCTGCCCCGCTCCGTTCCGTGGAGAACGCTGGCCTCAAGAACGGACCAACTATTTGTCGAATGTCATCGGCCACGACTCCGCCTGCATCCAAGCGCACGCACGCAACTGCACTTGGCCAACCCGGATGCGATCCAACGAAGTCGGGAACCCCTGAGTACGCCCGGATGATAATACGAGGCGCGTGTCCTTCTTCCGTAGGCATTCAGTGAGCAGCAAGCGTGCCTGACAGCGAATCGGAACACGCCAACCCTCTAGTTGGCCGTGCAGATCACTGACGCCGCTGACTGATATCAGCGGCGGAGCGTTTTCGTCTGGGGTTCTATTTCGAGCATCCATCTCGATGATCAAGCAGCTTCCGTTGCAGCCAGGTCGATGTCGTGGCGCTGGCAAAGCGCTCACTCGCTGTGCGAGTCGCCCGATGATATCGGCAGTGTCAGTTGCGGTCTGGGCTGATGCGCCCGAATCCTTATTGCCCTGCCTTGGCGTGTTGCAAGCGCCGTTGAGAGCATCGTTGCCGCGTGAACTTCAGTGGCCGGAATGTGGCACTCCGTAAGCCCTGTCCCCGTCCCCGCCCCCGACGGCGACTTGCGCAGGGCAAGCCGATCGCAACGGATTCGATCTCCCGCTGGATAGCTACGCAATGATGGGACGCAGGCCGCGCGAGGGAAGCCATCGATTCCATCGGGGACTGTCTATGGCTCTTGTCGTCGACCATGAGAATGAACCTATCCTTGGCGTGCACACGCTAACAGCAGCACTTGAAGTTGGACAGACTGTCGATCTGACCCGGTCAATCCGATGACGAGAAAAGCCTGCCAAATCAATTGGTTGATCTAGCCAATTGATACCTACACGTGAATGCAGGCCTCGGATCGAGTGTTCGAAAAGCGATGCCCCGCGAGGAAACATCGATGGGTGGAGTTCAATCGGCGCTGGATTGGGACGAACGCGGGAAGCACGCCTTCGGATACCCCGGCTGGCACCGATGCCGCGCTCCCCGGATTAGCCCCGAAGCCTGACCCCGCATCGTGAACGAGCCAGGCGTCCCGAGTTGCGCTAGGTTTATCCAATCGTCCACCACGCAGTGCACCCGCCTATGCACGCGATGATCGATTGGGCCAATAGTCTGTTCGGGGCCTTTCCGTTGATCTTCCTTGAGATCTGGGGGCGATTCGGCTACGCCATCGGCTTGTGCCTTGTGGTGTGCGCCTTCGGCGGCATCACCTTGCGCCCGAATGGAACCTGGGGATTGGGACGCCAGCGGACCCGTTGGGACACCAAGGCGCTGCTGAGCGTCGTGTTGACGATCGTCCTGGTCATGGGTTCCGGTTACCTGGGCTCATCTATCGTGCTCGTGCAGGGAGCGCAGACGCTGGAATCGCTGAAGGACGCGATGGTGTTCGTCTGCATCGTCCTGTTCGGCTATCCGGCCGTCATCGGCGCCCTGATCGCCTATGTCATGTCCGACATGATCGAAGGCATCGCTCCCGAGATCATGTGGCGTTGGGGCGAAGCGATGCTGATGACCCCCGCCTACCATTGGCTGGGCAATCAGTTTCTCGGAAAGGATCCGGATTTCCGCAAGCTGCGCACATGGGGCTGGTACGCCCTGTTCCTCGCCATTTTCATGGCGCTTTACCCGCCGCTATGGGGCTATGCCTGCGGTCCGCTCTCCGGAGTTTTTCCTCCGGAAATCTCGTATCACAAGATCGTACCGGCGCTGTTCTTCACCCTGGTCATCACCTGGATCCTTGCGCCATTCCTGATGCTGGTGGCGCTGCCGCTCGCACGCCGCTTCGGTCTTTACTGGGCCGAGATCCCGGGGCGCGTGCGCGAGCGCGCCTTCGGCTCTCCGATCTGGACCTGGGAGAGCGGTAGAGGCACATCGACGTCGGAATTGGCCAGCCCTGGTTCCGGCCTTCCGATCCGCATCCTGATTGCCGCGCCCTTCGTAGCGCTGATGCTGTTCATGGTGGGACTGATCGCCTTTCTCTCCCTGCGCAGCGGCGAGAACGCAACCAACGAAGTCGCAGGGCGTCTCAACGCGGAGATCGCGCGCAACGTCACGATGCAGGCGGACGACGCATTGGCGGCGCCGGCGCTGGACGCAGGCAGCACCAATACCGTTCTAACGCGGCTGCTGCGCAATGCCGAAGTGGCGATGCTGGGCCGCGCCTACATCGTGGACGACAAAGGCCGCGTAGTCGCCTCTTCCGAAGCCAGGCCCGCCAGAGTACGCGCCGACGACGAATCGGCTGTAGTCCTCGATACCGCCTTGTCGACCATCCGCCAACAAGCAGGCGGCATCGCCAGAATCACACAGCCTCGCTCGTTCCGCTTTGCGATTGTCGCGATGGACCCCTTCGGCGGCGAATCCTGGCTCGCGCGGATTACGCCCTACAGGAACCGCGCCACCAACGCCCAGTGGTGGCTGATCACGGCACTCCCCGAATCCAGCTACCTCGGCTCGATCCGGCAAGGCAACAGTCGGGCGGCCATGGTGTTCACGGCCGCACTGATCATTGCGGTACTGATGGCCGCGTATCTCTCCAATCTGGTGACGAATCCGCTCCGCCGCATCTCCACGACCGCCCAGGCCCTGGCCCGCGGCGATCTCACCCAGCGGGTTCCGGGCAGCGGACTGGAGGAACTCAAGACGCTTTCGGACACCTTCAATCACATGGTGAAGCAGCTGCAAGACTCTTTCGCGGAGATACGGAGCGGTGAAGAGAAGCTGCGCACGGTGCTGGACAGTTCGCCGCTCGCCATTTCGTGGGCCAACAGCCAGGGACAAATCGAATTCTGGAACCGCAAGGCGCTGGCCCTGTTTGGCTACGCGCTGCAAGAAATCGATACCGTGGACAAGTGGTTCAAGCTCGCCTACCCCGACCCGGATTACCGTCGCCATGCGATCGAGCGATGGAATGCAGTGAGCGCAACGGGTCCCGAGGCGTACATCTATGAAGGCGAGTACCGCATCACCTGCAAGGATGGACGCATCGTCACGGCCGAGATCGTGGGTTCCCGCTATCGCGACCTGACACTGGTCATCTTCAACGACATCACGGAACGCAAGCAGGCCGAGGAAGCATTGCGCCAGGCGTCGGACCGTCTCCAGGTCGCTACCCGGGCCGCCGATATCTGCATCTGGGATTGGGATGTGGTCAGAAATGAACTGGTCTGGGACGACGCGATGTACCGCCTGTATGGCATCAGTCGCGAGGGTTTCACCGGGGCATACGAAGCATGGCGCAACGCCGTCCATTCGGAAGACATCGCCAGGGTAGAAGCCGCGATTCAATCGGCTTTGCGTGGCGAGCGCGAATACAGCGAAGAGTTCCGGATTCTCCGCCCCGACGGGGAACAGCGTTACATCCACGCATCCAGCCGTACCTCACGCGACAACACGGGAATGCCCCTGCGCATGGTCGGCGTCAATTACGACATCACCGAGCGCAAGATCGCGGAAGACGAGCTGCGCCGCCATCGCGACCACCTCGAAGAGATCGTCGCCGAGCGTACCGCCCAGCTTCAGCGCGTACTACTTCTCAACGAGCAGGCCATGGAACTCACGCGCTCGGGCTACTGGAGTGGTTCGATCGATCAGCCCACGCATTACACGAGTTCGCCCCGCTGTGCGGAGATCCTGGGCGAACCCGCCGTGCCGGACTGGAAGTACGAACTCGCCAACTGGCGTTCGCGTATCGAAGCCGTCAGCCCCGATATCGCCAATGAAATCGACGACAGGTATCTCCGGGCGTGCGCTGGCGAGTTTGCGAACTACGACGCGTCCTACCCCTATCTGCGCCCCGCAGACGGACGCGTGGTGTGGGTGCATTCGCGCGGCGTGATAGACAAGGATCCGGCGACCGGGCAGCTTCAAATGTATGGCGTCGTCCAGGACATCACGGACATCGTCGAAGCGCGCCACCAACTCGAGGAAGCACGCACATCGGCCGAGGCCGCCAGCCAGGCGAAGTCGTCCTTCCTCGCGAACATGAGCCACGAAATCCGCACGCCGATGAACGCCATCATCGGCATGTCCCACCTGGCGCTCAAAGGCCAGGAAGATCCGGCCCAGCGGCAGTATCTGGAGAAGATCCAGCGCGCCAGCCAGCATCTGTTGAGCATCATCAACGACATCCTCGACATCTCGAAGATCGAGGCCGGAAAACTCACGATCGAAAACTCGTTCTTCACCCTGCCCGCGCTGCTGGACGACGTCGCCAATGTGGTGGACGACCGGGCTGCCGCCAAAGGGTTGCGACTCACCTTCGACGTTGCGCCAGACGTGCCTGGCGAGCTGGTCGGCGATCGCCTTCGCCTAGGCCAGATCCTCATCAACTATGCGACCAACGCGGTGAAGTTCACGGAACAAGGCGAGGTCATGCTCGCCGTCGATATCGCGGCGCGCAGGCAGCGCGATCTGGTGCTGCGCTTTTCCGTCCGCGACACAGGTATCGGCCTGAGCCAGGAACAGATCCGGGTGATCTTCGAAGCATTCGAGCAAGGCGACAGCTCGACGACGCGCAGGTACGGCGGCACGGGATTGGGACTCACCATTTCGAAGAGCCTGGTGAAACTGATGGGCGGTCAGATCGGTGTCGACAGCCGGCTGGGCTCCGGCAGCACGTTCTGGTTCACCGTTCCCTTGGGGATTGGGGAACAGCGCAAGGAAGCAGCGGATATTCGTGGGCGGCGGCTGCTGGTTGCGGAGGAAAGCGACAGCGAGGGCAGCGCACTGTGCGCGACGCTGACCAGCATGGGCTTTACCGTCGCACCCGTCGGCGACGCTCGCGAGACGATCAGCGCATTCCGGGAGTCGATCGATTCCGGCAGGCCATTCGATGTGGTGCTGCTCGATCTTGATGGGCTTGGTACTGCCGCGCTGACTGTGGCTGAGCGCATCAAGACCCTTGCTGCACCACGCGAGCAGCGGGTCGTACTCGTCGGTTCGACTCCGGACCCGGAACTCGCAAGGCGGGCGAGACACGCTGGCATGGCGGTCATCGCCAAACCCATCGCCCCCTCTTCGCTATTCGACATGCTGGCGCGAATGCTTGGTCCAGTCGCGCGCTCGCGCGCGAGCGCACCGCCGACAGCAGAATCGTTGGGAGCATTGCGTGGGGCACGGGTCCTCGTTGCCGAGGACAACGAGTTCAACCAGGAAGTCGCGAAAGCCATCCTGGGCGATGCAGGCCTGGTGGTCGATATCGCTGACGATGGCGAGGCCGCGGTCCGGATGGTGCAATCCCAACACTACGACCTGGTGCTGATGGACATGCAGATGCCAGTGATGGATGGCCTGACCGCCACGAGGGAAATCCGCCTTTGGGGCCAGTGCCCGGGCCTACCCATACTGGCGATGACAGCGAATGCCATGCAGGAAGATGGCAGGCGCTGTATCGAAGCCGGCATGGACGATTTTGTGACCAAGCCTATCGATCCCGATCATTTGTTGAGCGTGCTGCTCAAGTGGATCGAGCGCGACGACAAGGCGGATGCGTCCTCCTGAAGACTCCGGGCAACAATGCGGGACGTGACTAGTCCGCCAGCAATTCGAGAATCTGCAATGCGAGTGTCCGCTTCGCATTGGAGAGGGAACGAAGCAACCTGAGCGCCTCGCCTTCCTCCTTGTCCTGCGCCAAATCGGTCACGACGACAGCTGACGCTTCCCCCAGCCTGGAATGGCCGCTATCGCCTCGCCCGGTCGCCAGCCACTCGAAGTTGACTCCGGTTTCGACAGCCAGGTGGATGAGGTGACCGACGCTTGGACAAGTGGTGCTGTTGGCGCTTTCCCATTGCGCCACGGCGCTGCGATTGACGCCGACGCGCCGGGCCAGTTCGTTCTGGGAAACCAGTGCCAGTCTTCGCGCCCGCCGGATGCGGAGGGACAAGCCACAACTCACCATTTCGCCCCCTGCTGATGGATTACGTAGCAACGCGGTCAACTGGCCGGGAGGCCGTCATCGTCCGGCCCGAGGTGCAAACCGATCCGGAAAATCGAATCGGCCAACGCCGTGCGCGCACGCGAGATCTGCTGGATCATCACGGGACCGATGACGCTCGAATCCCCGCCCGTGGCAACGACTTCCAGCAGGCGTCCCGCTTCGGCTTCACCGACCAGATGGCACGCCATCGCTGCACGGCGCGCGATGTCACGCACGCGTGAGGCGTCATCGTCCCGCACCGAGCTGTCGAGCTGCTGGAGTTCCAGACCAGCCGCCTGATGGTAGGCACGAAGCACACGCAGGATCCTCGTTTCGTCTCTGCCTAACAGTTGCGAAAGCGTGGAAAACTCCTGCGTCAAAGTGGTTGTCATCGGCCGGCCTCTGTTGCCGCGACAGCCACCGGCGAATCGCCGGCTCGCTTGCTACCGCGGACCTCTGATTGCAGCCTAGGCAGACCCAGATGGCCCCACCATTGGGAAATGTCTTAGAAGCCGGCGATGCCGGGCTCGCTCAGTCGAGCAGATAGTCCAGGCCGTGCGCGGCCAGGTAGGGACCGATTTCCACATTCGAACGCAGGCCCAGTTTGTGCAGGGCGTTGTACTTGTGCGTCGTCACGGTCTTGTAGCTGCGCCCGGTGTCGATCGCGATGGCCTGGAGATTGCCTCCACGCGCGAGGGCCAGCAGCACCTGGCGTTCGCCACTGGTCAATTGATGCCAGGGATGGGCGCGGGCGAGCTCGATGTCGAGTGCGGGGTCGACGAATGTCGAATTCGCCGCCACCGCCTTGATCGCCTGGATGGCGACGTCGGGGCCACTCGCCTTCAGCACATATCCATTGATGCCCAGATCCAGCGCCGCCAGCGCAAGCGATGGATGGGGGCACCCTGTGTAGACGACCGTCATCGGTCCTGGGGAGCGTCTGGCGATGGCTTCCAGCAGTGCGACGCTGCGCAGTTTTCCCGGCATCTGCAGATCGACGACCAGCAGGTCGTAACCATCCTGGTCAAGGTGCGAAAGCAGATCGTCGCCGTTGCCGCAGGTCTGGATCGATTCCGTCGTCACCAGCGCGGAGGCCACCATTTCGCTCAGGGCGAGGCAGATGATGGGATGGTCGTCGGCAATGAGTATGCGCATCCGGCTCGGCTGATGCCGCCTGTCATCGCCGTGGGCACGGCCTGTCGCGACGGCGCCCTTCAACACCGATCGTGCTCAGTTTCCAGATACCCGGCAACTCGTTCCTGCACACGGTCCATTTCGTTTCGGGCACGTGCGAATGTCGCTTCAAGCTGGCCGTTCCGCCTGGAGGCACCCAATTCGTGCTCCACGCCGGACAGGGCGTCGACGGCAGCGACCTCGCCTATCTGCATGCACCCCGACTTCATCTTGTGCATCAAGCGCCCGACGTCGGTCCAGTCGCCTGCGGCATGCGCCGCATCCAGCCGCTGCAGATCGTCGCGGGTTACCCGCTGGAATACCGTCAGGGCGTGGCAGACCTTCTGTCGGTTGCCATGGAATAGTTTGCCCAGCGGTTCGAACATGGGAATGACATGTTCCTGGAGCATTGTCCGGCCCTCCTGGCAGGTCCGTCGACCGGCTGGCGCTCGTCGCCGCGGCGAGTGCTATCTTGTAGGCCAACTACCCCCGCTTGTCCATGGACTCGAGGGATCGATGCCGGACATGCCCCGCCCCGCGGAGCCAAGGATTCTGGTGGCGGACGACGATGCGTTCATCGTCGAGCTTGTGGCCACGCTGTTGCGCGAAGCGGGCTTTTCATCGGTCAGCACCGCCAGCGATGGGCATTCGGCCATCGCACGGCTTGCGGAAGCCCCGGCCGACCTCCTGATCTGCGATCTCAACATGCCCGGCATGGACGGTATCCGGCTTATGAGCCACGTCGCTTCCGGGAATGCTCCTCCCGCGATCATCGTGCTGAGCGGAGAGGATCCCCGCGTACTGGATGCGAGCCGGCAGTTTGCCGAGGCAAAGAAGCTACCGCTTGTCGGCGTTCTCGGCAAACCGATTACGCGCGAGTCGCTGCAGGAAATGCTCGAAGCGTGGCAACGGCGCGAGGAGCAGGCACGAGTCTGCAGCCAACCCGCCGATTTCGGCATTGCGAATATCCGTCGCGGCATCGACACAGGCGCGGTGCACCTGGTCTATCAACCCAAACTCGACCTCGACAGCGGGGAAATGGTCGGCGTCGAAGCGCTGCTGCGCTGGATGGACCCCGAACTCGGGCTCATACCTGCTCCCCAGGTCATCCAGGCCGCCGAATCCGCGTCATTGATGGAACCGCTGACGTTGGAAATCCTGCGAAGGGCGATCGTGGATCGCCAGCGGCTGGTGCATGAAGGCATCGATCTGAATGTCGCCGTGAACGTCTCGATGCACAGCCTCCACGACGTCGGGATGATCGACCGGATGCATGGTCTGGTCGTCTCCGCCAACGAGCACCCCAGCCGGTACACGCTCGAGGTGACCGAAACGCATCTCATGGAGGACCCGGCCGCCGTGCTCGAAGTATTGATCCGCGCACGCCTGCAGGGCTTCCGGATCGCGATCGACGACTACGGCACCGGCGCCGCGACCATGCAGTTTCTCCAGCAATTGCCAAGCAATGAGCTGAAGATCGACCGCCGGTTCGTAGTGGCTGCACCACAGAGCGAACAGGGGCGCGTGCTGCTCCAGTCGGCCATCGAGCTGGGCCTGCGCCTGAACCAGACTGTCGTTGCCGAAGGCGTCGAAACCGAACAACAAGCAAGCCTGGTGCGCGAGCTGGGCTGCCGCTTCGCGCAGGGGTTCCTGTACGCACGCCCCATGCGCGTGACGGAACTACTGCAATGGGCCGCACGCGACCTCGGGGCGCATGCGGCCTCACCGAACTGAATTGAGCGAATCGCGCCGGACGCCGCGGCAGCAAGTCTTCGGCTACGGTGAAACGGAGGCGGTGTCGCCCTCCTGCCCGATCAGCGCAGCATTGGCCCAATTGCCGCAGGCCGGCACCGACTGCGTGCCCTGCACGCCTAACGTACGCAGACTCAGCCGTCGCAAGCCACGGATGTCCAACTCCGGTTTGACCACGGCAGGTGCGCGTACCAGTCCGCTGTCGTAAAGCAGGCGATCGTCGCCCCAGACCTGGAATTGAAGGCCCGCGGCGTCACGGCACGAGTCATCGATGCCGAGGTCCGCACGCAGCAAGGTCCAGTCTCCCTTGAGCTGCACGTCGATGCGACTGACGGCACTGACGCCGAGACCGCGACGGAAATGTAGGCCGTTCATGCGCATCTCGTTTTTCCCGCCATAGGCGCGATCGCGCGCGACCTTCGCCGCGAGCTCCGTCGGCAGTGGCAACTCGGAGAGATAGCGTTGCTGCGCAGGGCGATCGCTGGCTTGATGCTCCAGCACGTGGAACGTGGACAACGCAATCGGGCCGACGTCGCGCGGCTGTAGCGCATTCAATGCCCGCGCCGTGGCGCCTTGCGCTGCCGTCACCATCGGATCGGTGCCGCTGGCGTCGTCACCATCGGGGTTCTGGGTGCTCAACACACGGAAGCGCAACAGGCGACCAGCATGCGGCGCGAAGTCGATGCGTTGCATGCCCTGCTCCAGCTTCAGGCGTCCACGCACGATCGGCTCGCCCCACTCGCCGTTGCTGTCGGCCATGTAGATCTCGTAGTCGCGGACCTGGCCGTGCTTCCAATGCTGGTCGTTGCGCGGCGCCAGTTCGATGCCATCGATCACGCGTCGCTCGGCGAATCCGACCGTCCACTCGTGGGCTCCGGTGCGCACGGCCTGATTGCGCACAGTGCGGAACCAGGTGCCAGGGTCTTCGTCGAAGGCATTTTCAAGCGCATGGCCCGGCTCCTCCGCCGGGCGGTTCACGACCAGCAGGCTGTCTGCCGGCAATGCACGCCCCAGCTGCGGTGCGGCGGGGAATGCGTCGTCGCGCGCGGCAGCGGTAACTGGAATCTCGAGGCGGAAGTCGAACGCCTGTCGAATGTCGGTCGACGCGGTGCGCACATGGACCGTGCCGCGGCGATCCGCCGGATCGAAGTACCAGCCTTCCTTCGCCGCATCGTAACCAGCTCGATCATTCAGCATCGGCAGCGCACGACCACCCAGCATCACCGCCTTCGGCCGCTGGCGGCTGAGCACGCGCAATGCATAGCGACGTTGCGGCAGTTGTCCGGCGTACTGACCGTGCACTCCATCGATATGCACACGGACTTCACCAGCGCCTTTCTCCGGCGCGTTTACGGTGACTGCCTGCTCGCTGTATTCACCCTGCGCATAACGGCGTGTGCTGCCGTCGTCTTCGTACAAGGTGTAATGCGACTCACCCTGCGGATACAGGTCGAAAGTGACTTCATCGATCGGCTTCTCACCATCGAACAGCATTGCCGGGTACATCGGCACGATCGCGCCGGCGCGCACGAATACCGGCAGCGTCGTGAGTTCCACCTGGCGATCGAGCTGGTGGCCCTTCGGACCGGCCACTATCTGGCGGCCATCCCAGTAGTCGATCCAGCGCCCTTGCGGCAGATGGATGTCACGACGCCAGCCACGGCTCGCGGCCTGGCTGCGGTACACCGGCGCCACCAGCAAGTCGCGACCGAGCAGGAACTGGTACTTGTGCGCTTCGGTGTACGCCTGCGGATCCTGCGGGTAATCCCACATCAACGCGCGCACCAGCGGCGCGCCGCTGCGCTCGGCATCGCGCGCCAATCCGTACATGTACGGCGTCAGGCGCATCTTCAGCTTCAGGTAGTCGCGATTGATGCTGCGATATGGCTCGTCGAAAGCCCAAGGATGCTTGCGCGAATTCGCGGACCAGCCGGACATGCCCATCAGCACCGGAGTGAAGCTCTTCCATTGCAGGTCGCGGGTGAAGGTCTCGGCGCTGCCGCCGAAGATGCCGTCGACATCGCCGGTCGCGTAGGCCATGCCCGACATGCCCGAACCGATCACGGTCGGAATGTGCCAGCGGATGTAATCCCAACTGCCGCTCTGGTCGCCGGTCCACGCCACCGCATAACGCTGGATGCCGGCCCACCCCATCACCGTCCACAGGAACGGACGCGAATCGGAGTTGTTGTAGATGCCATCGAAGGCGGAATGGTTCGCGTCCATCGCGAACTGGTAGCCCTGGCCGGTCCAGGCAACGTCGAGCTTCTGCACGCGGGTGCCGGCCTTGCCGACTTCCCATGCAATCTTCTCGACGCCGTTCTCGGTCCACAGACCGGTGCGGAAGCCGTATTTCGCCAGGCCCTCCACCACTTTCGGCAGATCGGTGTAGCCGCAGCCGTAGCCGTCGTTCGGCAGGATCCAGCCACCGGGCATGTCGTATTCGCGGTATTTGCGCGCGACGCTGTCGATCACATCCGGCGTGGTGCCGGTGGGGCCGTCGCTCCAACCTTCGGGAACGGTGCCGGGCTTCTTCTTGTTGTCGCCATCGTTGTAGCAATCGGCGTCGCCATAAGAGAGCGCCCAGCGCGGCAACAGGCCGGCACGGCCGGTCAATGCGGTGTAGCGATCAAGCAATTCATGCAGGCTGGTGCCGACGAAGTAGTACGCGTCGAAGCGATCTTCCTTGTGCAGCAGCGTGGCCGAGTCCGGCTGGCGCAGATCGTAATTGCCGTCGCTCCAGGTGTTCCGCAGCATGCCCCAGCCGCGCGAGCTGAGCAGCATCGGCGCGGGACTCGGGCGGTCGCCCTCTTCCCAGCCACCGGAGTACGAGATCTCCAGCTCGCGGCCCTTGAATTCGTAGCGACCGTTCTGCTGACCACCGCCGTAGAAGTGTTCGCCGGCCTCGCTTGAGAGCGTCTGCACGCTCTGCTGTTGCGCCAGGTCCAGCGGCTGCAATTCGTGCCACAGCGATGACGGCTTGCCCGCGTCGATGCGGTCGAGCGCGAAACACAGCGGTTGACGCTGGATATGCAGCACCAATGCGGCGGTGCGGATACGCACTTCGCTCGCGTCTTCTTCGAGGGTAAAGGGCACGTTCGTCGGTGCCTGCGGCAACACGATCGGAGTGGCCTTGTCGCCCGCTGGCGACAACGTGTCGTTGCGCCCCGCCTGCACGCGCAGCAGATCCGCGCGCAACAGATCAATGCGGACGCGCGCACCGGAATCGGTAGTGATTTCCCAGGCGGGTGCTTGCTCGCCCTTCGACACGACGGCAATGCCGCGCAGATTGCCTATGGATTCCGCAAGCGCGGGAGTAGTCCATGCCAGCAAAGCAGACAGGACTGCAATGAACAGACGACGATCACTTCCCGCGCGCACCTAATCCCCCGATGTCCGCCATGGGGACATTCGAAACCGATGCTGGCGACTCTAGGGGCGCTCGTCGAAGCGTGTCAATGAATCGAAAGAAAAAAGAAGGATTTTGGCAATAAAGCGAAATTTCATTCGGAAGATAACTTTCGAATTGACCCGACACATCGGCGCCTGTGCCCGAATCCGGGCGCGCCGGTATTTCAGCGCGCCCAATAACTCAGCCGTTGGAAGGACATGCCGCAGCCGGCAAGTCGGCCGCGTTACTTCCCCATTGGGACGGGGAATCCGACAGCGTGAGGTCGAGACTGCCACCCTTGCGCACCTGCTCCGGATCGAGCCAGATGCGGGTGAACACGCGCCCGTCGAATCGCGCAGCCCGCAGGTATTGCAACTTGTTGCCATCTGCGCCCGGAGCATGGATACGCAGCATGCGTCCTGGTCCGAGGTCCAATTCAACCGACTCGAAGCGTGGGGCGTTGACCAGCAACTGACCGGTACCCGGCATTCCCGGATACAAGCCCATCGCACCGAACAGATACCAGGCAGACATCGCCCCCAGATCGTCATTGCCGGTCACGCCATTGGGCGCGTTGGTGAACAGCGATTGCGCGGCACGGACCACGGCGGCGGTCTTCCACGGCTGCCCCGCCAGCGCATACAGCCAGGGCACATGCATCGTGGGCTCATTGTTCGGATTGAAGCGGTACTGGCCGTAGTAGTTGTACGCGCCGGATACCCACTGCTCGCGCGCGTGCTTCGGATCAGCCGCGATCGCGTCGTAGGCGAAGAAGCGATCCAGTCGCGCGACGGCATTCGCCTTGCCGCCCATCGCGCCGATCAGTCCCGAAACATCCTGCGGCACCAGCCACTGGTACTGCCACGCCGTACCTTCATGGAAGCCGTAGTGCGAGCTTGGGCTGTAGCGACCGGCCGGGGGCGTGAACCAGCTGCCATCTTCCAGTTTCGGGCGCGGGAAGCCACGGAACGAACTATCGGCGTCCACCAGCTCCGCGTCCCACACATTGCGCCAATTGCCACCACGGGCACGCAGCGCCCGCGCATCTTCGCGCTTGCCGAGCGCGTCACCCATCAGCGACAGCGCACAATCGGACAGCGCATATTCCATGGTCGCCGATCCGCCCTGCTGCGGATCCACATCCATGCCCTTGGCGGGGAATGCACGGTCGTACTGCACATAACCGTGCGCGAGGTAATGCGGATTGCCCGAGCGTCCGCCATGCCGCGAGTTCAACGGCGGCACGCCAAATGCGTTCTTGCGCAGGGCGGCCCACGCCTGCTCTTCGCGCCCGGCGTAAGCGCCGTAGCGCCACAGGTCGGCCATCAACGGCGTGACCGGATCGCCAGTCATCACGTTGGTTTCGAAATTGGCGTAGCCCCAGCGCGGCAGCCAACCGCCCTGCTCGTCGATCTTCAGCAGCGAAGTGGCGATGTCACGCGCGCGCTCCGGACGCAGCAGCGCCAGCAGCTGGTTCTGCGAGCGATAGGTGTCCCAGAGCGAAAAATACTCGTGATAGGTCCAGCCATCAGCGCTGTGGATCTGGTCGTCGTAGCCGCGATAGCGTCCATCGGCGTCGCTTCCGGTCATCGGCTGCAACAGGGCGTGATACAGCGCCGTGTAAAAGACGACGCGATCGTCGCGGGTACCGCCGCCTACGCGCACGCTGGCGAGTTCGCGATCCCACACCGCGCGTGCGCGGCTGCGCATCGCATCGAAGCCGAGCAGCTTGTCGCCCTGCTTTCCCTCCGTATCCAGATTTCGACGCGCTCCCTCCACATCGACATGCGAAATCGCGCTGACAGCGGTGACTGAACGGTTCTTGCCCAGATCGAACGTCAGCCACGCGCCGTTGTACGGATCGTGCTCGCTCTCCATGCTGAAACGAGCCCCTGGCGTCCCGCCTGCCTGACCCCAGGTGCCGAAACTCTTGAACGGGCGATCGAACTCGATGCGGAACCAGGTGCTGTACTGGTGTCCGCCGCAGAAACTCATGGTCGTGATCTTGCCTTCCACGGCCCGGTCGCCGACCACGCGCACCTGGCTGCCGATGACGCGATGCTTCGCGTTGGCCTGGCTCACGTTGATGAGGACATGGCCCTCATTGGCGCCCTTGCCGAAGGTGTAACGTTCGGCCGCGGCGCGGGTAAGCGCGGTGGTTTCGACATCGATGCCGCCGTAGTCGACCAGATGCACCTTGTAGTAGCCGGCCTGGCCGACTTCGTCATCGTGGCGATAGCGGGAACCGTACTTCTTCTGGTCGAAATTCTTCGCGCTCGACGTATCGAAGTCGCCGCCCGGCGCGATGCTGCCTACGACTGGCAGCACCGAAACCTGCCCACCCTGCTCCCAGCAACCGGCGCCGGACAGGAAGGAGTGCCCGATGCCGAGAATCTTCTCGTCGTCGTAGCGCCAACCGGCGTAATGCGTGCCGATCGGACTGACCTGGATCATGCCGAATGGCGCGGACGCACCCGGAAACGTGTTGCCGTCGTCCTTGGTGCCGATGAAGGTGTTGACTGTCGATGAAAGCGATTCTGCCCGCGCCGGCGCTGCCTGCCCGGAAAAGGCCAATGCACAAAGCGCCAGCAAGCTGGCTCCGATGATTCGCTTCCTCATCTCAACACCATTTCGATGCATGCCGCTTTCCTCGCTTCGCCCGCTCGATGGAGAGTGCCGTGAGTGAGACGGCTTCCCACGCACTACACGAAAGATACCCTCGAAGAGAAGAGCCCAGCTTGCGCTGGGCTCAAATGGCCTAGGAGGGTGGCCAGGGGTTAGAACTTGTAGATGACTTCAGCGGAGACTTCCCGACCGACCGGATCGTCGACACAGAACGCGAAGTCGCCGCACCACTTGTCGCCATAGATCTTGTCGAAGATGTTGCTCACGTAGAAGTTGAACTTCCACGCGTCATTGAGCTGGTAGCCGACGCTGCCGTTGAAGTAGCGACGAGGCTCACGGCGCGCGTAGTGACGGGCCGAAGTCTGGCCGAACGTGATGCTGCCAGGCTGATTGTCGACACAGGTCTTGTCGTCGATCGGCGTCATGGTGTCGTACCCGTCCGCCAGCGGTTCGCAGCCACCCCAGCGGTTATCGCGACCACCGGACTTCTGATACATCAGCAGCGTCGCATTCCACTGCTTCCAAGCCCAGTTCGCGCTGGTGGTGATCTTGCTGCGCGGATTCTGGGTCTTCCGGGTATCGACCAGCGGTTCGGTCGACAGGCCACGTTCCTTGTACGAGATCAGGTTGGTGTAGTTGAAGCCGAAGTTCCAGTTGCCGACGCGCGTATCCGGCAATGCGTAGCGCGCGCTCACGTCGACGCCGGTGACCTGGGTTTCGGCACGATTGATCGGGTTGACGCCGATGGTGACGTTGCCCGCGACGTTGGCCGGACCCCGGCGCTGGATGCGGCGGGTCGCCTCGGCACACCACTCGGCCGACGGCGGCACCGCCGGGACGCTTCCGTCCGCCGTAAAGCCTCTGCCCGGCGAACCATCGGGGTTGCGAGTGCAATAGGCTTCGGCCCACAGCAGGTCCTCGGCCGAGATGTCGGCAATGATGTTCTCGATGCCGATGTCCCAGTAGTCAGCACTCAACGAGAAGTTTTCGAAGGCATCCCAGACAAAGCCGACGGTGTACGAATCGCCCTCTTCGTACTTCAGGTCTGGAGTGCCACCGCGTTCGACGATCGCATCTTCGATCTTGTACGTATCGCGCGGGCAACCGCCGGCGATGCGGCCACCCTCGGCACACGCCACCAGGTCCGTGAAGTCGGAAATGCCCGAGCTGGCCTGTGCGTACACGTAGTGCATGTCCGGCGCGCGGAACGAAGTGCCGTAGGTGCCGCGAACCAGCAGGTTGGAGAATGGACGCCATTCCAGTCCAGCCTGGTAGGTCGACTTTGCGCCGTCACGCACCGCGTCGTACTTGTCGTAGCGGCCAGCCACGTTGGCGGTCAAGGATTCCAGCAGTGGCACGCGGAACTCCATACCGACGGCATAGCGATCGCGATCGCCACCGCCCTGTTCGATGTTTCCGAACGGGGTGTACCAGCAGTCATCATCGCAATTGAGGGTCTTCGGGTCCGGAGTCAGGTCGTAACCCTGCTTCGCGGCCTCGACCACGCCGGCGAAACCGATGGGGCCCGCCCAGCCTTCAAACAGATCACCCGAAATGGTGAACTGCGCCTGGGTCAGCCACGACTCGGCCTTCTTCTCGCCGCGACGGCTGAAGGTAGCCACGTCGCTCGGCGACAACGGATTCCACAGCTTGTTGTAGTCGGGCGTATAGATCGGCATGCCGTTGGCGGCGGTGCCCTGCTGCTGCCCCATGAAGAAGTCGAACATGCCGCCCTGGTTGAGGGTCGGGAAGTTTTCCTTCACCTCGTATTCGGCGCGACCGAGCGACGCATCCCAGTCGAAGCGGTCGCCGATCTTGCCCTTGAGACCGACGCTGAAATCCACCGCCAATTCCTTGGACTTGGTCAGGATCGCGTCCTTGCCGCCCATTTCCATCGGCGAGATGAACTTCAGGAAATTGCGCGGAGCGCCGCCGGTAGCGCCGGTTTGAGCGTTGGTCGCACGCGGATCCCAGAAGTTGGGACTGCCGAAGCCGTCGAGGAAGCTGTTGAAGTCGCCCGTCGAACGCCACACGCCCAACGCCGCCCAACCCTGAAGGTTGTCGCTGAAATCGTAGGTACCGCGCAGGTAGCCGGAATCATCCTTGCTGCCGGTACGCAGCGCCCAATTCTGGAACACGCGCTGTGCGCAGATGGTGCCACCGGTCGATTCGGCGCCGGTGTTGCGGTCAAAGCCGCGATAGGTGAACTGGTAGTACAGGTCGCCGTACTGATCGCAGGCGCCCGCTGGCGGCGCGATGCCGTGAGTGACGTTGCCTACGCCCGGCAGCGAATCGACGAAGCCCGGCTGGCGAAGACGCAAGCCCGGATACGGCGTGGTCCAGCCAATGTTGTAATGGTTCTCCAACGGAGAACGCATGATGTGGTCCTTGTCCGCCTCCTCGTCCATGAACGGACGATCCTTCGCCAGCAGCACGCCGCGGTCGAAGTGCTGCAGGTTGTAGACCAGGTTCCAGGCCTCACCGGTCGCACCGCCAGAGAACACGAAGTCCTTGTTGATGCGTCCACCGCGGGTGGCTTCGCCCCACTTCGCGCGGATCTGCTGGCCGTCGTAGTTTTCCTTCAGGACGACGTTGACCACGCCGGCCATCGCGTCAGAACCGTAGATCGCCGACGCGCTGCCCGAAAGCACTTCGATACGCTCGACGATGCCGCTCGGAATATTGTTGAAGTTGGCGAAGTTGCTCCGGCCCTGATACGGCATCGGATAGTCGGCAACACGATGACCATTGATCAGCAGCAGGCTGCGACCGGGCCCCAGGTTGCGCAGATTGAGCGGGTAAGCGTTGACGCTGCTCGAACCCCACTGGTAGTCCTGCTCCACATTGCCGATGGCTTCAGTGATCGTCTGCAGGGCGTCGTAGACGGTAGCGAAGCCCTCCTTCTTCATCTGCTCGCCCGTGATGATGGTGACGGGCGCCGGACCCTCGATCTTCGAACGCTTGATGCGCGAACCCGTCACCGTGACGGTATCGAGGGTGCGCGCGTCGCGGTCGGCGGCGGCTTGCGGCTGATCGCTCGTCGCATTCGCGTCGGCGGTCTGCTCTTGGGCCGAAGCGGCATGGGAAGAAAACAACGCCATGGCAAGCGCGGTCGCCAGGACATTGCGCTGGAAAGTGGACTGCTGCATTTGGCCCCCCCGGGCAGTAACGATTGGCCCAAAGGTCCAACCGGAGTTATCGGATTTCGTTCTTGATATCGCTCGACTCGGTGACGCATACCGCGATGACGCCGTCATGACCCCCTGCAGCGCCGCAGCGACCTTACGCGACAAGCCAAGAGGCTCTTTGTGACGACAATCACAATTTAGAGCGATCTAAATCCAGTTTGCAACAGGGGGGCATGTCCCGCCGGTCGATGCCGACCCTCCTGCGGAGCCCGCCGACGGGCCTCCTTCGACAAAAGCCCTGAATTTGCTGCACTGCGAGGCGGTAGGAGCTAGCCTGGCCGGCGGCTCCATACCTCTTGCAGGCGACAGTTCAAGAGTTCAGGATGCCGGATAAATCGATCTAAAAAATCGAAATCAGGGGACATCGATGGCCGCCGGCCGCAAGGTAACGTTGAACGACATTGCGGAGGCCTGTGGGGTGTCCCGGGCTACGGTTTCGCTGGTCCTGCGGGAGAGTCCGCTGGTACACGCGGAAACCCGCGAGCGGGTCAAGGAAGAGATGCGCCGGCAGGGGTATGTCTACAACCGCGCCGCCGCCGGTCTGCGTCGTCGCGAGTCCTCCAGCGTCGCGCTGGTGATCAACGATCTGTCCAACCCGTTCTTCGCCGAATTCGCCGCAGGAGTCGACGAAGCGCTGGCGGCCGCCGGTTACGTCACCCTGCTCGGCAGCAGCGGCGAGTCCGCGGAACGTCAGCAGGCGGTGCTCGCGTCGCTGGTGGAATACCACCCGGCCGCGATCATTC
The DNA here is from genome assembly GCF_054779815.1 of Lysobacter tyrosinilyticus. Classification (NCBI taxonomy): domain Bacteria; kingdom Pseudomonadati; phylum Pseudomonadota; class Gammaproteobacteria; order Lysobacterales; family Lysobacteraceae; genus Lysobacter; species Lysobacter tyrosinilyticus. Next base: position 539,946 of record NZ_BAAGXN010000003.1, read on the forward strand.
TTTCGCCTGCCGAAGTCAGCGACGCGGCGCGCATCGCACGCGCAATCGGTCCGTCGACGCCGCTGCTGGTGTTCAACCGACATCTGACCGGCGATGCACCGTCGGATTTCATCTACGACTTCCTCGGTCTCGACAACCGCGCCGGTGCGCGGCGCGCCACCGAGCATCTGCTGGAACTAGGCCATCGCCGCATCGCGTTCTTCGGTGGCCATCAGGATTCCAGCTCCTGCCGCGAACGCCGCCAGGGCTACATGGACGCCATGCGCGCCAAGGGCATCGAACCCGAACCGCAATGGACGATCGAATGCGCTCCCACGCGCCTGGAGGCCGCCGCGCAAACCGGCGCGCTGTTCGTGCGCGATCCGGCTCCCACGGCAGCGGTCTGCTACAACGATGCCGTCGCACTCGGCCTCACGCTCGGTCTCACCCGTCGCGGTCGGCAGCCTGGTCATGACTTCGCGGTGACGGGATTCGACGATATTCCCGAAGCCGCCGTAAGCACGCCGCCGTTGACCACGCTCGGCGCCGATCCGCGCGCACGTGGCCGTCAAGCCGCAAAGCTCGCACTCGAACGCGTACGCAATCCGCAGGCCGAGCACACGCCGGTCATCGCTTCGGTCGACCTGGTCGTGCGCTCCAGCACCTGCCCTCCTCCGTAATCCACTCCCTGTAACGCCACAGCCGGCTGCCTGCACCAGGCGGCTACTTCGCAGCGCCATCGCAGGAATCCCTGAATGACCACCTCATCATCGAACGGCAACAACCGCCTCGCGTTTGCGGCAGTCACCGCAATCTTCTTCATGTGGGGCTTCATCACCGAGTTGAACGACGTCCTGATTCCGCACCTCAAGGCCGTGTTCGAACTCAAGTACTGGCAGGCGATGCTGGTGCAGTTCTGCTTCTTCGGCGCCTACCTGGTGATGGCGGTGCCTGCCGGTGCCGTGGTGGCTCGCGTCGGATACAAGGCCGGCATCGTCATCGGCCTGCTCGTGGCCGGCGCCGGTGCATTGCTCATCCTGCCGGCGGCGCAGATGGGCGTGTACATGATGTTCCTGATCGCACTGTTCATCCTGGCCAGCGGCGTTGTGCTGCTGCAATGCTCGGCGAATCCTTACGTCGCGCTGCTGGGTGCGCCGGAACGCGCACCCAGCCGGCTCAATCTCGCCCAGGCGATCAATTCCGTCGGCCACACCATCGGCCCGTGGGTGGGCGGTGCGCTCGTCCTGGGCGCGACGCATCTGAGCGCAAAGCAGCTTGAATTACTGCCCGCCGCCGAACGCGTGCACACCGTGCAGCCGCTGTACCTCGGCGTCGCCTCCGCACTCATCGTGCTGGCCGTGATCGTCGCGATGTTCCGCCTGCCCGCGCACGCAGAAGCGACCGAAAAGGCCGACCCGCAGCACCACACCTTCCGCGAAGTGCTCAAGTACAAGCATGTGCGCTGGGGTGTGCTGGCGATCTTCTTGTACGTGGGCGCCGAGGTGACCGTCGGCAGCTTCCTCGCCAACTACGCCATGCGTCCGGACGTCGGCGCGATCGCGCGCGAAGACGTGGGCCGCTACATCTCGATGTATTGGGGCTCTGCAATGATTGGTCGCTTCGTCGGAGCGGCATTGCTGCTGAAGTTCGATCCGCGCCGCATGCTCGGCACTTATGCCGTGGTCAACGTGGCCCTGCTGCTCACCACGATGCTGGTACACGGCCCGCTGGCGATGTGGAGCGTGATCGCGATCGGCCTGTTCAACTCGATCATGTTCCCGACCATCTTCACTCTGGTCATTGATCGCCTCGGTCCGCTGGTGCCGAAGGCATCGAGCTTGCTGGTGATGGCGATCTTCGGCGGCGCGGTGATCCCGTTCCTGCAGGGGCACCTGGTTGACACCATCCAGGCCGCGAGCGGCAACGAAACGACCGGCCTGCGCTTTGCCTTCGTGCTCCCAGCGCTCTGCTATGCCTACATCATCTGGTACGGATTGCGCGGCTCACGCCGTAACATCGCGGATACGGCGGCTCAATAACGATGGTTGACGGCAAGGACTACATGGGCGTGAAGGGCGAGATTGTCTGTTTTGGCGAGGCACTGATCGATTTCCTGGCAACGGGAGGCGATTCGGGCGCGCCACGCGCCTTTATCCAGCACGCCGGCGGCGCACCGGCCAACGCGTCGGTCGCGGTGGCACGGCTGGGTGGCCGCGCCCAGTTCGTGGGCATGCTGGGCGCCGACATGTTCGGCGACTTCCTGCTGCGTAGCCTGGACGACGCCGGGGTCGGTACGCGCTATGTACGCCGCACCGATGCGGCGAAGACCGCATTGGCTTTCGTCTCCCTGGATGCCGAGGGCGAACGCAGCTTCAGCTTCTACCGCCCGCCGGCTGCCGACCTGTTGTTCGGTGCCAATGACTTCGACGAAGAGTGCTTCGCACGCACGTCGATCTTCCACGTCTGCAGCAACAGCCTGACCGAACCGGGCATCGCAGAAGTCACGCTGGAAGGCATGGCGCGCGCACGCCATCACGGCGCACTGGTGAGCATCGACCTCAATCTGCGCCCTGCCCTGTGGCCCGCCGACGTCGATCCGCTGCCTTGGCTATGGCGTGCACTCGCAGCGGCGGACCTGGTGAAGCTCGCCGGCAACGAACTCGAATACCTGACCGCGCGCGAACCCGGTGGTTCGACACGGGTCATTACGCGCTTGCTGGAAACCGCCCGCATGGTGGTAGTCACGGATGGCGCGGCGCCGCTGTGCTGGCACACGCGCGAGGACCACGGTGAGTTGCCGACCTTTGTCGTCAGCGCCGTCGACACCACCGCCGCCGGCGATGCTTTCATCGGCGGCCTGCTGTACCAGTTGCAGACGCGCGGCGTGGACAGCGCGGCCTTTTCAAGTTTCATAGCGGACCGCACCGCACTTGTCGACAGCCTGCGCTTCGCCGCCGGCTGCGGCGCGCTGACCGTTACGCGACATGGCGCCTTCGCCGCCCTTCCCCGCCTGGACGAAGTCGCGCTTCTGCTTGAAAGCCCTGTCTAGCAGACAGGGCGGCTCAACGTTGCTCCGGTTTCAGATACCGGGCTGCGCGAGATACCACGACGCCGCGCCGATTACGCCCTTGTGCGGGTTGTCGATCAGCCACACCGGCACCTGTTCCATCAGCGTGCGCATCACGCCCTTGTTGGCGAAGCGCGCACGGAAATGGCTGCCGTCGATGAAGTCGCGGATCTTCGGCATGATCCCGCCGGCGATATAGACGCTAGTCGCGCCGGCCACCATCACCAGATCGCCCAACAGACTGCCGAGCACGTCGCAGAAGATCCGTACCGCTTCGACGGCATGCGCGTCTTCTCCCGCACGCGCAGCATCGACCACGTCAGCCGGCGACGCCTGGCGCGACGTGACGCCGTCGATTGAACACAGTGCCTTGTAGACCTTGAGCAGGCCGGGGCCGGAAACGATCTGTTCGTTGGACACGTGCGACGCGGCTTCCAGCATCTTCGCGAGCACGGCGATCTCGCGCGCATTGCCCGGCGCGAATGCCATCTGCCCGGCCTCGCTCGGCACCACCAATGCCTGTGCGCCATTCGGCACGCGATAGGCCGCGCCCAACCCGGTACCGGGACCAATCACCAGCATCGGCCCATCGGCGGCCACGATGCCGGGACCACTGAGCAGGACGCTGTTGCCTGGATTCATACACTGCACGGCATTCGCGACCGCGACGAAGTCGTTGACCGCGGCAACACGCTCGATCCCGAGTGCGCGCAATTCCGACAGCGAAATCGGCCACGGCAGGTTGATGCTGATCACCAGATCGTCGCGGCGCATGCCCGCGCAGCCGATGGCCGCGTCATGCACAGGGCCGCGTCCTGGCGCGGCCAGGAAATCGGAGACGATCGCCGTCAGGCCCGGAAAATCAGCGCAAGCGTACTTGTGGTGGTCGATGATCTCGATCGAACCATCCGGCCGGTGCTGAACCAACGCGAGCCGAGCATGCGTACCGCCTACATCCGCAGCAAGAAACGGGCCACCCTGCCGTGCCGAAAGCCCGGCTGCGGAAGGGATTGCGGGGTTTTCCATACTAGAACTCGCTCCCATCGCGACTGAACTGCCAATCCGTCATCACTGCTTTCTCGTCGATGTCTCCGAGGTGCCGCAACCTTGCGTGTCCTCGACGAAACGGCCATTTAGGCTGCGCAGTATGCGCCGTTCGCAGCCTCCATTGCTGTCGCGCTGCAGGAATTCCTGGCGCGAATTCCCGGTCGCATTGCGCTCGTCGCGCGGAACGTCACCGGTATACGAAGCGGCCCCGTCGAAGCGGTCGCGCTTTTCGTCCCACGCGGTAACGCGCTCGTCCTCGCTCTGGCGCAGCTCGCTGTCGTCGTTCAGCGCCAGCGTCGTGGTCAGGCGCGGCTTGCCATTCACCTTGGCGGTGTCGATCGCGCCTTCGATACCGAAGCGAATGTTCCGGGTTTCAGCATGCAATGGCCCGTTGTCGATCCGGCGCGTGACGACCTCGCGATCGCCCCAGTTTGCACGCAAGCCATCGTGGGCATCGTCGTCGCTCCAGTAGTGATCAAGCTCGCTGTCCAGGCCCCTTTCGACCGAGGTTTGCACGCGGCCGTGCGACGTATTCAGCACGCCGCTTGCAACGAAACGACTCTGTCCACGAGTGCGAAGGTGATGGCGGCCCTCACCGCCCTGCAGCTTGTTCTCCAACGACGGAGCCGCGAGCGTTGTCTGCAGCAGCTTGCCCTGGGTCGCGGTCGAACCTGCATCGCGCCAAACGTGCACGACCGGGTTCAACGCCCAACCCTTGCCCTCTTCGGGAATACCGGCAACGCGCAATCGCACTAGGTGCACCTTCCCATCATTCAACACGCCGACGAAGGGTGTGAGCTCGAAGCGCAGCGGACGGATGTCGAAAGCGCGCGGCGCCGGAATGGCGTACCACAGATATGGATTCGACCAGCCACCCGTGTAGATGTGCGGATAGGGCGCGGCGATGCCGGCGATCCGGTCGTCGATCAGCACCTGTACTTCGCGATACGGACCCTGCGGCGCCTTGCACCAGTACTCGCCGATCGACGGATCCGGCGGCGCGGCGTCGTACCAGAATTCCTCGCATCCTCCGCCCGACCCGGTGGCGTAGACGTCCAGCAGCAAGCGTTCGGTATTCGCGGGAATACTCAGCTGGCCCACGGTTTCGGTACCCACTTCACGTACATCCGCGAGCGGCGCCACGATGTCGGCAGTAACCGCTGCCGGATGCGTGCGATCGGCCGGATAGAACACCAGCCGCGCCTTGATCTTGAAGATGCCCGTGTAGGTCTCGTTGACCACGTTGCCCAGGTGCATTTCCAAGGGTTGCGGTCGCGACAGCAACGGGGCGTAATCGGTGAGGTCCTTCTCCACGTGCCAGCGAATACCTTCGCGCGAAGGCTCGGGCGAACTGGTGCGGAACACGGTAGCGCCGCCAATCTGCAGGTAGCCCATGCGGTCGTATTGGCGACCGGCGACCTCGCCATCCATTTCAAGCACGACGCGCTGCCACGGTCCCGGACACGTCGCGGCTGCATCCACGCGCCCGCGCGCGGGATCGAAGGTGTCGAAGCCGTGATCGACGATTTGGATTGTGCATCCGCGTGTCGCCGGACGCGGCACGGTCGGATTCGCGATGCGGGGATCGTCGTGGTCGTCGCCGAATTTTTCGGGCACCGTGGCGGCGGTCGCGAAAGGGGCGGACAGTACCAAGGACAACGGCAGCAAAAAGCGAAGGGTCATTCGGATGGCTTCCTCAGAGGATCAACAACGTGAGCGCGACAACTATCAGTTGCTCTCGATCGGCTTGATTTGTTCGGCGAACAACGACACCGGCTTGTCCAGCTCAAGCGCCACCACGGTAACGACCGGGTCGAGCCCTGCCTTTGGAATATCGAGATAAAGCAGCCCGGGCACCTTGCTCCAGCTGTACTTGCCGACCACGCGGTGACCCGCGTCGACACCGGCGCCGAGGACACGTGCGCGCTGCACCTGGTTGTCCAGGCCCTTGATCACGACATCCTCGTTCGGCTGGCCATCCAGGAACAGATACAAAGTGCGCCCATCGGCCGAAAGCGTGCTCGGACCGTGGAAGTAGTCGAGCGGAATGCCCGCGCGCGTGCCGTAGATCGCTTCGCCATGCTTACCGGTCCAGCGGCCGAACTCTTCCAGGATGCGCACCTGGCGTTCGTCGATGCTGCCATCCTCGCGTGGGCCGATATCAAGCAGCAGGTTGCCACCCATTGAGATCGTGTCGGCGAAGATGCGAATCAGCTGCCCCGGCGTCTTGTACTCGTTGTCCGTGGGACGGAAGCCCCAGGACATGTTCATGGTCAGGCACAGCTCCCAATAGCGGTCTGTCGGGCGCTGGATCGGCACGCCCTGCTCCGGCGTGCCGTAGTCGCCATTGCCTGGCAGGCGCGAATTGATGATCGCGTCTGGGTTGCGGTCGAGGATCATGCGACGAACCTTGTCTGCCTGCCATTGCTGCGCGCTGTGTTCCCAGTCACCGTCGAACCAGTACAGATCGGGGTTGTACCGTTCGCCGATATCGCGCACCTGGTCCTGGTAGTACGCGAGGTAGCGCTGCCAGCGCGCCGGATCTTTGGCGGAGTCATAGCGCTTGCGTTCGCGGGTGAACACGTCGTAGTCGGTGTACGACCAGTCCGGCAGCGAGTAATACAGGCCTACCTTTAGGCCGTCCTTGCGCAGCGCGTCGACGAAGGGCGCGACGAGATCACGCTTAGCGGGCGTATCCTTCACCACATTCAGTCCCTGCCGCGAATTCCACAACGCCACGCCGTCATGGTGGCGGCTGGTCAGCACCGCATATTGCGCGCCGCTGCGTTTGATCAGGTCGGCCCAGGCCTGCGGGTCGTAGTTGCGCGCGGTGAAATCCTTCTTCTGTCGCATGTATTGCGACCACGTGGTCTCTCCGTTGAAGAATGACCACGACTCGCTAGTGCCGTGGGCCGCATAAACGCCCCAATGGATGAAGATCCCCAGCTTGGCATCTTCGAACCACTGCATGCGTTGCGTCTGGGTAGAGGCGGTCGCTGGCGGGGACGTCTGCGCAGCGGCTGTGCCGCTCAGGAAGCCCACGGCAAGCACGGCGGATGCGAGCAACTGTTTCATGACGCTGTTGGACTCCCAAAAGGGCACTTAGCCAAACGACCACTTGATCGATCACTTGGTCTGGTGGTTGGACTGACGCTAATGTGTCGGCTGTGCATACCGGCCTCGCCGCGCTCCAGGAGTCCATAACGAACATGTCGCAGGAACTGCTGCTGGAAGTGGCCGCCAACTCGGTGGCGTCCGCGATGGCCGCACAGGAAGGCGGCGCTGGCCGTGTCGAGCTGTGCACCGCTCTCGAACTGGGTGGATTGACGCCATCCCACGCCCAGATCGCGCTCGCGCGCGAGCGGTTGCGGATTCCGCTCTACGTGCTGGTGCGTCCGCGCGCCGGCGATTTCGTCTATGACGACGACGAATGCGCCACGATGCTGCGTGACATCGAAGCCTGCGTCGCGATGGGATGCGACGGCGTGGTCCTGGGCATGCTGGATGTCGACGGCAATGTGGACCGGCCGCGTTGCGCGACGCTGCTGTCCGCCGCCCAGGGCTTGGGCGTGACCTTTCATCGCGCCATCGACGTGAGCCGCGATCCCCTGCAATCGCTGGAGGACGCGATCTCCCTGGGCTGCGAGCGCGTACTCAGCTCGGGCGCGGAGCCCAGCGCACCGCAGGGCGCCGGCTTGCTGCACGAAATGGTGCTGCGCGCCGCGGGACGCATCAGCGTGATGCCCGGCGCCGGCATCGAAGCCGGCAACATCGCCGCGCTGCGCGCCAGTACCGGCGCGCGCGAATTCCACGCGTCGGCCAAGCGCACCCTGCCCTCCATCGTGCGTCATGTACCCAGGCAAGCACTGGGGATGGTCGGTGGCGAAACCCGCACCGACATGAATACTGTCCGGAACATCGTCGCGGCGCTCCACGGAGCATGACGCCGCGGCGTCTGTATCAATAGACCGATCGCGCATCGAGCAAGGCATCCTGCTTGTCGGCATCGCACACGGCGTAGACGAATCCCTTGTGCAGGGCGAAGGCACCGACTTCGCCGTCACGATTCATCGCCAGGAAGCACACCTGCAGGGTCTTGCTGGCCTCGGGGCGCTTCTTCACCACGCGCTCGATCGCCTCGCGGCAGGCGTCCATCGGCGAACGCCCCTGGCGCATGAGTTCGACGACGAGGAAGCTCGCTGCGTTGCGGATCATCTCCTCGCCGACGCCTGAAGCGGTCGCCGCACCCACTTCGTTATCCACGTAGAGGCCGGCGCCAACGATCGGACTGTCGCCGACGCGGCCGTGCATCTTCCACGCCATGCCGCTGGTAGTGCAGGCGCCGGCCAGGTGACCGTTTGCGTCGAGCGCGAGAATGCCCAGCGTGTCGTGGTTTTCCTTGTTGCCTGGCACCTTCGCGCGCTCGGCGTTGATCTGCGGGCGATACTGCGCTGTCTTCAACCAGTCCTGCCATGCCGCCTTCGCTTCGGGCGTGAGCAGCGACTGCTTCTCGAATCCCTGCTGCACGGCGAACTGCTGCGCGCCCTCGCCCACCAGCATCACGTGCGGCGTCTTCTCCATCACCGCGCGCGCCACCGAAACCGGATGCAGGATGTCCTGCAGCGCGGCCACCGAACCGCAGCGGCCGTCGCCATCCATGATGCTTGCATCCAGCGTCTGCACCCCGTCGCGATCGGGGTAGCCGCAGTGGCCCACGGTCGTGTTGCAGAGCGTGCCTTCCGCCCAACGCGCTCCGGTTTCCACGGCGTCCAGCGCGGAGCCGCCTGCCAGCAGCTTCTGCCACGCGGCTTGATTGGCGCCGACGCCGAAGTCCCATGTGGAGACGACGCGGACGCGTGACGCCTTGGCCGGCTTGTTCACGGTCTTGTTCGCTGCGAGCACTACGCCCGCGGGCAACGCCAGCGCAGTGGCAGAAAGCAGGCTTGATTGCAGGAAGCGGCGACGGTCGGTCATGGAATTACTCCCAGGAAGATGGACGTATTGCTCACGGCACGCTGGTTTCCGCGTGCGTTTCGAAGACGGGATTGGTCAGTCCCTGCACGGTGCGCTGACCACCGGATTCAAGCTCGAGCACGACGATTTCATTGCGGCCGCGCTGCAACCATTCCGCCGGCACCAGCAGGCTCTGCTGTGGGCCGATGCGCCAATAGCGCCCCAGATGGTGGCCATTGATCCACACATGACCCCGGCCCCAGCCGCGCAAGTCGATATAGCTGTCGCCCCGCTTGCCCACATTGAATGCACCGCGATGGAACGCGGGCGCAGCGATGTCACCGTCGCGGAATTGCAGCCCGGACAGGTCGTCCAGCGGCAATGGATACATTTCCCATTCGAGCAGCGGCTTGTTGCCGAAGCGCGCAGGGCCGATCAGGCCTTTGCGCTCATCCATCAGCCGGGCACCGTAGTTGATGCGCCCCATGTTCTCGACCAGCAGATCGAGCGGCTGGTCGGCGCTGGCATCGAGTTCGATGCTGCGCTGCCCCTTGCGTCGATCCAGTACGCCGAGCGGCTTGCCCGCCCGATACACCAGGGCCATGTCGCGCACGTCGCCGAATTCGAGCAGGCCTTTGCCTTTCCCCGGCAGGCGCGTGCGGTACCAGACGAAGCCATAGGACTGGTCGAGTTCCTCCATCGTCAGCGGACGCACGGCGCGCCGCGGCGGCTCGGTAAGCAGCGCAGCCAGCGGGGCCGATTGCGCCAGCGTGAAACGCGGGATGGCGATCATCGCGGGCGACGGCGGCACCGGCGGCAGCGTTTCGCCTGGCGCCAGATGCTGGCCGATGAGCTTGCGCAAAGCGTGATAGGCAGGCGTGGGGCGACCGGCTTCATCCAGCGGCGCGCCGTAGTCGTAGCTGCTGGTATCGGGCTGGAAGGGCTCCTTCTCGCTGTAGTTCGCACCATTCATGAAACCGAAGGTGGTGCCGCCATGGAACATGTACAGGCTGAAGGACACCTTCCGTTCCAGCATCCAGCCGATGTCGCGTAGGACATTGGCGAGGTCGCCGGTGTGGTGTTCCTCCCCCCAGTGATCGAACCAACCAGGGTAGTACTCGCCGGCCATGCGCGGCACATTGCTGCGGAACTTGGCGAATTCGGCGAAGTTGCCGGCCGGGTCGTCTCCGAAGTTGATTACGGACAGCACGTCGGGCAGCGTACCGCCGCCCAGCATCTTCGGCGTGGCGCCATCGGCGGTGTACAACGTGACATCGAAGCCGCCCTCCACCAGGGCGTCGCGGACGCTCGTCTTGTAGCCCATGTCGCCGCCGAACGAGCCGTACTCGTTCTCGACCTGCACCATGATGATCGGCCCGCCGTGGGTGACTTGCAGCGGTGCGAGCTGTTTGCCGACTTCGTGCAGGTAGCGGGTCACGGCCGCGACATAGCGTGGATCCGAAGTGCGCACGCGCATGTCGGGCGTCTTCAACAGCCAGGACGGAAAGCCACCAAATTCCCATTCGGCGCAGCTATAGGGTCCTGGCCGGATGATCACCCACAATCCTTCTTCCTGCGCGATGCGGACAAACGCGGCAATGTCGTTGCTGCCCTCGAAATCGAATTGGCCAGGATGGGGCTCGTGCAGATTCCAGAACAGATACGTCCCGACGGTATTGAGCCCCATGGCCTTGAGCATGCGCAGGCGATCGCGCCAGTGCTCGCGTGGGATGCGGCTGAAATGCATCTCCCCGCCGCGGATCACGAAGGGCTTTCCATCGAGGAGAAAGTCTTCGCCTTTCCAGCCGAACGTGTGCTGGACCGGGGCGGCTGCATGCAGATTGCCCTGTATGCCGATCAACAGAAGAAGCAACAACACGATCAGACGCGTCTTCATCAGATACCGCTCCCGCATGATGCAGTGGTGCGATCCGCAATAGCGGAAGCGCGCGTGTGGCTGAAGTGCCGTGTACCGGCACCTGCGAACGTCAGGCTCTTCATGACGCCAGCGGATCGCGGAACAGAGCGACTCGACTGAGCCGGGGCGCGTCGTACGCGAATTCGACGACAACGCGGATTCGCGATGCCGTGCAGGGCGCGAAGCGGGCCAGCCGGGCGTTCCCAATCGTGGTGCCCCAATGCACCGTCCGCCAGACTCCGTCCTGCCAGATGTCGACGCGATGATTGGCGATGTGCTGACCGTGTTCGATCGCCTCTTCCAGGCGCAGCACGTCGAACGTCAGCGGTGTCGTTGATTCGAATTCGACCCAGCCCGCATTCGAGCCGGTCGGCGCCCGCCAATGTCGGCCTGCTGCCGCATCGAGCACTGCTTCCGGAGTCGTGCCGCCGCTGGCGCGAACGCGCGCCCCCTGGAGCAGGTCGTGCGCAAACAGGCTACGCCGCGTTGTGGAAAACGCTTCGAGCGCCTGCACATCGCGCTCGTGAAAGCGTCCTTCGGTGGTCGGCGGCACGTTGAGCAGCAGCTTGCCGTTGCGCCCCACCGACTTGAAGTACAGCTCCATCAGATCGGCCGAGCTGCGAACTTTGTCGTTCTCTTCGGCATGCCAGAACCAGCCGGGGCGGATCGACACATCGGCCTCGCCCGGTCGCCACACGCCGCCACGGGGATCGCCCTGCATCAATGCTTCCGACACCCACACGGCGTCGAAGCCTGCATGAGGAACGCGTGCAGAATCGACCGTGTTCCAGCACGTCGTGCCCGCCTCGCCGCGTTCGTTGCCGATCCAACGCACGTCGGGTCCGCTGTCGCTGAAGATGACCGCATGCGGTTGCAGTCGGCGTACCGCCGCATGGATGCGTGGCCAGTCGTAGGCCTGCCGCTTGCCGTTGGGGCCTTCGCCATTGGCGCCATCGAACCAGATTTCGGCCAGTTCGCCGTAGTTGCCCAACAATTCCTCGAGCTGGGCTAGGTAGAAATCGTTGTAAGCCACGCCCTGGCCATAGCTGCGTGCGTTGCGGTCCCAGGGCGACAGGTAGAAGCCGACACCCAGCCCTTCCGCACGACACGCTTCGACAAACTCGCGCACGACGTCGCCTTTGCCATCACGCCAGGGACTATTGCGCACGCAGTGCTCGGTCGTGCGCGTGGGCCACAGGCAGAAGCCGTCGTGATGCTTGGCGGTCAGGATCATGCTGCCGAAGCCGGCGCGCTTGGCCGTGCGCGCCCATTGACGCGCGTCCAGCTTGCCCGGATTGAAAATCGCCGGGCTTTCGCTGCCGTCGCCCCACTCCTTGCCCGTGAAAGTGTTCACGGTGAAGTGGACGAACATCGCCAGCTCCTCGCGCTGCCATGCGAGTTGCGACGGCGTCGGCCGCGGACGACTGGCAGTTGCCTCGGCCGTCCTCAATTCGTCGTGCGCAGCCGCCGGCACTGAAGCGGCCATCGCCGCACCGCCTGTAGCTGCTAGGAACGTCCTACGCGAAAGCAAGGTCACGCTCCCGCGCGGCTAGCAGAGGCCTCCGATGCGCCGCCACCAATGCGAGGACGTACGCGATGTCCGTACAGGGCGAAGTACAGGATGTACAGGTAACAAGGAAGCATCAGAACGAAAAACCACAACTGGAACTGTCCGGGCGCGCGGTCGAGCAGCAGCGCGAACAGTTGCGGGACCAGAGCGCCGCCCGCGATGCCCATGATCAGCAGGGCCGAACCTCTTTCGATTAGGCGACCCAAACCATGAATCGACAGCGGAAATATCGCAGGCCACATCATCGCGTTGGCAAAGCCAAGAGCGAAAATGAAGACGACTGACGCGTAGCCACTGGCGACGTAGGCGCAGAGGGTCAGCAGGATGCCGAGAACCGAAGAAAACGCGAGGTATCGCTGCTGCGTGACGAACCGCGGAACGAGAATGAAGCCGACGACGTAACCAAGCAGCATCGCGCCGAGGGTATACATCGTGAAGAACTTGGTCTGGTCCAGCGGAATTCCGGCTTCACGCCCGTATACGCCGACTGCATCGCCTGCCATGACTTCAGCGCCAACGTACATGAAGATCGCAAACGCACCCAGCCACACGTGCGGGTGGTCGGAAAGCTTCCCGCCGCCGCCTTGCGCCTTAGTTGCCTCCGCTTCGCCGCGCACATCGGGCAGCGGAGAGAACAGGATTCCCAGCCCCAACACGGCGAGTACACCTGCCATCAGCAGATAAGGACCGTGGATGCCGCTGGCGAAACTATCGAGGATCTGCTCCTTCGTACCGGCATCGGCGCCTGCGACCTTGGCGGCGATGTCGCCCATCCCGTGCAGAACCAGCGTACCCAGCAGGAACGGCGCCGCCATGCCTGCGATCTTGTTGCAGATGCCCATCACCGCAATGCGCTGCGCGCCGCTTTCAATCGGGCCCAGGATGCTGATGTAGGGGTTCGCTGCGGTCTGCAGGATCGCCAGGCCTGCACCGATGATGAAGAGCCCGGCTAGCGCGCCTGGATACCAGCGCTGGACGCAGAACTGGCCGAATGCGATCGCACCGGCCGCCATCACCCACAACGCAATCGCCATGCCCTTCTTCATTCCGGTGCGATCCAGGATGACGGAAGCCGGCAATGCCCAGCAGAAGTACGAGATGTAGAAGACGAAGGTGACCAGGAAGGCCGCGAAGGTACTCAGGTCGAAGGCGAGCCTTACGAACTGGATCAGCGGTCCATTGATCCAGGTGAACCAGCCCATGACGAAGAACAGCACGCCAATGATGGCGATCGATACCCAGGTGTTGCGCACGTTGTCCAGCATAGAGACTTCCTCAAAAAAGGGCGTGGCTTGGTACGAATGGAATGGATGCGTCAGTGCGCTTCCGGCAGCAGCTGGACCCGGTCGAGTGCCCAGAACGGACCGTGGCGATCGCGGGTGAAGCGCAGGCATAAGTCGTGCCTTCCGGCGGCGGCAGCGATAGGCACGTCGATCACGGCGACGCTCGCGTTGCGGCGGGCGTTGCCCATGCTCGCGGTGCCGATGGATTGACCCTGGCAGCCGTCGAGCCTCACTTCGATCTCGCCTGCACGCGTCGATTGTCTGCTCAGCTGGCCAGGAACCGGATCGGTGCCGAATTGGAAGTTGAAAGGCAGATCGACGGCATCGACGCGCAATGCGCTCGCGCCAGTCAAATCAACCTGCGTCCAGATCACGCACGGATCGGTGATGTCGACCGGCACCACGGCGCGCTGGTCGCCGGTCGGCTCGTCGTCCTCCAGGCGCAGCACCAGCCCCTTGGAGCAAGTCTGCAGCTGCTCGGCATAAGCGGTCCGCAGAACTTGTGCAGTCACGTCCTGCTTGCGTTCGCCGGCCAGCGCACGTCCATCGAAGAAGGCATTTGCACGTACCGTTGCCTGCAGAGCGACCGCGAGCGGACGCTCGTAGCGCGGAGATTCTGCCGTCGGGGCGCTGCCATCGAGCGTGTAACGAAGCTCGCCAAACCCGACCTGGTTGCTGAGTCCGACAGTCGCATGCTCCGCATCCGCCGGCTGGATGTCGAAGCGAACGGCGAACGCGCTATCGGCCGCAGCGATGCCAGCCGCGCGATAGCGTTGCATTTGCGGCGCGAGCCGCTGCAGGAAGCTGTCCCAGTTACGACCTTCGCGCGGTGACCAAGCGATCTCGGCCAACGCCGCCAGACGCGGGAACGCCATGTGCTCGACACGCGGCTCGGTTCGCACGTGTTCAGTCCACAGATTGGCCTGCGTGCCGAGTACGTGCACCGCCTCTTCCGTACTCAGTTCGCCCGGAATGGGCTCGAAGTCGTAAACCGCCCGCAGCGGTGTCGGATAGTCGTGGCTCGGGGGCTCGTCGATGCCATCGCCCTGCATGCGATTGAAATAGGTGAGATTGCTCGGCGATAGCACCACGTCGTGGCCCTGCTTCGCCGCTTCGACCGCGCCTTTGATGCCGCGCCACGACATCACCGTCGCTTCCGGAGGCAGGCCGCCTTCGAGGATTTCGTCCCAGCCGATCAGCTTGCGTCCCCTGGAGACGATGAAGCGTTCGATGCGCTTGATGAACCAGCTCTGCAGTGCCTGCTCGTCCGCCAAACCCAATGCACGCCGCTGCGCCTGGACCCGCGGCGAAGCCGTCCACTGCGCTTTCACCGCCTCGTCGCCGCCGATATGGATGTAGGTACCCGGGAATACCGCCATCACTTCGCCAAGCACGTTTTCGAGAAACGCGAAGGTGGCGTCGTCCGTGTTGTACAGGTACGGATGCACGCCCCAATCCGCCGATACGACCGGCGCCTTGCCGGTCACCCCGAATTGCGGATACGCGGCGATCGCCGCCTGCGCATGGCCCGGCAGCTCGATCTCCGGCACCACGGTGATATGGCGCTGCGCGGCGTATGCGACGACCTCACGCGCCTGCGCCTGGGTGTAGTAGCCGCCATAGCGCACCGGCTTGCCGCGGGCATCACGCCCCGCCTTGCCCGCGGGAATGCGCCATGAACCGACATCCGTCAGTCTCGGATAGCGTTTGATTTCCAGGCGCCAACCCTGGTCGTCGGTGAGGTGCCAATGGAAGACATTGAGCTTGGCCTGCGCCATCTGGTCGAGGAGACGCTTGATCTCGTCGACGCTTTGCATATGGCGGGCCGAATCGAGCATGAAGCCACGCCAGGTAAAGCGCGGAGCGTCTTCGATGCGGGTGGCCGGAACGGACACTGGAAGTCCGTTGCCGCCATCCGCGGTCATCAGCTGCCACAACGTGATGCCGCCGTAGAACAACCCGGCACTCGAGCGCGCCCGCACCTGGGCGCCGGTAGGCGTGACCGACACGGCATAGGCTTCGTCACCTGCGGGTGCCGAGGCATCGGTAATGAAGCGAATACGCGTCCCCGCGCTGCTACCTGGGGACTCGGTGATCTTCAGTGTGGTCCCGCGACTGCTCCCGATCAGCCCGACGAAATAATCCGCCGCATTGCGCGCACCGAGGTCCCCACTGGGCACGACTACTTGCGCATCGGCCTTCAGCGCCAATGCACCGCGTGCCGGCGTCACCTTCGCAGGCAACGGAATCACCGGGGCAGGCGTTGAAGCGGAAACGGACGAGGCGGCGGTCGCAAGCAGCATCAATGCCAGCGCGGGACGCAACAGATCGGCGAAAGCACGAGACATCGTGAAGCGATCTCCAGATGCGAGAATAGGCGGAGCCAAGCGCATGCAGTTCATGCGAGCTGCACCTCGACGCCACGCTTGCGGAAGGCAGCGACCAGCTCCCGCGGCGCCTTGCGATCAGTGACGATGCAATGCACCGCCTCCAACGGGGCGATGCGCGAGAAACTGCGTCGGCCAAACTTGCTGGCGTCGGCAAGCACTATGGTTTCGCGCGCGACTTCGACCATGCGGCTGTTGAGTTGGGCCTCGGTCGGATCGGCGGTGGTGACGCCGAGCTCGGGATCGACGGCGTCGGCACCAAGGAACAGCCGGTCGGCGACGATTCGCGACAGGGTCAGCTCCGCATCCGGCCCCACCATCGAATACGACAGCGGGCGCAATACGCCCCCCAGCATCAGCACCCGGATGTGCGAAGGGCCGTCGACGAGTTCGGTCGCAATGTTGAGCGCGTTGGTCACCACGGTGAGCGAACGCAGGGGGAGCTGTCCGAGCAGGCGGGCGATCTCGAACGTCGTACTGCCCGAGTCGAGGATGATGGTCTCGCCGTCGCGGATCATCGCGGCCGCGACCCGTGCGATGTCGACCTTCTCGTCGTGATAGCGCGCCCGCTTGACGCTGAGCGGAGCCTCGGTGATCGGGGTTTCACGGCTGGCCACCGGTAGCGCGCCGCCGTGGGAACGTTCCAGGGCGCCGCTTTCCTCCAGCGCCTGCAGGTCGGCACGCAGGGTCACGGTGGACACACCGAATTCGTGCGCCATTTCGTTGACCGTCGCGCTGCCGCGCTCGTTGATCCAGGCAACGATGCGACGCCGACGATCTTCCCCCAATAGCTTTGAGGAAACTGATTTCCTGCGTGTCGGCGCTTTCGTCATCGTGCGTAGCTGCCCCAGATTCGAATGCCCGGCCCCCTGCAGCGTCGACGCTTGACCCCCGCGCAGCGCTTGCCTTAGCCTTCGTTTGCTTTCGTTTGTTTTCGCATTTCAATCCGCGACTGTCAACGCCCTGCCGGCCGACCCGGGTCGAGGGCGCCCACCGGCCACTCATTCGAGAGAGAAGCAGCGTGACGAAGGGGAACAACTCCGCGCGTCGCCGCGTGCAATACGCGGCGCTGACCCTTGCCTTGGCTCTGTCCTGCATGCACGCCGCTGCAGCCCCTATCGTCGCTAGCGACGTACTGGTCCCGATGCCTGCATCGGTGCAGCCCCTGCAAGGGAACTACGTACCCGCACCGGACATCACCCTGGGCATCTCCGGCGCGCGCGGCGCGCAGCTACGCGAATTGAAGGAGCTGACCACGAATGTTCTGCGCGAGGCCTGGGATGCCAAAGTGTCCGCGGCGGGCGCCGGCAAGTCTGCCGATGTGCGACTGACTCTGGTGAAGACACAGCAGGCGAATCCGGAGTCGTACACGCTGCAGATCGACTCCCGTGGAATCTCGATCGAAGCGGCTTCGGCGACCGGCCTCTTCTACGGCCTGCAGACGCTGCGCCAACTTGCAGTTCCGGGTACCTCGAGCGACGGCATTGCTGCGGTGCGCATCGAGGACGTACCCCGCTTCCACTACCGCGGCCTGCATCTCGACGTCGCGCGGCACATGGTTCCGGTCGCGGACATCAAGCGTCAGCTCGACCTGATGGCACGCTACAAGTTCAACGTCTTCCACTGGCATCTCACCGACGACCAGGGCTGGCGACTGGAGATCAAGCGCTATCCGCGCCTCACTGAAATCGGTGCGAATCGCAAGGAAACCGTAAAGGGCCACTACAGCGACACCTACGTCGGCGACGGCCAGCCCTACGGCGGTTACTACACGCAGCAGCAGGTGCGCGAAGTCGTCGCGTACGCCAGGCAGCGCCACATCGAAGTCATTCCGGAAATAGACATCCCGGGTCACACCGTTGCGGCACTCGCCGCCTACCCGGAGTTGGCTTGCACGCCCGGGCCGTTCGAAGTGCGCACGACCTGGGGCATCGACGACAACATCCTGTGCCCGAGCGAGCAGAGCTTCGCCTTCGTGCAGAATGTGCTGGGCGAAGTGATGGCGCTGTTCCCGTCGAAGTACCTGCATCTGGGCGGCGATGAAGCACCGACCACCCGCTGGGAACAAAGCCCGCTGGCGCAGTCGATCATCCAGCGCGAAAAGCTGGCGAACGAGCATGCATTGCAAGGCTGGTTCCTGCGTCGTATCGAAGCCTTCGTGAATGCCAAAGGCCGCCGCATCATCGGCTGGGACGAGATCCTCGATGGCGCCCCCTCGCCCACCGCGACCGTGATGTCCTGGCGGGGTATGGCCGGTGGAATCGAAGCGGCGCAGCGCGGCCACGACGTGATCATGTCGCCGACCGACTACGCCTATTTCGATTACTGCCAGGGCGATCCGGCACGTGAGCCGATCTGCATAGGCGGCAATCTTCCGCTGTCGCGCGTGTACGAGTTCGAACCGGTACCGGCCACACTCACGCCGGAACAGGCGCGCCACATCCTCGGCGGGCAGGCCAATGTCTGGACCGAATATCTGAAGACGCCCGACGACGTCGAATACATGCTCTGGCCGCGGGCGCTGGCGATGACGGAAGTGCTGTGGTCGCCGCAGGCAGCGCGCGATTGGGCGGGCTTCGAGCGCCGCCTGCCGGCACAACTCGCGACGCTGGATCGCTTCGATGTGAATTACCGCGTGCCCGGTGTCGAAGGTTTGGAGACCGATGTGCTCAGCCTACACGACAGCGCGTCCCTGCAGCTGCACAGCGCCCTGCCCGGCGCCGTGATCCGCTATACGCTGGATGGCAGCGAACCCAGTGCCCAGTCACCGCGCTACGAGGGCCCCATCCAGCTGCCCCTGACCGATGTCGGCACCGTCATCAGCGCACGCGCCTTCACGACCAGCGGACGAACCAGTCCCGTGGCCAGCGCGCGCTATCGGCGTGCGCAACTGCAATCACCGGCCGTGGTTGCCGAGAAGAAGTTGCAACCCGGCCTGCGTCAGCGCTATGTCGAAGGCGATGTCGCCGATATCGCGGGCTTGGAAGCGCAAGCGATCGCACGCGAAGACATCGCCACCGATGTCGGCATCCCAGCGAATGCGCGCGAACTCTCATTCGGCTTGCTCTTCGATGGCTATCTGCGCGTACCGCAGGACGGCATCTACCGCTTCACGCTGCGCTCGGACGACGGCAGCGTGCTGCGCATCGGCGATGAAGTCGTCGTTGATCGCGATGGGCCGCGATCGCCCGGCGACACCGCTGGCAGCGTGGCACTGGCGGCCGGACTGCATCCGGTAGCGCTGCGTTACTTCCAGGGCGGCGGCGGTCGTGCACTGCGTCTTACCTATTCGTTCAATGGACAGGCGGCGACCGAAGTCCCTGCTGCTTGGTGGAGCCATACCCGATGACGGTGTTCGAAAACACCCGTATGTTCGCCGAAGCCGCGCAGTCGCCTTCGGTCATTTCCGCCCAACTGCGCGCCAATGACGATGTACTGGCGCGGCTCGCCGACGACCTGCGGCGCAACCCGCCGGCTTTCGTCGTTACCGCGGCGCGCGGCAGTTCCGATCATGCGGCCACGTTCGGCAAGTACCTGATCGAAACCCGCCTCGGCCTGGTCACCGCCTCGGCTTCGCCTTCGGTGCACTCGATCTACGCCGCCGAGCCGCGTCTTGCCGGCGCGTTGTACCTGGCCATCTCGCAATCCGGCGCCAGCCCCGACCTGCTGCGAAATGTCGAAGCCGCCAAGCGTGCCGGTGCGCGAGTCGTCGCGCTGGTTAACGTGGAGGATTCGCCGCTGGCGGCGCTTGCCGACACTGTCGTGCCGCTGCGTGCCGGCGCCGAAACCAGCGTCGCGGCGACCAAGAGTTATCTGTGCACGTTGTCGGCGCTGCTGCATCTGGTCGCGCATTGCGACGAGGATCCGGCGCTGCTGTCGGCAGCACGTGCGTTGCCGGACATGCTGAGCAACGCGTGGGCGCTCGACTGGTCGCCGCTGGTCCATGGCTTGAAGGACGCCCGCAACCTGTTCGTCGTCGGGCGCGGCCTGGGTCTTGGCGCTGCGCAGGAAGCGGCGCTCAAGCTCAAGGAGACCTGCGGTCTGCATGCCGAAGCCTTCAGCGCCGCGGAAGTGCGGCACGGCCCAATGGCGCTGGTGGGTCCGGAGTTTCCGGTGCTCGTCTTCGCACAACAGGACGGCTCGTTCGCCGGCACGGTCGAACTGGCCGACGAGTTCCGCAACCGCGGCGCCCACGTGTGGCTCGCCGCCGAAGGCACGGATTGGCCGGACGCGCTGCCGGTCGCGTCGGTGCCGCATCCTGCCTGTGCGCCACTGGCCACGGTGCTCAGTTTCTACCGCGCGGCCAATGCGCTCTCGCTGGCCCGCGGTTACGATCCCGATCGTCCTCCGCATTTGAACAAGGTCACCCGCACGCTATGACCCAAGCCCTGCTCAATGCACGCGTGCTGCTCGACGACGGTTTCACGGATGATCGCGCCGTGCTGGTCGAAGCCGGCCGGATCCAGGCCATCGTGTCCACTGATGACCCGCGCGTTGCCGAGGCCAAGCAAGTCGATCTCGCGGGCGGCTTCCTGTTGCCCGGCTTTATCGATTGCCAGGTCAATGGCGGTGGCGGTGTGCTGTTCAACGATGCACCGACCGTCGACACCATCGCCACGATCGGTGCGGCGCACCGGCGCTACGGCACCACTGGCTTCCTCCCCACGCTGATCAGCGACGACTTCGAGGTCATGCGCGCCGCCATCGCGGCCGTAGATGCGGCGATCGAACAAGGCGTGCCGGGCGTGATCGGCATTCATCTGGAAGGCCCGTTCCTGGCACCGGAGCGCCACGGCGCGCATGACGCCGGCAAGTTCGTCATTCCGGACGAAGCCGCGATCGAACTTGCCGCCTCGCTGCGTCATGGCCGCACCCTGCTGACGCTCGCACCGGATCGCGTCTCGCCTGAGGCGATCCGCGCATTGGTCGCACGCGGCGTAGTCGTCTGCGCGGGCCACACCGCAGCCACCTACGAGCAGACCCGCGCAGCGCTGGATGCCGGCGTCACCGGCTTCACCCATCTCTACAACGCGATGACGCCCTTGACCGGGCGCGCGCCCGGCGTGGTCGGCGCGGCGCTCGAAGATGCGAACAGCTGGTGCGGGATCATCGTCGACAACTTCCACGCGCACCCGGCGAGTTTCCGCGTTGCACTCGCGGCCAAGCCGCGCGGCAAGGTGTTCCTGGTCACCGATGCGATGCCGCCGGTAGGTGCCGCATCGCCGGAATTCTCGCTCTACGGACAGGCAATCACGGTGGAGAACGGGCGCTGCGTGAATGCCGCGGGCTCGCTCGCGGGTTCGGCACTCGACATGACCAGCGCGGTGCGCAACACCGTGCAGTCGCTGGGCCTTCCGCTGGACGAAGCCGCACGCATGGCGGCGACGTACCCCGCGCAGTTCCTCGGCCTACCCGATCGCGGTCGGATTGCGGCGGGACAGCGGGCCGATTTCGTCGTACTCGATCCGGATCTGGCATTGAAGCGAGTGATCATCGGCGGAGTTTCCGCATGAGTGCGGCCGAACGCTGGTTTCGTGCCCTCGCACTCACCGGCTTCGGCCTCCTCGCCAGCAATGCCCAGGCGGCGCCGGTTTCGCACAATCTGGGCGGCGCCTGGCAGTTCCGGCTCGCACCCGGAAACGCAGAAGCCGCTTCGCACGCCGAGACTACGCAATGGCGGGCGGCGACAGTGCCGGGCACGGTCCACACCGATCTGCTCGCGAACAAGCTGATCGTCGATCCCTATGTCGGTGCGCCCGAATCCGGCCTGCAGTGGATCGGTCTGGGCGATTGGGAATACCAGCGCCACTTCGACGCCGACGAACAGACCCTGCGCAATCCGCGCACCGACCTCGTCTTCGACGGGCTCGATACCTTCGCCGAGATCTGGCTCAACGGCGAACGTCTACTGTCCGCCAATAACGCGTTCCGCACCTGGCGGGTGCCGGTCCAGGGCAGGTTGCGAGCGCACGGCAACACGCTGCGGGTGGTCTTCCGTTCGCCGATCAGTACGCTGCTGCCGAAGGTGCAGGCGATGCCGCATCGCATCGCCGGCAATTACCCCTCGCCCTACGGCGACGAGCCGAAGGACGTGCTCACCGCCAACTTCGCGCGCAAGCCCGGTTATCACTACGGTTGGGATTGGGGGCCGCGTTACGTGACGGCCGGCGTGTGGAAGCCGGTGCGGCTGGAAAGCTGGGATGACGCGCGTATCGACGATTTTCATGTCGCGCAGACGCACGTGGATGCCGAAGCGGCGGAGCTGCAGGCGGAGGTTCGCGTCGATGCGGTGCGTAGTGGCACGGCCATGGTGCGTATCGGTTACGTCACGCCTTCCGGAAAGCGCATCGATGCGGCGAGCGAAACGGTCGAACTGACCGCCGGCTCCAACGACATCACCGTCCCGCTGCATATCGCGAAGCCGCAGCGCTGGTTCCCTGTGGGTTACGGCCCACAGGCGCTGTATCGCTTCACGGTGAAGGTCGAGGCGAACCACAAAACTCTGGCCACCGCGGAAAAGCGCACCGGCCTGCGCAGCGTCGAACTGCGCCGCGATCGCGATGCGAGCGGCCAGGGCATGGCCTTCGTCATCAACGGCATTCCCGTTTTCGCCAAGGGCGCCAACGTGATCCCGTTCGACGCCTTCGCGCCGCGCGTGGACACTGCCCGCATCCGCCAGGTCCTCACCGCCGCACGCGACGCCAACATGAACATGGTGCGCAACTGGGGCGGCGGTTACTACGAAAGCGACGCCTACTTCGACATCGCCGACGAACTGGGCCTGCTGGTATGGCAGGACTTCATGTTCGGCGGCGGCATGCAGCCCGCCTACGACGCCGACTTCCGCGCCAACGTCATTGCCGAAGCCCACGACCAGGTACGTCGCCTGCGCGACCACCCCAGCCTCGTGATCTGGAATGGCAACAACGAGGAAGAGACCGCGTGGAAGGATTGGGGCCAAGGCAAGGAACTGACGGCAGCCGATCCCGCCTTCGCGGCGCAGGTGTGGAATGGCTACGTGCAGTTGTTCGGCACCGATCTGCGTGAGGTCGTGGCGAAGGAAGGCGGTGGCGTTCCGTACTGGTCGAGTTCGCCCAGCAACGATCTGGCTGCGAAAGCCAACGATCCCAACAACGGCGACATGCACTACTGGGACGTCTGGGTCGGGCGCAAACCGGTCGAGGCCTACATGGACGTGCAGCCGCGCTTCGCTTCGGAATACGGACTGCAGGCGTGGCCGGGCATGGACACCGTGCGCGCCTTCGCCGGTGATGGCGTACTCCCCATCGACGATCCGTTGATCGTCGCGCACCAGAAATTCCTCGCCGGTAAGGGCAACGAGCGTGTGCTCGAGTACATCCGCATGCGCTTCGGTGGTGCGAACTTCGACGGCCGCTATTTCGACGATTTCGTTTACCTCAGCCAGGTCATGCAGGCCCAGGGCATCGAAATCGCCGGCCTGCACCACCGCGCCAGCCGGCCGCACACGATGGGCACGATGTACTGGCAGCTCAACGATGTGTGGCCGGGCGCGTCTTGGTCGAGCGTCGATTACTTCGGACGCTGGAAGGCGCTGCAGTACCACGCGAAGCGATTCTTCGCGCCGGTGGCGATCGCCGCGCTGCGCAAGGATGGGGTCACCACCGTAACGGCCTTGAATGATCGCACCACCGTGCTGCAAGGCGAACTCCGTCTGCGCGTGCTCGACATCGTCGATGGCACGGTCCTGCGCGACGAGCGTCGTCCGCTCGCGCTGGCAGCACTGGCTGCGACCCAAGTCGAAGCATCGGCGGATGCCAGCCTGCTCGGAGCGGCCGACCCCACGCGAACGATCGCGGTCTACGACCTGGCCGTCCCGGGCGAGCCCGGCTCGCGCGGCGTCGTCTACTTCGCCCAACCCGGCGCGCTGCACCTGCCGGCCCCGGGGCTGACGGCCACCCTGCGCCCCGAGGGCGACTATTTCCGCCTGGAGCTTGCCGCCGACCGGTTCGCGTGCGAAATTTGGATCGATCTAAATGGTGTCGAAGCGCAGATCGAGGACAACGCCCTGACCCTGCTCCCCGGCGAACGCCGGTCGCTGCGGGTGACGTCGAAGACCTCTCTGGACGCCCTGCGGAAGGCGCTGCATGTGCGCTCGCTGCAGGATGCCCTCGCGCCCGTCGCCGTTCCCGCACCGCTGACCCGGACCGACCAAGGCAGACCATGACGACGACCGCACCGCCCGCCCCGGACTTCCGCAGTCCGGCCTTCCTGCGCGACCACGTGCGCCGGACGATGGCCTTCTATCACCCGCGCTGCATCGACGCGGCCGGCGGCTTCTTCCACTACTTCCGCGACGACGGCAGCGTCTACGACGCCAGCCATCGCCATCTGGTCAGCAGCACGCGCTTCGTCTTCAACTACAGCACCGCGGCCAACGAATTCGGCAAGGACGACGCGAGGCTGCGCGCCGAATACCTCGACGCCGCGCGCCACGGCCTGCGCTACCTGCGCGACAAGCACCGCGATCCGGTCTCCGGCGGCTACTTCTGGACGCTGCGCGACGGCGAGCCCGAAGACACCACCCAGCACTGCTACGGCGCCGCCTTCGTGCTGCTCGCCTACTCCATCGCCGTGAGCGCAGGCATCGACGAAGCGCGCGCATGGATGGATGAAACCTGGAACCTGCTTGAGCAGCGCTACTGGGAACCGGAGTTCGGCCTGTACCGAGATGAAGCCACGCGCGACTGGCAGTTCTCCGGCTATCGCGGCCAGAACGCCAACATGCACATGTGCGAAGCCATGCTCGCCGCGTACGAAGCGAGCGGTGAAACGCGCTACCTGCAACGTGCGCTGCAGCTGGCCGACAACATGACCCGTCGCCAGGCCGCGCAATGCGATGGACTGGTGTGGGAACACTACGACCGCAACTGGCAAGCCGACACCGACTACCACCGCGACGATCCCAAGCATCTGTTCCGACCGTGGGGCTTCCAACCCGGTCACCAGACCGAGTGGTCGAAGCTGCTGCTGATCATCGACGGCCACCTTCGCGCGGCCGGTACGCCCGCAGACTGGCTGGTGCCGCGTGCGAAGGAATTGTTCGATCGCGCCGTCGTCGCTTCGTGGGACGAAGAGTTTGGCGGCCTGGTGTACGGCTTCGCGCCCGAGAAGCTGCGCAAGGACATCGACGGCCCGGCGCTACCCGACGGCATCAACTTCGTCTGCGATGACGACAAGTACTTCTGGGTGCAGGCCGAATCGCTCGCCACCGCCGCTCGCCTGGCCATCGCCACCGACGATGCGAATTACTGGCGCTGGTACGACCGCCTGTGGAATTACGCGTGGCAGCACATGATTGATCACCAGTACGGCGCGTGGTTCCGCATCCTCGATCGCAAGAACCACAAGTACAGCGACGAGAAGAGCCCGGCCGGGAAGGTCGACTATCACACCATGGGCGCGTGCCATGACGTGCTGCGGGTGCTGCGCGCGCAGGAGGTGACAGCATGAAGTCGCTGCGTAACGCGAGCTTCGCCCTCTCGCTTTCCCTGACACTGCTGGTTGGCGCCTGCGCCGACAACGGCAAGGCACCGGTCGCCACCGAAGCCAAGCCGGCGCCCGCCGCCACTTCGACCGCGCCGGCCACGGTCGATGAAGCCGCCAGCGCCAAGCTCGCCGCGCAGGTCCGCGCCGAAGCCCAGCATGCCTGGCAGGGCTATCGCACCTACGCCTGGGGCCATGACGACCTCGCACCACTGAGCAAGGGCTACCACGACTGGTACAGCGAATCGCTGCTGATGACACCGGTCGATGCACTCGACACCCTGACGATGCTTGGCCTCGACAAGGAGGCGAACGAAGCACGCGAACTGATCGCCACCAAGCTGTCCTTCGACAAGGACATCTACGTCAAGCACTTCGAGATCACCATCCGCCTGCTCGGCGGGTTGCTCTCGGGCTATCAGCTCACCGGCGACAAGCGACTGCTCGCGCTCGCCGACGATCTGGGCACGCGCATGCTGCCGGCATTCAATTCGCCGACCGGGCTGCCGTGGGTCGACATCAACCTGCGCACCGGCAAGACCCGCGGCAAGATCAGCAACCCGGCCGAGACCGGCACCCTGCTGCTCGAATACGGCACCCTCGCCCGCCTCACCGGCAAGCAGATCTACTACGACAAAGCCAAGCGCGCACTGGTGGAAACCTACAAGCGCAGCTCCGAAGTCGGCCTGGTCGGCGATGCCATCGACGTCACCACCGGCAAGTGGACCGGCACTACCGCGCACGTCGGCGGCGGCATCGATTCGTACTACGAGTACCTGTGGAAGTGCTGGAAACTGTTCGATGACCGCGACTGCCTGGACATGTGGAATGCCAGCATCGGCCCGATGAACAAGTACCTCGCCGACGAAGTCGACGGCGGGCTGTGGTACGGCCATGCCGACCTGCACACCGGCAAGCGCACGCGCACGCAGTACGGTGCGCTCGACGCGTTCCTGCCCGGCCTGCTCGCCTATTCGGGCGACATCAAGCGTGCCGCGCGCCTGCAGGATTCCGGCTTCCGCATGTGGCAGCTGCACGGCATCGAACCCGAGGCACTGGATTACAGCAAGATGGAAGTCGCCAGCGCCGGCTACCCGCTGCGCCCGGAAATCGTCGAATCCGCCTGGTACCTGCACCGCCTCGAAGGCGACCCGCGCTGGCGCGCGATGGGCGCGCAGATGTTCGCCGACTTCGTGCGCCACTGTCGTACCGATGCCGGCTACGCCGCGCTCAAGAGCGTGATCACCAAGCAGCAGGAAGACAGCATGGAGAGCTTCGTGATGGCGGAGACCTTCAAGTACTACTGGCTGCTGTTCGCGCCCAGCGATGCGCTGGATCTCGACAGCGTGGTGCTCAATACCGAAGCGCACCCGCTAAAGAAGGTCGCCGCTGCCAAATAGTCAGCGCGCGACGAACAAGCAAGAGCCCCGCTTCAGGCGGGGCTTTTGCTTCATGCACTTCCTTTCCTTGTGTGCAGGGATCGAAAAGGGGCTGACAGTTGCTAGCGCCGCAGCGATGGCGCCCATCGCAAGGGAACGCCGAAGAAGCCTTGGAACGGTGGTGCCGCCGCCGTCTCCGGTGCATGCAGTTCGGCCACCAACAGTGCCGTAGCCGCGTCGGGCAACCCGTTCTCGGCAGAAGCGTCCGCCGCGCGTCGCGCCGGAACGAGGAACCGGCGTTCGCCGGTCAACTGATAGCGTCGCAGCAGCGCGAAACCTCGCATCAACGGCGACTTGGGCAACCTGGCCGACAAGGCGAGCGCCCGGTAGCGCTCATCGGCGAATACATCGTGCGCCAGCGCCCATAGCTGTACACCGCCCCGTCTGTCACGAGCCAAGGCTTCCAGGCTTGGCGCGAGCGCGGGCGGCATCGGCACGCGATCGGTCCTGGCCAACGCAAGCGTGGCCAGCACATACGACGGATCGGCCAAGGATCGTCCCGATGCCGAATGCGGCTCGGCAGGCAACAGATGCTCGACGGCTTCCGTGCTCCACGCGATCAGCCCTGCGACTTCCGTGCAGTGCGCCGATGCTCCTTGGAGAATTCGCGACGCCGCGAGCAACGCCAGCTGCAATCCATCGCCAATGTCATCGGCACCTGCAAGGAACGCGGTTATCGCCCTGCCTTCGGCACGAACGTCCGAGCGCGCCTGCGCCAGCGCGGCACTCACCACGCAGGTGTCCCAGCCTCGAGTCGCGCGTGCGGCCAGCAAGTCGGCCGCTGCGAGCAATTCCGCATCATCCATGGCCAGAGCGGCACGCAGGGCAAACCAGGCCTGGTCGCGACGGAAGCGTTCGATCGGCTCCAGGCTGCGCACGCTCTCGACGGCCGCTGCGAACGCCTGTTCGGGCGCGCCAGGTGGCGGTGAAGAAGGACGCCAGCGCTGATCGGTGGCATCACTCCTGGCGAATGCGTGCGCCATCTCGCCGACGTCCGCGAAGCGCCGATCGGGCTCGTTGGCCAACGCGCGACGCAGCACCTGTTCGACCGCCGGCCACGCGGGAACTCCCCGCGCCGCGAACGGTAGCGGTGGCCGTTCGGCGATGCGGCCCAGCAGGTCGTCGCGTACGGCGGAGGAATCGATCGGATGCAGTCCGGTCAGAAGGAGGTAGGCCAATGTCGCAATCGCGAACTGCTCCGACGCCGGAGTAGCCGCCGGCGTGAGCGCGCCGTCCAGCAATGCCCGGGCCATCTGGGGATCGTGGAATTGCGGAATGCCGGTGCGGGTGATGTCGGTGTCCGAGGACACGTCGGCGATCGCACGCGCATGCCCGAAATCGAGGATGACGATACGGCCGTCGTCGCGAACCAGGCAGTTGCCGGGATGGATGTCGCCGTGCAGCACGCCGCACCCGTGCAGTCGGCCATAGGCTTGCAGCAAGTGGGTCACCAGCGCATGCAGGCGTGGCCTGTCGCGCGCGGCGCGAAGCGTCTGCGCCGCAACACCGATCGAGACACCGCTGCACCACTCCATGGCCAGGAAGGCACGACCGGCATGGACGCCGTGTGCGTGCAATGCTGGGCTGTCGCGACCATCAAGCCGCCGTAGCATCTGCGCCTCATGGACCAGAACCGCGTGGATATCCAACCGGTCATCGCGGGCGATCTTCAGCGCCACTGTCTGCCCGTCGGCAGCACGCGCACGGAAGACTTCCGAATCGTCCAGCGAACGCACGGACGCCTCGATCTCGAAGCCCGCGAATTCTTGTCCCGCCACCAGGCTCGGTTCGGGCACGGCGGCTTCCGGTGCGTCTTCCGGCACCAGGAAGCGAGCCTCGACCAGCGTGGCCAATGCATCGAATGCCACGTCGAGCAATGCCTGCGGGTCTTCACCCTGGGCCTGGGAAAAGCGCAGGACCGCGTCGGTCAACCGGCTGGGTTCGCGGAACTCGCCGAGCAGTTCGGCCAGCGCCGGCGGGATCAGTCGCGTGGCAACGCGAAAGCCCTGCCGTGTGACGACGGCCTGGCCTTCGGCTTGTGCTCCGATGCGGGAGCGCGCGCGCGCCGACAGTTCGGACACCGGCAGCACCTTGGCATCCGGCGGCAGGATGAAGCGCGTATTTGCGACGTCAAGCGCGATCGCACTCATGCAGGCACCGGCTCGGCGAACGCAACGGGATCCGCCTGCCAGCGCGTGGTGTCGATGCCGGCCGCACACAAGTCATCGAGCACCGCGGCCACGATGTTGGCCGGCGCAGTCTGACGCCTCGCAATCAAGGCGCTGGCGAGACGTGCCGTAACCCACGAGCGCCAGCTGGAAGCCACATTTCCCAGCGGTGGATCGACGCCACTGGACAGCAGTCCGTCACCGCCAAGTTCGTAAGTGAATGGCACACCCTGGACCGGACAACCACGCAATTGTCGCTTCAGCACCTGCGCGACCTCGGACATCTGGTCCGGCTCATCGAAATAGGCAATGAGCTTGTCCGGCCGCAGCAGTCCTTCGATCCCGCGCCCGACTTTGAACGAACGCACCTCGGCCTTGATGAACGCGTCGACGATGTGCGCGAAGGCATCCGGCAGTGCGGCGGGCCGCGGACTGACATAGAGCTTGCAGGCTGCAGCCCATTGCACCGGCTGCCCAGCGCGCGCGA
Organism: Lysobacter tyrosinilyticus; assembly: GCF_054779815.1. Lineage (NCBI taxonomy): Bacteria > Pseudomonadati > Pseudomonadota > Gammaproteobacteria > Lysobacterales > Lysobacteraceae > Lysobacter > Lysobacter tyrosinilyticus. Next base: position 569,769 of record NZ_BAAGXN010000003.1, read on the forward strand.
AGGAGTACCAGCCCGCTATCGAACTCGCCTCGTAGGCCGCTTCCAGGCGCAAGCGCGTGGCGCCACCGCGCGACAGGCCGAGCACCGCCAAGGGTTCGTCATCGGGGCCAAAGTCACGCTCATGCGCTGGTGCACGCGGCAGGCTGCCGAAGCGGTACAGCCACCGCGCCAGCGCGGCCGGTTCGGACGGGCCGGCGCTGGCCGCCATCTGCACGGCGGCCAGCGACAGCCGGGCGATCCGCCCAGTCACACAACGTGAGGCCATCAGCCGGGCAAGCTCTCTAATGCACCTTGGAGCTGCTTGCGAAGCACGGGCGCTTCTTCGTTGCGCGGAGCCTGGGCGGCAGCGGCCCTATCGATGTATGCCACCGCCTGTGCCAGCTGCTGCTTCAGCCGTGGCAGCTCGGTGACACGGTGCACGATGTAGCCCTCGTGCACGACCGGCGTGAGCGTCGGCGGAATATGCTCCAGCGACGTGCCGCAATCAGGTCCGTCCGCCGGCATGCCCACCGAGGAGCCCAGCGCCGAATAGGCAGCGCTTGCCACTACCGCCGCGCCGATGTCATGGATCGCATTGCGGATGATCGGATTGCCTTCGGTACCACCAGCCACGAAGGCGCGGGCCACTTCGTCGAACTGCCTGGTTTTCACCGCTTCGATGGTTGCACCACGCACCGCTTCGATCAGTCCAATGTGAACAAGCACGCTGGCGATCGGAGAAATCGGCGACGGAGGTGTTTCATCGTCAGGGCCGGGCATCCACGTACCACCGCGGGTTCCACCGCCGATGCTCACAGCCAGGTCCTTGATCAGGAAGTCCTTGCGCGTAAATCCTTTTCTCTTGTCCATACATCCTCCTTCGTGGGAGCCGGCCCGTCGTGGCGGGACACTCGCCGAACCGCGCGGCCAGCTTTGCTGCGTGAATTCGTCGCGTCCGGTGGATGGACTGCACCGACACAAACAAATGGACGCAAAACGCCGCAGTCGATCGGTCAGTCGTTGACGCCCCGGCGTGTTGAGCATCGGTGCCGCGCGCACGTATGCAGTACCGGTGGGGCATCGTTGTCATGCACCGCCGTCCCGGAGGGACCTAAAGGGCACAGGTTGATGCGAGTACTGGTGCCAACGTGAATGACGGTATCCGCATTGCAGCGCAGCGGACCGAGGCTCCACTGGCCCATTTTTCGTCGTTCAAAGGGAAACCGGCACCGAACGAGGCGAATTACCGCGAGGCCCGCCCGGGCGTCCGGGCGGCAACCATCCAGCATGCCGCGGTGAGCCGGACTTCGCTTCCGATCACGAAGGGCTCGAAAGCGGCCCGCACCGTCTCGATGACCCGCGTCCGCAATGGTTCATCGGTCTGCTGAAGCGTCAGGCCCACCGGGCCAAGCCGGCTCACATAGGACACCAGTTGGCTTTCGGGAAACGAGCAGATCACATCGATCGGCTGCACGTCGATCTGCGCCCAGCCAGCTTCATCCAACAGACCGCACACGCGATCGCGGTCCGCGAAAGCGAACTGCCCCGGCCCACCTGGCTGACGCGCGGGAAGGTTAGGCAGCAGCGGCGCGGCGGCGCGCTCGGCGGTCGTCATGAAGGGGTTTTCCGCTGCGCTGCGCCAGACAATGCAGCGCAGCTCCGCCCCCTCGCTCGCGGCCTGCCGCAGATTGGCGAAGGCACGCACGGAATCGTCGAAGAACATGACCCCGAAGCGCGACACGATCATGTCGAAAGCCGCCGGTGCAAACGCGTGTGTCTGCGCGTCGTCGCAGGTGAAAGTGGCCGTTGAGCCTTCGTGCTCGGCCCGGTTCCGGGCCATCGCGATCATCGGCTCCGAAATATCGACGCCGGTGCAATGCCCCCTCGCGCCAAGCTTCCGCGCTATGGCGAGCGTAGTGCTTCCGGTCCCGCAGCCTACATCGAGCACCCGCTTGGCGGATGCGGCAGATACCGCTTCGACCAATCGCTGCTCGAACGGGGTAAACAGCAGGTCGAGCAATTCCTGCCGATCGACCCAGGCATGCCCAGCGGGGCCATTCCACAGATTGCCCTGCTCATCAAAAGCCGGTTTTGCGGCCATGAGGTGTCTCCCTTTCGCTTGTCTTGTAGATCCGGGAAGCGCACTGTGCAACTTCAAGTCGACTTGAGGTCAAGCGGATGAGGGAACTGGACATCGCCGAGGTCGCGCAACGCTCCGGCATCGCCGCCTCGACGCTGCGGTTCTACGAGGAAAAAGGGCTGATCAGCTCCATCGGCAGGCGCGGCCTGCGCCGGGTCTTCGATCCGGAAGTGCTGGAACGGCTCGCCATGATCGCGCTGGGACGCTCCGCAGGCTTTTCGCTCGATGAGATCGCACGCATGTTCGCGGACGGGCAGCCGCGCATCGACCGGAAGCTGCTCGTAGCCAAGGCGGAAGAACTGGACAAGACGATCCGCAAACTCGGCGCGATGCGCGACGGCCTGCTCCACGCCGCGGCATGTCGTGCACCGAGCCATATGGAATGCCCTACCTTCCGCCGCATCCTGAAAGCATCCGCCCACGGTGCGATCGGCGAGCGTGGAAAGACGCAACCGCAACGACGAGCCGGCCTGGCGAAGCTGGCAAACGCGGGAGGCAAGCGATGACGCAGTGGATCACGGCCCTGATGGGCGGCGTGCTGATCGGTCTGGCAGCGACCCTGCTGCTCTGGCTCAACGGGCGGGTTGCCGGAATCAGCGGAATCTTCGGCGGTGTGTTGCTGCCAAAGCCACACGACACCGCCTGGCGCGCAGCATTCCTGATCGGGCTGATCATCGCTGCGGGGCTCTACATCGCCTTCATGCCTGACGCGCCTCAACTCCGGACCGACTTCTCCCGCGCGGGACTCGTACTCGCCGGCCTGCTCGTCGGCTTCGGCACGCGCATGGGCAGCGGCTGCACCAGCGGCCACGGCGTGTGCGGGCTCGGGCGGTTGTCGCTGCGCTCGCTCGTTGCCGTTGTGACGTTCATGGCGACTGCAATCGTTACCACCTTCCTCATCCGCCACGTCTGGAGCTGAGATGAAGCGCTATGCGATTGCCGCGCTCGCTGCGGGCGCCCTCTTCGGACTCGGTCTCGCGATGTCGGGCATGACCGACGCGCGCCGCGTGCTGGGCTTCCTCGATTTGTTCGGCGCCTTCGATCCGACGCTGCTGTTCGTGCTTGCGGGCGCCGTGGCTACCACCATGCTGCTGTTCCGCATCGTCCTGCGTCGCGGAAGCCCGGTGCTGGCGGAAACGTTCCAGGTTTCCAGCCTGCGCCATATTGATCGGCAACTGCTGGGCGGCGCGGCGCTGTTCGGCATCGGCTGGGGCATCGCCGGCTACTGTCCGGGTCCGGCGCTGGCCGGGCTCGGGGTCGGCTCGGTAGAGGCGTTGTGGTTCGTGCCCGCGATGGCCGGCGGCATGCTGCTGCATCGAGCAGTCGCGCGCCGGTAATGCATCACTCTTGAGTGGCGCTGGGCGAACGCAAGACAATTGCGTCTCAGGCGGCGGATGCGCGTCGAGCCGGCCAGTCCTGGTATTCGGAAAGCACCTCGGGACCATGACTTCAGTCATAGACAAAATGGTCTAGACAAGAAAGTCTAGATGTCCTACGGTAGGCCATCGCCACGATTCGCGACTGCCGATGCCAATCAAACCCGCCAAGCCCCCCAAGCCGACCGCTGCCGAGCTCGACCTGCTGCGCGTCATCTGGCGCCTGGGGCCGTCGACCGTAAAGGACGTCCACGCCGAACGTCAGCGCGAACGTTCCGACGTCACCTACGCCACCGTGCTGCGCCTGATGCAGGTGATGCACGGCAAGGGACTGCTGAGCCGCGACGAGAGCCAGCGCTCGCATGTATACGCCGCTGCGCATGCCCAGGATGCGCTGCAGACCAACCTGCTCCGCGATCTGATCCAGAAGGCCTTCGCCGGCTCCGGCAAGGATCTGGTGCTCGCTGCATTGAGCAGCCATGTCACCGACAAAGAGCGCGACGAGATCAAGCGTTTCCTCAAGGAGGACCACGATGACTGAGTTCCCCGCGACCCTCATGACCGCGCTCGGTCATGCGCTTTTGCATTTCCTGTGGCAAGGCGTGCTGATTGGTTCGCTAGCCGCGCTGGCGCTGCAGGCGTTGCGTGCTGCTCGACCGCAGGTCCGCTACGCGGCTGCCTGCTTCGCCCTGCTTGCCTGCGTGCTCGCTCCGCTTGGGACCTTCATCGTGCAACTCGCGGCGGCATCGCCCGAACCGCTCTTCGGTGCAGCGCACGCCGCGCCGTTGGTAATCGCTGCACCGCAGGCGCATGGCGCGTTGTTCGGCTTCGTGCCAGCGTCAGAGAAATACAACGCCTACCTGCCCTGGATCGTTGCGCTTTGGGCCGCCGGAGCAAGCGTCATGTCGCTGCGGATTGCGATGGGCTTGGTGTGGATCCAGCGCCTTCGCAACACACCGCAAGGCGAACTGCAGGCAACGTGGCAGTCGCGCCTGGATGCGATAGCCGTGCACTTCGGCTTGAGCCGCGGTGTCGCACTTCGCCTGGTCGACAACCTCGACACACCTGTCTCGGCGGGCTGGTGGCGCCCGGTCGTACTGCTGCCGGTGGGGCTGCTCACCCGCATGCCGACGGACCTGATCGAAGCCCTGCTCGCTCACGAGCTAGCCCACATCCGTCGCCACGACTATCTGGTCAACCTGCTGCAGAACGCGGTCGAAGCGCTGCTCTTCTACCACCCGGTCACGTGGTGGCTGTCGCGCCGCATCCGCGCCGAACGCGAACAGATCGCCGACCAGCTTGCCGCCGAAGTCGTCTGCGCACCGCGCCGGCTTGCCGTCGCGCTGTACGAACTCTCCGAAATTCCCCGCACCCACCCCACCCTGCACCTTGCGCAAGCCGCGCGCGGAGGCCAACTCATGTCCCGTATCGAACAACTGATTCGCCCTACCCGTCGCGCCCACCCCAGCGCCCGCATCGTGTTCCCGCTGCTAGGCCTGGCCGCGGCGTGCATCGCTACCTTCACCTATGCGCAAACCACGCGTCCGCAGCAGCAGACGGTGGCTGCCGCCGCCAGCGTCAAGCAACCGGTGGTCAAGGAGGCCGTGAAGCAGCACGTGCATCTGAGCAAGCCTCAGCACGAGTCTTTCGCCTATGTGCCTACCGATGGCGACAGCATCATGCTGTGGGGCTCGACCGACGATCTTCCGGCGATCAAGGCCGCGAAGCACTACGCACCAGGTGACTATCTCTGGGCAAACCGCGGCGGCAAGAACTACGTGGTGACCGATCCGGCCATGCTCACCCGCGCCCGTGAGTCGTGGCGCGAGGCGGAAGCAATCGGTCAGCAAATGGAAGCACTCAGCGGCCAGATGCAGGTGCACAGCAAGAAGATGGAAGCACTGGGCACGCGCATGCAGGAATTGTCGCCGGAACACGAGTTGTCTGCGGAAAGTCAGGCAGCGCAGCGCGCAGCGGTCGATCTGGCTCGCCAGCAAGCGGCCCTCGCGCGCCAGCAGCTGGATCTCGCGGGGCAGCAACTCGACGCGCAGAACGACACCGAACAGCAGCAACGCCTCTCGCGTGAACAGGACGCGCTCTCGGCGAAGCAGGACGCGCTGGCAAGCCAGCAGGATCGCCATGCCGCGATTCTGGAAGCGGAAGCCAAGCGTCTCGAAGCCAGCACCGCGCCGATGGAAGCCCTATCCAAGGAAATGGAGAGCGCCAGCAAACCGCTGGAAGCGCTGGGCAAGCAGATGGAAGCCCTGGGCGCGAAACATGAAAAGGTCACGGAGCAGGCCGAACGCGAACTAAGTGCGCTGGTTAGCGAAGCGCTGGCGAAAGGGTTGGCCAAGCCAGCGCCGGTGGTTGCGCCGACGCGGTAGTCGCGCACTTCGCTTCCCGATCAAAGCGAGCGCCCGGAATCCACGATGTGGTGCCGGGCGTTTTGCTGTTTGTCTGCCAAACCAGGGAGCGCTGATACATAAGCATCGTCATCCCGGCGAACGCCGGGATCCAGCTCTTCGTCATGTATCAAAGGCTGGATCCCGGCGTTCGCCGGAATGACGATGTTGTTCGACGTTCCCTATTGAGCGAGCAATGCCGTTTCCATGCATTCGCTCCAACGCCGATAACGCACCAGCAGCGCCGGATCATGTCGCGGCTCGAACCGCTGTTCCGGCAACTGCGCCCAACTAGCCGGGCGCCCGGCGAGAAGAAAAGCGCTGCCGCGCGCCGAGGCTTCGCATTGCCCCGGCCGGCGCACGGGCAGACCGCTCAGGTTGCTCAGGCACTGGCACAGCCGGTCCGAATGCGAAAGCCCCCCGCTGATCAGCACGTAGGCGCACGGCTCGCCGATGTCCTGGAGCAAGCCGAGGTTGCGCTGGATCAGGAACACGATGCTTTCGGCAACCGCGATGAGTTGCTGCTGTGTCGTTGCCTCGTCGATGAAGCGCGATTCGAAGCCCGGACGCCAGTCGGGTGAGCCGAGTCCGCCGATGCCGTTCAAGAACAGGGTTTCGCCCACAACGCCGTCCACCCACTGTTCCTCGAGTGTCGCGGCGATATCGGCAATGCCGTGTCGCTGCGCAAACCATGCGAGCGCGGAACCGGCCCCGTTGACTGTGCCTTCAAACACGTACTGCGGTGCTTCGCTCCAATGGATCACGCTGCGGAGCAGTCTCGCTGGTGGTAATGCCTGCGAGGCCAGGCGATAGACGAAGGCGCCGGTGCCGACATTGAGATAGGCCGCTTCAGCGCGCGGTTCGCCGTAGGCAAACGCTGCCGTCGACTGATCGCCGCTGAGCAGGCGCATGGGCAAACGCAACGAAGGCATGCCCTCAAGCGTGATGACCAGATCTCCGAACGCGGCATCGCTGCGCGCGATATCGGGTAGCCAACGCCGATCGATGCCGAAACGTTCCAGCAACTCGCGATTCCAGTCACCGCGCGTCAGATCGAACAGCAGGGTGCGCGAAGCGTTAGCCGGATCGACCAGGCGGGGCCGCTGCTCCAGCAACCGGAAAGCGAGGAAGGCCGCCAGCGACCCGATGATCAGGCGTCCGCTTCCGGCCGCCTGCTTCACCGCCTCGAGGTGATCCAGGCACCAGCGGATCTTGCTGAGGCCGAAATGCGCATTCGGGTACAGACCGCTCGTGGCACGGATCGCTTCGACATCCAGCGCCCGGTCGGCCAGCCATTGCGCCGCGCGGGTGTCCTGCCAGCTGAGGATCGGCGACAAGGCGATACCGCTATCGCGGTCCCAGCAGACCAGACTGGAACGTTGGCAACTCAGGCCACAGGCTTGAACCCGCCCGCGTTGCTCCGCATCGAGTTGCATCACGGCCGCTTCGGCCACCTGCCGTAGCGAATCGACGACCGCATCCGGATCCTGCTCGACCCATCCGGGCTGCGGCCGATGATCCGCGACTTCGACCCGTGCCGATGCCAGCTCATGGCCTTCGCCATCGAACACCAGCGCGCGGCTGGCGCTGCCTCCCTGATCAAGCGCGAGTGACAACGGGCTCCGATCCATGGGGATATGGTGCACTACGTCACGCCGCCTGGCGCATCAATTGCACCGATAGCGACAAGCGCGCTTGTGGCCAAAATAAGCCCTTGCTAACGTCCGGCCACCTCAGTTCGTCGCAACCCATGAGCAGCAATCTTTCGGACCCCGAATACGTACTCCGTGGCGTGACCGGCGCCGTCTTCGGCCGCAGCTATCACCTGCTGGCGCCGACCATGGTCGGGCGGGCGCCGGAGTGCGACATCGTTCTCGACAATCGTGGCATCTCGCGACAGCACGCGAAGCTGCGGCCGCTTGATTATGGGATCGAAGTCGAGGATCTGAAGTCCACCAATGGCAGCTTCCTCAATGGGCAGCGGATCACGCTGGCCGTTGCCCGGGTAGGCGATGAGATCGCGTTCGACGAGCTGCGCTTCCGCATTGGCGCGCTGCCCCGCTCGGCAACGGACGGTGCGGGTCAGGCTTCGCGACGGAATGCGACGGGCTCGTCCAAATGGCCGTGGGTAGTGGCTGCACTGGTAGCGGTCGGCGTGCTGGTGGCTTTTGCCGCAGGCTGGTTCCGCTAGGCGCACCACGGTTGAGCTGAGAGAACGGCGCGGCGACGAACCGCGGCTAAGATGCCGGGACCTGTTCTTGGCAGCCGACTCCCTTGAACGCATCCGCCGATCACGGCCGGGAAGCAAGGCTCCTGTTGCTGGGGCGTGGGATTCGCGCGTTCGTCGACGGCTACGTCGCGGTGTTGCTGCCGGCCTACCTGCTGGGTCTGGGCCTGGAAATCGTGCACGTAGGCCTGCTTAGTACGGCGACGTTGCTGGGTTCCGCATTGATGACTCTGCTGGTGGGCACGTGGGGCCATCGCTTGCATGGCGCGTACCTGCTGCGGATCGCGGCCATCCTGATGGGGCTGACCGGCCTGGCCTTTGCCCTGCTTTCGGATTTCTGGCCGTTGCTCGTCGTCGCCTTTGTCGGGACTCTGAATCCGAGTTCGGGCGACGTGAGCGTTTTCCTGCCGCTCGAACATGCGCGCCTGGCGCATGCCGCCGAAGGTGAGCAACGAACACGGTTGTTCGCCCGTTACAGCCTGATAGGTGCCCTTTGCGCGGCCGTAGGCTCGCTGGTTGCGGCACTTCCGGAGCAGCTGGGCAAATCTGGCATCGATATGCTCGCGGCGATGCGCTTCATGTTCGGTGCGTATGCCTGTGCCGGCGTTGTCATCTGGCTGCTTTACCGTAAGTTGCCGGGTCCGGATCAGGTAGTGAGTCAACCTTCAGCGGCTCTGGGCAAATCGCGACCCATCGTCGTGAAGCTGGCGATGCTGTTTTCCGTGGACGCATTCGCCGGCGGCCTGCTGGTGCAGTCACTGCTCGCCTTGTGGCTGTTCAAGCGCTTCGATCTGTCACTGGCTGCGGCTGGCAGCTTTTTCTTCTGGGCGGGCCTGCTGACGGCGCTGTCGCAACTTGCGGCACCTTGGATTGCCCGCCGCATCGGCCTGCTCAACACCATGGTGTTCACGCACATACCATCGAGCCTGGCACTGATCGGGGCCGCGTTCGCCCCGACGCTGGAAATCGCGCTGGGATTGCTGTTGCTGCGCTCGTTGTTGTCGCAGATGGATGTTCCGACGCGCTCGGCCTATGTCATGTCCGTGGTTTCCCCGCCGGAACGCGTGGCCGCCGCGGGGTTCACACTGGTGCCTCGCAGCCTGGCCGCGGCGCTGAGTCCGTCCTTGAGCGGGGCCATGCTCGCCGCGGGCTATCTCGTGGCGCCACTGTTGTTGTGTGGGACGTTGAAGATCGCCTACGACCTGGCTTTGCTCGCCGTGTTTCGGCGGGTCAAACCCGTCGACTGAAGCTGGCGGGCGATCACTTCTCCGCCAGTTTCCCCAACGTCTTCAGCGCCACTTCGATCCGCCCGTCGAGCGGATGCCCGCAGTTGAGACGGATGCAATTCGCGAAGCCGCGACTCGCCGAAAACATCGGTCCCGGGGCGATGCTGATTCCTTGTTGTGTGGCGCGACGCTGCAGTTTCAATGCATCGGCACCTTCGGGCAGTTCCAGCCAGAGGAAGTAACCACCTGCGGGTCGGGTGACGCGTGTGCCTTTCGGAAACGCATCGGCGATCGCGGCGATGTACTGCGCCTGCTGTTCCGCCAGGGTGCGACGCAGACGGCGCAGATGACGATCGAAGCCGCCGCGCTCCAGATGCTTCGCGATGGCGATCTGCGCCGGCACGTTGGTATTGAGCGTGGTGGTGAGCTTGCGGCGTGCGATGTCTTTCGCATGACGGCCGGCGGCCACCCAGCCGATGCGGTAGCCGGGGGCCAGGCTCTTGGAGAACGAGCTGCAATGCATCACGCCACCGTCGCGATCGAAGGCCTTAGCGGGTACCGCCCGTTTGGCCGCGAAATGCAGCTCGGCGTAGACGTCGTCTTCGACCAGCGGGATTTCGTGCCGGGCGAGCAGTTCGACGAGTGCGCGTTTGCGCTCCTCCGGCATGGTGCTGCCGAGCGGATTCTGGAACGTGGGCATCAGCCAGCAGGCGCGCGGGCCGTGGCGGGCAATCGCGGTTTCCAGCGCATCGAGGTCGATGCCGTCGCGCGGGTGCGTGGGCACCTCGATGGCACGCAGGCCGTTGCGTTCCAGCGATTGCAGGCAGGCATAGAAGCATGGCGACTCCACCACCACGGCATCGCCGGGTTTGGTCACTGCGGCGATGCAGAGATTGAGAGCTTCCAGCGCCCCGTTGGTGATGACGATTTCGTCGACACCGATGTCCATGCCGTCGATCAGGTAACGCAGCGCAATCTGCCGGCGCAGAGCGGCGTTGCCGGGGGTGAGGTCGTCGACGGTGCTCCACGGATCGAGATGCTGCGCGGCGGTGGCCATCGCGCGACCGATGCGATCCAGCGGGAAATGCAGCGGGCTCATGAAGGCCGAGCCGAGCGGCGCGACGTCGCGCGTCATCGCCGACTGCAGGACTTCGAATACGAGTTCGCTGACGTCGACTTCGCGCGATTCGCCGTCGGGGCACGAGGCCGTCTCCGGTTCGGGCGGCAACGCCGTGGCCGCACGGGTGACGTAGTAGCCGGAGCGGGCTCGAGATTCGATCAGCCCCTGGGCTTCGAGGCGGTAGTAGGCCTGGAAGATGGTCGCGGGACTGAGCTTGCGGGCGGTGCTGGCCTGACGCACGGAAGGCAGCCGCTCGCCCGGTTTGAGCAGGCCGGCGCGGATGGAGCGGGCGATGTCTTCGGCTAGGGCTTCGTAGCGTTTCATGGTTTGTCCTGCTGCGGTCCCGGCCCCTCACCCTGCGTTGCTTCGCAACGCTGTCCCTCTCCCCGCAAGCGGGGCGAGGGAGAAAGCATGGGCGGGTCGAAGCTGCCAGGCTGTTTTCCCTCGCCCCGCTTGCGGGGAGAGGGACCGCTTCGCGCAGCGAAGCAGGGTGAGGGGATGTGGCGCGTCCCTATCAATCCATCTGATACGGTTTTTTTCTCCGATTGTGATTCTAGGACGGCTGATACGGTCCGCATAGGATGGCGGCCATCTCCCCGCTCCGCATTGCCCACCCATGAACCCCCTGGTCGAGCTCAATCTGGCCCTGATCCTGTTCCTGCCCTGGTTCACGATCCTGGCGGTGCTGTTCTGGATCTACCCGCGCCGTCCGCGCGGATTGGCGCGCACGCTGTTCGATTCGGCCAGCCTGCTGCTGGCATTGGTAGCCGCGGCCATTGGCATGTACTGGAGCATGGCCAACGCCGATCCGACCTTCGGTCACATGTGGCAGCAGGTGCTCGCGACTTCGGTGGCCTACGGGTTGTTCCTGCTGGTGGTCACCGTGGCCCTGGTGGTCCGCTGGCGCTGGCTGCGCACCCTTCCCTCTTCTCCCCCTGCGGCCGCTACGGCCACTGGATCGCTGTCATGAAAACGCTGGTGATCGTCGCCTTCCTCGGACTGATCCTCTACAACCTGGGCGCTGGGCTGTACTACATGCTCGTCGACATGGGCACCACCAAGCGCACCGTGAACGCGTTGACCAAGCGCATCGCGCTGTCGGTGGTGTTGATCCTGCTGGTGGCCGCGGGGATCGCGACCGGCTACATCGAGCCGCATGGGGTGGGCAGTCATCCCTGAGCGCTGGCGGGTTTCATGAGATCGCACCCGGGGCGGCACTGGCTTCATCGTCACCTCGCGTGAAGTGCTCCGCACTATCCTTGCCGTCGGGCGTCATCGCGTTTCAATCCAAGCGAAGCCCGCCCAACAGACCCGTCTGCCTTCCATTGCCGGAGTTTCCACATGAAATCCGTTTCGAAGGTTCTGCTCCTGTTTGCTGCAGCCGGCATCGCACCCGTGCACGCCGCTTCCAACTGCACGGTGAAGCTCAAGGGCAACGATGCGATGCAGTACGACCTGAAGACCGCGACGGTGTCGGCGTCGTGCCCGAAGATCACTATCGAACTCACGCACATCGGCAAGCTGACTGCGCAGGTGATGGGCCACAACGCTGTTATCGCTCAGACAGCGGACATCAATGCAATCACGGCCGCGGGCATGAAGGCTGGCGTGGCCGCGGGCTACGTACCCAAGGGCGATCCGAAAGTAATTGCCGCGACGTCGGTAGTCGGTGGTGGTGCGAGTACGAAGACCTCGTTTGCGGGCACCAAACTCAAGGCCGGCGGCGACTACAGCTTCTTCTGCTCGTTTCCAGGGCACGTGGCGTTGATGAAGGGGAAGCTGGTGGTGACGAAATAGTTCGTCGTCGACGTACCGGCCCTCATCCTGGGTTGTTTCGCAAAGTCTTGCCCTTCTCCCCGCTGGGCGGGGAGAAGGGCCCGCAGGACGGATGAGGGGCAGCTTTCGCGACACCCCGAACCATCTAGAACCACCAGACCACCGCCCAAAACGCCACCACCATCCCCACCACTCCCGGCATCACACGCAGCGCATAAGCGCGGCCTCCGGTGGCAAACGCCAGCACCAGCTTCATCGTCGAATTTGCCGCAAAGGCCAAAGCGACACCGGGCACTGCAGCTGCCGCGTCGATGCGTCCCACGGCCACCAACTGCGCGGCGGTTGCGGTTGCGGCATGCACATCAGCGATACCCGAAGCCGCGAGCGTCCATTCCAGCGCGGCGTCCCCCAAGCACGCGAGCATCGCCCCCGACAGCAGCATCACCGTCGCCACGATCGCGATGAAGACAAGCACGTGCTTCGGCTCGAAGGGCCGTCCCACCAGTTGCGTGTCATGAACCTCCACCCGCCGCGAGGCCCAAGTCACAGCCAACGCGAACACCACGATCACGGCACCTGCGGCAACGATCGCGGGCCACATTGCACGCAGCAGCGGCGGCGACAGGGCACCGGAAATCACCGCCAGCTGCACCACCGTGCTTACATTCGACACCACGCCCGCACCCGCGCACGCCATCGCCAGTTCCGGGTTCTTCTTCGCGCGCGCGCCCATGCTTGCAATCGTCGCGGTGCTCGAGGCGAAACCGCCGGCCAGCCCGGCCAGCAACAGACCTGTGCGTGCCCCAAACGCACGCAACGCGACATGTCCGGCGGCGGTGATCGTCATGATGATCACGGCCAGCAGCCACAGCTTGTAAGGATTAAGCACGTGCCAGGGATCGATGACGCGGTCCGGCAACAGCGGCAGCACGATCGCCGCCGCAGCGGCGAGTAGCAGCGCATCGTGCAGCTCCTGCTCGGTCAGCACCGTGCTGACGAAGCGATGCACGCGCGACTTCGCCGCGAGCAACAACGCAACGGCCACGCCCAGTCCGGCGGCCAGCACGACTTCACGCATCGCCAGCACGCCGAGCAGGAACACCACCAGCATCGCGACTTCCGTAGTCAATCCCGGCTCGTCGGCACGACTGTTGCGATAGCTCGCCAGCGCTGCCAGCGCTACGAAACCACCCGCTATGGCGACACCCACAGCGCCCAGCCGCTCCGCTATCGCACCCGCCAGCGCGATCAGCGCGAACGTGCGTACGCCGGCCGCACGGCGCTCTGCGCGCTCCCTCGCGCGGCGCTCGCGTTCGATGCCGACCAGCAGGCCAATGCCCAAAGCGACGGCAAGACCCCGCAGTTCATCTATGCCGACCATCGCCACAGCTTCCGCCTGCCGATCAGGCCACGCAAGTCGCTACGGAGTGCCCCGATTTGGATCGACAGCCGCTACACGCGCTGGCGACGTTCGCGTACCACGTGTGATCAGTGCCGCAGCAGCACCGGCAGATCGGTCTGCTGCAGCATGTAGCGAGTGACGCCACCCAGAATGCGCTCGGCGAAGCGCGAGCGTCCGTAGGCGCCCATCACCAGCAGATCGGCGCCGTTGTTGCGGGCCGCATCATGGATTAGGGCCCCCATGTCGGGGACGTCCTCGAGCATTTCGAATTCCACCGCGAAGTCGTGCCGACGGCACCAGGCTTCCAGCGCGAACTCCGGGACGGCGCCCTCGGGCAGCGTCGTTCGGTGCCTCCCCATCAACAACACGATCCGCTTCGCACGCTGCAACAGCGGCAGGGCTCCATGCAGCGCACGGATCGCCTCGAGCGAGCCGTTCCAGGCGATGGCAATGCAATCCAGATCCAGCCGGCCCCTGCCCTGCGGCACCACGAGGCAGGGCGGCCCGGCATGCAACACGATCGACGCCAGTGCCGGCGGGCGGCCCCATGGATCATCGACGTCGCGCGCAAGCACCACCAGGTCGTGCCAATTCCCGGTGTAACGCAGCGCATCACCGATGTGCCCCTGCGTCACCAGCCATTGCGGGAACACGGAACCCATCGATTCGGCCCAGGCCTCGAAGAATGTCCCGGCCGCCCGCGCCTCATGAATCTGTTCCTCGATCGCAGCCGCGTACTCGCTCAGCAGAACCGCGGCGTCGTAATCCCAAACCGGTGGCATCCCGCCTTGCACTACGTGCATCGCGGTCAGACCCGCGCCCATCTGGCCGGCAAGGCGCGTTGCAAGTACGACACCAGGATCCCAATCGGGGTAACGAGTCGCGCGGACCAGCAGATCCATGACGCCCTCCTGCGGAAATCATCCGTTACCGCCAACAACGCGGCGAACCGCTGGTCGGTGAAGAAGCGTCAGCCCGTGAGCTGGCTCGCACTTTGTGCCATGCGCCTGCTGATTCAGGCAGCCCGGGCAATGGAAGCAACGTTGGATGCGGGCCCTTCTTCGTGCGGCGAAGACGCTCAGCGCGCCATGGCATCGAGGATGGCCACCGCCATGCGCTTGGTCGCCATCGGCAAGCGCCGCAGGTGCGAAAGCGCCTCGGTTTCGTACTGGTCGTGCGCGTAATCGGTGACGACCAGTGCGGGCGTGGTGGCGGCCACGTCGACGAGGCAGTCGCCACGGCCGGTCGCGAGCCATTCGAAGCCCGCTCCGGTTTCGGTGGCGATCTGGATCAGGTGCTCCACACTGGGTGAAGTGCCCGAAGGATGCTCCCATTGCGTCACGGCACTGCGCTTGACGCCGATACGCGACGCGAGTTGCGCCTGGGTCAGTGCCAATTTGGTGCGGGCCTTGCGGATGCGCTGCGACAGCGTAGTCATGGGCTCCCTCCCCGTAACGGTCCAGATGTAAGGATCACTTACCCGCCAGCGATTCTGAGCTTACGCGGTAAGGTCCCGCTAGCCGACGATCGCGGGCGCGGGCATAAGTGAGTGTGAAGACGCGTTGACAGCAGGGCTGTTGTGCCCGCGGCCGGTGCCCCCCTTGCATCGCGGCCGCTTCGCGCGTGTCATCGCGTACCTCAGAAGGCGGCCGAACGGGGATGGCCGCACCACCATGCGGGGAACGGCGATACAACGCGCGCTTCAGCACAGGGCGTGATCCGAACCACTCTTACGCACTTACGCAAGGATTGCGCCATGCTGAGGATCTGGCTGTTCGGCTCGTTGTCGGTCGATTTCGGGAATGTGGGCGATGGCGCGCAAGCCGTCGCAGGACGTAGCGCCAGCCTGCTGGCCTACCTCGCGCTCGGCCATGGACGCACGTTCAGTCGCTCGGAACTGCTGGCCAGTCTGTGGCCGGAACGCGGCTCGTCGTCCGGATCGACGGGGTCGTTCAACACCGCGCTGTGGCGTTTGCGCCGCCTGATCGAGCGCCCTCCCTACCAGCACGGCGAATTGATCCTCAGCGACCGGCGCGGCGCGATCGGGCTCAACAGCGCGGCAGGTGTGTGGCTGGATGTGGAGGAGTTCGATCGCCTGCTCGGACCCGGTCTGTCCAAGCCACCGGAACGCCTGAGCGATGAGGAAATCGAGGCCCTGCGCCGCGGCGTGCAGCTGTACAAGTCCGACATCCTCCTCGACGTCACCGACGACTGGGCCCTGCGCGAGCGCGAGAAGTACCGCCGCAACTATCTCAACGCGCTGGGTCGCCTGATGCAGATCGCCACCATCCGCCGCGACTACGCCGAGGGCATCCGCCATGCCCAGGCGATCCTGGACAGCGACGCGCTGCGTGAGGATATCCATCGCGAACTGATGCAATTGTTCGTGCTCAGTGGCCAGCGCGCACTGGCGCTTCGCCAGTACGAGCACTGCCGCGAACTGCTGCGGCGCGAGCTCGCCATCCAGCCCATGCGCGAAACGCAGGCGCTTTACCGGCGCATCGCCGACAGCGCGGTAGGACAGGCGCCCGAGGCGCAGGCAATGGCCGGGCGATCCTCGCTGCCATCCTGGCCAGCGCCCTCGCCCACCCCGCTGCAACCGACACCCGGGGAAGACACCAACGCGATGATCCATATCGCACGCTGTCACCTCGCGGCTGCCGACTCGCAGCTGCAACTTAGCCTGCAGCTATTGCAGCGCGAGATCGTCGCGTAGCGACGTCACGCCGAATTTCGCGGCTTCGGGACGTCACACGAATGGCCCTCACCTGAGGGGCGACTTCTCGTGCACGACCAAAACAGCGCTGAAAAACTGAGACTCGTCCTCCCGGCGAACGCCGGGATCCAGCTTTTCCAGTGAGTTATCGAAGAGCTGGATTACCAGCTTCGCTGCTGTGGAGCGCCTCCGGCGCTCGCCGGAATCACGACAAATTCAAGTTGCCCCAATCGACATGGGTGACTCTGCGTCGCGTCGACTGTCCGTCCACCCTCTCCAGGTCACCGGGATCCGGCAGCCTGAATCACCGCGCGCCTGTTCCGGACATCACACGCCCCACTAGCCACGTGATCCAACGGTGATCGACGCGTGACCCACGTGTGATGTCCCCGGCGGAGAGTCGGGCCGAGTTCGCTCGGAGGCTGCCGCGATGGCGTTGCTGGAGGACCGCACGGCCGTATTCATCGTTCGCGTGTGGTGCGAGCGGGGAGACGGCGACAGCGCGATCGCGGAGTGGCGCGGCTCGGTGGAACACATCGAGACCGGACAGCGGGCGTTCTTCCGCAACCTCGAATCGGTGCTCGATTTCATGAAGCCGCACCTGGAGTCCATCGGCATCGATGCGCAGCAGCGCTTCTGGGAGCACATCGCTTCGGCCATGGACGACGGCAACCCGGAACTACCGACGACACCGATCGCCATCCCCATCCCCTCGCCCACGGCGCAGGCCGCCGTGCGCACCCCTGCACGCAAGCGTCGCTAGGAGTTCGCCATGACCCGCATCCGCGCAATCCGCGATTCGATCAACGATCGCTTCAGCGTGCTCAGCTTCGGCGTGCGCGCCGACCAGCCTCTCTACGAGATCGGCCTGGCCACAGACCCGGATCTGTTCAAGACCGAAAACCAGGCCAAGCGCACGCGCAGCAACTTCTTCGCCAGCTCGCTGCTGACCAGTGGCACAACCAGCAGCGGCGAATCGGTGTACCTGGTGCCGCCGCAGGTGGTGGCGCGTTTCGTGGGTCAGCCGCGCCTGTACTTTGGCCTGGCCACGTTCGCCGAAAACGACCGTAACCGCCCGATCACGGTGCGCGCTCCAGACAGCGGCACCATGTACGTCAGTCTTGCCGGCCTGACCGAACGCGGCCTGCGCCGCACCGCGCGCAACGGCAATTCCAACGGCGACGCCAGCGGGTACGGTGCCGGCAAGTCCGCGCTGACATGGGGCGGCGACGCCGCTGTCGCCGTGAACGGCAACGCTACCAACACCGCGCCGCGGGTCAACGGCAATGGCAATGGAGCAGCAGCCACGAATGGTGCGACCGGCGCGGCGCCCTATAGCGACGGCTTTTCCGATGACCTCTGGCATCAGCCGGCTGCGGCTGCGCCCACACCGGCCGCTGCGCCAACAGCGCCTGCGACCACACCCACGGCAGCGTCCGCAACGCCGCCGGCCACGGCGCAGAGCCTGCGCTACAACGCGCAGCGACCGAACGGCTATGCGCTCTCGGCATCCCAGCCCCGCCGCGCCCCGAGCGCACGCGAACTGCGCGTGGTGTCGTCGTATTACCAACCGAGCGACTGGCTCGATGCCTTGCGCACACAGATCGGATTCTTCGTCTCCAGCGCGCAATGGCTGATCGGCGTCGGCGACACCACCGTCGCTCCGCACAGCGCGATCTGCCAGGCACGCAGGGCCGACGGCAGCGCCGAGGGCGCCCAGCACGGCACCGCGTTCTTCATCGCACCGAATCTGTTGCTGACGGCCGCGCATGTGGTCGATGGACAGAGCGAGCTGATCATCGTCCGCGGCAAGAACGGCGCGGGCACGGCTTCCGCGCAGGAACCGTTCGGGCGCTTCCGCGTCCGCGCGGCCGACATGGTCAAGCATCCGTCGTACACGTCGAGCAGCCGCGACTTCGATATGGCACTGATCCGCGTGCCGGCCGCGAATGCGGTTTCGTCGCCGGACTACTTCGAACTGGTCGAGGAGCTCACCCAGTCCCGTCCGGAAGGCGTGGTGGTCTCCGGGTACGCGGCGTACTCCTCGCCGACGGGTGCGGTCGACCAGTTCGTCAACGACGTGATCGACGCCGACCGGCAGCACATGCACGGCGGCTACATCCGCAGCCTGCCCAGTGATGAAACCTTCGACTACGACCTGCAGTCGCTCGGCGGTACCAGCGGCTCGCCGGTGTACTACATCGAGAATTCCGACACGCCGCGCACGCATATGGTCGGTGTGCATGTAGCCGGCGCCAGCGACACCACCAACCTCGGCTGCCGCATCACGCCGGCCAAGCTGGCCTGGATCCGTTCGCAGGCCGCGGCCTGGGGCCAGTCGCTGAGCTTCTCGCTGGGCGCGGCGCGCAGTCTGTCCGATGACGATGCCGCTTCCAACGGCGATGCCGCTTCGAACGGCGACGCCGACAGCTTCGACTGCAATCCGGAGCCGGTGGAAGCAGAGTTCGCGACCGAACAGTCTTACCGCGGCGCGGTGCGCGCATTGACCACGCCCACGCCCGACTATCCGGGTGCGAGCCGCTTCGTCGCGGCGCACACCCGCAATTACCGCACGGGGCGCCGCAGCGGCGCGGTAGTCGACCGCATCGTCATCCACATCACCGCCGGCGGTCCGAATATCAACGGCACGATCTCGTGGTTCCAGGACGGCGAGCGCAGAGATCCGAAGACCGGGCGGCAGGCAGGTCCAAGCAGCGCGCACTACATCGTCGGTCGCGATGGCGAAGTCGTGCAGATGGTGCGTAATGCCGACACGGCGTATCACGCCTCCAGCGCCAACTCGCGCAGCATCGGCATCGAGCACAACGCGAACAAGCCCTACCGCCTGAACCGTCGCGATCTTCCGCCCACCGAACCGCAATACCAGGCGTCCGCGCACCTGGTGACGTGGCTGTGCTCGCAATACGGCATCCCGCTGGATCGCCAGCACATCATCGGCCACATCGAAGCCACACCCGGCGACAACCACGATTGCCCGAGCAGCTACTGGGACTGGGACTACTACATGGGTTGCGTGCGCCTAGCCGCCGATGCGCTGGCGCAGAACTCGTCGACCGGCGCCACGCCGGCCGCGACCTCGCAGGGACTTCGCCGCCCTGCGCACGCTGTTGCCCAGGAAATCCTCACGCCCTTCTACGATCCGGCCGACCCGTCGTCGGCGCTGACCTGCCAGAACAACGCCTTCAGCCTGGCGCGTGAGGAGTGGTTCGTCGGCGTCGAGAACACCGCCAGCTTCCCGCATTCGGCGATCTGCCTGCTGGAGATGAAGGACGCCGCCGGCAATGTCACCAGCCGCGGCACCGGCTTCTACATCGGTCCCAACCGCATCCTGACCTGCGCACACAACCTGCACGGCGAGAACAACGTCGACATCATCCCCGGCAACAACGGCCGTGGCAGCGAGCCGTTCGGCCGCTGCAATGCCACGTCGTCCTCGTGGCGTGTGGCGCCGCGCTACACCGGTGCGGGCAATTACGACAACGACCTGGCGGTGATCGACAACGTCGCCATCGCCGCGCCCAACGGACGCTATTTCGGCTTCCTCAACGCGACGCCGAGCGATCAGATGCCGCTGGTGGTGTGCGGTTACTCGTCGCGTTCCGATGCCGTGCCGCAGCTGACCGCCGCGATGGACGGCTTCAAGCAACACCTGCACGGCGGCTACGCGCGCCAGATGGTGACGCCGGAGACGATCGACTACCCGATCCTGACCCTCAAGCGCGCCAGCGGCTCGCCGGTCTACACGCTGCGTGACAACGGCAACGGCCTGGAAGCCCTGATCTGCGCGGTGCACGTCAGCGGCCTGCGCGCCGACGAAGGCGTCAACACCGGCTGCTTCATCACGCCCGCCAAGATCGACTGGATCGAAGGCCGTGCGACGACGTTCTCGTTCGATGCGAAGCAGCGCTCCGCCCCGGTGCGCGCGCAGGAACTGATCACGCCCTACTACGACCCGTCCAATCCGGGCACCGCCCTGCAGTGCACAAACGACGCCTTCAGTCAGCAGCGCGAGGAGTGGTACGTCGGTGTCCAGGACACGTCCGCGTTCCCGCATTCGGCGATCTGCTTCCTGCGCATGACCGCGCCGGACGGCACGGCGTACACCGGCACCGGCTTCTACATCGGACCCAACAAGATCCTGACCTGCGCGCACAACCTGCACGGCATGAGCACGGTGCAGATCGTTCCGGGACGCAACGGCGCGGGCACGACACCGTTCGGTGAGGCAACCATCGACTCGAGCCAGTGGCGCGTGGCACCGCGCTATACCGGCGATGGCAACTGGGACAACGATCTGGCGGTGATCGACAACGCGCCGATCGCGGCACCCAACGGCCAGTACTTCCGCTTCATGCAGGCCACACCGGCCAACTCGATGCCGCTGGCCGTGTGCGGCTATTCGTCGGGGTCGAACCTGCATCGAAATCTCGGCCCGGTAGCGGATCGCAACAAACAGCACCTGCATGGCGGCCACGCGCAGAACCAGGCTACGCCCGACACGATCGACTACGACATCCTCGCGGTCGCCGGTGCGAGCGGATCGCCCGTGTACACCGTGCGCGATGAAGGCAATGGTCTGGAAGCCTTCGTCTGCGGCGTGCACGTCACGCGCGGACCAATCGAAGCCTCAGGCGGCGTGAGCGTCAATCGCGGCTGCTTCATCACGCCCACCAAGATCGACTGGATCGAAGGCCGCGCGACGACGTTCTCCTACCGCACCACGCGTGCCTTCTCGGACGATGGCGTCGATCACGACGTCCGCCTGATTCCGCAACCCGACAAGAACGCCTGCTGGGCCGCGTCGATGGCAATGCTGCTGGGCTTCCGTGGTGTCCGCTCGGTCGATCCCGAAGCGCTGGCACGCGAGGTCGGCGGTTCGCTGTCCACCTCCTACGACTGGAACCTGCTCACCAGCGTGAGCGGGCGCTACGGATTCGTCGCGATCGAGCAGCCATCGAACGCCAGCATCTACCACTCGCCGACGCAATGGGCGCAATGGCTGCGCGATCGCGGGCCGTTGTGGGTCGTGATCGTCGGCGCACCGCATGCGGTGGTGCTGGCCGGCATTCGCGGCGACTTGTCCAACCCGGCGTCGGTCGAAGTGAAGGTACTCAATCCGTGGGATACCGAAGTCGCCTTCGACAACGATCCGGTGGTCTTCAATCCGCCCAACCGCGGGCGCGCTGGCTGGCTGCCGTTCGAACAGTTCGCCGCCGACTTCGGCAACATGGCCGAACCCGACTACGGCAACTGGCGCGTGCTGTATCTGCCAGCAACGGCAGCGAGCACGACCTCGCAATCGCTCGGCGTCCGCGGCCTGCGCCTGGCAGCACCGCCGCGTCCACGCACGCTGTCGGCGGACGGCGCCAGTTCCGAACCCATCGAACCCACACGCGTCCCCGGCACCCGCATGAGCACCGTGCGTGGCAGCGCCGGCGCGAGCCGCTGGGCACTTGATCAGCTCGAAGGCCGCAAGGCACCGAGCGTGTCGATCCCCGCGGTCAATTCGCTCGCACCCACCGACGTCGTCATCGACCTGGGCGCATGGCCCGCGATCGAGGGCGAAGCCGCACCGTTGCCATTGCGGGTGACATTCCGCAGCCAAGCCGATGGTTCGGTCGGCGACGTGGCGATCGTTGCTGGCACGCCTGCCAACCTCACTTATGGCGTCGACGTGCTGGCACGCATCGACGACCTGCCCGACATCGGCGGCGTCGCTGCGGTGAAAGTCGGCATCGATGTGCGCTTCAGCGGCCTCGCGCAGGGCGCGCCGGCCGCACGCATCGAGCTGAAACTGCTCGGCGATGGGCGCTACGAGCGCACCAATCGCTGGCTCGACGCTACGCAGGCAGCCTGAGGCGCGACCATGTCCGCGCGCCTCTCTCCAGGCAACGGCACTACCCGCGGCGGCGGCATCTTCCCGCCGGGGGTAGCCGCTCCGCGCAATGGCTCCGCCACGCAGCGCGGAGGCTACGCGGCATCGCACGCACTCGCCGATGGCGATCCGGCTGCGTCCAACGGCGCGGCGCCCGCAACGTCGACCAAACCACCTGCCACCGAAACCATCGCGCGCCGCGCTGGCGCGATGGTCAACGAAATCGACTTCCCCGGCTTCGTCGCGCAACTCGTGCACGGCACGTTCGATGCGATTGTGGACGCGTCGATCCGGCAGATGGAGAGTTACTCGAGCCTGGTGTCCGCCGTCGCGAAGACGGTCGACCAGTTCACCGAAGAGAACGTCACCGCCAACCAGGCACGCGATTGGCTGGCCACCCGTTACCCCGGCGACCTCACGCTGCTGTTGCCCGATGGCGCCACGCGCAGCGAACCGCAACTGGCTCCCGTGTCCGAAGGCCTGATGCCCGCATGGTTAAGCGAGTTCGGCATCGAGGGTGAGGAGCTCACCACCGAACTGATCGAACAGCGCGTGTTGCCGCAGGTACGCACCCACATCGGCGGCGAACGCCAGCAACTGCTGGCCACGATGGTGCTGCTGGGCATGAACCGCGTGGCGGTGAAAGACGGCAGCATCAGCGCCAAAGTCATGTTCCGGGCCGCCGCGCGCGATGCCGCCGGTGTGCAGTACGCCACCAGCAGCGATCCCAAGGCCGTCGCCAACTGGGGCGAGCGCGGCGCTCTCACCTACGGCGGGCAGTCATCGACCATGGTGTCGACGCTCGCGGTCAATGCGCAGAACGAATCCAGCGTGCGTGCGGACCTGTTCGGCGAGGTCAAACTCAATTTCGTCAGCGAGACGCTGCCGCTCGACCGCCTTGCGGACGCGGCGAAGGTCGCGCTGGTCCAGCGCAATTCGCCGGCGATGCGTGCGGCGGTACCTGCAACCCCAGCCGCCGCTGCACCGGCCACACCGGCACCGGCCGTAACGAATGAGGGAGGCGCGTGATGCTGCGCGAACTCTCCGCCCTGCTCGGCGAACTGCATGACGGTCTGACCGACATCGAAGTGCGTGGCGGCGTGCGCCTGGCGAACGTCGACATGGTGCTCCCGCTCGAACTCCGTCCGATCTTCCGCGACGGCGGCTGCGTGCTGCTGGCGGACGTGCCGCGCAGTAGCGGTATCGATGCCTGGATCGCCTCGCCGTCGCGGTTGTCGATCGGTTGGAGCAGCGATGGCAACAGCGCGAGTGAAGCCGACGAGGCCGCCGCATGAGCGCACGCATGCCACCGCTGGTTCAGGACTCGGGCGTTCCGTTCGACCTGTTCATCCAGGCGCTCACCGAGCAGCTGGACAAGGCGCAGGCATCGATGGCGATCAAGGCGCGCGTCGGCAAGATGCCGCTCACCTTCGCGGTCAAGGATGTGACGATCGATTTGCGTGCGTTCGTGCAGATGGTCGACGACGACGTCTACGTGCGTCCCGCCGGCCCGGGCGAAGCGGAAGCCAGCACGATCAAGCTCGCGCTTACCACGATCACCAAGTCGATGGTCGAAGAGAACGCGGTCGACTTCAAGGCCGAGGATCCGAAGTTCAACCTCAAGGAAGCCCTGGGCGACGAAATTTCCGACGAGGAACAGCGGCGCCTGGAACGCATCGGCGTACGCACCATCACCCAGCTCAACGAGCTCAAGCAGACAGCCGGCACCGATGTCATCGCCCGTCTGTCGCGCATGCCGGTCAACCGCCTGCAGCAGGCGTTGCTGCGAGCTGCTGCACCGCGCGTCTCCCACGTCGAACGCAGCAACGGCAGCGGCACCGAGCGTGTGTACATGCAGGCACCGGGCCTGCGTGCGGGCCGCCTGCCGATGGTATTCGCCGCAGGAACCGCCGTGCCCGTGGTCGCCGCCAGCGACGGTGAGATCGTGCTCGCACCACTCGCCACCCAACTGGGCTGCGAAGCCGAAGTGCATTTCGGCGACGGCGAACAAGCCCGCGTGCATCTCAGCGAAGGCCAACTCGGCCGCTGGAGCACGCCATGACTACACCCATGGTGCCGGGCCGTCTTCTGCTGACGCTGAAGCTGGGCGAGATGCCCGAGCACGTGCCAGGCCTGCGCGCGGTACAGGGTTATGGCACGCCGATCGCCGACTACATCGACCGCGGCGCGATCGATCGCCTGCTGCGTCATCACGGCGGTGCACTCCGCGTTGCGCGGCTGCACAGTGCGCGCGTGCGTCGCGCCGAGCGCAATGTCACCGGTGCACGCCGGTTCGACGATGCCGAACAGCTCAGTGGCGTGGCCCGCGTGCTGCGCGTGCAGGTGCGCGATCCCGAAGGCGTACCCACACTGCTCCAGGCCCTCGCCGAGCTGCCGATGGTCGAACGCGTCGCGCCGGACTACCTGTGTCATGCGCCGTTCGACGCGGCGCGCATCGCCACCGATCCGCATCATCGCGCTGCCGATCCTGGGTGGGCGCACAACGCCATCAAGTTGCCGCAGGCCCTCGCCATGGAAAGCGGCGATCCCGCGGTGGTCGTGGGGCTCGCCGACACCGGCGTCGCCATCCACCATGCCGAACTCGACACGCGTGTGCGCGCCGGCTTCGACAGCGTCGACCTGGATCCGGCAACCGTCGGCGGCCTCACGCTAGTGGGCGACTATCGCAATCGTGGCGAGCGCCCGGACGACGATGTCGGCCACGGCAGCGGCTGCGCGGGGATCCTCGTCGCGCGCGGACGCGGCATGTCGCCCGGCGGTGCCGGCCTGTGTGGTTTGACTCCGGTGCGCGTGCTCGGCGCGGCGGTGGGCGCGGACCGCAAGCGCTTCGGCGTCGGCGCGCTCGACAACATCGACGCGGGCATGAAGCGGCTGATCGACCTCGGTGTGAAGGTCATCAACATGAGCTTCGGCACGCCCGACTCCGCACTGTCCGGCGATGCGCCGAAGCCGCACCAGGAAGTGATCCGGTATGCGCTGGCGCGCGGCGTGATCCTGGTGGCGGCCAGCGGCAACTCCGGGCTGACCGAAAGCTTCTATCCCGCCGCACACGAGGGCGTCATCGCCGTCGGCGCGGTGGACGCCGCGATGCGGCCCGCTTCCTTCAGCACGCGCGGCACGCATGTCGCGGTGTGCGCCCCGGGCCGCGACATCGTCACCTGCGGACTCGACGGCTATCAGACCGCCACCGGCACCAGTTTCGCCGCGCCCTTCGTGGCCGCGGTCTGCGCCCTTCTCGCTTCGCGCGCGCAACGTCGCGCCTGGCCGCTGACCAGCGAAGAGGCACGCACGGTCCTGATGGCCAGCGCGCGCCCGTTCGCGCAGCCCGGCGTGACCGACTGCGGAGCCGGCGTCATCGATGCGTTAGCGGCAATGCATGCGCTCGATGCGCATGTTGACGAACAACTTCGCGAAGCCGATGGCGGCGCGACGTCCGACGTTCCACCCGAGACGGCCGTGGCCTGAGCCACAACAAGGAGGCCTGAAATGGCGACCAAACGAAGTTCGACGACACCGCGCAGAGGCGCAACCGAGAAGGCTGCTGCCGCGCCGGCCCGTTCTTCCGCGGCCGTCGAGCTCGGGACACGGACCACCGCTACATCGCCCACGGAGGCACCGGCATCCGCCGCGCCCTCGTCGGGCACGTCATCGACGTCCACGCCTACGCGCGCGTCGCGTTCTGCTGCATCCCACACCCCTTCACACGACGAGAGAACCGCCATGAACCGCATCCTTCTGGTCGACCTCGGCGAACGCGAGCACAAGACCCGTGAGGGATTGCGCGCACGCCTGCTCAAGTACGAATCGATCCTGGCCAACAAGAACCTGGACGGCCTGACGCCGGCCCAGCTGCAGGAACTGGAGACGATCAAGCGCACGCTGGCCAGCGACGTCACCGCCGACCCGTTCTATCGCGTGGTCGCCTCCACCTATCGGCAGCGGCCGTGGGAAGAGTTGGCCGAGAACAATCAGTTCATCCACATCCACGGCCTGATGGGTTCGCAGCGCCTGATCAACGGTCCGGTGGAAGGCCTGGAGGAACGCGAGCGCGAAATCGCAGGCATCTGCGGTCTGCTGGAGCTCGACAACAACATCGAGGACGGGCGCAAGGGCTTCGTACAGAAGATCAGCGCCGCGCAGGGCGAATACCGCGAGAACCGCGCACTGTTCGACGCCGCGTTCGCGCAGCTCTCGCAGCAGTACAAGGTCACGCTGAAATCGCAGATCGCGGCCGGCCTGATCGACGGCGACATCATCGGCAGCCAGCACCCCGGCGGCGATCCCAACGAGCGTCGCGACCCGGTCAGCACCGACTTCGAGTTCCGCCCCGGCCCCGACGACGTCGTGTGCGCGTTGAGCGCACGCAGCGTCGCCGCGTTGGTCCGTCGCTTGGCCAGCGCCAACGTCAGCGCCAACGATTCTTGGTTGGCCAGCCGCATCCAGAACGGTTACGAGATGCAGACGGGCGTGCTCGAAGGCGCACCGATCTCGTCGACCGAAATCTCGTTGCCGGAATGGGACGACAGCGCCGACCAGGTAGCCGAGCGCGAAAACCTGCTGGGCGCACAAGCGATAGCGTTCGCCGCCAGCTGCGAAGACATGAACATGCCGCAGGTCGTGGAGAAGTGCGTGGATCTGTTCCGCACGGGCCTGCTGCCGATTACCCGCGGCAAGGCCGGCGACTACCTCTACAGCTACCTGAAGAAAGCCGGTGAGCGGATGACGCAGGGCGAGCGGTTCGATCTCTATCGCCAGGTCCTCGGACGCAACGAGGGCGATCCCAACACACCGGCCAACGTCGAGTTCAAGGAACTGTGGCTGCGCTTCATCGCCGCGGTATCGGCCTTCGGGCGCCAGCTCAGCGTCGATCGCATGCTGCGCAGCCAGATCCCTGTCGCGGTCTCGCAGGAACAGGTGCGCAAGGCCGGTCGCGATCTGGCCGCCAATCTGTCGGTGCACAGCTTCGGCATCGTGCGTTTCGCCGCTGCCGAACTGCAGACCACGATTCTGGAATATCGCGACCTGCTCTCCGATCCCGAACTGCGGGCGTGCTTCGGCGCGCGCGACATGTGGCAGGTGATGGATCAGGTCAATGCCAACTATCTGGGCGGTCCGCGTAACACGCATCGTCATCGCACCCAGGCGCGCTCGAGTGCCGTGGTGATTCGTTGGCTGGCCAACCATCACGAACGGCTGTCCGGCCGTTATGGCGAAGTGATCTCGATCGGCGCGCTGACCAACCCGCAAATGCGCGGCAGCGATCAGCCGATGGTCGATCCCAACGACTGGGATCTGGTGCAGGCTTGCGAGCAGTGGCTGGCAGTCGGCGGTGTGCAGGAAGACAGCATCCAGCACTACGCCGAATCGGCCGAGTCGCCGGTCATCACCAGCCGTCCGGTCGAGAACCGCGGCATACCGCAGGTGGCGCGCGACGTGCTCGACAGCGCCGGCATCAGCCTGCCGGGCATGTAACCCGTGCGCACAGATCCGGCCTGTCCCTTTCCAGGAGCCTTCCGATGAGCGTCCAATACCTCTCGCAATCGCAGTCCGATGCGAAACCGGTCAAGCACCTGGTCACGCGTTCGTTGCAGTCGGCCGCGCGTGCACTGGGCACGCGCGACCCGATGCCGTTCCTCGACGGCCTGATCGATCGCACCTTCTACCTGCCCGACGACGACCTCTCGTACGCGCGCAATTCGCTCGCACCGGGAGCGGTGCCCTACGAGCCGTCGTTCTCCGAAGCCGAGCCCAATACGCTGCGCTTCACCATCGAACCGCTGGGACCGAACGCCTCACCGCTCGCACGGCGCGATGAAGCCACGCGCGAGATGCGTCGCCTGGTCTCGCCGATCTTCGGCCGCGACGCGCTCAAGTGGTTCGATTCGCGCAGCGAGGAATGGCGTGGCTTCGGCGGCCTGTCGTGGATGAACTATGGCGCGTGGTTCGGCAGTGCCTTCGACGAGGACGGGCTGTACGCGGCGAAGATCTACTACGAGCTCCTGCCGGCACAGATCGACGCGCTCTCGCCGGGGCTGGCCATGCTCACGCGCCAGGTGATGACTGAGATGCCCACGCTGATGCCGATCTTCACTTCGATCGGTTGCAAGCGCGACACCGGCAGCCAGCGCGTGACTTTCCTGCATCGCGGGCCGCTGATGATCTCCGCGCT
Source organism: Lysobacter tyrosinilyticus (assembly GCF_054779815.1). NCBI lineage: Bacteria > Pseudomonadati > Pseudomonadota > Gammaproteobacteria > Lysobacterales > Lysobacteraceae > Lysobacter > Lysobacter tyrosinilyticus. The sequence continues at coordinate 598,219 of NZ_BAAGXN010000003.1, forward strand.
CGGGCCGCTAATGAACCGGCTGGGAATCGGTCATCAGTTGCCGAGCCTGATGCGCATCGTGGGCGTCGCGCTCGGCGGACGCTTCGAACTGCCGCCAGGCGGCGTGTTGGTCGGCATCCGCGAAACGCCCGAAGGCGCCGAGCTCAAGCTCGAAGTCCTCCTCGCCGCGATTCCCGACCTGCCGTCGCGCTTCCTCGACCTGCTCAAACTCGGTCTGGCCGAACGCCCGCGCCAACTGGCGGCACTCAGCCGCTGGCTGGATGCATTCGGCATGGGTGCCGAGGAACAGGGGCACTTCTCGGTGCTGAGCATCCGCGTCAATCCAAGCTCGCCGGCCCGCATCAGTCTGTATGTGCGGCCGATCGAGTTCGAAATGCGCGACACGCTCGAAGAGGCGCGCGGACTGCAGTAACCGTCGACATCGCAACGCGACACCACATGCCGTACGGAGCCGATCATGCCTACCGCGCACGCTTCCATTTTCCCGCCCTCGCAGCGTACGGCCCGCGCGGCGACCGCCCCTGTGGACGCGCGCACGCCGGTACGCCAGGCCGTGCGCGCACTGCTCGAGCGCACTGAGGCTTTTCGCCATCTATCGCCCGAGGCGCAGCGCAACCTGGCGCAAGGGATGGTGCGCATCGGCGAGGAAATGGTTGCGCCCGGGGGCCAGATTGCTCGTCCCGGCGCGCAGGTGCGCGCGCTTGCCGGCGAAAGCAGCAGCACGACCACCGGCACCAACGTCGACACCAGCGGCAAGTTCAGCGCGCAGGGGGCACGCGAAGGCGTGGCCCAGGCCGGTGCGCTGTTGCAGGCGGTGAACTTTCCCGAGTTCTGCGCGGGGCTTATCAACGGCGTATTCCATTCCATCGTGCAGACCTCGATCGAACAGATGGAGGCCTACGCCAAGCTCGTCGCCGATGTATCCAAGAGCCTCACCGAATTCCGCGACGAGAACACCACGCAGAACCAGGGCCGCGACCATCTGGTGCAACAGTTCCCCGATGTGTTCCAGCTGGAGATGGGCGGCAATGACCCGTTCGGCGGCATGTCCGGCTTCGGCAGCAGCTTCGGCGACACGCCCGCAGGGCCGCCGCAGCCGCGGGTGACGTTCCGCCCCGATATCGATGAAGCCGCTGCACTCGCGCGCATTAACCAGTCGCTGCCGCTGGAACAACCCGTCGACCGGGTCGACGACGAACTGGTCGAAGCGTTGCTGGTGCCCGCCGCGCGCACGCAGATCGCCACCAGCCGCCAGCAACTGCTCGCGACCATGGTGATGCTGGGCATCAGCCGGATCGTGGTCACCGACGGCAAGTTGAGCGCGAAGGTGATGTACGACTTCCAGGCGCGCGACAACATGCAGTTCCAGACGACGGCGCAATCGTTCGACTACAGCGACGCGTCCGTCACTACCGAGTCCGTCGCCAACGGCTCGATCGTGCGCACCGGGCCTTCGAGCAATCTGGTGCGGATGCCCGACGGTCGCGTATACGAGACGAAACGCGACGCGAGCTTCTACACCAAGGGCGACTACAAGAGCGTCAGCCAGCCACTGATCCAGATGCAGTCGGTCACGCAGACCTCGGGCGATGCGAGCCTCACAACCAAGGCCACGCTTGCGGGAACCATGGAAGTCAAGTTCAAGAGCGACTACCTGCCGCTGGAAAAACTCGCGAATCCCGAATCGATCGCCGCGATCCAGATGAATGCGCAGCCGGGCATGGTGAAGACGCTGGCTTCGCGACCGCCTGCATCATCCAACGCCGCTCCCGCAGCCGCACCGGCCGCCGCGCCTGCCGCGCCCACGACCACCGTCTGACGAACTTCGACCGGAGCCCGCCATGCTAGCTGCCGCCCCGCGCTCTTTCAGCACCGGAAGCACCGGCCCTGCCAGCAACGAGCCGAGCTGGCTGAGTGATGCGACGCTCGACGTCGTACGCCCACACGTGCGGCGAATGCTGCAGTCCTCGCCCGGTTACCGCGCACTACCGCCGGACCAGCAACTCGAGATCGCACGCAACATGGTGCGCGTGGCTTCGTACATGGCGAACCCGGACGATCTTGCGCGCCAGGAACTCGGACCCAGTGGCGGCGTGCTTCGTCGCGATGATGCCGCACCCACGACGGCTTCACCGGCCACTTCGCCAACGGCGGCTCCCGCTGCGCGCGCCCTGGCCGATCCAGTGGATCAGGCCAAGTCCAAGGCGTCCGACAAGGTTGGCGTTTCGGCAGGCGCAGATTTCGTCGACGCATCGACCAGTCGGCTCGGCACCAATGCACGCAAGCTGATGGAGGCGGTCGACTTCCCCAAGTTCGTCGGCGGTCTGATCCAGAACGTGTTCCAGGCCATCATCGATGCCTCGATCCAGCAGATGAAGGCCTACGGGGAATTGCTCAAGTCGGTCTCGCAATCGGTCGACCAGTTCGCGCAGGACAACATCACTCTCGACAACGCGCGTGCCTACGTCGCCGACAAATTCCCTGACGTCCTGCAGGTTGCGCCGGGTGAGAACGGCGGCAACACGCTGGCGATGCGCGACGTCGACGATGCCGATGCCGCGATGGCGCGCATCAACCAGGAATTGGGACTCGCCAACCCGATCAACGATATCTCCGATCAGGAGCAGGAGGCGCGCTTCGTACAGGCTGCGCGGCTGCAGATGGCACGCAGTCGCCAGCAGATGCTGTCGTCGATGGTGATCCTGGGCATCAATCGCATCGTGGTCACCGACGGGCTCATCAACGCCAAGGTGGTGTTCGATTTCCGCGCCAGCGACGAAATGATGCGCGACGCCAATGCGGGCCTGACGGATACCCAGTCGAGCATGAACCGCAACAGCACCAAGGCCAGCATCGGCCTGCCGTGGAGCGGCGCATCGACCCACAACGAGAACGTGCAGCGGCACATGACCACGGTCTCGTCCTCGGTCAGCGAGGAATCCGAATCCAAGCAGGACATGAAGGCCAAGCTCACCGGCGAGGTACGGGTGAACTTCAAGAGCGATTACTTCCCGATGGAGAAGCTCGCATCGCCAGCGATGCTCGCCGCGATCCAGGGCAACTCGACGCCGGTGGATCCGAACGTGCCGCCGCCGCGTGCGGGGGCTGGCGCAGCCGCGACGACACCGGCCTGAGCGCATCGCCATGCGCCTCAAGCCGCCACCGCCGGATGTGTGCATGCCGTGGAGCGGCGCGCAGGGCGATCTGCTGCGCGCTGTGGCTACCGCGCTTTCGGCCGTCGCCACGCACGAGCACGCCGTGGCTCGCGCGATGTCGTTGCCGGACCCGGGTGCGATCGACCTGCCCGACGGTGCACCCAATGCGATGGATGCCGCGCAGTTGCAGGCGGCCGGTCCACTGTACTTCGCTGGGGAGCTCGAACAGGCGGGGCTGCTGCGCTGCGCGGAGCTGATCACGGGGCTGTTCGCCAGCGGCACGATCACGCAACCGCTCGGACCGATCGCCACGCAGCTCAACCGGTTCTGGCGCGGCCGCCACGAGCGACTGGAACAGGCCGAGCGCGAGGCGATCTTCGCGCGTGTGCTGGAACCACCGCATTTCGAACGACTGATGTCGGCCATGTGCGCCGCAATCGTGGCCGAGGCGGACGGCAGCGACTTGCGCGAAGGCGTGACGCTGGCGACGACCGCGCAGTCGCTCGCCGAATTCCTGGCCCAGCGCGTCGACCCGATGGCGTCGATCGCCGCACGCGACATGGTCGATACCATCAACTCCGCACTCGGGTTCCTGCGCGACCGCATGCTGCAGGCCGCATTCGGCGTGCATTCGCTGTGGTCGCTGTTGGCCGTTTCCGCCAACAGCGGCGCGCAGCTAGGCACCGCCTCGAATGCAGGCGATGTGCAGCGCCATGCCGAACGCGGTCGCGCCGGACAGTCGGTGTTGTTGTGGCTCGCCAGCCACTACGGGGAGTCGAACATCGCGCTCGACATGACCAGTACCGACGACACCGCGTTGGTCATGTCCGCCCAGCGCTGGCTGGATGCCGCGCCGCACGTGCCCATCTCACCTGCCGGCACCGCACCGGCCCTGCCGATCGCGGCGTGAGTCCGCGATGAGGGCCGTCCTCGCCACCCCGCCCCCCGCAGCACGCGACGCACCTCCGTCGTGGATCCGTGGCGCCGTGCGCAATGTGCTCGAACAGTCACCGCAATACCACACCCTGACTCCGGTTGAACGCCAATCGCTGGCGCGCTCGATGGTGCGCGTTTCCGCCCTCGCCGCGCAGCTGATCGAAGAAGAAGGCGATGCCGATGCCGAACTCGCGCACGGCGCCGCGCGTCGTCCTGCACCGTTGGCGCGTGCGCAGGACCAGCCCGAGTTCGCCGCCGCGGCCGATCGCGTCGCGCAGACTACGCACAACATCCTCAACGCGGTGTCGTTCCCACGTTTCGTCACCGACCTTATCAATGGCGTGTTCCGCGCCATGCTCGACTCCAGTAGCCAGCAGATGCAGCAGTACGTGCAATTGCTGAACGCGGTGTCGTCGTCGGCCGAGGGCTTCGAACGCACGCAGTTTGGTCTGGCGCAGGTCCGGCAGTGGGTGGCAGATCACTTTCCGGAGGCGATCGAGTACGACGCGCCCGAAGTCGAACCGGGCGAGACGCCCGATCCCGATGAAGTCGCCAATACACGCTTGCGCCTGCGTAGTGGCGCATCGATGCCCGGCGCCGAAGAGATCCGGGCGACGCTCGGAATGGCACCGGAGGACCCGCTCGACGCCAGCAGCCCAGAGCAGCTCGTGCCGCTCGCGCGTCGCCATCTCGCCCGTCAACGCCAGCAGATGCTCGCCACGATGGTGATGATGGGGATGAACCGCATCGTCATCGACAGCGGCAAGATCAACGCCTCGATGCGTTTCCACATCGACACACGCAGCGCCGCCAACCAGGACCAGGGCAGCCAGACCAGCGTGCAGAACCGCATCCGCGCCGGCGGTAGCTTCGGCGTGGGCCCATGGAGTGCCAGTGCGGACATCGAGAACAACATCGGCTATGTGTCGACGCAGCGTTCGCAGTCCACTGAGGAGATGAATACCGATCTCGACCTCAACTCGTCAGTCGAGCTGAACTTCCGCAGCGATTACCTGCCGCTCAACCAGATGGCCGCGCAGGCGCAGGCCGACCGCATCCGCAGTGCGACACTCAATCCGGCAGCGGAGCCCGATCCCGCTGCTGCCCGAAATACGCGACTGCAAGCGCAACTGACGAACGAAGGCTCGCGGCGCACGGGCATCAACGATGCGATCAGCGCCGCCGCGCGACCTGTGGCTGCGACGACACCACCGGCCGCGACGACAGCTCCGGCGACAGCAGCGCGACCTGCGACATCCCCGTCGCCGGGTACCGCTGCATCGCCTGGCACGGCTGCATCACCTGGCACGGCTGCATCGCCTGGTACGGCTGCATCGCCTGGTGCGGGTGCATCACCCGGCACGGGTGCATCACCTGGCACGGCGGCATCACCCGCTACAGCCGCCACACTGCGGCCCGCGCCCCCCGCGCCGACGCATTAACTCACGGCATCGGACTGCTCCGTATCCAACCAAGCAAATCGGCTTTTTCATTTCCCGCCCCTCATCCGCCCTTTGGGCACCTTCTCCCCGCAAGCGGGGAGAAGGAAAAAGCAAGACACTCGCCCACTACTGGCCCCAGCCGCACGGCCCCCTCGCCCCGCTTGCGGGGAGAGGGACAGCGTCGCGCAGCGACGCAGGGTGAGGGGAAGTGGCGAATGACGACCAAGCTCGTGCGCTTCGAACTTCAGAACCAAGAAAAACCCCGCCTTCCGGCGGGGCTTTCGTATTACGCAATCACTTGATGCGATAGCTCAATTCCAGCCAGAACTGCCGCCCGTACGGGTCGTAATTGCCCACGGGATAGAACGGCCAGCCTCCACCATTCCGATCCGCCGGCGGACGCGAATTGCGCAGGTTGTTGACGATCAGGGCGAGAGAGCCGGCGTCACTGAAGCGATAACGTGCACTGCCGTTGTACAGCGCATACGGCGCGATGCGTCCGCTGCCATCGCTCTTGGGCAGAGAGCCGTAGCGTTGACCGAACAACGTGGTATCCCACCGGCCGATGCTCCAAGTCACGCTACCGTTGAGCTTGCTGCGCCAGTCGAAGCTGTCGAGGGAGTTGCGGCGGTCCTGCACCGGATCGGTCTGAAACTGCTGGAAGTCGTGATCGATCACCAGCGAATAGGCCAACGAAGTACCGAAGCGGCCATACCTGCCCGCGTCCCAACGCACATTGCTCTTCAGGTCGATGCCGCTTGTGGTCTCGGTCGAAGCGTTGATCGCATTGATCAGGACGCGACGTGCCTGATTGGGTTCGACCGCAGCATTGGGGGGATTGCGGATAACCCGGCTCAGCGCGTCCTGGCACAGCGACGAATTGATATCACGTGCCTCTCCGCTCTCGGTCGATCCGAAGCGGCAATCCGATTCCGTCTGCAGGATGCCGTCGGCATCGAGATTGGTGACTTCGTCCTCGAGCTTGATGCGGTAATAGTCCAGCGACAGGTCGAAGTTCTCCGACGGTGACCAGACTGCGCCAAAGCCGTGCGACTTTCCGTTTTCCGGCTTCAGGTCCGGACTACCGGTGCTGGTGAAATCGATGGGAATACCTGCGAAGTCGCAGTTGTCGACGTCCTGCCCGGCCGTGCGGCAACGCCAGTAGTCGGTCAGCCCTGGAATGTAGCCGCGGGTTTCGGCTGCAAAGACATAGTTCATGTCCGGTGCGCGGAAGCTGGTCGCCGCAGTCGCGCGCAGCAACAGGCTTTGGATCGGCCGGTACTCAAGACCCAGGTTCCAGGTTGCCTTGCCGAGCGAATGTCCGGAGAAGCGGTATTCGTCGTAGCGCGCAGCCGCGGTGGCAGTGAGCTGCGTCAACAGCGGCAGATTCACTTCCACGCCCGCCGCGTAACGATCGCGATCACCACGCGCCGGCACACCGGCCAGCGTGTTCCAGAACACGCCCTGCCCCAGCAATTCCGATGGGTGGTTGCTGTAGCCCTGGTTGCCGGCTTCGAGCACGCCTGCCACGCCCGCCTTGCCACCGGGCAAATCGAACAGTTCGCCATTCACGCTGAAGCTCAGGTTCTGCAGCCACGCCGCATTTCGGTTGGTGTAGCTGGCAGTCAGGGCGTTGTAATCGGCCGTCGTCAATGGCGTGAACAGACGCGCCGGATCCGGGTTGTAGATGCCGATGCCATCGGCGTCCTCGCCCTGCTTCCGACCGAGGAAGAACTCATTGATACCCGTGAGGAACGCACGCCGCTTGGTGTAGTCGGTGCTGCGAGCCTGGTTGTAGGCCACTTCGTAATCCCAGGCCGACTCACCGAACGAACCACGCGCTCCCACGGTAAAGGCCCACGAGCGCTCCAGGAACTTGCGGTTGTTGGCATGCGCCGAACCGATTTCCTCCGGCGCAATGCGGCGGAACCAGGTTTCGTACTGGCCACTGGCCTGGTTGTAGAAGTAGCCGTTGGTCGCCTGCTCGGACGTCCAGCTGGGCGCGCGCGTGTTGTTGGCGATGTCGGCTACGTCCAGGGCCAGGTCCGCAAAGACATCGGCATGTTCGCCCAGGTGCCAGGTCAGCGAACCATAGGCATCGGCGTTCTTCTTTTCCGTCTGTACGGTCCAGAACGTCGGCTGCGCCTCGTTGCTTCCGCAGTAGAAACCCAGACGGGTTTGCGTGCGGAACACCGAGCCGTGGTACAGCGCACTGTTGGCATCGCAGTTGGCCGCGCCCGGATCGATATAACGACCCGTACCTGCGTTCTTGCGGGAGGTCACCACCGTGGCGGCGGGCGGCGTGCCGTCGGGGTCGTCCAGGTACGAATCCATGAAGTCGCGCTGCAGGCCCCAGATCGGCTTGCGATGCGAAAGCTCGATGCCGAATACCGCGTCGAAGTTGTCGGTGGACTTGCCGCTGACCAGTTGCAGGCGCTGATTCTGGCCGCCCCCTTGTTGCGTGCCGCCGACGCGCGCGTTGATGTCCAATCCTTCGAAGCGCTGCTTCAGGATGATGTTCACCACACCGGCAACCGCGTCGGAACCGTAGATCGCCGACGCGCCGCCAGCCAGCACTTCGATGCGATCGATCAGCGCACTCGGAATGTTGGACAGATTCACCACATTCACCGAACCGTCGTAGGCGACGGGATAGTCAGCGAGACGGCGGCCGTTGATCAGCACCAGCGTGTGATTGGGGCCGAAGCCGCGCAGATTGACCACGTTGGCAGCCGGCGTGAAGGTGTTGCCGAAGTCTTCACCCTGTACCGAGCCGGTGTTCTGGGTCAGCGAAGAGAGCGCGTCGAATGCACTGCGGAAGCCGCGCGAATCGATTTCGTCATGCGTGATGACGGTAACGGGCGATGGGCCTTCGACGGTGGCGCGGGGAATGCGTGAGCCGGTGACGAGCACCGCATCCACATCGGTCGCCTTTGGCACGGCTTCGGGAGTCGTGGCTTGCGCGAAGGCGAAGCCGGGCAATGCCAGCAGAATGGAAAGCGAAAGCGGCCGGCGAAGTAGCCGGCTTGCTGCGTCTTGCATAGGAAAGTCCTTGTAGTGGAGAGAGGTCGTTGCATTGCCGCGCATTGCGCGCGGCTGGAGCACGACGCAAGCTTTGCAGAACCGCACTCGCTGCAGCATTCGCATTCAGCAGTTGCTTGTGAGCTGAGGTTATTGCGCGAATACCCAGCATTCGCATGCTGCCATGTAGCGCAGCATTGTCATGTGCCGCACACGCATTGCACGTAGGGCAGTGAATCAAAAAGAAAGATTTGCGAATGGATTCTTTCGCATTCGATGCGACTGCGCGGTCGCGCACTCGCGTTCCTCGAACGCTCATTGAAGAGACGCGAAGCCAAGGAACAAACGCCGAAGCCCTGATTCAACGCGTCGAACAACGGCTGAGGCGGCCGACACGCGCTCACCCGCCTCGACAAACTCCCTCGAAGGCAGCCAATAAAGAAAAAGCGGGCCGAAGCCCGCTTTTTCGTTTCGACGCGTTTAGAGCGACGGCTTACTCAGCCGGCACGCCCTCGCCTTCTTCGACGGCCTTCATCGACAGGCGGATACGGCCCTGCTTGTCGACTTCCAGCACCTTGACCTTGACCACGTCGCCTTCCTTGAGCTTGTCCGAGACCTTCTCGACGCGCTCGTTGGAGATCTGCGAGACGTGCACCAGACCGTCCTTGCCCGGCAGGATCGTGACGAACGCACCGAAGTCCATGATCTTGGCGACCTTGCCTTCATAGATGCGGCCCGGCTCGACGTCCGAGGTGATCTGCTCGATGCGGTCCTTGGCGGCCTGTGCAGCTGCAGCGTTCACCGAGGCGATGACGATCGTGCCGTCGTCCTGGATGTCGATCTGGGTGCCGGTTTCCTTGGTGATGGCCTGGATGGTCGAGCCACCCTTGCCGATCACTTCGCGGATCTTGTCCGGGTGGATCTTCATCGTCAGCAGGCGCGGGGCGAACTCGCTCAGCTCGCTGCGCGGCGCGGTGAGGGCATGCGCCATCTCGCCGAGGATGTGCAGGCGACCGGTCTTGGCCTGGGCCAGTGCGGTCTTCATGATCTCTTCGGTGATGCCCTGGATCTTGATGTCCATCTGCAGGGCGGTCACGCCCTCGGCAGTGCCGGCGACCTTGAAATCCATGTCGCCCAGGTGATCTTCGTCACCCAGGATGTCGGACAGGACGACGAACTTGTCGTCTTCCTTCACCAGGCCCATAGCGATGCCGGCGACCGGTGCCTTGATCGGCACGCCCGCGTCCATCAGCGCCAGCGACGAACCGCAGACCGAGGCCATCGACGAGGAGCCGTTCGATTCGGTGATTTCCGAGACGATGCGGATGGTGTACGGGAATTCTTCCATCGTCGGCATCACTGCCAGCACGCCGCGCTTGGCAAGACGGCCGTGGCCGATCTCGCGACGCTTCGGGCCCATCATGCGGCCGCACTCACCGACCGAGTAGGGCGGGAAGTTGTAATGGAACAGGAAGTGTTCCTTGTACTCGCCCGAGACGGCGTCGATGATCTGGCCGTCGCGCGCGGTGCCCAGCGTCGCCACGACAATCGCCTGGGTCTCGCCGCGGGTGAACAGCGAGGAGCCGTGGGTACGCGGCAGCACGCTGACCTTCGAAGCGATCGGGCGCACGGTGTCGAGGGCGCGGCCGTCGATGCGGATCTTGGTGTCGATCACCGAGCCACGCATGGTCTGGTACTCGAGTTCGCCGAATTCCTTCGACATCTCGCCCGCGTTCCAGCCTTCGGATTCAGCGCGGCCGGCCAGCGAGGCCATCACGTCCTTCTTGATCGCCGAGATGGCGTCGCGACGCTGGAGCTTGTCGCGGACCTGGAAGGCCTGGGCGAGCTGGCCGCCGACGGCTTCCTTCAGGGCGCCGATCATGGCGGTGTTCTTTTCCGGAGCGGTCCACGTCGACGGCTTGGTGCCGGCTTCGACGACGAGCTCGTTGATCACGTTGATGACCTTCTGCATCTCGCGATGACCGAACATCACGGCGCCGAGCATCACGTCTTCCGACAGCATCTTCGCTTCGGATTCGACCATCAGCACCGCGTTGGAGGTACCGGCGACGACCAGTTCGAGCTGCGAATCAGCCAGTTCGGTGGCGGTCGGGTTCAGCAGGTACTGGCCGTTCTTGTAACCGACCTTGGCGGCGCCGATCGGGCCCTGGAACGGAGTGCCGGCCAGCGCGAGCGCGGCGGACGCGCCGATCAGCGCCGGGATGTCACCGTCGACTTCCGGGTTCAGCGACATGACGGTCGCGATGATCTGGACTTCGTTCTTGTAGTCCTCCGGGAAGAGAGGACGGATCGGGCGGTCGATCAGGCGCGAGATCAGCGTCTCCTTCTCGGTCGCGCGACCTTCGCGCTTGAAGAAGCCACCCGGGATGCGGCCACCGGCGTAGAACTTTTCCTGATAGTCGACGGTGAGCGGGAAGAAGTCCTGACCTTCGCGCGCCGACTTGGCGGCGACGGCAGCGACCAGCAACACGGTGCCGTCGACGGAAACCATGACGGCGCCGCCGGCCTGGCGGGCGATCTCGCCGGTTTCAAGGGTGTAGGTCTGGTTGCCGTACTGGAAGGTTTTGGTGATTTTTGCCACGTTGGATATTCCTGGTTTCTTGATTCGTTCCACGCGGGCCCCTGCCAGCGCGGTCGGCTGTCTAAGCGACAGCCTTGGATTTCGTTGTCATGTCCCGAACGAGCCAAGGGACCTGCTTTTGCCTGATCTGCTTTATGGATCCAGGGAAAAACAGGTCCCTCGTTGAGCTTGCCCTGAGCCCATTACAGCTCGGGATAACGCAAAAAAAACCGCGGCGCATCGCTGCGCCGCGGTTGTGTTGCTTATCGGCGCAGACCGAGCTTTTCGATCAGAGCCTTGTAGCGGTCGTTGTCCTTGCGCTTGAGGTAGTCAAGCAGACTGCGACGGCGGTTAACCATCTGGAGCAGACCGCGGCGGCTGTGGTGATCCTGCTTGTGGATCTTGAAGTGGCCGGTGAGCTGCTCGATGCGGGCGGTCAGGAGAGCCACCTGGACTTCCGGGGAGCCGGTGTCGGCCGCGCCGCGTGCGTGTTCGCCAATGATCTTGCTGGTGTCGATAGACATCGTATTTGCCTTGTAGATGCGAAGCCTGCAGAACGCGAATCGGCAAAAGCTTTGCCGACGCACCGCCTGGTCCGCCGTTTGCTGAGTGGTGAAGCTTTTCAAAGTGCTTGAAAAGCGCGCGGATTGTAGCAGCGGGGCTGGGGGATTGCGACGGCGCCGCGAGAAAACCTGGTAATGATGGTGTTAAACGCGCCGCAGCGCGGGGGAACAGGGGGCCGCCGGCGAGCCCCGATGGGCAGTTTCGGACCCCGGCCCTATGGTTCACGCCCGCCGAGCGCCGCCTCGGTGGTCCATGTGAACAAGCGGCTTGGGCTCAGGACGCTGTCGGAATCGACCTCGCCCAGCCCGAGGACGCGGCCCGTCTCGTCGTAGATCGCGACACATTCCGCGGCCTCCGTGCCGTCTAGGGGCAGTCGCTGTCCCTGGCCCAGACGCCGGGCCTGCGTGGCATCGAGGAGCACGCGTGGAAACCCGCTCAGCCCGAGCTCGATCGGCAGCAGGCAGGCGTCGAGCGCCGCTTCGCCCTGCCCTTCGGCGATGGCCTGCAGCTCGTCCAGGGTGAACATCCGCGGGGTGGTGAAGGGGGCGACCCACAGGCGCCGCAGGGTGGCGACGTGCGCGCCACAACCCAGGGTCTCGCCGAAATCGCGGACCAGGCTGCGCACGTACGTTCCGGAGCCGCATTCGACCAGCAGGCGGATGCGGTCGCCTTCACGCCCCAGGACCTGCAACTGGTGGACGACGACGTCGCGTTCGGGCGCCTCGATGACCTCGCCGCGCCGGGCCTTCGCGTAAAGCGGCTCGCCACCCTGCTTGAGTGCGGAAAAGATCGGCGCGCGCTGGCGAATTTGGCCCCGCAGCGGAGCCAGCGCGGCTTCTATGCGTGCGTCGTCGAGGTCGACCGGCACGGGGCGCTCGAGCAGAGGCGCGCCATCGGCATCGTCGCTGTCGGTGGTCAGGCCCAGTGCTGCGGTGGTTTCGTAGGCCTTGCTCGAGCCCAGCAGCAGACCGGCGATCTTGGTGGCCTCACCGAAACAGACGGGCAGCAGTCCAGTCGCGAGCGGATCCAGGCTGCCAGTGTGGCCCGCCTTCTCCGCACGGAACAGATGGCGCACGCGTTGCAGCGCCTGGTTCGAGCTCAGCCCTGGCGGCTTGTCGAGCAGCAGGATGCCGTCGAGCTTGCGGAAGATCGTGCGGGGTTTCTTGCTCATGGTGCGGGATTGTTGAAGCCGGTTTGCTGGCTGCGGGACGGCTTTGGCCACAATGACGGCGCCTTGTAGAGCGGAGCTTGCTCCGCTGCGTCACAGCCAAACGTCAAAAAGCAGCGGAGCAAGCTCCGCTCTACAAAACGGAACACGCTTCCGGCGCCTTGCGGCATCAATCCGGGTCGTTTTCGCCAGAAACCGACGGGTTGTCGCGCAGCAGGTTGTTGATGCGCTCGCCGCGATCGACGGAGTCGTCGTAATGGAAGTGCAGCTCCGGCACATGACGGAGCTTCATCGCCTTGCCCAGTTGAAAACGAATCTGGGGCGCCAGCTCTTTCAGTGCCTTCACGGCTTCCTTAGAGCGCTCTTCCTGCAGCGCAGTCACGAAGACCTTGGCATGCGCGAGGTCACGCGTGACCTCGACGTCGGAAACACTGACCGACGGCAGGCCGTGCTCGCGCACGGTCGTGTGCACGATCGCGCCCAGCTCGCGACGGAGCTGGGCGGAAACGCGGTCGGTACGATGGAACGATTTGCTAGGCATGACGTCGGCACCTTAGAGGGTGCGCTGGACCTCGATGCGCTCGAAGCATTCGATCTGGTCGCCCGGCTTGATGTCGTTGTACGCCTTGACGCCGATACCGCATTCGGTGCCGTTGCGCACTTCGTCGACGTTCTCCTTGAAGCGACGCAGCGATTCCAGCTCGCCCTCGAAGATGACGGTGTTGTCGCGCAGCACGCGGATCGGCTTGTGGCGCTTGACCACACCCTCGACCACCATGCAGCCAGCAACCGCGCCGAACTTGGAGCTGCGGAAGACATCGCGGACCTCGGCGGTGCCGATGATCTCTTCGCGGATCTCCTTGCCCAGGATGCCCGACGCCACCTGCTTCACCTGGTCGATCACGTCATAGATGATCGAGAAGTAACGCAGATCGACGCCGTTGCCTTCGATCACCTTGCGCGCCGAGGCGTCGGCACGGACGTTGAAGCCGATGACCGTGGCCTTCGAAGTCGCGGCCAGGGTCGCGTCGGATTCGGTGATGCCGCCGACACCACCGCCGATCACGTTGATGCGGATCGCGTCGGTGGACAGGCCGGTGAGCGCTTCGCGCAGGGCCTGTACCGAACCGTGCACGTCGGCCTTGACCACCAGGTTGAGCGTCTGCTGGCCGGCACCTTCGCCCATCTGGGCCATGATGTCTTCCATGCGGTTGCCCGCCTGGGCGACCAGGCGCGATTCGCGGCGCTTGGCGTCGCGCTGCTGCGCGACGTCCTTGGCCAGGCGTTCGTCCTCGACCACAACGAAGTCGTCGCCGGAATCCGGCACGCCCGACAGACCCAGCACCTGCACCGGGATCGACGGACCGGCGGAGTTGACCTGCGAGCCGGTTTCGTCGAACAGCGCACGCACGCGGCCGTACTGCACGCCGCAGACGAGGTAGTCGCCCTTCTTGAGTTCGCCCTGCTGCACAAGCACGGTCGCAACCGGACCGCGGCCCTTGTCGAGCGAGGATTCGATCACCACGCCGGTGGCGCGGCCGGTCGGCACGGCCTGCAAATCGAGCATTTCAGCCTGGATCAGGATCGCGTCGAGCAGGTTGTCCACGCCCAGGCCGGTCTTGGCCGAGAGCTCAACCATCTGCGTGTCGCCACCGAAATCTTCGGCCACGACTTCTTCGGCCAGCAGCTCGTTCTTCACGCGCAGCGGGTCGGCGTCGGACTTGTCGATCTTGTTGATCGCGACGATCAGCGGAACCTTCGCGGCCTTGGCATGCTGCACGGCTTCGCGCGTCTGCGGCATCACGCCGTCGTCGGCGGCAACCACGAGCACCACGATGTCGGTGAGCTTGGCGCCGCGCGCACGCATTTGCGTGAACGCCGCGTGGCCCGGGGTGTCGAGGAAGCTGACGACGCCCTTCGGCGTTTCGACGTGGTACGCGCCGATGTGCTGGGTAATGCCACCGGCTTCGCCCGAGGCGACCTTGGTGCGGCGGATGTAATCGAGCAGCGAGGTCTTGCCGTGGTCGACGTGACCCATGATCGTGACGACCGGCGGACGCGAGGTCTTGTCACCCTGGGTCTCTTCGACATGGGCGAGCAGCGCGTCTTCGGCGGTGTTCTCGCTGGCCTTGACCACGGTGTGGCCGAGTTCTTCGGTCACCAGCGCGGCGGTGTCGTGGTCGATGGACTGGTTGATGGTGGCCATCACGCCCATCTTGAACAGCGCCTTCACCACGTCGCCGCCCTTGAGCGCGAGCTTCTGCGCGAGGTCGGCAACGGTGATGGTGTCGCCGATGGCGACTTCGCGCACGACCGGAGCGATCGGGCGAGTGAATCCGCTGCCGGAACGCGCCTGTTCGGCGTGGCGACGCTGCGGCTTGGCCTTGCCTCGGGCACCGGTCGATCGTCTCGCACGGTCGGTGGCGCTCAGATGCATCTGGCCGGCGAAGCGGTTGGTGCGGTCGTCGTCCTCGACCGTCGCGACCATCGCGTGCGAGCCGCGGGTCTTGTGCGCGGGCGCGCCACGCGGCGCTTCCGGCGCGCGCGCCGGCGCTGGCTTGGGATGGCCGTGACCATGGCTGCTGGGCGGCTTGCGCACCGGCGCGTCTTCATCGCCCGCCGTAGCACTGGCTTCAGCGAGCTTGGCCTGCGCCTCTTGTTCGGCTTTGGCGCGCGCGGCTTCTTCGGCGGCGACGCGCACGCGTTCGACTTCATCGGCGCGACGCTTGTCGACTTCGGCGAGCTTCTGCTGCTCGGCGAGGTTGCGCTGCTTGGATTCTTCCAGCTTGCGCAGGATCTCGGCGCGCTCGTCGGTCACCGGCCCAGCCGATTGCTCGGTCGGCTTGACCAGCGTGACCTTCTTGCGCACGACGACATCGACAGTCGCCTTGCTCTTGCCGCCGCCGACGGTCAGTTCTTCCTTGCGGCTGCGATTGAGCGTGATCTTCTTCGGCGCCTCGCCGGCCTCGGCGGTGTCCGCCTTGCCATGCGAGCGCTTGAGGAAGCCAAGCAGCTTGACCTTCTCGATGCTGGTCACGACCTGGTCGGGGCCGCTGAAGGTCATGCCGGCCTCGGCCAGCTGCTCCAGCAACTTCTCGACCGGCGTATTCACCAGTTCAGCGAGCTTGCGGATGGTGGTTTGCTGCGACATTCGGTTTCCGGTTTCCTTTGGCCACCGCGGCGATCTAGAGGGACGATCCAGGGTGGCGATTGTAGGGCGGGTCTCGACCCGCCGCACTTTCGCAGGTGGCGGGTCTGGGACCCGCCCTACGGCTGCTTAACGCTTTATTCGAACCAGTGCTTGCGCGCTTCCATGATCAGTGCCTTGGCGCGGTCTTCATCGACGCCATCGATGTCGGTCAGCTCGTCGGTGGCGAGATCGGCCAGGTCGTCGCGCGTCACGACGCCGCGCGAGGCGAGCGTGAACGCGAGTTCCTCGTCCATACCCTCCAGCTCGAGCAGGTCGGCGGCAGGCTGGTGTTCGTCGAGCTCTTCCTCGGCGGCCAGCGCTTCGTTGAGCAGCGCGTCGCGGGCGCGCGAACGCAGCTCCTCGACGATGTCCTCGTCGAAGCCCTCGACGGCCAGCAGTTCGCCGACCGGGACGTAGGCGATTTCCTCGACCGTATTGAAGCCTTCCGAGACCAGGATGCCGGCGATTTCCTCGTCGACTTCCAGCTTGTCCATGAACAGCTGACGCGCGGAGGCCTGCTCGGATTCCGACTTCGCGGTGACCTGGTCCTGCGTCATCACGTTGAGCTGCCAGCCCGACAGGCGGCTGGCCAGGCGCACGTTCTGGCCGCCCTTGCCGATCGCCTGGGCCAGGCGGTCTTCGGCGACCGCGAGGTCCATCGAGTGCTTTTCTTCATCGACGATGATCGACTGCACTTCGGCCGGCGCCATCGCGTTGATGACGAACTGCGCCGGGTTGTCCGACCACAGCACGATGTCGACGCGCTCGCCGTTGAGTTCATTCGACACCGCCTGCACGCGCGAACCGCGCATGCCGATGCAGGCGCCGATCGGATCGGTGCGGTTGTCGTGCGCCTGCACGGCGATCTTGGCGCGGTCGCCCGGATCGCGCGCACAGGCCTTGATGGACACCAGGCCCTGGCCCACTTCCGGCACTTCGAGCTTGAACAGTTCCATCATGAATTCCGGGGCGGCGCGGCTGATGAACAGCTGCGGGCCGCGCGGCTCGGTGCGGACGTCGAACAGGTAGCCGCGGACGCGGTCGCCGGCGCGCAGCACGTCGCGCGGGATGCCCTTGTCCTTCGGGATGATCGCTTCGGCATTGCCGCCGAGGTCAACGTAGATGTTGCCGCGCTCGGCGCGCTTGACGACGCCGGTGACCAGCTCGCCCACGCGATCCTTCCAGGCGTCGACGACCTGCGCGCGCTCGGCTTCACGCACGCGCTGCACGATCACCTGCTTGGCGGCCTGGGCGGCGATGCGGCCGAAGTCCGGGCTCTCGATCTGCTCTTCGATGTAGTCGCCAAGCTCGACGCCTTCGGCTTCGTCGATGGCGTCCATCATGCGGATCTGGCGGTCCGGCGATTCCATCACGACGTCGTCGGCGACGACTTCCCAGCGACGGAAGGTCTCGTAGCTGCCGTCCTTCGAATCGATGGACACGCGCACCAGCACGTCCTGGTCGTGATAGCGCTTCTTGGCGGCAGAAGCCAGCGCGGCCTCGATCGCCTCGAAAATGACTTCGCGCGGGACGCCCTTCTCGTTGGCGACCGCATCAACGACCAGCAGAAGTTCCTTGCTCATCTCTACTTACTCCGCACGGGACGGCTTGCTCGCCGCCGGCTTGTTGGTGGATTTCTTGCCTTTCGCCGGAGCCTTTCCCGGCTTGGTTTTTTCGATGCCCAGCGCGACCCAGTCGGGGATCAGGCGGGCTTTTTCGATGTTGTCGGCGCGCACCGTGAACTCGTTGCCGTCGACGTTGAACGTGATGTCTTCACCGGCCACGCGCACGATCCCGCCCTGCAGGCGACGGCGACCGTCCTGCGGCAGACGCAGCACGACCTTGGCCGACTCGCCTGCGAAGCGCGCGAACTGCGCGGCGCCGAACAGCGGGCGGTCGATGCCAGGGGAGGACACTTCCAGCGTGTAGTGGCTGCTGATCGGGTCCTCGACGTCGAGCTGCGCGGAGACTTCGCGACTGACCGCTTCGCAGTCCTCGATGGTCACGGAGCGCGGCTCGCCACCCTCGCCCACCGCATCCGCCGGCACGTCGATGTACAGACGCAGCATCGCGCCGCCCGGCGAAGGCAGGTATTCGGCGCCCAGCAATTCCAGACCCAGCGACGTTACCGTCGGAGCCAGCATTGCGGTGATTTCGTTGGCCTTGTCCGTCATGTCTTCCCTTGGAATCCGCGAGTACCGATCGTCGGCGCAGGCGGGTATTCGTGGTGTCTTGCGCAATCCTGAAACGCAAAAACAACAAGGGGCCCAACGGGCCCCTTGTCCGTTACAACTGGATTTCGGTGCAGCGTGCCGTGGAGCCGGCACACTGCAAAGCCCGAGCCTTGCGACCAAAAAGAAAAGCCTCCTGAGAGGCCCTTCTCCAGCCGAAGCTGGTAGCGGGGGCTGGCTACGCCGATTGGAAACCCGAGCCAGTCCCGCATACCTCTAAAACAACCTCTGACACCAATACGGCCTGAGCAGTGAGCCGTATTTCTAACCTTGGTAGCGGGGGTAGGATTTGAACCTACGACCTTCGGGTTATGAGCCCGACGAGCTGCCAGACTGCTCCACCCCGCAGCAGGAGCGGAATTATGACTGCATGTGAAAATTCTTGCAAGCGGTCATTTGAACAAAATTTCAGGTTGCGCGAAAAACTACGGAAAAACAGCTGTTTTTATACGCCAAAGGCGTACTTGCACCACGCCATGATCGGGTTCCAGGCGAAGCCCAGCGCAAGCAGCGCCAGCGCATTCACGCCGAACAGCACGCGCAGCGGACGATCGTCACTGGGCTCGTGTTGCTCCCCCTGCGGCTCTTCGAAATACATCGCCTTCACCACACGCAGGTAATAGAACGCACCCACCACGGCGAAGACCAGACCGGTCAGGGCCAGCCACCACAGGCCGCCTTCGAAGGCCGCGCGCAGCACCGCCAACTTGGCCCAGAAACCCAGGAACGGCGGAACGCCGGCGAGCGAAGCCATGACGCACAGGATCAGACCGGCCAGCCACGGGTTGCGGGCGTTGAGACCCTTGTAGTCGTCGATGTTGTCGGCCTCGAAACCCTTGCCGGCCATCACCACGATCGCACCGAAGGCCGCGGCCGACATCACCGCATAGCTGATCGCATAGAACATCGCCGCCGCCATGCCCTGCGGACCGCCACCGGCGAGACCGAGGAACAGGAAGCCCACGTGCGAGACGGTCGAATATGCGAGCAGACGCTTGAAGTTGCTCTGCACCAGCGCGCTCAGGTTGCCGATCACCAGCGAGGCGACGGCCAGCGCGGCCAGCAGCAGGCGCCAACGATCGTCGAGCGGGCCAGCGCCGGTCTCCAGCAGGCGCAGCGCCATACCGAAGTACGCCAGCTTGGGCGCCGAGCCGATGAACAGGGTGATCGGGGTCGGAGCACCGGTATAGACGTCCGGCAGCCACATGTGGAACGGCGCGGCGCCGAACTTGAAGGCGATGCCGGCAACGGTGAACACGACACCGGTGATCAGCAGGGTCGCGTTCGAACTGGCGGAAGCAGCCGTGCCGATCGTGGCGAGATCGAGCGAGCCGGTCGCACCGTAGATCAGCGACATGCCGTACAAGATCAGACCCGAAGCCAGCGAACCCAGCACGAAGTACTTGATCGCCGCTTCGGAGGCGATCGGGCTGTCGCGATCCACCGCGACCAACGCGTACGAGCACAGCGCTAGCATTTCCAGACCCAGGTACACCATCACCAGGCTGCCGGCGGAGACCAGCAGCATCATGCCGGCGATCGCGAACAACATCAGCACCGCGATCTCGCCCTGATACAGGTTGCGCTGGCGCAGGTACGGCCAACCGTAGATCAGGGCGAAGGCGCTGACGGTCAGCATGGCCAGCTTCATCACGTCGGCGGCGGTGTCGCGCACGAACATGCCGTTGAGCACCGTGCCCTGCCCGCCCACGCCGGCGGCGATCATCGCGATCACCGCGACCAGCGTCGCGATCGACAGCACGTGGGTGATCACGCGGCGGCGCGAGTCCAGGAACAGGTCGAGCATCAGCCAGGCGAATGCGGCGCCGACGAGCACCAGCTCGGGCAGCAGCGGCATCAGGTCGGCGGTGGTGGGCGTGTTCATCTGCATGTCTGGATCTCTGGCGGCAGTCGCGCGGTGCGCGCCTTACAGCTTGGAAGTTGCGATCTGGGTGGCGAGGTTGGCGATCGACGGTTCCATCAGATCGGTCAGCGGCTTCGGGTAGATACCCAGCACCAGCACACCGATCGCGAACACGCCGAGCACGATCGCTTCGCGGAAATTGATGTCTTCCATCTCGGCGACGTGGGCGTTGCCGATCTCGCCCCAGATCACACGCTTGACCAGCCACAGCGTGTAACCGGCGCCGACGATCAGCGTGGTCGCGGCAGCGAATGCGATCAGCGGGTGTTTCTGGAAGCTCGACAGGATGACCATGAACTCGCCGACGAAGCCCGAGGTGCCCGGCAGGCCGGAGTTGGCCATGGCGAATAGCACGAAGAACGTCGCGAACCAGGGCATCACGTTCACCACACCGCCGTAATCCTTGATCATGCGGCTGTGCATGCGGTCATACAGCACGCCGACGCAGGTGAACATCGCGCCCGAGATGAAGCCGTGGCTGATCATCTGCACCATCGCGCCCTGCAGGCCGAGACGGGCAGCATCGTAGTTGCCGTAGTCGCGTACCAGCGCGAACGCGATGAACGTGCCCAGGGTGACGAAGCCCATGTGCGAAACCGACGAATAGGCGATCAGCTTCTTCATGTCGTCCTGCGCCAGGGCGACCAAGCCGACGTACACGATTGCAATCAGGCTCAGCGCGATGACGAACATGGCCCAGTCTGTGCCGGCGTCCGGCACGATCGGCAGGGTGAAACGAAGGAAGCCGTATCCACCGATCTTCAGCATGATCGCGGCCAGGATCACCGAACCCGCGGTCGGTGCTTCCACGTGCGCGTCCGGCAACCATGTGTGGACCGGGAACATCGGCACCTTCACCGCGAAAGCCGCGAGGAAGCCAAGGAAGATCCACTTCTGCTCTTCGGCCGTGAGCTGCAACGCGTACATGTCCGCGATCTGCCAGCTGCCGCCCTTGAGGTACATGTAGATCAGCGCGGCCAGCATGAAGATCGAGCCGATGAACGTGTACAGGAAGAACTTCACCGCCGCGTATACGCGACGCGGGCCGCCCCAGACGCCGATGATCAGGAACATCGGGATCAGCATGGCCTCGAAGAACACGTAGAACAGCATCGAGTCGAGCGAGGAGAATACGCCGACCATCAGGCCTTCTAGGATCAGGAACGCGGCGTAGTACTGGCTGACGCGCTTGTCGACCGAACCCCAGGCCGAGATCAGCACCAGCAGCGAGGTCAGCGTGGTCAGGCCGATCAGCGCGACCGAGATGCCGTCCGCACCGAGGCTGTAGCGGATGTCATAGGCCGGGATCCATGCATGCTCTTCACCGAACTGCATGCCGGGGTTCGGGTAGTCGAAGCCCGTAAACAGCAGAACGCTCAGCAGCAGCGTCACGAATGCGACGGCAAGGCCGAACCAGCGGGCGCCGTTCGCGCGCTCGTTGCCGAATGCGAGGGTGAAGAAGCCGCCGATGATCGGCAGCCAGATCAGGAGGCTAAGCAAGGGCCAGGAAGTCACGTTGCGAGGTCCTTATCAGCGCCAGTAACGAATGAGCACGGCCAGTGAAGCAATCAGGCCGAGGATCATCGCGAACGCATAGTGGTAGAGGTAGCCGGTCTGGCCGCGGCGCACCAGGCGCGCGGTGAAGTCGGTGATGCGGGCGCTGGCATTGACCAGGCCGTCGATGATGTTGGTGTCGAACCAGCGCGAGAGCTTGCCGATCAGAATGCCGCCACCGGCGAAGCCGTCGATCCAGAGCGTGTCCATGCCGTACTTCTCTTCGAGCACGCGCACCGGCAGGGCAAACGTCTTGCGCAGCTTGGCCGGCAACTCTGGCTTGATCAGGTACAGATAGGTCGCCAGCAGGAAGCCTGCGAAGGCCAGCCAGAACGCCGGAGCCGTGAAGCCGTGCAGCGCGAATGCAACCGGACCATGGAACTCCTCGGCCAGCTTGCCGACGGTGTCCTGCGCGGCCGGGAGGTCGATCGCGCCCAGGAAGAACGGCAGCTGCTTCACATGGCCCAGCATGTCGGTGCCGAACAGCATCGGGCCGACGGTGAAGAAACCGATCAGGATCGACGGGATCGCCAGCAGGATCAGCGGCAGGGTCACGACCCACGGCGATTCGTGCGGCGTATGCGCGTGGTCGTCGTGGCCATGACCGTGGTCGTCGCCGTGTTCGTGTGCCAGCGCTTCCTCGTGCTCGGTCGAGTCCGCTTCCGGAGCCACGTAATGATCCGGAGCCGGATCATGGAAGTGTTCCTTCCCGTGGAAGGTCATGTACAGCAGGCGGAAGCTGTAGAACGAGGTGACGAAGGCACCGAGCAGCACGGCCCAGTAGCCGTAGGTCGCGACCCAGTTGTGCGCTTCGTGCGCGTGTTCGGCGGCCGCCTCGATGATGGTGTCCTTCGAGTAGAAGCCGCTGAAGAACGGCGTGCCGACCAGGGCCAGCGTGCCGATCACCATCGTGATGTAGGTGATGGGCATGTACTTGCGCAGGCCACCCATGCGGCGCATGTCCTGCTCGTGGTGCATGCCGATGATCACCGAGCCGGCACCGAGGAACAGCAGCGCCTTGAAGAAGGCGTGGGTCATCAGGTGGTACACGGCCGCGGAGTAAGCGGACACGCCCAGCGCGACGGTCATGTAGCCCAGCTGCGAGAGGGTCGAGTACGCCACCACGCGCTTGATGTCGTTCTGCACGATACCGATCAGGCCGGTCCAGAACGCGGTGGTGGCACCGACGAACAGCACGAAGTTCAGCGCCGTTTCGCTCAGCTGGAACAGCGGCGACATGCGCGCGACCATGAAGATGCCCGCGGTGACCATCGTCGCGGCGTGGATCAGCGCGGAGATCGGGGTCGGGCCTTCCATCGAGTCCGGCAGCCAGACGTGCAGCGGCACCTGCGCCGACTTGCCCATCGCGCCGATGAAGAGGCAGATGCAGATCACCGTGGCGACCGACCACTCATGGCCAGCGAGGACCGGAATGACCTGGCCGACGATGGTCGGAGCGTTGGCGAAGACGGTGGCGTAATCGAGGGTGCCGAACTTCCACAGCACGGCCGAGATGCCGAGCAGGAAGCCGAAGTCGCCGACGCGGTTGACCAGGAACGCCTTGAGGTTGGCGAACACCGCGGTCGGGCGCTTGAACCAGAAGCCGATCAGCAGGTACGAGACCAGGCCGACCGCTTCCCAGCCGAAGAACAGCTGCATGAAGTTGTTGCTCATGACGAGCATCAACATCGAGAAGGTGAACAGCGAGATATAGCTGAAGAAGCGCTGGTAACCGGGGTCTTCTTCCATGTAGCCGATGGTGTAGACGTGCACCAGCAGCGACACGAAGGTCACCACGACCATCATCATCGCGGTCAGCTTGTCGATCATGAAGCCGACATGCGCGTCGAGGCCGCCCACCTGGAACCAGGTGTAGACGTTCTCGTTGAACGGCGCCGCGCCCTGCGACACCAGCTGCCACAGCACGTACATCGACAGCGCGCAGCTGACCGCAACGCCAGTGATGGTGACGCTGTGGGCGCCGATGCGGCCGATGCGGCGACCGAACAGGCCGGCGAGGATCGCACCCAGCAAGGGTGCGAGCACGATGATCAGCAGATGGGTTTTGGAGATGGCCATCGGTTTTCCAATGCTTGCTTTCTAGGCAGCCCGCGACATGAGGTGCCGCGGGGCTGTCAGCGACTCTGGGTCAGCCCTTGAGCGAATCGATCTGACCGACGTTGATCGTGCGGCGGTTACGGAACAGCGTGACCAGGATCGCCAGACCGATCGCGGCTTCCGCTGCGGCCACGGTCAGGATGAAGAACACGAACACCTGCCCCGCCGCATCGCCGAGATGGCGCGAGAAGGCGACGAAGTTGATGTTGACCGAGAGCAGCATCAGCTCGATTGACATCAGCAGGATGATCACGTTCTTACGGTTCAGCACGATGCCGGCGATGCTGATGCAGAACAGCGCAGCGCCAAGCGCCAGATAGTGGCCGAGGGCCACGCCTTCACCAAGCAGATTCATGGCTGGGTCTCCTCACCGGTTGCCGGAGCCTGCGGCTTCACGGCATCCATCTTGACCATGCGGATTCGATCGCTGGCACGTACGCGTGCCTGCGCGGACGGATCCTGGTGGCGCGCACCCGGACGACGACGCAGCGTCAGCATCACGGCGGCGATGACGGCGATGGTCAGGATGACCGCAGCGACTTCGAACGGCAGCATGAAGTCGGTGAACAACGCCTGCGCCAGCCACTTAGTGTTCGGGATGTCACCGGCGTTGGCCGCGTTGTCGGCGAACGGCGTCGCCATCGCGGCCTTGGCGCCGATCAGCGTCAGCATCTCGGCCAACATCACCACGGCAACGATCAGCCCGACCGGCAGATACCGGACGAAGCCCTCGCGCAACGGCGCGACGTCGATGTCCAGCATCATCACGACGAACAGGAACAACACCATCACCGCGCCGACGTAGACCAGGATCAGGGCGATACCGAGGAACTCGGCGCCCGAGATGATCCAGGTGCAGGCAACGGAGAAGAAGGTCAGCACCAGCAGCAGCGCGGCATGTACCGGATTGCGGACGGTGATGACGCCTAGTGCCGCAATGGTGGCCATCGCGGCGAAGGCAAGGAAAGCAATCTGCACGAAATCCATGGCAGGCCTCAGCGGAACGCGGCGTCGGTGGCGCGGCGTTCGGCGATTTCGGCCTCAAGCCGGTCGCCAATCGCCAGCAGCTGCGGCTTGGTCACGATGTTCTGGCCGCGCTTCTCGAAGTGATACTCGTGGATATGGGTTTCCACGATCGAATCGACCGGGCAGGACTCTTCGCAGAAGCCGCAGAAGATGCACTTGAACAGGTCGATGTCGTAACGCGTGGTGCGGCGGGTGCCGTCCTCACGCTTCTCCGAGTCGATGGTGATAGCCAGCGCCGGGCACACGGCTTCGCAAAGCTTGCAGGCGATGCAGCGCTCTTCCCCGTTCGGGTAACGGCGCAGCGCATGGATGCCGCGGAAGCGCGGCGACTGCGGCGTCTTCTCCATCGGGTACATCAGCGTGTACTTCGGCTTGAACAGGTACTTCAGCGTCAGCCAAAGGCCCTGGCACAGCTCGATCAGGAGCAGGCTCTTGAAATAGGAAACGATGCGATTCATGCCTGTACTCACTGCCCCGGCGTGAAGACGTTGAAGTACGCCAGCAGCGCGGTGACGCAGATCCACGCGATGGTCAGCGGAATGAACACCTTCCAGCCCAGGCGCATGATCTGGTCATAGCGGTAGCGCGGGAACGAAGCGCGGAACCAGATGAAGCAGCTGGCGAAGAAGAACACCTTCGCGAGCAGCCACCACCAGCCGTCCACCGACAGGAACGGGATGCCCAGGCCCTGGAACGGGCTCAGCCAGCCGCCGACGAAGAAGATCGAGACCAGGAAGCTGATCAGGATCATGTTCGCGTATTCGGCGAGGAAGAACAGCGCGAACGCCGAACCCGAGTACTCGACCATGTGACCGGCGACGATTTCCGATTCGCCTTCGACCACGTCGAACGGCGCGCGGTTGGTTTCGGCCACGCCCGAGATGAAATACACCACAAACAGCGGCGCCAGCGGCCACATGAACCATTCGAACGCGCCGGCGTTGCCGGACTGCGCCATCACGATGTCGGTGAGGTTCAGGCTGCCCGCGGCGATCAGCACGCCGACCATGGCGAAGCCCATGGCGATTTCGTAGGACACCATCTGCGCGGCGGCGCGCATTGCACCGAGGAACGCGTACTTCGAGTTCGAAGCCCATCCGGCAAGGATGATCCCGTAGACACCCATCGAGGTCATAGCCAGCAGGTACAGCAGGCCGGCGTTGGCATTCGAGAGCACCAGCTTCGCGTCGAACGGCACCACCGCCCAGGCCGCGAAGGCCGGCGCCAGCGCCAGCAACGGTGCGAACTTGAACAGGAACGGCTGCGCGCGCGTGGGCTGGATGACTTCCTTGAACAGCAGCTTGAACACGTCGGCGAAGGCCTGGAGGATGCCCTTGCCCACGTACATCGGGCCGCGACGCACATGCATCCAGCCAATCAGCTTGCGTTCCCACACGACGTAGAACGCGACCGTGATGATCACCGGCATGGCGATCAGCAGGACCTTCAGCACGATCCACGCAACCGTGCCGCCGGCACCGAGGCCGACCATCCAGTCGCGGAAAGTATCAACGGCTTGCATCATGCCCTCCCCGCCTGCACGCGACCGACGCCGAGCGGCGCGGTGGCACCGTGGCCACTTTCAATCCAGACCGTGCCGCGCGCGACCTTGTCGCTGACGACGACGGGCAGCGTTGCCGTGCCGGCAGCGCCCGTGAACTTGCCGATCACGCCGTCGCGGAAACCCAGCGCGTCCGCGTCGGCCGGATGCAACACGGCCTGCGGTTCGACGTTGAGCGGATGCGACTGCAGATTGGCCGCACGGCGCACGACGGCGTCGCTGCGATAGATCGCGGTGCTCACCGCCAGTTCGAGGCCTTCGCCTGCAACCGTCGTGGCAGCACCCGCCGCCGGACGCACGTCCTGGCGATGGATACCCGCGCGCAGGCCGGCCAGATCGGTGAAGTCGAAACCGGCAACGTCCAGGTCACCACCCAGCGCACGCAGAACGCGCCAGCCGGCACGTGCGTCGCCCGGCAGCTTGCCGCCGGCGGCGGTGGACTGTTCGAAACCTTCGAGATTGGTCAGCGTCGCTTCGATTTCCGGCAGCAGACCGATCGGCAGGATCACGTCGGCCACGGCGCGCGTGGAACGGCAGGCGAAATGGCTGAATGCCACGACCTGCGCGGACTTGAGCGCCTTGTTGGCGGTAGCGGTATCGGCGAAATCCAGGCCCGGCTCGATGCCGTACAGGACGTAGGCCGAACGCGGCTGCGCGAGCATGGTCTGCGCATCGCGCGAACGCGGCAGCACACCGTGCTTGGCCAGGCCGACAGCATTCGCGCCCTGTGGGATGCGGCACAGTTTCGCGTTCGTAGCGGTCGCGAATTCAGCCGCGGCCTTGCGGATCGCAGCGGCGTACGGGCCGTTCTCGGCCACGCCACCGACGATCACGACAGCACGCGTCGTGTCCTTCAACGCATCGCGCAGGCCGGCATCGGCCAGCGTCGCGGCGATCTGCGACGGCGCGACGATGCGGCTGCTCGCGGCGTTGAAGGTGAAATCGAAGTCGACCGGATTGACGACATGCACCTTGGCGCCACGCGTCCACGCCTTGCGCACGCGGGCGTGCAGCAGCGGGACTTCATGACGCAGGTTGCTGCCGACGATGACGATCGCATCGGCATTGGCGAGATCGGCGACCGGCATGCCGAAGGTTTCGGCGATGGCGGCATCCGACAGGTCGTGCTGCGAGATGCGATGGTCGATGTTGCCGGTGCCCAGCGCCTCGGCCAGACGGGCCAGCAGCGCGCCTTCTTCGTTCGAGGTCGACGGATGGACCAGCACGCCGAGGTTGTCGGCGCCATTGTCGCGCAGGATCTTCGCGGCCTTGGCCAGCGCTTCGTCCCACGAGGCTTCGCGGAAGTCGTCGCCGTCCTTGATCAACGGCTTGGTCGCGCGATCAGCAGCGTACAGGCCCTGGTGCGAGTAACGATCGCGGTCCGACAGCCAGCATTCGTTCACGGCTTCGTTGTCGCGCGGCACGCTGCGCAGCACTTCGCCACGACGCACGTGCAGGAACAAGTTGCTGCCCAGCGCATCGTGGTAACCCAACGATTCGCGTGCGGTCAGTTCCCACGGGCGCGCCTTGAACTGGAACACCTTGTTGGTCAGCGCACCGACCGGGCAGACGTCGATGACGTTGCCGGACAGTTCGGTGGTCAGCGGCTTGCCGTCGAAGGTGCCGATCTGCAGGTTCTCGCCGCGGTACATGCCGCCGAGTTCGTAAGTACCGGCGACTTCCGCGGTGAAGCGCACGCAACGCGTGCACTGGATGCAGCGGGTCATCTCGGTGGCAACCAGCGGACCCATGTCCTCGTCCGGCACCACGCGCTTGCGTTCGCTGAAGCGGCTGACCGAACGGCCATAACCCATCGACAGGTCCTGCAGTTCGCACTCGCCGCCCTGATCGCAGATCGGGCAGTCGAGCGGATGATTGACCAGCAGGAACTCCATCACGTTGCGCTGCGACTTCAGAGCCTTTTCGCTGCGCGTGGTGATCTTCATGCCATCCATCACCGGCGTGGCGCAGGCCGGCGCAGGCTTGGGCATCTTCTCGACTTCGACCAGGCACATGCGGCAGTTGGCCGCGATGCTGAGCTTGTCGTGGTAGCAGAAACGCGGGATCGCGATGCCGGCCTTGTCGGCGGCATTGATGATCATCGAGCCCTTCGGCGCGGCCGTTTCGACGCCGTCGATGAAGACGGTGACGTGGTCCGGCGGAAGATTCGGATTGATGGGCTGTGCGCTCATGTTATGCGGCGACCTTCTCCGCGACGGTGCCGGCGCGCTGGTCGTCGACCAGGAAGCGCTTGTTCACGATCGCGTATTCGAACTCATCCCAGAAATGACGCAGGAAGCCCTGCACCGGCCACGCGGCGGCTTCGCCGAACGCGCAGATGGTGTGGCCTTCGATCTGGCCAGCGGCGGCGCGCAGCATCTGCAGGTCTTCCAGCGTGGCCTGCTTCTCGACGATGCGGGTCAGCATGCGGTACATCCAGCCGGTGCCTTCGCGGCACGGCGTGCACTGGCCGCAGCTTTCCTTGAAGTAGAAGCGCGAGATGCGCTGGCAGGCGCGCACCATGCAGGTGGTGTCGTCCATCACGATCACGGCGCCCGAACCGAGGCCGGAACCGGCCTTCTGGATCGAGTCGTAATCCATGGTGAGGCCCATCATGGTCTCGCCCGGCAGTACCGGCATCGAGGAACCACCCGGGATCACGCCCTTGATCTTGCGGCCGTCGCGCATGCCACCAGCGAGCTGCAGCAGCTCCGCGAACGACGTGCCCAGGCGGATCTCGTAATTGCCCGGACGGGCGACGTGGCCCGACACCGAGAAGATCTTCGGACCGCCGTTGTTCGGCTTGCCCAGATTGAGGAACCACTCCGCACCGTTACGGATGATCGCAGGCACCGAGGCATAGGTTTCGGTGTTGTTGATCGTCGTCGGCTTGCCGTACAAGCCGAAGTTGGCCGGGAACGGCGGCTTGTAGCGCGGCTGACCCTTCTTGCCTTCCAGCGACTCCATCAACGCGGTTTCTTCGCCGCAGATGTAAGCGCCCGCACCGAGTGCGTTGTAGATGTCGATATCGATGCCGGAGCCGAGAACGTTCTTGCCCAGCCAGCCGTGCTTGTACGCCTCGGCCAGGGCTTCCTCGATGTGCTCGAACGGCTCGTGGTGGAACTCACCACGCAGATAGTTGTACGCCGCGGTCGAACCGGTCGCGTAGCACGCGATCGCCATGCCTTCGATGACCGCATGCGGGTTGTAGCGCAGGATGTCGCGGTCCTTGGCGGTGCCCGGTTCGGATTCGTCCGAGTTGCACAGGATGTACTTCTGCGTGCCCGAACCCTTGGGCATGAAGCTCCACTTCAGGCCGGTCGGGAAGCCCGCGCCGCCGCGGCCGCGCAGGCCGGACTGCTTGACCATCTCGATCACGGCGGCCTGATCGATCTTCTCGGTCAGGATCTTGCGCAGCGCGCTGTAGCCGCCGGTCTTCAGGTAGTTCTCGTACGACCACGGCTTCTCGTAGTGCAGCGTCGTGTAGACGACGTTGTGCTCCTGCGGAACCGGGCCTACCGGGCCATAGCCCTCGGAATAATCGTGGTGACCGTGTGCCATCTACCGGTGCCTCACTTCAGACCGTCGAGCAGCTCATCCACCTTCGCGGTGTCGAGCTTCTCGTGGTAATGGCCATTGATCACGACCACCGGCGCGCCGCAGCACGCGGCGACGCACTCTTCCTCGCGCTTGAGGTAGACGCGGCCATCGGCGGTGGATTCGCCCAGCTTGCAGCCCAGCTTCTTCTCGGCGTGCTTGACCAGGTCTTCAGCGCCGTTGAGCCAGCAGCTGATGTTGGTGCAGAAAGCGACGTTGTTGCGGCCGACTTTCTCGGTTTCGAACATCGAATAGAACGAAGCGACCTCGTAGGCCCACACCGGCGGGAGGTCGAGGTACTTGGCGACAGCGGCTATCAGTTCGTCGCTCAGCCAGCCGTCGTTCTGCTCCTGCGCGGCGTGCAGACCCTGCAGCACGGCCGAACGCTTGCGATCCGGCGGAAACTTGCTCAGCCAGTGGTCGATGTGGGCGCGCGTCTTGTCCGACAGCACAACCATCGGATCGACGTTGCGCGCGTTTTCGAAATTGCCAGTGGCCTTCATCGGTCGATCTCACCAAACACGACGTCGTAGGTACCGATCATCGCCACAACGTCGGCCAGCATGTGGCCCTTGACGATTTCGTCCATCGACGACAGATGCGCAAAACCTGGCGCACGCAGCTTGCAGCGGAACGGCTTGTTGGCGCCGTCGGAAACCAGGTAGCAGCCGAATTCACCCTTGGGCGCTTCCACAGCGGCGTAGGTTTCGCCGGCGGGGACGCAGTAACCTTCGGAGAACAGCTTGAAGTGGTGGATGAGGGCTTCCATGTCGTCCTTCATCTCTTCGCGCTTGGGCGGAGCGACCTTGAAGTTGTCGACGATCACGGGGCCCGGATTGGCCTTCAGCCACTTCACGCACTGCTGGATGATGCGGTTGGACTGGCGCATCTCGGCGACGCGGACCAGGTAACGGTCGTAGCAGTCGCCGTTCACGCCGACGGGAATGTCGAAGTCGACTTCGGCGTACTTGGCGTAGGGCTGCTTCTTGCGCAGATCCCAGGCGATGCCCGAACCGCGGACCATCGGGCCGGTCATGCCCCAGGCGAAGGCCTGTTCGGGCGAGACCACGCCGATACCGACGGTGCGCTGCTTCCAGATGCGGTTGTCGGTCAACAGCGTTTCGTATTCGTCGACGCGCTTGGGGAAGTCCTCGGTGAAGCGCTCGAGGTAATCCAGCAGCGAGCCTTCGCGCCACTCGTTGAAGCGCTTGAGCGACTGGCCCTTGCGCCACGGCGATTCCTTGTAGCGCGGCATCTGCGACGGCAGATCGCGGTACACGCCACCCGGGCGGTAATACGTCGCGTGCATGCGCGCGCCGGAGACTGCTTCGTAGCAGTCCATCAGCTCTTCGCGCTCGCGGAACGCGTACAGGAACACCGCCATCGCACCGAGGTCGAGCGCGTTCGAACCGACCCACATCAGGTGGTTCAGGATGCGCGTGATCTCGTCGAACATCGTACGGATCCACTGCGCGCGCTCCGGCGCCTCGATGCCGAGCAACGTTTCGATCGCACGCACGTAGGCGTGCTCGTTGCACATCATCGACACGTAATCCAGGCGATCCATGTAGCCGATCGACTGGTTGAACGGCTTGGACTCGGCCAGCTTCTCGGTGCCGCGATGGAGCAGACCGATGTGCGGATCGGCGCGCTGCACGACTTCGCCATCCATCTCGAGGATGAGGCGGAGCACGCCGTGCGCAGCCGGGTGCTGCGGACCGAAGTTCAGCGTGTAGTTGCGGATCTCGGCATTGAGAAGGCCGGAACCGTTGGAATTGGAAAGCACGGAGCTCACTTCTTCACCTCCGCCTTCTGCGCAGCTTCGCCGGCGGCGGTTTCATAGCGCGCGTCGTCGCGGATCACGCGCGGCACGAGTACGCGCGGCTCGATCGAAACGGGTTCGTAGACCACGCGCTTCTTCTCGGCGTCGTAACGCACTTCGACGTTGCCGATCAGCGGGAAGTCCTTGCGGAACGGATAACCGACGAAACCGTAGTCGGTCAGGATGCGGCGCAGGTCCGGATGGCCTTCGAACACGATGCCGTACAGGTCGAACGCTTCGCGCTCGAACCAGTTGGTGCCGGCCCACACCGATGTCAGCGAGGCCACGACCGGCAGGTCGTCGTTCTCGGCGAAGGTGCGCAGGCGCACGCGCTGGTTGTGCTGGTACGAGAGCAGATGCGCGACCGCGGCGAAGCGGCGTTCCGGCGCATTGGCGGCACCGTTCGGGGCTTCACCCCAGACGAAGCGGCCAGCGCTCTTGCCTTCGACGCCACGCGAGAAACCTTCCGACGAAACGTCGGTGTCCCACTCGTCGCTGCCGTAGCTGAGGTAATCGACGCCGCTGACGTCGACGCACTGTTCGAAACCGAATTCGTCGCGCAGCGCCTGTGCAGCGGACAGCCACGCACTGGCGGCGACGTCGATCGTCACTTCACCACGCGGCTCGGCAACGGCAACCAGCGCTTCGGGGAAACGTGCGCGAAGGCGTTCGGCAAAAGAGGATGCGGTTTCCATATCAGCGCACGCCCTGCTTGTTGTCGCCGAAGTTGGTGCCGCGACGGATCTTCTTCTGCAGCTGCAGGATGCCGTAGATCAGCGCTTCGGCGGTCGGCGGGCAGCCCGGCACGTAGATGTCGACCGGCACGATGCGGTCGCAACCGCGCACCACGGAATACGAGTAGTGGTAGTAGCCACCACCGTTGGCGCACGAGCCCATCGAGATCACCCACTTCGGGTCGGGCATCTGGTCGTAGACCTTGCGCAACGCCGGGGCCATCTTGTTGACCAGGGTGCCGGCCACGATCATCACGTCGGACTGGCGCGGCGACGGACGGAACACGACGCCGTAGCGGTCGAGATCCAGGCGCGCGGCGCCGGCATGCATCATCTCGACCGCGCAACAGGCCAGACCGAAGGTCATCGGCCACATCGAACCGGTACGCGCCCAGTTCCACAGCGTGTCGAGGTTGGTGGTGACGAAGCCCTGCTGCATCACCGGGTTCTGGTCTTCGGGCAGCAGCAGATCATCCAGCCGCCCTTCCGGCAGCGGATTGTGCATCAGGCCCGAAACAGTCTGGATCACTCCCATTCGAGCGCGCCCTTCTTCCACACGTAAACGAAACCGATCACCAGCAGCGCCAGGAAGACGCCCATCTCGACCAGCCCGAACACGCCGAGCTCGCGGAATACCAGCGCCCACGGAAACACGAAGGCGATTTCCAGGTCGAAGACGATGAACAGAATGGCGATGAGGTAGTAGCGCACGTCGAACTGCATGCGCGCGTCCTCGAATGCAGCAAAGCCGCATTCATAGGGCGAGAGCTTCTCGACAGAGGGGCGCTGAGGGCCGAGCAGGCGGCCCACTACCAGCAGGGCGACGCCGATGCCACCGGCGACGATCAGGAACAGCAGGGTCGGCAGGTATTCGGCCAGCACTCGCGTTCTCTCGGCTATGCCGCGTCGACGCGGCGTTGGCTCGGCATCTGGGTGCCGTTGTTGGCTAACGCTGAAGGGGCCGCACGCCGTGCGAACCCCTTCAGAAGTTTGGTGCCCAAGGGGGGACTCGAACCCCCACGACCTAAGTCGCTACCACCTCAAGGTAGTGCGTCTACCAATTCCGCCACCTGGGCTTGAAACGTTTTTTGAATCTGGCCATCCGACCACTCACCCGTACTTGCCGACCGGGCCAGCTTCCTGTCGCTGCCGAAACTTCGGCGCCGACCGGCACCCGGCTATCCGTGCCGGGTTGAGAAGTTGCATATGGTACCGCGTTTGCTGCGTTCAGCCGCCAACCGGAGGCTGCGTCGGCTGCTGCGGAGCCGGTGCCGTGGTCGCCGGAGCCGCGTTGTTCGCGGGCGCCGTTGGCACCGTCGGAGCCGGAGCTGCCGGAACCGTGGCCGGGGCCGACGGGACCGTCGCGCCACCCGGAGCCGGAGCGGCGGGCACCTTCGACATCAGACCCTTCTCCTCGGCCGCCGAAACCCCGGCGCCGCGGTTGTGGCCCGCATTCCAGGCCATGAACAGGCTGATAGCGAAGAACGTGATCGCGAGCCACTTGGTCGACTTCGACAGGAAGTTCGAAGCACCGCGCGAACCGAACACCGTGCCCGACGCGCCCGCGCCAAAGCCCGAACCAGCCTGCGCACCCGCGCCGCGCTGCATCAGGATCAGCGCAATCATGGAGATCGCGATCAGCACATAGATGACGTTGAGGAACAACAGCATCGTAGGAACTCGAAGGTTACGCCGCCGCAGCGACAATGGCGTTGAAGTCGGCGGCGACCAGCGAGGCCCCACCTACCAGGCCTCCATCGACGTCGGGCTGTGAGAACAGCGCGGCGGCATTGTCGGCCTTTACGCTTCCGCCGTACAGGAGCGGTAGCGAGCCAGCGATTCTAGCATCGTATTGGGCGATTTCGCCACGGATGAATGCATGAACTTGTTGCGCCTGTTCCGGCGTCGCGGTTTTGCCGGTTCCGATGGCCCAAACCGGTTCATACGCGATGATCGCGCCTTCCAGTGCGGCAGCCCCGTCCTTCAGTACCGGCGCGAGCTGTTCTTGCAGGCGCCATTCGGTCTGACCGTCCTCGCGTTCGCTCAGGGTCTCGCCGATGCACAGGATCGGCGTAAGGCCGGCAGCCTTGGCCGCGAAGAACTTGCGGGCCACCAGCTCGCTGCTTTCATGGTGGTACTGGCGGCGTTCGGAATGGCCGACCAGACCATAGCGAGCACCGACATCCATCAGCATCGCCGCCGAGACTTCACCGGTATAGGCACCCTTCTGGTTCGCACTGACGTCCTGCGCACCGAACTGCAGGCCCTTCGATCCATAGCGCTCGGTCAGCTCGCCGAGGTACGGCAGCGGCGGCAGGATGATGCACTCGACCCCAGTCGGAGCGCCGGCGGCAACCACGGCATCCAGCAGCTCGAAGGCGAACTTGCGGTCACCATGCAGCTTCCAGTTTCCGGCGGCGATCTTGCGGCGCATGAATGGTTCTCGGTAATGCGGAGGGCGCGCAGTTTACCAGCGCCCGAGGCGATTCCTCCGCCGGCAAGCTGCCAGAATAGGCAAATCCATCACTGCAGACCCGCACATGAGACCCGGCCCACCTGTACAACGCCTTCCCGTGTTGCCTTATCGCAAGCCGACCGAAGGCCGCGACTACTGGGTACTGGATGACGCCCTGCCCAACGCCGATGAAGTGCGCGCCCGCTTCCTGGCTCGCACCGACTGGTACGAGGGTTATCCGCACAAGCCGGAAAGCTGGCCGGGGCTGCGCGCCATGCCGGCGTTGGAGCCGGCGGAACTCGCGCCGCTGGAAGAATGGGTGAAGAAGGCCACGGGTGCGACGAAGCTATGGGTCGAATCCACGAGCGATGGCGGCACGCTCAACCACAATTGCGTGCAGGTGGTCGGTTACAACGAGTGCGAGCCCCGCCCGCATACCGATTCACGCGCTCTGTGCCGCTATGCGGCGGTGCTCTATTTGAATCCAAATGTCCCGGATGAGTGCGGCACCAGCTTCTATCGTCAGCGACTACCGGGTGGCCAGCGTGGCGGCAACATCGTGCAGCCGCCGCACAACAACCTGGTGGAAGCGTTGGGTACGCGCTTCGTCGATGTCAATGCGTTCGCCGAAGACATCGCGATCCCGCATCGCTACAACCGTCTGCTCGTCTATCGCGCCAACCTGATTCACAGTGCGACGGGCTACTGGGGACAGACTCTTGAAAAGAAGCGGATGGCGGCGGTGTTTTTCTGGATGGCCTGACGACGCATCTTTGTAGAGCCGAGCTTGCTCGGCTGCTCTTCCTTCCCACGCAATGAATCAAAACCAGCCGAGCAAGCTCGGCTCTACAAAGCGCGGAACGGCCGGACCGCTCCGCGCTGACAAGCATTACTTGAGCTTGATCTCGGCCAGACGCTCTTCCAGGTAGCCGTGCGCCGTAATCGGCTCCGGATACCGGCTCGGATTGTCCGGAGTGATGCACGAAGGCAGCACATCGATCAGGAAATCCGGATTCGGATGCAGGAAGAACGGCGTCGAGTAACGCGGCTGACGCGCCTTGTCGCCGGGCGGATTCACCACGCGGTGCGTGGTCGACGGATACACGTGATTGGTCAGCCGCTGCAGCATGTCGCCGATGTTGACCACGATGGTGTCGGCGTCGGCCGTGAACGGCACCCACTCGCCCTTGTGCGACTTCACTTCGAGACCTTCCGAACTCGCGCCGACCAGCAGCGTGATCAGGTTGATGTCTTCGTGCGCGCCAGCCCGGACGTTGGGGATGTCGTCGGTGGTGATCGGCGGATAATGGATCGGACGCAGGATCGAATTACCGAAGTCAGTCTTGTCGACGAAATAGCTCTCCGGCAGGCCGATGTGCAGCGCTAAGGCGCTCAGCACGCGCGAGCCGAGCTGGTCGAGCGCCTGGTACAGGCCGTAGGCCGTTTCGCGGAACTCCGGAATCTCGGTCGGCCACAGGTTCGGCGACATCACGTCGACGTACTTGGAATCGCGCGGAATCTCGCGGCCGACGTGCCAGAACTCCTTGAGGTCGAAGTACTTGGAGTCTTTCGCCGTCTCGATGCCGAACGGCGTGTAGCCGCGCGCGCCACCGCCGCCTGCGACGTGATACTTGCGCTTGACCTCGTCCGGTAGCGCGAAGAAGCGCTTGAACACGTCGTAGGAAGCGTCGATCAGCGCCTGCGGAATGCCGTGATTGCGGATGCCTGCGAATCCCCATTCGCGATAGGCCGCGCCCAACTCGGCAACGAATGCCTCGCGATCTGTCTCGAAGCGGCGAATGTCTAGGGTCGGAATCTGCGACGCCATGGCGTGTTCCCAGTGATGGTTCATTCGGATTACTGCGCTGCGGCGCGCACGGCCGCAGCCAGCGCATCGAGCGTGTTCTGCATCAACGCCGCATCGTCGGCTTCCACGGTGACGCGGACCACCGGTTCGGTACCCGAAGGACGCAGGAAGGCACGGCCACGGCCGGCCACCGCGGCCTGCGCTGCGGCCAGCGCTTCCTTGACCGATGCAGCTTCGGCGGGCTTTGCCGCGCCCACGGCATACCGCACGTTAACGGTCTTCTGTGGAACCCGCTCCAGCCCTTGCAGCGCCTCGCGCAGCGAGATACCGCGGCGACGCAGCACTTCCAGTACCTGCAGCGCACTGACGATGCCGTCGCCGGTGCCACTGCGGTCCAGACACAGCATGTGCCCCGATGCCTCACCGCCCAGCACGCCACCGTTCGCCACCAGCTGCTGGTGCACGTAACGGTCGCCAACCTTGGCGCGGATGAAACCGATGCTTTCGCGCTCCAGCGCGCGCTCCAGACCGTAGTTGGTCATCAGCGTGCCGACGACCGGGCCTCTGAGGCGACCGGTTTGCTTCCAGTCACGCGCGAGCACGTACAACAGATCGTCGCCATCCCGCACGACACCATCACCATCCACGAACAGCACGCGGTCGCCGTCGCCGTCGAAGGCAATGCCCAGGTCGGCACCGGTTTCGCGCACGCGCGCGGCCAGCGTTTCCGGGTGCGTGGACCCCACACCGTCATTGATGTTGAGGCCAGTAGGCTCCACACCAATCGCGTCTACCAGCGCGCCGAGTTCGCGCAAGACGAGCGGACCAAGTTGATAGGTCGCGCCATTGGCGCAGTCCACGACGATGCGCATGCCATCGAGGTCGAAGCTCTTCGACACCGAGTCCTTGCAATGCTCGATGTAGCGACCCAGTGCATCACGCGTGCGCACGGCCTTGCCAAGCTGCTCTGAAGGCACAGTACTGAACGGCTGGTCCAGCGCGGCTTCGATGGCCAGTTCGGTGGCGTCGTCGAGCTTCTCGCCTTCGGCCGAGAAGAACTTGATGCCGTTGTCGTAATGCGGATTGTGCGACGCGGAGATCACGATGCCGCCATCGGCGCGCATCGAGCGCGTGAGGTGCGCGACCGCCGGGGTCGGCATCGGCCCCATCAGCTGCACGTCCACGCCGGCTGCAACCAGGCCCGCTTCGAGCGCGGCTTCGAACATGTAGTTCGAAATGCGCGTGTCCTTGCCGATGATGACCTGCGGCTTGCGCCAAACGCGGCCCTGGAAGGCCTGCACGAGCGCATGTCCGTAGGCATTGCCCAGGCGCAGGACGAAGTCGGCCGAGATCGGGCCTTCGCCGACCCGTCCGCGGATGCCGTCAGTACCGAAGTAACGACGGCTCAAGCGGCGACCTCGTTGTCGTCCTGCGGCATCGGCTGCTTCATCATCAGCGCGAGCAGATGCGACAGGCGATCGCGGATTTCGCGGCGATCGCAGATCTGGTCGACCGCGCCGTGATCGACGAGAAATTCGGAACGCTGGAAGCCTTCAGGCAGCTTCTCGCGCACGGTCTGCTCGATCACGCGCGGACCGGCGAAGCCGATCAACGCTTCTGGCTCAGCCATGTTGATGTCACCGAGCATCGCGAACGATGCGGACACGCCACCAGTAGTCGGATGCGTCATCACCGAAATGTACGGCAGGCCCTTCGCGCGCAGGCGCGCGAGTGCGGCCGAAGTCTTGGCCATCTGCATCAGCGAGAACAGGCTTTCCTGCATGCGCGCGCCGCCGCTGGCGGAGAAGCACACGAAGGGGCAGCCGATGTCGGCAGCGCGTTCGGCCGCGCGGGTGAAACGCTCACCCACCACCGAACCCATCGAGCCACCCATGTAGGCGAAGTCGAAGGAAGCGGCGACCAGGTCGCGACCCTTGAGCTTGCCCTGCATGGCAATCAGGGCGTCGCGCTCGCCGGTCGACTTCTGCGCGGCCTTGATGCGATCGGAATACTTCTTCTGGTCCTTGAACTTCAGGACGTCGGTCGGGCCGAGTTCGGCGCCGATCTCGCTGGTGCTGTCCGGATCGAACAGCGAAGCCAGCCGCGCGCGGGCGCGGATGGGCATGTGGAAGTTGCACTTCGGGCAGACCTCGAGGTTTTCCTCGAGCTCCGGGCGGTACAGCACGACGCCGCAGCGGTCGCACTTCTCCCAGAGTCCCTCGGGAACGCTGCGACGTTTCGCCGCGCCGGTCTCGGTGCGGATGCCGGAAGGCATGAGTTTCTTCAGCCAGGACATGCGGTGCGTGTTCCCCTGTTGGCACGGATGCAGAGTTAGAGCGAACCCTCAGTTTAGCGCGAAGCACCCGCACGACGAACGGCACCGGGGGGCAGCCGATGCCATGTTCGTCGTTTTTGCGGCTAACGTCGCGTAATGCGGTCTGTCACACCTGACAGGGGGCGGGCTCGCTGGCGCCGGATCAGTCGTCCAGGGCCTGTCGCAGGGGCGAGAGGAAGGCTCGCGCCCGACCTGCCGGGTCGTCCGCACCGTCCAAGGCGGCCACAAGTGCGCTGCCCACTACCACTCCATCGGCTTCACGCGCCATCGCAGCAGCCGAAGCGGCGTCCTTGATGCCGAAGCCGACCGCCACCGGCACCCGGCTGCGCGTCCGGATGGTATGCAGGCGTGCCGTGGCCGCGGTGGTATCCAGGCGATCCGCCCCGGTCACGCCGGCGAAGCTGACGTAATAGAGGTACCCGGCTGCCTGGTCGCACAGCAGTGCCAGCCGTTCGTCGCTGGTGGTCGGTGATGCGAGCAGGATCAGGGCGAGGCCGTGCGCGGCGAAGGCCGGGCGGAATTCGCCCGCTTCTTCCGGAGGCAAATCCACCAGGAGCACGCCATCGACACCCGCTGCCACGGCTTCGCCAGCGAAGCGGTCGGCACCGCGGATTTCGACCGGATTGAGGTAGCCCATCAACACGACGGGCGTCTTCTGGTCGTGCTGCCGGAACAGACGCACGCAATCGAACACGTAGGACAAACCGGCACCGCGCGCCAACGCGCGCTCGGAGCTGCGCTGGATGGTCGGTCCGTCCGCCATCGGATCGGAGAACGGGACGCCCAGTTCGATCACGTCCGCACCGGCTTCGGCGAGCGCATGCATCACCGGCACGGTCGCCTCGAGCGAGGGATCACCGGCGGTGATGAAGGGGACCAGCGCCTTGCGACCGGCGATCTTGAGTGCGGCGAAACGGGTGTCGATGCGGTTCATGTGGCTCGGCTTTGGCTCCCTCTCCCTCCGGGAGAGGGCTGGGGAGAGGGTTAGGCGAAGCGGAATACATCAAGGATCCGATTGCAAGAATCAGCTGATCACTGTTCCAGCCAATGGCTAGCGAACACTTCGCCGAACCCTCATCCGCCCTTCGGGCACCTTCTCCCAGAGGGAGAAGGAATAGAGCTAGTTAGAACGTAATGCCTTCGCGACCAGCGATGGTGTGCACATCCTTGTCGCCGCGTCCCGAGAGGTTGCACAGCACGATGGCGTCCTTGGGCAGCTCACGCGCGAGCTTCGTCGCCTGCGCGATCGCATGGCTGGATTCGAGCGCCGGGAGGATGCCTTCGGTACGCGCCAGCTGGTGAAAAGCAGCCAAGGCTTCGTCATCGGTAACACCCACGTAGTCGGCGCGACCGGTGTCCTTGAGAAAGGCGTGCTCGGGCCCGACGCCCGGATAATCCAGGCCCGCGGATACCGAATGCGTTTCGATGATCTGGCCATCGTCGTCGCAGAGCACGTACGTGCGATTGCCATGCAGCACACCCGGACGCCCCGCCGCCAACGACGCCGCGTGATGTCCCGTCGCGATGCCCTCGCCCGCCGCTTCCGCGCCGACCAGGCGCACGCCGCGATCGTTGAGGAAGGCATGAAACACGCCGATCGCATTGCTGCCGCCGCCGACACATGCGGTCACGGCATCGGGCAGGCGCCCGTATTCGGCCAGCATCTGCGCGCGCGCCTCGCGACCGACCACGGCGTTGAAGTCACGAACCATGCGCGGATACGGATCAGGGCCGGCGACGGTGCCGATGATGTAGAACGTGTCGTGCACGTTGGTCACCCAGTCGCGCATCGCTTCGTTGAGCGCGTCCTTGAGTGTCGCCGAACCGCTGGTCACCGGCACCACGGTCGCGCCCAGCAGCTTCATGCGATAGACGTTGATCTTCTGGCGCTCGATGTCGGTAGCGCCCATGTACACGACGCATTCCAGCCCCAGGCGCGCGGCAACGGTCGCCGAAGCCACGCCGTGCTGGCCCGCGCCTGTCTCGGCAATGATCCGGGTCTTGCCCATGCGGCTGGCGAGCAGCGCCTGGCCGATGGTGTTGTTGATCTTGTGCGCGCCGGTGTGGTTCAGGTCCTCGCGCTTGAGCAGGATGCGCGCGCCACCGACCTCGCGGCTGAGACGCTCGGCGAAATAGATCGGGCTGGGGCGACCGACGTAATGCGCCAGGTCGTTGTCGAAGGCCGCAATGAAGGCCGGGTCGACCCTCGCTTCGTCATAGGCTTTCGCCAGCTGTTCCAGCGGTCCGATCAGGGTTTCGGCGACGAAACGACCGCCGAAACGGCCGAAGTGGCCGGCGGCATCGGGATAGGCATGGAAATCTTCGATCAGGGTGCTCATGGGTTTACTTTATCGCCGGGTCGCACCAGTGGAAAACGCATAAGATTGGCTCAATCTGTCAGAAAAAATCACAGATATGAGCCGCGACCTGCCCCCACTCAATGCC
This sequence comes from Lysobacter tyrosinilyticus, assembly GCF_054779815.1. Classification (NCBI taxonomy): domain Bacteria; kingdom Pseudomonadati; phylum Pseudomonadota; class Gammaproteobacteria; order Lysobacterales; family Lysobacteraceae; genus Lysobacter; species Lysobacter tyrosinilyticus. The sequence goes on from NZ_BAAGXN010000003.1 coordinate 639,885, forward strand.
CTGCGCGCCTTCGAAGCCGTTGCCCGCCTGGACAGCGTCAGCCGGGCCGCGACCGAACTGCATGTCACCCACGGTGCAGTAAGCCGGCAGTTGCGGGTACTGGAAGACGCGCTGGGCACGGCGTTGTTCGTGCGTCAGGGCCGCGGCCTGGTGTTGACTCCCGCCGGCCAGCGCCTGCGCGAAGCCGCCGAAGCCGCCTTCGATCCACTACGCGCGACCTGGGCGGAGCTGCATCGGCGCCAAAGTGCCGCACCGCTGGTGCTTGGCTGCCCGGGGAGCGTGCTGGCGCGCTGGATGATTCCGCGGCTGGAGCGGCTGGCGAAGGAGCGACCGGAACTGAAGCTGCACCTGTCGGCGAACGAATCCCCCCCCGACGCGCGCCTGTCCGGCCTCGATGCCGCGCTGTTGATCGCACAGGCGCCCTGGCCGGCAGACTGGCAAGTTCACGAACTGGCTCCGGAACGCATCGGCCCGGTGGTCAGTCCGCGCTACATCGGCATCGAACGCCTGCGAAATGCTGCGCCCGAAGTCCTCAGCGAATTCGCATTGCTGCATACCGCCTCGCGGCCGCAGGCCTGGGGCGAATGGGCCACCCGCGCCGGCGTGGATCCAAGTTCATTGCGCATGGGCACCGGCTTCGAACATCTCTACTACCTATTGGAAGCCACTTCTGCAGGCTTGGGAGTGGCGATCGCTCCCGAACCGCTGGTTGCCGGGGACATCGCGGCCGGGCGATTGCTTGCGCCGTGGGGCTTCGTCGCCACGCAGGCGCAATGGGTGCTGTGCGCACCGCGACGCCAGGAGGATCGGCGGGTCGCTCGGCTGGCCGGCTGGCTGCGCGACGAACTGGCGCAGCCTTCCTGATGCGATCCGAGCCTGCCAAGTCCCGTCAACGTCCACGCCGATACACCGTCACGCGGACGTTCGAACCTGTCGAGCTGGTGAAGTCGAACGGCCGTGCGGGTGCATCTCCTTGTGGTCGCGCAACCTTGAGCACATCGCCGTCCAGTCGATAAAGGGACGGCACTATCTTCCGCTGGCCATCGTCGGCAATGACGATCGTATCGACTTCGCCAGGCGGCCCAGGAAAGGCCAGCAAACCCTTCAACTGCGTTCCATCTGTACCGTGATAGGTAAAGCGCTGGCCTTCGATGACCAGCTTCAGGTCCTTCAACTCGTTGCTGCCTTCAAGCTTGCCTCGATACACACGACTTTCGCCGATCCAGGTGCCTTGCAACTGGTCCAGCGGTGGCGCTTCCATGCCAACACCGGCAGCGGACAAAACCCATAGCGCAATGGTCAGAAATGACATGAAGGCTCCATCGTGGACGAGACGGAGCGAAGCGTAGGCGCCCCGCATCCAGCGGGGAATTACTCGACAGGTATAGCGCCAAAGCGACTAGCTTCGACGCTGCATCGAAGCCTCTTCGTTGGACACACGACTAGCCGTGGCAATCGGCCCGGCGCACTTCCTCGACGAAATGCCGCATGCGGTCCCCGTCCTTGATGCCGGGCGACAACTCGATGCCACTGGAGACGTCCACACCCCACGGTCGGGTTGCGCAGATCGCATCGAAGACGTTGTCCGCGGTCAGTCCGCCCGCGAGCAGCCATGGCTTGCCGGGATCGGAAGGAATGCGCGACCAGTCGAAAATCTTGCCGCTACCGCCCTCGCCTCCGGGGGCGTGGCTGTCGAACAGGAAGCCGGCCGCACCGGGATAGCGCGCACGCAATGGTGTCGCGGCGGCAGCGCCGTTTCCGCCGCCCATCGCCACCGCCTTCAGATAAGGCACGCCGAAGCCGCGACAGAACGCATCGTCCTCGTCGCCGTGGAACTGCAACAGGCTCGGGCGCACGTGCCGCACGATTTCCCGCACCTCGTCCTGCGAGTTATCCATGAACAAGGCGACCGAATCGACGAAGGGAGCTAGCGCCGTGCGCATGGCACGCGCCTCCTCGGGTTCGACACGGCGCTTGCTCTGGCGGGCGAACACGAAACCAACCGCGTCCACGCCAAGCTCACTGGCCAGACGCACATCACCGGCGCGGGTGATGCCGCAGAACTTGACCCGGGTACGGAAGAAGTTGGGCTTCAGCATTTCGCTCATAGACGAATCTGGTCAGGCAGTCCGAAACGCGCCACGACATCGGCGGGATAGCGCGGCCCCAGGAACACCAGCCCGCTCGATGGTGCCGTGGGTCCGGCCAGGGTGCGGTCCTGGCCCGCCAACAACTCGGCAATCCAGGCCTCGGGGGCATCCCCGCGCCCCACCACCAGCAAGCTTCCGACAATGTTGCGCACCATGTGGTGAAGAAAGGCGTTGGCCTGTACTTCGACCGTCACCACGTCGCCCTGACGGGCCACGGTGATCTCCTGAAGCTCACGCCGCGCATGCGGCGCCTGGCAGTGCACGGTGCGGAACGCGGAGAAGTCGTTTTCACCCAGCAGCGCCTGCGCGGCGCGGTGCATGGCCGCGGTATCGAGGGGCCGGCGCTCCCAGGTCAGCACATGGCGATTGAGCGCCGGCCGGATCACGCGATTGAGGATCGAGTACCGATAGCGCCGCGCGCGGGCCGAGAAGCGGGCGTGAAATTCATCGCCGACCGGCACGCACCAAAGCGCACCGATCGCCGGGGGCAGTTTGCTCGTGGTTCCCAACACCCAGCCGCGCGGATCACGCCGCACCGGGCTGTCGAAATGGACCACCTGCCCCGCCGCATGTACGCCGGCATCGGTACGCCCGGCGCAGATAGTCTCGATCGGCGTGCCGGCCACGAACGAGAGCGCGTCTTCGACCACCGACTGCAGCGTGAGATAGCCCTCGGGATCGCTTTCGCCGTGCTTGCTCAGGCGCTGCCAGCCACTGAATTCGCTGCCGTCGTACTCGATGCCCATGGCGTAGCGCTGCATCGCAGGCGCGCTGGCTTCGGGCGATTCGGACGGGGCTGGCGACATGACGATGCGGGCTGACCCGGCAGGAATGAGGATGAAACGGTCTTGTAGAGCGGAGCTTGCTCCGCTGCTTTGGCATTTTGCAGGTTCGGCGGAATCGCTGGACGAAAGGCGATCCGAGCAGGCTCGGATCTACAGAAGCGAATGCCTAGGCAGCGGAGCAAGCTCCGCTCTACAAAGCGGGAGCGCTATTCGAGTTCGCGCAACATGCGTGAGGCCTGTTGGCGGGCCGTGTGATCGCCGTTGATCACGACTTCGCCAAGCAGTTGTCGCGCGCCCGCCAGGTCGCCGAGGTCGAGATAGGCGCGGGCCAGTTCGAGGCGCTCGTGCGCAGCCTGCGCGGCAGGATCAAGCAGGTCGCGCTGCGCAGCGGCACCCGTGTGCCAGGCTGGCACGGCGCGTGCCGGCGACTCCGGCACGAACGACGGCGCGGCGGCGGCAACGGCCACGGGCTCTGCCACGACTTCCAGTTCGACTTCCTCTGCCTCCTCGACTTCGCGCGCAGCGTCGGAACGCGGCGCGAAAGCATCGGCAATGGAAGGCGACGCGGTCTTGGCCGCGCGGAAATCCGGAGTCGCCTTGTCGCGACGGCGCACGAACCAGCCGATCAACGCCCCCAGCACCAGCGCACCGCCGATGCCGAATGCCCACGGCATCACCGAGTCCTGTGGCTGCTGTTTCTGCGACTGCGAAAGGCGCTGCTGCGCGGCAGCCAGCTCGCTGTCCTTCATCGAGATCAGTTGCTGTTGCTGCTGCTGGAGCTTTTCGAGCTCGGCGACACGGCTCTTGAGTTCTTCGGTTTCAGCCTCGCGCGCGGCGAGGGTTTCCTTGGTTTGGGTGAGTTCCTGCTGCAGCATCGCGCCCTCGCCACCGGCGTTGATGCCGGACTGTGTACCCGCCTTGGTCGCGTCGCTGGCGCCAGGCGGAACGATTTCCAGACGTGCGTCGGCGACGCGCTGGCCCTTGGAAGTGGAAGTTGTCGCGGAACGCGTCCGCCCCTGCACCGGCGTCGCCGCCGATGCCGTATCGCCGGCATCCGCAGGCTGCGGCGCTGCACGACGCGAAGCGCGCCACTCCTGGATCTGGCTATGGACGATCGCGCTGGCCTGCTGCGCGTCAAGTTCCGTCATCGCATCGCCGCCGGGCATGCGCAGCACGGCGCCGGCCTTGAGGCGATTGATATTCCCGTCGATGAAGGCATCGGGATTCGCACGCAGCAGCGCGATCATCGTCTGGTCGAGCGTGCCGGCACCGCCGACGCGTGCGGCGATCGACGACAGGGTGTCGCCGCGCTGCACTTCGAAGTCGGAGCCGTCCGGAGCCGGACGCGAAATCGGGGTTGCCGCGACCTGCGGTTGCGGTGCGACCGGAGTCGGAGCGATCGCCTGGGTGTCCTGCGGTGCGGGCTCCTTCGCCGGCTCGGCTTGCGCGGTCGGAGCCGGCTCGGGCTTGGTCTCGCTCGCGACCGTCCCGGTCGGTTCGGGCTTGGTCTCGGTCGCGGCCGTCTCTGCCGGGCGTTCGATGACCGCCGGCGCTTCGACCGTCGGGGCGACGACTTCCGGCTGCAGCGGCGCCGACACGGTGCGCGGCGTATCGACCAGCGCCGAGTACTCGCGCACCAGGCGGCCCTGGCCCCAGTCGACTTCAACCAGGAAGGTCAGCAGGGGTTCGCTCACCGGCTGGGTGCTGGTGACCCGGATGATCGGGTTGCCGCGCGCATCCAGCGCCTGGGTGAACTGCAGGTCGGCAATGATGCCGATCGGCGGCCGCAGGCCGATGCGCGAGAAGGTCTCGGGTGAGGCCAGGCTCGCCTGGAGTTGCTCGAGTTCGGAGGGATCGCTGGTGACGATCGGGATTTCAGCCACGAGGGGCTGCCCGATCTTCGACTTCACCTCGATCTGGCCGAGACCCAGCGCGGACGCGCTGAAGCTGGCGGAGGCCGCCAACAGCGCCAATACGGTTCCCGCGATTTTTTTCACGACAGGCCTCAAGCCACTCCCCGGCGCGACTCTAGCCCTCAGTGCAGGCGATTTGCAATGAAGCTGCCGCAAATGATTGAGCGGGTTCAGATTTCCGGCGAGCCAAACCCGGATCGCGGCGCGAAGCCGCGATCCGGGCATGCCGTGGCTTAGCCTCCGGCGATCACCAGCTCCGCCAGCTGCACGGCGTTGGTCGCCGCACCCTTGCGGATGTTGTCGGCGACGACCCACATGTCGAGACCGCGCGGATGCGAGACGTCCTCGCGCAGACGACCGACGTAGACCGGATCGGTGCCCGAGGCGTGGGTGACCGGGGTCGGATAGCCGCCAGCCTTGCGTTCATCGACCACGACCAGGCCCGGCTGTGCGGCGAGCAGTTCGCGGGCCTTGTCGACGCTGATCTTCTCGCGGGTCTCGATGTGCACGGCTTCGGAGTGGCCGTAAAACACCGGCACGCGCACGACGGTGGCGTTCACCTGGATGGTGTCGTCGCCGAGGATCTTGCGGGTCTCGGTGACCAGCTTCCACTCCTCGGTGGTGTAGCCGTTGTCGAGGAAGTCGCCGCCGTGCGGGATCACGTTGAAGGCGATCTGCACCGGATAGACCTTGGGCTCCGCGTCCTGGAAGTTGAGCAGCGCGGCGGTCTGCCGCCCCAGCTCTTCCATCGCCTTGACGCCGGTGCCGGACACCGACTGGTAGGTGGCGATGTTGATGCGCTCGATGCCCACGGCGCGATGGATCGGCGCCAGCGCGACCATCAGCTGCATGGTCGAGCAGTTCGGGTTGGCGATGATGCCGCGCGGACGGTTCTTCGCGGCTTCCGGGTTCACTTCCGAGACAACCAGCGGCACGTCGGCATCGCCGCGGAAGCTGGAGGAGTTGTCGATGACCACCGCTCCCGCGGCCGCGAACTTCGGCGCGTATTCCTTCGACACGGAGCCGCCGGCCGAGAACAGGGCGATGTCGACGCCGGTCGGGTCGAACTTCGCCAGGTCTTCGACGACGAGCTGGCGCGCGCCGAATTCGACCTTGTTGCCGGCCGAGCGTTCGCTCGCCAGCACATGCAGCTTGCCGATCGGGAACTGGCGCTCGGCCAGGACCTTCAGCATGGTTTCGCCGACCGCGCCGGTGGCGCCGACTACGGCAACGGTGTACGTCTTGCTCATTGTTCAGATCTTCCTTTGATTAGCGACCGCGGCGCTGAAGATTGTGCGCCATATCGATCGTGGAATTGGGGGCTCGGGCGAAACGTTCGCGCGGCGCGGCTGCAACAGGGGCTTCCCAAACCCGCTTCAGGGAAGCTGCAAGCAACCGGCCGCTATCGTTTTTCGACGTCCGGTTTTTTACCGCTCGCCTGCGCAGGCACGCGCGGAGTGATCTCGCCCACGTCGCCGCACTGCGCGCGATGGCGCAACGCCTGGTCCATCAGCACCAGCGCGACCATGGCCTCGCAGATCGGCGTAGCGCGGATGCCCACGCAAGGATCGTGGCGTCCGGTAGTGATCACTTCGACCACGTTGCCGGCCGTGTCCAGGCTCTGCACTGGCAGGCGCAGGCTGGAAGTCGGCTTGAAGGCAGTGGAAACGCGGATCGCCTGACCGGTGCTGATGCCGCCGAGGATGCCGCCGGCATGGTTGCTCATGAAGCCGTCCGCGCTCATTTCGTCGCGGTGTTCGCTGCCCTTCTGGGCGACCGAAGCGAAGCCGGCGCCGATTTCGACGCCCTTCACCGCATTGATCGACATCAATGCCGCGGCCAGTTCGCCATCAAGCTTGCCGTAGATCGGCTCGCCCCAACCCGGCGGCAGGCCTTCAGCCACGACATCCACACGTGCGCCCACCGAGTCGCCGGACTTGCGCAATGCGTCCATGTAGCTTTCCAGCTCATCGACCTGTGCCGCGTGGGGCCAGAAGAACGGATTGGCTTCCACTACTGCCCAGTCGATGTTTTCCGCATCGAAGGCGCGCGGCGTGACATCGCCGATCTGCGACAGATAGCCACGCACCTGGACACCGTATCTTTCGGCCAACCACTTCTTGGCGATCACCGCGGCGGCGACGCGCATCGTGGTTTCGCGCGCGCTGGAACGGCCGCCGCCACGCGGATCGCGGATGCCGTACTTCTGCCAGTAGGTGTAATCGGCGTGACCCGGGCGGAACTGCGCGGCGATGTTCGCGTAGTCCTTGCTGCGCGCGTCGGTGTTGCGGATCAGCAGCGCGATCGGCGTGCCGGTGGTGACGCCTTCGTACACGCCGCTGAGGATCTCGACCTCATCCGTCTCGCGTCGCGCCGAGGTGTGCCGGGTCTTGCCCGTGGCGCGGCGCTCAAGGTCCTGGCGGAATTCTTCCGGCGCGATCGCAATGCCCGGGGGGCAGCCGTCGATCACGCAACCGATCGCCGGGCCGTGGCTTTCGCCAAAGGTCGTCACTGCGAACAGCTTGCCGAAGGTGTTGCTGGCCACGGAATTTCCAGGCGCGCCGCTGGCGCGCGGAATGAGGTTGCGGGGGTAAGGCCCTGAAATATACGGGAAAAAGACGGTTACGGCTGGAACCGATTGGCTTGCCCTTATGAACTCTCGACATGCCGAGCTTTGTAGAGCGGAGCTTGCTCCGCTGCTCTGCTGCTGTTCATGAGCCGGCCCCTTCAAGCCAAAAGCAGCGGAGCAAGCTCCGCTCTACAAGGCTTCGATCAACCGCGCGCGTCGGCCAGCTGCTTGATCCGGGCGTGGTGCTCGACGAGGTCATGACGCTCGACCACGAAGATGCCCATCTGCCCGACCTTGAACTCCACCCAGGCCATCGGCAGCTCCGGCAACAGCGCCGCCAGTGCGTTCTCTGCTTCACCGACTTCGCAGATCAACAAGCCGTTCTCCGTCAGGTGCTCGGGCGCATCGCGCAGGATCTTCAGCGCCAGGTCGAGGCCGTCGTCGCCGGCACGCAGGCCCAGGTCGGGCTCGTAGGAATATTCCTTCGGCAGCGCGTCGGTCTCGGCGTTGGTGACGTAAGGCGGATTGGTGACGATCAGGTCGTACACCTGTCCCTTCAGGTCGTTGAAGAGGTCCGACTTGCGCAGCGTGACGTTGCTCGCCTGCAGACGTTCCTTGTTCTCGGCGGCCAGCGACAGCGCCTCGTCGTTGATATCGACGCCGTCGACTTCCCAGTTCGGGTGGTAGTGCCCGGTGGCGATGGCGATGCAGCCCGAGCCCGTGCACAGGTCGAGCACCCGCTCCACGTCGCGGCCGCCCAGCCAGGGCTCGAAACCGGTGGTGATCAGCTCGGCAATCGGCGAACGCGGCACCAAGGCGCGGCGGTCACTCTTGAAGCTCAGGCCAGCGAACCACGCCTCGCCGGTCAGGTACGCGGCCGGAACACGCTCGCTCACGCGGCGTTCGAACAGCGCCAGCACCTTCGCCTTTTCCGCGGCGGTCACGCGCGAGGCACCGTAGACCGGGCTCAGGTCGTGCGGCAGATGCAGCGCATGCAGGACCAGCTGGGTCGCTTCGTCCAGCGCGTTGTCGTAGCTGTGACCGAAGGTCAGCCCGGCCTCGTTGAAGCGGCTGCCGCCGTAGCGGATCAGGTCGATGATGGAGACCTGTTCGAAGGCGGGGGATTCAGCGGCCACGGCACGATTCGCAATAAAGGGGGCCGGCAATTATACGGGCCGCCCTTCCCCGGCGCCGGTTTCGCGGCCTCCAGGCAACGGACCCGCCATGATCGGCGGGCCCTTTGCTGCCAAATCAGTAGCGGAACGTCGCCACCACCGGGTAGTGGTCGGACAGGTCGCTGTAGTAGCCGTTGTGGTAGTACGGCCCCGTCGACAGGTTCCACCAGCCCTTCAGGTAGTACCAGTACCAGCTGTCGCTGGACTTGAGCTTCACCACCTTCTGCTCCGCGGGGACGACCGGCTGCAGGTGGTCGGTGCGCCAGACCACGTAGTCGAGCGTGTCGTCGTAGTCGAGGCTGAATTCGCCGTAGTACGCGTTGGCGCGGGTCAGCCAGTTGGTCTTCGCCGAGAAGCTGAAGTAGCCGTCGTTGGCCGGATACTCGAGATCGGTACCGCTGGCATCGAGCATCGCGATGACGTCGTTGCCCTTCGAATATTCGACGTTGAAGTCACCGGTAATGATGATCGGATCGGTCGCCGGAATGCGGAAACCGTCGAGCCAGCCGCGCATCTCTCCCAATTGCGCCATGCGTACCGCATGATCGGCGCGGTCATCGCCGCTGGAACCGGTGATCTCGGTATCGCTGGCCTGCATGTGCGTGCCGGCCACGTGGAAGTCGTAGCCGTTCTTGCGCACGCGCACGTAGGCCACGCCCTTGTTGGACTGGTAATCCCAGGTGCCTGGCCGGCTGTTGCGATAGATCAGCGCGTGCTGCTCGATGATCGGCCAGCGGCTCAGCACGGTGACGCCACCGCGGATGACGGTGAACCCGTTGGAACAGTTTCCGCTGATCGAGGTCCAGCCGCCGCCGCTGCAGACTTGGCCGACGACGGGCGTGCGATACGGATAGAGGTCCTTCAACGACACCAGCTGGCTATAGGCGGCATCGGTAAAGACCTCCTCGAACACGATCACGTCCGGCAGCTGCGGCAAGGCGCGGATGGCGGCCGGCAGGCGCTGGCGACGATTGGCCTGATCCCAATCCTGGACCGGCAACTGCATGGTGTTGTAGCTCATCACGGTGAAATCGGGCCGCGCGGCCGCCGCAACCAGCGGCGACAGCAACAGCACCAGGGACAACAGAACACGAGCGTAAAGACGCATGAACCCCTCCTTGTGGTTGAAAAGCGTCGAAATCTGGGCCTCGCAGATGACGCCGGGGGCATCATCCAGTGACAGATCCATGAAGATCGCCGCCTGGACCGGGCCACCTGGGCGGCAGCCGGCCTCACGGCGATCGGTATCATGGCGGCCGTTTTTGAAGGAATCCGCGATGCGCACCCGCACTCTCTACATCCTGCTGCCCGTGCTGGCCGCGATCCTCGGCCTGGTCGCCGCCTGGCGCTGGTTCGGATTCGAGCTGTCGAAGCCGGCACCTGCGTTGACCGCGGTCCGCCTGTTCAATCCGCCGCGCGATCTGCCCGCCTTCTCGCTGCGTCAGTCCGACGGCACGCCGCTGATTCCGGGCGAACTGAAGGGCCATTGGACGCTGGTGTTCCTCGGCTTCACCCATTGCCCGGATGTCTGCCCCACCACACTGGCCCTGCTGGCCGGTGCGCAGAAGCAGTGGGCGACGTTGCCGGAAGCCACGCGGCCGCGCGTGCTGTTCGTGTCGGTCGACCCCGAACGCGACACGCCCGATGCGATCGGCGAATACGCGCACGGCTTCCACCGCGACACGCTCGCCGCGACCGCTGACGTTCCCGCATTGGAAACGTTCGCCCGATCGCTGAGCATGGTTTTCGCCAAGGTCCCCGCGCCCGAGGGCGCACCGGCGGACCAATATTCGATGGATCACAGCGCGTCGATCGCCGTGCTGGATCCGCAGGGCCGGTTGTCCGGCTTCATTACCCCGCCTTTCGTACCCAAGGACATTGCTGCCGACATGACTGCCCTGAGCGAGGCCTCCAAGTGAGCCCGATCACCGCCCTCACCTACGTTCTCCCGCATCGCCTGCTGTCATCGCTCGCGCGCCGGCTCGCGTATTCGCGCAATCGCGCGGTCAAGCAATGGCTGATCGATACGGTCACGCGCAAATTTGGCGTGAATCTATCCGAAGCCGCCAATTCCGACCCCACCAGCTATGCCACGTTCAATGCATTCTTCACCCGCGCGCTGAAGCCGGGCGCGCGCATCGCCGATCCCGACCCGCGCGCATTGCTGATGCCCGCCGACGGCAAGATCAGCGAATGCGGCCACATCGGCCGCACCGATGAAGGCGTGCTGCACGAGGAAGCCGGCCACATCTTCCAGGCCAAGGGCCATGGCTTCACCACGGCCGAACTGCTCGGCGATGAAGAAGCCGCGCGCGCGTTCGACGGTGGTGTTTACGCGACGGTCTATCTGTCGCCCAAGGACTATCACCGCGTGCACATGCCCTGGACCGGCACGTTGCGCGAAACCGTGCACGTGCCGGGACGCCTCTTCAGCGTGGGTCCGGATGCTGTGGGCTCGGTGTCGAAGCTGTTCGCGCGCAACGAGCGTCTGGTGTGCCATTTCGATACCGATTTCGGGCCGATGGCATGCGTGATGGTCGGGGCGCTGCTCGTTTCCGGCGTCGAAACCGTTTGGAGCGGCGTGGAAATTCCGGCCTACGGCGGTCCGATTACGGTGAAGGACTATCGCGGCCACGGCATCGTGCTGGAGCGCTTCGCCGAAATGGCACGCTTCAACTATGGCTCCACGGTTATCGTGCTGCTGCCCAAGGGTGTTGCGGAATTGAATCCTGCGCTGCGCGCACAGGCTCCGGTCACGCTTGGCGAGCAATTGGCACTGCGCGGTTGACTGTAGACCGCTACCGACGTTCCATCGTGTTAAAAAAAAGCGGCCGAAAGGCCGCTTTTTTGTTTGGACCGCTGGCGGCAACCGTCGGCTATCGACGCTCTGCGCACGAAAGCCCGATCAGCGTCTGCGCACTCCAGTAGGTGGCCAGCACTACGATCACTGCGGTCGGGAATGGCGCGACGAAACGATCGATCGCCAACGTCGCATCGGAGGCCACGAAGAAGGCGCCGCCCAATGCCGCCAGTGCGGTCGACCGATCACGGATCCGCCGCCAGACCGCGCCCGCCTGTGCGGCCATCGTCGCCAACACCAGGACATAGGCCACCACCGGAACACGCAACGGCTCGGGCAGATGCGGCCACAGCACGGCCAACACTGAGCCGCCCAGCAGGGCGTAGAAGACAAACGGCAGCTTCACCGCGAACAACTTCGCGCGCCCGCAAAACGCGACCAGATAGGCGATATGCGCGAACAGGAAACTGGCGAGACCGAACGTAAACCAGTCCGGGCCACCTGATGCCTGCGGCAGCATCAGGAATACATCGCCGAGCGTGGATAGCAGCAAGCCGATCAATACCGCGCGGCCATAGCGGCTATGGCTCCCACCCGTGGCGATCACCATCGCCATCACCAACAACGTGGCCAGTGGCTTGCACAGGTAATGCAGCCACAGTAGATCGCGATCGACGGCCCCCATGATCGCCAGCAACGCGACCACGGTGATCGCGCCTATCCAACGCTGCACGCCTCCGCGTGCAGCGATCATCGATTCGGTCATTTGCACTCCCTTGCCTCCCCGCTCACTCGCGGCAACCTTCGAGTTTCAACCGCTGCCCCGGCTTGATGGCAAAGCGCGGCCCCTTGATCTTGTTGGCCTTGGCCAGGTCGCCAGTATCGCACTGGAACTTCTGCGCGATGGCCGTGAGCGTCTCACCGCGCTGCACCTTGTAGTTGCGAGGACGTTTTGACTTGGCTTCCTTCGGCTTCTCGGCCCGCACAGGCTTCGCAGGGGTCGCCGGCATCGCATCCGCGTCATCGTTCGTCTCCGCGACGCCGTTGATGCCCACGGTCGTCATCGGTCCCATGCGCACGATCGCGTTGCTGGGGTTGCTCAACACCAGGGTGCGCGCCAAGTCGGCGCGCGGGCCCGCTACGCACCAGCGGTTGTAAAGCCCCACGATCCTGGTGGTCGCGTTGAGCGTGGTGCCCGCCGGCAGCCAGCTTTCAGCCTGATAGCGCGGATTGAGATTGCGCAACGCGCGCATGTAGCCGTCACGCTCGCCGCGATTACCCAGGCAGATGGTGAGCTGATAAATCGAACTGGGCTGCGCGAGCCGCAACGGCGCCGGCTTCGCATCGACCCTGGGGAAGCTCAGGCCGTATTCGCGCGGATGCAGGTACAACCACGCCGCGGCGATCACCATCGGCACGTAATCCTGCGTTTCCGACGGGAACTGGCTGTAGACATCGGCGTCCCAGAAATTGCGTCCGCCGCTGCCCTGGAAGACGCGCAATGCGCGGCCTTCGCCACCGTTGTATGCGGCCAACGCCAGCTCGATGCTGCGGTTGAGCTGGCCCATGCGCTCGTTGAGATAGGCCGCACTGGCTTCTGCAGCAGCACGCGGGTCGTAACGCGTATCGAAGCCGGTCCCGTCGTCACCCAGACCGAAACGGCGACCGGTGCCGTACATGAACTGCATCGGTCCGGCGGCGCCCGCGCGCGAGGTGGAATGCACCTTTCCGTTGGATTCCTTCGCCATGATGCCGAACAGCAGGGCTTCCGGCAGACCGGCGCGCTCGTACTGCGGCCACATCAGGTAGCGCATGTACTGGTAATTCTCATAGCTGCTCATGAGCGGGCCGCGCATGTCGGTCAGCCAGCGCCGGATGCCGGCCTGCACGGCGGGATTGAACTGCACCATCTTGTCGAAGCGGTGATCGTCCGACAGCAAGTGCGCCGCACGCGCGGCCTCGGGCACGTTGGCAGCGAGCGGATTGCCGTGCTCCTCATCGACTTCTTCGTCTGAAGCGTCCGCTTCGGCATCCGCGTTGAGCTTCAGCAGACGCTTGTAGGCCGTAAGCATGGTCGGTATCGAGCAGCCACGCTGCTTCATGCACTCCGTGACCACGTCCTCCATGTCTTCCAGTGCCGCATCGCTCTGCTTCTGCCCTTCGGGATCGGCGTTGCCGATCATCACCATGGCATCGCGATATTTGGCCTCGGCCGCCTGCATGCGCTGATTGAGCGCATCGAGATTGGCCTGATCGCGGCGCGACAGCGCGGAGGCATTTCCGGAGAACGCCGCCAACACGGCAAGAACGAGAACGGGGCCTGACTTCTGCAGCATGGGAAACCGACACATGAGGGAACCGGGAGGGTAGACCCGCAACCGTGATCGCGGCAATGGCGAAGTCAGCGCTTTTGACAGCCGCGCTTTCGAAAATCGCGCCAATGTGACGACGATGCTTGCCCAACGTGGTGGAACTCCCGCGCCGGACTGCAGTCCACTGGAGTTGGTGCGCCACGGACGGAGAAAGTTCGGCGCTGGCATAGAATCCTCCCACTCTTCATCCGGACCCACCCATGGCAGACAACGCGATCCTTCTCGGTAAAGCGGTCACGACCCCGGATTCGCTGCCCGAAACCCACGGTCAGGTATTCCTGCAGGGTCGCCTTGGCAACCGCCACGGCCTGGTCGCAGGCGCCACGGGCACCGGCAAGACCGTCACGCTGATGACGATCGCGGAAGGCTTCTCGCGCATGGGTGTTCCGGTGTTTCTCGCCGATGTGAAGGGCGATGTCGCCGGCCTCGCGGTCCCGGGCGCGCTGAACGAGAAGCTGCAGGCCCGCGTCCAGGACATCGGCATCGCCGACTACGCGAACGAAGCCAGCCCCGTGGTGTTCTGGGACCTGTTTGGCAAAAACGGACATCCGGTCCGCACCACGGTGAGCGAGATGGGGCCGACGCTGCTCTCTCGCATTCTCGAGCTGAACGACACGCAGAGCGGTGTGCTCGACATCGTCTTCAAGTTGGCCGACGACCGCGGCCTGCTGCTGCTCGACCTGGAGGACCTGCGCGCCCTGCTCGGTCTGGTCGCCGAGGAACGCAAGGACATCTCCACGTCCTACGGCCTGGTCAGCACCCAGTCGATCGGTGCGATCCAGCGCGCGCTGCTGCGCCTGGAACAGGAAGGCGGCGAGATGTTCTTCGGCGAGCCTGCGCTGGAGCTGGCCGACCTGATGCGCACGACCAGCAACGGTCGCGGCATGGTCAACGTGCTGGCGGCCGAGCAGCTGATCATGAAGCCACGGCTGTATTCCTCGTTCCTGCTGTGGCTGCTGTCGGAACTGTTCGAGCAGTTGCCGGAAGTGGGCGACCTGGACAAGCCCAAGCTGGTGTTCGTATTCGACGAGGCGCATCTGCTGTTCGACGACGCGCCGGCCGCATTGCAGCAGCGGGTCGAGCAGGTCGTGCGCATCATCCGCTCCAAGGGCGTGGGCGTGTACTTCTGCTCGCAGTTCCCGGACGACGTGCCCGACGAGATCCTCGGCCAGCTGGGCAACCGCGTGCAGCACGCGCTGCGCGCGTTCACGCCGCGCGACCAGAAGGCGGTGAAGACGGCCGCGGAGACGTTCGTCGCCAATCCCAAGCTCGACGTGGCCGAAGCCATTTCCAAGCTGGGCACCGGCGAGGCCCTCGTGTCGACGCTGCAGGACAAGGGCATCCCGATGCCGGTCGAGCGCACGCTGATCGCGCCACCGCGCTGCCGCATGGGCGCGATCACCGAGGCCGAACGTGCGCAGGTGCGCGCCGGCAGTCCGGTTGGAATGAAGTACGACAAGGCCATCGATCGTGAATCCGCCGCCGAACTGCTCGCGAAGAAGGCCGAAGTCGCGACAACGAACGCGCAGGCGCCCGCGGCGAAGACCCGCGAGCAGGACGACAACGAGGACAGCGGCTTCGGCCAGGCCGTGAAAGATGCGGTCTTCGGCACCAAGCGCCGCCAGGGCATGGTCGAAACCATGGCCAAGCAGACCGCACGCACCGTCGGCAGCCAGATCGGCCGGCAGATCCTGCGCGGGGTGCTGGGCAGCATTTTCGGCGGGCGCCGTTGATCTCACACCGCAATTGCTGCACCGCAGGTTGACGCTGGGCAGGCGTTACCTTCGAATGCGCGCTTTATTTGGGCCGGCCTTTCACTTCAATCCAGGAGTTTCTTAGATGAATCGCAAGTTGCTGCTTCTTGCCGCCGCGCTGTCCACCCTCACCATCGCCGCATGCAAGCCGCAGGCGCCGGCGGAACCGGCCGCAGATACCACACCCGCCGAGCCGGCTCCGGTCGCGGTGGAATCCGCTCCCGCCACCACGCCGGCGGAAGTGCCGTTCGACATCAAGGGCTTCGCCGGCACCTTCAGCGGCACCCTGCCCTGCGCGGACTGCCCCGGCATCGACACCAAGATCACCCTCAAGCCCGATGGCACCTACACGCTGCACGAGGCCTATCAGGGCAAGAAGAACAGCGTCGACGGCGACGGCACCTGGACGGCTGAAGAGAACGGCCAGCGCCTCCGCCTGGATCCCAACTCCAAGAGCGAGAACGACCGCCTGTTCGGCGTGAAGTCGAAGGACGAAATCGAAACCCTCGACGCGGAAGGCAAGGCGATCGCGACGACCAATCCGCACGCGCTGAAGCGCGAAGGCGCGATGTAACCACGTCATCTAACAAAGTTTTTGCGCAACACGGAGGCGGCCCGCAGAATGGGCCGCCTTCTTCTTTTGGAGCAACGATGGGTCGCTGGCGTCCACCCGCCGAAAAGAGCACCGCGCTGATCACGCGCGAAGGCCACGAACGGCTGAAGGCGGAGCTGGATGAGCTGTGGCGCGTGAAGCGTCCGGAAGTCGTGAAGGCGCTGGCGGCCGCTGCCGCTGAAGGCGATCGCTCCGAGAACGCCGAATACACGTATCGCAAGAAGCAGCTCGGCGAGATCGATCGCCGCGTGCGCTATCTGTCGAAACGACTGGAAGTTCTGCGCGTGGTCGGCGAAGCGCCAACCGATCGCGAGGCCGTGTTCTTCGGTGCCATGGTGGAGGTGGAAAACACCATCACCGGCGACACCCATCGCTACCGCATCGTCGGCCCCGATGAAACCGACGCGAAACTCGGCCACATCAGCATCGACTCGCCGCTGGCCCGGGCGATGCTGAAGAAGCGGCTCGACGACGAATTCGAAGCCCAGCTCCCCGGCGGCATGCAACGTTTCGTGATCGTGGAAGTCGATTACGCCGTCTAGCGGCCCGAATCACCCTCGCCCGACTCCCGGTGGCGCGAGCGCTTCGCGATGTCCTCGTACTGATCGCGTAATTGATCGAGCTCGCTCTCCTCGCGTTCCTCGAGATCCATCAGCCGGTTGTGCGCACCGCGCGTTGCCCGGATCAGCTCGTCGAGTTTGAGCTGCATCGCTTCGGTGTCGCGGTTCTGCGTGTTCTGGATCAGGAAGACCATCAGGAAGGTGATGATGGTCGTGCCGGTGTTGATCACCAGCTGCCAGGTATTGCTGAAGCCGAACAATGGACCGGTGATTGCCCACACCGCTACCGTCAGCAAGGCAAGCATGAAACACGACGGACGACCGGTGAAGCGAGAGGCCCGCTTCGCCAGATGAGTGAACACACGCATGGAGCACCTCGCACGCCCGGGAAGTGGCTGCAGTATGCATAGGGCCCAGTGTGCGCCTCGACAGGACCGCCATTGGCCGAATCTCCTGGTCCTGCGCGTTTAACCCGCTGCGGAAGCGCCCCCGCACTTCCGTGCCCAAGCGGGATCCTGCCGGCAGTCCCGCAGGCCATCGCACCGGCAGCGCGGGCCCCGCCCGCAGAGGAGTTCGTATGCTCCGCAGCAAACGCCCCGCCCTACTGATCGCCCCTGTGGTGCTCGCCTTCGCGGCCTGGATTCCTTCGATTGCGTGCGCCCAGGATTCGGGCCGCGTCGTCGTATCGATCTATCACGTCGCCCCTGGCAAGCATCTTGATTTCCTGCGCTGGCAGGCCGCACGTGACGCCGCAGCAGCAGAAGCCGGAATCGCCGCCACCCAGTGGTACGCCCATGTCGACGGCGACAGTTGGGACTACGTCAGCATCGCTCCGGCGACCACCGATGCGCAGGACGACAAGGTCGACGCCGTTCTCAAGCGCAAGAACCTGACCACCGGTTACAAGGGCGCGCTCGAGTTCCGCACGATGATCGCGTCGCACACCGACACGTACGCTCGCGGGCCGACCACGGCGGCCGCACTGGTGGAGGCTGGCAAGTAAGGTGCGATGGACCGTCAGCCGCGTCTCACGACGCGGTTGCCGGCTCCAACATTTCGCCCCCTCACACCTGGAGACGCTGCGCCTCAGGCTGTGTGGTGCATCTCGTGATGCATTTCGTGCGGAGCCCAGTGGGCATACATGGCACCCAGCACGGCTCCGAAAATCAGATGCGACGCGATCATGGCCCAATCACGCGCCTGGGCGAACCACGGAAACAGCATCGTGAAGCCGTAGAAGTTCACCACGTACAGCACCAGGCCATAGCCCGCACCGAGCAGCGTCGCGGACATCACCGAACGACCCTTGGCGAGAAATGCGAAAACCAGGGCGTATGCCAGCGACATCACGAAGTGCAGGATCACGGCAGCCATGGTCACGGAAAAGTCTGCCGAGACCGGTGGCGGCAACACCGCGCTGCCCTGAGTGATCGCGGCGATCATCCGGATCAGCACCCCCGGGTTCGCACCCAGGACGAATCGCGTCGCCAGCAGCTCGAGCACCAGAAAGACGGCGCCCGCGGCGAACCCGGCAAAGACCACGGCCTTGCCCGAGACGTGGGACCCCGGGACGGTGAAATGATGATGGTGAGGAGCAACGGTGGCAGGCATAAGGTCCTCCTTCGCTTGGTGCGACGGACCACTGCGGCCTGGATCTGCCGGCATTGACGCCGCACAGACGAAACTAAACCACACCATTTGTAACGGCGCCGTGGAGCCGGAGCGGGCCTTGCCCGCTCGTATTCAGCTTATTGAATACCCACCAGACCCGGTTTGGGCTCAGGCGTCGAACGGAACCTCGCCGTACAGGTCGTGCTCGTCACTGCCCATGATCTCGACGTCGACGAATTCGCCCGGCGTCAGGCCGGCCTCGAAGCCGTTCTGGATCTGCACCAGACCGTCGATTTCCGGCGCGTCGGCCATCGAGCGGGCGATGGCGAGGTCGCCATCGATCGTGTCGACCAGGCAGCGCTGGACCGTGCCGATCTTGGCTTCGAGCTTGGCCGCGGAGATGTCCGCCTGGCGCTCCATGAATCGGGCCAGGCGCTCCTGCTTCACTTCTTCCGGGACCGGATCCGGCAGCGCATTGGCCGCCGCGCCCTCGACCGGGGAATAGGCGAAAGCGCCGACGCGATCGAGCTGGGCTTCATCGAGGAAATCCAGCAACTCCTCGAACTCGGCTTCGGTCTCGCCGGGGAAACCCACGATGAAGGTGGAGCGCAGGGTGATGTCCGGGCAGATCTCGCGCCATTTGTGGATGCGCTCAAGCACCTTGTCGACCGCGCCCGGTCGCTTCATCAGCTTGAGCACGCGCGGGCTGGCGTGCTGGAACGGGATGTCGAGATACGGCAGCAGCTTGCGCATGCCATTCGCACCGGTCTCCGCCATCAGCGGAATGATCTCGTCGACGTGCGGATACGGATAGACGTAGTGCAGGCGGGTCCACATGCCGAGTTCGGACAGACCCTCGCACAGCGCCTTCATGCGCGTCTGGTAAGCCTTGCCGCGCCACTCGCGCTCGGCGTACTTCACGTCGACGCCGTACGCGGAGGTGTCCTGCGAGATCACCAGCAGTTCCTTGACGCCGCCCATCGCGAGCTTTTCGGCTTCGCGCAGCACCTGGTCGACCGGGCGCGACACCAGGTCGCCGCGCATCGACGGGATGATGCAGAAGCTGCAGCGGTGATTGCAGCCTTCGGAAATCTTGAGATAGGCGTAGTGCTTGGGCGTCAGCTTGATACCCATGTCGGGCACCAGGTTGATGAAAGGATCGTGCTTCGGCGGCAGCGCCTTATGCACGGCTTCCATCACGCTCTGGTAGTCCTGCGGGCCGCTGATCGACAGCACGCCCGGGTGCGCCTCGCGAATCACTTCCTCGCGCTTGCCGAGGCAACCGGTAACGATGACCTTGCCGTTTTCCGCCATCGCCTCGCCGATTGCATCCAGCGATTCGGTCACCGCCGAGTCGATGAAGCCGCAGGTGTTGACCACGACGACATCGGCATCGTCATAGGTCGGCACCAGGTCGTAACCCTCGACTTTGAGCTGGGTAAGGATGCGTTCGGAATCGACCAGCGCCTTGGGGCAGCCAAGGCTGACGAAACCGACTTTGGGATTGGCAACGGACATGGACCACAAATTCCAGAAAAAACAGGCAATTGTACCCGTTCGCGCGTCCCGGGTTGGACAGCTTGCAGGGCGAGGCTCCGAGGGGGTTAATTAGCGCCGTCCCCCCGCCAAAGCCTCCGATGAGCCGCTGGATCGACCTGAATACGCCCCACGGACCGGTCCGGGCCTGGCGCGCCGACCCCATAGGCCCCTCGCGCGGAGCGGTCGTCGTGCTGCAGGAGATCTTCGGGGTCAATCCGCACATCCGCAGCGTCATCGAGAGGCTGGCCACCGAAGGCTTCGTGGCGCTGGCGCCCTGCCTGTTCGACCCGGTCGAACCGGGCGTCGAGCTGGGTTACAGCGAGGCCGAAACCCAACGCGGCGTCGACCTTCGTACTCGCGTGGGTTTCGATCGCGCGGTCGACGTGGTCGAAGCCGCCACCGACTTGCTGCAGGACGAAGGCCTGCGCACCGGCGTGATCGGCTTCTGCTGGGGCGGCAGCGTGAGCTTCCTCGCCAACACGCGCCTGGGCCTGCCCGCGGTGAGCTACTACGGCGCGCGCAGCGTGCCTTTCCTCGACGAAGCGGCACGCGCACCGCTGATGTTCCATTTCGGCGCGCGCGACAAGAGCATTCCTCCGGGCGATATCGAACTGCATCGCA
Organism: Lysobacter tyrosinilyticus; assembly: GCF_054779815.1. Taxonomy (NCBI): domain Bacteria; kingdom Pseudomonadati; phylum Pseudomonadota; class Gammaproteobacteria; order Lysobacterales; family Lysobacteraceae; genus Lysobacter; species Lysobacter tyrosinilyticus. The sequence goes on from NZ_BAAGXN010000003.1 coordinate 660,347, forward strand.
ACAAGCAGCCCCACGCGCGCATCTTCGTGTACGAAGACGCCGACCATGCCTTCAACCGCGACGTGGACAACGCGCATTACCACGAACCCAGTGCGAAGTTGGCCTGGCAACGCACCCTGGATTTCCTCGCGGAGAACCTGCGATGAATCGCATGCCCCCACTCGTCGGCTGGCACCTGCACCCACAGCTCGCCGACGACACGCATCCGGTCGCGCACTTCGCGTTGTGCGATCTGCAGCTGATGGATGACGCGAACCATCCCTGGCTGATCCTGGTGCCGCGAGTGGAAAATGCCGTGGAATGGAGCGATCTCGATGAAGCACAACAGGCCGAACTGACCCGCGAAATCAATCGAGCTTGCCGCGTGCTGCAGGCCGTCTTCCAGCCGCACAAACTCAACGTCGCTGCGCTCGGCAACATGGTGCCGCAGCTGCACGTGCACGTGATCGCGCGTTTCCGCGAAGACATCGCCTGGCCGCGCCCGGTTTGGGGCATGGCGACCGCACAGCCGTATTCGCCCGAAGAACTCGTGCGCCGCATCGAACGCCTGCGCGCGGCGCTGGCGTGAGCCGGCACAACGATCCGCAGTTCGAAGCCATCGCGGACGATGCGCTGCTGCTGCGCATCGGCGATCGCATCGATCCGGGCATCAATGCGCGCGTGCACGCGCTGTGCGCACGCATTCGTGCACAACGGCCAATCTGGTTGCGGGACCTGGTGCCGGCATATGCGAGCATCGGCGTGTTCTTCGATCCTCTACGGATCGAAATGGAAGACGTGACGGAATGGCTGCATTCGCAGCTGAACTCGTTGCCGTCCGATCGACAGACGAATGCCACTCCGCGCACGGTGGAAATTCCGGTGAGCTACGGCGGCGAAGCCGGCCCCGATCTCGACAGTGCCGCCGCGGAACTTGGACTCACCCCGCAACAACTGGCGCAGCGTCACGCCGCCGGCGAATACGTGGTCGCGATGATCGGCTTCGCGCCTGGCTTCCCCTATCTGCAGGGTCTGGATCCGGCCCTTGCGCTGCCGCGCCTGGCGACGCCGCGGACCAGTGTTCCCGCCGGCAGTGTGGGCATCGGCGGCGCGCAGACCGGCATCTATCCGCGCGAGAGTCCAGGCGGCTGGCGCCTGCTCGGGCGCACGCCACTGACGTTGTTCGATCCGTCCCGTGAGCCGCCCACATTGCTCGCCCCGGGTGATCGCGTACGTTTCGTCGCTACGGGCGCGTCGCCGTGACACGGCTCCAGGTGATCTCACCTGGCTCTCTGACCACTGTCCAGGATCAGGGACGAACCGGTTGGCGGCATCTGGGCGTGGCGCAATGCGGCGCGCTCGATCCATCTGCAGCGGCGCTCGCCAATCGCCTCGTCGGCAATGATCCAGGCGAGGCCGTACTCGAGCTCACGCTGCAGGGGCCTGCGCTGCAGCTCGATCAACCGGTCCGGCTGGCGATCTGCGGCGCACACGTGCTGGCGCGTTTCGAATCCATCGATGGCGAACGCTGCGTGATCGAAGCCGGTCGACCAGCGACCTTGCCTGCCGGCATGCTGCGCATCGGTGCGCTGCGAAACGGCGCCCGTGCGTGGCTTGCCTTCGCAGGTGGAATCGGCGTTCCGCAAATGCTGGGCAGCCGCAGCACCGATCTGCGTGGCGGCTTCGGCGGACACGAGGGGCGCGCCCTGCGCGCAGGCGACGAACTGGGTCTGCGTATCCGGCATGAACTCGCATGCATGAAGCCTCGATCGCCGAAATGGTGGGTCGATCCCCATTTCGACGAACGCGGCGTACCGGTCCGCTACGTACCTTCCCCGCACGCTGGCGGCGCATTGCTCGACGCTCGCGCATGGAAGGTCGGCAACCGGAGCAATCGCCAGGGGATGCGTCTCGAAGGACCCACCCTGGATAACGCTCGCCCCGAGGAAATCTCGGCGCCGGTTGCACCCGGCACCATCCAGCTTCCCCCGGATGGCCAGCCGATAGTGCTGCTTGCCGATGCGCAGACGGTAGGGGGCTATCCGCGCCTGGGTCACATCATCGGCGCGGATCTGCCCCGTCTCGCGCAGCTGCGTCCGGGGGATTTCGTGCGATTCCAGTCCTGCGACCCAAAAACCGCGACGCACCTCGCTTGCGTCGCGCGTGCACGGATCGCCAGAATCGCGATGCTCCTAGACCAGAAGCTCATCGATCAATAACCCAGGGGAAATTCGCGAATGAAGGGCAACATCATCGCAGCGCTCGTGCTGATCATCGTCGGCACGCTGTTTCTGCTGAAGAACCTCGGCTTCCAAGTTCCGGGCCTCGGCCACCTGATCTCGACCTGGTGGCCGGCGATCCTGATCGTGGTCGGCCTCGGACTGCTCTTCAACCGCAAGTAGCACGACGGCTTCGTGCGCATCGACTTCAACTGCGATCTGGGTGAAGGCTGCGGCGACGATGCCGCGATCATTCCGCTGATCACTTCCGCCAGCATCGCCTGCGGCGGCCATGCGGGCGATGAAACGACGATGCGCTCCACTCTGCGTCTGTGCCGCGACCACGGCGTCGCGGCAGGCGCACACCCCAGCTATCCGGACCGGGCGAATTTCGGGCGACTGGAAATGGCGCTTGCATCTGAGCAGATCGAAGCGCTCGTCGAGGCACAGGTCGCCACGCTGGCAACGATCGCAGCGGCCGAAGGCATCCACCTCGCCCACGTCAAACCGCACGGCGCGCTTTACAACGTCGCCGCGCGCGACCGCGCTGTCGCCGATGCGATTGCGCGTGCGGTAGTCCGTTTCGATTCGCAACTCATCCTGTTCGGGCTGTCGGGCTCGCAGCTCACCGCCGCGGGCGAGGCCGCGGGTTTGCGCGTGGCGCACGAAGTCTTCGCCGAACGGCGCTACGAATTCGACGGCACACTCACGCCACGCAGCCGCGTCGACGCGGTGATCCATGACCTCGACGAATCCATCGCCCAAGTGCGCGGCTTCGTACGCGACGGCCGGGTGATCGCGCGCACTGGCGAATCGCTATCACTGCGCGCCGACACGCTGTGCCTGCACGGCGATCGCGCCGATGCGGCCGACTTCGCCCTCGCCATCCGGGCCGCGCTGGAAGCCGACGGCGTCCACATCGTTTCCTCGGGAGCAAGCGCATGAATTACTGGCCGCTATTGGGTGTGGCCGTGGTGGTGCTCGGTTTCGTGCTGCGGCTCAACCCGGTCATCGTGGTGGTGAGCGCCGGCATCATCAGCGGATTGACGGCCGGATTGTCGTTTCCGGACCTGCTCACATTGCTGGGTGAGAGCTTCGTCTCCAACCGTGCACTGCTGCTGTTCGCCTTCACCCTGCCCACCATTGGCCTGCTAGAGCGCGCAGGGCTGCGCGAACATGCGCTGACCTGGATCGCGCGACTGCGCGGCGTAACGCTGGCGCGCCTGCTCATGACCTATCTCGGCGTGCGCCAGCTGCTCAGCATGGTCGGGCTGATCGATATCGCCGGCCACGCGCAAACGGTGCGCCCGCTACTGGCACCGATGGCGGAATCGGCCGCGGAAAAAGACCATGGAACGCTCGATCGCGCCCAGGCCCAACGGGTCCACGCCCTGTCCGCGGCTACCGACAATGTGGGCCGATTCTTCGGCGAGGATGTTTTCCTCGCGTTCGGCGCGGTGCTGCTGATCCAGGGCTTCTTCAACGAGCACGGCATCGCCCTGCAGCCGCTGCAGATCGCAATCTGGGCGTTGCCGACCGCGATCGCCGCGTTCTTCATCCATGCAATCCGCATCGTCGTGTTCCAGCGCCGGCTGGCGCGCGAAACCGTCGCCATGGGAGACGCCCGTGCTGCGGATTGAACACTTCTACTGGGTGCTGGCGTCATTCCTGCTGTTCGCCGGCTGGCGCAACGTGCGCGAACGACGTTTCGCCCATGCGGCGTTCTGGGCCTTGCTCGCCCTGCTGTTCGCCAGCGGCGAACAGGTGCTGATCGCAGCCAAGGCCGGCGACAAGCAACCCGCGCAGTTCGCTGGCGCCGCCGTGATCGCACTCGCGCTGCTGGCCACACGCATGCGCCGTGAACACATTGCCGAAGCGCCCGAAGCAGAAAGGCTGGCTTCCGCAACGCGACTTGGACACAAGCTCTTCGTGCCCGCGCTGCTGATCCCGCTGGTAACCGTCGTGATCGTGCTGCTTGGCCCGAAACTGCACCTGGGCACCACACCGTTGTTCGCGGAAGGCAACATCACCCTGCCCGCGCTGGCGCTCGCGAGCATCCTCGCGACCATCGCTGCGATCACGACCACGCGTGAACGGCCGATCCAGGCGGCGATCGAAGGCCGGCGCCTGCTCGACACCATGGGCTGGGCCGCGCTGCTACCACTCGTGCTTGCGACGCTCGGTGGCGTGTTCGCCGCCAGCGGCGTGGGCGAAGCCGTGTCGTCACTGGTGACGGCCGTGATTCCCGCCGACAGCCGTGTCGCCTGCATGCTCGCGTTCGGACTGGGCATGGTGCTGTTCACCGTGATCATGGGCAATGCGTTCGCCGCATTTCCGGTGATGATGGCGGGCATCGGCCTGCCCCTGCTGATCCAACGGCACGGTGCCGATCCCGCGGCCCTGGGCGCGATCGGCATGGTCACCGGATACTGCGGCACGTTGATGACGCCAATGGCGGCCAACTTCAACCTGGTGCCAGCGGCGCTGCTCGAACTCGACGATCCCAACGCGGTGATTCGCGCGCAGTTCCCGACGGCAGTGGTATTGATGTCGGTAAATCTGGTGCTGATGTACTGGCTGGTTTTCCGATGAATCGCTCGACATCGCCAGTGGTGCTGTTGACCGGTTTCGCCCCTTTCGGCGGCGAAACCACGAATCCGAGCTGGGAAGCGGTGCGTCAGCTGCAAGGTCGCCGCATCGCCGGACATCGGATCGTGACGCGATGTCTGTCCGTGGAGTTCGGGACCTCGCTGAAGGAATTGCGCGCCGCGATCCGCGAGACCAAACCCTCGCTCGTGCTTTGCGTGGGCCAGGCCGGCGGCCGTCCGGCAATCTCGCTGGAACGCGTGGCGATCAATGTCGACGACGCCCGGATCCCCGACAATGCCGGCGCGCAGCCGATCGATGCCGCGATCGTCGACGACGGCCCGGCCGCCTATTTCACCGACTTGCCGATCAAGGCCATGCTCGCCGCGCTGCGCGAGGCGGGCATTCCCGCAGAGGTGTCACAGACTGCGGGCACCTACGTCTGCAACCATGTCTTCTATGGGTTGATGCACGCGTTACGCCGGCAGAAGGTGCGTGGCGGCTTCGTGCACATCCCTTACTCGCCCGAGCAGGCGGCGCACCATCCCGGCGCGCCCGCTCTGCCGATCGAAACCGTTTGCGAGGGCCTGCGCATCGCGCTGCGGGTCGCACTCGAAACCGGGACCGATCGCAGGCTTGCCGCGGGCGCCGAACACTGACTCACGAGGAATTCCGCATGCGCACTTCCCTGCTTGCTCTTGCCATCGCGCTCGCCGCGCTGGCCTCGCCCGCCCAGGCCTCGCTGTTTGGAAAGAAGCCGGAGATTTCCGCGCAGGAAGCCGCCGCCAGCAATCTGCCCGCGGTAACTGTTTGGGTCGATGCCAGCTGGGGCTTCCGCAACCAGGGCGCGGCCAACAACCTGACCAAGGCGCATTCGGCGTTTGCCGCACAGGGCTACAAGGTCGTCAGCGTCGAGCCGTACATCGAGAATGGCGACCTGCAGGGCTTCTTCGTTACCTACCAGAAGCCCTGATATCAGCGAGACGACTGAGCGTGCTGCTGCACGCTCGGCCGTGAATCAGGTGCGCGGCAGGGTAACGCCGACCTGTCCCTGGTACTTGCCGCCGCGGTCCCTGTACGAGGTCTCGCACACTTCATCGGACTGGAAGAACAGCATCTGCGCCACGCCTTCGTTGGCGTAGATGCGCGCCGGCAGCGGCGTGGTGTTGCTGAATTCCAGGGTCACGTGGCCTTCCCATTCCGGCTCCAGCGGCGTGACGTTGACGATGATGCCGCAGCGCGCGTAGGTGCTCTTACCCAGGCAGACGACCAGGGTGTCGCGCGGGATGCGGAAGTATTCGACGGTGCGCGCCAATGCGAAGGAGTTGGGCGGGATGACGCAGTAGTCGCCTTCGACGTCGACGAAGCTGCCGCTGTCGAAATGCTTCGGGTCGACGATCGTCGAGTTGATGTTGGTGAAGATCTTGAACTCGCGCGAGCAGCGCACGTCGTAGCCGTAACTGGACGTGCCGAAACTGACGATGCGTTCGCCCTTGGCATCGGTCTTGACCTGACCGGGTTCGAATGGCTCGATCATGCCGTGTTGCTCGGCCATGCGACGGATCCAGCGGTCGGACTTGATGCTCATGCGGTGCGCGGTTCGGAACGGAAGGAACGGGGATTCTAGCCGCTGCCTGGCCCGGCGGTCCCCCGAAAAGACGAAAGCCCGAGAAACCCCAGGCTTTCCAGTCGCGTTCCGAGCACGAAATCAACCCAGGAGCGACACAGCCAGTGGCCTGGCCACCTGCGGGCGCATGGCAAGCTCCACTGCAACGCGGCGGGCGGTGCTTTGGAGGTGACGGGCAGCGGCCGATTCCGGTTCCGCGATCACGATCGGCGTGCCCGTGTCACCCTGCTCGCGCACCCGCGCTTCCAGCGGCAGGCTCCCAAGCAGGGCCACCCCGTACTGCGCCGCCATCCGCTGACCACCACCCTCGCCGAAGATGTGTTCGGCGTGACCGCAGTTCGAGCAAACGTGTACGGCCATGTTTTCGACCAGGCCGAGCACGGGCACTTCGACCTTCTCGAACATCTTCAGCGCCTTGCGCGCGTCCAGGGTGGCAACGTCCTGCGGCGTAGTGACCACGACGGCTCCAGCCACCGGAATCTTCTGCGCCATCGTGAGCTGGATGTCGCCGGTGCCTGGCGGCAGATCGAGGATCAGGTAATCAAGGTCGCCCCAGCGCGTCTCTGTGAGCAACTGGGTCAGCGCTGACGTCGCCATCGGACCGCGCCAGATCATCGGCGTGTCCTGATCGACCAGCAGCCCGATCGACATCGCCTCGACGCCGTGAGCGCGCATGGGCTCGATGGTTTTCCCATCCGGACTGTCCGGGCGACCGGTCAGCCCCAGCATCAGAGGCACGCTGGGTCCGTAAATATCCGCGTCCAGCACGCCCACCTTGGCACCGTCGGCGGCCAGGGCCAGGGCCAGGTTGACCGCGACGGTCGACTTGCCCACCCCGCCCTTGCCGGAACCGACGGCGATGATGTTCTTGACGTTGGGGAGCGGGGAGAGCTTTTCCTGCACGGCGTGGGCGGCGATGCGACTGTTGATCGAAAGGCTCGACAAGGTGCTGCCCGCTTCCCGAGCCATGCCTGCCGCGTTGTCGCGCAGCCAGTCATCGAGCCACAACGACGGGAATCCCGTGGTGATTTCCACCGCCCAGGCGCCATTCGCCTCGGCCCCGCGGATACGGGCGCCCGCCTGGGCGAGGGTGAGTTCAGTGCCGGGCAGCGTCAACCCGGAAAGCCGCTGGAGAAGATCGTTCACGGAAATGACCTGACGCGGCGAGTCATGCCGCTCTGCAGCATTTTAGGCGCCTCAAGGGAAAGACCAATGCCCTAACAGGCCCGGTATCAACGGGATTTGCTTAATCAGACGGCCATCTTGTTCAAAAACCATCACTTCCCTGTTAACAGCATGTTAAGTTTGGGACGTTGGTCACTGGCCAGCCGCCTGGGGATCCGGCGAATACCGAAACACATCACGATTTCAAAGGGGATTTAGATGTCAGCCAGCAATACCGGCCGCCTGCAGCGCAATACGCTGTCCGTGGCCCTCATGAGCGCGCTGCTGTTCAGCGCCAATGTCGCGATGGCCCAGGAGGCCGAGGCGACTGCAGATGCTCAGGCCACCAAGGCCGAAGCTGAAAAGAAGGAAGACACGACCGAACTGGGCGCTGTCGTCGTCACCGGCTCGCGCATCGCCCGTGACACCTTCAATTCGGTTTCTCCGGTGCAGGTGATCACCCGCGAGGAAACCACCCTCGCCGGCTTCACCTCGACCGCAGGCATTCTGCAGGGCACGGCCGTAACCGGCGGCACCGCGCAGATCAACAACGCCTTCGGTGGATTCGTTGTCGACGGCGGCCCGGGCGTCAACACGCTCTCGCTGCGCGGCCTGGGCGCGTCCCGCACCCTGATCCTGCTCAACGGCCGCCGCGTTTCGCCGGCCGGTTCGCGCGGCTCGGTCGGTTCGGCCGACCTGAACGTCCTGCCGAACGCCATGATCGACCACATCGAAGTCCTGAAGGACGGCGCTTCGTCGATCTATGGTTCTGACGCGGTCGCCGGCGTGGTGAACATCATCACCCGCAAGAAGGTCGACGGCATCACCGTGGAAGGTCAGTACAACGTGACCGAAGACGGCGGTGGCGACCAGACCCGTTATTCGATCGTGTGGGGCCAGGGTGGCGACCGTTATGACCTGTCGGCTTCGTTCGAAGCCTACGATCGCAACGAGCTGACGCTCGGCGATCGCGACTGGACCCGTTGCAACACCGACTACCGCCGCAATCTCGCCAACGGCGACTTCTGGGGCAGCGGCGACACCATCGACCCGCTGACCGGCAAGCCGAAGTGCTACCCGATCACCGGCACCGGCTCCAACGGTGTGACCATCAACACCATCGGCACCAACACCCTCACCGGCGTTGGCGCCCGTGGCGCGACGGGCACCACGTTCAACCGCTGGCGTCCGAACTCCGCCGTCACCACCGGCCTGGTCGGTTTTGAAGGCGTGGGCGGTGGTCAGACCACCAACACCAACATCCGCGACACGTTCGACCCGCGCATGTTGAACCGCTCGCTGATCTCGCCCGCCAAGATCCGCACCGGTTACCTGCAGGGCAGCTTCGACATCGACGCCCTGGGCGGCGCCGAGATTTACTTCGAACTGCTCGGCAACCAGCGCAAGTCCGAACAGACCGGTTTCCGCCAGCTGACCCTCGACTACTGGAAGGGCAGCCCGCTGATCCCGACGAACCTGCAGGGCAGCACGTTCCAGAACGCTCCTACCGCGATCACCAATGGTCCGGTCGGCGTCCGTGCCTTCATCGGCTACGGCAACGACCACGGCAGCCAGGAACTCAACTACTGGAAGGGTCTGGCCGGCATCAGGGGCGACTTCCTCTTCACCGACTGGAACTATGACTTCACCCTGAGCCACGCGCGCTCGGATTCCGACTACACCTTCCAGTCCTGGCTGACCGATCGCGTCAAGCAGAGCCTCGACGTTGTGGCCGGCCCGAACGGCACGTTCGTCTGCCGCAATCCGGCCAACGGCTGCGTCGCTGCTCCGGCTCTGACCTCGGCCGTCATCGGCGGCGTGCTGCCGGAAGCCTGGAAGAACTGGACGTTCGTTCCGGTCACCGGCAACACGATGTACAAGGAAAGCTCGGCGACCTTCGGCGTGAACGGTCCGCTGTTCTCGATGCCCTACGGCGAAGTGCGCGGCGCGTTCGGCGTCGAATACCGCAAGGGTGAGATCGACGACACCCCGCCGATCGATTCGCAGAACGGCAACCTGTACAACCTGACCTCGGCCGCCATCACCCGCGGTACCGACTCGGTGTGGGAAGCCTACGGCGAACTCGAGTTCCCGCTGCTGTCGGGCCTGCCGTGGGCGGAAGAGCTGACCATGAACGCCTCGGCCCGTGTCACCGACTACAAGTCGTACGGCTCGGACACCACCTACAAGCTGGGTGGCCTGTGGACCCCGTTCAACTGGATCTCGCTGCGCGCTTCGTACGGCACGTCGTATCGCGCGCCGGCGCTGTTCGAACAGTTCCTGGGCGCAACCAGCGGCTTCCTCAGCAACCAGAACGACCCCTGCAACAACTACGGTGCTGACCCGGGTTCGATCCGTGCTGCCAACTGCGCCAGCGAAGGCCTCGCTCCGAACTTCCAGGCGACCAGCTCGGTGCAGGTGCTGACCGCCGGTGGCGCCGAAGCCGGTCTGAAGGCTGAAACCTCGAAGGCCAAGACCATCGGCCTGATCCTGCAGCCCGAACTGTCGGACGCGATCGGCGACATCAACTTCGCGGTCGACTACTTCGACATCCAGGTCGACAACGGCGTGTCGCGCGCTGGTGCGAGCAACATCCTGCAGCTGTGCTACGACGATCCGCAGTTCCGCACCGGTGGCGGCTTCTGCCGTCTGGTCGATCCGCGCACCGCGGGCAGCAATGCCCTGACCGTGCACGACAGCTACGTCAACCTGGCGACCGACCACGTCCGCGGCTTCGACTTCACCCTGCGTTATACGCGCGACATCGGCCCGGGCACGCTGCGCGCCACGACCGAGATCACGAAGTACAACGAGCAGTCGAGCAAGCTGTTCGCGGATGATCCGATCGACGACGTCAACGGCACGATCAACAACCCCGAGTACGCGGGTTCGTTCGACGTCTCCTACGGCATGAAGAACTGGAAGCTCCGTTACGGCACCGAATGGGTCGGCTCGATGCAGAGCTACGACTACTTCGGCCTCAACGGTGAAACCGACGCGCGCAAGCTGTACGTGAAGGATTACTTCACGCACAACCTGTCGGGTCAGTACACCTTCGACACGTGGTCGTTCACCGCTGGCGTTCGCAACTTCACCAACGCGATCCCGCCGAGCATCTCGTCGGGCGTGTACAACCGCGTCGGCAATGCTCCGCTGTACAGCGGCTACGACTATGTCGGTCGTACGTACTTCCTGAACGTCGCCAAGTCGTTCTGATGTAGATGAAGCTGTAAACCGGCCCGCCGCCTGTCACAGGCGGCGGGTTTTTTTATGTGGGATCTGGGCCGTCCCATTCAAAACAGATGGAGCTTCAATCGATGTTGATCCGTTCCTTGTTGATCGCGCTCGCCGCGCTCGTGGCCGCGCCCTCTCATGCCAAGCCAGCGCCGCCAACAATCGCGCAGCTGGCCGCATATCCGAAGATGACGAGCTTCTCGCTTTCCCCCGACGGGAAGCACATGGCGGCGCTCGAAGCGCGCGGCGAAGAGCGCGTCATCCTGGTATGGAAGACCGATGCGCTGGGCGAAGCGCCCACGATCATCGGCACGACCAAAATGAAGTTCCAGGCAGTGTCGTTCATCAAGAATGACCTGTTGGCTGTGTCCCTGTGGCAGCCCTATGACCTTCGCGGAGACCAGGTCACAAAGACTTTCATCAGTAAGCTCTTCATCACCGACCTTGCAGGCAAGGAATGGCACGAGCCCATGCCGATGCCGCGTGCGATGAGCCGGGATGAGCAGTTCGCCCAGGCACGTACCAGCCCTTCGGTACTGAGCGCGCTTCCGAACGACCCGGACCACATTCTGGTCGTGAACAATGTCGGCGCCAATGCAGGCGACGTCTACAAGGTCGACATCAGGACCTTCAAGGCCGACCGCATCCAGCGCAGCGAAGAGAACGTCGCCGGCTACGTCGTGGATCTGGACGGTAAGCTGCGCGCCCGCAGCCGTGCGGACATCGACAGTGAAGGCGCCTACGTCGCCGCCGAGTTCCGCAATGAATCGGGCGCCTGGGAAGAACACTTCCGCTCGCACGTCAAACAACGTGATGGCGTGCAGGTAATCGGCTTCTCGGAAGATCCGAATATCGCATTCGTCGTTTCCAACGAGGGCAAGGACAAGGCGGCGATCTACGAGTACGACGTGACCGCACGCAAGAAGAAGGAGGTGTTGTTCGAGCACCGCTTCTTCGATGCAAGCAACGTCCTGATCAATCGCTACAAAGCCTCGCCCGGCGCACGTCCGGGGCAAGTACTCGGCCTCGTCTACGCGGGACCGCGCGAACAGGATGTGCAGTGGACGGCGCCACAGTTCCAGGCGCTGGACAAGGCCCTGCGCGGCGCACTGGGTGTCAGCTCCATGCCGACGAAGTTCATCGATCCGGCAACCGGCGCAAGCGCAACCACGGCGTACGATTCCGAGCTGGGCTACACCATCGTGGACTACACGCCGGACATGAAATCGTTCGTGGTTTCGGTCGACGGCGCTTCGCACCCGCCGGAGTATTTCCTGCTCAAGGATGGCAAGCTGTCGCTGCTTGCAAAAACCTATCCCGAGATCGACCAGCAATCGTTGGGGACCACCAAGCTGGTTTACTACAAGGCGCGCGATGGCCTGGATATCCCCGCCTTCCTGACCACTCCGAATACCGAACTGTGCGGTGCAGGGCCCTGGGCGACCGTGGTACATCCGCATGGCGGCCCCTGGGCACGCGACTCCATGGAGTTCGATGCTTCCATGTGGACCCCTTTGATGGCTTCTCGCTGCTTCGCCGTGCTACGTCCGCAGTACCGCGGCTCCCAGGGCTGGGGACGCAAGCTCTGGATGGCTGGCGACGCGGAATGGGGTCAGAAGATGCAGGACGACAAGGACGATGGCGTGAAGTGGCTGATCGAGCAGAAGATCGCGCAACCTGGCCGCGTCGCGATGTTCGGCTTCTCGTACGGTGGCTATGCGGCCTTCGCCGCGTCGGTGCGGCCGAATGGACTCTACAAGTGCGCGATCGCGGGTGCGGGCGTGTCCGACATCCACCGGATCTGGTCGAGGTTCTACACCAACCCGTTCTTCCGCCAGGCGCAGGCCCCCACCGTGGACGGTCTGAATCCGCTGGATCAGGCGGACAAGATCCAGATCCCGATCATGATCTACCACGGCGATCGCGATCAGACCGTTCCGATCGAGCAGTCTGAATGGTTCGCTTCGAAAGCGAAGGCTTCGACACAGCACGTCGAGTACCACCGGATCGAGGATTACGCGCACGGCCCTGCGTGGAGTCGCAAGATCATGGGTGACCAACTGCAGCTTATCGAAGACTATCTGCTCAAGGGTTGTGGCGGCAGCGGCCTGTAAGCCGTCTGCCCGTGGATGTCGAAGCCCGGCGCAAGCCGGGCTTCTTTTTGCCTGCTGAACGACGTTGCGGCCGGGCATCCGTACGCTTCCGGATGCGGTATAAAGGCCGCGTGCCGCGCTGCTGGTGCGGAAGAATCAACCTAGTCCGGAGGGGGACTGATCGATGCGCAATACATCCAAGTTGTTGTTCTCGCTGCTTGCCCTGCCGCTGCTGGCGGCTGCCACGATGGCGGGCGCACAGTCGGCGTCTTCACCCGTCGGCCGCTGGAAGACCTATGACGAGGACACCGGCAAGCCGCGTCTGATCGTCGACGTCTACGAAGCCAAGGGCGGCACCATCGCAGCGAAGGTCGTCGATACCCTGTTCACGCCCAACGCCCTGTGCACCGCCTGCTCGGGCGCCGCCAAGAACAAGCCGATCAAGGACATGGTCATCTTCTGGGGCCTGAAGCCCGATGGTGATGAATTCTCCGGTGGCACCGTGCTGAAGCTTTCCAACGGCAAGACCTACAAGTCCAAGGCCAAGCTCGTGGAAGGCGGCAGGAAGCTCGAGGTGTATGGCTGCGTCAGCTTCATCTGCAAGCACCAGACCTGGACCCGCGAATAATCCTTCGGGGTGGTAGAAAACGGCCCGCATCGCGGGCCGTTTCTTCATCGCAATCCGTCTATCGAGAAGGTCGCCATGCTTCGCCGTCTCCTGTTGATTTGTGCCCTGCTCTTGCCAGCGGTCGCCTTCGCACAGTCGGTGCCCACGGGGCGCTGGCAAACCATCGATGACGATACGGGCAAGGCGAAGTCGGTCGTCGAGATCTATCGCACCGTGGATGGCCACTACGCCGGCAAGGTGGTGGAGATTCTGGACACTCGCCACGGCGCTGATCCGCTGTGCGACAAATGCCGTGGCAGCAATCGCAACAAACCCATCAAGGGCATGGTCATCCTGTGGGGCCTCAAACCCGCTGGTCCCGACAAATGGGCAGGCGGCACCGTCCTGGATCCGGAAAACGGCAGGACCTACAAATCGAAGATCGAGCTGCTGGAGAACTCCCGGAAGCTGGGAATGTCGGGCTGTATCGCCTTCATCTGCCGGCAGCAGGTCTGGATCCGGCAATAACCGAGGTCTCGAGCCGCCAAAACAAGCCCCGGCATGTCCGGGGCTTTTTGCTGCACGTGCGATAATCGCGCCCCCTTTGTCCACGTCGTAACCATGTCCCGCGACCTGCTCGTCACCTTTGCCCTGCCCTACGCCAACGGTGCGCTGCACCTGGGTCACCTGGTCGGCTATATCCAAGCCGACATCTGGGTGCGCGCGCGGCGCATGTCGGGCGACACGGTCCGCTTCGTCAGCGCCGACGATACCCATGGCACGCCGATCATGCTGGCGGCCGAAAAAGCCGGGGTAACGCCGGAAAACTTCATCGCCGGCATGAAGGATTCGCACGAGCGCGACCTGCAGGCCTTCGACGTGCGCGTCGACCATTACGACTCGACCAACTCCGAACACAACCGGCGCCTGACCGAAAGCTTCTACCTGAAGCTCGAAGCCAACGGTCACATCAAGCGCCGCGCGGTCGCGCAGCTGTACGACCCGATCAAGGGCATGTTCCTGCCGGACCGTTACGTGAAGGGCATCTGCCCCAACTGCGGCACGCCGGACCAGTACGGCGACAACTGTGAGAACTGCGGCGCGACCTACTCGCCCAGCGAGCTGAAGGAGCCGCGCTCGGTGCTCAGCGGTGCGACGCCGGAGATCCGCGAGTCCGAACACTTCTTCTTCGAAGTCGGCGACTTCAGCAACTTCCTGCGCGAGTGGCTGGCGGGCGACGTCGCCATGCCGGGCGTGAAGGCCAAGCTGCTGGAATGGCTGGACGCGGAAGGCGGCCTGCGCGCGTGGGACATCTCACGCGACGCGCCCTACTTCGGTTTCGAAATTCCGGGACATCCGGGCAAGTACCTGTACGTGTGGCTGGACGCGCCGATCGGCTATCTCGCCAGCTTCAAGGCCCTGAGCGAGCGCGAAGGCATCGACTTCGATCGTTATCTGACGCCGGGCACGTCGACCGAGATGCACCACTTCATCGGCAAGGACATCGTCAACTTCCATGGCCTGTTCTGGCCGGCGGTGCTGCACGGCGCGGGTTTCCGCGCGCCGACCAAGCTGCACGTCAACGGCTACCTGATGGTCAACGGCGAGAAGATGTCGAAGTCGCGCGGCACGTTCATCATGGCCCGCACGTATCTCGACAACGGCCTGGATCCGGAAGCGTTGCGCTACTACTTCGCGACCAAGACCTCCGGCGGCGTGGACGACGTCGACCTCAACTTCACCGACTTCACCGCTCGCGTGAACTCGGACCTGGTCGGCAAGTTCGTGAACCTCGCCAGCCGCTGCGCCGGCTTCATCGACAAACGCTTCGACGGCATGCTCGCCGCGCAGCTGCCCGATGCGGCGATGTACGAGCGCTTCGCCGAACAACTGGCCCCAATCGCCGAAGCCTACAACCGCAATGAAGCCGCCACCGCGCTGCGGCTGGCGATGGCACTGGCCGACGACGCCAACAAGTACATCGACGAGCACAAGCCGTGGGTGCTGGCCAAGCAGGAAGGCGCCGAAGCCGAACTGCACGCCGTGTGCACGCAGGGCCTCAATCTCTTCCGCGCGCTCGCCACTGCACTCAAACCGGTGCTGCCGCGCGTTGCGGAGCAGGCGGAAGCGTTCCTCAATGCGCCGGTGGCGAACTGGAACGCCCTGCAGGCGCCGCTGCTTTCGCACCGCATTGCCGGCTATACGCCCCTGTTCACCCGCATTGATCCGAAACAGATCGAAACCATGATTGAAGCTTCCAAGGAAAACCTGCAGTCCACCGCATCGGCCGCGCCCGCCGCCACGGCCACGCCTGCGCCGGCTGCCAAGCCGGCGGCGAGTGAGCCGGCAACCGTTGCCACGATTGCCACTGTGGGCATCGACGACTTCGCCAAGCTCGACCTGCGCGTAGGCAAGGTGCTGGCTTGCGAATTCGTCGACGGCTCGGACAAGCTGCTGCGCTTCGAGCTGGATGCAGGCGAGCTGGGCAAGCGCCAGATCTTCTCCGGCATCCGCGGTTCCTACGGCGAGCCGCAAAAACTGGTGGGCCGCAGCGTCGTGTTCATCGCCAACCTCGCGCCGCGCAAGATGCGCTTCGGCATCAGCGAAGGCATGATCCTGTCGGCCGGGTTCGATGGTGGCTCGCTGCACCTGCTCGACGCGGACAGCGGCGTGCAGCCGGGCATGCCGGTTCGCTGATGCCCAAAGCCCCTCTCCCACCGGGAGAGGGGTTGGGGTGAGGGTTCGGCGAAGTCCTACTCCTTGGACGCCCTACAAAACAATCGGCTTGGGTTTTTCAGCGACGAGCCTGGATCCTCACTCCGCCGTACCCTCATCCGGCGCTACGCGCCACCTTCTCCCAACGGGAGAAGGGATAATGCAAAGCCATGTCTGACTTGATCGAACGCCTCGACCGCATCCTGCCGCAGACCCAATGCGGCCAGTGCGGCTATGCGGGTTGCCGCCCTTATGCGGAAGCCATGGCGTGCGGCGAAGCCGGTGTCGACCATTGCCCGCCCGGCGGCGATGCCGGCGCGCGTGCATTGGCGAAGGTGTTGGGCGTTGCACCGAAGCCATTCGACCGTTCGCGCGGCGAACACAAGCCGCTGCAGGTCGCGTTGATTGTCGAAGCCGATTGCATCGGCTGCACGAAGTGCATCCAGGCCTGTCCGGTCGATGCAATCATCGGCGGATCCAAGCATATGCACACGGTGATCGAACCCTTGTGCACCGGTTGCGAACTGTGCGTGCCGGCTTGCCCGGTCGACTGCATCGAGCTGGTTGCAGCCTGACCATCGATACAAGAAGGGCGCACCGGAGTGCGCCCTTTTTTGTTTCCGGTTATTTCTGCTTTCCGCAGGCCGAGCAGATCCGCTCCACCTGATAGCCCTTGGCGCGCAGTTTCTCGACCACGCCGTCCTCGCCCAACAGGTGCATCGCACCGACGACGACGAGCACGTTGCCCTGCTTCGAACCGTCCAGCATCTGCTGCAGCTGGGGCACCCAGGCGTCGTTGCGCTGGATGTTGACGATGCGATAGGTCACCGGCGTTTCCTTGCGGACCTGGTCGATCACCAATGCATTCAGACGCTCGACGTCGCCGTTGCGCCAGGCCGCATGGGTTTCCTGCAGCAGCTTCGGCACTTCACCGGGCTTGCTGAAGAAGTCGCGCAAGCCGGCGATCTGTTCCTCCATCGGCGAACCGTCCAGGACCTCCAACTGCTGATTAGCCGTCTCCAGACCGGACACCGGCTTCTTCGCCGCTTCCGCCTGGCGAGCGAGGTGCAGGTCCAGCCCCTGATCCGGCTGGTAGCCGAGCTGCTGCGAGATACCGATGAGCAGACCGAGATTGATGAACCACGGCTCCATGGCGTCCATCTGCGCCAGATGTTCGGCGCCCAGCACCTGGCTCATGCGATCGCGAACATCTGTCGGGAGCACCTGGCTCAGCGTGCGCCCGTCGGAGAAGCCGGCCATCTGCTGCATCTTCAATCCCAGCGCGGGATCGGTGAGCTCGGCCGGCGGTACTTCGAACACGACCTTCTGCGCATCGTTGAACACCTGATCGATGTCGCTCGACAACGGATAGTCGTCGGACTTGAGCAGATGGAACGAACCGAGCAGGTACAGGGAATTGTCCTTGTCGGACACCTTCCACAGCAGCGGCTTCGGCGGCGCCTTCGCCGGTACAGCGACAGGAGCAGCAGCGGCGCGCGGCGCATCCGGTGCCCAGGCGTAAACCGCCGGCGCCACCAGAGCGCAGGCAAGCAGTGAGAGTGCGGTCGCCTTACCGCGACGGAGCAGCTTGGAACTCATGATTGCTTTGGTTCCTTGAAGTGATAGGCCTTTTCGCCCGCGACGACTTCCAGATCGATGCGGTTTTCCGGCGGCGGCAGCGGACAGGTCGCGAAGGCCGTGAAGGCGCATGGCGGGTTGTAACTCTTGTTGAAGTCGATCACGACATTGCCGGCCGCGTCGGGCTTCGCAACGTCGAGGAAGCGACCCGCCGGATAACTGCCGTGACCGCTCGTGCGGTCGGCGAAGATCAACGCCAAGCCGCCGTCGCCTTCGTCCAGTGCCTCGATCCGGATCGTCTTGCCGGCGCGCTGGAATTCCACCGCGCCGGGATTCGGGACGTTTTCGGTGGTACCGATGATGTTAGCGATCGGGATCGCCTTGCCGGCCGCATTCGGCACGAACTTGGCCTTGATGATCCAGTCGTTGCCGCCGGGCCAGTATTCGATGCCCTTGAAGCCGGTGCGCGTCGGCGCGTCGGCATGCTTGACGCGCAATGCATAGCGGTCGGCACGCTTGATCACGGTGATCAAACCTTTGCCTTCGTCGAAGCCGATCACGCTCGGGCCTTGGGGGTCGGCATCGCTGAGCAGCGTGACGGCGCTCTTGAGCGGCTCGCCGTTGAGCGTCAGCACGGCGCCCTTCTCGGGAACGAAGCGAACGTGGTCATCCTTGCGCGAAAGCATGCCGACATGGGCCGGACCCACGGCGAGGCGGATCCCGTTATCGGCATCGCTGCCGAAGTAGTGCTCGCCCGGTTCGATCCAGTGCAAGCCGACGAGGCTGGTCCAGCCGTCCGGCTGGGTCAGCTTCGCACGGCGCTCGTCGCGCCATACCTGCTGGGTACTCGCGAAGGCCTGCACCTTGGCTTCGGCGGCCTTGCGTTCAGCCTCTTCGTTCTTGCAGGCGGTAGCGGTGAGCCCCAACACCATCACCATGGACAGTGCTGCGACAGCTCGCTTGCTCATCAGTGGCATCGTTCAACGTCCTCGCAAGAACCAGCGGTCGATATCCGCCAGGGAAAAACGCGCCCAGGTCGGGCGGCCATGATTGCACTGCCCGGAGCGCTCGGTCACTTCCATTTCCCGCAACAGCGCATTCATCTCGGGCAAAGTGAGACGTCGGTTCGCCCGCACCGCACCATGGCAGGCCATGGTGGCCAGCAATTCGTCGCGGGCGGCGGTGACGCGCCCCGCTCCCAAAGAGGATGTATCGCCGTGTTCGCGCAGGTCGGCCAGCACGTCCCGCAGCAACGCCTCGACATCGCCGTGGGCCAGCAACGCCGGCACCGAACGCAGCACCAGTGACTGCGGGCCGCTGCGAGTGAGTTCGAAACCAAGCGCAGCCAGGGTGTCCGCTTCACGCTCGGCGACATCGGCTTCGCGTTCGGACACCGCCACGGTCATCGGCACCAGCAATGGTTGTGTGCGCAAGCCTTCGCCATCGTGTGCGCACTTGAGCTTCTCGTAGCCGATACGCTCATGCGCCGCGTGCATGTCGACCACGATCAGGCCATCCGCGTTCTCGGCAAGGATGTAGATGCCATGCAGTTGCGCGATGGCGTAACCCAGCGGTGGCAGCGTCGCATCGTCGCTGGTCGGCAATGGTGCCGCAGCAGTGACGGAAGATGGCATCGACTGCGGGGCGCTGCCGCCATACAACGCGGCATAACCGGCGCGAACCTCTGCGACCTGTTGGAGCCCCAATGGCGACTGCGGCGCGGCGGCGTTCCAGCGATAAGCGCTGGGCGCGCCTGCCAACTCCGGCTGCGCGGTCGGCATACCCATTGAAACCGCACCGCCCGCACGCGTTTCCGCCAGCGCATCGTTGAGCGTGCGATAGACGAAGTCGTGGATCAGCCGCGCATCGCGGAATCGCACCTCGTGCTTGGCCGGATGCACGTTGACGTCGACGCGACGCGGATCGAGCTCGAGGAACAGCACATACGCCGGCTGGCGGCCATGGAACAACACATCCGCGTACGCCTGCTTCACCGCATGCGCCACGCTGCGATCGCGCACCGCGCGACCGTTGACGTACAGGTACTGCTGGTCGGCACTGGCGCGGTTGTACACCGGTTGTGCGATCCAGCCGTGCAGGCGCAGACCAGCCGCACTGTGGTCGATGCGCAGCACGTGGTTGGCGAATTCTTCGCCCAGTGCCTCGTGTAGGCGCACTTCCGAAAGGAGGTCGCCCTCGCCTTTCCAGCGACGCGACGGCTTGCCGTTGTGCGAGACACGCAACTCCACGTCGGGTCGCGCCAGCGCCAGTTGTCGCAACCACTCCTCGATGTGGCCCAGCTCGGTGCGCTCGGCCTTGAGGAACTTGCGGCGTGCGGGCACGTTGAAAAACAGATCGCGAACTTCGACCGTGGTGCCCTGTGGGTGCGGCTTCGGCGTTACCTCGCCGAGACGGCCACCGTCGATCTCCAGCGCGGCACCGTGCGAGGACGCGTTGTGGCGCGAGATCAATGCGAAGCGACTTACCGATGCGATCGACGGCAGTGCCTCACCGCGAAAGCCCAGTGTCGCGACGCCTTCCAGGTCATCGAGCGAAGCAATCTTGCTCGTGGCATGGCGCGATACCGCCAGCGGCAGGTCGTCGGCGGGAATGCCGCCGCCATCGTCGCGGATGCGGATCAGGCGGACGCCGCCTTCTTCCAGGTCGATGTCGATGCGCCGTGCGCCAGCGTCCAAGGCGTTTTCGACCAGCTCCTTGACGACGGAGGCCGGTCGTTCGACGACTTCGCCAGCGGCGATCTGATTGATGAGGGTGTCGGGTAGCTGTCGTATCGGCACGGCAAGAACGGCAGGCGCGCCGTCGAAAGTACTGGCCAAGGATGATATGCGGCGCGAGCGCCTTTGGCGCGCCCGCTGGCTGCCGGATTACTTGCTGCCGCCGCCTGCGCCGCCGGCGATCGGCATTTCCGCAGCCGATGATTGGGCGGCGTACAGCGTTCCCGGCGGCGGTTGGCGCAGGAAATAGGTGTTCACGCCGTCCAACACCGCCCGCGCCAACTGCCGCTGGTAGGCGGGATCGGAGAGGCGGCGTTCTTCTTCCGGATTCGAGATGAAGGCGGTTTCGACCAGCATCGCCGGCATGTCCGACGTACGCAGCACGGCGAAGTTGGCCCGCTCGATGTGCGGCTTGTGGTTGCGGCCGATGCGACTCAGCCCGTCGAGCACGTGCGTGGCAGCGTCCTCGGACGCCTTCATCTGCCCGCTCTGGGTGAGGTCGATCAGGACCGAGGCGAGCGTTCCGCTGGTCTTTTCCAGACGCACGCCGCCGACGAGGTCCGAGGCGTTTTCCTTGTCTGCCAGCCAGCGCGCACGCTGCGACGACGCGCCTCGCAGCGAGAGCACGTAGACCGAAGATCCGCTCGCGCCGCGGTTTTCCGCGGCATCGGCGTGGATCGACACGAACATGTCCGCGCCGGCCCGACGCGCCAGTTGCGCGCGGTTGTTGAGCGGAATGAATACGTCGGTGTCGCGGGTGAGGTACGCCTTGAGGCCCGGGGTCGCATTGATCTGGCGCGCCAGCTCCCGGGCGATGGCGAGGGTGACGTCTTTTTCGCGCTTGCCAGTGGGGCCATGGGCGCCAGGGTCCTGGCCACCGTGGCCGGCGTCGATCGCGATCATCAGCGGACGCATGCCACGGCTGCGCGCGAGGTCGCGCATGGTCTTGACGGTATCGGCTTGCGGCAACGGATCGGGAGTCGTGGCTTCGGTGCCAGCCGTTGCGGCATTCGTCGGCGTCGGCACGGCTGCCGCGCCTCGAACGGCGTTGTTCGTGGCCGGATTAGGGGCCGGGCCGGTCGTTGTCGCTATCGCATTCCCGGCGGCTGTCGTGGCGTTGGCGGCCGGCGGCTTCGCCCCGGTTGCGCCCGGCTTCGTGTTGTCGAACGTCTTGACGTCGCCGCGCGACGCCAGCTCCGAGATCAGGCGTGAGGTGGCGGCATTGGCGGCGGCGACGTCGCCGGCCGTGGGCTGTGCTGAAGGCGCGCCAGTCGGACGCGATGCGGTTTCGGCCGGCATCACCGACTGCACCGGCGTGGTTTGCGGGGCAACCGCCATCGATCCGGCATCGCCATCGCCTGGCCACTCCAGTACCAGGCGTGCGCCGTCGGCGCTTTGTTCGATACGCGGCTTGAGTACGGCAATCGGCTGATTGAGGTCGAAAACGACCCGTGCCTTCCCCGGCTCGGGCTGACCGGTACGCACCGATTTGACTACGCCCGTTCCGGTCGGCATGACGACGCCCTGACGGATGCGGGATCCCGGCATGTCCACGACCAGGCGCTCGGGAGTCGAGAGACGAATGAGCTTGTATTCCGCGGACTTGTCCAGCGCGATCTCCGCGCGGGTCCCCGTAGCGCCGGTGCTCAATCGCAAGCCATTGATTTCACTGGCGTGCGCGAGGTTCCAGGCCAGCGCCGACAGCAGCGCCATGCCCAGCAGCATCTTTTGAACGGTAGCCCCCGATACACGCATGGGCGCTAGTCAAGCACCGGCCGGCGCCGACTGTCAAGCATTTTTCCCTTATGAATCCGGCACCTGGCGAACCTTCCTTCGCAATTGTTCAGGAGTCGGCCGCAAGTTCCACGGCATTTGCACTCGCCAACCGCGCCAACCAGGACCGGCCGACTTCCGTGAGCGCCGTCACGCTTGCCTGTCGTCCATGACCAGCCACTTCGAGATCGATCCGGACATCCGCGGCGGGAAGTTGACTGCCGCCGCGCTCGGGCCACTCGACCAGCCAGAGCACGGCTTCGTCGCTGTCCAGGCCTAGGTATTCCAGTTCCGCACCGTCGCCGATCCGGTAAAGATCCAGATGCCAGGCTTCACCGCCGGAGGCCAGCGGGTAGCGCTCGACCAGCGTGTAGGTTGGGCTGCGGATTGCACCGGTCACACCCAGCGCGCGCAGCAACGCACGTGCGAGCGTCGACTTGCCTGCACCAAGATCGCCGTGCAGGTACAGCACACCGCGCGCCGGGCGCGTCCGCGCGAATGCAGCTCCCAGCGCATCAGTAGCGTCGGCATTCTCAAGCAGCATCGGCATCACTTCGTCATTCCCGGATTCGCGAGTCGGCGCAGCCACGGCATCAGGTCGGAAGGCAGCAGGCCGCGCTGGCCATTATCCGCAGCAGCGTCGCCCGCGGCAGCATGCAGCAACGCGCCCGCGCAGGCCGAATCGAAGGCGGACAAGCCCTGCGCCCGCAGTGCCGCGATCGTGCCGGTCAGTACATCGCCCATTCCGCCTACCGCCATGCCTGGATTGCCCGCTCCGATCACACGCGGCACGTGATCTGGCGACGCGACGATGCTGCCGGCGCCTTTGAGGACCACGGCGCACCGATAGCGCGTACTCAATTCGCGCGCCGCCGCGAAGCGATCGCGCTGGATATCCGCGGTGGTGCAATCGAGTAGGCGCGCCGCTTCGCCTGGATGCGGTGTGATGACCGCGTCCCGCGGCAGCGCTGCCCTCACGCCCGAGACCAGATTGAGCGCATCCGCATCGATTACCAGAGGCTTCCCGCTCGCCAGCGCTGCCTCGTGCAGCGCGGCGCCCCATTCGCCCTGCCCCATGCCGGGGCCAACGGCAATCACATCGGCTCTCGTGAGCAGAGGATCGAAGCCGGCGTTGCTTTCCTGCGCGTGCGCGAGGGCTTCGGGCGTGCGCGCGAGCAATGCGGATACGTGCGCCGCACGCGTCGCCACGTCGACCAGGCCGGCGCCACAACGCAATGCGGCTTCGGTGCACAACAGGATCGCCCCGCCGCCGCCGAAGTCGCCACCTACGCACAGCACTCGACCGTTGCTGCCCTTATGCGAATCGCGCCGGCGCGGAAGCAGCCAAATCGACAAAGCCGGCGGACTCAGCAGTTCCGCAGTGACGGCGTCGCCGAGCAATGCGGGAGGCAACTCGAGGCTGGCCAGAGCCAACATTCCGACGTGATCCTGCGCCGCCCCCGTGCGAAGTCCCTGCTTGCGCGCGATGAATTCCAGCGTGCGCGTGGCGATCACCGCGACGCCGGGAACGCTGCCGCTATCGCCGTCCACGCCACTGGGAACATCCAATGCGAACACCGGTGCGGTCTGGGCATTGATGACTGCGATCAGCGCGCCAGCATTGGCATCCGGCGCCCGCGAGAGGCCGATACCGAACAGCGCGTCGACCACGATATCCGCTTCGGGAAGCTGGCCCGAGTAGGCCTGCACGCTTCCGTGCGCAGCTTCGAAATCGCGGCAGGCGCGTGCGGCGAGATCGCTGCGCGGCAGGTGATCCGGCAAGCGCACCACTTCGACCCGCCGGCCGGCCAGTTGTGCATGCAATGCCAGCACATAGCCGTCGCCGCCATTGTTACCGGGACCGCAGACCACCAGAATGCGCTGCGCCTGCGGCCAGTGCTCCAGCAACTCCCGCCAGGCCACCTGCCCGGCACGCCGCATTAGTTCGTAGGCATCGCCCAGAGCCGCCGCCGCGCGCGTCTCGATGCCGCGCAGGGCTGCCGCATCCAACAGGGGCGAAATGCCGTTCATCGCACGATTTTATACTTGCACCCATGAGCTCCACCGCCCCCCACGCCGAACATGCCAGCGCACCGGACTACGCCGCGCTGGCTCTGCGCGTGCGTGAGCTGGCACGCGAGTTCGGATTCCAGCGCTGCGGCATCGCCGGCATCGAGCTTGGCGACGACGAGGCCTATCTGCGCGACTGGCTCGCGCAGGGCCTGTACGGCTCCATGGAATGGATGGCCCGGCACGGCGACAAGCGCTCGCGCCCGGACGATCTGGTCCCGGGCACGCTGCGCGTGATCTCGGTCGGTCTCGACTATGGGCGCCGCGACGACCAGGAAGCCTGGGAAACATTGGGCGACGGCGAACGCGCCTACGTCGCGCGCTACGCCTTGGGCCGCGACTATCACAAGCTGATGCGCCAACGCCTGCAGAAGCTCGCCGATCGCATCGCGGAAGAGGTGGGCCCGTTCGGCCATCGCGTGTTCGTCGATTCGGCGCCTGTGCTGGAACGCGCGTTGGCGCGCAACGCGGGCCTGGGCTGGATCGGCAAGCACACGTGCCTGATCGACAAGGATGGCGGCTCGTGGTTCTTCCTCGGTGAAATCTACGTCGATCTGCCGCTACCGGTGGACGTCCCCGCTACCGCGCACTGCGGGACCTGCGTGCGCTGCATCGACATCTGCCCTACCCGCGCAATCGTCGCCCCACATCGACTGGATGCGCGGCGCTGCATCGCCTACCTCACCATCGAGCACGAAGGTTCGATCGACGAGGAACTGCGCCCACTGATCGGCAACCGCATCTTCGGCTGCGATGATTGCCAGCTGGTGTGCCCGTGGAACAAGTTCGCCAAGCGAACCGACGAACCCGACTTCCGCGCGCGCAACAACCTCGACGAGGCCTCGCTCGCCGAGCTATTCGCGTGGGACGAGGAAGAATTCCTCCAGCGCACCGAAGGCACCGCGATCCGACGCAGCGGCTTCGAACGTTGGCTGCGCAACATCGCCATCGCGCTGGGCAATGCGCCGTCGACTCCGGAAGTCATCGCGGCATTGAACTCACGCCGCGACATCGACAGTCCTGTCGTGCGCGAACACGTGGAATGGGCGCTGGCACGGCACCACGCTTTGTAGAGCGGAGCTGGCTCCGCTGTCTTGCGCTTGCCTGGAAGAACGCACCGGCCGTCGCCGTGGCAGCTCGAAAAGCAGCGGAGCAAGCTCCGCTCTACAGAAAACTATTTCAACAATTCGGCCAGCAACGTGCGGGTCACCGCATCATCCGCAGCGACCTCACCGCGCACCGCCGGCAGCAGGCGATTGGCGACCTGCTTGCCCAGCTCGACACCGAACTGATCGAAGGGATTGATGTCCCACATCACCGCTTGCAGGTAGACGCTGTGTTCGTACAGCGCCAACAGCGCACCAAGCGAGCGCGGCGTCAGCGAATCGAGCAGGATCATCGTGCTCGGTCGATTGCCGGCGTAGACGCGATGCGGATCGCTACTGGCCTGGCCGTTCGCAAGCGCCTCGGCCTGACCCAGCAGATTCGATAGCAGCGCGGCGTGGTTGTCCGAATACGGATCGTCACCACGTGCCACACCAATGAAATCTATCGGCACGATCTGCGTGCCCTGGTGCAACGCCTGGAAGAAGCTGTGCTGCGAGTCCGTGCCGACTCCACCCCACCACACCGGCACCGTCTGCGCATCGACCGGAGAACCATCGAGCTTGACCGACTTGCCCAGGCTTTCCATCACGAGCTGCTGCAGGTAGTCAGGCAACAACTTCAGGCGTTCGTCGTAGGGCATCACCAGCTGGGTGGCGAGCCCGCGGGCATCGATGTTCCAGATCGCGGTCAGCGCGTGCCAGGCTGCCAGGTTCTGACGCGGGCCGGCGTTGAGAACGTGGGCATCCATCTCCTCCGCACCTGCCAGCAATTGATCGAACCCTTCGTCGCCGATCGCCAGTGCGATCGGCAGACCCACCGCCGACCACAACGAGTAGCGACCGCCAACCCAATTCCACATCGGCAGGATGCGTTCGGCAGGAATGTTGAACGCCGACGCGGCACGTTCGACATTGGCACTGATGGCATACAGGCGCGAGTCGTCGCCCAGCCACTGCCGCAGCATCGCGCCGTTGAGCAGGGTCTCCTGCGTACCGAAGCTCTTGGAGATCAGCAACGCGGCGGTGCGCGCCGGATCCAGCCCTGCCAGCATGCGCTGCATGGCGGCGCCGTCGACGTTGGAGAGGAAATGGACGCGGAAGCGCCCTTCGGCGGAGTTGGAAAGCGCGTCCACGGCTAGCCGCGGGCCCAGGTCGGAGCCGCCGATGCCAACACTGACGATGTCGGTGACCCCTGCCGCCGCAAGCCGCTCGATCACCTCGCGCATGCGCGCTCGTGCGACGCGGGCTTCGGCGTGGGCGTCGCCGGCAACACGGGCTTGCGTCAGGTTCCCGCGTAGCGCGGTATGCAGTGCCGGCCGGGCCTCGGTCGGGTTGACCTGCTCGCCTTCGAACAACGCGCGCACGCGGCCGGGAGCGTCCACCGCCGCCAGCTGATCGAACAGGACATCCAGTGCCGCCCGGTCGTAGCCCTGACGCGAGAAGTTTGCGTACAGCGGGCCGACCCGCAGGGCGAAGTCGGTTGCGCGGGCCGGATCGGCCCGCAGCATCGATACCAGGTTCACTGCTACCAGGCGATCGGCCTGGGCTTCCAACTGCTCAAACCGATGCTTCGCCTGCATGTGGTTCCTGGTTAGGCCGCCGCTGCCTGCTGCGGCATGGAGTGGTTGGTGTGGGTCAGCTGGTTCTGCCGATCGACGTAGACGCAGGTCGGCTTGTACTTGGCCGCTTCGGCCTCATCGCAGACGCCATAGGCGCAGATGATGACCAGGTCGCCGGGCTGCGCGCAGTGCGCGGCGGCGCCGTTCACCGAGATCACGCCACTGCCTTCTTCGCCGCGGATGGCGTAGGTGACGAAGCGGGCGCCGTTGTTGACGTTGTAGATGTGGATCTGCTCGTACTCGCGGATACCCGAGATGTCGAGCAGTCGGCCGTCGATCGCGCACGAGCCTTCGTAGTGCAACTCGGCGTGGGTAACGCTGGCGCGGTGGATCTTGGCCTTGAGGACGTTCAGTTGCATTTTTCGGGTCTCCGGCCGCCGGGCTTGGCGGCGAGAAAGCACGAGTTTACCAGCGCATGGCGCGGTGCAACATGGAACGTGACGTCCTGTTACCGGCGATTTACCGGCCTGGTGCGACCGATCCCGCACGCCTCAGCGCACAGGGGCTCGGTAACCCCCGCCCCTATGCCTCGAATTCGAGGTTATCGATCAAGCGCGTCCGCCCCAGCCGGGCGGCGATCAGTGCCACGCGCGGGCCGTTTGCGTCCACCGGGACGTCGAGGTCGGGACCGCGCACAACCGCGTAGTCGACCGCGAACCCCGCCTGCCCAAGACGCTCGACCGCGGCGGCTTCGACCTGCTCGCGCGGCGTGCCGGAACGGATGGCTTCGCGCATGCCCTGCAGGGTACGGCTGATTTCAGTCGCCACCGGCCGCTCTTCTGCCGAGAGGTACTGGTTGCGCGAGCTCATTGCCAGACCGTCGGCCTCCCGGCAGGTCTCGGCAGCAATGATCTCAATCGGGAACGCCAGGTCCCGGACCATGTAACGGATCACTGCCAGCTGCTGATAGTCCTTGCGCCCGAACACCGCCACGTCCGGCTGCACCTGGTTGAACAGCCGCGCGACCACGGTGGCGACCCCATCGAAGTGGCCCGGACGATGCGCACCTTCCAGCGTTTCGGTGACACCCGGCACGCCGACCCGTACCGTCGCCTCGACGCCATAGGGGTACATCGCTTCCACCGACGGCAGCCACAGTGCATCGCAACCGGCGGCCTCCAGCCCCGCCGCATCGGCCTCGGGTGTGCGGGGATAGCGGTTGAAGTCCTCGTTCGGGCCGAACTGGGTCGGATTGACGAAAACGCTGGCGACCACCCGATCCGCATGGCGACGGGCAATTTCGACCAGCGAGAAGTGCCCGGCATGCAGGTTACCCATCGTCGGCACGAAGGCGACCCGGAGCCCAGCCCGCTTCCACTCGGTGACGCGCGCGCGCAGGGACGCGAGCTCGGCGATGACGTCGATCATGGTTGAGATCAGTCGTAGGAGTGCGCGGCGTCGGGAAACCGACCCTCGCGCACGGCAGTAGCGTAAGCCTCGACAGCCGCGGCGATCGTGCCGGCCTCGGCCAGAAAATCCTTCACGAACTTCGGCCGGCGATGGCCGCTGTTCACGCCCAGCAGGTCATGGAGCACCAGCACCTGACCGTCGCAATGCGGGCCGGCGCCGATGCCGATCGTGGGGATCGCCAGCTCCGAAGAGATCGCTTGGGCAAGACCTGTCGGCACGCATTCGAGAACCAGGAGTGCCGCGCCCGCCTCGGCGACCGCACGCGCATCGGCGCGCAGCTTCTCGGCGGTGGCATCGTCGCGCCCCTGAACACGGTAACCACCCAGGCGCAGCACGGACTGCGGCGTGAGCCCCAGGTGTGCACACACCGGAATCTCGCGTTCGACCAGGAAACGAATGACGTCGAGCTTATGGCCCGCGCCTTCGAGCTTGACCATCGCGGCGCCGGCCTGAAGTAGCTTCGTGGCGGCGTCGAGCGCGCGCTCGGGTGTGGCATCGGACTGGAACGGCAGGTCGGCGATCAGCAGCGCCTTCGACAGGCCGCGCGCGACACAGGCGACGTGATAGACGGTGTCAGCGACCGTCACCGGCAGCGTGCTGTTGTGCCCCTGCACCACCATGCCCAGCGAATCGCCGACGAGGATCAGGTCGGTGCCCGCGCCGTCGAGCGTGCGCGCGAAGCTCGCGTCGTAGGCGGTAAGCATCACCAGCTTGCGACCGTCGCGCTTGGCGTCGGCCAGCATCGGCACGGTCCAGGGCTTGTCCTGAACGGTCTTTTCCTGCGACTTGGACGTATACATGTAGGGCCTGCCTAGCCTAACGCTTCAATGTCGGAAGGTTCCATCGCGGCCAGCGCGGCGCGCGCGGACCCGATGCCGGGAATCATGGCGTCCGGCGCGATTTCCACCAGTGGCACCAGCGCAAAACTGCGTTCGTGCAGGTGTGGATGCGGTACGTGCAGACCGGGCTCCACGATCACGGCGTCGCCGAACAGCAGCAGATCCAGGTCGAGTGTGCGCGGGCCCCAGCGTTCGTCGGCATGACGCTCGCGCCCGGCGTGGTGCTCGATCTCGAGCATCGCGTCGAGGAGCTCGCGCGCATCGAGCCCGGTTTCGAGCATCGCCACCGCATTGATGAAATCGGGCTGGTCGGTCCGTCCCCAGGCGCGGCTGCGATACAGCTTCGAAGCACGGAGCAGCCGCGTGCGCGGCAGCGCGTCCAGTTCCTTGAACGCGTCGCGCAGCGTCGCGGCGGCATCACCAAGGTTGCCGCCCAGGCCGACCAGGGCGATGGTCTTGGTATTCACTCGGCGGAAGCGGTGGATCCACCGCGACGGCGGCGGCGGCGGCGGCGTGGCGGCGGACCGGCCTCACCTTCGGGCGGATGCGCGTCCAGCTGTGCAGCGAGTGCGTCGCCTGGCTGCTGTTGCGCCTCGCGCCAGAACGTCACATCGTCGGCATGCTCGTTCGACGCCGCCAAACGCAGATTGAGGAAGTCGAACGCGGCACGGAAACGCGGATGCGCCAGCAGGCGGAACACGCGCTTGCGCTGACGCAGCGAGAACCGCGACTGCAGCAGCCAGATTTCCTGCATCGGCAGCGAGAACCGGCGCGGCAAGGCAATCGTGTTGAGCTGGTGCACGGTGACGCGGTCCGCGGCGCGACGCTCGGCTTCCGCCGCGTGCATGCCACCGTGCTGCAACTGCGCCAGCGCACGGCAGTAAGCCGGCCACAACAGCAGCGCGAACAGGAACGCGGGCGACACTGGCTCGTCGTTCGCCACGCGCGCATCGGTGCCGCGCAGACCGGCGATCAGCATCCGGCGCAACGCGCCGCTGCGGTTGGAGCGCAGCGCGATGGCGGATTCGGGGAACAGCGCATCGAGCAGCCCGAACTGCTCCAGGCCTTCGAAACTGGCGACGGCGTGTCCGGTGAGGAACAGCTTCAGGCATTCCTCGAACAGGCGCGCCGGCGCGGCCTCGGCCAGCAGCGGAGCCAGGCGCGGGATCGGTTCGGCGGTGCCGGTTTCGATCTGGAAATCCAGCTTCGCGGCCAGGCGCACGGCGCGCAGCATCCGTACCGGGTCCTCTCGGTAGCGGGTCTCCGGATCGCCGATCAGGCGCATAAGGCGGTTGCGCACGTCCTCGAAACCGCCGACGTAATCGCGCACCGAGAAGTCCTCGATCGCGTAGTACAGCGCATTGGCGGTGAAGTCACGACGGACCGCATCGTCCTCGATGCTGCCGAAGACGTTGTCGCGCAGCACCCGGCCGCCCTCGTGGGTCTCGCGGTCGCCGCTGCCGTCGTCGGCGTTGGCGCGGAAGGTGGCGACTTCGATGATCTCGCGCCCGAACACCACATGGGCGAGGCGGAAGCGGCGCCCGATGAGGCGGCAGTTGCGGAACAGCTGCTTGACCTGCTCCGGGGTGGCTTCGGTGGCCACGTCGAAGTCCTTTGGGTGGCCCTCGACCAGCAGGTCGCGCACCGCGCCGCCGACGAGATAGGCGCCGAAACCTGCTTCGCGCAGGCGGTACAGCACGCGCAGGGCGTTCGGGCTGATGTCCCGGCGCGAGACGTTGTGCTCTTCGCGCGGGATGACCCGCAGCGTGGGATTAATGGCGTGAAGTTCAGACATCAAGGGTCGTGCCGCAGTCCCTGTCGACGGTTGGTTAACCGATTGGCGCCGATTGCCCGGTGGCAATCGCGCTGCGTATACTAGCAGGCCGCGTTCAGCCTGATACCTTTGGGCGCGAATGCAGACAACTTGCTCCCTTCGTCTAGAGGCCTAGGACGTGGCCCTCTCAAGGCTAAAACACGGGTTCGAATCCCGTAGGGAGCGCCATATCCGCCAGGCCCGATTGAGATAGGGCCTTGCACATCGAACCCGGCCCAAGCCGGGTTTTTTGTTATCGCGGCGCCTTGCATCGCCCGCGCCGCGACTCGCTACACTACGTCGCGCCACATCAACCGCCACTACGGAACACCGCTCATGCCCTTCGTCGTCACCGAGAACTGCATCAAGTGCAAGTACACCGACTGCGTCGAGGTGTGCCCGGTGGACTGCTTCCACGAAGGCCCGAACTTCCTGGTGATCGATCCGGACGAGTGCATCGACTGCACGCTGTGCGAACCGGAGTGCCCGGTGAACGCGATCTATCCCGAAGACGACGTGCCGGCGGGCCAGGAGATGTTCGTGAAGCTCAATGCCGAACTGGCGCAGGCCTGGCCCGTGATCACCACGCGCAAGGACGCCCTGGCCGACGCGAAGGAATGGGAAGGTAAGCCGGACAAGCGCGATCTGCTCGAGCGCTGAGCGCCACGCAGACCAGGAAACAAAAAACGGGCGCCAGGCGCCCGTTTTTCATTTGGCTGCCGGGACTACCCGGCAACCCATTCGACACTCAGTTGCCGCCCATCGCAGCCTTCAGCGCCGCGATGGCTTTCGTCGCCGCCTCGTCCGTAGCCGGCTGGCCACGCGGATCCACCGCGGACACGTAAGCACCGGCATCCACCGCGCTGACGCGGATCAGGAAGTTGCTGCCGGCATAGCTGACGTCGAACACGCCCAGCGCCTGGGCACGGCTGGCCACCGTGAGGCCGTCCATCTTGCCGAGCGCCTCGCCGACCTTGGCGAACGCGTCGTCGCGGGTGCCCGGGACCGTGAAGCCGTTCGAGACGCCAGCCACCGGAGCGGCCGATGCCGTTGCGGATGCTGCGGCCGGCGCGTTGGGGACGGCCACGGCGCCTTCGGTGCGCGGCTGGTCGAGGTCCGGCGGCACTTCCAGGGGACGACTGCTCGGGTCAGCGGCGTACAGCTTGTTTTCGCGACGGAACCAGCTGCAGCCGGATGTCGCAAGGATGGCGGCCGTGATCAGGGCAATGGTCGCAGGGCGCATCAGTCGCATGAAATGTTCTCCAGGATTCGTGGAATCAGACCGCGCGGGCGCAGGCCGTTTCGAGTTCGTGCACAGTGGCGGCGATGGCCGAAGCCGTCGCCGAGTGATGGGTGGAAAGCGGAAGTAGCGGCAGGCGCAGTCCATGTCCGATGCCCTCCGAATGGAGGATCGCCTTGACCGGGATTGGATTGGACTCGACACCGAGGAAATCGAATATCGGCTGCAGCTGGGCATCCAGTTCGCGCGCGGCCTCAGCCTTCGCACGCGCCAGGTCGCAAAGACGGCGCATCGTCGCAGGCAACACATTCGACGCCACCGAGATGAGACCGTCAGCACCAGCCAGCATCGCCCGGCACGCGGTCGCGTCGTCGCCACTGAGCACTGCGAAATCGCTGCTCTGCAGCTTCAGCAGTGCATCCATGCGCTCCGGCTCAGCGCGTGCCTCCTTGATCGCGACGATGCTGGGGTGACCGCACAGTTCGGCCACGGTCTCCGGCAACAGGTCGCCGCCGGTGCGGCCGGGAACGTTGTAGAGCACGATCGGCAGTGCATTGTCGTCGGCAATCGCGCGGTAGTGCGCGATCAGCCCGGCCTGCGTCGGGCGCACGTACGGAGGCGTGACGACGAGTGCCGCATCGGCCCCCAGCGTCGCGGCGCGACGGGTCTGTTCGATCGTCTTGGCGGTATTCGATTGGCCCGTGCCTGCCAGCACGGGAATGCGTCCGCCGACGAATTCGACGGCGCTGCGAAGCAGGAGGTCGTACTCGGCGTCGTAAAGCGCCGCTGCTTCTCCGGTCGAGCCGGCAACGACGACCGCCTGAGTCCCACCGTCGAGTTGCTGCTGCAACAAGCGTCGCCAGGCGTCCAGGTCGAGTTCGCCGGCAGCGGTGAAGGGTGTCGCCAGCGCGGTGATGCTGCCGGAAAGTCGCAAGTCAGTAGCCTTGATTTGAACTGCAGTGGGTGGGGTGGCGAGGCAAAGGATCGCGCCCGGAACAATTCCGGAGAGGCGGCGGACAGGCTCGCAAATTCGCCCTGAATGTTACTTGCGGCCCGAAACCACGGGCAAGTATGCTGACCCGAAGGCCGCCGGCAGCGGCGGAGTGACCCGGGCCTCTTGCCCCCAGAATCAGGCGCCGCCTTGACCGATAACGCTTCCCGGCCGTCGCCGAACGAAAACCACCTCCTGATCAACGCCTACACGACGCATCCGGAGTCGCCGCTGCTGTCGGTCACGCGCCGGATCACGGACAGCGGTTGCAACCTGGTCGACGCGCGCCTGTCCACCGTCGGTCGTGATGTGTCCGTCACGGCGCTGGCCGTCGGCCCGTGGGACGCCGTTGCCAAGCTCGAGGCGATGCTTACCCGCCTGGAGCGCGAAGAAGGCCTCAAGCTCAACTGGTATCGCACCGGTCCCAAGCAGGTCCAATCGAATCTTCTGCCCTACGTGGTCGAAGTCGTGGCTGCGGACAAACCCGGCATCCTGTTCCAGCTGGCCGATTTCTTCGACCGCCAGGGCATCACGATCGAGAGCCTGCATTGCTCGCGTTACCGCGCGATGCAGACCGGTGCGGACATGTTCTCGGCGCAGATCACGATCGGCGTACCCGCGAGCATGCACATTGCTGCGCTGCGCGATGACTTCCTCGAATTCTGCGATCACCTTAATCTCGACGCGATCATGGATCCGATGAAATTCTGAGTCGCGATCGCAGAGGCAGCTGAGCAACACCGCGCCAGACAGGCGCAAGACAACGAGAAACCGATGCTGGACACAGGCGACAAGATTCCCGATCTGCCCATCGCTCTTTCAAGCGGAACGACTGCCCGCCTCTCCGACCATAAAGGCCACTGGCTGGTCCTTTACTTCTACCCGAAGGACAGCACGCCGGGCTGCACTACCGAAGGCCTGGACTTCAACGCGTTGTTGCCCAAGTTCAAGAAGCTGGATGCCACCGTGCTTGGCGTCTCGCGCGACTCGATCAAGTCGCACCAGAACTTCTGCGCCAAGCAAGGCTTCAAGTTCGACCTGATCAGCGATGCCGAAGAGCAGCTGTGCAACGCCTTCGGCGTGATCAAGCCCAAGAAGCTCTACGGTCGCGAATACGTCGGCGTGGAGCGCAGCACCTTCCTGATCGATCCCAAGGGCGTCATCGTCCAGTCATGGCGCCCGGTAAAAGTCCCCGGCCACGCCCAGGCCGTGTTCGACGCACTCAAGGCTGCCGCAACGAAGTGATGATCCTGTGTTCCAACGAATCCACCACCCCGCTCCGCGGGATCGTGGTGGCCTGCCCCTGCCTGTCCTGACGGGAAAGCATGATGACCCGAAGCAAGCGCATCTACGTCCTCGACACCAACGTGCTGATGCACGATCCGACCGCGCTGTTCAAATTCGAGGAGCACGATGTCTACCTGCCGATGCAGGTGATCGAGGAGCTGGACAACGGTAAGAAGGGCACCAGTGAAGCCAGTCGCAACGCGCGCCAGGTCAGCCGCTTCCTCAACGAACTGGTCGAAAGCCACGGCACGAAGTCGATCAGCGAGGGCATCCCCCTCAGCCGCCCGCAGGGACTGCAGCTGCGCGGCGCGCAGAGCATAGGCCGGCTGCGCTTCCAAACCCGCGACTTCGACTCGGGCAAGCGCTTCGGCGCAGTCATTCCCGACAACCACATCCTCGGCGCCATCCTGGCGCTCAAGGAAGCCGAGCCCGGCGTACCGGTGGTGTTCGTCTCCAAGGACATCAACCTGCGCATCAAGGCCTCGATCGCGGGGATCGATTCGGAGGACTACGAGAACGACCGCGCGCTCGACGACTTCAGCCTGCTGTATACCGGTGCCACCGCGCTGCCGGAGGATTTCTGGCAGCGCTACGGTAAGGACCTGCGCTCGTGGACGGAGAAGGGCCGCACCTTCTACGAGATCCGTCGCGGCGAAAACGACGAGTGGTATCCGAACCAGTTCCTCTACCTCCCCGGCGACGAGGAGGCGGAAATGAAAGTCGCTCACGTCGAAGGCGATCGGATCATCCTGCAGATCGTCGACGATTTCCGTCACAACCAGCACGCTGTGTGGGGCATTACCGCGCGCAACCGCGAGCAGAATTTCGCGCTCAACGCGCTGATGGACCCGGAAATCGATTTCGTCACCCTGCTCGGTACCGCCGGCACGGGCAAGACGCTGCTTGCCCTCGCCGCAGGCCTTGCACAGACGATGGATCAGCAGCGCTACCGCGAGATCATCATGACCCGCGCGACGGTGAGCGTCGGCGAGGACATCGGTTTCCTGCCGGGCACGGAAGAAGAAAAGATGACGCCGTGGATGGGCGCCCTGACCGACAACCTGGAAGTGCTCACGCACAACCCGGAAGGCGGCAGCTGGGGCCGCGCGGCAACCAATGACCTGCTGGCCTCGCGCATCAAGATCCGTTCGCTCAACTTCATGCGCGGCCGCACGTTCCTGAGCCGCTGGCTGATCCTGGACGAAGCGCAGAACCTCACGCCCAAGCAGATGAAGACGCTGATCACACGCGCCGGCCCCGGCACCAAGATCGTATGCCTGGGCAACGTCGAGCAGATCGACACGCCGTATCTGACCGAGACCACGTCCGGCCTGACTTACGCCGTCGACCGATTCAAGGGCTGGGCGCACAGCGCGCACGTGACCTTGCGCCGCGGCGAGCGCTCGCGTTTGGCGGATTACGCGTCGGAAGTGCTGTAGGCCAGCGATGGGGGTGCAGTTGCCACGCTGGGTCTGGGTCGGCGCGGGATCGCTTGCCTGCGTCGCCGGCATGGTCAACGTGGTCGGCTATCTGGGATTCGAACACCAGGCGGTCACGCACCTCACTGGGACAACCACGTTGTTCGGCGCGGCCATCGCTGCAGGCGACGTCCGCGCAATGCTGCATCTACTTGGCGTCGCTACGGCATTCGTGGCCGGCGCGGCGCTCAGCGGCATGATCATCCAGGACAACACGTTGCGCCTCGGCCGGCGCTATGGTGTCACGCTCACCATTGAAGCTCTTCTGCTCGTCCTGGCCGTACCGCTGTTCCAACACCACCAGATCAGCGGCGCCCTGCTCGCCGCCATGGCCTGTGGTTTGCAAAACGCAATGGCCACCACGTACAGCGGCGCGGTGATACGCACCACGCATCTGAGTGGAATGTTCACGGATCTGGGTATCGGCCTCGGCCACGCCCTGCGTGGCCTGCCATTGCAGAAGCGACGATTGATGCTGTGCGGCCTGATCATTGCATCCTTCTTCACGGGCGGCGTAATCGGTGCCTTGCTGTTCTCGCGCGTTGGCTACAACGCGCTGTTGGTACCGGCTACGCTGACTGGACTAACGGGCGCCGGCTACTTCGCTTACCGCCAATGGCAATTGGCCGGAAACAATCTTCCATGACTCCCTGCGCACTCACCATTGCGGGCTCGGACTCCGGCGGCGGAGCGGGCATCCAGGCGGACCTCAAGACCTTTGCCGCACATCGCGTACACGGACTCAGCGCGATCGCTGCACTGACCGCACAGCACACGCGCGGCGTCACCGCAATCGAAGTACCTTCGACCGCGTTCCTGCGCGCGCAGATCGACGCCTGCTTCGACGACTTCCAGATAGCTGCGGTCAAGCTCGGCATGCTGGCGGAAGCGCGCGTGATCCACGCCGTTGCCGATGCCCTGGAATGGCACAAGCCGGCGCACATCCTGCTCGATCCGGTCATGGTGGCGACCTCCGGAGCCCGCCTCCTCGAACCCGACGCGCTGGATGCGCTGCGAAACCGGCTGCTGCCGCTGGCAACATTGATCACGCCCAACCTGCCGGAAGCCGAACTGCTGCTCGGCACCAGCATTCCCGACCAGCAGGGAATGCACGACGCCTGCGCCCGGCTCCTGCGCATGGGTGCGCACGCGGTGCTGCTAAAAGGAGGCCATCTGCCTGAAACCACGGATGTCGTCGATCTGCTGGCGGACGAATCAAGCATCCATGTATTCCGACATCCGCGGCTACAGCTGGAAGCACACGGAACCGGTTGCACGCTCGCATCGGCGGTGGCGGCAAACCTGTGCCTTGGGCTGCCGCTCGCGGAAGCCTGTCGTCGCGCGGGCGACTATGTCCACGCTGCGCTAAGCAGCGGATATCGCCCGGGACGCAGCGACATCCTCATCCTCGACCACTTCGGCGCCCTGCGCGATGCCTGAACCTGCAGAAGAGAAAATCGACGTACGTTCCGGCGATGGGCACTCGTGGCAGCTGCTTGCCGTACTGCCGGAAACTCCCCAACTGAAGTTGTTCTGGCTTCCCGCCATGGGCGTTGCGGCCAAGCACTACCTGCCATTCGCACAAGCACTCGCAGCTCGTGGCGTTGCGGTGTTCATCCATGACTGGCGCGGGAATGGAACCAGCAACCTGCGTCCTGCCCGCAACTGCGACTGGGGCTATCGAGAACTGCTGGTCGAGGATCTTCCGGCCAGTGAAGCCGCGATCGCGAACCGTCTGGTCAACGTACCGCGAGTGATCGGTGGACACAGCCTGGGCGGGCAACTCGCATGCTGTCGGCTCGCCATGGCACCGGAAACCGCATCGCAACTATGGCTCGTCGCCAGCGGATCGCCCTATTGGCAGAACTTCCATCCACGACAGCGCTGGTGGCTGCCGGTGGCCTATCGCTTCCTGCCCTGGTTTGCCGAACGTCGTGGCTTCCTGCCGGGGCATAGCATCGGCTTCGGCGGCAACGAATCGCGTGGGCTGATTCGCGACTGGGCCCGCACAGGACTCAGTGGTCGCTATGCAGCGCAACGACT
The DNA here is from genome assembly GCF_054779815.1 of Lysobacter tyrosinilyticus. Taxonomy (NCBI): domain Bacteria; kingdom Pseudomonadati; phylum Pseudomonadota; class Gammaproteobacteria; order Lysobacterales; family Lysobacteraceae; genus Lysobacter; species Lysobacter tyrosinilyticus. Next base: position 698,553 of record NZ_BAAGXN010000003.1, read on the forward strand.
CGATATCGACCTGGAAGCGGCCATGGCGAATGTGGCAGTGGAAGCCCGCGCCGTCGTGCTTGCGAAGGACTGGCTCGCACCACGACGTTCGGCGGAATACCTGCTCGCGAAATTGCCGGGCTCGCGGCACTGCATCGCCAGCATCGATGCGCAGGCACTGGGAACGCGAGCCGGTCATTTCGAATGGATGAAGCAGCCAGCAGCTGTCATCGCTTCCTTGCTGCAACCTCGCTAACGCTGGCGACGACCATAGGTGACAAAAAGCAGAAGGCCGACGGAAACCGTCGGCCTTCTTGTTGTTTGGCGCGCCCGGAGAGATTCGAACTCCCGACCACCAAGTTCGTAGCCTGGTGCTCTATCCAGCTGAGCTACGGGCGCAAAAGCTAGAAGCGAAATTATGAGATTTCAAAAGTAAAAGGGCCGACGAAACCGTCGACCCTTTTGCTGTGTGGCGCGCCCGGAGAGATTCGAACTCCCGACCACCAAGTTCGTAGCCTGGTGCTCTATCCAGCTGAGCTACGGGCGCAAAAGCTAGAAGCGAAATTATGATCAGTTGTTATCGTTTCGTCAAACTTTTTTTAACGATAAAAACTGGCGGAGACTGAGGGATTCGAACCCTCGATGGAGCTTTTGACCCCATACTCCCTTAGCAGGGGAGCCCCTTCGGCCTCTCGGGCAAGTCTCCGCGGCAACTTCGCGGGGCGCAGAGCATAACGGCTCTGCGCATTTGCGGCAAACAATTTCTTTAGCCGCCGTCTCCCTTGCGATCGTGTTCGGAGATGCCTTCCCCGCGCTGGATGCGCTGGTAGATCTCCTCACGATGAACTGCGACATCCTTCGGCGCGGTGATACCGATGCGCACCTGGTTGCCCTTAACACCGAGCACGGTGACCGTAACCGAGTCACCGATCATCAAAGTTTCGCCGACGCGACGCGTCAGGATAAGCATGTAAATCTCCTCAAGTACCGGCCAAGATCGCCGGTCAGGGCGCCCGTTCCCTCAAGGGCGCCTTACTTCTGAAAACAACGCCGGCGTTCTGTTGACCGCAATCGCGGCGCAGAAGTTCGACGCCCCCTGTCACATACCACACCCGGCATCATGCCAGTTTTTGCGCCACCCAGTCCGTGACGGTCGACAGTGCCTGCTGCAACGCAGGACCGTCATCGCCGCCGCCCTGAGCCATGTCCGGGCGGCCACCGCCCTTGCCATTGATCTGGGCGGCGACGTGGGACAGTAGCTCCCCGGCCTTGACCTTGCCAGTCAGGGAATCGCTCACCCCGGCGATCAGCGCGGCCTTGCCACCATTGGCCCCGGCGAGCAGGACCACGGCATTGCCGAGCTGCTGCTTGAGGCGATCCACTGCCTCCCGCAGTGCCTTGGCGTCGAATCCCTCAAGTCGGGACGCCACTACCTTCACTCCACGCACGTCGACAGCGGAACCGGCCAGATCGGCCGTGGCGCCCGAGGCGGCCTTGGCCTTCAGCGATTCGAGTTCGCGCTCGAGCTTCTTCTGGCGATCCAGCAACGCCCGCAGCTTGTCGGCCACATCTGCAGCATTGCCACCAAGCAGACCAACCGCCTCATCAAGGCGGCGCTCTTCTTCGGCAACGTAGTCCAGGGCGCCCTGTCCGGTCAGCGCTTCGATACGACGCACACCGGCGGAGACGCCGCCTTCGGACACGATCTTGAAGAGGCCAATGTCGCCGGTACGGGACACATGGGTGCCGCCGCAGAGTTCGGTCGAGGTATCGCCCATACGCAGCACGCGGACGCGTTCGCCGTACTTCTCGCCGAACAGCGCCATGGCACCGAAGTCCAACGCTTCCTGCATGCCCATGTGATGGATTTCAGCAGCGTGGTTGCGACGCACTTCGGCGTTGACCTGGCGCTCGATCTGGGCGACTTCGGCCGCGCTCATCGGCTGGAAATGCGAGAAGTCGAAACGCAGGCGCTCCGGCGCGACCAGCGACCCCTTCTGGGTGACGTGCGTACCCAGTACGTCGCGCAGCGCTGCGTGCAACAGGTGCGTGGCACTGTGGTTGAGCACCGTGGCGGCGCGACGCGCATGATCGACAGCACCGACCAGATGGTCACCGCGCTTGAGCGTGCCGGCAGTCAGGACGCCGACATGGCCGTGGAATTGACCTGCGAACTTCTGGGTATCGCTGACCTGGAACATCACGCCCTGTTCCGCCAGCTGACCGGTGTCGCCCACCTGGCCACCACTCTCGGCATAGAACGGAGTGCGCTCGAGGAAAACAATTGCCTCATCACCTGCGCCGATGGAGTCGACTGGCTTACCGTCCTTGAGCAGAGCGACCACTTCGAGACCACCGGCTTCGAGGTGTTCGTAGCCTACGAACTCGGTGGGCTTGAGCTGCGCGATAAGCTCGGCCGGCAGCGCGGTGCCACCCCCGAACTTACCGGCAGCACGGGCACGTTCGCGCTGCTGCTCCATCAGGCGCTCGTACTCGGCCATCGCCGAAGGCGGCAGCTCATTGCCCTTCTCGCGCAGGATGTCGGCGATCAGGTCCGGTGGGCAGCCGTAGGTGTCGTGGAGCTGGAACAGCTGCTCGCCGTCGATCGAACCGCCCGATTGGGCAAGGTAGGCATCCAGACGTTGCATGCCGGCATCGAGGGTCTGCGCGAAGGCCGCTTCTTCGGCCTTGAGCGCGCGCTCGACCAGCTCACGCTTCTGCACCAGCTCCGGATAGGCCTCGCCCATTACATCGATCAGCGGTGCCACCATGCGCCAGAAACTGCCTTCGGTGCTTAGTGCACCCAGCTTCCAGAAGTGGCGCACGGCACGGCGCACGATGCGGCGCAGCACATAACCGCGGCCTTCGTTACTTGGCAGGACGCCGTCGACGATCAGGAACGAACACGCACGGATATGGTCGGCAATGACGCGCAGCGACTTGTGCTCGAGATCAGTAGTCGAAGTGATCGTCGCCGCGGCCTTGATCAGATGCTGGAACAGATCGATCTCGTAATTGCTGTGCACGTGTTGCAGCACGGCCGAGAGGCGCTCCAAACCCATGCCGGTATCGACGCAAGGCGCCGGCAGCGGCACCAGCGTGCCGTCGGGCTGGCGGTCGAACTGCATGAAGACGTTGTTCCAGATTTCGATGAAGCGATCGCCGTCTTCATCCGGCGAGCCTGGCGGGCCACCGGCGATGTGGGCACCGTGGTCGAAGAAGATCTCGGTGCACGGACCGCAGGGCCCGGTGTCCGCCATCTGCCAGAAATTGTCGGAGGCGAACGGCGCGCCCTTGTTGTCGCCGATGCGGATGATCCGCTCCGGCGGCAGGCCGACCACCGTGTTCCAGATCTCGAAGGCTTCGTCATCGGTGTGGTAGATCGTGACGAGCAGCTTTTCTTTCGGCAGCTCCCAGACTTCGGTCAGCAGCTCCCATGCCCAGACGATTGCGTCCTTCTTGAAGTAGTCGCCGAAGCTGAAATTGCCCAGCATTTCGAAGAAGGTGTGGTGGCGCGCGGTGTATCCGACCTGATCGAGGTCGTTGTGCTTGCCGCCTGCGCGCACGCAGCGCTGCGAGCTGGTCGCGCGCGTGTAGCTGCGCTTCTCGGCACCCAGGAACACATCCTTGAACTGCACCATGCCGGCGTTGGTGAACAGCAGGGTCGGGTCGTTACCCGGGACCAGCGAGCTCGAGGGCACCACGGCGTGGCCCTTGGAGCGGAAGAATTCGAGGAAATCGCGGCGGATTTCGGTAGTGGTTTTCATGCCTGGCACGGTCGAAAGGGCTTGGGCAAGGTCACGTCGACCAGCCCCTGCCCCCAAGATGGCGGCAGGAAGCTGAGCAGGCAACCCAACGGGAAAGCTTTCTAGCGTAACAGGCGAGGCCGGACCGCGCAGTTGGCGCCCTGACCGGAGGGATTGGCAGCCGGAGAGATGCTTTCGGACGTGTGTGGCTAGCCATGGGAAAAAGCGCGATAGATGCGCTCCAAAGCACTTGCCGCCTGCAATGTGCGGAGGCGCTGCCGGCCTCACCCTTTTGCGTCCACCCCAAGGTGCGGCCGGGACTCTAGTCGGAGTCGCACTCCGCCCGGGTCGCGGAACGGACCGTCGCAGCGTCGAAGCCACGGCGGATCAGGAAGTCAGCCGCCTTGCGTCGCTGAGTGAGATCAAAGGCGGCGACCGGGCCGTAGCGCCGACGGACGAGGTCGGAGGCGATTTCGGCCCAGTCGCCATGGAAATTGTCCAAGGCGTTGGCAACAGCCTCGCGATCGAGGCCATGAGTGGCGAGCTCAGCCCGGATCCGGATGGGCCCATAACCGCCCGAAGCGCGAGCGCGCACCAGGCTTTCGGCGAAGCGAGTGTCGTTCTGCCAGCCATCGCGCGCCAGGTTTGCCACTGCGGTATCCACCTCGCCGGCGTCCATGCCGCGCGAGGTGAGCTTGCGGGTCAACTCCTTCCTTGAGTGTTCGCGGCGGGTAAGCAACCCCAATGCCCGTTGGGTCGCACTCAGCTCCCGGGCCTTGCGGCGTGGAGAGGTGCGGTCGGCATCGATGGGGCTGTCATCCACTCGCGGTCGTTCCTTGGTTCAAATCAATCTTCGCTATCGTCGTTCGCTTCTTCGCGGCGCGCTTCGGCGGGCTGGAACTTCTCGCGCAGCGCGGCTTCCAGCTGCGTGGCGAGGGCCGGATTGTCCTTGAGGAACTGGCGGGCGTTCTCCTTGCCCTGGCCGATGCGCTCACCGTTGTAGCCGTACCAGGCACCCGACTTATCGACCAGCTTGGCTTCCACGCCCATGTCGATCAGCTCGCCTTCGCGGGAAATGCCTTCGCCGTAAAGGATCTCGGTGACGACCTGCTTGAACGGAGGTGCCAGCTTGTTCTTGACCACCTTGATGCGGGTCTGATTGCCGACGATCTCGTCGCCCTTCTTCACCGAACCGATGCGTCGGATATCCAGGCGTACAGAGGCGTAGAACTTGAGCGCGTTGCCACCGGTCGTGGTTTCCGGGCTTTGGCCCGGCATCATCACGCCGATCTTCATGCGCAGCTGGTTGATGAAGATCACCATGCAGTTGCTGCGCTTGATGTTGCCGGTCAGCTTGCGCAGCGCCTGGCTCATCAGACGGGCCTGCAGGCCCGGGAGCTGGTCGCCCATTTCGCCTTCGATTTCGGCCTTGGGCGTGAGCGCGGCAACCGAGTCGATCACCACCAGGTCCACGGCATTGGAACGCACCAGCATGTCGGCGATTTCCAGCGCCTGCTCGCCGGTGTCGGGCTGGCTGACCAGCAGGTCATCGACATTGACGCCGAGCTTGGCCGCATAAGTCGGGTCGAGCGCGTGTTCGGCGTCGACGAAGGCGCAGGTGCCGCCGGCCTTCTGGCACTGGGCGATGGTCTGCAGGGTCAGCGTGGTCTTGCCCGACGATTCCGGACCATAAATCTCGACCACACGCCCCTTGGGCAAGCCGCCGATGCCCAGCGCAATATCCAGCATCAGCGAGCCGGTGCCGATGACTTCGGCCGGTTCAGCCACCTGGTCGCCCATGCGCATGACCGCGCCCTTGCCGTACTGCTTTTCGATCTGGCTAAGGGCTGCCGTGAGGGCGCGCTTCTTGTTCTCATCCATCGTGGCGGTTCCTTGGTTCGTGTTTGGGTCGTTGAAGTCAGGTTAGCGGGCACGTATCGCAGAGGCTGAGACGCTGCGATACGGGTTGCAAAAAAGTTTCGGTGGGCAATGCGGTCAGAAAAATCGGAAGCGGACCCACGGCGCAGTAGGAAAAGCCCGTGTCCACGGCAGCGCTCATCGATTCGGTCGCACCAGACCGCAATAAAGGCCCTCAATGGCGAAGTCCTGGTCGGGCAGCACTTCGATCGGGGCGTAATCGGGATTGCGTGGCAGGAGCCGGATCCGGTCCCTGCCGATCTTGAGCAGCTTGACCGTGATTTCGTCATCGATGCGGGCTACCACGATTTGGCCGCTACGCGCATCGGAAGTGCGGTGCACGCCAATCAGGTCACCATCGAAGATGCCTTCGTCGCGCATCGAATCGCCCTTGACCCGCAACAGGTAGTCCGGCGCTGGCGCAAAGAAGTTCTTGTCGAGCAGGACGTAATCGTCGGCGTCCAACTGTGCCCCTGCGCCGATCGGCGCACCGGCAGCGACGCGACCCAGTACCGGAAGGCGCAGTGCATCGTCATTGGCCGCTGGGGGCCGGCCGGGCATCTGGGTCAGCCTGATGCCGCGTGCCTGGCCGGGCACACGCTGGATGGCGCCTGCCCGCTCGAGCGCCTCCAGGTGATACTGCGCCGCACGGACGCTGCTGAAACCGAAGGCCGCCGCGATCTCGGTCTGCGACGGCGGCACGCCTTCGCTCTCGATCCGCTCGGTAATGAGGGCCAGGATGGCGCGCTGGGTGTCGGTCAGGTTCATTAGTAGCAATACTACTAACGCCCCTTTTTGAAAATCAAGTCCCTCCTGACCCGGACTCAGACTGCCAGTCGCAACAACCCTCGCAGAGCTACCTCGACAGTCTGCCGCCGCACCGCTTCGCGATCGCCAGCGAAATGAAGAACCTCGGCCGTGGGATAGCCCCCGCGGCGCTTCCAGGCGATCCAGACCGTGCCGACCGGCTTGTCCGGCATGCCACCCGAAGGACCGGCGATGCCCGTTACCGCGACCGCCAGGGTGGCGCCGGAATGCACCAGTGCGCCCGACACCATCTCGAGCACGGTCTCGCGACTGACCGCGCCATGGTGCTCGAGCGTTTCGGGCCGGACACCCAGTAGCGCCTGCTTGGACTCATAGCTGTAGGCGGCGATCCCGCATTCGAACCATGCGGAAGAACCCGCGATATCGGTCAGCACCTTGGCGATCCAACCGCCCGTGCAGCTTTCGGCGGTGACCAGAGTGTGGTGAGCGGCCTGTGCAGCAACGCCCAACTGGCGCGCCAGGTCCTGCAGTGCAGTGTCAGTGGCTTGGTTCATGCGCGGCACTATAGCGGCTGGCCTGAAACGCCGACGGCCCGTCCTGATGACGGGCCGTCGCGCAAGCAAAGCAACTCAGTAGGTAACGCGGAACGTCACGCCATAGGTTCGTGGCGCACCGAGGAACGCGTTGTACGAGTTCAGCGGATCATGCGGCAGCGAAGTGCCCGGTGCTTGCAGCGGTGCGTCGAACGCCACCTGCATGTATTCCTCATCGGTCAGGTTCTGCGCCCACAGCTCGATGCCCCAGCGCTTGTCCTTGCGGCCTATGCCGACGCGCGCGTTCACCACGGTGTAGGAGTCTTGCTGCTTTTCCACGTCCAGATCCGAACCGGTGTTGTATTCGGACATGTACTTGGCGCCGAGATTGAAGCGGGCCACCAGGTCGTTGCCGAAGCCCCATTCGTAGGTCACGGAACCCGACCCCGACCATTTCGGCGCAAAACTCGCCTGCGAGCCGGGCAGCTTGTACAGCGAACCCGGCGCGGTGGGCGGCGTATCGCTGAACTCCGCGGTGGGTCGCTCATCGCCGTACTTGGTGTCGGCGTAGGTCAGGCCGCCCTGGAAACTGAGGCCATCGATGCCGGTCTGCCACAGGAATTCCGTGTCGACGCCCTGCGACACCACTTCCGGAATAGAACGCACGACGAAGCTGGTGCCGAGGAAGCTGTTGAGCTGGAAGTCGCTGTAGGTCTGGTGGAAGAGCGTGGCGTTGAACAGCAGGTTGCCATCGGCCCACGTGGTCTTCGCACCGAGTTCGTAGCTGTCGACGAACTCTCCGGGGAAGGAAGTGTCGTCCACCGGCCTGAAGCCGGCGCCGCTGCTCGACTGGCCATCGAGCGACTGCACGCGATCGAGATTGAAACCACCCGCCTTGTAGCCGCGCGCGGCCGAGACGTAGGTCATCAGGTTCTCATTCCAGCGATACGCTGCCTTGAGCGTGCCCGACCATTCCTTCTCAGTGCGCTCCTGGTGCGTCACGCGACCGTTGTGCAGGGCATTCGCCCATGGCAAACACGTGAAGCCGACGATGGTTGGCGCCACTGCGTTGATGATCGCGGCTCGTTGCGCCGGCGACAGCACCGCCCAGTTGGTGATGCGTTGCGATAGCGCCGCGCCGACGCGCGCGCCGGGATTGGCGAGTACCGAGCCACAACCGATGCTGCCGTTCGGATTACTGAAGGTCGAGTCGAGCTCCTTGTCTTCCTGCGTGTAGCGCAGGCCCAAGGTCAGATCGAGCGCGTCGGTCGCATGCCAGGTGTTGTTGGTAAACAACGCCTTGCTGGTCGAATTCTGGCGATGCTTGTCGAGCGCGCCGAGTCCGGCGAAGTTGGTGCCGAACGGCTGGCCGCTGACCTGCGACAGGAAGATCGCGGGATTGGCCGCATTGACCGGCAATCCCATCGCTGCCAGCGCACTGAACACCCGCGACCCCACCAGCGTCGACAGATACGGTTCGTATGCCGCACCCACACGGTAGGAATCGTTGCGATCCAGGTCCTCGTCCGAATAGAACGCGCCCAACATCCAGTCGAAACGGTCGGTAGAGCCGGTCAGGCGGAATTCCTGACTGAACGTCTCAAAGGCGGTCAGCGATTCGTCCTCGTCGGGATTGCGATACAGGATGTCCGCACTGGTGAAGTCGAAATCCAGGCCGTTGATGGTCTTCCAATCGCGCGCGGCGGTGATCGACGTCAGCGTCGCCCCGCCGAACCACGGCGTGATCCAGTTGACCTCGCCCTGCACGCCTTTGTCCTTGATGTCCTGCTCGGTGCTGCGGTTGCTCCACACCTGCCGATCGAAGGGATCGGTACCGACCGGTGCCACGCCCTCGTCCGTCGCGAGCGCGTCGATGATCGCGGCCGTCGCACCGCGCACGATGGTCACGGCCGCGCAGCAGTTCTCCTCGCGACTGGTGAAGTCGGCCATCAGGACGATGTCGAGGTTCTCGGTGGGTTCCAGCAGCAACTGACCGCGCAGCGAGTGGAAGTTCTGGTCGCCGTCTTCCTGCTCCACGCGCGGACCACCGCCAGTGTGGACGTCCATGAAGCCATCGCGCTTGCGCTTCACGGCGTAGATGCGCATCGCGGCGCTATCGCCCAGTGAGGTGTTGAAGGCACCGGCCGCACCCAGCGCACCGTAGTCGCCGACGGTCAGCTCGCCTTCCACTGACGTCTCGTAACTAGGCCGGCGCGTGATCACGTTGATGACGCCCGACGAGGTGTTCTTGCCGAAGACGGTGCCCTGAGGGCCCTTCAGCACTTCGATGCGTTCCAGTTCGCCCAGGTCGCCGAAGCCAACGCTGTTGCGCGGACGGTAGACGCCATCGATGACCACGCCAACCGACGACTCCAGGCCCGCGTTGTCGCCGACCGTGCCGATGCCGCGGATGCGGGCAGTGGTGATCGCTTCATTCTGCGTACTGGTGACAATCAGCCCCGGCACCAGGATCTGCATGTCCTTGATGTCGCGAATGCCGGTATCGCGCATCAGCTGCTCGGGTAGCGCAGTAAGCGAGATCGGCACGTCCTGCATGGTCTCCTCGCGCTTTTGCGCGGTGACGACCAGTTCCGCGAGGGTCGTTGCCTTCTCTTCCTTTTGCTCCCCTGCCGGTTGTGTTCCAGCCGGCGGGGCGTCCTGTGCGCGAGCCGGCGCGGCCAGCGTCGATCCCAGCGCCGCGGCTACCGCCAGCGACAGCAGCTTCTTCTGCACGTTGCTTCGAACCATCGCGAATTCCCCTTTCGAATGGACCGTTGTCCACACAAGACAAGCCCCGAGCGCGCGCTACGAACGCAACCCGGTATGCCCGCCGCCCCCTGATGCGGCCCCTGAACATGCCGAATACCCCGACATGTGCGGCCCGAACCTATCACAAGCCGAGAGACGGAGGTCACAGAAATTCATCCTCTACCGCCCCTCCTCCTCCAACTCCCCGCTCTGTCATCATGTGCCGTTGCACGCGCCGGCCGGCGCCGAATCGATGGACAGCAATCCCCACATGCACGGCAATTCCAGCAGCCCGACGCCCGAACACACCCCGCTGATGAAACAGTTCTTCGCCGCGAAGGCGGAGCATCCGGACGTTCTGCTGTTCTTCCGTATGGGCGATTTCTACGAGTTGTTCTACGACGACGCCCGTAAGGCCGCGCGGCTGCTCGATATAACCCTGACGCAACGCGGCAGCTCGGCCGGCCAGCCCATTCCCATGGCGGGCGTGCCGCACCATGCCTACGAGGGCTACCTTGCCCGCCTAGTCGCCCTGGGCGAGTCCGTGGCCATCTGCGAGCAGATCGGCAATCCGGCCGAGTCCAAGGGGCTGGTCGAACGCAAGGTCGTCCGCATCGTCACCCCCGGCACGGTCACCGACGAGGCGCTTCTCAACGAGCGACGCGACACCCTGCTGCTCGCCGTGGCGCGCGGCAAGCACGGCTACGGCGTGGCCTGGGCCGATCTGGCCGCGGGCCGTTTTCTGGTCAACGAAATCACGAGCGAGGACGCACTGGAAGCGGAGCTCGCCCGCCTGGAGCCCGCCGAAACGCTGATCGCCGACGAGGAAGGCTGGCCGGATTACGTCGAAACCCGCAGTGGCGTGCGCCGTCGTGCTCCCTGGTTGTTCGATGCCGACAGCGGGCGCCGCCAGCTGCTGCGCTTCTTCGGACTGCACGACCTGTCCGGCTTCGGCATTGACGACAAGCCGCTGGCCATTGCCGCAGCTGCCGCCCTGCTCGGCTATGTCGAAGAAACCCAGAAGCAGCGCCTGCCGCACCTCACCTCCATTGCAGTCGAGTCCGGCGACGGCGCCATCGCTATGAACGCGGCGACGCGTCGCCATCTGGAACTGGACACGCGCGTCGACGGCGACACCCGCACCACGCTGCTCGGCGTACTCGACTCGACGATCACGCCGATGGGCGGGCGTCTCCTGCGTCGCTGGCTGCATCGCCCGTTGCGCGATCGCCCGACCTTGCGGCTGCGTCACCAGGCAGTGGCGACACTGATCGAATCCGGGGTCGGTGAACGGCTGCGCGAGGAATTCCGCGCGCTCGGCGACCTGGAACGCATCCTCTCGCGTATCGCGTTGCGTTCGGCGCGACCACGCGACCTGTCCACGCTGCGCGACGGACTGGGCCTGCTGCCTGCGGCACGGACCAAGCTGCAACCGTTGGATTCTCCGCACTTGAGCGCATTGGCCAGCGAGCTTGGCGAACACGACGCACATGCGCACCTGCTCGCCTCCGCGATCGTGCCGCAGCCGCCTGTGCTCGCGCGCGATGGCGGCATCTTTGCCACGGGCTACGACGCCGAACTCGACGAGCTGCGCACGCTATCGACCAATGCCGACCAGTTCCTGATCGACCTGGAAGTGCGAGAGAAGGCGTCCACCGGCATTCCGACCCTGAAAGTCGGCTACAACCGCGTACACGGCTACTACATCGAAATCAGCAAGGGCCAGTCGGACAAGGCGCCCACGCATTACACGCGCCGTCAGACCCTGACCGGTGCCGAGCGCTACATCACCGAGGAGCTCAAGCAGTTCGAGGACAAGGTGCTCTCGGCTCGCGAACGCGCCCTCGCCCGCGAACGGCTGCTGTACGAACAGCTGCTGGACGCGTTGAACGAGCGACTGGAGCCGCTCAAGCGCTGCGCCGGCGCGCTGTCCGAGATCGACGTGCTCGCGTGCTTCGCCGAGCGCGCACAGTCGCTGGATTGGTCGCAGCCGGAGCTGGCCGAGGATTCCGGCATCCGCATCGAACGCGGACGCCATCCTGTCGTGGAAGCAGTCCGCAACGAGCCGTTCGAACCCAACGACCTGATCCTGCACGACGACCGCCGCATGCTGGTGATCACCGGCCCGAACATGGGCGGTAAGTCGACCTACATGCGCCAGAACGCGTTGATCGTGTTGCTGGCGCACATTGGCAGTTTCGTGCCCGCATCGCGGGTCGTACTCGGGCCGATCGATCGCATCCTCACCCGCATCGGCGCCGGTGACGATCTGGCGCGCGGGCAGTCGACCTTTATGGTCGAGATGAGCGAGACCAGTTACATCCTCCATCACGCCACTGCGCAATCAGTGGTGTTGATGGACGAGATCGGTCGCGGCACTTCGACCTACGATGGCCTAGCACTGGCCGAAGCCTGCGCGCGGCATCTTGCGCACAACAATCGCGCCTTCACCCTGTTCGCCACGCATTACTTCGAACTGACAGCGCTGGCCGAACCTGGCTCCGGCATTGCGAACGTGCATCTCGACGCAGTCGAACATGGCGACGCGCTGGTCTTCATGCATGCAGTGAAGGACGGCCCCGCCGATCGCAGCTTCGGCCTTCAGGTGGCGGCATTGGCGGGCCTGCCGAAGTCGGTGGTCAAGCAGGCGCGCGGTCGCTTGCTCGAGCTTGAGCAGCAGAACCGGGACACCCCGACACCTGAACTGACGCCCGCCACCCTGGATCAGCCGCAGCAGTTCGGATTGTTTGCGGCCAACTCCGCCGCGCTCGATGCCCTGGTGGCCATTGATCCGGACGAGTTGACGCCGAAGCAGGCGCTCGAGGCGCTGTACCGGTTGAAGGCGCTGAGTTAGCCGAAGGCGCCGCGCCTTCGCGGTGCGCATGCGCGCGAAACGAGGCTGGGGGTAGGATCGGCGTTCCCGTCTTCAGGAAGGAATCGCCATGACCTCGCTCGCCGACGATCTGCTCACTCAGCTACAGGGACCGCAACTGGCCCAGATCGGCCAGCAATTGGGCCTGTCGCAGCCGCAAGCGACGCAGGCCGTGTCGGCCGCGCTGCCATTGCTGCTGGGCGCACTCGGCCGCAACGCCAGTCAGCCGCAGGGCGCTGAGGCGTTGTTCGGCGCCCTGCAACGCGACCACGCGGGTCTCGACCTCGGAAGCGTGCTCGGCGGTGTCCTGGGCGGAGGCGGCCAGGGAACGGAGATCCTCGGCCACATCTTCGGCAATCGTCAGGGCAATGCCTCGCAGGGTCTCGGCGCCGCAACCGGGTTGGGCGGCGCCCAGGCGAATTCGCTGCTCAAGATCCTCGCGCCCATAGTCCTCGCCTATCTCGCCAAGCGGATGCTTTCCGGCTCCTCCGCTTCGCCGCAGGCGCTTGGCCAAGTGCTGGGACAGGAACATCAGCAGATCCAGCAGCAGGGCGGGCTCGGTGGCGGCCTGCTCGGTGCGGTACTCGATCGCGATGGCGATGGCGACGCGGACTTCTCGGACCTGATCGGTCTGGCCGGATCGGTGTTTGGCGGGCGCCGCTGAAGTTCATCGCCCTGCATGCGCAGCCTTGCTGGCTGCGCATGCGACGGACTCAATCAACTCGCGTCGATGTCGCCTAGCGCGCGGATCAATCTGCGCGCGCGTTTGTCGGGTTTGGTTTCCGGCGGTTGATAGCCCGCGCGCGCCGCCGCGCGGCGGCTGCGCTCCGCTTCACGACGCAGGCGCGAAGCGTCGCCTTCGGAATACAACGCCTGCGCGACCTTGGCCGGGCCGCGCGTGTCGCTGAGTGCGAGAACTTCGATCTCGAATACTTCTTCGCCGCGCGCGATCTTCATCGCATCGCCGACGTGCACGCCGCGCGCGGGCTTGGCGCGCTGGCCGCCAATTTCAATTTTGCCGGTTTCGATCGCCTGCTTGGCCAGTGAACGGGTCTTGAAGAAGCGCGCCGCCCACAGCCACAGATCGAGGCGGACACTGGCGGGAGACGCTAGGAAATCGCTTGTATCGGGTTTCATTGCGCTGATTTTATCGACTCCTTCCCGGCTCAGATCGATACACCGACTTCCGCCAGGCGTTGCCGCAGGCGAGTGAGATGACTTCCTGGCCAGTAGATCTGGCCACAAGCGCTGCAACGACTGAACTTGCCGCCATTGGCTGCGGCGACGGTCGCCGGCAGCTTCACGGGAACCTCGCACTGCAACGCTTCCACGGCGCCGTTGCAGCGCGCGCAGCGGGTGAAGGGCGCGATCCGCGCATCGAGCTGGAAGCGGTCGCATATCTCGCGCAACTGCCGACGCGGATCGGTCGCGTGCAGGAAGGCGCCGTGGGTCAGGGCCGCACGTTTCAGCAGACCGGTATCGCGGCTAAGCAGGATGCGGTGCTGCGTTCGCGAGATATCCAGCAGTTCCTCGTCGCCGTAGTCGTTGCGATACAGGCAATCGAAACCCAGCAGACGCAGGTAGGACGCGAGGCGCCCCAAATGCACATCGAGTACGAATCGCGGCTCGCGCAAGGGCTGCGGACGCAAGCGAGGAAACGTGTCGAGTTCGAAGCACTCGAACATGGGATAGACCGCTACCCGTTCGCCGCCCTGCAGCTTGTGGTTGAAACCGACGGGACTTCCGTCGACCAGGATCAGATCGACCTCGGTGTGCGGGACGCCGAGTGCTTCGATCCGATCCTTTACCGCCGGGGTGCCGTCGAAGGCGTGGATGAAGCTGCGCTTGCGACGCTCAGGCGGCAGGAAGTCGCCCAGCTCTTCGTAGAAACGAAACTCGCACTGGCGCTGTACGCGCGCCATTTCCCGCCCGGCTTGATGTGTCACGTCCCAGCCTACGCCGATGCGCGAGAACGCGCGTGCACGATTCATCCGCACAAAAGCAAACGGCCGCCCGAGGGCGGCCGTCGCTGCGCGGCACCCTGCGGTGCGCGCCAGTATTGCGTTGGAATTACTCGGCCTTGGCCTTGGCCTTGGCGTAGGCGGCGAGATCTTCCTTGATGCGGGCCTTCTTGCCTTCAAGGCCACGCAGGTAGTACAGCTTGCCGGCGCGGACCTTACCGCGACGCTTCACTTCGACCGAGTCGATGATCGCGCTGTGGGTCTGGAACACGCGCTCGACGCCGTAGCCGTGCGAAATCTTGCGCACAGTGAAGGACGAATTCAGCCCGGCATTCTTGGTGCCGATGACCACGCCTTCGTAGGCCTGGACGCGTTCGCGGTTGCCTTCCTTGACCTTCACGTTGACAACGACCGTGTCACCGGGGCCGAAGTCCGGCAGCTTGCGCTGGATCTGTTCGGCTTCGAAATTCTGGAGGAGCGTATGGATGGACGGCTTGTTCATGGCTATGGCCTGTTGGATTAGTTGTAGCGCGAGTGCACGTGGACCCGCGTCTGGCATCGGTGAAGCGGTGTTACGAAGCCGCGCATTGTAGCGGCTTTTTTCTTTATGCGGCAAATGGTTACGGGGTTTTGAATAGGTGGGTCCTGACTCGTCGTCCGCGTACCCGAATCCGCCAATGGCGGGTCAATACGCGCCCTACTGATCTGCCCTACCCGTCAAAATCGTCGCCAACATCGGTCAACCGGGCGCGATATGCTTCCAAAAGGCGGCGGTCGACCTTGGAAAGCGTGGATTCATCCAGCAGGTCCGGGCGCCGCTGCCAGGTCCGGCCCAAGGCCTCCTGGCGACGCCATTTGGCGATTTCGGCGTGATTCCCGGAGAGCAGCACGTCGGGGACCTTACCCAGCTCGTGCTCGACCGGCCGGGTGTAGTGCGGACAGTCCAGCAGCCCGCCCTCGAAGCTGTCCTGGGCTGCCGATTCGGCGTCGCTGAGCGCTCCTTCCTGCAAGCGCGCGACGGTATCGATGACCACGGCCGCGGCCAGTTCGCCGCCGGACAGCACGTAATCGCCGATCGAAAGCTCCTCGTCGACTTCCGCCTCGATCAGGCGTTCATCGATACCCTCATAGCGGCCGCACAGCAGGACCAGGCGCTCACGCGTGGCGAGTTCGCGCGCCTTGGCCTGGGTCAGCGGGGCGCCTTGGGGGCTGAGGTAGATGAGTTTGGCGGGCGTCGGATCGGCCTCGCGCGCAGCCTGGATGGCGGCACGCAACGGGTCGATCAGCATCACCATGCCCGGACCACCGCCGAACGGGCGTTCGTCGACCCGACGGTAATTGCCTTCGGCGTAGTCGCGCGGATTCCAGCCGTGCAGCGAGATCAGCCCACGCTCCCCTGCCCGCCCGGTGACACCGAACGCGGCGCACTGGGCGATGAAATCGGGAAACAGGGTAATGACGTCGATGCGCACGGATCAGGACTCGCTGGCGCACCGGTCGGCGCGTCGAAGGAAGTACATCGAAAGTGTAGCGAGCGCGTGCGCGCAGGCGGCGAACTAGAACTCGGCGTCCCAATCCACCGTCACGACACCCGCTTCGAAATCCACGGAAGTCACGTACTGCGGTTCGACGAACGGAATCATGCGCTCGCGCTCCCCATCGCGCGCGACCAGCACGTCGTTGGCGCCGGTGGAGAACAGGTGCGAGACGGTGCCGAAGTCCACCCCGTCGGCATTCACGACGCGCAGGCCTTCCAGATCGACCCAGTAGTACTCGCCCGGACGCGGCGGCGGCAGCGCGGAGCGCGGCACGTAGATCTCGGTGCCACGCATGGCTTCCACGGCATCACGTTCGGTGACATCGGGGAAGGTGGCTACCAGGTATTTGCCGCTTTCCTTGCCGCGCACGCCGCGCAGTTCGCGCTCGTTGCCCTGCGGGTCGCGCAGGATCCACGGCTGGTAGCGGAAGATGGCGTTGCGTGGCTCGGTCCAGGACTCGAGTTTGGCTTCGCCTCTAACGCCAAAGGCGCCGTTGACCCTGCCAAGCAGGATGCGGCGCCCTTGATCGTTACTCATAGCGAGATTGCAGGATCGGTCGCGCGCGAACTCGCGCGACCTGGCAATCAGGCCGCGGCCTTGGCCGCTTCCTTGAAGAGCACGGCGACCTTGTCGGTCAGCTGCGCACCCTTCGACACCCAATGCTTGACGCGCTCGAGGTCGAGTTCGACGCGCTTTTCGGCGCCCTGCGCGACCGGGTTGTAGTAACCCACGCGCTCGATGTTGCGGCCGTCACGGGCGCTGCGGCTGTCAGTGACGATGATGTGGTAGAAGGGGCGCTTCTTCGCGCCGCCACGGGTGAGGCGAATCTTGACCATTACAGTTTCTCGGTGTTGCCCAGCTGCCGGGATGGCAGGGTAAGCCGGCGATTATAAGTTATTGAATCGGGCCGGGAAACCCCAAAAGCGCCCCTCATTCGCCCTTTGGCCCCTTCTCCCCGCTTCGCGGGGAGAAGGGAAAGCCAGCAGCGGCGCTACCGAGTCAGCGGAACGGCATCCCGCCGCGGCCACCCATCATGCCCTTCATGCCCCGCATCAGGCCCTTCATGCCGCCGCCGGAGAGCTTGCTCATCATCTTTTCCATCTGCTGATACTGCTTCATCAGCTTGTTCACGTCGGCCGGCGTCAGACCGGCGCCCTTGGCGATGCGGGCGCGGCGCGAACCGTTCAGCAGGTCCGGATTGCGGCGCTCCTTGGGCGTCATCGAATTGATGATCGCGACCATGCGCGGCACTTCCTTGCCGGTGACCTGGTTCTTCACCTGGTCCGGGATCTGACCCATGCCCGGCAGCTTGTCCATCAGGCCATGGATACCGCCCATGTTCTGCATCTGCTCGAGCTGGTCCTTGAGATCGTTGAGGTTGAAGCGCTTGCCCTTGGCGACTTTCTCCGCGAGCTTGGCGGCCTTGTCCTTGTCGACCTGCTGCTCGACCTGTTCGACCAGCGACAGCACGTCGCCCATGTCGAGGATGCGGCTGGCGATACGGTCGGGATGGAAGACGTCCAGGCCATCGGGCTTTTCGCCCACGCCGATGAACTTGATCGGACGCTGCGTGATGTAACGCACGGAGAGCGCCGCACCACCGCGCGCATCACCGTCGGTCTTGGTCAGCACCACACCGGTGAGCGGCAACGCTTCGCCGAAATGCTTGGCGGTGACGGCAGCGTCCTGGCCGGTCATCGAGTCGACGACGAACAGTGTTTCGACCGGATTCACCGCGCCATGCAGCGCCTTGATCTCGGCCATCATCGCCTCGTCGATCGAGGTGCGGCCGGCGGTGTCGACGATCAGCACATCGACGTACGACTTGCGCGCGTCCTCGATCGCCGCCTTCACGATGGCTTCGGGCTTCTGCGACGCATCCGATGGGAAGAACAGCACATCGACCTGCTGCGCCAGCGTCTTGAG
Organism: Lysobacter tyrosinilyticus; assembly: GCF_054779815.1. NCBI lineage: Bacteria > Pseudomonadati > Pseudomonadota > Gammaproteobacteria > Lysobacterales > Lysobacteraceae > Lysobacter > Lysobacter tyrosinilyticus. The sequence continues at coordinate 716,541 of NZ_BAAGXN010000003.1, forward strand.
CTGTTCGATCGCGGCAGGACGGTACACGTCCGCCGACACCACCATCACCTTCTTCTTGCGCTTTTCCTTCAGGTGCTTGGCGAGCTTGGCGACCGTGGTGGTCTTGCCCGCACCCTGCAGGCCAGCCATCAGGATCACTGCCGGCGCCGGTACGTTGAGGTTGAGGTCGGCAGCGGTCGAGCCCATCACCGCGGTCAGCTCATCGCGCACGACCTTGATCAGCGCCTGGCCCGGAGTCAGCGACTTGAGCACTTCCTGGCCGACGGCACGGACCTTGATGCGCTCGACCAGCGCCTGCACCACCGGCAGGGCGACGTCGGCTTCGAGCAGGGCAATGCGGACTTCGCGCGTGGCTTCGCGGATGTTCTCTTCGGTCAGGCGGCCGCGGCCGCGCAGGCGGTCGATGGTGCCGGAGAGACGCTGGGTCAAAGACTCGAACATGCGGGAACCTGGGCGCGGGAAAACGAAAACGGGCGCGAATTATACGGGCTGGAGATGCGCGACCGGCGTACCGGTTCATGTAGCGACCGCGTATGCGACACTGCGGCGATGACAATCGTTCTCATCGCCGTCGTTCTCTATCTGGCCGCCACTGGTCTGCTGGTCGCGCAACTGCGTCAGGAACGGGCGCGTGGCCTGCGCTGGCTGCTTCCCGCAGTGGTGGCCGTCGCGCTGCATTTCACGATGCATGCGATGACCTGGCGCAAGGCCGGCGGCGCGGATCTGCACTTCTTTTCGGCGCTGTCGCTGGTCGGATTTGGCATGGCCGCGATGACCACCCTGTACGGCGCGACCGGCAGGATGGCGGCGCTGGGCGTCGTGGTATTCCCGATCGCTGCCGCGACGCTGGCTGGCTACGCCGGCTATGGCCACGTCAGCGCGGAAGGCCTCGACTGGCGCCTGCAATTGCACGCGTGGTGTGCACTGCTGGCCTACGCGACTCTTGCCATCGCGGCCTTGCTGGCCATCACCTCGTGGCTACAGGAACGCGCCCTGCGCCGGCGCGAATTCCACAGCTGGCTACGCGCCTTGCCGCCGCTGGTGGAGCTGGAAAGCCTGCTGTTCCGCACGATCGCCGTCGGCTTCGTATTGCTCACCGCAACCTTGCTGACCGGCGTGCTCTTCGTCGAAAACCTGCTCGCCCAACACTTGGTGCACAAGACCGTGCTGAGCGTGCTGTCCTGGCTGCTGTTCGGTGGTCTGCTGCTGGGCCGCTGGCGCCGCGGCTGGCGCGGCGCGACGGCGGTGCGCTGGACCCTGTCCGCCATGGGCCTGCTGGTCCTAGCCTTCTTCGGCAGCAAATTCGTCCTCGAAGTCCTTCTCGGCCGGGCCTGACCCCCGTTTTTCGGCATGGCGGGCCCTGAATGGGCCTCAGCGTCCTCTTTGCGGCAACAATATTTGCATTGACAAATATTGCAGTGGCGGGCATATTTCCCCGCCATGAACGCCATCACCCCCCTTCCCTGCGGCGGCTCGACCCTGGCCCTGCTGCTGCGTGAGATCCGAGCGGCCTTCTGGACCCAGATGGAAGCCGAGCTGCTCGCCGCCGGCCACGAGCTCAACTTCAGCCAGTACATCACCCTGAAACACCTGGCCGCCGAGGGCGCCGCCAGCGTCACCGACCTCGCCGCCGTCGCCCAGCTGAATCCGGGCGCGATGACCCGGCTGCTGGACAAGCTCGAACAGCGCGGCATCGTCGCCCGCGTCGCCGACCCCAAGGACCGCCGAGCGCTGCGGATCCACCTCACCGAAGCGGGCGCGGCGATCTGGCAGGACATCAACCACTGCGGCCAGCGCGTGCGCGAACGCGCGACCCGCGGCATGAGCGAAGCCGACCGCGAGACGCTCACCCGCCTGCTCGCGCAGGTCCGCGACAACCTTTCTCCTTCGGAAAGCTGACATGCCCTTCCCCATCTCCTCCCGGCTGACGCTCGCTGCGACGCTGGCCCTGATCGTCGCCGGTTGCGCCAGCACGCACGGCCTCGAACCGCAGGGCCGGTTGTCGAATGCCGATTCGCTCGCCGCTTCCCGCACGTTTGCGAACGCGCAATCCGACGCCGGATTCCCGCAGCGCGACTGGTGGAAGTCGCTCGGCGACGCGCAACTCGATGCGCTGATCGATGAAGCCCTCGCCGGCACGCCCTCGCTCGATGCCGCCGACGCACGCGTGCGCCAGGCGATCGCGCAGGCAGGTCTCGCGGAAGCCGCGGGCAAACCGACACTCGGCGCCACCGCGCAATATTCCGGCGTGCAAATTCCCGAAACCGTCGCGCCGCCCCCGATCGGTGGCGACTACCTCGGTGTGACCCTGCTCGGTCTGCAGTTCAAGTACAGCCCGGACATCTGGGGCGGCCATCGCGCCCGCACGCAGGCCGCGCTCGGCCAGGCGCGTGCCGCCGAAGTCGAGGGGCAGGCCGCGCGTCTGATGCTGTCGTCGAACATCGCCCGCGCTTACGTCGCACTCGCCCAGGCGCATGAAGTCGCCGACATCGCGCAGGCCGACGAACAGCGCGCAACGCACCTGCTCGATCTCGGCCACCAGCGCGTTAAGGCAGGCCTCGACAATCAGCTGCAGATTCGCAATAGCGAAGCCGCCGTCGCCACCGCACAGCAACAGCGGCAGGCCGCGCAGCAGCAGATCGACGTGGCGCGCAATGCGATCGCCGCGCTGCTCGGCAAGGGCCCGGATCGCGGCCTCGATATCGCCAAGCCTTCGCTGCTGACCGCATCCGCACCGGGCATCCCCAGCGTGGTGCCGAGCGAACTGCTGGGCCATCGCCCCGACGTCGTCGCCGCGCGCTGGCGCGTGGAATCCACGCGTCACGGCATCAAGGCGAGCAAGGCCGAGTTCTATCCGACGGTGAACCTCAGCGCGCTCGTCGGCGTGGCTGCGGGCAATCTCTCCGATCTCTTCAGCAGCGACGCGTTCCTGTTCCAGGGCGGGCCGGCGATCAGCCTGCCGATCCTGGACGGCGGCCGCCTGCGCAACAACCTGGCTAAGAGCGATGCCGAATACGACCTCGCCGTAGCCAACTACAACCAGAGCCTGGTGGGCGCGCTGCGCGAAGTCGCCGATGCGCTGCAGGCCTCGCGCTCGCTCGATGCGCAGCTGATTTCCGCAAATCGCGCGCATGACGCCGCGCAGTCGGCTTGGCAACTTGCCACCTCGCGCTACAAGGCCGGACTCGGCACGCAGCTGGATGTGCTCAACGCACAGCGCCCGCTGCTACAACTCGAACAGCAGATTGCCGCACTGCGCGCACAACGACTCGGCGCGACCATCGACCTCGATCGCGCACTCGGCGGCGGCCTCGAACTGGCCGCGCCGTCCACCCCTTCCGAAGACAACACCGATATCGCCAAGGCCGCCACGCCATGACCACCAAGATCAATCCGAATGAGGCCGTCGCGCCGCAAACCAACGGCAAGCGCAAGAAGGCGCTGACGATCCTCGCCCTCGTGGTGGTCGTCGCCGGCATCGCCTGGGCGATGTACTACCTGCTGGTTTCGCGCTGGCACGAAGACACCGACGACGCCTACGTGCAGGGCAATGTCGTGGCGATCACGCCGCAGACCACCGGCACCGTGGTGAGCATCGGCGCCGACGACGGCATGAAGGTCGACGCCGGCCAGACACTGGTCCAACTCGATCCCAACGACGCGCGCGTCGCCTACGAACAGGCCGTCGCCAACCTCGCCGGAACCGTGCGCCAGGTGCGCGGCCTGTACAGCGCGGTCGAAGCCGGCCAGGCCGACATCAACGCGCGTCGCGTCGCCGTGGACAAAGCCAGCGCCGACGTGAAGCGTCGCGAAGGCCTCGTCGCCACCGGTGCCGTCTCCGCAGAAGAACTCGCCCACGCCCGCGACGAACTCGCCGCCGCGCAGGCCGCGCTGTCGGTGTCGAACGAAAACCTTGCCCGCAACCGCGCGCTCGTCGATGCCACCACCGTGATCGACCAGCCGCAGGTCAAGGCCGCCGCCGCGCAGCTGCGTCAGGCCTATCTCAACCTGCAGCGCATGGGCATCGTCGCGCCGGTCTCCGGTTACGTCGCCAAGCGCACCGTGCAGCTGGGCCAGCGCGTCCAACCCGGCACCGCGCTTATGACTATCGTGCCGCTGGAACAGGTGTGGATCGAAGCCAACTTCAAGGAAACCCAGCTGGCGAAGATGCGCATCGGCCAACCGGTGCAGCTGCACTCCGACCTGTACGGCGATGACATCGAATTCAACGGCAAGCTCGCCAGCCTTGGCCTCGGCACCGGCAGCGCGTTCGCCCTGCTGCCCGCGCAGAACGCGAGCGGCAACTGGATCAAGATCGTGCAGCGCGTGCCCGTGCGCATCGAACTGGATCGCCAACAGCTCGCCGCGCATCCGCTGCGCATCGGCCTGAGCATGCATGCCGATGTGTTGCTGAAGGACCAGAGCGGGGCCGTGCTCGCTGCCGCGCCGCAGGACAAGGCGCTGCTGACCACCGATGCCTATGCGAAGCAGCTTGCTGACGCCGACGCGCTGATCGAGAAGATCGTGCGCGAGAACCTGGCGCGCGGCCGCGGCTGATTGCTTGCTCGTCATTCCCGCGAACGCGGGAACCCAGCGCCTTGAGTTCGAGGCAAAGGCACTGGGTCCCCGCGTTCGCGGGGATGACGGATCAAGCGAAGCTTCCACTCAGTCACGAACCAAACGACCTGCCATCCGCAATCTCACGGACATGACGAGCCGCATTAATGTCATCGCCTAATCCCGCCAACGGCTTCCGACCGCCGAACATCGCGCTGACGACGATCGGCCTCGCGCTGGCGTCGTTCATGCAGGTGCTGGACCTCACCATCGCCAACGTCTCGTTGCCCACCATCTCCGGCAACCTCGGCGGCAGCGCCAACCAGGCGACGTGGGTCATCACCTCCTTCGCCGTCAGCAACGCGATCGCGCTGCCGCTGACCGGCTGGCTGACGCGCCACTTCGGCGAGCGCAAGCTGTTCGTGTGGGCGACGTTCCTGTTCGTCATCGCCTCCCTTCTTTGTGGCCTGGCCAACAGCATGGGCCTGCTCGTCACGGCGCGCGCACTGCAGGGCTTCGTCGCCGGCCCGATGTATCCAATCACACAGGCGCTGCTGATCTCGATCTATCCACCGCACAAACGCGGGCAAGCCATCGCGCTATTGGCGATGGTGACCGTGGTCGCGCCGATCGCCGGCCCGATCCTGGGCGGCTGGATCACCGACAACTACAGCTGGGAATGGATCTTCTTCATCAACGTCCCGATCGGGCTGTTCTCCAGCTTCGTGGTCGGACGGCAATTGAAAGGACGTCCGGAGCGGCTCGAGAAGCCGAAGATGGATTACGTCGGCCTGATCACGCTGGTGCTGGGCGTAGGCGCGCTGCAGCTCCTGCTCGACCTGGGCAATGACGAAGACTGGTTCCGCTCGCAGCTGATCGTGTGGCTGGCCATCATCTCGGTGATCTCGCTCGCGGTATTCGTGATCTGGGAACTCACCGACAAGGACCCGATCGTTAACCTGCGCCTATTCCGCCATCGCAACTTCAGCGCCGGCACCGCAGCAATGGTGGTCGCGTACGCGGCGTTCTTCAGTGTCGGCATCCTGGTGCCGCTGTGGCTGCAACGCAACCTCGGGTTCACCGCGATCTGGGCCGGTTTCGCCACGGCCCCGATCGGCATCCTGCCGGTGCTGCTGACGCCGTTCGTGGGCAAGTACGCGCACAAGTTCGACTTGCGCATGCTCGCCACCCTGGCCTTCATCGCGATGTCGATGACCAGCTTCATGCGCTCGGGCTTCAACCTCGACGTGGACTTCAACCACATCGCCTTCGTGCAGCTGCTGCAAGGCTTCGGCGTGGCGCTGTTCTTCATGCCGGTGTTGCAGATCCTGCTGTCGGACCTGCAGCCGCACGAGATCGCGGCGGGCTCGGGCCTGGCCACGTTCATGCGTACGCTTGGCGGCAGCTTCGCGGCTTCGCTCACGACCTATGCGTGGTCAGAACGCGGCGCCGTGCACCACGCGCACCTGACCGAGAAGCTGTCCGCGACTGATCCGAACGTGATCGACCAGCTCACTCAGCTGGGCCGCGGCAACCTGCAGCGCGGTGCGTTCGTGATGGAGCGGATGATTTCCAACCAGGCGGCGCAGATCGGCTTCAACGAGATCTTCCACTTGCTGGGAATCATCTTCCTGGGCGTGATCGTGTTCGTATGGATGGCGAAGCCGCCGTTCGTGGCGAAGGCGGGGCCGGAGGCGGCGGGCGGGCATTGATTCACCCACACGATTGCAGTGTCTAACGACAAGAAGCCCGCCATTGGCGGGCTTCTTTGTTTGAGACAAGACGACACCGGATGGCGGGTTAACCCGCTACGCGTTGCACGTCTCCTTCTCCCTCCGGGAGAAGGTGGCGCGAAGCGCCGGATGAGGGTGCGACGAAGTGGTGTTGTGCCCGTCCTGGGTTGATATGGGAATCGGCGAATGCACCACTCCACCGAACCCTCACCCCAACCCCTCTCCCGCAGGGAGAGGGGCTCAAAACCCGTTCAAACTTGGCGACGCTTTCGCGACTAAACGCCTGCCTCCAACGCCTCGGCCAACCGCTCCACCCCAATCACCTGCATCTCGCCGACACGCCCACTCTTCGGCGCATTCGCCTTCGGCACGATCGCCCGCTTGAATCCATGCGTGGCAGCTTCCTTCAACCGCTCCTCGCCGTTGGGCACCGGCCGAATCTCGCCGGACAAACCGACTTCGCCAAACGCAATCGTCTGCTCCGAAAGCGGCCGATCGCGCAGCGACGACAGCACCGCCAGCAACACCGGCAAATCCACCGCCGTCTCCTGCACGCGAATACCACCCACCACATTCACGAACACATCCTGATCGCCCACCGCGATCCCGCCGTGCCGATGCAGCACCGCCAGCAGCATCGCCATGCGGTTGCTCTCCATGCCCACCGCGACACGACGCGGATTCGACAGCGGCGATGCATCCACCAGCGCCTGCACTTCCACCAGCAGCGGCCGCGTGCCCTCACGCGTGACCATCACGCAACTGCCCGGCTGCGGCACGCTGTTGCCGGAAAGGAAGATCGCCGACGGATTGGGCACCTCGCGCAGGCCCTTGTCGCCCATCGCGAACACGCCCAGTTCATTGACCGCACCGAAGCGGTTCTTGAACGCGCGCAGCACGCGGAAGCGGCTGCCGCTCTCGCCTTCGAAATACAGCACCGCGTCGACCATGTGCTCGAGCACGCGCGGGCCGGCGATGCCGCCTTCCTTGGTCACGTGGCCGACCAGGAACACGGCGGTTCCGGTTTCCTTGGCGTAACGCACCAGCCGTGCGGCGGATTCGCGCACTTGGCTTACCGAACCAGGCGCGGCGCTGAGCGATTCGGTCCACAGCGTCTGCACCGAGTCGGCGACGATCAGCTGCGGGCGCATCGACGCCGCGTTTTCCAGGATCCGCTCGACGCAGGTTTCCGCCAGCGCGTGCACCCCGTCGAGCGGCAGCCCCAGCCGCGCCGCGCGGCCGGCGACCTGGGCGAGCGATTCCTCGCCGGTGACGTAGAGCCCGGGCATGGTCGCCGCCAGCTTGGTGACCGCCTGCAGCAACAGCGTCGACTTGCCGATGCCCGGATCGCCGCCCACCAGCACCACCGAGCCGTGCACCAGCCCGCCACCAAGCACGCGATCCAGCTCGCCGATCCCGGTCGAGGCGCGCGCGTCCTCGTGATGGCGCACGTCCTTGAGCGCGGTGACCTTGGGCGCATCCGCCGCCCCCGCCCAGCCACTGCGGCGGCTCGCGGCGACGCCCTTGATGGCCGGCGCGGATTCCAGGACGACTTCGCTCAGCGTGTTCCACGCCCCGCACTCGCCACATTGGCCCTGCCACTTGCTGAATTCGGCACCGCAGTCGTTACAGACGTAGGCGGTCTTGCGGGTGGCGGTTTTGGCCATGGGGAGTCGCGCGGGATCGGTTGGGGCAATGCGCCGCACTGTACCGGGGGCTGGTCTCTTGGGGCGAGACGCAAGGCGTCACCCGCCGCATGAAACTCGCCCTTCTCCCCGCCCCAGCGGGGAGAAGGTGCCCGAAAGGGCGGATGAGGGGCAGGAGCCGCGGCGATCGATAGTTCAAGCGTGATCTATGCCCGACGCCCCCTCACCCGGCGCCGCAGTCGGCGCTTCGCGCCCCGGCCCTCGCCCATAGCGCGAAGGGCGTTCAGGCGTGCGCGCGCCAGTGGCGCGCGAGCAGCACGCCTTCCCCCCGCAAGCGCGGCGAGGGAGGACCAAAACAAAAAGCCCGCCTTCCGGCGGGCTTCCTGCTAAATCAATGGTGCCGGAAATAGGAATCGAACCTACGACCTACGCATTACGAATGCGCCGCTCTACCAACTGAGCTATTCCGGCGGAGGGGCGGAATTGTAGGCGGGTGGGTCACGCAGGGTCAATCCGCCGGCGTTCCGTAAGGCGGGTTTTACCCCGCCGTGCTGTCGCGACAAGCCATCCGCAGCCCTTAATCGGCCACGCGCAAGCCATTTCCGGTTGCCGACAGGCGATTTTGGCTTGCACGCAACCCGTTTTCGGTTGCGAGAGACCGGATTCCGGTTGCGCGCAACCATGATTCGGTTGCGGCCAACCGATTTACGCTTGAGCCCGACCGACTTCTGGTTTCGATCAACCGTTTTCCCGTTGCACGCAACCATCTTCTGGTTGCGAACGATCGACTTCGGGTTGCGCGCGAGCATTTCCCGGTCACTCAAAGAAGAAGGCCGCACAAAGGCGGCCTTCTGTATCGGAACGTTACGCGGCTTTCAGGCCACCTCAGCTTCCGCCGTCTTGTTACGCCGCTGCCGCGCCCACCGCGCACTGACCTCCTTACGCAGGTCATCCAGCCCATGCGCCGCACCCGACAGCTTGAGCTGCCCATAGCCCTCCAGCGAAGTAACCATCACATCACTACCCAACGCAGCGACCGTGTCGTCCACACGCGACGGCAACCGCTGCAGCCGCTCAAGCACCGGCCGCAACTGATCGATAGCCGCAAGATCCGCCTGCGCACCAGCCAGATCCAGACTCGGCGGCACGATCTGACGATTCTGATCCAGCACCCGCACCGTCTGCCGACAGAACGTCTCCGAACGCGGCCCCATGAAGACCAATCCCTTGCGGTCTTCCGGCTGCAGCGAGATCAAACCAGGCAGCGAAGCTTCGACCTGCTCGAGCGCCGCCATCGCGGCAGCGATCTGGTCGCTGGTGAGAGTTAGGGAAACAAGGTTTTGCGACATTGCATGCTCCTTTGCAAAGACGCCCACGATTGGGCGCGGGCATGGTGGGCGGATTACTTCTCCTTGGCAGTCGGACAACGCCACCTCGATGGGTAGGATTTTTCTGACCCCTCAAAAGGGGACGGAGGGAATTAAGCGGACTTTCCCTACAAAGCCAAGTCACATTGACCGATTCGAGACCCACAGCCACGAGTCAAAACTGGCAGCCCTTGCTGATCCCGCGCCCAGGCACATCCAACCTCGTCTCGACCTACCCGGCCTCCCCATGCACGTCACTCAGCGGGGAGTGAATCGATGCGCCATCTTCATCGACGACGACGACCGCCATCAGTACCGGCGACTGCTCCGCGAAGCCTGCCGCAAGCACGGCGTCTCCCTCCATGCCTTCGTACTGATGGACAACCATTCCATCTGTTACTCACTGCGACAGCATCTGGCGGTCTATCCCACACCATGCAGGAAGTCGGCCAGAACTATGTCCAGGCTTTCAACGCTCGACATGGCCGTTGCGGTACGTTGTGGCAGAGTCGATTCAAGTCCTGCCTGGTCGATTCCGACCGCTACCTGATGACCGTCATTCGCTACATCGAACTCAACCCGATACGAGCAGCCATGGTCGCCGCTCCCGAAGACTACCGGCGGTCGAGCGTGCATACGCATCTGGGGACGGCACGCGATCCGTTGATCACGTTGCATCCGGCATATCTCGCTTTGGGGTCCCGACCCACCGAGCGCCACACCGCATATGGCTTATGGCTACGCGCCGGCATCAGCGACGAAGAAGTTGCATCCATTCGACGGCACTTGGCCCAGGAGCGAGCGCTCGGCGATGAGCGCTTTGAACATATGGTTGAAAAAGCGCTCAATCGTCATGTCGCCGTTCGAGCACGGGGGCGGCCACGGAACACGGTGACGGAGGGCCATTGATTGCTCCTTCTGTTCGAGCGCGGCGCGCCCGAAAAACGACAAGGCCCGCCGCATGGCGGGCCTTGCGCTTCAAGAGGCTGGTGTTTAACGGCCGTAGCCTATTTGGGTTGAGGCAAATTAATTACCTCCGTCCCCTTTGATCCTTGGGCTAAGGCAAATTAATTACCTCCGCCCCCCTTTTATCCGGACATTAATTCCCATTGTCGAATGAACGCAGTGCTCCAGCTCTCCAGGAGTTCGTAGAAGTCATCGGAATTCATTTCAAAATCTGTCAGATCAATAACCCCTCCGGCAGCATCGCGTCGGAAGCCGATTAACCTCACTCTGGTCGCCCCATCAAGCTGAAGTACTACACTGCCGTCGTCAAAGGCCGCATCTCCATCCGGAGCCCATACAAGCGGCGAGCCGGAGTAGAGATTGCCCAAGAAATCATCTTTGGAAAGGCCCAGAAAATCCTTCTCGCCATCTTCATCCGTGAAGACAGCTCCGGAAAAAGCTAAAGCTATGTCGAGGGACGACTCGGCAAAGCTAAACAAAGGCCTATGAAGCCCTCGATCCCTACTCCGTCTCGCCACCTCGTCATAAGAACAAGCGAGTAGCGTGGCATCTGGCGATCTCTTTCCATAGAACACACCGCATATGCAAATTTGGAAAAAGCCAACTGCCAACTGGCTCCTGTCAGGGAGCGCAGTGGAAATCTGTGAGGCTAGGAGCAGGCTTTTTTCGTTGCCAACTGAAATGATCGATTGCATTTTCGCCTATTTCAATTGCTTGAGAATTTCATTGGGAATATTTCGCATCTGAATAGGGTCTGATCCAGCCGTAGAGCCATTCCAATGTGTTTCCCCATTACTTGACCTTGAGAATCGATGGATGGTTCCGTTTTGATCTTTCACCCATCGCACCCCTGACCGGTCCTGAATTGATCGCGCGTAGAGCTCTCGCACATTCCTTGGCTCAGGGCTAGCTGAGTTTGGGTGATGCTTCTGATTGTGGGTAAGTTTTGGCCTATCCCCATCATTGTCATCCGGTGGAGGAGCCGGAGAGAAAGTACTGTAGGTCAAGGGCTTACCATCACGCGTCGTTCGCTCCGGACGCGACGTAGGCCGTTCTGAGCGACCTGAGTCGCGAGAGCCATCGCCATCAGAAGGCGGCCGCCCCTCTTCGCTGTTCTGCTCATTCCTAGTCAAAGGAATGTGGCCAATGAGGCTCTCAAGTCGCTGAGCTAACGTCGACTGACGCCCATCAGGATCTGTGAACAAATATGGATTGTTGTTGGCATACCTGTAGCGATTGAAGTTGCCCCCCGTGCTGCCATTCGCAGTCACAGGATCGACGGACAAAAACCGCCCAATCTGCGGGTCGTAATACCGCTGCTGCATATAAGTCAGCCCGGTCGCCGCATCCATCACGTGACCGGTATAACCAATGCCATCAACCGTCTTGTTGATCGCCGCGCCATACGGCTCATAGTTCGTACGATCAATCACCTGCCCGCTTTCATTGGTCACCGCAACTGGCGAACCCAGCGCATCCGTGTGCTGATACTTGGTAGCGATGGCACCGCTGACCCAATTTCGCTCACGGCTCGCCAACAAGCTGCCGCCCAGATAGACATTCTCGATGGCCAGGGTTGTGCTGCTGTTTTCCTGATAGACCACTTGCCCGGATTGGCTGTATAGCGAAAGCGTCAACGTGCTGTTGGGACGCCAGCTCAGGATCCGCCGACCGTAACCGTCATAACGGTAGTACTCCTTGCCGGCCACATTGCGCAGTCGGTTGCCGTAGTCGAAGACGTAATTCTGACCGTTCTTGTTCCACAGGTTGCCCTGCGCGTCATAGTCCAAACCCACGATTGCCGATCCGGCAGAGTTCCGGATATTGGTCAGCCGATTGTTGGAGGGATCGTAGTAATAGTCGGCGTAGTCCTTGACCCCCGCCAACTTCCACGACTTGATGTTGTCGAGCGCGTCGTAGGTGAAGCGGTGCCAGTTGTCCGTCCCACCGAAGACACCTGCACCTGCACCGGTGAGACGATCCAAACCGTCATAGGTCATCCAGCGACTACGTACGCTGTACCCCTCGCCTGCCGACTTGTCGATGATGCTGTCGACATTGCCATTGGCATCGTAGTTATAGACATCGTCCAGCGTCCCACCCGAGTCCGTGCTGCGGGCGGGAAGCTGGCGGGCGTTCTGCGACATGGTATGCACGACGCCATTGCCGTAAGTGAACTGCTTGATCGCACCATTGGGGTAGTACTGCACACCCGAGGCAAAACTGCCGGCCTTGCTCGCCTGTCCGAGCGCGTTGGGCGCGTAATCGATGGACAGACCGGTGGGATAGGTCTGAGTATCGAGACCGCCGTTGCCGTCGTAGTGGTACCCGATGCCCCAGGTGTACCACAGTGACCCACCCGACAGGTGCGACATCGACTCGCCCGTCACTTGCCTGCGTTTGTTGTAGGTGTAGGAATTGACTACGGAATTTGCGCCGCCGTCGTTGAGCGTGGTGACGTTCTGCGGCAGGCCGTCCGGCCAGTAGTTCCAGGTCTGATCACCGTTGTGGTCGGGGAAGCTCAGCGTCTTGAGGCGATTGCGCGAGTCATAATCGCGCAGCACAACGCGATTGGACGCCCAAGCAGTATTGCGATCGCTGTTGCAATCATTGGTTGCTGGCAGGCTCAACCCGCTGGCAGACCAGATCACATTGCCGGCCCCGTCGTACTGCATGACGGTGCTGCCGGTTTCCGGCTCGATCACCTTGCACAACTGCTGGTACTGGTCATAGACGTAACGGCGCGTCACCGCCAGCGGAGACGGAATCGACAGCGCCCCGGAATTGCCGATCAGCAGATTGGCCAGTCCGTCCGGGGAAATTCCGTAGATATAAATCTTCTTGCCGCCCTGCTGCTCGCGCGTTGTCGCACTCAGGGGAATCTCGAAGCGATATGCCGTGCCTTGTGCCTGGCACGTTTGAGTGACGGCAGCTTCGCTACCCAGGTTGGCGGTGTACGCGCCGATATACGCCCCGTCGGGCCAGCCGGCGCCGGCATACAGATGCACGGAAATCGACTGATTGCGCCCGGTGGAACAAGCCCAGCCGTAGATCTTGTAGGCGGTGCCGACCAAGCGGACCGACTCCACATTGCCGATTACCGTGGTGGGATTGATGGTGAGGTTGGTGACCGGCGAATCGGTAAAGGCTCCGGTGTTGTCGTAAGCCCGCGCCTTCAGCCCGTAGGTCCCAGCCGCAGCATTGCTCCACGTATAGGCATACGGAGCGGTGGTATCCGTGCCCAGCAAGTTGCTGCCGCTGTAGAACTCAACCTTGGCAATCGTTCCGTCAGCATCGGATGCGATGGCCGTCAATCCCACTGAAGCTGGCGCGATGAAGGGGGATCCCGTCGGAGTTCCAAAGCTGACAGTCGGCATGGCGTTGTTGACCGAGACGCTGACCGCGTTGGAGGTCGTGACGGCCCCATTGTTGTCGTACGCCCTTGCGGTAACCGTGTAGGTCCCAGCTGCGACGCTGCTCCAGGCAAGCGCATAAGGTGCACTCACGGCAGTGCCAACCAGCGTCGGAGTGCCATTGATCGGGGTGGCGTAGAACTCCACCTTGCTGATCGTTCCATCGCTGTCAGACGCGGATGCCGACAGATTCACTGTCGCCGGTGCGACGAACGGCGGCGCAGGTGTGGCCAGATTTACGTTAGGTTGCGCATTCACGCGAATAGCGACATTGGTGCTGGTATCGCCAAACCACTCCACGCCGGCCTGCTGCATGCGCCATTGGAAGTTGTAGGTTCCCGGCGTCGTCGGAGCAGTAATCGTGAAATTGAATGTCGCTGTCTGACCAGCCGTGGTCGTCGCCGGAACATTGACGAGACTGAAGCCCCAGGTGCTGTTGTCAGTCGGGTTCTGAGAACCCAGCTTGTAGTTGGCTGCGCTGCTCCAGGTCAGGTCGCCCGTGTTCTTCATCTGCAGACTGACGGCCTGAGTCGCGCCGGGCTGCATTACGGTTCCAACCGTCTGGCTCAGGAACTGGGCATTGTTGATGGGTGCACGAACCGAGACCACGGTCGCCGAAGAAGTAGCCGACGATCCGAAGCTGTCGGTCGCCTTGGCGGTGACGTTATAGGTCCCGGGCGCAACGTTGCTCCATGTGAGCGCAAAGGGGGAGCTGGTATCGGTTCCGACCAGGACGCCGTTGGCAAAGAACTCCACCTTGGCCACGGTGCCGTCACTATCGGACGCATTGGCCGACAGACCCACGCTGGCCGGCGCAACGAATGGCCCACCGGTCGCAGCGTTGATACTCACGCTGGGCGGCGGACTGACCACGGTAATGATCATCTGCGTGCCCATGGACGCGCCGCCCTGGATGTTCGCAGTGGCATTGAACGTGTAGGTGCCCGGCCCGACGTTGTTGTAGGTCTGCGTGACCCTCAAGCAACAATTGGTCAGGGTACCGAGCGATCCGGCGTTCAACGTCAGCGACGTAAAGGGAGGATCACCGTTTTCGAGCTCCCGGGTCGCCGTCGCGGTGACGGTAAACGTGGCAGGCGACGTATAGGTGGTCGTCGTTGGCGATGTGAATTCAAAGGTAGCTGCATGCGCCGAAATACAGGCGCAAAGCAGCACACCAAGCAGCACGATTCGTTGGAACATACACAAGATCCTTCTATCGTTTGCCATAAGGCAGGCGATTGAGAATTGGTCGGGCGGGTCAGCGGGGCGGACTTAGTAGTCCGGCCCCGTGCGCGTGACAGACGTAGGCTTGCCAAACATATCGCGCGTGATCAGCGTCTTGGATCCCAACGGCGCATCGATCGAAGACGGCATGTCGAAGCTCGGCTGGTCGTACACCTCGAACTTCTGCGTGGTTGCAAAGCCACGCGGATTGGTGATTCGGCGCTGGAAGCCCGTCAGATACTCCGTCGTGGTAACCAGAGAACCGAACTCAGAGTCCTGCTCTACCCGCTTCACGCGCCCCAGAATGTCGTAAGTGCTGCGAGTCCCTTTTAGCGAGGTGTCGTCGAAATTGAGCCAGCCTTCGACATATGGATTGCGCGGGTAGGAAACAAATGCCACCGGGCCTGAGAGGTCATAACGCGTGGCCGTCCAGCTCAAGGTGCCGCTGCTGTTGGCAACGTCCTCCGACTGCTGGGCGACCGGGCGCCAGAAGCCGTCGAGATAGGTGATCTTCTTGGCGTTACCAGTGGTTTCGACAACACGCCAATGCCCGGCGGAGAGTCCTTGCTCGGCGGTGCCTACCGCAGTGTACGTTCGCGCCGTGGCATTGCCTTCGGGCGGCACGATGCTGGTCACGCGGCCCATGGCGTCGTAGCCGTAACCGGTGGTGTAAGTATTTTCGTCGGTTGCAGACGTAACCCACCCGTTGTTGTCGATCACCGCCGAATCCGTGGTGCCATCTGGATGGCTAATCAGGCCCGGAATGCCCCGCTTCCAGCTTGAGAGCGTCGTGACCTGATTCTTGCCGTCAGCCGCGGTGGCCAACGTTCCGTCGGTGTTGTAAGTAAGCGTTTGGACCAGCTTGCCGAAGCTGTAATAGCGTTCCGGCAACGCATTGGCCGCTATGTAGTCCGCACGCGCCGTCTCCACACCATTGGTCGTGCTGCGCTTGATCTGATCCCGCACCCACTTGTTCGAATCGTCGTAGTACTCGGTCCCTTCTGCTTTCGTATAGCCCAACGAACTCGATTTGTTCACGGTGAGGGGACGCGCGAACGAATCGAACTGGGTGACAAGCCAATTGAAGTTCACGCCATCGCTGTTGATGACCGAAGACTGTTTCGGGTGTAGGTACTCGGTGACGTTGAGGTTGGCGCGTGAGTAGGGGTCCTCCCCCACTCGGAATGGATGCGGCTGTCCGGCGGGGTTTACGAAGTAAGCATTGTTCGTGGTCTGAGCAATCACCCCATCCTTCTCGACGGTGGTCTGCATGAGCTCGCCAGGATTGGTCCAATAGCTGTTGCTGAAGCTATAGCGGGTAATGACGTTGTCCGGACCGGTTACAGACGTCAGCGACGTCGACTGGCAGGAGGCCGGCGAGCCGCACGGATTGGTACCACTTTCATTCCAGCTCCAACTCGGCTGATAGGTGTAACTCCAGCTCTGCGCAGGCAGACCGGGGCCAGTGATGGTCTTGGTAATCAGCGACGCGACTTGATATACGGCAATGATGTCCGATAGCTCGTTGCGCATAGGCTTTTCTGGATCTGGGGTGTAGCAACCACCAGGCGTATCCTCCGTGCCGTGCATCCGCCTCTCAAAGGCGAATGTGCCCACCGCCCCCGACGGGTGGCTAATCACGACTGATGCTGGAGACGTACCGAACAACGCCGGCGAACAATCAACCCATTTGATGGAGTTTCGCGTCAGCTTGTTGAGGTCGCCGTAACTGAATCCCCATCGACTTGGGCTGGCGGGACTGTCGTCCGGCAGAACAACACCGGAAAGAATGCCGCGTTCTGCGTCGGTATAGAGATAACGCCAGGTCCGGCCATTCGTCGTAATGGTGTCAACGCGGCCAGCCACATACGTCAGATTGATGGATGCGCCCTCATTGGACGTAATCGACATCAGCTGGCGCGGATTGTTGGGATCGAACTGGTAGGCCACCCAATTGCCAAACCGGTCTTCGACCTTGGTGGCATGCAGGAAGTACTCACGGCGATTGACGACAACCTGTTCGCTGCAAGAGGTCGACACCCTCGTGCCCCCCGAGACCCCTCCCCCACCGCCCTCAAAGCGCTTCACCCAAATCTGCAAAATTTCGTTGTAATGGTACGTAACAGTTACTGGGGTGTAGCTCCCCGAATACTCGTTGTAGTACGTCTCTACGCATTGCGTGTCCTTGAGAGACCCGACCTTTCGCGATGACATCCAGTCGAAGGTGTAACGCGTGCCGTCCGGCAGCACCACGAGGAAGCCTTCGCCGGCGCCATTCTTCAAGCTCGGCAGACAGGCGACGCGCCAGTTGGACTTGGTCGTGCCGTAATAGACACGTCCGTCAGTCGGACGCGACTTCCCGGCGGGCAGATATAGCAAGGGCTCTTCGCCATGTCCGGGGATATTGATGCGATTGCCGCTCCAGTACTGGTAGGCGTAGTAGCTATCCGGCCAGTTGGTATAGACGCTGCGCACACCAGGCGGGAGCATATACGCCAAATCTGTGACACTGCAGCGCTGCTGCGGGTCGGGCATGCTGGATACCCAGCCCGTGCGCTCGTCGAAGACGCCGGACATGTAGGGCACATCCAGCTTCCACATTCCGAACAGCTCGCCGTCGTGAGCGGCGTCACCGTAGCTGTCGGCGTCACGCGCACTGATGCTGAGCACGCGCCCCACTGACATGGGCAGGCCGCTGTTGGTCTTCACGCTGACATCGGTCGCCCGGAATGCCGTGGCGCCGTCCTGCAGGTTGACCTGCTCGCCGAACAGGTCGGGGCCGAGCGTGCCGATCGTCTGTGCGGTTTTCAACACGTCGTCGTAGCCCTCCGCGATCGAGCGGTTGGTCTGCGCCTGCACTGCCGAAGCAGCGAGAACTGCGGTCAGCAATACCGACAGGCTGGCGAAGCGCTTCAGCTTCTTTGCGAAATTGCCCGCGGACACGCAGGAGCGGCTACGGAGGCCACAGCCTCCACCCATCAAATTCCAGTGCATTTATCCCCGTCCCTTTCAGCCCGTTGCAGGCCAAAACTGAATCATCAACCGCAAGGTGCGGAATCAAGCCGCACGTTATACGGAGGACTCTTGGGGCTTTCAAGGACAACGTCACAACCCGCCGAACTTGCCCTTGCACCCTGAAAATGCGGGCGCCGAACATCGCAATGGCCTGCGATCAGGCAGCTAGGGGCGACACCCGTCGAAGCATGTCTGATAGCTCGCGCAACCTATTGATCTTGGCCCGCCAGAGTCACGTGGCGGCCGATATCAAATTCGGATAGCGCTACGCAAAGAACCGCGACCGCACGTGCCTTCCAATTCTCCGGACCAGGCCTGGCTTCTGCTGGCGACGCAGCACATACAGGTTTTCATTTCCGGAAGGGATCTGCACCACTACCTCGAACCCAAAGCGGGGCGCGGCGTAGTCGAGCATTGCGCGAAAGTCTTCGGCGCGCCAGGCATGCACGTGAATGTCGTGGCCGGTGGCCATGGTTTCCCGGGCACGGCGGTCGATCTCTTCCTCCGGAATCTCAACGCCCAGCTCGGGCGCGACAAACTGAAAGTGCTCCAGGTAGGCCTGAAGCCGCGTGCTTTCGCCCCCGTCACGCAGGTCCGCAATCATGTGATCCACGGTAGTCGGCGGACGGCGACGATCCCACGTCTGGGTCAGCTCCGGGACGACGAGCAGGAAGACGCCATTGGGCTTCAGACGTTCGATCGTGGCGCGGATGCTCCCGAGCGGATCAAACAGATGCTCGATCACGTGCGCCGATATGGCGAAATCCAGCGACGCCAGCGGCACACCGTCGAGCGTCTGGGCATCGAGCTTGCCCATGAAGCTGACATTGTCGTTGCCGAAGTAAGTGGCCAGCTCGCCTTCGTCGCGAACATCGCCGTAGAAGCATTTGGCGCCTTCCGGGATGGGGAACGGACGCGCGCCGGCACCGACTTCGATCCCATGCCCGGCAATGAAGGCCGCCCCGATTGCGCGGCGAACCGACTGGATCTCGCCCTCTGCCTTGGCTTCCTGCAGCTCGCGGCGCTGGCTGTGCAAGATAGCGACGCGCAGGGCCAGATCATCGTGCGGATAAGGCAACCAGAACTCGGCGGTCTCGTCGGCGTGGTCCATCTTTGTCGGGCTTGGGAGAGGCCGGCGAGGATAGCATTCGTTACCAAAACCGGGGTCAGAGTGGACTTTTCTCACCACCGGGCAGGAACTTGACCGAAAGATCGCCACCGGGCCGCAAGCGAGCATGAAAGGAGTCTTCGCACCGCCATCCCAATGCCCCGCCCTATTCGACTAGATCTGCCAAATGTGCCGCAACACGTCGTTCAGCGCGGCAACGATCGCCAGCCACTTCTTCACCGACGGCGATTACCTGCGATATCGCACCGACCTTCGAGAGCTGGCGTTACGCGAAGGCTGCGCCATCCATGCGTACGCCCTGATGACCAACCATGTTCATCTGCTAATGACCCCAATGGCTGCCGGTGCCGTGGCACGACTAATGCAATCGCTCGGCAGACGCTACGTCCGCTATGTCAACGATAGCTACCATCGAACAGGAACGCTCTGGGAAGGCCGCTACAAATCCTGCCTGGTCGATGACGGCAATTACCTACTGCAGTGCCATCGCTACATTGAACTGAATCCACTGCGTGCGGCCATGGTTGCCGACCCATGCGATTACCCGTGGTCGAGTCACAGAAGAAATGCCCGCGGTGACTATGATCCATTGATATCGCCCCACCCTAGCTATCTAGGGCTTTCCCCTGACACGGACCAACGACAACGCATCTATCGTGCACTCGTCATGGAGACGGTAGATCCCACGGAAATCCAAGCAATTCGCGAGCACCTTCAGCGCCAGCATGCTTACGGCACCCACCGCTTCCGCGTTGCAATCGAAACCCAACTTGGACGATCTGCTGGCCCGCAGAAGATTGGGAGACCGCGCAAGTCGAAGGCGATCTAGGAAGCCGATCTGCGTTTCCGGCTCTCCAAATGCGACAAGGCCCGCAGCAATGCGGGCCTTGTGCTTAGGGATTACCTGGGTGTGGAGGCCATAGACCGCTTAGAAAAGTCGACTCTGACCCCTGTTTTCGGTCGGTTTTTAGGGCGGTTTTTAACCCGCCATACGGCCGTTCCATACCAGAACGATCACTTCGATTTGGCGCCGCGAATAGCCTCTTCCCATGGAATATGGCTCGGCAGCTCTTGGAGAGTCCCAAAGCGGGTGACTAGCAACGGACCATTCCCAGCCAACATCCAACTCGGGTCCTTTGTTCGCAGGAACTGAGTTGAATTGTAGAAGAACACCCATCCTTGTTCGACCTCCCTAGTGCGATCAAACACAAGCTCCATCTCCACCCCTGACTCCTGGGAGATTTCATCAATTCGCCGCTTCGCTAGAGCCTGGGCAGTGTCGAAATCGATAGTCGTCATGGATTCGTTCTCAACAACTTGAAGTGCTCGTAGCCAGTTAGAGTTGCCGCTTTTCCTGTCTGACCATCTAGATATCTGACGACACCACCTTGGTTTACGACGTTGAAGACGTGACCCGTCTCGCCCTCTTTAAAAGTTCCGAAGACGATTCCTCTGGCACCGTTTCCTGCCTTCGCCATTGTTGCGGTAATGCTATGGATCTGACTTGGCGCTCCGAACTTTGCGCCAAACATCGTCTCAAGGACGGAAATTGGCGTATCTGATCCGCGCATTGCCGATGCCGGCCTACCAGCAAGCAGTGCATCGGTAGCTATAGCGCAGTTTACGCAGTTTCGTGTTCCCCCAACCGCATTCACCCCACGAATGGCGCCTGCAGCACCAGTTACACCTGCAGCTTCTCCGGCAACTACCGTGACCTGCGTTGCCGTGTATGGGTTATAGAAAATGAACTCACCGCCGACTGCAGCGAGTGGCGCCGCAATCAAAGCGGTCATGCTCCACATAAGCGGACGCGCAACCGTATCTTTGGGACTAATTGGCCCCACGACAATCGGACCACCGTTTGTTGCTTCATTTACCTGTTTGAAGACAAGGCCTATCTCTCGTCCATCAGGGTCGGTGAATGTGTACGGACTATTTCCCGCGTACGAATAACGGTTGAAGTTGTCTCCAGTGACGCGGGCAGCCACTGGATCAATGCTCAAGAACCGCCCAATCTGCGGGTCGTAATAGCGCTGCTGCATATACGTCAGCCCGGTCGCCGCATCCATCACATGCCCGGTATAACCCGGCCCCTGGTAATCCGGCTTGTTGATGGCCGCACCGAAGGGCTCATACTGCGTGCGATCAATGACCTGCCCGGCCTCATTGGTAACCGCAACCGGCGAACCCAACGCGTCCGTATGCTGGTACTTCGTAGCTATCGTGCCAGTGACAGAGTTCTGCGTTCGGCTCGCGATCAGGCTTCCGCCCAGATAGATGTACTCGGTGTTCTCAACCTTGCCGCGCAGGTTTTGATCGAACAGCAGTTGGCCCGCTTGACCGTACATCGACAGGATGTTGCCTTGGGTCAGATGCGAAGCCAACACGCGTCGGCCAGAACCGTCATAGCGATAACCCTCCTGGCCAGTGATTTCCCGCAGCCGGTTCCCATAGTCGAAGACATAGGCCTGGCCGTTCTTGTTCTTCAGATTGCCCTGCGGGTCATAGCCCAGACCGACAATCGACGCACCGCCCGCGCCCACGTCCTGAATGTTGGTCAGCCTATTGGTAGCGTCGTAGAAATAGTCGTGATTCTTGATCCCGACCAGCGTGTGATTCCGGATGTTGTCCACGGCGTCATAGGTGTAGAAGTGCCAATGCTGGCCACCAAACGCCACCGAGCCGGCGCCGGTCAAACGATCGACGCCGTCGTAGTTCATCCAACGGCTGTTCACACCATCACGATTGTCGATCGTGCTCGTAACGTTCCCGTTGGCGTCATAGCCATAGTCCAGGTCCGTAGTGCCTCCGCTGCTGATTACGCGTGCAGGCAGCTGCCTGGCGTTTTGCGCCATCGTGTGCACGATGCCGTTACCGTAGGTGAACTGCTTAATGGCGCCATTGGGGTAGTACGTGACTCCCGTGGCGTAGCTGCCCGACTTGGTCGCCTGCCCCAAGGCATTAGGGGCGTAGTCCACATAAAGTCCCGTGGGATACGTCTGCCCCATTAGATGGGCATTGCTGTTGTAGCTGTATCCCGCACTCCAGGTGTACCAGCCTGGCTGCGTCGTGCTCTCTCCCGTCAACAGGCGACGCTTGTTATAGGTATAGGTGTTGATAACCTGCGAGCCGTTGTAAATCGAGGGCGCGCTGTTGAGTGTGGCGATGCTGGCCGGTAAGCCATCCGGGGTGTAATTCCAAGTCTGATTACCGGCGCTATCGGGGAAAATCAATGTCCGCAACCGGTTGCGAGCATCGTAATAGCGCTCGACACGGCGACCGGAGCTGTAAGCTGCACTGTGATCACAGTAGCCAAGCAGCGGCGAATTCAGGCCAGCTGCTGACCACGACAGATTGTCGGCCTCATCATAGGCAAAGACTGTTGCGTCAGTCTCCGGCTCGATGGTTTTGCATAGCCGCTGATCCACGCCGTACACGTAGTGACGATCAACGCGCACGGATCCCGCTTCATTGCGCTTGGTCAGTCTCAAGGGCTTACCAAAAACGTCGCGCTGGATTTCTACGACTTGGGTATCCGCACCCGCGAGCCGAGTAACCGCAGTAGGAGCGCTGCTGTCCGGCCGATCGAAAGACTGATACTCGGTGACGGTTTGAAAGCCCCGAGGATTGGTAACCTTGGTTTTGAAGCCAGTCAGATATTCCGTAGCGATCGTCAGCTGACCGGATTCCGAATCCTGTTTGATGCTCTTGATGCGATCCAGCGCGTCGTAAAAGCTCCATGTACCCGTAGCGGCGGGAATCAAATCGCTGCTCGGGTACGACTGGAACGCCACGCGTCCCGAGGTATCGTAGGTAACCGACGTGGAACGCAGGGTTCCTGGCACGTTGGTGACGTCGTACTCGTTCGTCAAGACGGGTCGCCACACTGCGTCGAAGTAAGTAGCCTTTGCGTAGTTTCCTTGGGTGACGTATTCGCGCCACTGTCCTGCGGCGACGCCTGGAGGCATCCAGTCGGTCGTCTTGAGCGCACGGAATTCCCGATTCTGCGGCGCCCAAGACACCGCATCCCCGGTCGGATAGGTAATGCTGGCCAAGCGCCCCATCGCGTCATAGTTGTATCCGGTTAGATAGCCGTTCTCGTCAGTGACAGACTCGATGGTACCGTCGTCATTGACAGTTGCCGCTTGCGTAGCGCCTGACGGGGATTCAGCTGTGACGGGGTACTTGACGGCGCGCGGAGTGCCACGCTTCCAATCCGACAAGATAACCGTGGTGTCGAAGGTGCCCGTATCGCGACCATCGGAAATGGTGCTGAGCGTGCCTCGTTGGCCGCTGGCCACTGACGAGGTCGTGTCGTAAGTCAGTGATTGCTGCAACTTGCCGAAACTGTAGGTTCTGATCGGCAACGCGTAAGTCGCGTCATACTCCGTCTGCGACATGATGATGCCGTTTGGAGCGTATGACGGAACGCACTCAGACGGCGCAACGCACGTTGTTTTGGCTACCTGCCCTAGCACCCAAGCCGAGAGATTGTCGTGGTAAGTGACCACCTCAGTACGGGTATACGTCTGGGCCTGCGAGGATGCGGACGCGAACAGAGAAAGGCCCGCCAGTAGTGCCGCGCTGATTCGTGACTGCAACATTGAATGTCTCTAATCAATTTTTTAGCGAAGGCATCGGCGGCAGAGCCGCGAGCCATACTGGATTCGTCGCCGATTGCGCCGTTAACAGAGCTAACGGCGCACTGGCATTCGAGAGACGCTCATTGGCCTAGCCGCCCGGCGCGCTCGATCGTGTAACTTTCTTTGGTCTGGCAAATTCATCGAACGAGTTGACGGTGTTCTTGAATTCGACTCCATCCTGCTGGATGGACGTAGCCTTCTGCGGACGGTTCAATTCGGAAAGGAATCCGTCGTCTCGAGCTTGAGGGCTCTCCCCAACCTTATCTGCGAACGGGAAGTTCACCGTATCGACGAGATCGGATGCCTGGACATAAGCGAACGAAGACGTGCGCGCAACCACACCGTCCTTCTCCACCTTTACTCGGAGGAGCTGCCCCTCGTTCTCTTGGAATTTGTTTCCATACGTAAACGTAGTGACTGTGCCGGCTGGATCGACTTCTACGACATCAGCGGTAGGAATGCATGTTTGGCTGGCAGGAAAACTCAGACAAAAGTTCTTGAAGCTGCTGCGCCCGTAGTAGGAGTACGTCCATGCGAGGGTCCCGAGTCCAGGGCCGCTTATGGTCTTCTTGGTGAGCCCGAAAATTGTGTATATGTCCGGGTAATAGAGCCACCCCGGCGTTCCAGTCGTAGGTCTACAATCCTTTGGAACGTGGGTGCGCCCGTGCGTAACCAGATCGAATTGAAACGCTGCCTGCGCTCCGGAAGGAGACGTTACGGTGTAGATAAAGCTTGCTCCGACCGGAACGCCGCTGCGGCAACCATTAAATGTCGGAGATATGAAGTCAAAGGAACTGTAGATCTTCAGCCTGGCTTCCGGCTTGGTTACGACGGCGCCATCGAAAATGGAACCGCCCAAATACTTCCAAGCCGAGCCATCAGGCAGGCGAACCTGCGAAAGAAAACCGTCTTGATAGTCGTAGAACCACGTTTTGCCACTTGCAGTAACGGAGCTGACGCGCCCATTTGCATAGGCAATCGAAATCTGCCGCCCATCGTTCGCTGCAATACCGATGAGCTGGTCTCCCGAGTACTGATAGTCGACCGAGTTTCCGAATCGATCTTCTACCCGCGTTGCCACGAGATAGACCGTATTTCTATCTAATAGCCGGGGCGGGCAAGGGACATTAATCAGCCCGGAAAGAGCGTCGTCCGGGCTGTGATAGACCGGGCTATTGTTATTGCCGGACGTAGGAGGCGGGATCGGAATGAGCCTCTGCGTCATGCATCCAGGCAATGGGTCCTGGTACACCGTCCCCGCTGATCTAATGATCATCTTGTTGAAGTAGTACTTGCGGCCATCCGGCGTGTGCGCAAGGAATCCTTCACCCTGCCCTGCCGAGCCTGCCTGCAAAGGCACGCAGGAATAGTAGCCAAGACTCTTTGTTAGCCAATAGTAGGCCTGCCCATCCGTTGGGCGTGGCGGAGTTGCTCCCTCGACGTGCAGCAACTCCTCTTCTTGCCCGCCCGCGAAATGAACGAAGTAACCGTGCCAGAACGCCGATGCAAGAAAGCCGCTCACCCCTGTCGGGGCAGCCTCGTTAATTGCAGCCGAACACCTGTTGCTTGGAGTTGACGAAGCGACTTGCCAACCGTTTTCCGCGGAAAATGTCCCATAAAGGTAGGGGACGTCGACACCCCAATCCCCCATTCCCCCAAGGTATCCGGGCCCTTTCTTGTCCTCGATCTTGAAATTCCTTCGGAAAGAAACTTCAAGCGAACTGTTTCCGGGAATGGAGACATCTGCGACTGCGAACTCGGTCGCCCCGGTTCGCCGGTCAGTCTGATCGCCAAACGCGCCCTCGATCGTCATCGGACTCGGATCGCGACCCGACACAATGTAGCGATATTCATCGGACATGCCATTCGGAACTTCGGACGCTGCTGCAAGCGGTATCAGCGCGGCATTCAGCAGCAGACACAACACTGCAATAGTGGCGGACTTCTTCATTTCCTCTTCCCTTCAACTCATTGCGAGTCGAATCGTCAATATGCAAAAACCCACTCCATGCCGACCAGCGCAGAGCGTCCATCGAAATACAACCTGAGAGATGTTGCAGCTCAGAGACGAGACGGGGTCTAACCACCCGCCTCCGCTCCGCCTTAAACGATCAATCGATCAACTGCACCCGCAATTCCTTAGGCAGCGCGAACACCATATCTTCCGGCTCCCCATCCAATTCGGCGACATGCTGAGCCCCCAGCTCGCGCAGGCGTTCAATCACCCCACGCACCAGCACTTCCGGCGCGGACGCGCCCGCGGTGATGCCCACGCACTTGCGTCCATGCACCCACTGCGGATCGATTTCGATAGCGCCGTCGATCAGATACGCCTCGACACCCTCACGCTCGGCGAGTTCGCGCAGGCGGTTGGAGTTGGAGCTGTTCGGCGAGCCCACCACCAGCACCAGGTCGCACTTCGCGGCGAGTTCGCGCACGGCGTCCTGGCGGTTCTGGGTGGCGTAGCAGATGTCGTCGTTCTTGGGGCCCTGGATCGCCGGGAACTTGGCCTTCAACGCTTCGATCACGGTACGCGTGTCGTCCACCGACAGCGTGGTCTGCGTGGTGTAGGCGAGGTTGTCGGGTTGGCCGACTTCGAGCGCGGCGACGTCGTCGATGTCTTCGACCAGGTAGATCTGGCCGGCGCCGGCTTCGCGCTTCCACTGGCCCATCGTGCCTTCGACTTCCGGGTGGCCGTCGTGGCCGATCAAGACCACATCGCGGCCGGCGCGGCAGTTGCGCGCGACTTCGAGGTGGACCTTGGTCACCAGCGGGCAGGTTGCGTCGAAGACCTTGAGGCCGCGACGCTCGGCTTCGGTGCGCACGGCCTGTGAGACGCCGTGGGCGCTGAAGATGACGGTGGCGTTGTCGGGGACTTCGTGGAGTTCTTCGACGAAGACGGCGCCGCGGTGCTTCAAATCATCGACGACGAAACGGTTGTGTACGACTTCGTGGCGCACGTAGATCGGGGCGCCGAGGGTTTCCAGCGCGCGCTTCACGATCTCGATGGCGCGGTCGACGCCGGCGCAGAAGCCGCGGGGGTTGGCTAGCAATACGTCCATACGGTCATTTTACTCCCGGCTGGGCGGGGGTTGAGTCAGGTGCCAGTCCGCGTCATCTGACGGGAAAGGCTGGATCCCGGCGTTCGCCGGGATGACGAATTGAGGCTTCAGACGCCGTGGTCGCGGGTCAAGACCCGCCCTACGCTTTGGCGGGCTTCTTGAGCAGGCCGAACAGGGCGATGCCGATGGCACCGGCCACGATCGCCGAGTCGGCGATGTTGAAGGAGGGCCAGTAGTGGTCGCGCCAGTACCACTGGATGAAGTCGATCACCTTGCCGTGCATGAGGCGGTCAATCACGTTACCGATCGCGCCGCCGATCACCAGGGCGTACGGAAGCGCGACGCGCCAGTCGTTGCGCGGAGTGCGCGAGAGCCATACGGCCAGCATGGCGCTGATGCCGAAGGCGAGCACGGTGAACAGGTACTTCTGCCAGCCGCCGGCGTCGCTCAGGAAGCTGAAGGCCGCGCCGGTGTTGTAGGTGCGGTACCAGTTCCAGAAGCCGTCGATTACGGGCACTGCCTTGAATTCGGGCAGCGAGGTCAGGACCCAGTTCTTGCTCCACTGGTCGAGCGCGATGATGGCGATCGAGAGGGTCAGCCAGATGAGGGCGTTGGGTTTCGAGTTTTGCATCTGTTTGCTCGGTGGTGCCGTATGGGTTCGGCACGTTGGATTCTGGTGGAGCTGTGGGAAGAGCGTGCCGGGCAAGGCCCGGCACCTACAAAAGCAGATCGGCTTTGTGAGAAAAGCGTGCCGGGCAAGGGCCGGCACCTACAAAGGCTGGATCCCGGCGTTCGCCGGGATGACGACCAAAGACGTTAGAACCAGCGTCGATCCTCGCCCGATCCGTCCACGTTGCTCACGCAACGGCCGCACAGTTCCGGATGCTCGGCATTAGCGCCCACATCGGCGCGGCGGTGCCAGCAACGCACGCACTTCTGCTTGGTCGTCGGCGTTGCGAGTACGGCGATGTCCTTGGCGGCATCGTCGGCCAGCACTTCGACGTCGCCGCTGATGAACAGGAAGCGCAGTTCGTCGGCCATCGGCGCCAGCCAGTTCTGGTCGGCGACGCTGCAGCGCAGGCCGATCTCGGCATCCAGCGCCGCGCCGATTTCGCCGGCGGCACGCATCGGCTCGAGGGTCTTGCTGACTTCTTCGCGAAGCGCCAGCAGGCGGTCGAAGTCCGTTGCCGACAGCGCTGCGTTGTCCGGCAGCAAGGCGAGGCCGTCGTACCAGGTGGCGAACAGCACGTTTTCTTCGCGCGCACCCGGCAGATAGCGCCACATCTCGTCGGCGGTGAAGCTCAGGATCGGCGCGATCCAGCGCACGAACGCTTCGGCGATGCGGTACATCGCGCTCTGCGCCGAACGGCGGCCACGCGAATCCTCGCGCATCGTGTAGAGGCGGTCCTTGGTGACGTCGAGGTACAGCGAGCCGAGGTCGACGCTACAGAAGTTGGACAGCATCTGCACGATCGCGGCGAAGTCGTACGCCTCGTAGGCTTCGGCGATCTGCTGCTGCAGCTCGTAGGCGCGATGCACGATCCAGCGGTCCAGCGCGACCATGTCGTCGAGCGCAACCAGATCGCGCACCGGATCGAAGCCATTGAGATTGGCCAGTAGGAAGCGCGCGGTGTTGCGGATGCGGCGGTAGGCATCGCCGCTGCGCTTGAGGATGTTGTCCGATACCGACATCTCGTTGCGGTAGTCGGTCGAGGCGATCCACAGGCGCAGTACGTCGGCGCCCATCGCGTTGATGACCTTCTGCGGCTCGACGGTGTTGCCGAGCGACTTGGACATCTTCTTGCCCTGCTCGTCTACGGTGAAACCGTGCGTCAGCACCTGGCGGTACGGCGCGACGCCGTCCATAGCCACGGCGGTGAGCAGCGAGCTGTGAAACCAGCCACGGTGCTGGTCGGAGCCTTCCAGATACAGATCGGCCGGCTTGCGCAGGCCGTCCTGCGGACGGTGCGCCAGCACGCATTCGTGGGTGACGCCGGAATCGAACCAGACGTCGAGGATGTCGTTGATCTTGTCGTACTTCGCAGCTTCGTCGCCCAGCAGCGACGCGGCATCGAGTGAGTACCAGGCGTCGACGCCTTCGCGCGCGACGATGTCGGCGACCTTGCGCATCAGTTCCGGCGTACGCGGATGCGGCTCGCCGGTTTCGCGATCGACGAACAGCGCGATCGGCACGCCCCAGGTGCGCTGGCGGCTGATGCACCAGTCGGGACGGCCTTCGATCATGCCGTAGATGCGCGCCTCGCCCCACTCGGGGATCCACTGCACCTTGCCGATCTCGCGCAGCGAATCCTCGCGCAGATGGGCCTGTTCCATCGAGATGAACCACTGCGGCGTCGCGCGGAACGCCACCGGCGTCTTGTGGCGCCAGCAGTGCGGGTAGCTGTGTTCGAGCTTGAACTGCGCGAGCAGATGGCCGCTGTTGCGCAGCACTTCGATGATCGTGTCGTTCGCCTTCCAGATGTGCAGGCCGGCGAGCGTCACGCCATCGGCGGGCGGCGTGGACGGCAGGTATAGGCCGCGACCGTCGACCGGATTCATCTGCGCGGCGGAGTACTTCTCGAGCAGGCCGTAGCGCTGGCCGACCACGAAGTCTTCCTGGCCGTGACCGGGCGCGGTGTGGACGACGCCGGTACCGTCGTCGGCGGTGACGTGTTCGCCGACGAGCACCGGGATGTCGCGGTCGGCGTAGAACGGATGCTGCAGGACCTGACCGTCCAGTTCGTTGCCGTTGACGTTACCGAGCACGACGACGTCGCTGACGCCGTAACGCGCCAACGCCTTGGTCGCCAGCGCTTCGGCGAGCACCAGCAGACGACGACCGCCGTCCTTGCTGCGCGGGCCTTCGACGAGCACGTATTCGAGTTCCGGACCGAGGCTCACCGCGAGGCTGGCGGGCAGCGTCCACGGCGTGGTGGTCCAGATCGGCATCGCGACATCGACGCCCTCTTCCACCGCTACACCGAATGCGGCGGCCAGCTTCTGTGGATTGCGTGCGCTGTAGGCGACGTCCACCGCCGGCGACACCTTGTCGGCGTATTCGATCTCGGCCTCGGCCAATGCGGAACCGCAATCGAAGCACCAGTGCACCGGCTTCGCGCCGCGCACGAGGTGGCCGCGCTCAACGATCTTCGCCAGCGAACGCATGATCCCCGCCTCGGTGGCGAAGTCCATGGTGCGGTACGGATTTTCCCAATCGCCCAGCACACCCAGGCGCTTGAAGTCGCGACGCTGCAGGTCGATCTGCTCGGTGGCGTATTCGCGGCATTTCGCGCGAAACGCGGCGGCGTCGAGCTTGTCGCCGACCTTGCCGAACTTCTTCTCCACCGCGTGTTCGATCGGCAGGCCGTGGCAGTCCCAGCCCGGGACGTACGGCGCATCGAAGCCGGCGAGCAGCTTCGACTTCACGATCACGTCCTTCAGGACCTTGTTGACCGCGTGGCCGATGTGGATCGCGCCGTTGGCGTAGGGCGGGCCGTCGTGCAGCACAAAGCTCTTGTCGCGGGTCGAAGTCTTGGCGCGAATTCGCTGGTACAAGCCCTCGTTCTCCCAACGGGCCAGGGTTTCCGGCTCGCGCTTGGGCAGGTCGCCGCGCATCGGGAATTCCGTTGCCGGCAGTTGCAGGGTGGACTTGTAGCGACTGGTTTCTTGATCGGTCACAGCGGTGCGCTCAGGCGATGGCTCTACGGGAGCCGGAGGACAGGATGGCGCGGGCCTGATCGGCGTCGCGATGCATCTGTTCGGTAAGGGAAGAAAGATCGGGGAATTTCAGTTCGTCGCGCAGTTTGGCGACGAACTCGACTTCGATGCGGCGGGCGTACAGGTCGGCGTTGAAGTCGAACAGATGCGCTTCGAGCAACAGCTCGACGCCTGCCACGGTGGGACGTGTGCCCAGGCTCGACACCGAAGGCCGCGGCGTGCTGCCGACGCCGTGCACCCAGGTGGCGTAGATGCCGGACAGCGGTGGCGTCTTGCCACCGAAACGCAGGTTCGCGGTCGGGAAGCCCAGTTCGCGCCCCAGCTTGCCGCCGTGGACGACGCGGCCGCCGATCGCGTACGGACGACCCAGCAAGCGTGATGCAAGCGCGAAGTCGCCAGACTGTAGTGCGGCGCGGATCCGCGTGCTCGACACGCGTTCGCCGTCGAGGTGCACCGGAGCGATTTCATCGGCAGCGAAGCCGAGCCTCGAACCGAGATCGCGCAGCAACGCGATGTCGCCGACGCGGCCTTTGCCGAAGCGGAATTCCGGACCGACCCAGACTTCGCGCGCGGCAAGGCGGTCCTTCAGCACGACACCCATGAACTCCTCGGCGCTCAGGCCGCTGAGTTTCTTATCGAAGCGCAGCAGGCCAACTTGGTCTACGCCGAGTTTGAGCAGCCCTTCGATCTTGGCCCGCGGCAGCAACAGCCGCGGCATCGGATGGACGGGCGCAAAGAACTCGCGCGGCAGCGGCTCGAAGCTCAACGCGACCGCGGGCAGGCCCAATTCGCGCGCACGCTCGACGGTGCGGCGCACCAACGCCTGATGCCCAAGGTGCAGGCCGTCGAAGGCGCCGATGCAGACCACACTGCCGTGCGGGCACCGGGGCCCGCCTTCGACGTCGCGAAACAGCCTGCTCATGGAATCTCTGGTGGAGCCCGGCCGAACAGCCGGGTGGTCAAACCAAGTCCGGCCAGGCCGGACTTTTGTCGATTGATTGGCGAATCAACCGTGGTTCTGAAGTATAGCCGGGTGGCCCCCGTCTCAATGCTCGCGCAGATCGCGCGGGCGGAAGCCCAGGGCCAGCAGCGCCGCCAGGTAAACCGCACCGCCGCCACCGACCAGCAGACCGAGGTAACCGATGCGCTGCCATTTGCCGATCGCGGTGAAGTCCGGAATCCAGTAAAGGGCAGCGACGATCGCCACCGCCATGGCCACGCAGGCCAGGCCCAGGCGGGTCAGATGCCGCGCCCAGCCGGGCTGACGTTCGTACACGCCGGATTTGCGCAGCCAATGCCACAGCAGCAGCAGGTTGATGTAGCTCGCCAGCGCGCTGGCCAGGCCGATCGCCAGATGCAGGCCCGGCGTGCTCGCCAAACCCTTCATCAGATCGCCCTGTTGCGACGCAGGCACCCAGAGTACGTACAGCACGCCTAGGAAAGCGACGTTCAGCACCATGTTTGCCACCAGCGAAGCCACACCGGCACGCACCGGCGTGCGCGTGTCCTGGCGGGCATAGAACGCCGGCAGCAGGATCTTCACCAACGCGAAGGCCGGCAGGCCGAAGCTCAGACCGAACACCGACATCGCCGCCATCTTGGTGTCGAAGGCGGTGAACTGATTGTGCTGGAACAGCGTCGCCACCAACGGCTGCGACAACAGCATCAGGCCGAGCATCGCCGGCAACGCGATCAGCAACGTGGTGCGCAGACCCCAGTCGAGGGCCTTTGAAAACCCTTCGTGGTCGGTGTTGACGTGATGGCGCGACAGCGTGGGCAGGATCACGGTGCCCAGCGCGATGCCGAACACACCCAGCGGCAGCTCGAGGAAGCGGTCCGCCTGCGACAGCCAAGTCTGCGAGCCGGTGTACAGCAGCGCGGCGATCACGGTGTCGAACAGCAGGTTGATTTGCGCAATCGAGGAGCCGAACAGCGTCGGCACCATCAGCTTGACTACCTTGCGCACGTCGGGGTGGTTCCAGCCCCACTTCGGCAAAGTCAGCAGGTTCAGGCTTCGCAGCGCAGGCAGCTGGAACAGCAACTGCAGAATGCCGCCAACCAGGATCGCCCAGCCCAACGCAGTGATCGGCACCTGCAAATGCGGCGACAGCCACAGCGCGCCGGCAATCATGCACAGGTTGAGGATCACCGGCGTCAGCGCCGGCATGCCGAACTTGTGGAAGCTGTTGAGTGCCCCGCCCGCCAGTGCGGTCAGTGACACGAACAGGATGAAGGGGAAAGTGAGACGCAGCAGTTCGACGGTCAGTCCGAACTTCTCCGTCGCCACTCCGCTTCCCAGGTTGAACAGCCAGGCCACCTGCGGGGTAAACAGCAAGCCCAGCGCGGTCACCACCAGCAGGATGCCGCCGAGCGTGCCTGAGACGCGGGCCATCAGTTCCTTCAGGTCCGCGTGCGGTCGGGTCTCCTTGACCTCAGTGAAGACCGGAACGAAAGCGGTCGAGAACGAGCCCTCCGCGAACAGCCGGCGCATGAAGTTGGGAATGCGGAAGGCAACCCAGAAGGCGTCGGTGCCGGCATTGGCGCCGAAGGTCGAGGTGATCGCGATGTCCCGGATCAGCCCGAGTACCCGCGAGATCATGGTCATGCCGCCGAACGACAGCACTCCACGAAGCATTTTGGGCTTGGTCATGCCGCCTCCCGGAGGGTGACCGAGCCCAAAATCTGGCCGCCGGATAGCGGGTTGTTGACGCAAGCTACTGAATCGCCCATACTTTCCTGTCTGATTTTCCCAAAACCCCTCAACACCAGTTCCCAGGATTCCCTGTCGTGGCCAATATCAAGTCCGCCAAGAAGCGCGCCAAGCAGACCGTCGTGCGCAATGCCCGCAACGCCGCTCAGCGTTCGATGCTCCGCACCGCCGTCAAGAAGGTCCTCAAGGCACTCGACGCCAACGACGCCGCTGGCGCCCAGGCTGCCTTCGTCGTGGCCCAGCCGATCCTCGACCGCTTCAGCTCGCGCGGCCTGATCCACAAGAACAAGGCTGCCCGTCACAAGAGCCGTCTGAGCGCGCGCATCAAGGCGCTGTCGGCTGCCTGATCCCAGGCATTCCGTTGCAGGCGCCCACGGCGCCTGCTGAAAAAGCCCCGCCGAGTGCGGGGCTTTTTTGTTGCTGGATGAAACCGACCCCGCCAAGTGCGGGGCTTTTTTGTTGCTGATGAAAAACGATTCCGCCGAATACAGGGTCTTTTGATTGCCCATCGAGAATGGCGCCGCGTGCGGCGCCTTCTTGTCGTGCGCGAAGGCCGAGATCTCAAGCCTCATCGGACGAATGTTCCGCGCGCCAGGCGGCTTCGTCGGCGGCGTCTTGCGCAGCCTTCTTCAGCTCGTCGAAGAACGTCATCACGTCGAGCATGATCGGCCAGGTGTTCTCGCGTCCCAGTGCGGACACCAGGTACCAGCGATTCTTCCAGCCCAACTCGTCGATGATGGCCTGCGCGGCTTCCTGCTGCTCTTCTTCGAGCAGTAGATCTGCTTTGTTGAGCACCAGCCAGCGCGGTTTCTGCAGCAGTTCCGGATCGTGCTTTTCCAGCTCGCGTTCGATCGCGCGCACCTGCTCTGCCGGCGTGATGCCTTCCACACCGCCTTCCATCGGTGCGATGTCGACCAGGTGCAGCAGCAGACGCGTGCGCTGCAGATGCTTGAGGAACTGCGTGCCCAGGCCGGCGCCATCGGCCGCACCTTCGATCAGGCCGGGAATGTCGGCGATGACGAAGCTGCGATGGTGCTCGATGCTGACCACGCCGAGATTCGGATAGAGCGTGGTGAATGGATAGTCGGCAACCTTCGGCGTCGCAGCGGATACCGCGCGGATGAAGGTGCTCTTGCCGGCGTTGGGGAAGCCGAGCAGACCGACGTCTGCCAGCAACTTCAGCTCGAGCTTTAGCGCGCGCTCTTCGCCCGGCAGACCCGGCAACGCCTTGCGCGGCGTGCGGTTGGTCGAGCTCTTGAAGTGCATGTTGCCCAGGCCGCCTTTGCCGCCCTTGGCCACCAGCAGGCGTTCGCCATGCTGCGTCAGGTCACCGATCACTTCGTCGGTTTCGACGTTCATGACCACGGTGCCGACCGGCACGGTGATGGTGAGATCGTCGCCGGCCTTGCCGTACATCTGCCGGCCCATGCCGTTCTCGCCGCGCTTGGCTTTGAACTTGGTCTGGTGGCGAAAATCAACGAGCGTGTTGAGGTTCTCGTCAGCGAGCAGCCAGACGCTGCCGCCATCGCCACCGTCGCCACCGTCGGGACCGCCGAGCGGAATGAACTTCTCGCGGCGGAAGCCAACGCAACCGTTGCCGCCGTCACCTGCGATGACCTGGATTTCGGCTTCGTCGACGAGTTTCATGGGATTAACTTGGAATCGGTAAGAGGGAAATCGAGTACGACGGCGAGCTTATCGCTTTTGCACGCCGCTGCTTTTGTTCGAACAGAAACGAAAAACCCCGCCGAAGCGGGGCCCTTCGTCACATCGGTCGCGCCTTACTCGGCGGCGACGACGCTGACCGTGCGGCGCTTCTTCGGACCCTTGGTCGAGAACTCGACCTTGCCGTCCACCAGCGCGAACAGGGTGTGGTCGCGGCCGAGGCCGACGCCCGAACCCGGGTGGAAGTTGGTACCGCGCTGACGCACGATGATGTTGCCGGCTTCGATAGCCTGACCGCCGTAGATCTTGACGCCCAGATACTTCGGGTTGGAGTCGCGGCCGTTGCGCGAGGAACCTACGCCCTTTTTGTGTGCCATGGCTGCTTCTCCTGCTTAGCCGGCAATGCCGGTGATTTCGATTTCGGTGTAGTGCTGACGGTGACCCATCTGCTTGCGGTGGTGCTTACGGCGACGGAACTTCACGATGCGCACCTTGTCGGCGCGGCCGTGGCCGACCACCTTCGCACTGACCGAAGCGCCCTTGAGCGCATCGCCGATCTTGATGGTTTCGCCATCGCCGATCATCAGCACGTTGTCGAGCTTGATCTCGCTGCCGGCTTCGACATCGAGCAGCTCAACGCGAAGGGTTTCGCCCTTCATCACGCGGTATTGCTTACCGCCGGTGAGTACAACTGCATACGACATGACCAGATTCCTCTGTAGTTATTTTGGTCGCCTGCCGCACCCGGAAGCGGGCGGACAGAAGCGGAATTGTAGGGGCATCAGCGGGTTACAGCAACCTTCCTGGGGTCTCTGGAATTGGGCCCAGGCCGCCCGCCTGCCTCAGGGCGGGCCTATACTGGCCGTGGCGGCTCCATCCAGGACCCGCCGGACCCCCAAGCTGAATGGGAGGTGCCCATGAAGCTGCACTTCTGGGAGCGGATCGAAAGCCGCTTCCGCCACTCGCCCCCCTCCGCGCCGACGACCGGAGAGCCTTCGGACCCTGCGGTCGGAGCACACGGCTCGGACCGGCTCCGGGCCTGGCTGAGCGAGCTCCGCCACGACCTGGTCAACCTCGACCGCGCCAATATCGACCGCTCGGACCAGGACGAACCGCCGCGGCCGCATTGAGCCGACGCGCTGGCCGTCGAGGCGGTTAGGCCGCAGGGCGGCCAGACACCGAAATCGCCCGCCCCCGCCGGGGAGGTGGGTGTTCGTGCCTGGAAAGCAGGCCCCAGCAAGCTGATGCGCGCCCGCGTGCGGACCGCATCCTCACTCCGCCAATCGAGTTGCGGTCGCAAGCAACAACCGCACGCACTTCTGCCGCACGCCGCGGTGGGCTTGCGCGCTGACTTGCGGAATTGTCCCGGCGCGGGACCAGTTCCCGCAACACGGCCAAGCCGCGCTTGGTAAGCCTGCTAGCGCCGAATCACCCCGCATTCAACAGCGCTGGATTTCATCCGCGGCGCGCAGCACTAGCATCGCTGGTTCGCAATGCGCCCATGGTAGGCTCGCGGCGGCCCATGGGGATGGGCAGCACAACGCGCGATCGAGGGGCAATGGCTATTGGGAAAGGGTTGGCGGGCCGCATCGCCGCGGCGGCACTGTGGTTGTGGATCGGAGCAGCTTCGGCGCACGAATTCGATGAACCCTTGCGCATCTTCACCGAGGACAAACTGTTCGCCGATCTCGAACAAATGGCGGTGGGCGATGTAAACGGCGACGGCTTGGACGACATCGTCACCCTGCATCGCACACAACCCTCGCCCTACGACCCGGTCAACGGCCGAGTCGCGATCACGCTGCAGCGGCGCGGTGGCAGCTTCGAGTTCCCACGGTTCCACGCCTGCCAGTGTTTCCCGGACCAGCTCAAGCTGATCAATTTCGACAGCGACCCAGCGCTGGAAATCATCTACAAGAGCAGCGTCAGCGATCCCACGGTGCAGCGAGGCGGTTTCCAGATCCTCAAGCTGCTCGCCGATGGCACGATGCAGGTCACGCAGCGATATCAGGAGGGCTGGCTCGACGACCCGAATACCAGTCGTATCGAGGACGAGGCCTACAGTCTCGTGGATATCAATCAGGACGGGCATGACGACCTGTTCTTTACCTATCTACGGGACGACGGCGCCGTGGCGGGGATCGATTACCGCTACGTCATCTGGTACCACACCCTCGTCCGTGGCCGCGACGACCTGAAGCGCTACCACAGCGACCCGTTCTATTACTCGGGCGTCACCGATTCTTTGCTCAGCGGCAACTACTCGTACTCAGGAACGCCGCCGGTCCGGCAACGCGTGGACCTGGATGGTGATGGCTACTTCGACGCCATCGAGGGCAACTGTCCGACGCAGTGCCTGTTCCGCCAGCAACCGTATCGGCAGATGAGCATGCAGCCCATCACGACCGATGCCACCGGCCGCACCAATCTCACGCTGGACAGCTACGGCGACCTGGATGGCGATGGCAGACCGGATCGCATCTCGGTCGACAACAGCGGCGCCGGAATCCGCATCGAACTGCAGACCGAACAAAACCGGTTTTCCCAGATTGGCCAGTGGGGTGAGCTGTTCATGCCCGGCGCACCGCAGATCGCCGACCTCGACAACAACGGGCTCAACGACTTCGTGCTTCTATCGCAGCACCTGGACTACGGCGGGCAAAGCTGGCTGGATACATTCCTGCAGACGAGCCCAGGCGAGTTCACGATCACCTCGAAGCAGGTGGCCTTCCAGGCGGAGTCCCCCCAGTTGTTCGTCGCCGACATGAACGCTGACGGTTGCCGGGACCTGCTGGCGCTGAAGCGACGTCAGGGTGAACTCGAAGCCAGTCTGCTCTATTTCCGCGGCCGCGGTTGCCTGCCAGCGCCTGACTTGCGTGTGGATGCCACGTTCGGCCGTGGTCGCGCCACAGCTCGGGTCGTGCATGTCGCCGGAGCCGCCAGTTCGACTGAACGGGTTCTGCGGGTGACGATTGCTCCCGCGGCGCGCGAGGACACCACGCTGGCGCTGAAGGTCCGGCCGCCGACCGGCTGCATCGCGGTCACGGCGGACCTGCCACGGCGCATGTTCGACTGTCTCGTCCCCGCCCTGGGGCCGAACCAAACCCGCACCTTCATGTTCGAGGTCAGCGTTGCGCCCGGGCGTTCGGTGGAACTGCAAACCACTGCCTTCCTGCTGGATGACGCTGCCGACACCAATCCCCACAACAACCGGCTGCAGGTCCGCGCAGTCCACTTGCAACCGTCAGTGCCGGGCCCGCGCGGGCAAGTGACCTACTGATCGAATGAACGCCATGCTCCCCATTCGCTGTCTGCCCTGGCTTATCGTTGCTGCGGCACTGCTTTCATCCGGACCGGCGCAGGCCGCGGTCGCGTTTGCACCAGGCGTGCAGCTGCCGATGGAACAGAACTCCAACTTCAATCGCGAAGCGGTGTCCGCCGCAGCCGCCGACGCCAATGGCGACGGCCGCACCGATGTCCTCTTTTTCACCACGGGCTTTGGCCGCAGCAGCACAGTCAGCCTCGACAATCAGTTCTACCTGTACGAACAGCAGCCGGACGGCACGATGGCGCAGGCGGCGCGGCAAACGTATGCCCCGGACAACATCGTGGCTTACAGCCCAGTCGCGCTGGCCTTCGCCGACCTCGACCACGACAACCGCGCGGAAATCATCGTACGCGTCGCCAGAAGTACGGATCTGGCCGTGCTCCAGCGCGGCGTCGATGGCGTATATCGCGAAGCCGCCCGCATCCCGTGCCCGCTCGGCGCGGGCATGATCCGTGTGGCGGATCTCGACGGCGATGGCCACGTCGAGCTTCTGGCGCACAGTGGAATTGACGGCGTCGCCATAATGAAGGGTAACGGCTCCCTGGCTTTCGCCCCTCCGGTCTATGTGCTGAGTTTTGCTGACGTGGGCGCCGTCGGCAGCGGGTTTGCGCTCGCGGACGCCAATGCCGATGGTCGTCAGGACATGCTGGGCGTGGCGCCGATGGGCTTCGGTATCGTCGACCTGAATCTGGGCACGCCCGATCACTATTTCACCGAGCCGGAACGGATCACGGCTGCTCCGCGGTATCCCGAAGCCCTGGCGTTCGGCCACTTCTCCAGCTCTCGGCCCGCGGGCGAAATCGCCGTCCTGTACAGCGACTGGGTCGATATCGACAGCAACACCGGCTACAAAGACAACCTGATCAGACTTTTCACGCACGGCCCGCAGGGCATGGCTCCAACGACCGTCCACCATTACGCCCGCGATGCCGGAATGGTGGCCAGCATGCAGGCGTCGGATCTCGATGACGACGGCGACGACGACCTGGTGATCTTCCATCCCAGCTACGTCAATCTGGTCTTCGCGAACGGCGATGGGACCTTCGACGGTAGCCACCCGGTGTTCCCCGAAAACGACGGCTGGGGCCGAACCCCCAGCATGACCGCATCGCATATCGCCGACTTCAACGGCGATGGCTGCAAGGACCTGGGCACCGTCACCGGCACCTACATCATCTATTACCGGACCGGCTGCGCTGGCACGCCGAAACCGCAGATGCAACCGAACCCGGCCAAGAAAGTTTCGAAGCGGCTCCCGGATACGCGAGTGCGGCGCGCCCAGCGCTAGGAAATGCCCCGCACCTGACCGGATGGGGTCGAGACACGAGAAGGAAAACCAGCCGATTGGCTGGTTTCAGACTTTCAGGCGCTCGCAGGCCGCCTGAACGGGCATCGCACGCCCGCCGTCGCAGCTGACGCGACCCGCATCGCCCAGACTGGGGTTCTCGACATTTGCCCCAACTTACTCCCCTCGCTACGCTCCCCTGTTCGCCCCCGGATCCCCACAGTCAATGGCGCTGGATTTCATCCGCATCCGCGGTGCGCGGACGCACAACCTCAAGAACATCGATCTCGATCTGCCGCGCGAGAAGCTGATCGTCATCACCGGCCTGTCCGGTTCTGGCAAGTCCTCGCTCGCGTTCGACACCATCTACGCCGAAGGCCAGCGCCGCTATGTCGAGTCGCTGTCGGCGTATGCGCGCCAGTTCCTGAGCGTGATGGAGAAGCCGGACGTCGACCATATCGAGGGCCTCTCGCCCGCGATCGCGATCGAGCAGAAGGCCACTTCGCACAACCCGCGCTCGACCGTGGGCACGATCACCGAGGTCTACGACTACCTGCGCCTGCTGTACGCGCGCGTCGGCACCCCGCGCTGCCCGGATCATCACTACCCGCTGGAAGCCCAGACCGTCAGCCAGATGGTCGATCAGGTGCTCACGCTCGATCCGGAGCAGCGCTACATGCTGCTGGCGCCGGTCGTGCGCGAGCGCAAGGGCGAGCATGCGCAGATCTTCGAACAGCTGCGCGCCCAGGGCTATGTGCGCGTGCGCGTGGACGGCGTGCTGCACGAAATCGATGCCGTGCCGCCGCTCGCGCTGCGCCAGAAGCACACCATCGAAGCCGTCATCGACCGCTTCAAGCCGCGCGACGACATCAAGCAGCGCCTGGCCGAGTCCTTCGAAACCTCGCTGAAGCTCGGCGACGGCATGGCCGCGGTGCATTCGCTGGACAAGCCCGAGGCAGAACCGCTGCTGTTCTCCTCCAAGTACAGCTGCCCGGTCTGCGACTACTCGCTGCCGGAGCTGGAACCGCGCCTGTTCTCGTTCAACTCGCCGATGGGCGCCTGCCCGACCTGCGATGGCCTTGGCGTAGCGCAGTTCTTCGACCCATCACGCGTGGTCGTGCACCCGGAACTCTCGCTCGCGGCTGGCGCCGTGCGCGGCTGGGATCGCCGCAATGCCTACTACTTCGCCCTGATCCAGTCGCTCGCCAAGCACTACAAGTTCAGCGTCGACACGGCGTGGCAGTCGCTGGACGAGAAGGCGCGCGACGCGGTGCTGTTCGGCAGTGGCGACGACCTGATCAGCTTCACCTACACCAGCGAGAGCGGTACGCGACACCAGCGCAAGCACCGCTTCGAAGGTATCGTTCCCAACCTGGAGCGCCGCTACAAGGAGACCGAATCCGCGGCGGTGCGCGAAGAGTTGGCGAAGTACATCAGCGAGCGTTCCTGCACGGAGTGCTCCGGTGCGCGCCTCAATCGCGCTGCGCGCAACGTGTTCGTCGCCGAGAAGCCGCTGCCGTCGATCGTGGTGCTGCCCATCGACGAGGCGCTGGCGCACTTCAAGGGCCTCAACCTGCCCGGCTGGCGCGGCGAGATCGCGATCAAGATCGTCAAGGAGATCACCGATCGCCTGCGCTTCCTGGTCGACGTGGGGCTCGACTATCTGACCCTGGAACGCAAGGCCGACTCGCTCTCCGGCGGTGAGGCGCAGCGCATCCGCCTCGCCTCGCAGATCGGCGCCGGCCTGGTCGGCGTGATGTACGTGCTCGACGAGCCCTCGATCGGCCTGCACCAGCGCGATAACGAGCGCCTGCTCGGCACCCTCACCCGCCTGCGCGACCTCGGCAACACCGTAATCGTCGTCGAACACGACGAGGATGCGATCCGCCTCGCCGACCACGTCGTCGACATCGGCCCCGGCGCTGGCGTGCACGGCGGTGAAGTCGTGGCGCAAGGCCAGCTCAGCGACATATTGAAGGGGCCGCGCTCGATCACCGGCCAGTACCTGAGTGGCAAGAAAAAGATCGAAGTTCCGGCCAAGCGCAACAAGCCCGACCCGAAGGCGACCTTCCATCTGCGCGGCGCTACCGGCAACAACCTCAAGAACGTCGACCTCGCCATTCCGTCGAGTCTGTTCACCTGCATCACCGGCGTCTCCGGCTCCGGCAAGTCGACGCTGATCAACGACACGCTGTTCGCGATCGCGGCGAATGAGCTCAACGGCGCCTCGCATACTGCTGCGCCATTCGAGTCGCACGAGAACCTGGACCTGTGGGACAAGGTCGTCGACATCGATCAGTCGCCGATCGGCCGCACGCCACGTTCGAATCCCGCGACCTATACCGGCCTGTTCACGCCGCTGCGCGAACTGTTCGCGCAAGTCCCTGAAGCACGCGCCCGCGGCTATTCGCCGGGTCGCTTCAGCTTCAACGTACGCGGCGGGCGCTGCGAGGCGTGCCAGGGCGACGGCCTGATCAAGGTCGAGATGCACTTCCTGCCGGACGTGTACGTGCCCTGCGACGTCTGCCACGGCAAGCGCTACAACCGCGAGACGTTGGAGATCCTCTACAAGGGCTACAACATCAACGACGTGCTCGAGATGACCGTCGAGGATGCGCTGAACCTGTTCGAGGCTATCCCATCGATTTCGCGCAAGCTCGAGACGCTGATGGACGTGGGCCTGAGCTACATCAAGCTCGGCCAGAGCGCGACCACGCTGTCCGGCGGTGAAGCGCAGCGCGTGAAGCTGTCGAAGGAGCTCTCGCGCCGCGACACCGGCCGTACGCTCTACATCCTCGACGAGCCCACCACCGGCCTGCACTTCCACGACATCGAGCACCTGCTCAGCGTGCTGCACAAGTTGCGTGATGACGGCAACACGATCGTGGTGATCGAACACAACCTCGACGTGATCAAGACCGCCGACTGGGTGATCGACCTCGGCCCCGAAGGCGGCCACCGCGGCGGCACCATCCTCGCCACCGGCACGCCGGAAGACATCGCGCAGCTGCAGCACTCGCACACCGGCCGCTTCCTCGCCCCGCTGCTGGGCATCACGCCCGGCGAAACACCTCGCAAGCCCGCAAAGAAAAAATCCGCTGCATGACCACGCCCGAATCCGAGCGCCCCGTGTTGTTCCGCATGCCCATCGCGCTGCGCTGGCGCGACCTGGACGCGTTCAATCACGTCAACAATTCTAACTTCCTGACCTATCTTGAAGAGGCGCGCATCCGCTGGTTCGCGAGCTGGAATGGCGAATGGGTCAACGAGCAGATGGCGCCGCTGCTCGCGGCCGTGCAGTTGAACTACCGGATGCCGATTCCGTATCCGTCGGAAGTCGTGGTCGAGCTGTTCACCGATCGCATCGGCACCAGCAGCATCACCATCGGGCACCGCATCATGTCGGAAGACGGCGCCACGCTGTATTGCGATGGCAACGTGGTGGTCGTATGGATCGATCGCGCCAGCGGTCGGCCGATTGCGCTACCGGACACCGTTCGCAGCGCCATGCAGTAAGGCGTACCAGGCAGAAGTCCACCGCATGGGCGCCCCACCCGGCGCCCATGCGGCTTCCGCCTCCTCGGATCACACGATCACGTCCTTGAGGTCACGACGCGCCGACCGGGCCACGTGATCGGACTTACCCAGACGGAACAGGAACAGCGGTTCGGCCGCTGCATTCAGGCCTGCCAGCGCCTTGAGTTCATTGGCCCGGGCGGGCACTTCGGTCGGATAACACAGCGGCTGCGCGGCGTAGCCATGCGAGGTGGCGCCGAGATATACGCGCTCGGCCATCTGTCCGCCGCTTACGCGCGCACCTGGTGAGATTCGACCTGCTTAGATCAGCCCCCACAGCGGTGTTGCAGTCACGCGAGCGACGGCATCGATTTCGCCTTGCTTGAACTCCTGGCCGATCGCATCCTGCGGCGTGGAGAACCATTCGACGTATTGCTTGGCGATGAAGGCGCGTCGCTGTTGAAGACGACGATGCCGTCGCGCTTGCCTTCCCACTCCTCGCGGGTGATGCGGAACCATTGGAATGAATCGACCGCAGCTTCCAGAAGCAGCGACGTCTTCTCCGCGCCAAGATCGCGCCCATGGCTGTCAAGCAACATGACATTGCTGCGCGGTTCGCCCTCGCGCACTAGTTCACCCACTCCGTATAGCCTGAAATGGCGGGCAGGGTCGCGCCCTGGCAGGGAGCAGGCAGGTTTTCGTCGTCTAGACCGG
Source organism: Lysobacter tyrosinilyticus (assembly GCF_054779815.1). NCBI lineage: Bacteria > Pseudomonadati > Pseudomonadota > Gammaproteobacteria > Lysobacterales > Lysobacteraceae > Lysobacter > Lysobacter tyrosinilyticus. Next base: position 760,231 of record NZ_BAAGXN010000003.1, read on the forward strand.
AATCAAATGGACAAGACGCAGATCAAGCAATGTGGCGAGCGTCAAGCGCACGTGACCATCTGCCGATAGCGCAATCATGGCTGGATTGCAATTCCTGGCAGTGCAGCGTTGATTTGGCCCATGTCACCTATCGGAAAATCCGAGGACACACACGGTACATAGGCTTGTTGCATCGTGTTAGTGTTATTTCTGACAGTCATACAAGGCTTTCATGGAGTGAGCGCCTATGGATGGATGCAAGAAGAGCAGCTGCAAGCGCTGCTTTCGGCAGGCACCGAAGAAAAGATGTTCGAAGCGATCGCGGCAGCTGCGCGTGGACTGGGCTTCGACTATTGCGCCTACGGAATTCGCACACCCTGGCCGCTCACCCGTCCCAGGACGTTGGTGCTCAATAACTATCCGGTCGCTCGGCAGAAGCTTTATCAAGAGAAGAATTATCTCGAAGTAGATCCTAGTGTCATCGCATCAACCCGCTCGGTGCTTCCGGCGGCCTGGTCCGATGAGATGTTCTCCGATTCGCGGGAGCTTTGGAAAACGCGCGCTAGTTCGGGCTGCGTTTCGGCTGGGCGCAATCGTCGGCGAGTCAGGATGGCGTGCGCGGCATGCTCACGCTGGCGCGCGCTCCGACGACGAGCTCACCGAGGCCGAGTTGAAGGACAAGACCGGCAGGATGCTTTGGCTCACTCAACTGGCACATCATGGAATGACACGCTGCATGGGCGAGAAACTGGTGCCTCGAACCGGGCAGGCGCTGTCTGCCCGAGAAGTGGAAGTGCTGCGCTGGACTGCCGAAGGCAAGACGGCGAGCGAGATTTCGCAGATCGTCAACATTTCGGAGCGGACGGTCAATTTCCATATCAACAACGCCATGATGAAACTGGACGCGGCCAACAAGACCGCGGCGGTGGTTCGGGCAGTGGTGCTGGGCCTGCTGAAGTGACGACCGGCAGGCAGCCTGGCTGATCCGCTTGCGCCGCGCCATCGGGATTTCCACTTACTCCAGTTGGCCAAGTCTGCAGACAGCCCCATCAGCCCCCATGGCCCGGCCGCAATGGCGGGAATCTACAAATGCCCGCCAACAATCGCAGCTGTAAACCTTGTCAGGTGCCGTGGACGCTGCCCGCTTCTATGCTCCCGGCTTTGGCATCGCGGCTTGCATCGCACACGGAGCAGCGATGATTCCCGCGCCAGGCGTCAAACCGCGGGCGGGGATGCGGGGCAAACCGGCTCAGGGCTTGCGGACTTCGAGCTCGCCGCGAAGAACGCCGCCGTCCTTCAGCTTGAACTCGATCACCACGCGGGTGCCTTCCTTCAAGGGCACGTGCGGCTCCATCAGCATCAGGTGCATGCCGCCCGGCTTCAACACGGCGGCGCCGTCCGGCGCAATGCGCAACTCCGGCAGCGCGCGCATGCGGCTCACGCCATCGACCAGGCGCGTCTCGTGCAGCGACACGTCACCGAAAGCGGGACTGCTGGCACCGACGATCGTCACTGGCTTCGTGCAACGATTCTCGATGCGGCCGAAGCCGGCCATCATCGGCATCTTTACTGGCATCAGGCGGATCCAGCCGTCGCGTACATAGGGCGCGCACTCGCGCGCATGCGTGGGCAGGACGAAGGCGAAGGCCAGGCTGAGCGCTAGAGCGCAGGCTCGGAACAGGTTCATGCGCCTATGATAACGCTCCCCTTCCGTGACGACCTTTCTCATGGCCATCGAAACCATCCGCCACGACAGCAACGTCGTCGAACTGCACCTCGCCCGTCCGCCGGTCAATGCACTCGATCCCGAGCTGTGCCACGCACTACAGGACGGCATCGCCCAGGCCGTTTCGGGTGGCGCACACGCGTTGGTGGTTTCGGGCAATTCGAAGGTATTTTCGGCCGGTCTCGATGTCCCGCATCTGTTGTCGCTGGGCGACGACCGCGCCGCCCTGATGTCCGCCTGGGGCGCATTCTTCGCCGCGGCTCGCGCACTGGCCAATTCGCCCGTGCCGGTCGTGGCCGCGCTCACCGGCCATGCCCCGGCGGGCGGATGCGTGCTTGCGCTGTGCTGCGACTACCGCGTGATGGCGCGCTCGGATGATCCTGCCAAGCCGTTCCGTATCGGGCTCAACGAAACCCAGGTCGGCCTGGTCGCGCCGGCCGGCATCCAGCAACTGATGGATCGCACCGTCGGCAAGCATCGTTCCGGCGTGCTCCTGGCCACCGGAGAACTCGTCGATGCCGAGCGCGCACTGGCGATCGGGCTGGTCGACGAAGTCGTGTCGGCCGATCAGGTGGTGGCGCGTTCGGTGGCGTGGCTGCAGGCACTACTCAAGCTGCCGCGCCAACCTGTGCTGCAGACGCGGGCCATCGCGCGCGCGGACCTGGTCGCCGCGATGTCGGTGGAGAACATGCGTCTGGATCGCTTCATCGATGCGTGGGCGGAGCCTGACACGCAGGCGGGTCTCAAGGCGCTTGTGGCACGACTCGGCCGCTGAACGTCATCATTTGAACGCGAGTGCCGGGCAACCGGCACTGCCTTCAACCAATGGCGACGGGGTGCGACTCGTCCTCGATCCAGCCGCTCCACGAGCCCGGATACAGCTTCGCACCGACCAAACCCGCTCGCTCCATCGCGAGCAGGTTGTGGCAGGCGGTAACGCCGGAGCCGCACATCATGATCGCCTGCTGCGGCGTGCGCCCCGCGAGCAGGGCGCGAAATTCTTCGGCCAGCTGCACGGGTGTCTTGAAGCGACCTCCGATGAGGTTCAACGCGAGCGGGCGATTGGCTGCACCGGGCACATGGCCGGCGACACGATCCATCGTGTCGTTTTCACCGCGGAAGCGATCCGCCGGACGCGCGTCCACCAGCAGCTCGCCGGCGTCGAGTCCTGCCTGCACCTGGGTGGCATCCAGTAGTCGCGATTCATCGAACTGCGCCGTGTAAGTCGTCGGCCTTGGTCGCGCTACTCCCGAATCCATCGGCAGATGCAGCGCGTCCCATTGCCTGAAGCCGCCGTCGAGCACCGCGACCTTCTCGTGCCCCAGTGCACGCAGCAGGAACCAGAAGCGCGCCGCCATGGATCCATCCCCATCGTCATAGGCGACTACCTGATGCTTTGGTGTGATGCCCCAGCGACCGAGATGCCCGGTGAAAGTCGTGGCATCCGGCCAGGGGTGGCGCCCCCGCCCCTCGCCACGCCGATGCATGTCTGAAAGATCGTTGTCCATGTGCGCGTACACCGCGCCAGGAATATGCGAATGCTGGTAAGCGAGCTCGCCCGCACCGGGACTAGCGCTGGAATAGCGGCAATCAACGATCGCCAGATCCGCACGATTCAAGGCGATCGCGAGCGTCTCCGCCTGCACCAGGGTGGTCCAGCCCATGTCCATGACTCCTCTGAGGGGAACGGAATTCTAGAACGCGTGCAATGTAGCCAGTGTCAGCTGCCGACGGCGGCCAGGCGTTCGCGCAGATTCAAGAGGATGGCAGCAGTAACGCCCCAGATGCGCTGGTCCGGATAGCGGAATTCCCAGACCTGGCGCATGCGACCGCGGTGTTCCAGCGCGAGGCTGGCGATATTGGCCGGATCCAGCAGGAATGCGAGCGGGACTTCGAACACATCGGCCACTTCGCTCGGATCCGGGCGGGCGATGTAGTCGGTGGCGATCGTCGCGACCACGGGCAGTACGCGGAAGCCAGTGATGGTGGTGTAAACGTCAAGGTAACCCAGCGGGGAGACTTGCGCCGGGACGATGCCGACTTCCTCGAAGGTTTCGCGCACCGCGGCCGCCACGGCATCGGCGTCCTCGGTCTCGAACCGGCCACCCGGAAAACTGACCTGCCCTGCATGGTGACGAAGCACATCGGTGCGTCGCGTCAGCAGGACCTGGATCCCTTCGTCTCGAGGAACCAGGCCGACGAGCACGGCAGCTTCAACGAGGGCGCGATCTGCCGGGAGAAGATCGAGGATCTCGGCATGGTTCCAGCCATCGCCTTCGGGAGGAGTAGTCAGCGGATGCAGCGCCGCGGTGATGCGATCGAGCGGAAGCACTGCCGGAATCGCCGCGCTCACCCGCGCCGCGACTCACGCTCGGGCAACACGGCTTCCATCAGATGCAGGCGCTCGTCGTCATTCATCTGCGACCAGCGCGCGATTTCCGCGTTGGTGCGATGGCAGCCGTCGCACAGCCCATCTTCGCCGAGGAAGCAGACGCCAACGCAGGGGCTGAGTACGGCACGGAACTGAGTCGTCATTGCAGTGAGTTTACGGTGGTTTCAACGGTTCTCAAATGCATTGCGCCGGCTTTGGGGCCGGCGCAATGTCGACACGAAACAGCTAGATCAACAACTGGATCCCGGCTTGGAGCATGCCGGGATAACGTTTCGGCAAAGCCGTGCGCGCTGAGCGCGCACGGGCCGAATCGTTACTTGACGCTGACCAGCTTGATTTCGAACTGCACCGCCACGTTCGGCGGGAAGCCGGTACGCGGGTCGGCGCCGAGGTACTTCTCGGCAGGAAGCGTGACTTCCCACTTGGAGCCCATCGGCATCTGCTGCAGGACTTCGCGCATCGCCGGCATTTCCACCGAGCTGATCTTGACGCCCGGCACCTTGTCCGGCGCAGGCAGCTGCTGCGGACGCATGCCCAGCAGGAACGGGCCGGACACTTCCAGCTGCACGGTGCTGGCCTGCGTGGGCTTGGCGCCGGTGCCGGCTTCGATCACTCGGTACTGGATGCCGCTGGGGAGGACCTTCACGCCCGCCTTGGCCTTGTTCTGCGCGATGAAGCTGTCGCTCTTGACCTTGTTGTCGGCGGCGAGCTTGTCCCATTCGGCCTTGGCCTTCTGCGCGCGTTCGACCTGACGCTTCTGGAAGGCTTCGTACACCGGGCGCAGCTGCTCGTCAGTCACGGCAGCCGGCTTCTTGGCCATCGCATCCTGAAGGCCCTTGGCGACTGCTGCGGGATCGAGCTGTTCGCCCTTGGCGGCCAGGTCCGCCAGCTTCAGGCCATGTTCGTAGCCCATCGCATAGCTCAGCTTGCCCTTCTCGGTCGAAGTATCCTGCGCGACAGCGTTGCCGGCGAGGACCAGGGCCGCGACGGCGGCAGCAATCAGACGCAACTTCATTCGTTGAAACCTCATTATGAAAAGAAAGGCGGCCTGCGCCGCCCGGCAAACTGATGCGCCCTTGCGTGTCGCGAAACCGGTAACCAGTCCGGTTGACCGGAAGGGCGCGCTAGGATAACGGCGCCCGGGCTTAACCGCCACTGACGCCTCCCCTCTGACCCTAATGCCTGTCCGGAGTTCCGTGCAGGCGAAAATTTCCCACGCCGCCATGTCCGAAACCAACGTCTCCACCACCCCTGTCAGCATCACCGACCACGGCGCCATCCGCGTCATCACCGTCAACCGCCCAGACAAGCTGAACGCGCTCAATGCCGCGACGCTCGATGCCCTGCATGTGGCCTTCGATGCCGCCGCCGACGATGCCTCCGTGCGCGTGGTCGTGCTGACCGGCGCCGGCCCCAAGGCCTTCGTCGCCGGGGCCGACATCGCTGAAATGAACTCGCTCACTCCGGTGCAGGGCCGCGACTTCTCGCTGCGCGGCACACGCATGATGCGTCGCGTGGAGCGCATGCCCAAGCCGGTGATCGCGATGGTCAATGGTTTCGCACTCGGCGGCGGCCTTGAGCTGGCGATGTGTTGCCATCTGCGCATCGCCGCGGACACGGCGAAAGTCGGCCAGCCGGAAATCAATCTCGGCCTGATCCCTGGCTTCGGTGGCACGCAGCGCCTGCTGCGTCTGGCCGGCCGCGCCGCCACTCTCGAACTGTGCCTCGTCGGCGCACCCATCGACGCCACGCGTGCATTGCAGTTGGGCGTGGTCAATCGCGTCGTACCGGCCGCCGAGCTCGAAGCCGAGACCATGAAGCTGGCCGAGCAACTTGCGAACGCCGCCCCGCTCGCACTACGCGGCATGATCGACTGCATCAACATCGGTGGCGAATGCGGGATCGAAGAAGGTCTGGAATACGAATCCGCGCAGTTCGGCCTGATGTTCTCGACGCAGGACATGCGCGAAGGCACCTCGGCGTTCATTGAGCGCCGCAAGCCTGCGTTCAAGGGCGAATGATCGCTACCTGCCCGACCTGCGGATGCACGGCAACGGAATCCGCCAACGTCCACGCCATCGCCGCGGCCTTGGCGGAAGACGATCTCGACCGTGCGCTCGCATTGGGCCTGCTCGATGCAGGTCCATGCCACCAGTGCAGCGAGGAATGCCGACACCGCATCGCGCAAGCACGCGATGCGCGTGCTTGCGCACTTGCCGCGCGCGAGCGCTATCGCGCACGACAGGCACGTCTGCAGCGACGCACGCAGGAACGCGCCGCCGCACGAGCAGGCTCCGCGAGCCTCACTGATACGGCACCCGCAGCCAAACCCGCCCTGCCCTCCGCAGCCGCCGCCGCACTGGCGCGTGCCAAGGCACGTGCGGCGGAGCGCCACAAACCATGATCGACGCGGTGAAGGCGAAGAAGACTGCGACGAAGAAGACCGTCCGGAAGGCGAGCCCCAAAGCGGCTTCCAGCAAGGCGACGGCAAAGCCGGTCCGTTCGGCCCCGACGAAAACGACCAAGCGCATGCCGGCGCGATTGACGCCTGCGCAGATCGACGAAATGTTCTCGCGTCTGGCCGAACTCAATCCCAAGCCGACGACCGAACTCGAGTATTCCACGCCCTATGAATTGCTAGTGGCGGTGACGCTCTCGGCACAGGCCACCGACGTGGGTGTCAACAAGGCGACGCGCAAGCTGTTCCCAGTGGCCGGCACGCCCGCGCAAATCGCCGCGTTGGGCGTGGACGGGTTGAAGCCGTATATCTCCACCATCGGCCTGTTCAATACCAAGGCGGCCAACGTCGTCGCGATGGCCCATCAGTTGCTCGAGAAGCATGGCGGCGAAGTCCCGCGCGACCGCGCCGCGCTAGAGGCCCTGCCTGGCGTCGGTCGCAAGACCGCGAATGTCGTGCTCAACACTGCGTTCGGCGAACCGACCATCGCAGTCGACACGCATATCTTCCGTGTCTCCAATCGCACCGGCTTGGCGCCGGGCAAGGACGTGCGCGCGGTCGAGGCGGAACTGGAGAAGGTGGTGCCGATGCGTTTCCGGCAGGACGCGCACCATTGGCTGATCCTGCATGGCCGCTATGTGTGCAAGGCGCGCAAGCCGGATTGTCCGCATTGCGCCATTCGCGACTTGTGCCGGTTTCCGGACAAGACGCCCGGCGAAGCGGTGCCGGCGACGCGCTGAAGTCCTGACTCACTGAGGCGGCCCCCTTCTCCCCGCTTGTGGGGAGAAGGTGCCCAACGGGCGGATGAGGGGAGCCGGGGGAGCCTGCGTCCCCTCACCCTGCGTCGCTGCGCGACGCTGTCGGCGCTTCGCGCCCCGGCTCTCGCGCATAGCGCGAGGGCGTTCAGGCGTGCGCGCGCCAGTGGCGCGCAAGCAGCACGCCCTCACCCCCGCAAGCGGGGCGAGGGGTCCCCGATTGGCGGGCGAGAAAAATCTGCGACAGCAACCCCTTGAAGTCACCAAACAGTCACCCCGGGGAAATAAGTCAGCCCTGTCACATTTACGCAATCTTCACTACTTAGCCTGCGCGGGTCCTCTCCAACCGCCCTAAGGGCTAAACCATGAAACTGTCCCGCAGCACCCTTTCCGTTGCCCTGCTGGCCGCGATGTTCGCGCCGGCGGCCCATGCCGAAATCGCCATCGACGTGATCGGCGGTTCAGAGGTCAGCTTCGAAGGCTTGTTTCAGGCCGAAGGCAACTGGTACGACAACGATCTCGTCGACCTGAACTCCGCCAGCACCGCCCCGGCCGGCGCCAGCGCCGGTGCAAACGGCAAGGACGCCGAGTTCGCCATCCGCCGCGCGGAACTGATCCTCAAGGGCAAGGGCCCGGGCAACATCGAGTGGGTCCTGGGCTATGACCCGAGCGCCACCAAGTCGGCCACGGTCGTCAACGAATCCAACAACGGCGCCACCAACGTCACCTCGACCGTTGCCTCGAACGGCAAGTGGCTCGACGTCAACGTCAAGTACAAGATCGGCGGCAATGCCAACCACTACCTCCAGGTCGGCCAGTACAAGCAGCCCAACAGCCTGGAAGAGCTGTCGAGCACGCGCTTCAACGACTTCATCTCCAAGGCCGCGGTGACCAACACCTTCGCCGTGGCGCGTCGTACCGGTGTCGCCTACAGCTACGGCGACGTCAACTGGAGCGTCACCGGCAGCTACTTCAGCCGTGAAATGAGCCGCAACCTCGCCGCTGGCCAGGGCTACGGCCTGCGCGGCACCTGGGCGCCGATCAACGAAGCCGGCAACATCCTTCACGTTGGCCTGGCCTACGTGAACTACGACACCGACGTCGACACCTTCCGCCTGCGCTCGCGTCCGGATGCCGATCTGGCCACGCAGCGCTTGGTCGACAGCGGCGACATCAAGGATGCCGATCGCGTCGGCATCACCAGCGCCGAAGGCCTGTGGGTGCACGGCCCGGTCAAGCTGCAGGGCGAGTACTACCAGTCGAATCTGCAGCGCTACGGCGCCGGCCACGGCGACTACAAGACCGACGGCGCCTACGTCAGCGGCGTGTGGAACATCACCGGCGAGACTTGGGGCTACAAGGCCGGCGTGCCGGTCACCCAGCTGCCGGAAGAACCGGGCCTGGGCATGTTCCAGCTCGGCCTGCGCTACGACACGCTCGACCTCAACGATGGCACCGGCAACCCCACCACCGGTGCGGTCACCGGCGTGCTGGGCGGCAAGCAGAACATCTGGACGGCTGGCGTGAACTGGTACTGGCGCTCCAACTTCAAGTTCGCCCTGAACTACGTGAAGGTCGATTCCACCAAGTGGTCGACCAGCGGCCGCCGCGAAGTCGACGACAACCCGAACATCATCGAAGCCCGCGCCCAGTTCTACTGGTAAGCGAGCAACTCTCTCCTGTTATGCATTTGGGGCGCGGTGAAAACCGCGCCCCCTTCTTTTTGCTGGATGCACTGCCGGCGCCTGAACAAAGAGCCGCCGCTCCTCCGGTGTAACTCAACTGAAATATTTCAGACGCAGGGTTGTCATCGAACCGTTATGGAATGCGCAGCGAACGGGCGATGTCCCGTCGTCTCTCTCAGGAGTCCATTCGTGTTCAAGACCCTCAAGTTCCGCGTCGCCGCCCTGGCCCTCGCCACGACCTTCGCGGCCAATGCGTTCGCCGCCGACGTCACCGGCGCCGGCGCTTCGTTCGTCTATCCCATCATGTCGAAGTGGTCGGCCGAATACGCCAAGACCACCGGCAAGAAGGTCAACTACCAGTCGATCGGCTCGGGCGGCGGCATTGCCCAGATCAAGGCGGCGACGGTCGATTTCGGTTCCTCCGATGCCCCGCTGAAGCCGGATGAGCTGGCCAAGTTCGGCCTGGCCCAGTTCCCGTCGGTGATCGGCGGTGTGGTGCCGGTGCTCAACGTCCCGGGCGTAACTTCGGGCGCGATGAAGCTGGACGGCGCGACGCTGGCCAACATCTTCCTGGGCAAGATCACCAAGTGGAACGACCCGGCGATCGTCGCCCTCAACGGCGGCGTGCAGCTGCCCGACACCAAGATCACCGTCGTGCACCGCTCGGACGGCTCGGGCACCACGTTCAACTTCGCCAACTATCTGTCCAAGGTCAGCCCGGAGTGGAAGAGCTCCGTCGGTGAAGGCACTGCGGTTAAGTGGCCGGTCGGCATCGGCGGCAAGGGCAACGAAGGCGTCGCCGCCTACGTGAAGCAGATCAAGGGCGGCATCGGCTACGTCGAACTGTCCTACGCGCTGCAGAACAAGATGGCCTACTCGCGCATGAAGAACGCAGCCGGCAACTTCGTGCTGCCGTCCGACGAAAGCTTCGCCGCCGCGGCCGCGAACGCCGACTGGGCGAACGCCAAGGACTTCTACCTGGTGATGACCAACGCCGCAGGCGAGAAGTCGTGGCCGATCACCGCCACCAACTTCATCCTGATGTACAAGCAGCCGAAGAACGCCGCTGGCGCCAAGAATGCCAAGGACTTCTTCAGCTGGGCCTACGCCAATGGCGACGCCCAAGCCAAGGCCCTGGATTACGTCCCGCTGCCGGAAGCGCTGGTGAAGCAGGTCGAGGCCTACTGGGCGCAGAACCTGAAGTTCTGATTTCCCAGCTGAATGTGGAAACGAAGAGGCGGGCCTTCCGGGCCCGCCTTTTTTATTACCCGCGAAATGACAGGGTCATTGCAGGAGGGATGCATCTGCAAGACCTGCCGGAAGTCGCAACTGGTTGATTTTTCTACGTGCAACGGTACTTAGGCCGAAGTCGCGCCCCCCGTGGGTCGCGGCGCGATGTCATTCCCCTGTAACAAAAACATCATTTCATAGCCGCGCAGCCCAAGCCCGGCGCCTAGGCGCGCGGAACTACGAAATCCAGGTCCATGGACCCGCTCTCAGCGCGGGACGAACAAGCAGAAGCACAACCAGCAGGATCCATGAACGCCCCCACCCTCCCCGCTCCCGCCGCCAGCTCCCGCGACGTCGCCGATGCCCGCAACGACAAGTTGTTCCGCTGGCTGCTGACCGGCACCGCCTTCTTCGTGCTGGTGGCGCTGGCCGGCGCCGCGCTTTCGATGCTGTGGGGCGGCCGCGGTGCGCTGCAGTCCGAAGGACTGAACTTCTTCATCTCCTCTGACTGGAATCCGGTCGAAGACCAGTACGGCGCGCTGGTGCCGATCTACGGCACCATCGTCAGCGCCGTCATTGCCATGCTCATCGCGGTGCCGGTGAGTTTCGGCATCGCCTTCTTCCTGACCGAAGTCGCGCCGCGCTGGCTGCGCGCCCCGGTGAGCTCGGGTATCGAACTGCTCGCGGGCGTGCCTTCGATCATCTACGGCATGTGGGGCTTCTTCATCCTGATGCCGGTGATGCGCGAAAGCATCTTCCCCTGGCTCAACGATCACGTCGGCACCTGGCCGGTCATCGGCCCGCTGTTCCAAGGTCCGCCGATCGGTGCGGGCATGCTCACCGCCGGCATCGTGCTCTCGATCATGATCATCCCCTTCATCTCCTCGGTGATGCGTGAGGTGTTCCTCACCGTGCCGACCCGGTTGAAGGAATCGGCTTACGCGCTGGGCTCAACCAAGTGGGAAGTGAGCTGGGACATCGTGCTGCCGTACACGCGCTCGGCGGTGATCGGCGGCATGTTCCTGGGTCTGGGCCGTGCACTGGGCGAAACCATGGCGGTGGCCTTTGTGATCGGCAACAGCGTGACCTTCACCAAGTCGCTGCTGGAACCGAGCACCACGATCGCCGCGCTGATCGCCAACGACTTCGGCGAGGCCTCGGAAAACTATCGCTCCGCGCTGCTGCTCCTCGGCTTCGTGCTGTTCATCGTGACCTTCATCGTGCTCGCGGTCGCTCGACTGATGCTGATGCAGCTGGCACGCAAGGAGGGCAAGTGATGAATACGACCACGCAAGCGATGCGCACCTCCGATCGTCTCTACCTGCGCCGCCGCCTCATGAACGGCGCGGCCGTCGTGATGGCCACTGCCGCGGCGCTGTTCGGCCTGATGTTCCTGGGCTGGATCTTATGGACGCTGATCTCCAAGGGCCTGGGCGGTGTGAACTGGGCGCTGTTCACTCAGAACCAGCCGGCACCGATGGAAGAAGGCGGCCTGAAGAACGCGTTCTTCGGCAGTCTGGTGATGTGCGCCGGGGGCATTCTCATCGGTACGCCGCTGGGTATCGCCGCCGGCACCTGGCTCGCCGAGTACGGCAACAGCCGCAAGATCGGCACGGTGATCCGCTTCGTCAACGACATCCTGTTGTCCGCGCCGTCGATCGTGCTGGGTCTCTTCATCTACGCCGCGGTGTCGGCAGTGATCACCAACCCGCAGAACCAGTTCTCGGCGATTGCCGGCGCGCTGGCCCTGGCCTTCATCGTACTGCCAGTGGTGGTGCGCACCACCGACGAAATGCTGCGCCTCGTCCCCGCGCAGATGCGCGAAGCCGCGCTCTCGCTGGGCGTGCCGCAGTGGAAGATGATCGTGCAGGTACTGTATCGCAGCGCGTCGGCGGGCATCGTCACCGGCATCCTACTGGCGCTGGCGCGCATCTCCGGCGAAACCGCGCCGCTGCTGTTCACCGCGTTCGGCAACGGCTTCTGGAGCACAGACATCACCGAGGAAATGGCCGCCGTGCCGCTGGTGATGTTCAAGTTCGCCGGCAGCGGTTTCGAGAACTGGGAATCCATCGCCTGGGCCGGCGCGCTGGTGCTTACGCTGTTCGTGCTTGCGGTCAGCCTGTTCGCACGCACCTTCCTGCTGCGTAACAAGATTTCTCATGACTGAGGAGCGACCACGCATGAACGACGCGACCGTTCCAAACCCCGCCAGCTATGCCGCACTTGCCAAGCCCCAACATTTCGATCCCCGGACCCCGGCCATGAACGACGCCCGCCTCAACGTAGCCACTTCCGAGCGCGCCAGCGCCACGGCGGCACCCGTAAAGCTCGCCGCACGTGGGCTGGACTTCTATTACGACAAGTTCCACGCGTTGAAGAGCATCAACCTGGAGATCCCGGAAAAGCGCGTCACCGCGCTGATCGGCCCCTCCGGCTGCGGCAAGTCGACGCTGCTGCGCATCTTCAACCGCATCTACGCGCTGTACCCGAAGCTGCAGGCCAAGGGTGAGGTACTGCTCGACGGCGAGAACATCCTCGACCCGAAGTTCCCGATGAATCGCCTGCGCAGCAAGGTCGGCATGGTGTTCCAGAAGCCGGTGCCGTTTCCGATGACCATCTTCGAGAACGTGGCTTACGGCATCCGTCACCACGAGAAGCTGTCGAAGTCGGAAATGAACGATCGCGTCGAAAGCGCGCTGCGCCAGGGCGCGTTGTGGGATGAGGTCAAGGACAAGCTCGGCCAGAGCGCGCTGGGTCTGTCCGGTGGACAGCAGCAGCGTCTGTGCATCGCGCGCGCCGTCGCACTGAAGCCGGACGTGCTGCTGCTCGACGAACCGACTTCGGCACTCGATCCGATTTCCACCAGCCGCATCGAGCAGCTGGTCGAGGAGCTGAAGAAGGACTACACGATCGCGATCGTGACCCACAACATGCAGCAGGCGGCACGCGTCTCCGACTTCACCGCCTTCATGTATCTGGGCGATCTGGTCGAGCATGGGCCGACCGAGACGATCTTCTCGCAGCCGACCAAGCAGCAGACCGAGGACTACATCACCGGACGTTTTGGCTGATGCGCTTTAAAGCCCCTCTCCCGTCGGGAGAGGGGTTGGGGTGAGGGTTCGGCGAAGCGGCTTCGCTGAATCTGCGCCGGGATCAATCAGCCCGCGCTTTCCCCACAAGAGTTGTGCGAACCACTCCGCCGCACCCTCATCCGGCGCTTCGCGCCACCTTCTCCCGGAGGGAGAAGGGAAAAATCGAAGGAGCCAGTACACACATGGGCACCAACATGCACGACCACATCGTGAAGAGCTACGACGACGAGCAGAAGCGCCTGCTCAGCGAAACCCTGCGCATGGGCGAGATGGCCGCGGCGCAGCTGGAAGCCGCGCTGGACGTGGTGCAGCGCCGCGACGACAAGGCCGCCGAACGCATCATCGCCAACGACGAAGCGATCGACGCGCTCGAGCACGAAGTCAGCCACGACGTGATGAAGCTGGCGCTGCGCGGTCCGATGGCGCGCGATTTGCGCGAGATCCTGGCCGCGATCCGCATTGCCGCGGACATCGAGCGCATCGGCGACCTGGCCGCCAACGTCGCAAAGCGCTCTCGCGCGCTCAACCTGGCACCGCCGCTGCCGCACATCGCCGGCCTGCATGCCCTGGGCCTGCTGGCCGTGCAGCAGGTGCGCGATGCCATGCTCGCCTACCGCGACAGCGACGTCGAACTGGCCCAGCGCGTGCGCGCCCGCGACACCGAGATCGACGTCGCCTACACCGGGCTGTTCCGCGAGCTGCTGACCTACATGATGGAAGACGCGCGCAGCATCACCGGCTGCACGCACCTGCTGTTCATGGCCAAGAACATGGAGCGCGTGGGCGACCACGCGACCAACATCGCCGAGAACGTGTGGTTCCTGGTCAAGGGCGAAGAGCAGCTCCCCCCGCGCGAGAAGCGCGACGAATCATCGGCGGTCCGGTCCTGACGGCCCCAGGGCGGCAGGCCGCCCCGCCTCGGCCATCTCGGCCGAGACTAAACGTCTCCTGAATATCGGCGTGAAGACCGTCTTCACGCCGAATCTTTTTTTGCGGCCCCAGACTCTTGGGATATGCACGCGCCCCTGCCGGCGCGCATTGTTCCCGACCCCGAGGACCGCAAAAGATGGAACTGGCGCTCGCCACCAGCGATCTGGAAGCCGCCCGCATGGGCGACCGTAGCGCGCTCGACCGCGTGCTCACGCTGTCGCGCCAGAACCTGCGCCGCTATGCCGAGTTCCATTGCATCGTCAACGACGTCGAGGACGCCGTGCAGGAGAGCCTGCTCCTGATCTCACGCAAGCTCGGCGATCTGCGCCAGCTGGAATGCTTCACCTCGTGGCTGTTCCGCATCGTCAAACGCGAATGCAACCGCCTCAAGCGCGGCCGCAAGCTGGTCACCGGCCAGGAGATCCCTGAGTGCCTGCTGCCCATCGAATACCCGGAACCGATCGAATGGCGTCAGGACGTGGCCGCCGCGCTTGAATCGCTGCCGGCCCACTACCGCGAGGTCATCCTGCTGCGAGACCTGGAAGGCCTCACCATCGAGGAAACCGCCAGCCAACTGGGCCTGAGCCGCGAAGCCGTGAAGTCGCGGCTGCACCGGGCCCGGGTGGTGGCGCGCGAGTTCCTGGATTCCTGACCTCTTCCCGCCATTACAGCGCATCCATTTCCACCGCCGCTCCGTACATACTCGGCCGGCCTTATCCGCGGGCACTGCCCAACCCCCAGCAACTCAAAGGAGAGATTCATGTCCAAGCAGATCAACAAGCCGCTTGCCCTCGCTGTCGGTGCTGCCCTCGTGAGCGGCATGGCGCTATCGACGTCCGCCTTCGCCATGACCGACCTCGCCAGCGGCTACATGGTCGCTGCCAGTCACGCGGCCGCCGAAGCCAGCTGCGGTGCCGACAAGAAGGCCGCCGAAGCCAAGTGCGGCGCCGACAAGAATGCCGGCGAAGCCAAATGCGGTGCGGACAAGATGGCCGCCGAAGGCAAGTGCGGCGAAGGCAACTGTGGCGCCAAGGCGCTGGCGATGATGGACACTGACAAGGACGGCAAGGTTTCGCGCGCCGAATGCGCCGCCCATCACGACGCCATGTTCACCAAGGCCGACACCAACAAGGACGGCTACGTCACGCCGGTGGAAGCCGACGCGATGATGAAGTCGATGCACGAAGGCAAGTGCGGCGACGACAAGAAGCCGGCCGACGGCAAGGCCAAGATGGAAGGCAAGTGCGGCGAGGGCAAGTGCGGCGGCATGGCCTGATGTGATGAAAGGAGGAAGCGAGCGTCGCTTCCTCCTTCTTCCAATGTCATCCTGAGCGCAGCGAAGAAGCCGTCGCTTCTGCGAGAGGCAGGTCTCTCGCTGCGCTCGGAGTGACGCACTGATTCCCGCAACGGTTCGTCTGATGCCCCTTTCCCCAAACAGCACCGGTCTCGGCCTGCGGCGTTCATTGCTCGAACCGCTGCGGTCTGCCGCACCTGGGGATTTCGACTTCCTCGAATGCGCGCCGGAAAACTGGATCGGTGTCGGCGGTCGTTACGGCGACGCGCTGCGGGAACTGAGCGCACGCCATCCGCTGGTCTGCCACGGCCTGTCGCTGTCATTGGGCGGATTCGCACCGCTGGACCGGGCCTTTCTGGAGCGCGTGCGCCGCTTCCTGGACCACCACAACGTTACGTTGTACAGCGAGCACCTGAGTTACTGCGCCGACGACGGCCAGCTCTACGATCTTCTGCCCATCCCCTTCACCGAAGAAGCCGTCCACCACGTCGCGGCACGCATCCGGCAGGCGCAGGACATCGTCGGCCGCCGTATCGCGGTGGAGAACGTTTCCTATTACGCGGCACCACATCAGGCAATGCGCGAGATCGACTTCATCAACGCCGTACTGAGCGAAGCCGATTGCGACCTGCTGCTGGACGTCAACAACATCTACGTCAATGCGGTCAACCATCGCTACGACGCCCACGAATTCCTTTCGCAACTGCCCGGCGATCGCGTGGCCTACATCCATGTCGCCGGCCACTACGACGAAGCCGAGGACCTCAAGGTCGACACTCATGGCGCGCCGGTGAAGGACGCGGTATGGCGGTTGCTTGGCGCGGCCTATGCGCGCTTCGGTGCCCGCACCACGCTGCTGGAGCGGGACTTCAATATCCCGCCATACGCGGAACTGGTAGCCGAACTCGACACCATCCGCTCGGTGATGCGCGAACACGCGATCGCCGACGCCTTCGCACCGGCACGCCATGTCCACGCCTGATATCTCGACCACGCCGGCGCGTCTGCGCGAGCAGCAACTCGAACTCACCCGCCACCTGCGCGACCCTGAGCATGTCGCAGCCCCTGCGGGCATCGAGGATCGCCGACTGGCCGTCTATCGCGAGCTACTGTTCAACAACATCGAGAGTCTGCTCGGCGGCAACTTCCCGGTGATACGCACGCTGCTGGGCGACGCACGCTGGCGCGCGTTGGTGCGCGACTTCTATCGCGACCATCGCAGCCAGACACCGTTGTTCCCGGAGATCGCCCGCGAATTCCTGCGCTATCTGGAATCGCTGCCGCAGCTCGATCCGCCGTTCCTAGGCGAACTGGCCCAGTACGAATGGGTCGAACTTGCGCTGCAGATTTCCGAAGCGGAAACCGACGACATCGCGCACGACCTCAACGGCAACTTGCTCGAAGGCGCCCCGTGCGTGTCGCCGCTCGCCTGGCCCCTGGCCTACCAATGGCCGGTGCATCGCCTGGGGCCGGATTTTCAGCCGGATGCGCCGCCGGCACTGCCGACGTTCCTGCTGCTACGGCGTGAAGCGGACGGCAAAGTGCGTTTTTCGGAACTGAGCCCGCTGGCCTTCCGCCTGCTCACCAGGCTGGAGGAGCAACCGTCGCTGAGCGGGCGGGAACAACTCGCCGCACTGGCGCGTGAAGCCGGAGTTGCGGCCGACGATGCCTTCATCGCGCAAGGGTTGCAGCTACTGGAACATATGCGCCGCAACGGCACCCTACTCGGAACCGCAGTTTCGCCGTGACCCGCTTTGTAGAGCGGAGCTTGCTCCGCTGCCCTTGTTATCGGTCACGGCTAGAGGCGCGGAGCAAGCTCCGCTCTACAAAGCGCCACCAATGTCGCCGCATCGTGCGAGGCCAACCCCGCTCCGGCTAAACTGCGCAGATGCCTGACGCCGCAAAGAAGCCGATCTCTCCGCTAAGCACGCGTTTCCGCGGCTTCCTGCCCGTGGTGGTCGATGTGGAGACCGGCGGTTTCGACTGGAATCGCCACGCACTGCTGGAGATCGCGGCGGCGCCGATCGACGTGGACGAAAATGGCCAACTGTTCGTCAGCGAAGTCACCAGCACCCATGTGGTTCCGGCCGCGGGAACCGACATCGATCCGAAGTCGCTGGAAATCACCGGCATCATCCTCGATCACCCGTTCCGGGATGCAAAGCCGGAGCGCGCCGCGCTCGACCTCATCTTCGCCCCGGTGCGCGAGGCCTTGCGCAAGCACGGTTGTACGCGCGCGATCCTGGTCGGGCACAACGCGCATTTCGACCTCAACTTCCTCAACGCAGCAATCGCGCGCGTAGGGCACAAGCGCAGCCCGTTCCATCCCTTCAGCGTGTTCGACACCGTGTCGCTCGCCGGCATTGCTTACGGCCAGACCGTGCTATCGCGAGCGGTCCAGGCCGCAGGGCTGGAATGGCGCAATGAGGACGCGCATTCGGCGGTGTACGACACCGAACGTACGGCGCAGCTTTTCTGCAAGATCGTGAATCAGTGGCCGATGTTGAAGGTGCCGGGTGCTGCCGAAACGACAACGACTGACGAGGTCGATCCGCACGCGGTTTGACGCTGCAACCGCCCCCTCGCCCCGCTTGCGGAGAGACGGACCGCATCGCGTAGCAATGCAGGAGAGGGGCAGTGGCGGCACCGCGCCGGCTTCGCCGCCCCCTCATCCGCCCGTTGGGCACCTTCTCCCCGCAAGCGGGGAGAAGGAAGGCTTCAAGGCGTCGCCAGTTTCAGCCCCACCAACCCGGCGACGATCAACACGACACTTCCGACACGCAGCACGTTCAGTGGCTCATTGAACAACACGATGCCGAGAATGACGGTACCGACGGCGCCCACGCCGACCCACACCGCATACGCAGTTCCTACGGGCAAGGACTTCATCGCAATCCCAAGCAGCCCCAGGCTGATCACCATCGCCGCAACCGTGCCGAGCGACGGCCATAGACGTGTGAAGCCCTCGGTGTACTTCAAACCGATCGCCCAGCCGACTTCGAGCAGTCCGGCGAGCACGAGCAATATCCAGGGCATGACAATCTCCGATCAAAGGGGCCGTCCCCGGATGATGATCGAGAGGCGGGTCGTCCCGCTTCGCTGTCGGTGGAACGGTCGTTTCCGCAAAGCGGAATCGACAACAACGACTACTTGGTTGCGATGCCGCGCTGTCGCACCGCTTCGAACAACGTCACGCCTGTCGCAACCGACACGTTCAGGCTCTCGACATCGCCACCGCCCGGCATCGGGATCTTCACCAGCTGATCGCAGTTCTCGCGCGTGAGCCGGCGCATGCCGTCGGACTCGCCGCCCAGCACCAGCGCGACGTTGCCGCGCAGATCGAGCGACCAGAACGAGGTATCGGCTTCGCCCGCGAGGCCATAGATCCACACGCCCATCTGCTGCAGGTCGCGCAGCGTGCGCGAAAGATTGGTCGCGGGAATCACCGGGATGCTGTCCGCCGCGCCCGCCGAGGTCTTGCGCACGGTCGCGTTGACCTGCACCGCCTTGTCCTTCGGGAAGATCACCGCGGTCGCGCCCGCCGCCGCCGCGCTGCGCAGGCAGGCTCCAAGGTTGTGCGGGTCCTGCACTCCATCGAGCACCAGCACGAGAGCCTTGCCTTCGGCAGCTTCGACCAGCCCTTGCAGGTCGTTCTCGCTATAGGTCTTGGCTGCCGCGTAGCGCGCGACTACGCCCTGGTGGCGCAGGTTGCCGACCACGCCATCCAGCGCCTGCGTGGCGACGCGGCGCACGTCGATGTCCTTGCGGCGCGCCTGCGCCTCGATTTCGGTCAGGCGCGGGTTCTTGGCGCCGGCCTCGATCAGGATTTCACGCACGTTTTCCGCGTCGTGCTCGACGGCGGCCGACACCGCATTGATGCCGGCGATCCACTGTTTGGTGCTCATGTCTGTTCCATTAGGCGGGCCTCGGCCCGCCGTTGTCGTTACGTGCACGTCGCGGGTCTCGACCCGCATTTGTCTGGCATGCCGCAAGACGGGCCAAGGCCCACCCTACGCACGTCCGCCCATTATCTCAGTACTTCTGCTTTACCCGCTTCGCCGGCTTGCCGCGCGGCGGAGGCGGCTTCACCCCGCGCTCCTCGACCAGACGGAAGTCGATGCGCCGGTCTTCCACGCTCGCCTTGAGCACAATGATGTCGACCCGATCGCCGAGGCGGAATTCACGCCCGGTGCGCTCGCCGGTCAACGTCTTCCGGATCGGATCGAACTTGTAGTAGTCGGCGGGCAGCTGGGTCACATGGATCAGGCCGTTGACTTTGGAATCGTCCAGTTCCACGAACAACCCGAAACTGGTGACGCCGCTGATCACGCCGGCAAACTGGCCGCCCACATGCTGCTCCATCCACGCGGCGCGGTAGCGCTCGTCGACTTCGCGTTCGGCCTCGTCGGCACGGCGCTCGCGCTCTGAGCACTGCAGCGCCAACGCGACCATTTCATGTGGTTCGTAAAAATCGGCCGGCTTGCGATGGTGCAGCGCGTGCTTGATCGCGCGATGAACCAGCAGGTCGGGATAGCGGCGGATCGGCGAGGTGAAATGCGCGTAGGCCTCCAGCGCCAAGCCGAAATGGCCGACGTTGTCGGGCGAATACACCGCCAGCGACTGGCTGCGCAGCAGCACCGATTCAAGCAGCGCCGCGTCGGGTCGCTCACGAATCTTCTTCAGCAACGCGGTGAAGTCCCTCGGCTGCACCTTGGCCCACGGCGGCATGCGCAGGGCGAATTCCTTGAGGAATTCCAGCAGGTCGGCGTACTTCGCCTCCGGCGGCTGCTCGTGGATGCGGTACGGCGCGGGAATCCCGTGCGAGAGCAGGAACTTCGCGGCCTCGACGTTCGCCGCGATCATGCACTCCTCGATCAGCTTGTGCGCGTCGTTCCGCTGCAGCATCCCGGCCTGCACGACTTCGCCCTTGGAGCCGAGCACGAAGCGCACCTCCGAGGATCCGAACTCGATCGCGCCGCGACGCTCGCGTGCCTTGGCCAAAACGCGGTAGAGCTGATGCAGGTGTTCGACCTGCGGCAGCACCGAAGCGCCGATCTGCGTGCGCGCCTCGGCCTTGACCTCATCGGGCACTTCACCGACTGCATTCCACACCAGCGTATAAGTCAACCGCGCGTGCGAGTGCATCACCGCTTCGTAGAACTTCGACTTGGTCACCTCGCCATCGCGATCCACCTGCATGTCGCAGACGAAGCACAGGCGGTCGACCTTTGGATTGAGCGAGCAGATGCCGTTGGACAACGTCTCCGGCAGCATCGGCACGACGAAACCGGGAAAGTAGACCGACGTCGCGCGGTTCTGCGCCTCATCATCGAGCGGCGAACCTGGCCGCACGTAGTGCGAGACATCGGCGATGGCCACGACGAGGCGGAAGCCGTTGCGATTGGGTTCGCAATACACCGCGTCGTCGAAGTCCTTCGCGTCCTCGCCGTCGATGGTCACCAGCGGCATCGCGCGCAGGTCGACACGTTCGGCAGCGGTAGCGGCATCGACCGTCAGCGGTACCGCCGCGGCTTCGTTCAATACCGCCTGCGGAAATTCGTGCGGCAATTCGTGGCCGTGGATCGCGGCCTGCACCGCCAGCGATGCGGTCAGGCGCTCGCCCAGCACGGTGAGCACGCGGCCAATAGGCGGACGCCAGGAATCCGGCGGCTGGGTGATTTCAGCCACCACCAGCTGGCCGTGCTTCGCTTCGCCGCGTTGATCCGGCGGGATCTGCACGTTGCGCTGGATGCGGCGGTCGTCGGGGACGACATAGCTGATGCCGGATTCGGTCTCGAAGCGGCCAATCAGGCGGCTGAGGCGGCGTTCGAGCACTTCGACGATCGCGCCTTCGCGGCGGCCGCGCCGGTCCACACCGGCGACACTGACGAGAACGCGATCGCCGTGCATGGCCTTGCGCATTTCCAGCGGCGGCAGGAACAGATCGTCGCCACCGCCCGCGTCGGGACGCAGGAAGCCGAAACCGTCCGGATTGGCGATCACCGTGCCCGCGATCAAATTGAGGCGCTCGGCCGGGGCGAATTCGCCACGCCGGTTGAGCAGCAACTGGCCATCGCGCAGCATCGCGGCCAGACGCTTGTTCAATGCGTCGAAACGATCCGGCGCAGTCAGCTCCAACCGCTGCGCCAGCGCATCCGCCGCCATCGGGCCTTCGCCGAGCAGGCGCAGGATCAGTTCCCGGCTGGCGATGGGCTGCTCATAGCGCGTGGCTTCACGGTCCGCGTGAGGGTCGTGGAAGTTGCCGGGGTGAACGCCAGCCGCCGGAATCCCGCCCCGAGCCGGTGGCCGCGACGACCGCTTTGGTGGGAAGCCGCGCGGCGTTGGTTCCGGCATCCACGCCGGCCGCGCTGGAGCGCCCTTTGCCTTGGCGGGGCCCTTCTTCTTTGCTGACTTGCGCGCGCCCTCGGCGGGGCCTGTGGCGCGGGTGGTACGGGACGTCCGGTCTGGACCCGGACCGCTGGAATTGCGACCGCCCTTGGTCTTCTTTTTCATCGCGGCATGGTCGCATATCGTCATTAACACGGGGTCGCGGAGATGCGACCCGACGATTCGTGAAAAATATCGTCGGCAAGTCGTTGACAAGCGTCCCGCCGCAACGCAACATACGCGGCCTCGCAACGGCACGCCTTCACCGGCACCGCAAAGCGAAGCCCAGGTGGCGGAATTGGTAGACGCACTAGTTTCAGGTACTAGCGGGTAAAACCGTGGAGGTTCGAGTCCTCTCCTGGGCACCAATGATTTTGATGAAAAACCTCGCAGCGATGCGGGGTTTTTTGTTTTCCGGGCTTCGGCACGAACGCCGGCGTGCTAGCTTTCCGCGCTGTCCCTACGCGACTTCCTTCCGCATGGTCCGAACCGCCGCGAAGCCCCTGCTGCTCACCTCGGCGTTGCTCGGCATGATGTGGCTTGGCGTCGCGGGCGTGCACGCACAGGAACCGCTACCTGGACCGCCGCCTCCCGGCCATCCGCCACCGCCTCCGGGCGAACGCCCCCCGCCGCCGGACTTCCTGCCGCCGCCCCCTCCTCCGCCGCCGCCACGTCCGGTCGAGTCAACGGAGAGCGTTGCCGCACCGGCGATCTCGACACCGGCCATTCATCCCGACAACGAACTCGATGCCGCCCGCGCCACCGTCGATGCCGCGCGCCACGACTCGGACACCGATGCGCTGGTTTCGTCGCTGATGCATATGGCCGCGCTGCTCGATGAGCGCGACCGCTCCCGCGAATCCCTGCCCCTCCTCCAGGAAGCCGTAGGCCTGGCCGATAGCGCGCAGGACGAACGGCTCGCTGAGCAGATCGCCACCTTGCTCGCTGCGGCGCATGGGCGGCTCGGAGAAGCAGAACAGGCAGTCCTCTGGCGCCGCCGTGCGGATGCCTATCGAGAGCGTTTCGCGCAGCGACTGCTGAATAGCGACACGCCGGATGCCGCCGCAGCAATGGCTCCCCAGCCCGCGACCGCGACTGCGTCGGACACTCCTGCGACCGCCAAGACCGCTGGTACTACTGCCGAACCCGACAAACCGACACGCACCTGGGCCTGGTTGATTGCGCTCGGTTGCGGCGTATTGCTGCTCGCCTGGTGGCGTTCGCGGCAGCGTGCTGCGGAACTCGAAGAGGAAGCCGCACACCTGCAGCGCCGCCAACAACATGCCCAGTCCCTTAACGCACGCCTGCAGGCCGAATCCGACCAGCTGCGTCGCCAGGCCGTGCAGGACACGCTGACTGGCGCACTGACGCGACATGCGTTCGCGGCTTCGCTCAAAGACCTGCTCGTCCACGCCAGCCATTACGGCCGACCGGTAGCGCTGCTGGTGATGGACCTGGATCACTTCAAATCGATCAACGACCAGTACGGGCACCTCTCCGGCGACGCCGCCCTGAAGCTGGTGGTCGGCATCACCCGCGAGAACCTCGCCAGCGGCGATCTGCTCGGCCGTTTCGGCGGCGATGAATTTCTCGTTGCGGCCATCGATCATGATTCTGGGGCGGCGCTCGCCCTGGGCGAATCGATCCGCAAGTCCGTCGCGCAGCGCGCTGGCGCGACCCAGGCACTGACGAAGCTGCGCGTGAGCATCGGCATCGCCCATGCGACGCCGACTTCGGGCTACGATCTCGAACACCTGTTCCAACGCGCCGATACCGCACTGTATGCGGCCAAGCGCGCCGGCCGCGATCGTGTCGCCCTCGAAGGCGAACACGCCACCGCGCCAACCGACCAGCCTTCGCTGCGTCAACTTTCCGCGACCGCTGCCGCAGGCGAAGCCGCCGGCAATCTGGTCAACTGACCCGCTATTCCAAGAACCACGCACGCAGACTCCGCACGATGAGCGATACCGTACGCGCCGCCTTCCACGGCTTCGAACAAATTCCCCTACGCGAATACGCCGAACGCGCCTACCTCGATTACTCGATGTATGTGGTGCTCGACCGCGCCCTGCCCTTCCTTGGCGACGGGCTCAAGCCGGTGCAGCGCCGCATCATCTACTCGATGAGCGAATTGGGCCTCAACGCCGGGGCCAAGCCGAAGAAGTCGGCGCGCACCGTCGGTGACGTGATCGGTAAGTACCACCCGCACGGCGACAGCGCCTGTTACGAGGCGATGGTGCTGATGGCGCAGCCGTTCTCGTACCGCTATCCGTTGATCGAAGGCCAGGGCAACTTCGGCTCCAGCGACGATCCGAAGTCGTTCGCGGCGATGCGCTACACCGAGTCCAAGCTGACCCCGATCGCAGAAGTGCTACTGGGTGAGCTGGGCCAGGGCACGGTCGACTGGGATGCGAACTTCGACGGCACGCTGGAAGAGCCCACGTGGATGCCGGCGCGCCTGCCGCACCTGCTCCTCAACGGCACCACCGGCATCGCCGTCGGCATGGCCACCGACGTTCCGCCGCACAACCTCAACGAAGTGGTCAGCGCCTGCGTGCGCCTGCTCGACGACCCCGACGCGACCACGCGCGATCTGTGCGAACACATCCTCGGTCCGGACTATCCGACCACCGCCGAGATCATCACGCCGCGCGCCGACCTGATTTCGATGTACGAAACCGGCCTGGGCAGCGTGCGCGCACGTGCCGTATTCGAAAAGGACGGCAGCAACATCGTCATCACCGCGCTGCCCTACCAGGCCTCGCCGAGCAAGGTGATCGAGCAGATCGCCACGCAGATGCGGGCCAAGAAGCTGCCGTGGCTGGAAGACATCCGCGACGAATCCGACCACGCCAATCCGACCCGGATCGTGCTGGTGCCGCGCTCCAACCGCGTCGACGTCGAACAGCTGATGGGGCATCTGTTCGCGACCACCGACCTGGAGAAGAGCTTCCGCGTCAACTTCAACGTGATCGGCCTCGACGGCCGCCCACAGGTGAAGGGACTCAAGGCGTTCCTTGGCGAATGGCTGAATTTCCGCACCGATACGGTGACGCGCCGCCTTAAGCACCGCCTCGACAAGGTCGAGCGCCGCCTGCACCTGTTGGAAGGCTTGCTGGTTGCGTTCCTCAACCTGGATGAAGTGATCCGCATCATCCGCACCGAGGACGAGCCCAAGGACGTGCTGATTGCGCGCTTCAAGCTCAGCGACGACCAGGCCGAGTACATCCTCGAAACCAAGCTGAAGCAGCTCGCACGCCTGGAAGAGATGAAGATCCGCGGCGAGCAGGCCGAGCTCGAGACCGAGCGCGATCGCATCGTCGCCACGCTGGACAGCAAGGCCAAGCTGAAGAAGCTGGTGAAGGACGAACTGCTGGCCGATGCGAAGAAGTTCGGCGATGCCCGCCGTTCGCCGCTGGTCTCACGCGGCGCCGCGCAGGCGCTGTCGGAAACCGAACTGGTCGCCAGCGAACCGATGACGATTGTTTTGAGCGAGAAGGGTTGGGTGCGCGCGGCCAAGGGCCACGACGTCGATGCCGGCTCGCTCAGCTACCGCGACGGCGACGGCCTGCTTGGCGCGGTGAAGGGTCGTAGCACGCAGCAAGTCGCGTTCCTGGATTCCACCGGCCGCGCCTATTCGACCGTCGCGCACACGCTGCCGTCGGCACGAGGCAATGGTGAACCGCTGACCGGACGCTTCTCGCCCGCACCGGGCGCCTCGTTCCAGGCCATCGCGTCGGGCGACAACGATACGAAGTTCGTGCTCGCCTCGTCGCACGGCTACGGCTTCGTCACCCGCTTCGAGAACCTCACCGGCCGAAACAAGGCCGGCAAGGCGATGCTGTCGCTGACGCCCAACGCCAAGGTGCTGCAGCCGGCGCAGGTGGCGATGGGCGACAACGATCGCGTGGTCGCCGTTACCAATGTCGGTCACCTGCTCGCCTTCCCGGTGGCGGAACTGCCGGAACTCGACAAGGGCAAGGGCAACAAGATCATCGAGATCCCCAAGGCCAAGCTCGGCACCGAGCGCGTCGTCGCGGTCGCCGTGGTGCCTCAGGGCGGCACGCTGGTGGTGAAGTCGGGTTCGCGCACGATGTCGCTGTCGTTCAAGGATCTGGAGGCGTATATCGGCGCTCGCGCCAGCCGCGGTGGGTTGTTGCCGCGCGGCTGGCAGAAGGTCGAAGGGCTTGAGGTCCAGTAGTTCATTCTTCCGACGCGCTGCGGCGCGTTCGACACCCACACCGCCGATTACTGCGGCGGCGCGGCTCGAAGTCCAGTAATGAACCTCCCTCCCTTTCGCGTAGCGAAGGGTGAGGAGAGGCGCTTGCGAGCCATGGCTCGCGCCTCGACGAACGCCATCGGGCTGTGCCGATGGCCGGCCGGGCCGGGGTGGGGTCGAGCGCCGCAGGCGCGAGCGCTTTTGCTTCCGCTTCGCGCCGTCGAGAGCAAGATCAAGAGCACCCCTCCCTAACCCTCCCCTTCGCTGCGCGAAAGGGAGGGGACTTACAGCAGAGGCGCCATGCACCCCGACTTCTGGCTCCAGCGCTGGCGCGACAACGAGATCGGCTTCCACCAGGACAAGCCGACGCCGCTGCTGCTCAAGCACTGGCCCGCGATCGGCATGCCGACCGGTGCGACGATCTTCGTCCCGCTCGCCGGCAAGTCACTAGACATGGTCTGGTTCGCCTCGCAGGGCTACCGCGTGCTGGCGGCGGAGCTGTCGCCCCTGGCGATCAAGCAATTCATCACCGAGCACGGCGTCGTACCCGAGGTGCGCGAAACCAAATACGGCACCCACTACTACGCCGGCAGTGTCGAAATCATCTGCGGTGATGTGTTCGCGCTGGATGCGGAAGCCCTGGTCGACTGCAGCGTCGCCTTCGACCGCGCCGCGCTGGTCGCGCTGCCGCCCGACCTGCGTCGACGTTACGTCGATGAGGTGTACGCGTTATTGCCGCCGGGCTGCCGCGGCCTGCTGATTACGCTGGAATATCCGCCGCACCAAAAGCAGGGACCGCCTTTCAGCGTCACCGAGGCGGAAGTGCGCGAACTCTACGACCGCGACTGGCACATCGACGTGCTGGAGCGCCGCGACATCCTCGCCCAGCAGCCGGCTTTCATCGAAGAAGGGGTAACCGCGCTGGAGACGGTCGTATATCGGCTCATTCACCGATAACAAGCGCTCTTACGCGCCCTGCCCGCGCAACTCGCGCACGCCCCGCCCGAGGCGCTTGCGCAGCAGCGTCCGCAGCGTATTTGCATTGCCAAACCCGATGCAGCGACTACCGTCGCGTCATCGCGACGGTGCCGCCAGCGTCTCGCGCATCCGCATCGCGACCACCAGGCCGGAAGCGAATGTCAGTGCGGCGATAAGCCAGATCGAAACGTCAACCCCGAGCAGATCGGCGACGAGGCCCGCAATCAACGCGCCCAAGGCGTAGCCCAGGTCGCGCCAGAGCCGATACACGCCGACCGCCGAAGCACGCCACTGTGGATGCGCGACGTCGCCGATCGCCGCCAGCAACGTCGGATAGACCATCGCCGTACCGATCCCGAGCAACACCGCACCAACCACGAAGCCAGTGAACGTCGCCATCGACGCGATACACGCGATGCCGACAGCCTGGACCCACATGCCGGCGGCGATCAGCCATTTGCGACCGACGCGATCCGACCACGCGCCCGTGAACAGTTGCGTGATCCCCCAACAAGCCGGATACAGCGCCGCCAACACACCAATGCGCAGGAGATCCATGCCAGCCGCCGCGAAGTACAACGGAAACAAACCCCAGGCCATGCCGTCGTTGAGGTTGTTGACCAGCCCCGCCTGGCTGACGCTGGACAGGTCGCGGTCGTGCAGTGTCGTGCGCCAGAAGACCTGCGATGGCGACAGGGCTGGCGCGGAGGCTGCATGCAATCGTGCTTCCACGACAACATGGTGTTGCGTCTCCTTCACGTACAGCAGCGACAGCAACAATCCCGCGACGACGAACACGACGCCCACATAGAACGGCTGCGGCCGCAGCCCGTAACGCATGGCGAGAAATCCGGTAAGGAGCGCGCTCGCCGCGACCGCCGCATAGCCGGAGAATTCGTTGATCCCCATCGCCAGCCCGCGCCGCCGCGATCCGACCAGATCGATCTTCATGATTACCATGGTCGACCAGGTCAGCCCCTGGCTAATACCCAGCAATGCGTTGGCAAACAGGATCCACGACCAGCTCGGCGCCCACATCAGCAGGAACGGCACCGGTGTCGCCACCAGCCATCCCGCCACGAGCACGCGCTTGCGTCCGAAGCGGTCGGACCAGCGGCCTGCCAGGTAATTGGTGAGTGCCTTGGTGACGCCGAAGACCACGATGAACGACAGCACCGCAGTCTTCGCGACCAGATGGAATTCCTGCTCCGCCAGCGGCGACAGCACGGATCGCTCCAGGCCGACCATCGCGCCTACGAATGCATTCACCAGGACGAGGAGCGAAAACTGTCCAGCGTTCTCGCGCAGGCCCAGGCGGGTTTCAGTCATGGCGGAGGCTATGGTTGGGACGCCGCATCTTATCGGGCGCCGGAAGCCTCATGGGAACGCGGCACTGCGCCATCAACCACGACGCTCGATGCTTGACACCTAATGACTACGCCGTTGCGCGGCCCACTCCGACGCCGGCCTCGCGCGCGAGAACAGGAAGCCCTGCCCCAGTTCGCAGCCCATTTCCATCAGACATTCGCGCTGTTCGTCGGTCTCCACGCCTTCGGCGACCACGTCCATGCCCAATGTGCGTGCCATCGCCAGCACGGCTCGCACCACCGGCGTGCTTCCGGCGCGATCGTCGCGCTGCAAGGCACTGACGAACGAACGATCGATCTTGATCGTCTGCAGCGGGAACCGATGCAGGTAGCTCAACGAAGAGTAGCCGGTTCCGAAATCGTCCAGCGCCGCAACCACCCCTTCGTCGCGCAGCGCTTGCAGCGTGATTCGCACCTGCTCCGGATTGTCGAGCAGCGCGCCCTCGGTAACTTCCACCCGGACCCGGTCGTGGGCGAGCCGGTGCATGTCGAACAGCTCCAGCATCTGTCGCGCCAGCGTCGGCGAACGGAAATGGCGCGGCGACACGTTGAGCGTGATGTAGCCGCTGTCGGCGCCCAGCATGCCGATCTCGCGGCAGGTCCGCTCGAACAGCTGCCAGTCAATCTGCTCGACGCTGCCGTTCTCCTCAGCCACGCCCAAGAATTCACCTGGTGCGACCAGCCCCCGTCGCGGATGCCGCCAACGCAGCAGCGCTTCGTAGCCGACGACATGGCGATCGGACAGGCGCACGATCGGCTGAAAATGCGGCTCGAATTCGTAGCGCTGGATGGCGCGACGCAGATCGCTTTCCAGCTCCAGGAGCTGCAGCGCCTCGCGATGCAATCGCTCGTCGAAAATCTCGAAGCGCTGGCGCCCGTGCGCCTTCGCGCGATACATCGCCACGTCGGCGTCGCGCAACAGTTCCTCGGCACGCTGGTAGCGCGCATGTCCCAAGGCGATGCCGATGCTGGCCGAGGTGAACAGCTCCTTGCCGTCGATGTGCATCGGTTCGGCGAGCGACTGGATCGCGCGCTGCGCGACATGGCAGGCGTCTTCCGGCAGGTTGACGTCTTCCAGGAGCACCGCGAATTCGTCGCCGCCTAAGCGCGCCACCACATCGAACGGCCGCACGCAGGCCGCCAGCCGGGCGCCTGCCTGTTTCAGCATCTCGTCGCCGGCCAGGTGTCCGACGCTGTCGTTGATCACCTTGAACCGGTCGAGGTCGAGGAACAGCACAGCGAAACGGTGATTGCGACCGCGGTGCATGCGCGCCAGCGCCCGCTCCAGCGCGTTGTACAGGAAGGTGCGGTTCGGCAGACCGGTCAACGAATCGTGCATGGTCTCGTGCACCAGCTGCTGCTCGGCGCGCTCGCGCTCACTGATCTGGTCGCGCAACTCGCCCACCACCATGGCGAGTTCACGCGTGCGATCCGCCACGCGATTCTCGAGTTCGGCCTGGGCCTGCTTGCGATCGAGCGCGGTCAGGATGTGCTGGGCGACATAGGCCAGCAGAGCGCGATCTTCCTCGCCGTAGTGTTCGGCTGCGTCGTAACTCTGGACCAGCACGGCACCGCGCACCTTGCCCTCAGTCACCATCGGCACGCCGAGCATGTCCTCGGCGACGGCGCCGTAGAAGACACCTTCCGGAATGCCGAGCAGCCCCGTCACATGCGCGGGCCGTCCCAT
The DNA here is from genome assembly GCF_054779815.1 of Lysobacter tyrosinilyticus. NCBI lineage: Bacteria > Pseudomonadati > Pseudomonadota > Gammaproteobacteria > Lysobacterales > Lysobacteraceae > Lysobacter > Lysobacter tyrosinilyticus. Next base: position 790,410 of record NZ_BAAGXN010000003.1, read on the forward strand.
CACCGTACGGCCGCTGCGGATCACGCCCATGGTGAGGGTATCGCGCATCACGCTTTCCGGGATTTCCGCTTCCGGATCGACGATGCCAGGATCCTTCTCATCGGCGTGATAGATGAAGCGCAGGGTTTCGCGATCGACGTTGTACAAGGCAATGATGAAGTTGCGCGCGTACATCAACTCGGCCACGACCAGATGGATGCGGCGCAGCATTTCGCTCATGTCGAGTTCGCTGCTGGCCAGGTCCGCGATGCTGTACAACGCGGCCTGCAGCTTCTCGCCGCGCTGACGTTCGTCCACTTCCGCGGTCAGCTCGCGGGTGCGGTCCTCCACTCTTGATTCGAGTTCTTCCTGCGCCTGCTTGCGCTGCAAGGCCGTGAGGATGTGCTGGGCGACGAACCCGAGCAGGGCGCGATCGTCGTCGCGATAGCGGTCGGCGCGATCGTAGCTTTGCACCACTACGACGCCGCGAACCACGCCTTCGGAAACCATCGGCACGCCGAGCCAGTCGGCGCTTTCGGGACCGAACGCCCCTTCCGCGAGGCCGAACTGCTGGCGCAGCTGGGTTGAACGCCCCATCGCCGGTTGACCGCTGCGGATTACCGCCATGGTCAGACTGTTCTGCATTTCCTTCACGGGAATGTCGCTACCGACTTCCAGCGGATAGGGTTCGTGCTGGTCGGACAGGTAGACGAAGCGCACCGCGTCGCTCTCCGGCGCATACAGGGCGATGAAGAAGTTCTCCGCGTACATCAAACCCGCGACCACTGCGTGGGTCCGCCGCAGCATCTCCTCCATATCGAGTTCGCTGCTGGCGAGATCGGCGATCGAATACAACGCGTTATGCAGCTGTGCCGCCTTCTCCATGCGTCCGGCAGCGTTATGCGCGGACACCAGTTCGGTTTCGGCGCGCATGCGCGCGGTGAGCAGGGTCAGGAAGTCGATGAGTCCTGCGGGCGCTCCTCCAGGAAGTGCGCAGGTCTCCGGCCATTCGGCCAGAAAGACCGCTTGGGAGTGTTCCAGCGCAATAGCGATCCGCAGCCAACCATCGCGCACGTCATCGCTCGCAACGCTGCCACGCCGATCCAGTGCAGCCGCGATGAGCGCGACCTCTTCCTGAAGCAATGGCGTGGTCGGCCAACGATGTTGTCGCGGTAGCCCTTCGCGGGTGAAGCCGGAATTCCACACCAGGCGCGCATGGCGGCAGCCGAACACCGTTTCCGCCATGCGCAGCACAACCGCGTCGATTTCGCCTGGCCGTATCGGTGGCGCCGGAATCGAGATCGCGTCGAGCGCGCGCACGCTGGAGGTCACGGACTCTCCGCTCGCGTCTGTGCTCTGAAAAGACCTGGCCATGCCATTGATATCCAACGCGTCAGGGAGCGGCGGACGGCCGTCCGCCGGCCTGACCCGACCGGGGAGTAATCCGGCCGGGATATACGATCCTACGCCGCCTCATGCACCCCCACCACTGCCCTTCCCGAGGGGTCGGCCATGCGCTCGAATGCGGCATCCCAGGCGATTGCCGCGGGCGACGAGCAGGCGATCGACTTGCCTCCTGGCACCGTCTGCGCGCAAGCCGCGCCCGGGAAGAACTGCTCGAAGATGTGGCGGTACAGGTACGCCTCCTTGGTCTGCGGCGGGTTCACCGGAAAGCGGCTCGCCGCGGCCGCGAACACGCGGTCGCTGACCTGCGCCTGCGCATGCGCCTTCAGGCCGTCGATCCAACCGTAGCCGACGCCATCGCTGAACTGTTCCTTCTGCCGCCATAGGATCGATTCGGGCAGATAGCCTTCGAACGCCTCGCGCAGGATCGCCTTCTCGATGCAACGCGCACCGTCCTTGCGTGGCCGCGCCATCTTGTGCGCGGCGTCCATGCGCATCGCCACGTCGAGGAATTCGACATCGAGGAACGGCACGCGCGGCTCGACGCCCCAGGCCATCATCGACTTGTTGGCGCGCAGGCAGTCGTAGTTGTGCAAGGCATCGAGCTTGCGGATGGTCTCTTCGTGGAACTCGCGCGCGTCCGGCGCCTTGTGGAAATACAGGTAACCGCCGAACACCTCGTCGCTGCCCTCGCCCGACAACACCATCTTCACGCCCATCGCCTTGATCCGGCGCGCGAGCAGGAACATCGGCGTGGAAGCGCGGATCGTGGTGACGTCGTACGTCTCGATGTGTCGAATCACTTCGGGCAGGGCATCCAGGCCTTCTTCGAAGGTATAGGTGAAGCCGTGATGCACCGTGCCCAGCGCCGCTGCCGCGATCTCGGCAGCGGCCAGATCGGGCGAGCCTTCAAGACCGATGGCGAAGGAGTGCAGGCGCGGCCACCAGGCTTCGGCCTGGTCGTCTTCTTCCACGCGATGCCGCGCATAACGTGCCGCCACCGCAGCAACCAGCGACGAATCCAGCCCACCCGACAACAGCACGCCGTACGGCACATCGGTCATCAGCTGGCGATGCACGGCGCGCTCGAAGGCTTCGCGCAGCTCCTGCTTCGCGACTTCGATGCTCTGCGTGGTGTCGTAATCGCGCCACGGCTTCGCGTAGTAGCGCACGAGTTCGCCGCTCGCGCTGTCGAAATAATGGCCCGGCGGAAACTGTGCGACGTCAGCACACAGATCAGCCAACGCCTTCATCTCCGAAGCCACGCACAGGCGACCGTCGACGTCATGGCCCCAGTACAGCGGGCATACGCCGATCGGGTCGCGCGCGATCAGGTAGCGCCGCTTCGTGCGATCCCACAAGGCGAACGCGAAGATCCCGTTGAGCGAGCTCAACCAGCCCGCAACATCGTCGCCATCGCGATACAGCGCGTTGATGACTTCGCAATCCGAGCCGGTCTGGAATGCATACGGATGCGCCAAGCGCTTCTCCAGCTCGCGGTGGTTGTAGATCTCACCGTTGACCGCGAGCACCAGCTCTCCGTCGGGCGAGCGCAATGGTTGCGAGCCGCCGGCCGGATCGACGATGGCCAGGCGCTCGTGAACCAGGATCGCGCCGTCATCGAGGTGCACGCCGCTCCAGTCCGGACCGCGGTGGCGCTGGCGCTGGGAGAGTTCGAGTGCGCGTCGGCGCAGTTGATGAAGGTCGTCACCGGCCTGCAGGCCGAAGATGCCGAGGATGGAACACATGGGAAGACTCCTTGGGTTGGGTTTTCGGATTTCAGAGGACCAAAACGACGAAGCCCGCGCTTGGCGGCGCGGGCTTCGTGAGCGATTGAGAGCGGTCTATCTAACGCGCACTAATCGCCGGCCCGCGGGAGGCTGGCGTTATTGCGATTGTTATTGAAGGCGTTGTTCGACTGCGGCGCTGCCACGGCCATGCGGCCGCGGAGGGCGGCGCTCATGTCGGCAGGGGTCGAAACGGAGGTCATGGCTCGATCCTGCGTGAGTCGGGCGCCGCTTGCAAGTAGCGGTTTCTCATGTAACGGCACAGGCCCTCGATTCAGCTAAGCTCGGATCAGGAGGGAATCCCATGGCGAAGTGGATCCGGCGCGGGCTGCTAGCCCTGTTGCTGATGTTCGTTGTCCTGCTGCTGGTGGTGTGGTGGCTGCTGCGTGGAAGCCTGCCCACTCTGGACGGCAATCTGTCCCTGACCGGTCTGTCGGCACCCGTGACGGTCCAACGCGACCGGCTCGGCGTGGTCACCATCGAAGCCGCGAACCAGACCGACGCCATGCGTGCGCTGGGCTATGTGCATGCCCAGGAACGCTACTTCGAGATGGATCTGCTGCGGCGTACCGCCGCGGGCGAACTCGCGGAGCTGTTCGGCCCCGTTGCGATCGACCTCGACAAGGAACACCGCGTCCACCGCTTCCGCGCCCGGGTCGAGGCCAACCTCGACACGGTCGTAGGCAAGCAGCGCGCTGGCATGCAGGCCTACGTGGATGGTGTGAATGCCGGTCTGCGCGATCTCAAGGTCCGCCCCTGGCCGTACCTGCTGCTGCGCACCCAGCCCAAGTCGTGGAAGCTCAGCGATTCGCCGCTCGTGGCGTATGCGATGTATTTCGACCTGCAGGATGGCGAAAACGCGCGCGAACTGGCGATGTGGAAGATGCGCCCGCATCTGCCGCCGGCGCTGTTCGCGCTGCTTGCGCACGATGGCAGCCGCTGGGATGCATCGCTCACCGGCGCGCCGCGCGGAGATGCGGTGTTGCCTGGCGCCGAGGTAGTCGACCTGCGCAAGCTTCCGCATCCGGACAGGCGAGGCGATTCCGAACCGATGCCGCGTGTGATCGGCAGCAACAACTTCGCCGTGTCGGGCGAACTCACCCGTGATGGCCGCGCCATAGTCGCCGACGACATGCACCTGGGCCTGCGTGCGCCGAACATCTGGTTCCGCGCCCGCCTGCGCTATCCCGACCCGCAGGCGTCCGATGGCCGTGTCGATCTCAACGGCTTCACCCTCCCGGGCATGCCCTTCACCGTGGTGGGCAGCAATACGCATGTGGCGTGGGCCTTCACCAACAGCTATGTGGACACACTGGATTGGGCGACGCAGACGTTATGCGGCAGCGGAAACGCCGCAGGTTGCGTGCCCTCCACGCACCATCGCGAACTCATTGCGGTGGCCGGCGCGAAGCCGGTCGAATTCGATGTCGAGGAGACCACGTGGGGACCAGTGATGGCTCACGATGCGCAGGGCCATGCCCTGTCGCTGCGCTGGGTGGCGCACCTGCCTGGTTCGCTCAACCTCAACCTGGTCGAGCTGGCACACGCGCGCACGCTGGCGGATGCGGTTGCGATCACGCGCAACGTCGCCATCCCCACCCAGAACATGCTGATCGCGGACAGTAGCGGCGCCATCGGTTGGCGCTGGCTCGGGCCGATTCCGGTGCGTGCCGCGGGCTGCGATGCCGCACAACCAATTGCTTTCAACGGTGCGGATTCGACCTGCCCGCCCTGGCCCATTTCGACATCGAGTGCGCCGTTGCTGACTCCCACGCACGGCCGCCTCTGGACGGCGAACAATCGCGTTGTCGGCGATGAAGTGCTCAAACTGGCCGGCGATGGCGGCAGCACGCTGGGGGCGCGTGCAAAGCAGATTCGCGATGACCTGTTCGCCAGGAAGCAATTCACCGAACGTGACCTGCTGGCGATCCAGCTCGATGATCGCGCGTTGTTCCTGCAGCCGTGGTGGCAACTGCTGCGCGATCGGGCCGCGCAGTCGAAGACCCCAGCCCTATCGGAGCTCGCCACCGCGGCAGCGACCTGGCAAGGGCACGCGAGCACCGACTCGGTGAGCTATCGCGTCGTCCGCGCCTGGCGTCGCGCGGTGAGCGAGCGCGTGCTGGACGGTTTGACCGCACCAGCGCAGATGGCGCTGGGCAAGGACTTCGTGATGCCAGGATTGCAGCAACAGGAAGGCTTTGTCTGGCCGCTGGTGACGCAGCGCCCCGCCAACCTTCTGTCACCGCGCTACGCGAGCTGGGATGCGCTGCTGGAGGATGCCGCGGGTGAAGTTCGCGACGAATTGGCGAAACAAGGACCGGTGAACGAGCGCACGTGGGGCGAACAGAACACCGCGAGGATCTGTCATCCGCTTGCCCGCGCCTTGCCCAAGTTCGCGCGTCGTCCGTTGTGCATGCCGTTCGAGCCACTGGCCGGCGACGTCGCGATGCCGCGCGTGCAGGCGCCGGATTTCGGTGCGTCAGAGCGGATGGTCGTTGCGCCGGGGCATGAGGCCGACGGGATCATCCATATGCCGGGCGGCCAGAGCGGGCATCTGCTTTCGCCGTTCTGGGGTGCGGGGCATGACGACTGGGTGCAGGGGCGAGCGACGCCGTTCTTGCCTGGTGAGGCGCGTTATACGTTGAAGATGCAGCCCGCCCCTCATTAACGCCCGGCATTCAATAGGACAAATGCCGCGCGCGCGGCTGATAACGACGGTTGGATACGTGGGCTGCCGCCCACTGAGTGATCAGATCACTGCAGGCCCGTTAGCGGGCGGGTCGAGACCCGCCCTACGCCATTAGCTTCTCAATCAGCTGCAGATACAGCTCCGGCAATACTTCCAGATCGGCCACCGACACGTGCTCGTCAACCTTGTGAATGCTCGCATTCACCGGCCCGATTTCGATGCATTGCGCCCCCAGCGGCGCGATGAAGCGCGCATCTGAAGTACCACCGCCCGTGCTTTCCTCAGGTGCCCCACCACTGAACTGCGCAAGCACGTCACGCGCCGCCGCACGCAGCGGACCTTCCGGCGTGTAGAACGGCTCGCCGCCACGATGCCAATGCACGTCGTATTCGAGTCCATGCGCACGCAGCACCGCCTCGCATTCCTGCTCAAGCTGCGCCGCACGCCAGTTCGGGTTGTAGCGCAGGTTGAACAGCACGCGCAGCTCACCCGGAATGACGTTGTTCGCGCCAGTGCCAGCGTTGATGTTGCTGATCTGCAGGCTCGTCGGCGGGAACGTCTCGAAGCCGTTGTCCCAACGGCGCGCCGCAAGTTCGGATAGTGCCGGCATCGCCTGGTGGATCGGATTGCGTGCCTTCTCGGGATACGCGACATGCCCCTGGATGCCGCGCACGGTCAGCGTCGCCGAGAGCGTACCGCGGCGTCCCACGCGCAACAGGTCGCCTAGTTTCGCCGTCGACGACGGCTCGCCGGTAACGCACCAGTCGATGCGTTCGCCGCGTTCGCGGAACAGATCGGCAACCTTGCGCACGCCGTCGATCGCATCGCCTTCCTCATCGGAGGTGAGCAGCACGGCCACGCGACCGAGGTGCTGCGGGTGCCGGGCGACGAAACGTTCCAGCGCGATCACGAATGCGGCGACGCTACCCTTCATGTCGGCGGCGCCACGGCCGTACAACAGACCGTCGCGGACTTCGGGCACGAACGGATCGCTGGTCCAGGCCTCGCGCGGTCCGGACGGCACCACGTCGGTGTGGCCCAGCAGCACCAGGGTCGGCGCGCCTTCGCCATGCCAGGCCCACAGGTTGTCGACTTCGCCGAAGCGCAGGTGTTCGCAACGGAAGCCGGCACGCCTTAGGCGTTCGGCGATCAACTGCTGGCAACCGGCGTCGTCGGTGGTGATGGACGGCCGGGTGATCAGCTCTTTGGTCAGATTGATTACTTCATTCATCACGACTGATTCCCAGGTCTGGTGGTCGCCGACCAGCGACCGTGCAGATGGATGGCGACGCTCAAGGCCGCAAAGAATCCAGCAATGATTCCCCACCGGACTTCCGGCCCGATGTTGTCGTGCCAACCGAGCAGCGACTGCCCGAATGCCAGTAGCAGGAGAATCACGGCGATGCCGGCCACGAAGAAGCTCGCGACGGACACCAGCAGCAGCGCGATCCAGCGCGTCGCGCTCATTCGGTCGCCTTGGGGAAGCGCTTCTTGAAACCGTTGTCGCTGAATCCCTGGGTGATCACACCGTCGTCGGTGATCACCACGGGACGGCGGATCAGTTGTGGATATTCCTTCAGCAGCAGTTTCCATTCCGCATCCGAACCCGGGGTCCTGCGATTCTCCGGCAGCGTGCGCCAAGTGGTCGACGACTTGTTGATCACCGCTTCCCAGCCACCGAGCTTGTCCTTCCATTCCACCAGCGTTTCCGGCGCCTGCCGGTTGTCGCGGTAGTCGATGAAGGTATGTGCGACGCCGAAGCGGTCGAGCCACTTGCGCGCCTTCTTGCAGGTGTCGCAGTTGTTGAGGCCGTAGAGAGTCGTGGTCATTTCCAGTTCTGGTTGCGTTCAATTACATCGTCATCATCCCGGCGCACGCCAGGATCCAGCCTTTGCCGTTGCACCAGCCGCCGCCATCAAATCACAGCTGGATCCCGGCGTTCGCCGGGATGACGAGCACAAATTACTCGGCCAAGCCGCGCAGCAATTCGTTGATCGAGGTCTTGGACATCGTCTTCGCGTCCACCTGCTTCACGATCACGGCGCAGTACAACGAGTGCGAGCCATCCTTCGCCGGCAGCTGTCCGGACACCACCACGCTATACGGGGGCACTGAGCCGTAGCTAATCTCGCCAGTCATGCGGTTGTACACGCGCGTGCTCTGGCCGAGAAATACACCCATGCCGATCACGCTGTGATGACCGACAACAAAGCCCTCAACCACTTCGGAACGCGCACCGATAAAGCAGTGGTCCTCGATGATCGTCGGCGAGGCCTGCAGCGGCTCCAGCACGCCACCGATGCCTGCACCACCAGAGAGGTGGCAGTGCTTGCCGACCTGCGCGCACGAACCGACCGTCGCCCAGGTATCGACCATAGTGCCCTCGCCCACATAGGCGCCGATGTTGACGAAGCTCGGCATCAGCACCACGTCCTTGCCGATGTGCGCACCGCGGCGTGCGATGGCGCCCGGCACAACGCGCGCACCGACCTTGCGGAAGTCGCTCTCACTGAAACCGGCAAAACGCGCCGGCACCTTGTCCCAGAACGGTGCAGGCTCCGCCTCGACCAGCTGCATTTCGTTGACGCGGAAGTACAGCAGCACCGCCTTCTTCAGCCACTCGTTGACCTTCCAGCCGCCCTTGCCGTCGGGCTCGGCGACGCGGAACTCGCCCTTCTCCAGGCCTTCGATCACGCGTTCGACGGTCGGTCGCGTGGAGCCGTCGATCTCGTCGATCGTCAGCATCGTGCGGCGCTCGAACGCGCTTTCGACCATGAACTTCAGTTCGTCGATACCCGGACCCTTCGGCGCGGCCTTCTTTGCGACCTTGCGGGCCGGCTTCTTCTCGGTCATTGCTTTTCTCCATCGAGGCAGGCGCGCAGCGCTTCGCGCAGTCCCTGCTGTTGCGTTTCGTCCAGCGGTTGGTCGCGCTGGTCGGTGATCTGGAATACGTCTTCGGCACGCTCGCCGAACGTGGCGATGCGTGCGTCGTGCACGCGCAGCTTCTGCCCGCGCAGCACCTGCGCGACGTCGGCCAGCAAGCCAGGGCGGTCGGTACAGACCAGGCTCAACATCGTGCGCCCGGCATTGCCGCCGGCGACACTGTCGAAGCCGATCTGCGCGGCGATGCGGAAGTGCCGCAAATGTCGCGGCTGCGTGCGCCGGGTCGGCTTGATGCAGTCGAGCGAACCGGACAACGCCTGCGACAGGCGCTGCTCGACTTCCTCGGCGCTGGGGTTGTGACGCGGATCCGTCGGTACGACTTCGAAACTGTCGAACACCATGCTGTGCGGGCCGTCGAGAATGCGGGCCTGCTGAATGGCGAATCCGAGACGGTCGAGCGTGGCCACGATCGCGGCGAACAGGCCGTCGCGGTCGGGCGAATGTACGAACACCTCAAACGCCGCTGCATCACCGCTTACCGGCCGGGCACGTACGCAGCTTTCGCCCATCGCGACCTCGCGCAGCGAGGCCGCCTGCCAGGCGATCTGGTCGGGACGGCTGCGTTCGAAACCGATCTGCGGCATGCGCGCGAACAACGCATCGACTTCCACGTCGCTGCTGCCGAAAGCGGTGAGCGTCGCACGTGCGTCCGCCTGCGTTTCCGCGGCCCGCTCGTGCGCGGCGACCGGATGCTCCAGCCCGCGACGTAGCGCCAGGCGCGTGGCGGTGTACAGATCCGCCATCAGCCGGTCCTTCCACGCGTTCCACAACTTCGGTGAGGTGCCGGAAATGTCGGCGCAGGTCAGCAGATACAGGTTGTCCAGGCGTTCGCGGTCCGCGACGAGCGTGGCGAAGCGATGGATCACCTCGGGGTCGGCGATGTCCTGCTTCTGCGCCGTCACCGACATCAGCAGGTGCTGACGCACCAGCCATTCAACTAGCGCGGTGTCGCCCTCGGACAATTCATGGGCTTCGCAGAATTCGCGCGCATCGACTGCGCCGAGTTCGGAATGATCGCCGCCGCGTCCCTTGGCGATGTCATGGAAGAGTCCCGCCAGCAGCAGCATTTCCGGCTTGCGCAGTCGCGGCCACACCTGGTGTGCTAGCGCGAATCGTTCGTCGGGTTCGCCGGAAGCGAACGAGGCGATGTTCTTGAGCACGGCGAGCGTGTGCTGGTCGACCGTGAACACATGGAACAGGTCGAACTGCATGCGCCCTGACACCTTGAAGAAGGCAGGAATCCAGCGCCCAAGCACGCCCAAGCGCGCCATCCGGGACACGACGGCGACGGGCTTGGGCCCGCGCAGCAGGCGCATGAAGCGCTGGCGCAATTCCGGCGTCGCTTCGAAGAAGGCAGGAATGCGGTCCAGCGCCTCGGCCAGTGCGCGCGCAGTGCGCGAGTGCAGGCCGCGGATCTCGTCATGGGCCGCCCAGGCGGCGAACAGCGCGAACAACTCGTCAATGTCGCGCGGCCATTGCGCATCGCGCGCTGCGAGATAGCCGCGGCGCAGCTCGAACAGTTCGTCGAGTGATTGCGGCTCGCCCTCTCCTTCAAGCTGTTCCTCGAAACGCTGCAGCAGGCGGTCGCCGATACGCAGGACACGCGCGGCGGCACGATAGAAGCCCTGCATCATCTGCTCGACGGCAAGATTGTCCGCGTTGTCGACATGGCCCAGTCGCGCCGCGAGCGGCTTCTGGTAATCGAAACGCAGGCGTTCCTCGCGCTTGCCCGCAATCAGGTGCAGGCCGAACCGTAGGCGCGCGAGCACACGACGTTCGCGCTCCAGTGTTGCAAATTCGTCGGCGCCGAGCTGGCCGATCGCCATCAGCGAATCCGGGTCCCAGGTGCCGATGATCCGCAACGCGACCCAGCGCAACGTATGCAGGTCGCGCAGGCCTCCGGGCCCTTCCTTGATGTTCGGTTCGAGGTTGTCGGCCGTGTCGCCAAAGCGTGCATGGCGCGTGCGTTGTTCCTCGCGTTTCGCGGCGAAATATTCGCCGGGCGGCCAGATCAGGTTCGGCGCGACCGCATTGGCCAGCTGCGAAGCCGCATCGAGATCGGCGGCCAGCATGCGCGCTTCGAGCAACGCGGTGAGCACGGTGATGTCTTCCAGCGCCGCGCGCGTGCATTCCTCGGCGGAACGCACCGCGTGGCCGACGGGCAGGCCCGCATCCCAGAGCAGCCGGAAAAAATGGGCAAGCGCTTCGGCGTGCGCGGCCTGCGCATCCACTTCGCCGAACACCAGCAGGTCGATGTCCGACTGCGGGAAGAGCTCGCCGCGGCCATAACCACCGACCGCGAACAGGGACAGCGCCGCGTTCTGAGGCACGCAATGCGACCACGCCTCGCGCACTACGGCATCGACCTGCTGGGCGCGCGCCGCGACCAGGCGGTCGATGTCGCCGTTGTCGTCGAAACGTGCAGCCAGCGCAGCGTCGTTTTCGGCGATCGCATTGCGCGTCGCCGCGGCCCATTGCGCATCGGCGACCGGATCAATGTGGGCGGTCGCCGGGGTGCTCACAAGTCGTTGTCGTCGCCGGGCAGTCGGGTCAGGATCTCGACGCCGGTTTCGGTCACGGCCACCGTGTGCTCCCACTGCGCGGACAACTTGCGGTCCTTGGTCACGACGGTCCAGCCGTCGGGCAGCAGCTTGGTGTGGCGCTGGCCCTCGTTGATCATCGGCTCGATCGTGAAGGTCATGCCCGGCTTGAGCACCAGGCCTTCACCGGCACGACCGTAATGCAGGACCTGCGGATCCTCGTGGTAGACCTTGCCGATGCCGTGGCCGCAGTACTCGCGCACCACGCTGAAGCGCTCGCCTTCGGCGTACTGCTGGATCGCCTGGCCGATGTCGCCGAGCGTGGCGCCCGGCTTGACCGTGCGGATGCCGCGGAACATCGCCTCGCGGGTCACGTCGACCAGGCGCTTGGCCATCACCGACGCCGTGCCGGCGATATACATGCGGCTGGTGTCGCCATGCCAGCCGTCCTTGATGACCGTGACATCGATATTGATGATGTCGCCGTCCTTGAGGACCTTGGATTCGGCCGGGATGCCGTGGCAGATGACGTTGTTGACCGAGGTGCAGATGGTCGCCGGGAAGCCCTTGTAGCCGACGTTGGCCGGGATCGCGTTCTGGACCTTGACGATATGGTCGTAGCAGATGCGGTCGAGCTCGGCCGTGCTCACGCCGGGCTTCACATGGGGGGCGACGACCTGCAGCACTTCGGCGGCCAGGCGGCCGGCGACGCGCATCTTCTCGATCTCGTCCGGGGTCTTGATGGTGATTGGCATCGGGGAATTATCGCTGAAGTGGGCCGGGTCTGGCCCCGTCATCCGCAGAACGATGCGACATGACCCGCCCGCGAGGCGTGATTCGCCGGCTTCCGGCCGCCTCCAGCCCCGAAGTTGCCCGCAACCGCCCGACCCGGCATAATTCCGCGGCTGTGCGGTCCGTCCGCAAGCCGCCACGCCGGCGACACAGGCGAATACACACCCGCTGCCACAGCCCGTGCCGGGGTGTCCTTGGGGTCTTCGGACCGCAGGGATCTGGTCACGGAGCAGCGGGGAGGCCCAACCCCGGAACCCAGCCTTCAGTGGCAAGCCGCACCTATTCCAAAGCGGCCGGTTCCCTATCGGAGTTCATGCAATGCCCCAGATCACCATGCGCCAGATGCTGGAAGCCGGCGTCCATTTCGGCCACCAGACCCGCTACTGGAACCCGAAGATGGGTCCGTACATCTTCGGTGCCCGCGGCAAGATCCACATCATCAACCTCGAGAAGACCGTTCCGCTGTTCAACGACGCGATGAACTTCATCTCGGGCGTTGCGCAGAAGCGCGGCGTCATCCTGTTCGTCGGTACCAAGCGTTCGGCACGCGACTCGATCAAGGAAGAAGCCGAGCGTTGCGGCCAGCCGTTCATGACCCAGCGCTGGCTGGGCGGCACGCTGACCAACTTCGCCACCGTGAAGAAGTCGGTCGCCCGCCTGAAGGAACTGGAAGCCGCTGAAACCGACGGCACCTTCCAGAAGCTGGTCAAGCACGAAGTCCTGACCCTGCGCCGCGAGCGCGAGAAGCTGGAAGCCTCGCTCGGCGGCATCAAGGAAATGAACCGCCTGCCCGACGCCCTGTTCGTGATCGACGTCGGCCACGAAGACATCGCCATCAAGGAAGCCAAGAAGCTCGGCATCCCGGTGATCGCGGTCGTCGACACCAACTACGATCCGGAACTGGTCGACTACGCCATCCCGGGCAACGACGACGCCATCCGCGCCGTGCAGCTGTACGCCCGCGCCGCCGCTGACTCGGTGCTGGAAGGCAAGGCTGCCGCTCCGCAGGCCGCTTCGGTCCGCGAAGAAGAGTTCGTCGAAACCGCCGAAGGCGAAGCGAAGGACAAGGCTCCGCGTGGCCGCGCTCCGGCCAAGAAGGACGCTGGCAAGAAGGCCGAAGCGGCCGAGTAATGCGTGCGTCATGCAGCCGCGCCACGCTGCGCGGCTGCGATTTGCTTTTGCTCGTCATTCCCGCGAAGGCGGGAACCCAGGGGCTTTGCTCCTACAGCCCCAAAGACACTGGGTCCCCGCCTTCGCGGGGATGACGTCTTCAAACATTGAGAGGTAACCCCATGGCAGAAATCACCGCTTCCCTGGTCAAGGAACTGCGCGAGCGCACCGGCGCCGGCATGATGGAGTGCAAGAAGGCGCTCACCGAGAACAACGGCGACATCGACGCATCGGCCGAATGGCTGCGCAAGTCGGGTCTCGCCAAGGCCGACAAGAAGGCTAGCCGCGTCGCAGCCGAAGGCCGCGTCGCCGTCGCCCAGAACGGCGGCAAGGCCGTGCTGGTCGAAATCAACTCCGAAACCGATTTCGTGGCTAAGGACGGCAACTTCGTCGCCTTCACCGACGCCGTCGCCCAGGCCGCCCTGGCTTCCGGCGCTGCCGATGTCGAAGCGCTGAAGGCCGTCAAGTTGGCCTCCGGCGAAACCGTCGAGGAAACCCGCGCCGCCGCCATCGCCAAGCTCGGCGAGAACATCCAGATCCGCCGCATGGTCACGATCGACACCGCCAACAACGTCGCAGCCTACGTGCACGGCGGCAAGATCGGTGTGCTGGTTGAGGTCAAGGGCGGCGACGCCGAACTGGCCCGTGGCATCGCGATGCACGTCGCTGCGATGAACCCGCCGTACAACAAGGCTGCCGACGTTCCGGCCGACTTCGTTGCGAAGGAAAAGGAAATCGAGCTGGCCAAGATGTCCGAGAAGGACAAGGCCAAGCCGGCCGAGATCCTGGAAAAGATCATCAGCGGCAAGATCGCCAAGATCGTCAACGAAGTCACTCTGTACGGCCAGCCGTACGTGCTGAACTCCGACCAGACCGTCGAGCAGGCCGTGAAGGCGGCCGGCGCGGACGTCGTCGGCTTCCAGCGCCTGGTGGTCGGCGAAGGTATCGAGAAGGTCGTCGAAGACTACGCCGCTGAAGTGGCGAAGGCGATGCAGGTCTGATCGCCTGATTCATTCGAGTCACGAGAAAGCCGCGGGAAACCGCGGCTTTTTTGTTGTCTTCCTTTTTTGATCGTCATTCCGGCGCAAGCCGGGATCCAGCCGTTGCTGTTGCCGTTGCTGGCTCCAAGGACGAACTGCAAAGCCAAGCTGGATCCCGGCTCGCGCCGGGATGACGAGCAACATCAACAGCTACAGACCAGACCGGCGTCGCCGCTAACTGCTGCGATCTTCGTGTGCTTCCGCATTGCCCTAAAGCAGCGGAGCAAGCTCCGCTCTACAAGGCGGGCAGACAAAAAAGGGGGCGGAAACCCGCCCCCCTTGCCATGACACGCTACAGGGGCGCGTGTCAGAACTTCACAGAGAACCGCACGTTGGCGGAGTGGTCGCGCACCTCGTCGGCGAGCTGGCCGCTGTAACCAAACTCCAGCAGGCTATTGGTGCTCGTACGCGCACCCAGTCCGAGTTCGACCAGCGTCGAGTCTTGCGCCAGCGGAGTACCGTGCACCGTGAACACGCTGCCGCCGTCCCACGAGGCCGACGAGACCGAAGTCAGATCGCCGCTGGCATGGCGACGCCCCACGCCACCGCGCAGGCTCAACCAGCTCTCGCTCTGCTGCGCGCCCTTCAGGTCGATGTTGAAGCGCATTCCCGCGGTCGCCAGATTGATCCGCTGCTCCGAAGAAGCAACGGTCAATGCTGCGGCGCCACCACGCTCCGCGAAGCCGTCGGTTTCCACGCGTACCTGCGCGAGCTGCGCGTAGGGCTCGAAGCCCCAGGCACCAGCTGCGAAGCCGTAGCTGCCTTCGACGAACGCCTGCGTGCTGGTCGCGTCGTAGTCGGCGCGCGGACGATCCTGCACGCCAGGCAGGGAGATGCTGCGTGCGCTGCTGACGTCATGCCAGCCCTGGGTCGCACCGAGACGTAGGCCGAAGTTGTTCCAGTCCTGCCCGACGTAGGCACCGAGGTAATGGTCCTGGGTCTTGCCCTTCGAGCCACGCGTAACCACGTTCAGGTCGTTGTTGCCCGCGCCACCCAGCACGCCCACGCGCCAGCCGTTGGCGAAGCGGTAGTCATAGCCGAGCAGCGTCGAGTTGCCGTCGTAGGTCATCTCGCTCGCATTGCCATCCGAACGCAGGGTGCCACCGTTGCGCTGCACGTCGATCCAGGCCGCCGATTCGCTTTCACCGTCCATCGAGCGCGCAAAGGTACCGACGCCCGCACGCGCACGTGCCAACGCGGTGTCGCGCACGTGACGACTGTTGTCGACCAGCATCGAATGCAGGCTGGCGTGCTGTTCGCCGCTGAGATTGTCTAGTGCCGCCATCGCCGGCGCCGGGAACAACTGGGTCACGGCCTGCGACAACGGCGCGTCGATGGCGAGACCGTCAACCGCCTGTGCGACCACCTGCTGATTGAACGTCTGCGCGGCACTTGCCAGCGCCTGGCCACGCTGCACATCGACCAGCGCGTCGTTGCCGTTGTAGCTCAGAACGAAATCAAGGAACGGCGAAAACGCCGTATCGTCGACGCCCGCGAACGTACCACTGAGGCTGCCGGCCGACAGCAGGTTGTAGTGCTCGCCCAGCAGCATCGTTTGGCCGGTCGTGAGGAATTTCACCGTGCCGCCCAGCAGGTTGGCCTGGCCGCTGACCTGGAGATGGTCGGACGCGCCATTCACCGACACTTCCGCCTCGTACACCGATCCCGCGGCTTGCGTGTAGTCGCCGTTGATCGTCAGCGTGCCGATCGAGTTGCCCGGCGCGACGACGCCTTCGACCGTGGTATCGGCCAAGGTACCGCTGCCGCTGAGTCGGCCGCGCGCATGAATCCAGCTGGAGCCGGTCTGCACGCCATTGATAACCGCCCGCCCGCCATTGACGTGCAGCTTGTTGTCGAGCGATCCGTCGAGCAGCAGGAAACCATCGTCTACCTGCACGTCGCCCTTCAGCGCATTGGCGCCGTCCAGCTCGAGCACGCCCTGGCGCACGGTCAGGCCACCGAAGCTGTTGTCGCCGCTCAGGCGCAGCCAGCCGATGCCCGACTTGGTCAGACGACCATCACCACCGATGTCGTTGGTCCAATCGTCCCAGGCCAGGCCTTCCCAGACCTTGGTGCCACCGGCGTGCTGGTTCATCGCCACGTCGGTGTCGACACGGATCTGGCCCGGGCCTTCGATGGCCTTGCGCAGGTCCATCAGGCCCCAGCCGTAGATGTCGTCGACGCCGGCTTCGCCCAGATCCGTGGCGGTGGTCAGCAGGACGTCGCGAATCTGCGGGTTGTCGAGGTACGGGAAGCGCTCCATCAGCAGCGCCAGCGCGCCGGTGACGTGGGGCGCGGCCATCGAGGTACCGGTGTAGTCCGCGTAGCCGTATTCCGGATGTTCGGCGGTCACGTCCAGGCCGATGAAGTTGCCTTCTTCGTCGCGGATTTCCTCGCCTTCGATCGCGCCGCCAACGACGGACGACGTGATGTCGGTGCCGGGCGCCGCAAGGCACCAGTCCCTGGTCTGTCCGCAGATGCTCGAACTGCCGTCGATGGAACCGGTGTTGTTGACGTTCACCACGCTCAGCCAGTACTTCTCGGCTTCGCGCACCCAGCGCGGCAGGGTCGCGTAGACGCCGGCGATCGCGCCGTCGCCGTTGCCGGCGGCGAAGACCTGCAACATGCCGTGATCGATCGAAGCATCGGTATAGGTCGCGAAGTACTCGGCCCCGCCTTCCGAGTTGTACAGCGCGTCCATCTCCTCGATCGTCGTCGGCTCCTGGCTCAGGCCCCAGCTGTGATTGATCGCGCGCACGTTCTGCGCCGCCATCTGTTCGTACATGCTGGCCACGGCTTCGCTACCCGGACCGATCGAGTAGGACTCGCCTTCGGCACCCAGCAGCGACATCAGGTCGGTATAGCTGTTCGAGAACAAACGCGACGTGGTGATGTTGGCGCCAAAGGCCACGCCATGGCTGCCGACGCCATCGCGGTTGGCGGCCATGGAGCCCGCCACGTGCGTGCCATGCGAACCGTACTGGAAGCCCGCGATGGATTCGAGGTAATCCGGCACCCAGTCGTAGAGGTAGCCGATCTCGACGAGGTACTGCACGAACGCGCGGTCTTCGTCGGTGTAGTGGAAGTATTCGATCGCAGCTGTATCGCCGTCCGACATGAAGCAACTATCGGGGCCGACGAGGGCCGTGGTATTCGCGCACGGCGTGCCGTCTTCGAGCATGTCGGCGATGCGGATGCTGCGATGATCCTTGCCGGCGAACTCGCTGTGATTCAGATCCACACCGCTGTCGAAGAGGCCCACGCGAATACCGCGTCCGGTCAGTCCACGCGCATAAGCGTATTCGGCACCGATGGCACCCAGGCCCCAATCCGCCTTGAATTCTTCGGTGCGCCAGCTCTCGGGGTTACCGATCTGGCCCTGCTCCTGATATCCAGGCGCTTGTTGCGCGAGCGCCGGCGTCATGACGCCGAGCAACAGCGCGCCCGCGATGGACTTGGACAGCACAGAGCGCACGTGCGACGTTCCTCGCGCCGAACGCACGCGCGAAGAGTTTCCCCTACCTTGCATGTGAGCGATACCTTGTGAGTGGATTAGCGGACGGCGCCGCTCCTCGTCAGAGTCGTCCCCGTCAGAGGCGACGACCGCAAGACGATCGCAAGGCACCAGCGGAATTAACGCGCGGCAAGCAACGCCTCCCTACCCGAGGCACTCGAGTGTCGTATCGCGTTATCGCAGCGGCGTGTCGCGCTTCGCGACTCAGAATCGCCAGGTAGCGCTGAAGAGGAAATAGCGCCCGCGCGGATCGTCGTAGGCGATGTCGTAACCGCCTTTATCGACGTCGTAATTCACCGGATCCTGATCGCGCAGGTTGTTTACGTTGAGCGCGAACTGCCAGTCGTCGAAACCAAGGTAGGCGACATTGAGATCCAGTGTTTTCGAAGAAGGCGTTCGACACCTCTTCGCTTCCTTGTTGTAGGACGGACACTCCTGTCCCGGCCGTGCCACACGCACGTCGCCGCGATAGTGCAGGCTCAACGTGGAGTTCCAGTCCGTCGTGCCCCATTGCACCGAAGCCGTGGCCCGCCTGTCCGGCGTTCCGGAACCGGCGTAGTCCAGCGCCGGCACTCCGCTACGGGCCTGGCGCACCAGTTTCGCCAGGTACTGGCCGGCCGCGTGAAACGTCCAGCGTCCCGCGCGCTCGGTGTCTTTCTGGTATCGACCTTCCCACTCCCAGCCACGCACATCGGTGCGTCCCACGTTGGCGAAGTAGTCGTTGATGCCGATCAGCAGGCCGTTCTCGTCGCGCTGCAGCGACAGCGGGAAGGCCTCAGGATCATCGATGGCGCTGCCAGGCAGGATTTCATTGCGCCGCTCGATGCGGAATTGATCGACGCTGAAACTCAACGCCGACGTGGGCGCCCATACGACGCCCAAGGTATGGCTGCGCGAGGTTTCCGGCTCCAGCCGCGGGTTTTCGAGCGCGCCACGCAGCACGACGCAATAGCCGAGGATAGGGTATCGACACGGGCTCAGGCCCGGTGTTTCCGGCACGACATCGTAGTTGTCGAACACGGTCGGACGCCGCAGCTCGAACAACGAGGGAGCGCGATAACCGGTGGCGGCCGTGCCGCGAAGCGTCAGCGAATCCAGCGCTCGCCACTTGAATCCCAGCTTGGGCGACGCCTTGCTTCCATATCCCTGGCGATGGTCGAGCCGTGCCGCCACATCGGCCTGCAGGCGACGCAGCAGCGGGAGGTTCACCTCTGCATACAGGGCGGAGCCGTAGCGATGTGCATCGATCGGGATCTTCTGTGCACCGAGCGCGACATCGTTCTCCTTCATGATCGGATCGGGACGATGTAGAAGCGAGTCGCGATTGAATTCGATGCCTGCGGCGAGCCGTACGTCGCCGGCCGGCAGGCTGAACCAGCGCCCATCGATCCCCGCCGACACCTGATCGAGAGCCGCCTTGCCCTTGGCCACCACGGGAGGCGATATCGCAGCCAGCAGCGCGGGCGGGTTGTCCCAGACACCGAAGCGGTACTGGTTTGCGATCAAGGCGTCGATGAAAACGGTTTCGCGCACCAGACCATTGCCCTGGTTGCGAACCTTGTTTTCGTCATGGGAAAGCACGACGTTCCAATCCCAGTTCCCGGCGGTCCCCTGCAGTGACGTGGCCAGGTCCAGATTGCGGGTGTGGTTGTCGTTGCGGATCGGTCCTACGTCGAAAAAAGCGTAAGCCAGCTCGGTGTCCGGGATCGCGTCAGGATGGGCATCCGGCACATCCACCAATGCGTGGAAGGGCGGATTCTGCAGCTGCTGCGTGGCATCGCTGACCCGCAGATCGGTATTGACCTGCAGACCATTGGCAAGCTCGTGCTGCCAGTGCGTGTATAGCGAACGACGCTCGCTGCGCGGCTGCAGCGAGCTCCAGCGCACGCGGTCGAAAAGACATTGCGCATCGACATGCGCGACCCCGGACGGGCAGAACGGCTGGACGACGTTGTTGTCCGAATCGCGATAGCCCAACTGGATCCGCCAATCACCTAGCCCGTAGCGCCGATAGTCGAGGGTGCGCCAGTTGCGTTGCTCCCCGATGAGCGCATCGCGCTCCAGGTAATCCACGCCCAGGAAGAGACTGCTGCCATTGGCGGTATTCACGCCTTGGCTGAAGGACACGCGCCGTTCGCCTGCATCGCCCTGTTGCGAGCGGCCATAGCGGGCAACCACCTCTCCGCCGTCGCGCTGTTTCATCAGGATGATGTTGACCACGCCGGCCATCGCGTCGGCGCCGTAAATCGCCGACGCGCCGCCACGAATGATCTCGACGCGATCAACGATGCTCAGCGGGATCGCATCGAGATCGGTGAGTCCACCCAGATCGACCGAAATCAGGCCGTAGTTTGCGACGCGACGCCCATCGATGAGGAACAGCGTCGCACGCGGCCCTAGCCCGTTGAGGCTGGTCGTCGCCGCCGCCGCGAACGGCTGCTGATCGCCCTGCCCGCCTTCGCTCGCGACGTCGACGGGATGATGCCCCTGCATTCCCGGCTGCATCCGCAGCAGTTCGAACAGCGTCTGGTGCCCGCTGACCTCGATTTCCTCGCGGGTGATGATGGTCAGCGGTGCGGGCGTGACCAGGTCGAGATCGCTGCGTGGAATGCGCGATCCGGTGACGCGCACCGAGGCCATTTCGGTCGGGACATGTCTGGCGGTGTCCGATGGCGTCCGCAGCGCCGGCTTGATCCGTTGCAACAGGAAGGTATTGGCGTTGACCGCGACAACACGCAATCCCGAACCGCGCAGCAAACGCGTCAACGCCTTCGATGGTTCCAGTCGTGCGTGCAGGCCGAATACGCGACGTTCGGCAACGAGTTCGGGGGCGTAGAGAATCTGGATATGACTCTGCACCGCCAGCGCCTTGAGCGCGTCATCCAACGAACCTGCGGGAATAAGCAGCGCGGGTTGCGCGGGCGCGCTATCCCCTCCCGCATACGCAGGTGTCGCAAGACAAAGCGACAGCGCGCCCCAAAGGGCGAGCAGGTGGCAGCGGGGTTTGGCCATGGGCCCGGCAGGTGACGCAGTTGGGTCACCATACGGAACGCCGCTTGCCGCTGCAACGCACCCAATCGCATAACGCAGGCGGGACCTCCCGCCCGCGCCGGACTCAACGCCGCGCCTTGCTCAGTACGATCTCGTCCGCGCCAACGCGCTCGGCCCGGATGCCCCAACCCTGCTCCAGCGCCGCGACCAGCGCCGCCTGATCGTCGATATGGAAGACGCCGCTGACAGTCACCGCGCCCAAGGCCGGATCGGCGAGGCGCAGGCGAATGCTTGAATAGCGATTCATTTCATCCAGCAACTGATCCAGACGACGCTCCTTAAAGATCAGCTCGCCCTTCGTCCAGGCCTGCGCCACCGCGAGGTCGAGCGATTGCCTGGAATGCAGGTGTCCTTGCGGGTCGATACGGATCTGCTCGCCGGGAGCCAGCGTCGCCTCCTGCTTGCCGTCATCCTGGGCGGACACCATCACCGCGCCCTCGATCAGGCCGACACTGACTTCCTTATCGAGACGACTCACCTGGAACGTGGTGCCGATATCGCGCACCGTGCCGGAACCGGCCTTCACCAGGAATGGACGCTGCGGATCGGTTCCGACCTTGAACTGCACGCGGCCGTGATCGACTTCCACCACGCGCTGGTCGTCGGCGAACCGCACATTCACCAGGGAATCGGTGTCCAGCCGCATCGCGGTGCCATCGGCCAGGGTGATCGAACGCTGCTCGCCCACTTCAGTGACGAAGCGCAGGATCGGCACCGTCGGCGGCTTCTTGGGCCGGTGATAGATGCCGATGGCCAGCACCAGCGACGCCGCCATAGCGGCTGCGGTCGCGAGGCGCGGCCACCATTGCTTGCGATCACCGCCGGCCGTGCGCCGCGCCCGACGGGCGGCCGCGCGCAGCAGGTCGTCGGAAGCCAGCTGGCGGGCCCGCGCATGGATGGCTTCGACTTCCAGGTAAGCGTCGACATTCGCGGGCGATTCGGCCAGCCAATCCTCGAATGCTGCGCGATCCTGGCGAGTGCACTCGGGTGAAGTCAGTCGCGCCAGCCATGCTTCGGCACGGCCGTCTGCGGAAAAGGACGAATTGGGGGAGAAAGCGGTCATGTCCGATCCGTGGTTGGGGCTGGGGCCAGGTGCAACTTGAGGCGCAGTGACTGCAGCGCCCGGCCGATATGTTTTTCCACTGCTTTCACCGAAACGCCACAATGCCGGGCTATCTCGGAATAGCTCATCCCGTCGATACGGTTGAGCAGGTAAACCTCGCGGCATCGCGCGGGCAACTGCAGGATGGCGGCGCGCACGCGCTCGAGCTCCTGTTGATTGTCCAGCCGGCTTTCGTGATCGAGCTCCGGCGACTGCAGGTGCTCGAAACTGTCGTCCAGCGTGACGTGCGCCGACGCCTGCCGGGTCTGCGAACGCCGGCCGACATCGTTCAGGGCGTTGAGCGCGATCCGGTACATCAACAACTTCAACTTCTCGTGCGGAAGCGCGCGATAGCGCATCAGCCGGATCATGCTTTCCTGCGCAACGTCCTTGGCTTCCTCCTCATCCGTGCGACGGGCGAGGAAGCGGACAAGCACGAGAAACTGCTCGCGCACAAAGCTGTCGAAGCCGTCGTCGCCTCGTGCGCTTCCGTCCGGCACATCGGCGGCGGCGGAATCCGGCGGGAAATGGCTCTGCACGCTGTTCAATGCTCCAATTCTTGCTGATGGCTCAAAGTCCAACACGGCGTGCTTCCGGATCTCCGACGCGCACTGCCACGCATCCGCGCTTCGTGCATCCCGGGCGAACGGCCGGGAGTTCCGCGGGACGAGCACAAGTGCCAGTCCCGCATTGGTAGACGCGAAAGCAGCGCCACCTCCCTACCTGGCATCGCGTTCATCGCTTGGATCAGCGCGTCTGCTGGAAGTACACCTCTTCGCACGGCCGCACAACCGACCTAGTCAGGTCGAACAGCAGCGTGCCGAGCGAAATGTCCGTGACGAAGTCCGGTTCAACGTGCTTCGACTTTTGAAAACCAGCTGATTCCCGGTGATCGCGGCCCCACCTCGCGTGGATCAGATCATAGGAGACGAGGCGTCCGGATTAAGCATCGTCCGATCGGGAGGGCACCGGCTTCGGCTACAATTCCGCTGTTTGCGGCAGCGCCGCTCCACTGCCCGAGGTCGTCCATGTCCCAGCTCGCCTATCGCCGTGTCCTGTTGAAACTTTCCGGCGAGGCGCTGATGGGGAATGAGGACTACGGCATCGACCCGGTGATCCTGAACCGGCTGGCGCACGAGGTCATCGAAGCGCAGCAGGCCGGAGCGGAAGTGGCCCTGGTGATCGGTGGCGGCAACATCTTCCGTGGTGCGGGCCTGGCCGCCGGCGGCATGGACCGGGTGACCGGCGACCAGATGGGCATGCTGGCGACGGTCATCAACGCGCTGGCCATGCAGGACGCGCTGGAGAAGCTCGGCGCCAAGTGCCGGGTGATGAGCGCGCTGAAGATCAACGACGTGTGCGAGGACTACATCCGTCGCCGCGCCGTGCGTCACCTGGAAAAGGGCCGTCTCACCATTTTCGCGGCCGGCACCGGCAATCCCTTCTTCACCACCGATTCGGGTGCCGCGCTGCGCGCGATCGAGATCGGCGCGGACCTGCTGCTCAAGGCCACCAAGGTCGACGGTGTCTACGACAAGGACCCGAAGAAGCACACCAACGCCGTGCGCTTCGACAAGCTCACCTATGACGAAGTCATCGCCCGCAACCTGCAGGTGATGGACACGGCGGCCTTCGCTCTGTGCCGCGACAGCGATCTGCCGTTGCGCATCTTCGACATGAGCCAGCCCGGCGTACTGCTGCGGATCCTGCGCGGCGAGACCATCGGCACGCTGGTTCAGGGGCGCAATCCAGGGCTCTGAGCGCGCTTCGGCGCTTCCGGGCGCGCAATAGTGTTGCGGCCCCTCCGCATGACAGGATCCGCCGATGGGCCTCGGACACCACCACGACCATGAAGGACATGGCCACCACGGTCATGGCAGCAGTACGCGCGCCTTCGCCGTCGTCACCCTGATCAACCTGGCATATACGGTGCTGGAAGCCGGGTATGGCTTCGCGACCAATTCTCTGGCGCTGCTCTCGGATGCGCTGCACAACCTCGGCGATGTGCTGGGCCTCGGGCTGGCATGGGGCGCGGCGGTAATCGCAAAACGGGCACCCACGGCGCGCCACACTTACGGCTGGCGTCGCGCCACCCTGCTCTCGCCGCTGGCCAACGCGTTGCTGCTGGTGGGCTTTTCGGGCGCCCTGGGCTGGGAGGCGATCCGTCGCTTCTCCGCCCCGCCGCAAATCCCGGCGCTCCCGGTCATCCTGGTCGCTGCGGTCGGCATCGCGGTAAATCTGGGCGCGGCCTGGTTCGTCCGCGACGGCCACGACCATGACCTGAACCGTCGCGGCGCCTTCCTGCACCTGATGGCTGACGCCGCGGTTTCGCTGGCGGCCGTGCTCGCCGGCGCGGGCATGCTGTGGCTGGGCTGGGAATGGCTGGACCCGATAACCGCCCTGCTGATCGGCGCAGTCATCGCGATCGGCGCCTTCGGCCTGCTGCGCGAGAGCTTCAACGCGGCGATGGACGCGGTACCGCGGAGCATCGACCAGGGCGAAGTCCACGCCTTTCTTGCCGGCCAGCCGGGCGTTCAGGCGGTCCACCACATGCACATCTGGTCGCTCGGTGCCGGCGAAATCGCGATGACCGCGCACCTGGTCCGTCCCGACGATCGCGACCATGACGCCTTCATCGACCGCATCAACCACGAACTCGACCACCGCTTCGGCATCAACCATCCGACGCTGCAGGTCGAGCGCGGCAGCGGCTGCGAGCACGACCGCCACGACCGGGCTCCGCACGGCCATTAGCCGGATTTGGCGGGCCACTCGGCCCTTCCGCCCGGCGCCGCTATAATCCCGCGCCTGTCGAACGCGCCGATGGCGCGCGCGCCCACAAATTCAAGAAGAGGACGAGCCGGCGATGCTCAACGAGATCAAGAAAGACGCCCAGACCCGCATGGCCAAGAGCGTCGAGACCCTGCGCCACGACCTCGTCAAGGTTCGCACCGGCCGCGCCTCGACCGCGCTGGTCGACACCATCAAGGTCAATTACTACGGTTCCGACATGCCGCTGAGCCAGGTCGCCAGCGTGGCCGTGGCCGATGCGCGCTCGCTCACGATCACGCCGTGGGAGAAGCAGATGGTCGCCGCCGTCGAGAAGGCGATTCTCGCTTCCGATCTCGGCCTGACGCCGAATACCGCTGGCACCGTGATCCGCCTGAACCTGCCTGCGCTGACCGAGGAGCGCCGCAAGGAGCTGACCAAGGTCGTGCACGGCGAGGGCGAGGATGCCAAGGTAGCGATCCGCAACATCCGTCGCGATGCCAACAGCCAGGTCAAGGAACTGCTGAAGGAAAAGAAGATCACCGAGGACGAATCCACGCGCACCGAAACGGAGATCCAGAAGATCACCGACAGCGCGATCAAGGACGTCGACGAAGTGGTCAAGGCCAAGGAACAGGAACTGATGGCCGTCTGAGGACGGCTCGATGTCCACGCCTCCTGCCAAGATCCCGCGCCACCTCGCCGTCATCATGGACGGCAACGGGCGCTGGGCGCAGCGACGCCGCCGGCCGCGCATGATCGGTCACCGCGCTGGCGCGCGCGCGGTCAACGTCTGCATCGACTTCTGCCTGGAAACCGGCATCGAAGCGCTGACTCTGTTCGCGTTTTCCAGCGAGAACTGGGGACGCCCGGAAGAGGAAGTCGGCGCGCTGATGAAGCTGTTCCTCGGCGCGCTGGAACGCGAAGTCGACGAACTCCACCGACGCGGCGTACGCATCCGTTTCATCGGTGAACGCGATCGCTTCGCTGAAGCCATCCGCGCGCGCATGGCCGCCGCGGAAGCGCAGACGGCCGACAACATGCGCCTGCAGCTGACCATCGCCGCCAGTTACGGCGGGCGCTGGGACATCGCCCAGGCCGCGCGCACGCTGGCCCGGGAAGTGGCCGCCGGGCGGCTCGATCCGGAGGCCATCGACGAGACCCTGCTGAGCGCGCATGTCGCGCTGGCCGAGCTGCCTGCGCCGGACCTGTTCATCCGTACCGGCGGAGACATGAGGATCAGCAACTTCCTGCTGTGGCAGCTCGCCTACACGGAATTGTGGTTCACGGAAACATTGTGGCCGGAGCTCGATACGGCGACACTGCGGCGCGCCCTGGACGATTACGCCAGCCGCGAGCGCCGCTTTGGCCTGACCGGCGATCAGGTAGCGGGTCTGCCGCCACGAGAGAACAACGAATGACGAAAACCCGCCTGCTGGCTGCCCTGATCATGGCTCCGATCGCGATCGCCGCGATCCTGCTGCTGTCGACGCCGTGGGTCGTGGCGCTGACGGCCGTGGTGTTCCTCGCCGGGCTGTGGGAATGGTTCGAACTCGCCGAGATCGAGGACACCCTCGCCCGCACGGTGCTGCTGGTGGCGCATTTGGCGCTGATGGTGGCGATCGTATGGGCCTCGCGTTCGGCCTCGGGTTACAGCTACGTCCTGTTCCAACTGGCGAGCGTGATCGGCGTGCTGTGGTGGCTGCTTGCACTGCTGTGGCTGCGCAATTACGACTTCGCGAGAAACCACGAGACCTGGGCACGGTTCTTCAAGCTCGCCGCAGGCGCGCTGGCGGTGATTCCCGCCTGGTGTGCGCTGGCCTGGATCCATTCCGGTGAACCCAATGCACCGGGCAGTGGCTATCGCGGCCATATCTGGCTGTTCACCGCGCTGGCGATCGTGTGGGCGGCCGACAGCGCCGCGTATTTCGCCGGCCGTCATTTCGGCGGGACCGTGTTCAAGGGCAAGCTCGCTCCCCGCGTGAGTCCCAACAAGACCTACGAGGGCCTGATCGGTGGCGTCGTCGCCGGTGTGCTGGTGGGTATTGCCGGCTCTCTCTGGGCCGGAGCCGCTCCCGCACAGTTGCCCAAGATCGCGCTGGTTGCAGTGCTCGCGACGCTCGCATCGGTCGTCGGTGATCTCTACGAAAGCCTGCTCAAGCGCCATGCCGGCGTGAAGGATTCCGGACACCTGATCCCGGGCCACGGTGGCATCCTCGACCGCATCGACGGCGTGCTCGCCGCCCTGCCCGTGTTCGCGATGGGCAAGGCGATGTTCGGTTTCTGAGTTAGTTCCGCGCGCGGCGCCGGCGGTGGTAGTTACCGCGAACGACGCCAAATTGAAGTGATCCAATGTCCCAGCTTCCTGCCCGCAACATCGCCGTCTTCGGCGCCACCGGCTCGATCGGTGCGTCCGCGCTCGATGTGATCGCGCGCCATCCCGATCGCCTGCGCGCCACGATCCTGGCCGCCGGCAGCAAGGTCGATGCGCTGCTGGCGCTGTGCAGGACCCATCGCCCGCTGCACGCGGTTATCGCCGACCCCGCCCAGTTCGATGCACTGCGCGACGGGCTGCGCGCCGCGGGACTCGATACCCAGGCCCATGCCGGCGACGCCGCGCTCGAAGCGCTCGCAGCCAGCGAGCATTGCGACACCGTGGTCGCCGCAATAGTGGGGGCCGCCGGGCTGACGTCGACGCTGGCCGCAGCCAGGGCCGGCAAGCGCCTGCTGCTGGCCAACAAGGAATCGCTGGTGCTCGCCGGCGAACTCCTGATGCAGGCCGCGCACGACAGCGGCGCGGTGATCGTGCCGATCGACAGCGAGCACAACGCGATCTTCCAGTGCCTCCCGGACGCGCACGCACACGCCGGGCTCAAGCGCATCGTGCTGACGGCGTCGGGCGGACCCTTCCGCGGTCGTCGGCGCGATCAGCTCGCGGACGTCACGCCAGAACAGGCGGTCGCGCACCCCAAATGGTCGATGGGCCCGAAGATCTCCGTGGATTCGGCCACGCTGATGAACAAGGGCCTCGAAGTGATCGAGGCGCACCACCTCTTCAACATGCCGCGCGAACGCATCGATGTGCTCGTGCATCCGCAGAGCCTGGTGCATTCGCTCGTCGAATTCGTCGACGGCTCGATGCTGGCGCAGCTGGGACTGCCCGACATGCGCACCGCGCTCGCGGTCGGCTTCGGCTGGCCGCAACGCATCGCATCGGGTGTGGGGGGACTGGACCTGTTGCAGCACGGTCGCCTGGACTTCGAGGCGCCCGACCTCGAAGCGTTCCCCTGCCTGCGGCTCGCGTTCGAAGCGTTGCAGGCCGGCGGCACCGCACCGGCCATCCTCAACGCAGCCAATGAAGTCGCTGTTTCAGCCTTTCTTCAGCGGCAGATCGCTTTCCTGTCGATTCCCGCGCTGGTGGAAGCCACCCTCGATGCCCTGCCCGCCACCGCCGCCGTCTCGCTGGAAGTCCTGCGCGAAGCAGACTCGGCTGCGCGCCGGCACGCGCTGGCAGCAGTGGCCTGATGGCACACCCGTTCCACAACTTCACTGCGCTAGGATCGGGTCATGAATGAGATTCTGGGCTCGATCTTCTGGTTGCTGGTGAGCCTGGGCGTGCTCGTCACGTTCCACGAATTCGGCCACTACTGGGTGGCACGCCGTTGCGGCGTCAAGGTGCTGCGCTTCTCGATCGGTTTCGGCAGACCGTTGTGGATGCGTCGTGGCAAGGACGGCACCGAGTACGTCATCGCCGCGATTCCGCTCGGTGGCTACGTGAAGATGCTCGGCGAGCATTCCCTCGAAGGCCAGGACCTCGAACAGCCGATCCCGCCTGAAGAACTCGCGCAGTCGCACGACCGGCAGCCGGTGTGGAAACGCATGGCGATTTCCTTCGCCGGTCCGCTGGCCAACCTGATCCTGTGCGTGGTGTTGCTCTGGGGCATGTTCGTGATCGGCCGACCGGACTTCGCGCCGGTGGTGGGGCAGACGCGCGGCGTGGCCGCGGCCGCTGGCCTGCAACGCGGCGATGAGGTGCTGTCCGTCGACGGCCATCCCACGCCAACCTGGAGCGAGGTGAGCATGGGGCTGCTCGCGGCTTCGCTGGATCGCAAGGACACCGTCGTCCATGTTCGCAGTGCCGATGGCGTCGAACGCGAACGCACCCTTCCGCTTTCCCGCCTCCCCTCCGGTTTCGATGAAACCCGGGCCATGCAGCAGCTGGGCTTGCGCGGCAGGCATGAATCCGCCGCGCCGGTGATTGGAAAGATCGAACCCGGCACCCCGGCCTGGGGCGTACTGGCCGAAGGGGATCAGATCACGGCGATCGACGGCCAGCCAGTGTTTTCCGCAGACGAAGTCGGCCCGCTGGTTGTGCAGCTCGGCAAGGAACACCGGGAGGCAATGGTCGAAGTCCTGCGCGACCAGGATCGCCTGGCACTGCCGCTGGTGCCGCGCATGTTGAAGTCCCCGGAAGGCAAAGACTACTTGGGGCTGGGGCTGACTCTGATAGCGACCGAGCCGAAGAAGGACGCCATCCTGCGCTACGGCCCGGTCGCCGCGATTCCCGCCGCCTTCTCGGAAGCGAGCCGCCAGACCCACGAACTGTTCGCGACGTTCACCCGGGCCTTCCGCGGCACGGTATCGGCACGCAACACCGTGGCCGGCCCGATCACCATCGCCCGCGCCAGCAATTATTTCGCCCAGCAGGGATTGGCGTATTACCTGATGCTGCTCGCCCTGCTGTCGCTTAGCCTCGGGATCCTGAACCTGCTGCCGATCCCGATCTTGGACGGCGGTCACCTCTTGTACTACCTTATCGAGCTGGTCAAAGGCAGCCCGGTCAGCGAGCGGGTGATGGCCGCCGGCAATTTCGTCGGCCTCGCCCTGATCGTCGGCCTGATGGGCCTGGCGTTCTACAACGACATCGTGAACAACCTGGTGCGGTGATGGAATCCGCAGGATTTTTCGCCCCACCGGGAACCCGTTCGCAAGGAATTTGTCCAGGAAGGACCAGCCCGACCATCGATATACCCGCGGCGTCCTCTGACGGCACCCGCATCCCCAACCGGATTTGATGATGACGCGACTTCCCAATCGCCGCCTGCTCGCCCTTGCCCTGACTGCAGCGTTGGCGCCGGCCCTTCCCGTGCTGGCACAGTCGGCCGACCCGTTCATGCCTGCCGGCGCGCAGAGCGCACCGGCCTCGGCGGAGTCGTTCACCGTCAGCGACATCCGCGTTGACGGGCTGCAGCGCATTTCAGCCGGTACGGTTTTCACCTACCTCCCGATCGAGCGCGGCGATACCGTCGATTCGACCAAGGTCGCAGCGGCGATCCGCGCTCTCTACAAGACCGGTTTCTTCGAGGACGTGCAGGTGGGTCGCCAGGGCGACATCCTCGTGATCACCGTCCAGGAGCGCCCAGCGATCAACAAGCTGACGGTGACCGGCAACAAGGACATCCAATCCGAAGACCTGCTCAAGGGCCTCAAGGAAAACGGGATGGCCGAGGGCGACACCTTCAATCGCCTGGTCCTGGACAAGATGAACCAGGAGCTCATGCGCCAGTACCAGAACCGCGGCAAGTACAACGTCGAGATCACCCCGACGGTGTCGCGCCTGGACCGCAACCGCGTCGACGTGACCATCACGATCAAGGAAGGCAAGGCGGCTCGCATCCAGCACATCAACCTGATCGGCAACGAGAAGTTCGCCGAAAAGGACATCCGGGATAGCTGGGAGTCGTCCGAGCACAACTGGCTCAGCTGGTACCGCCGCGACGACCAGTACTCGCGCGAGAAGCTTTCCGGCGATCTGGAAAAGCTCAACAACTATTACCTCGACCGCGGCTACGTCGACTTCAACATCGACTCGACCCAGGTCTCGATCAGCCCCGATCGCCGCGACATGTTCATCAGCGCCGGCTTGACCGAGGGCGACCAGTACAAGATTTCCTCGGTGCAGCTGACCGGCGACACGGTCCTGCCGAAGGAAGACCTGCAGAAGATGGTGCTGGTGAAGGAAGGCCAGATCTTCTCCCGCCGCCTGCTGGAAATGACGTCGGACGCCATCGTCGCCACCCTCGGCAACATCGGCTACGCGTTTGCCCAGGTGAACCCGGTTCCGGACATCGACCGCGCGTCCAAGACCGTGGGCATCAGCCTGCAGGTCGTGCCCGGTCCTCGCGTGAACGTGCGCAACGTCGTCTTCAAGGGCAACATGCGCACCAGCGATGAAGTGCTGCGCCGCGAAATGCGCCAGTTCGAAGGCAGCTGGTATTCGCAGGCCGCGATCGACCGCTCCAAGATCCGCCTGCAGGGCCTGGGCTACTTCGAAAGCGTCGACGTCGAGAGCAAGCCGGTCGAAGGCACCAACGACCAGGTCGACGTCGTCGTCAACGTCAAGGAAACCTCGTCGGGCAGCTTCGTTTTCGGCCTGGGCTATTCGCAACTCAGCGGCCTGACCACGCAGGTCCAGGTCACGCAGGAGAACTTCCTCGGCACCGGCAACCGGATGTCGGTGCAGGCGCAGCGCAGCAAGTACCAGTCGCGCTATGACTTCTCGTTCCTGAACCCGTACTTCCTCGATAACGGCCTGTCGCTCGGCTACAACGTGTGGTGGCGCGAACTCGACTACTCCGACTTCGGCACCGCGCAGTACAACAGCAGCAGTGGCGCCGCGCAGGTCATGCTAGGCCTGCCGATCACCGAGACCGACACGGTCTCGGGCATGTTCGGCATCGACACCAACCAGATCGTAGACAGCGGCAGCACGCCGGAACCGATCCGCGATTACCTGAACGCGCTCAATGCGCGCACCTTCCACGCCTGGCGCGCCGAACTTGGCTGGTCGCGCAACTCGCTCGACAACCTGCTGACGCCGACGCGCGGCATGCAGCAGCGCGTGTGGCTGGAAACCACGCTGCCCGGCTCGACCGTCGAGTACTACAAGCTGCAGTACAACATCTCCAAGTTCTGGCCGCTGTCGCGTCATCTCGTGCTCAACACGCGCGCCGACCTGGGCTACGGCGACAGCTATGGCAATCCGACCTCGCGCAATGTCTGCTTCACCGCGGACCGCTGGGTTGATGCCAACAACAACCAACACATCGATGACGGAGAGGTCATCGTCACCCCGCCGACCGATCCGTGCCTGACCACCTCGCCGGATTTCCGCAAGACGGTCACTGCCGACGGCCTGCCGTTCTTCGAGAACTTCTACGCCGGCGGCGTGCGCTCGGTGCGCGGCTTCCGCGACAACACCCTGGGTCCGCGCCAGGCGCCGTTCGCCAACAGCACGTACCTGCAGCCGGTCGGTGGCGCGTTGAAAACCACCGGTTCGCTGGAAATGTACTTCCCGACCCTGCTCGATACGCCGGCAGCGCGCGCCTCGGCCTTCGTCGATTTCGGCAACGTCTACAAGGACATCGACAGCTGGGATGCGGGTGAACTGCGCGCCTCCACCGGTGTTTCGCTGATGTGGCGCTCGCCGATGGGTCCGATCTCGATCAGCTACGCGATCCCGCTGCGCAAGGAAGACGGCGACAAGGTCAACCATATTCCGGGCGACGAAGTGGAGCGCCTGCAGTTCACCTTCGGCGGAACGTTCTAAGTCGAGGCGGCCATGGGCCAGTCCTACAGCGCCGCGGAACTGGCCGAACGCTTCGGCCTGCAACTGCAAGGCGACGGCGCCGTGCGCGTGCACGGCGTCGGTACGCTGGCACGCGCGCAGGCGGGGCAACTCGCCTTCCTCGCCAACAGCAAATACCGCAGCCAGCTGGCCGAATCGCAGGCCAGTGTGATCACACTGCGTGCCGAAGACGCGGCCGGTCACGCCGGAACTACGCTGATCGCGCGTGATCCTTACGCGGCGTTCGCAAAGATGTCAGCGCTGTTCGAACCCCTGCCGGCGTACACCGCAGGCATCCACGCCGCCACCGAAATCGCCGCCGACGCACATGTCGATCCGGGCGCGCATATCGGCGCTTTCGTCAGCATCGGTGCGCGCAGCCGCATCGAAGCCGGCGCGGTTGTCGGTCCTGGCTGCGTGATCGGCGAAGACTGCGTGGTCGGCGCCGGCAGCGAACTGATCGCCCGCGTCACGCTGGTCGCACGCGTGCGCCTGGGCCAGCGCGTGCGCGTGCATCCGGGCGCAGTGCTCGGTGCCGCCGGTTTCGGCCTGGCGATGGAAGCCGGCAAGTGGCTGAACGTGCCGCAGCTGGGCGGCGTGGTCATCGGCGACGACTGCGAGATCGGCGCCAATACCACCATCGATCGTGGCGCGATCGAGGACACCGTGCTCGAGGAAGACGTCCGCCTCGATAACCAGATCCAGATCGGCCATAACGTCCACATCGGCGCGCATACCGCGATAGCCGGCTGTGCGGCGGTGGCCGGCAGCGCGAAGATCGGTCGCTACTGCCTGATCGGTGGTGGGGCCGGCGTTGTTGGCCATCTCGAGATTTGTGACAAGGTCATGGTCACCGCCATGAGCCTGGTCACGCACTCCATCCGCGAACCGGGCGAATATTCCTCCGGCACCCCGCTGATGGACAACCGCAGCTGGCGCAAGAACGCCGCCCGCTTCAAGCAACTCGACGCCCTCGCCCGTCGTATCCCCCGCCCGCAGGAAGACCGCGAGCCGTAATACGCGGTAATCTGTGCGCCATACGGACGCGCATGTGGCAGTGAAGCCGGATAATTACCGATCGCTTCGCGCCTTTCGTGCGCCAGGAATCAAGAAGAATGACCCAGCCCGTGCAACTCCCGGTCGATGTGGCCGGCATCCAGAAGCTGCTTCCGCACCGCTATCCGTTCCTGCTGGTCGACCGCGTAGTCGAGCTGGAACCGCACAAGCGCGTGCTCGCCTACAAGAACGTCTCGGTCAACGAGCCCTTCTTCAATGGCCACTTCCCGGGACACCCGGTGATGCCGGGCGTGCTGGTGATCGAGGCGCTGGCGCAGGCCGGCGGCCTGCTCACCCAGCTGTCGGGTCACCATGGCCAGGGCAGCCTGTTCTATCTGGTGAAGGTGGACAACGCGCGCTTCAACCGCATGGTCGTGCCGGGCGACAAGCTCGAGCTCGACGTGACCCTCAAGCGCACGATCCGCAACATGGCGCTGTATGTGGGCACCGCGCGCGTCGATGGTCATGAAGTCGCCAGCGCCGAGATTCTCTGCGCCGAGGTCAAGGACTGACATGACCGCTGCAGCGCCTGCCATTCATCCCACTGCCGTCGTCGAAGCCGGCGCGAAGCTCGGCACGGGCGTGCAGGTGGGGCCGTTCTGCTACATCGGCGCCGACGTCGAAATCGGCGACAACACCCGCTTCGGTCCGCACTGCAGCGTGCAGGGGCCAACGCGGATCGGCCGCGACAACCACTTCCATGGCCACTGCGCCATCGGTGGCGAACCGCAGGACAAGAAGTACGCCGGCGAACGCGTCGAGCTGGCGATCGGCGACCGCAACATCTTCCGCGAGTTCTGCACCGTGAACCGCGGCACCGGCAGCGGCGGCGGTATCACCAGCGTGGGCAACGACAACTGGTTCCTGGCCTACACGCATGTCGCGCACGACTGCCACGTCGGGAACCACTGCGTGTTCTCCAACAACGCCACGTTGGCCGGCCATGTCACCGTGGGCGACCACGTGATCCTCAGCGGCTTTGCCGGCATCCATCAGTTCTGCCGCATCGGCGCGCATGCTTTCATCGGCATGGGCGCATTCGTCAACGGTGATGTGCCGCCGTTCCTGATGGTCGCGCAGGAAGGCTACGGCAAGCCGCGCGGCATCAACAGCGAAGGCCTCAAGCGCCGCGGTTTCGACAGCGAGCGTATCGGTGCGATCAAGCGCGCTTACCGCGCGCTGTACATGGCCGGGGCCTCGCTGGATGAAGCCCGTACGCGCCTCGCAGAAATCGCCGTCGACAGCGCCGACGTTCGCGCCTTCCTCGACTTCATCGAAAGCGGCGACCGGCCGCTGCTGCGCTAAGGACGGAAAGGACTCCCGTATGCGGATCGCCCTCGTCGCAGGCGAAGCCTCCGGCGACCTGCTCGGCGCCGGCCTGATCGCCGAGCTGCGCAAGCGCTACCCCAACGCCCGGTTCGCCGGCATCGGCGGTGACGCCATGCGCGCGGAAGGCATGGATACCTGGTTCGACGCGTCCGAACTCGCGGTGATGGGCTTGGCGGAAGTGCTCAAGCACCTGCCACGCCTGCTGCGCCTGCGCCGTTCGCTGCGCGACCAGGTGCTGGCGTGGAAGCCGGACGTGTTCATCGGCATCGATGCACCGGACTTCAATCTCGGTGTCGAGAAATGGCTGAAGAAGCGCGGCGTTCGCACCGTGCATTACGTCAGCCCCTCGGTCTGGGCCTGGCGCGAGAAGCGTGCGGCGAAGATCGGGCAGAGCGCCAATCGCGTGCTGTGCCTGTTTCCGATGGAGCCGGCGATCTATGCCCGGCACCGCGTCGACGCGCGCTTCGTCGGGCACCCGCTTGCCGATGAAATGCCGCTCGACCCCGATCGCCAGGCAATGCGCCAGCAACTGGGGCTGGATCCGGATCGCCCCGTGCTGGCCTTGCTGCCGGGTTCGCGCGTGGGCGAAATCGAACGCCTGGGGGCCATCTTCCTCGCGGCCGCAAAGCGCGTGCTGGAGGATGTCCCGAACCTGCATATCGTGGTTCCGATCCCCAACACCGCCGCGAACGCGGCCTTCAAGCGCGTGTTGGTGGCTCATCCCGATGCGGATGCGTTGCGCCCGTCGCTGCGCATGCTTGTAGGCAATGCCCGCCGGCTGATGATCGCCAGCGACGTGGTGCTGCTCGCCTCGGGTACGGCCACGCTGGAAGCGATGCTCGCCAAGCGACCGATGGTCGTGGCCTACCGGATCGCGGCGACGACCTACGCGCTGGTGAAGGGCCTGGGGATGCTGAAGGTGAAGAATTTCGCGCTGCCCAACGTGCTGGCCGGCGAACGCGTGGTACCCGAGCTGATGCAGCGCGACTGCACGCCGGAGAAGCTCGCGGCCGCGACGCTGGCGATGCTGCGCGACGAGGAGGCGATGGAACGGATCGCGCCACGCTTCCGCGAACTGCATCTGCAGTTGCGCCAGGACGCCTCCGCCCGCGCGGCCGATGCGGTCGCGGAACTGTTGCCCGCACCGCCGGCGTCGCTTGCGTGAATGAGTGCCCGGCGCGCACGCTCGCCGTGCCGACCGACTCGCCGCCATGCTGATCGAACCGCTCACTTCGTCCTCCGATCCCACGCCTGATGCGCGAGCGCTGCGCATCGCCGGCATCGACGAAGCCGGACGCGGTCCGTTGGCGGGACCGGTGGTGGTCGCCGCGGTGGTATTCGCACCGGGGCGCACGCCGGTAAACGGGCTAGATGATTCCAAGCAGCTCGATCCCGAACGTCGCGAAGTGCTGTTCGACCGGATCGTGGAACGCGCGCTCGCCTACCGGATCGAATTCGTTGACGTCGAGGAAATCGATCGCATCAACATCCTGCAGGCGACGCTGACCGGTATGCGCCGCGCGCTCGAAGGTGTCGCGCACAGCGCCGACGCCGCCCGCATCGACGGCAACATCGTGCCGCCGGGCCTGTGCCTGCCCGGCGAAGCGTGGATCGGCGGCGACGCGCGCGATCGATCGATCATGGCCGCCTCGATCCTGGCCAAGGTCTCGCGCGACCGCTACATGCGCGAACTGCACACGCAGTGGCCGCAATACGGCTTCGCCGTGCACAAGGGCTATTCGACACCTGCGCACCTGGCCGCGTTGAACGCGCACGGCCCCTGCCCGCACCATCGCCGCAGCTTCATGCCGGTGCGGCTGGCACAGCGGGATCTGTTCAGCGCGGACGCCTGAGTCCAGGCAAGAGCAACGCGCAGCACGCTATCTCGGTTTGATCACCACGTCCGGATCGACGGTGATGCCATTCGCACGGATGCCGTAGGGATACGTGCCAGCGATGGACGATGCGCCAATCTTCACTTCCTGCCAGTTCTCGGCATGATTCAAATGCGACTGCAGGGCCAGCACATCCAGCGACGGCCCTCGATCGTCGATCCAGGCAACCTTGGGAAGGATCTCGAACGGCGCGTCGACGCCAGATTGCGTGTGCCACGTGATCGTGCCGCCCTTGCGGACGTATGCGGGATCCGGATGTGCACTGGGCGAGCCATCGAGCGCGTACTCGATCAGGATGTCCACGAAGGCCGGCGTCGCGGGTGCGCCGCCTTTTTCACCTTCCGACTTGCCCTCCGCACCAGGCACCATTCCCAACACGACCAGCGGCATCACATTCATGGCAACACTCCTCGCTAGCGCCCGTCCGCTGGGCTAGGGGGATTCAGCGAACGGATCCAACCGTCGGCTGTTGTGCGGTCGTCGCCAGCAGCGGGCTGAGCGTTGGCGACGCCTCGATCCGCTGACGGTTGACCCCTCCCTCAAGGGCTCGTTTCGACTTCCTCGACTTCTGCCGGATCCGCTCTCTGGAAGCCGCCCTGCGCGGCGAGGAAATCGGCGATTTCGGCTTCACGCGCGGGGACTGGGAGTCCGCCCGGCAGGCCGAGTACTGCCTGGAGAAGCAGCGTCGCTGCATCCGCGAGAACAGTTACGTCCCGCAGCGGGAATCGCGCTTCGTCGTCCACTGATGTGGGCCGCCAGGGACGGTGCGGGAGGCCGCCGGGAGGCGGCCTCTTTTTTCGTAGACCTTAGTGAGTCAGGTATGCGTCGGCAGGCTGAACCGCCGGTCGGGAGACCGGTCCGGTTGGGGGTCATCGGCGCATCATGAAATCGCATCCCGGACCGGCCCGCGCAGCACACCGGCCGCCGCGCGGCACCACCGGGACATCCCTCAACCGGACAGGCCGGAAGCGAGGTGCCCCATGCGCACGCCTCATCCCACTCCCACCGACCGCCCGTTGCCGTTCGAGCAGTACCGTGGCGGACTGGTGGACGCTCTGGGCGCCCCCGCGGGGTTCCCGGAAATCGCCCTGTCAGGGCCCGCCGTCGCGCGCTTCGACGAACTGGTTCATGACCTGTATGCGGACGCCGCGCGGGTCGATCCGGAACGCCTGCAGCAACTGGCCGCCTGGCTGCTGTCGCTACCCGAAGAAGAGGCGCAGCACGAGCTCGATTCGCGCCTGCAGCGCATGGACGATCTGCGCGCCATGCTCGTCGACGAGGCCTGGGATTGCGAGGATGCAACCCGGATGCGGATCAACAAGCTGCTCGCCTACGTCGATCGCACCGACGATCTGATCCCGGACAGCCTGCCGCTGCTGGGCTTTCTGGACGACGTCCTGCTGATCGAGCTGGCCTGGCCGGCCTTTGCCGAAGAGGTCAACGAATACCTCGACTTCTGCGATTACCGGAAGAAGGAGCGTCCTTCCGGCACGCCTGAGCAGCAACGCGATGCGTGGCTGCGCGACCGTCTTGCCGAGATCGAGCTCCTGCGCACGCGTACGCGCATGGAGGACGAGCACTTCGCCAATGGGCGCACGCCGCAGGGGCCGCTGCGGGTGACAGGTTCGCCGCTGCCGTGACGTGAATCTTGAGGCGGGCCTTTGGCCCGCCAGCAGGGGCTGGGGCTTTGACGTGTGGCGGGTCGAGACCCGCCCTACGTCGCCCGCGCCGAAAGTCAATCTCGTCCGTCCTCGCCCCGACTGCTAACCTGCGACTCCAGCCTCGCAGGCCCGCATGTCCGCACGTTTCGTCCACCTCCACCTGCACAGCGAGTATTCGCTCGCCGACTCGACGATCCGCATCGGCGAGCTGGTGAAACGCTGCGCGAAGCTCGGACAGCCGGCCGTCGCCGTCACCGATCTCGACAACCTGTTCGCCGCGGTCAAGTTCTACAAGGCCGCAGAAGGTGCGGGCATCAAGCCGATCATCGGCGCCGACATCGGCGTGGCCGACGGCAATGAAGCGCCGGGCCGCATGACCCTGCTGTGCCGCGATCGCACTGGCTACCTCACGCTCTCGCGTCTGCTGACGCGCGCCTGGATGGAAGGCCATCGCATCGATGGCGTGGCGATCCGACCGGAATGGTTGCGCGAAGACAACGCCGGTCTGTTCGCGCTCGCCGGCCGCAAGAGCTTGGCCGGACAACTGGTCGCGACGCATCGCCATGAACTCGCCGAAGCCTCGCTCGCCGACTGGCGCGAAGTCTTCGGCGATCGTTTGCACCTTGAACTCACGCGTTCCGGCCGCGAGGGCGAGGAAGCGTTCAACGCGTTCGCGCTGCACGCCGCCACGCGTCGCGGTCTTCCGGTCGTCGCCAGCAACGACGTGCGCTTCCTCGACGGCGAAGGGTTCGAGGCGCACGAAGCACGCGTGTGCATCGCCTCGGGCCGCGTGCTCGACGATCCCAAGCGGCCGAAGGAATACAGCGCCGAGCAATACTTGAAGACGTCGGAAGAGATGGCAGATCTCTTCGCCGACATCCCTGACGCGATCGACAACGCGGTCGCGCTCGCCACGCGCTGCAACGTCACGATGAAGCTGGGCGAATACGCCCTGCCCGCGTTCCCGGTGCCGAGCGAACACACGATCGAATCGTGGCTGCGCAACACCGCGCGCGACGGCCTGATCGCGCGTCTGGAAAAGAATCCGATCGCGCCCGGCAAGACCCGCGAGGACTACGACGCGCGCCTGGAAATCGAGCTGGACGTCATCATCAAGATGGGGTTCCCCGGCTACTTCCTGATCGTGGCGGACTTCATCAACTGGGGTAAGTCGCAGGGCATTCCGGTGGGCCCGGGCCGCGGTTCGGGTGCGGGTTCGCTCGTCGCCTGGGCGCTGGGCATCACCGATCTCGATCCGTTGCCGTACGACCTGCTGTTCGAGCGATTCCTCAATCCCGAACGCGTGTCGATGCCCGACTTCGACATCGACTTCTGCATGGATCGCCGCGACGAGGTGATCGACTACGTCGCGCGCAAATACGGCCGCGACCGCGTCTCGCAGATCATCACCTACGGCACCATGGCGGCGAAGGCCGTGGTGCGCGACTCCGGCCGCGTGCTGGGCCATCCCTACGGCATGGTCGACGGCATCGCCAAGCTGATCCCGAACACGCTGGGCATCTGCCTCGACGACGCGCTGGGCGAATCGGAAGCCGCGAAGAAGGACGGCAACCTCGCCTCGGCCGACCTGATCCAGCGCTACCACGCCGAAGACGACGTCCGCGACCTGCTCGACCTCGCGCGCAGCCTGGAAGACCTGACGCGAAACGCCGGCAAGCACGCAGGTGGCGTGGTGATCGCGCCCTCGCCGCTCAGCGACTTCTGTCCGCTGTTCGCCGAACACGACGGCGAAGGGCGCGGCAAGAATCCGGTCACCCAGTTCGACAAGGACGACGTCGAAGCGGTCGGCCTGGTGAAGTTCGACTTCCTCGGCCTGCGCACGCTGACGATCATCGACTGGGCGGTGAAGGCGATCAACGTGCGTCGCCAGCGCGAAGGCGTCGAGCCGCTCGACATCACCGCGCTGGAGCTCACCGACAAGCTGTCCTACGAGCTGTTCGCACGCGGCGACACCGTCGCGGTGTTCCAGTTCGAATCCCGCGGCATGCGCGAGCTGCTCAAGCGCGCCAAGCCCGACACCTTCGAAGACATCATCGCGCTCGCCGCGCTGTTCCGTCCCGGCCCGCTGGGCTCGGGGATGGATCGCGAATGGGTCGACCGCAAGCACGGCAATACCGAAGTCACCTATCCGCACGAATCGCTGGAACCGGTGCTGTCGCCGACCTACGGCGTCATCGTGTACCAGGAACAGGTGATGCAGATCGCGCAGGTGCTGGCGGGCTATACGCTCGGCGGCGCCGACATGCTGCGCCGCGCGATGGGCAAGAAGAAGCCCGAGGAGATGGCGAAGGAGCGCGCCAAGTTCGAGGAAGGCTGCCTTGCACGCGGCATCCCGGCGAAACAAGCGAGCCCGATCTTCGACCTGATGGAGAAGTTCGCCGAGTACGGCTTCAACAAGTCGCACTCGGCCGCGTACGCGCTGGTCGCCTACCAGACCGCGTGGCTGAAGGTGCACTACCCGGCCGAATTCATGGCTGCGGTGATGTCTTCGGACATGGACAACACCGACAAGGTGGTGGGCTTCCTCGACGAAGCACGCGTGATGGGTCTGACCGTGCTGCCGCCGGATGTGAACGCTTCGGCGTACATGTTCGAAGCGGTGACTCCTGACACGATCCGCTACGGCATCGGCGCGGTGAAGGGCGTCGGCCGCGGCGCCTGCGAGGCGATCGTGGAAGCGCGCCGTGCCGGTGAGTTCACGGATCTGCTCGCCTTCTGCAAACGCATCGATAGCGGCAAGCTCAACCGGCGCACACTGGAAGCGCTGATCCAGGCCGGCGCGCTCGACGCCCTGGGCAAGAACCGCGCGAGCCTGATGCTGCAGTTGCCGGAAGTGGTCAAGGCGACCGAGCAGCTGGCACGCGAACGCGAGGCCGGGCAGAACTCGCTGTTCGGCGGTTCTGAAACCGCCGCACCGGCGCTGCGGATCGAACTCAGGGAGACCGACGAGTGGCCGCTGGTGCAGCTGCTCAGCGGCGAACGCGACACGCTTGGCCACTACCTCAGCGGTCACCCTTTCGACCCCTATCGCGAAGAGATGTACACGCTGGTCGGCCACGACCTCGGCGACATCGAGAAGATCTGGGAATCGCGCCCCGAGAGCGCGCGCAGTGGCTGGCGTCCGGAACTGGAAACCACTGTCGCCGGGCAGGTCGTCGGTTTGCGCAAGAAGGGCGACAGCCAGATGTTCGTGCAGATCGAGGACGGTCGCGGCCGCCTCGAATGCGCCTTCTTCGCCGAGACCTACAACGAATTCGCGCAGCTGATCGCACGCGACCGCCTGCTGATCGTGCAGGGCGGGCTGCGTGAGGACGCGTTCAGCGGCGGCTTCGCGTTGAAGGCACAGCGCTGCTGGGATTACTCGCAGCTGTGCGCGAAACACGTGCAGCGCTTGTCGCTACGTTTGGACCTGCGCGTGCCTGGCACCTGGTCGCGTGTGGATGCGTTGCTGGCCAAGCATCGGCCTGGCTCCACGCCGCTGCGTCTGGATCTGTTGCGTGAAGGTGCGGCGGGGATGCTCGATCTCAACGGCTCCCATTCGATCCGGGTGGATGCGGATCTGGCGGGGACGCTGCGTTCGCAGCCGGGAGTGCGGACGGTGAAGCTGGCGTTCTCGCGGCCCTGGTGACGGCCCCTCACCCTGCTTCGCTACGCGAAGCGGTCCCTCTCCCCGCAAGCGGGGCGAGGGAGATCAGCAAGCGGGGCGAGGTATTGACTTGCCCTTCTCCCCGCCCGGCGGGGAGAAGGTGCCCAACGGGCGGATGAGGGGCGAGCGGAGCCGCGGTCGATGCGCGCACGGAGATCGCAAAAAGCTTTGATTCCCACCGCATGGCGCCGTCACACGCAGCACCCCGTCTCACTTTTCCGCCCATCACCCCCCAACAAACACCCCCGTACGGCCCCTTTCACTTACCTCGGCTACACTTTCGCCCCTCACCGGCCATCGGCCCACGCATGAACCCGAACTACCTCGACTTCGAACAACCCATCGCCGACCTGGAAGCCCGCATCCAGGAAGTCCTGCATGCCAGCCATGGCCCGGCGGTCAATGTCGATGCCGAAGTGCATGCGCTGCGCGAGAAGCTGCGCCTGCGCACCGCACACATCTTCCGCGACCTGTCGCCGTGGCAGGTCTCGCAGCTGTCGCGTCATCCGTCGCGGCCGTACACGCTCGATTACCTGCGCGTGATCTGCGACGAGTTCCAGGAACTCGCCGGTGATCGCGCCTTCGCCAACGACAACGCCATCGTCGGCGGCCTGGCCCGCATCGACGGCCGCAGCGTCGTCGTGATCGGCCATGAGAAGGGCCGCGACACCAAGGCCAAGGTCAGGCGCAACTTCGGCATGCCCAAGCCCGAGGGCTACCGCAAGGCACTGCGTCTGATGAAGCTGGCCGAACGCTTCCGCCTGCCGATCCTCACCTTCATCGACACCGCCGGCGCATGGCCGGGCATCGATGCCGAAGAGCGTGGCCAGTCCGAAGCCATCGCCCGCAACCTGCTGGAGATGTCGGAGCTGAAGGTGCCGATCATTTGCACCGTGATCGGCGAAGGCGGCTCCGGCGGCGCACTCGCGATCGGCGTGGGCGATCGCACGCT
The DNA here is from genome assembly GCF_054779815.1 of Lysobacter tyrosinilyticus. NCBI lineage: Bacteria > Pseudomonadati > Pseudomonadota > Gammaproteobacteria > Lysobacterales > Lysobacteraceae > Lysobacter > Lysobacter tyrosinilyticus. The sequence continues at coordinate 833,377 of NZ_BAAGXN010000003.1, forward strand.
GATGCTCGAATACAGCACCTACTCGGTGATCACTCCGGAAGGCTGCGCCTCGATCCTGTGGAAGACCGCGGAGAAGGCCAAGGACGCCGCCGAGCAACTGGGCATGACCGCCAAGCGACTGAAGGAACACGGCCTGATCGACAAGATCGTGCGCGAGCCCATCGGCGGCGCGCATCGCAATCCGGTCCAGATGGCCAAGCGCCTGAAGGGCGTGCTGATGAACGAGCTGGACGCGCTGGAAAATGTTCCGGTCCAGGAACTGCTCGATCGTCGCTACAAGCGCCTGCGCAGCTACGGCGCGTACGAAGCGGCCTGATCGCCGCAGACATCGCGAAAACAGGAAAGCCGCCGGTTCGTCACCGGCGGCTTTTTTCATGTTCCGCGATTACCGCTTCGATGCAACTTCATTCGGCGGCGCATCACCGGCGCGTACCGCCAGCGGCCGCACGTCGTTGACCAGATGCATCAGGAACAGGCCGGGCTGCTCCTGCATCATCATGTGCGCCGAGTTCTCGAACCAGAACACCTTCTTGACCGGCGCCTTCAACGTGGCGAACCAGCGCGCGGCGACCTCGGACGACGTCGTGTAGTCGTGGCGGCCATTGAAGAGGAACATCGGGCAATCGAAGCGGGTGTTCTTGCCGAAGTCGACCGCCGCCATCGGCGTCAGCAGGTACTGCAGCGAGAACAGCCCGCCCTGGTCGATCGCCGCGACTTCCGCGTTGGTGTAATCGGGCGACAGCTTGCGCGCGTCGTCGAACGGCTTGTATTCGTTGCGGCCCCAGGCGAGGCCGCCGTAATGGATGTTCCACTTGCGCTGCAGGCTGATGCGCTCCACCGTGAGCGTGCCTGCGGGGCCCGGGTACGGCGCCAGCGATTCCAGCTCCTTGATCGCCGTGACGTTACCTTCCTTGCGCGCCCGGTCGAGCTCCCACTGGTAACCGATCGCCTCGCTCATCGGCGAGTCGGCGATCTGACCGGCGCCGAGGTACGCGTGCAGCCATTCGGGATGGCGGCGTGCGACCTCCTCACCGACGATACTGCCCCACGAATGACCCAGCACGAAGACCTTCTGCTTGCCGTAGGTCTTCATCAGGTAGCGGATCATCTCTTCCGCATCATTGACCATTCCGTCGATGCTCATGCCTGGTGCCATCGCTTCGGGCGTGTTCGCCGCGAAGGTCTTGCCCGCGCCGCGCTGGTCCCACTGCACCACGGTGAAGAAGTCCTCCCACGGACGCTGATAGCCGTAGGACTCGACCATTTCCACGGAGCCGGGGCCGCCATGGACGTAGAGCAGGATCGGGTTGCGGCGATCGTTGCCGCGGACCGAGATCCATTGCTTGATGCCATTGATCTCGACGGTCTTGAGTTCCTGCACGCCCTGAGGCGATACGATCTTGCGGCTCTGCGCGACTATGGCGCGAGCGTCGTCCTGGCTGAAGGATTTCGGCGCCGGCGCGCTATCGGCTGCGCTTGCTGCCGACGTAGCTGCCGACAGCGCCAGCAAGATGAATGAAACGGTGCTTCCATACATACGCATAGGAGTTCTCCAGAGGACTTGTGCGTATTGTCGCGTTACACGAAGCGGGCTCGCGTGCCTTCGGTCACAGCAACCTTTCGCTCGTTTCATGCAACGCGTCCAGGAGATGCACTACGCGCTACGATGAGCCGATGCCTACTCCGCCGCTCATCCCGGTAGCCGATCTGCTCCAGACGGGCCAGGCCCCGCTGCTGGTCGGGCTCAGCGGCGGGCTCGATTCGGTGGCGCTGTTGCATGCACTCGCCACGCTTCCCGAGGCCCGCTCGCGTGGTCTGCGCGCCGTGCATGTCCATCACGGGCTGCACCCGGATGCCGATGCCTGGCAACGTCATTGCGAAAATCTCTGCGCTGCATTGCAGGTGCCGTTGTGCTGCACGCAGGTCGAAGTCGCGCGCGATCGCGGCCAGGGGCTGGAAGCGGCGGCGCGGCATGCCCGGCATGCCGTCTTCGAGGACGCACTCGACGACGGCGAAGTACTCGTGCTCGCCCATCACAACGATGATCAGGCGGAAACGTTCCTCCTGCGCGCCCTTCGGGGTTCCGGCATCGATGGCTTGGCCGCGATGCGGCCTTGGCGCCAGTTCGGCCGTGGCTGGCTGTGGCGCCCCCTGCTCGCGCATTCGCGGGCGAGTCTGGAGGCCTACGCGCAGACACATGGGTTGGCGTGGATCGAGGACCCGAGCAATCGCGACGTGAGCTTCGATCGCAACTTCCTGCGTCACCAGGTACTGCCGCTGCTGCGCGAGCGCTGGCCGCATGCCGGCGCCGCATTCGGCCGTTCCGCACGGCTGTGTGACGAGGGGAACGAACTACTGGCTGCCGAAGACGCCGCGGCGCTCGCCCGTGTGCGCACTGCCGACGCGCAGGTGTTGTCGCGTACCGCGCTCCTGCAGTTGCCGCCCACCCGACGCGCGCGCGTGCTGCGCCGCTGGATCGGCGAACTCGGCCTGCCGCCGCTGCCGGAAGAAGGTATCGCCCACATGGAAACCGACCTGTTGACTGCCCGCGACGATGCCGAGCCGCAGTTCGTCTGGCGGCAGGCCTGCGTGCGGGTGTGGCGCGACCTGGTGCAGGCCGATCGCATTCGGCCGCCGTTGCCGGTGGACTGGGCCTGCGATTGGAGCGGAGCCCAGCCGCTTGCCCTGCCCGACGGCTCGCAGTTGCAGCTGGTCCAGGCAGACGCTTTCGCCCAGCCGCTGCGGGTCCATGCCCGCCAGGGCGGTGAGCGCATCACGCTGCCCGGGCGCGACCACTCGCACGCGCTCAAGCACGTGCTGCAGGATCTGGGTGTGCCGCCCTGGGAGCGAGAGCGGCTGCCGCTGCTATCCAACGCCGCGGGCGAACTGCTGGCTGCGGGCGATCTCGCCTATTCCGCCGGCTTCGACGCCTGGCTGCGCGAGCGCGCGGCGCGCCTGGCCTGGCAGCGCGATTGACCGGCCCGCACACGGCCCGCAAACTTTCCCTATGGCCGCTCCCAAAATTACCTCAGATACGCCCGCCGCTTCGCCGGTTGCTGACTTCGAGCAGTCGCTGGACGCGCTCGAACAGCTGGTGGAACAGATGGAACGCGGCGATTTGAGCCTGGAGGAATCGTTGTCCGCCTACGAGCGCGGCGTCGGCCTCTATCGCAAGTGCCAGACCGCGCTGGAGCAGGCAGAGCTGCGCGTGCGCCTGCTCAGCGATCCGCAGGACCCGGCCAGCGCCGAACCGTTCGCTTCTCCCGATGCCTAATGTTTTGCTGAAGCATTGGCGCGTCCGCGTCGATGCCGCGCTGACGCGCGCCCTGCCCGATCCATCCACTTCGCCCCAGCGCCTGCATGCAGCCATGCAGCACGCTGTGCTGCTGGGCGGCAAACGCATGCGCCCGCTCCTGGTGTACGCCGCCGGCACGTTGTTCGGCGCGAGCGAAACCGTGCTGGATGCGCCAGCCGCCGCGGTTGAACTGATCCACGCCTATTCGCTGGTCCACGATGACCTGCCGGCAATGGACGACGACGCGCTGCGTCGCGGCCAGCCCACGGTCCACATCGCCTACGACGAAGCCACGGCGATTCTGGCCGGCGATGCGGTGCACTCGCTGGCCTTCGAAATCCTCGCGGACGCACCGGTTGCCGATAGGGTTCGCGTCGGCCTGCTGAGCACGCTCACGAAAGCCGCTGGCGTGGCCGGCATGTGCGGCGGCCAGGCACTCGACATCGATGCGACGGGCACGAAGCTGACGCTTGCGCAGCTGGAGCGCCTGCATGCCATGAAGACCGGCGCATTGATTCGCGCCTCGGTGCGCATGGGTGCGCTATGCGGCGATGCCAGTGACGACGAAGCGCAGCTCCTGGACCGCTATGCGTCCGCGCTCGGTCTCGCCTTCCAGGTCCGCGACGACATCCTCGACATCGAAGGCGACAGCGCGACGCTGGGCAAGACCGCTGGCAAGGACGTCGCGCAGGACAAGGCCACGTTCCCTGCATTGATCGGGCTGGAAGCTTCGCGCCAGCGACTGGCCGAGCTCGCGCAGACCATGCTCGATGCGCTGCAACCCTTCGGCGACCGCGCAGTCGCGCTCAGGGCGCTCGCGCGTATGACCGTCGAACGCGATCGCTGATCGCCGTCAGTCAAAATCTCGCCTGAAATCCCGGCTTTGTAGAGCGGAGCTTGCTCCGCTGCCTTGTAGTGCCGAGCCTGCTCGGCGCGCATTTGTTTGAACGAAAGGCGCACCGAGCAGGCTCGGCGCTACGCGAGGCAAGAGCAGCGGAGCAAGCTCCGCTCTACAAAGATTGCTGTTCGAAGATCGTGGCACCCAGAAATGGAAACGCCGGCACAAAGCCGGCGTTTCCATATCTGTGTGTGCGGTTGGAATCAGCTGATCAGTCGCAGCGTGAAGGGATAGCGGTACGCCACGCCCTTGTTTGCTTCGATGCAGGCCATGATGGTCAGGACCAGCCAGGTCACCGCGACCACGGCGATCAGCAGGAAGCCGATCACCACAATCATCAGGATGCAGCTGACGATCGCCGCCAGTGCCATGGTGATGTTGAAGTTCAGCGCTTCCTTACCCTGGTCGGCGACGAAGGGCATCGTGTCCTTCTTGACCAGCCACACCACCAGCGGGCCAAGCACGTTGCCAAAAGGAATGACAAAGGTAGCCAGCGACGACAGGTGGGCGAGCATGCCCCAGGTCTTCTCTTCCGCAGAGATATCGTTCATTTCGTTCATTACAAGCCTTCCCCTAGCTGGACGGCCCAAGGCCGTCGGACGAATGGTGCCGGCACTGTCCCGCGCCCCGCGGGCCACTGTCAAGCCGACGGATTCTCAGCTTTCCCCGGCCACCGTCATGCGTCCGACCAGGATCGAACCGGTGCGGATATGCGAACGCGGATCGACATCGCGGCCCACCGCTTCGAAGGCACTGAACATTCCGCGCAGATTGCCGGCAATCGTGATGCCATCCACCGCATAGGCCAATTCGCCGTTCTCGACCCAGAACCCGGCCGCGCCGCGCGAATAGTCGCCGGTCACCGTGTTGACGCCCTGCCCCATCAATTCGGTGACCAGCAGTCCACGGCCCATGCCACGCAGCATCGAATCGAGGCCTTCCGCATTGGCGGCCATCTGAAGGTTGTGCACGCCGCCCGCGTTGGCCGTGCTCTGCAGACCCAACTTGCGTGCCGAATAGCTGCCCAACACATAGCGCTGCAGCACGCCGTTCTGCACGAGCGGCGATTCGCGCGTCGCAACACCTTCGGCATCGAAGGCGGACGAACGCAGGCCGCGCGCCAGGAATGGCTGCTCGTCGATGGCGAACCAGTCGGGGAACAGCTTCGTATTCACGCTGTCGACCAGGAAGCTGGCCCGGCGATACAACGCACCACCGGACACGGCACCGATGAGATGACCGATCAGCGAGCGCGCGACTTCCGCCGCGAACAGCACCGGATATTCGCCCGTGGGAATCTGACGCGGCGAGAGGCGCGACACCGCACGCTCGGCCGCACGGCGTCCGATCGCAGCGGGAGATTCGAGGTCCTCGGCGGCCAGTGCATAGCTGTACCAGCCATCACGCTGCATTGCATCGCCACGCCCGGCGATCAGCGCGCATCCGAGGCTGTGGTTCGTGCTGCGCTCCCGACCGAGGAAGCCGTGCGAATTGGCATACACGCTCAGGCTGCTGCCGCTGCCGAACGAGGCGCCGTCGGAATTCTCGATGCGCGGATCGACCTCGCGGCCCGCGGCTTCGCAAGCCAGCGCCAGGTCGATGGCCTGGTCCGCCTCGATCGCCCAGGGATGCCAACCGTCGAATTCGCGCAGATCCCTGGCCATCAGCTCGCGCTCGGCCAAACCCGCCGCCTCGTCGTCCTCGGTGTGGCGCGCGATCGCGCAGGCCTGTCCGACCGTGGCGTCGAGGCTGTCCTCGCGCAGATCAGCCGTGCTGGCGCTACCCTTGCGCTTGCCAAAGTAGACGGTGACGGCAATTCCGCGGTCGCGAGTGGCCTCGACCGTCTCCACTTCGCCCATGCGGACGTTGACGTTGAGCCCGGTTTCCTCGGAACACGACACTTCCGCCTGGGTGGCGCCACTGGCCCGGCAGCGGTCGAGCAGGCGCTGCGCGATGTCGGCCAGGCGATCCAGCCGGGGCTGGCTGTCGTCAATGACGGGGGCGATGGTGGTGTTCAATGCCTTATCCTTTGTTTTGTCGTGCCGGGCATGCCCCGGCCTGTATTTTGCGAGCGTGCCGGCCGGACCGGCACCTACTGGAATGGTGATGTGCGATGCGTGGTCGTGACGACGAAACCGGCGAATTCTTCAGCCCCAGCCGCAGCGAGAACCGGCGCAACGCGCTGGAAGTGCTGGCCTTGGGCGAGAAGCTCGTCTCGCTGACCGAGGCCCAGCTGGCGAAGCTGCCCGTGCCCGAATCCCTGCTGCCGCACATCCGCGAGTGCAAGCGCATCACCGCGCAGATCGCGCACAAGCGGCAACTGCAGTTCCTGGCCAAGCAGATGCGTCGCGAGGACGACGAGGTGCTGGAAGCGATCCGCGATGCGCTGGACGAAAAGGGCGAGGCCGCGCGGCGCGAAACCGCGGCGATGCATCGTGTCGAAGCCTGGCGCGAGAAGCTGCTGGCCGAAGGCGACGCCGCGCTCGCGGAACTGCTGGACGAATACCCGAACGCCGATCGCCAGTCGCTGCGCCAGCTGGTGCGCAACGCGCTGGAGGAGCGCAAGCGCAACAAGCCGCCGCGCTCGTTCCGTGAGCTCTATCGCGAGCTGCGTGAGCTGCTGCTGGGCGAGGCCGACACAGAGTCCGACGAAGCCGAATAGTCTTGTAGAGCGGAGCTTGCTCCGCTGCTTTTCATCGGGGAACGAAAGCGTCAAAGGCAGCGGAGCAAGCTCCGCTCTACAACGACGAAGCAGACTTCGCGTTTTCGCCCTCACGCCTGCGTGCCGCCCACCGTAATGGCTTCGATCAGCAGCGACGGCTGGCCCACGCCGACCGGCACGCTCTGCCCGTCCTTGCCGCATACGCCCACGCCCTCGTCGAGGGCGAGGTCGTGGCCGATCATCTTCACGCGCTGCATGGTTTCCGGGCCATTGCCGATCAGCGTCGCGCCCTTCACCGGCGCGGTGATCTTTCCGTCCTCGATCAGATAGGCCTCGGTCGCCGAGAACACGTACTTGCCCGAAGTGATGTCGACCTGGCCGCCACCGAAATTCACCGCGTACAGGCCCTTCTTCACCGAGCGGATCATTTCTTCCGGATCGTGCGTGCCGGCGAGCATGTAGGTGTTGGTCATGCGCGGCATCGGCAGGTGCGCGAAGGATTCGCGACGGCCATTGCCGGTGGGCGCCATGCCCATCAGGCGCGCGTTGAGCGTGTCCTGCATGTAGCCGACGAGGACGCCGTCCTCGATCAGGGTCGTGCAATTGGTCGGCGTGCCTTCGTCGTCGACATTGAGCGAACCGCGACGCCCCGGCAGCGTGCCGTCGTCGACGATGGTGACGCCCGGCGACGCGACGCGTTGACCGATGCGGCCTGCGTAGGTCGAGGTGCCCTTGCGATTGAAGTCGCCTTCCAAGCCGTGACCCACGGCTTCATGCAGCAGCACGCCCGGCCAGCCGGAGCCGAGCACGACGGGCATCACGCCCGCAGGTGCATCCACGGCTTCCAGGTTCACCAGCGCCTGGCGCAGCGCTTCCTTCGCCAGCGCTTCCGGTCGTCCGCCGCCGAGGAGCTCTGCGTACGAATAGCGACCGCCGCCGCCGGCATAACCGGTTTCGCGACGGCCGTTTTGTTCGACGATCACCTGCACGTTGAAGCGCACCAGCGGACGCACGTCGGCGGCGAGCACGCCGTCGCTGCGCGCGACCAACACCGTGTCGACACCGCCGGATAGGCTCACCACCACCTGCTGCACGCGCGGATCGGCAGCGCGCACGTAGCGGTCGATGCGACGCAGCGCTTCAACCTTCTCTTCGTTGCCGAGCGAATCGATCGGATCCTCGCTGGGGTACAGCGCGCGGCCATTGCCGCGCACCAGCGCGCGTGCGTTTTGCATCGAACCGTCACGCGCAGCCATTCCCTTTGAAATCGCGCGCGCGGACTTCGAGGCTTCCAGCAGTGCCGCCGTGTTGATCTCGTCGGAATAGGCGAAGCCGGTCTTCTCGCCGCTGATCGCGCGCACGCCGACGCCCTGCTCGATCGAATGCGCGCCTTCCTTGACGATGCCGTCTTCCACTGACCAGCTCTCGCGGCGCGCGTGCTGAAAATAGAGGTCGCCGAAATCGATGCCCGGCCCGAGCAGCGTGCCGAAGGTGCGTTCGAGGCCGCCGGTATCGAGGCCGGCAGGCAGCAGGAGACGGGATTCGGCGAGCTGGATCGGAAGGGTCATCAGGAAACCGGAGCAGGAAGGGGGATGCGGGACCGTCGGAGTGTCCCGAGCGTACGGGCGAGGCCGTCACGGGGCCATCATGAACCAGATGGAGGTCCGACGGGCCGAATCCAACCCGGAGCCCGCAGTTCGCCCGGTCAGCCCGCCGACGGCCGCAACGAGGCCTCGAGGCGGCTCTGCTCGCGTGAAATCACTTCAACCTTGGGCTCCTTCCAGGGCCCCGTCACGCGATAGGTCTTCGACGTCATCGAACCCAAGGGCTTGCTCAGCACCACGTTGGCCGCCGCGCCGATCGCGGCTCCCACCGGACCACCCGCCACTGCACCGATTGCGGTGAGCAGATTGCCGGCCTTGGGCCGCACTTCGATGGTCTGGTCGAAGCTTTGCGCGCGCAGATTGGCGGCACCGCTGATATCGATCGTCGCGGCCGGGCCGTCGATCACGAGGCCATCGCTGCGCGCCTGTGCGTTGTCGAAGCGCACCGTGCCCTTGAGCTCGTTGAAGGCGAAGCCCTTGGAGAAGAAGTCGCGGAAGTCGAGTGTCAGGCGCTTGGGCAGCTGCGCCAGGCTCAACAGTCCCAGGACACGGCCGGCGCCCGGCTCGATTTCCAGCAGCCGACCTTCCTTCGCATCGATCTGCAACGTGCCTTCCAGACCGTCGAGCCGGAATGCCACCGGACTGCCCGGCCACCCGGCATTGAATTTCACCGTACCTTCGCCGCCGCCCAGACGGTTGCCCATGCCGAAACCGGCGAGCAAGGCACCGAAGTCGTCGCTGCCGATATCGACCTTGAGATGCGTGCTGGCCGCGGCACCCTTGCCGCTCCAGTCGCCGCTCAGATCGATGCGCTGCTTCGCTGCGCGCGTCTGGAACTGCTCGATGCGCATGCCTGCGGCGGTCGGTCGCGTACGGACTTTTGCGGCGCCGAGCCTGGCATCACTCAGGTGCAGGTCGTCGATGTCGATGGTGAGCGCAGGAATCTTCGAGGGATCGATGTCGTCGTTGACGACGGCGACCGGCGGCGCGGCGGTCTCTGCGGTCGGCGCGGCAGCAGGACGCCAGTAAACGCGTTGCATGCGGCCGGCAATCGCCTCATTCGCACTCGCGGGCACCAGCATTGCGCCTTGCAGCGACGCGCCCTCGGCCTGCATGGCGGTCGCGCCGCGCGGGCCCGGCACCACGGTCACGTGTGTATCCGCGAAAGTGCCGCCGAGCAACTGCAGCCGTTCTGCTGTGACGTCGATGCGCTGCAAGGGCAGCTGGCTGCCGCCTTCGCCACCGCGGGTCAGTGCGATCCAGTCGATCGCATCGAGCGCGTCGGCACGACCGGTAGCGACCAGTCCCGACGCGGGCGGCGCTTCATCCACCCGGCTCGCACCGAGGACGACGCGTACGCCGGTCTGATCCTTGCCGCTGCCATCCTTGCCACTGCGCGCACGCAATGCCATCACGTTGCCGAAGCCGACCCGGATGTCGCCGCTGCCCAGCGGCAACGCCGTTTCGATCGTAGTGGCCAATGATGTACTCGCGGCCTTGCGCATCGGCGCCGGCAGCGTGAGTGCGGTACCGACGAGACTGGTGTTGAGCTGCAGCAGCGTCGGCGTTGGCGTGCCCGGCTTCGGATGTGGGATCGCGATGCCCACCGTCCAGGCCGAACGACCGGAGAGATACGGCTTCAACCACCCCAGATTCGGTGCGCGATCGATCAGCTCCGCCGCGCCGAGACTGGCATCGAGCCCGGCTTCGAACACATTGCCGGCATCGTGTACGTACTCGCTGCCGGCACGCAGCGACAATCGCCCGGGTTCGCCTTCATGGCGCACTGCAAGCCCATCGGCCTTGAAGCCGCCGCGCGAATACACCGCTTCGCCATTGACCTGGTCGAAGGCGAGCTTCCAGCGCGGGTCGGCGAGCTTGGCGTTCTTCAACGCAACGGTACCGCTGATTGCGGTGCTCTTGCCGTGCTCCAACGGCAGACTCAGGTCGAAACCGACATCGGCCGCGCCACTCGCACGCACGTTGGTCAACGTGTCCCCATGCTCCTTGCGCAGCGGACTCTGCTTCAGCACCGCCAGCAATTGCGCAGCATCGCCGTTGCCTTCGGCCTTCACCGTCAGGGCGCCGCCGCGATATTCGTCGATGCCGGCGTGGATATGACGGATGCCGACCTCGCCCAGGCGCCCGGTGCCATCGACGTCGAAACCGATGCCGGTGAATTGCGCTTCGGCTTCCAGCCCCTGCGCCGCCGGCCAGTCTTCCTGGAAGCGGATCGTCGCGTTGCTGATGTGACCCGTGGCTTCGAACACACCGTGCTTGTTGCGGAACGGCCAATCGTCCAGATCGCCGGAGACCACGGCGCGGCCACCGCTCACGGTGCCGGCCACGAGTGCGGTATCGAGCCAATGCACTGCCGTTTCGGGCATGTCTTTGCGCAGCCAGAAGGACTTGGCGACCGGCACCGCGGTGTCGTCGATCTCGGCGGCGACATCGATCCATGGACGCGTGCCGTCGCCCTGCCACCACAGGCCACCACGCGCATTGGCGCCGTAGCTGCCGTAAACCGTGCGCGCATCGATACGCAATGCCGTGGTGCCGAGACGCCAGCCCGCGCCTTCGCGCCAGACACCGGCGTCACCGCGCAGCTTCATCGTATGGACGACACCGAAGCCTTGCGGCCAGTCGAATGCCACGTCCGCTTGCGGATCGAAGCGCATGGTGAAGCCGTTGCCGTCGCCATCGAGCTGCCCGCTCAATCCGTGCACGCCTGGGGCCTTGCCGGATGGATCGAAACCCAGCCCATCGATGTCGGCATGCACGCGCAGCGGACCATCACGCCGGCCGGCGACTTCCACATTGCGCAGCGAGGCCATCGGATGCGAACCGAGCAACCAGCGACGCAACCCGGGCGAGAGTTTGTCGCTCAACGCCAATGCGGCAAACAGCGGGCCGGCGTCGACCTGCTTGGCCTGCACCGCGTAATTGTCTCCGCCAGCGAGCAGCAAGCCGTCGAGCTTCTGCATCTCGCCGGCGCGACCGATGCTCAATTGCGGCGCGTCGACGCGCCAGCCGCCCTGGATCAGGCGGTAATGCGCGCGACCTTCGACATGGTCGAAGCGGCTACGCGGCGACTGTGCACCGGCTTCGATCGGCGCGCCGCGCAGCGCGACGTTGTCGAGCTCCGTGTCGACGGTTACCGCGGAGACGCGCTTGTCTCGTAGCTGGGCCCAGGCTTCGGCGCGGCCGGCACCGCTCTCCAGGACGATGCCCTGCAGTTTCAGCACCGATGTCCACACCGCCAGATCGACGTCTTTGGCGCCTGCATAGGCGCGACCGTCGCCCTTCCTGCGATCGAAATCGAGCGCCGCATCGATGGGCTGCACGTCCAGGCGCGCACGCCCGCGCGCACGCGATCACCGTCGACGCGCAGTCGCACATTCACGCGCGGCAATTGGGCGCCGATACCCAGCGAAGGTGCGATCACGGCGAGCTTGCCGTTGATCACCTGCAATTCGCCCAAGCCTTCCAGTGCGGAGAACGGATCGCTGCCCGGCTTCTGCTGACCCGGCAGGCCGCGCACCTGCCAGCGGCCGTCGTCACCGCGTTCCAGGGTGAGGTCGAGGCCACGTAAACGCAGCTCTGAGAAGGCATGTCCCGGCAATAGGCCTGCGTATACCGACACCAGCATTTCGGTGTCGCCGATCGTGAAGCCCTTGCTGCCTTCGCCGATCCGCAGGTTGTCCAGCTTCAACAGCGGGCCACGGCGGGTCCATGCGGTTTCGACGCGATCGAACGCGACTGGTCGGCCCGCGCGTTCACTCAACCACGCGGCGATCCGTTCGGGGTGGCGCTCGGCCAGCGGCAGCACCTGGCTCGCCGCGCCAAGCAATACGGCGACCAGCACCAGCACGACGGCCGCCGTATAGGCGAAGCCTCGGCGGGCCATGCGCAGTCGGCGGCGCAGCGGCGTGGGCATCAGTTACCCCCTCCCTTGCGAAGCAGGGGAGGGTTGGGGAGGGGTGATGAGCGCCGCAGGCGGGAATGCACTTGCCGTTGCTCTTTCAATGGCAACAGCAAATGCACCCCACCCCAGCCCTCCCCTTCGCGCTGCGCGCGAAAGGGAGGGAGCGGAAAAGTCAAAGCAACACGACATCGAACTGCTCCTGCGCATACTGCTCGTCCGCCTGGAAGCGGATCGACTTGCCGAGGAATTCCTCCAGTTCGGCCACCGACGCGGATTCTTCGTCGGTGATGCGCGCGACGACTTTCGGCGAGGCGATCACCAGCAGCCGGGCGGCATCGAACTGCCGCACCTGGCGCACGATCTCGCGGAAAATCTCGTAGGTCACGGTTTCGGGTGTCTTCAAAGTGCCGCGGCCGCCGCATTCGTGGCAGGGCTCGCTGAGCTGACGTTCCAGGCTTTCGGTAGTGCGCTTGCGGGTCATCTCGACCAGGCCCAGCGGCGAGAACTCGTACACCGTGGTCTTGGCGTGGTCGCGGGTCAGCGACTTCTCCAACTGCCGCAGCACCTGACGCTTGTGCTCGGCATCGGTCATGTCGATGAAGTCGATGATGATGATGCCGCCAAGGTTACGCAGGCGTAGCTGACGGGCGACCGACTGCGCCGCCTCCAGATTGGTGCGATAGACGGTTTCCTCGAGATTGCGCTGACCCAGGAATGAACCGGTGTTCACATCGATCGTGGTCATCGCCTCGGTCTGGTCGATGACGAGGTAGCCACCCGACTTCAGCGGCACTTGCTTGTCCAGCGCGCGCTGGATCTCGTCCTCGACGCCGTACAGGTCGAAGATCGGGCGTGCGCCGGTGTAGTGCTCGATCTTCTCGGCCAGGCCCGGCATGTACTGGGCGGCGAAGGTCTTCAGGCGCTCGCAGGTTTCACGCGAGTCGACCTTCACCTTCTCCACGTCCTTGCGCATCAGATCACGCACCGCGCGCAGCGGCAGGCTGAGGTCTTCGTACACACGTTCGCCGACGCGGGAGCTGGCGGACTTCTCCTCGATCAGCGCCCAGGCGCGGTTGAGGTAGGCGATGTCTTCGGCCAGGGCTTCTTCCGGCTGGCCTTCGGCATTCGTGCGAACGATATAGCCGTGATGCGCGCCTTGCGGAGACAGCGTGGTGACATGCGTCTTCAGGCGCGCGCGTTCGGCCTCGTCCTCGATCCGCGCCGACACGCCGACCACGCGCGTGCGCGGCAGCAGCACCAGATAGCGCGACGGAATGCTGAGCTGGGTGGTGAGGCGTGCGCCCTTGCTGCCGATGGGATCCTTCACCACTTGCACGACGATGTCTTGACCTTCGCGCAGCAGCTCGGCGATCGGCCGAACCGGCGCGGGCGGCAACGGCGCGGCATCGCCCTCGCCTTCGCCCGCGACCACGGCCTGCGCGGGTTTGACGATGTCGGCTGCGTGCAGAAATGCCGCGCGGTCCAGACCGATGTCGACGAAGGCGGCCTGCATGCCGGGCATCACCCGCTGCACTTTGCCCTTGTAGATGTTGCCGACCACGCCACGGCGCCAGCCGCGCTCGATATGCAGCTCCTGCAGCATGCCGTTCTCGACCACGGCGACGCGGGTTTCGCGCGGGGTGACGTTGACCAGGATCTCTTCGGTCATGCCGACACCGGGGATACGGCTTCCAGGCCAAACTGGCGCAACAGTGCCGCCGTTTCAAAAATCGGCAAGCCCATCACGCCGGTGTAGCTGCCACTCATTCGGGTGATGAAGGTCTCGGCGAAGCCCTGGATTGCGTAGGCGCCGGCCTTGCCCTGCCACTGGTCGCCGGAGAGATAGCCGGCGATCTGCGCCTCGCTCAGTGCGGCGAAGCTCACGTCCGAAATCGATACGGTCTGCAGCTCGCGTCCGGGCGAGACCAGCGACACCGCCGAGATCACCTGATGCGTGCGGCCGGACAGCTTGCGCAGCATCGCGGCGGCATCTTCGGCATCGCGCGGCTTCCCGAACACCTCGTCATCCAGCACCACCTCGGTATCGCTGCCCAACACCACGGCGCTGGGATTGCTCATTACCTTGAGCAGGCCGGCGCCCGCCTTCTCGCGGGCCACCCGACGCACGTAGTCCTCGGCGGGTTCGCCGGGTTGGCGTTCTTCGGGCAGGTCCAGGTCGATGATCCCGAACGGCAGGCCGAGCCGACCCAGCAGTTCGCGCCGGCGCGGGGATTGGGAGGCGAGATAGAGCATCGGGTCCTTGCTTGGGAGGCGCGGGAAGCGCTGACTGCGCGTCCGTGCGGGATTCGCAGGCGAAAGGATAACCCGGGCTGACTGGCCGCCGACCCGCAGCCGGTCACGCAACCCTGATCGGGCTCACGAATCGTTTACCGTGTCCGCGCACTTAGCAGGCCTAGCGCATCCCCCTCGAAGTCGTCACAAGGAGTTCCACCATGCCCCAGCCGCTGTCCCTCGCCCTGCGCCCGCTCACGCTGGCTGCCCTCCTCACCTTCGGAGTCTGCTCGCCGATGTCCTCCCATGCCCAGACCACGCCCTACGTCGCCACCGACGGCACCCTGCTGAACGTTTCCGCGCAGGGCGAAGCCAAGCGCGTGCCCGACATCGCCCTGATGTCGACCGGCGTAGTCACCCGCGCCACCGACGCCAATGCGGCCATGCGCGCCAATGCCGAGCAAATGGCCAAGGTCGTGGCCGCGATCAAGGCCGCCGGTATCGCCGACAAGGACGTGCAGACCAGCGGCATCAACCTCAATCCGACGTATCAGTACCGCGACAACCAGCCGCCGACGATCACCGGTTACGAGGCGCACAACACGGTGAACATCACCGTCCGCGACATCGCCAAACTGGGCAAGATCCTCGACACCCTCACCGCGGTCGGCGCCAACCAGATCAACGGTCCCAGTTTCGACGTCGACAAGAAGGACGAAGCGCTCGACGAAGCGCGCCGCAAGGCCGTTGCCAGCGCGCAGGCGCGCGCCGATATGTATGCGAAGACCTTGGGCATGAAGGTGCGTCGCATCGTGAGCATCAGTGAAGGTGGCCGCTTCGCTCCGCCGATCCCGATGGCTCGCGGGATGATGATGGCGAAGGATGCCGGGGCCGAAACCTCGGTGTCGCCCGGCGAGAACACGTTGAGTGTGAATCTGGATGTGGTGTTCGAGCTCGGTCGCTGAGTTCGACGACTGATCTAACAAGGGCCCGCAGTTGCGGGCCTTTGCTTTTCTGCGCAGTGTCTCGCAGCGACGACGCGACTCCTCGTCCTGGCGATCCCTCGCCCCGCTTGCGGGGAGAGGGACCGCGTCGCGAAGCGACGCAGGGTGAGGGGCGGCAAGGGCATTGCTCGCTTCGCTCGCCCCCTCATCCGCCTTCGGCACCTTCTCCCCGCGAGCGGGGAGAAGGGTAAGGACACCGACAGGATTCTCCCGTCCCGCCTGGCTTCACACGCGCAACGCGATTTCTCATCGGTATCTTTCCGAGATCAACCCCGTTCGCCACTCCGGCTCGTTGTCATCCATACAGACAATCCGTGGAGGTGGCATATGGTTCATACCCTCGCTCTTCGCCCCGATCGCACGCACACGCGTTTCCAGATCGGCAAGCCGGACTTCACACGGATCACCGCCGAAGCCGGCGCGATCGCGATCCACGGCGCAGCGCTGCTGTTGTTGTTGGCGCCGATGAACATGCATGTGCCGCAGGTTGCGCCGCATGAAGTTACCTATGAGTACATTCCGTTGAAGCCGAAGGACAATCCGCTGCCGCCACCTAAGCAAGTCGAGGTGGTCAAGCGTGTTGTACCCACGACGCCAACGGCCGTACCGCAGAAGGTCGAACGACAGCCCATTCCCGTCGCCGATCCTCAGCCGGGCGACACCGCCGCCGATCAGGTGGAGGTTGCAAAAGTCGACCCCGGCCTCGGCGACGCGATCATTGCGCCGCTGGTCGGAGCACACCTCGAATACGAAGCCGCTCCGCCGCCGCCCTATCCGCCCCAGGCGATCCGCGACGGACTTATGGGAACCGTCGTGCTTCGCGTGCTGGTCGGCATCGACGGCAAAGCCATCGAGGTGCAGATCGAGCGCAGCAGCGGACATCGTCTGCTCGACGCGGCGGCGAAGAGGCAGGTGCTGGCGAAGTGGCGCTTCAGGCCGGCGATGCAGGACGGCCGGAGCGTGCAGGCAATCGGGCTAATCCCGATCGAATTCAATCTCTGACCGTCGGCGAGCGCGACCCGGAATCCAGCCGGGCCGCGCTTCGTTGTCCATGCGATCTCAGCCCTGAGTCGTTGTCACGGAAACTTCTTCGGCGATGTCCGCTTCGACAGAAGGCAACTCGATCGTGAAGACGGCGCCCTTGTCTGGCTCCGACTCGGCCCAGACGCGACCACCGTGGCGATGGACGATCCGCTGCACGATCGCCAGGCCCACGCCGGTTCCTTCGAACTCCTGCTGGGAATGCAGGCGTTGGAACACGCCAAACAGCTTGCCGGCGTAGCGCATGTCGAAACCTACGCCATTGTCGCGGACGGAGTAGCGGTTCACGGCGCCATGCGCTTCACCGCTCACTTCCACGCGCGCTTCGCTGCCCCGGGTGGTGCTGTACTTGAATGCATTGGACAGCAGGTTCACCCAAACCTGACGCATGAGATTGGGATCCACGCACGCCGGTGGCAATGAACCGATCGTGACCTGTGCCTGGTTGCTCTGGTTGCCACGAGCTTCATCGAGCGCGCTCTGGGCCAATGCATTCATCTCCGCCCGTATCCGCACCAACGAATCGCGTCCCAGTCGGGAAAACGCCAGCAGGTCGTCGATCAGCATGCCCATCCGCCGCGCACTTTCGGCGATCAGGTCGACGTGGCGACGGGTCTTTTCATCCAGCTCGGTGGCGTCCTCCTTGAGCATGTGTGCGAAGCCGTCGATATGTCGCAAGGGCGCACGCAGGTCGTGCGACACCGAGAAGGAGAACGCCTCGAGCTCCCGATTCGCCGCCTCGAGCTGCGCCGTGCGCTCGCGCACGCGATTCTCCAGGTCGGCATTGAGCCGCAGGATCTCCTGCTTCGCCCGCCGGGACTCGGTGATGTCACGGATCACCTTGGTGAAGCCGCGCAGGCCACCGCTTGCATCCAGCAGCGGCGTATTGATGACCTGTGCCAGGAAACGGGAGCCGTCCTTGCGCACGCGCCAGCCCTCCGCTTCATAACGCTCCTGCGAGCGGGCCACGGCCAGTTCGTTCAGGGGTAGATCGTTGCGGACGTCTTCCTCGGTGTAGAAACAGGAAAAGTGCTTGCCGACGATCTCCGTCGCCGCGTAACCCGTGATCCGCTCGGCGCCGGTGTTCCAGGTCACCACCCGCCCCTCCGGGTCGAGCATGAAGATGGCGTAGTCGCGCACGCTCTCGATCAGCAGCCGAAACCGCTCCTCGCTTTCGCGCAACGCAGCCGTCTGCCGGTTCCGCTCCGAGATATCGACGATAGCGGCCAGCACGAACGATCCCTCGTCGGTCTTCACCGGATTGAGGCCGATCTCGACCGGGAACTCGCTGCCATCCCTGCTGCGACCGAACAACTCGCGCCCCTGGCCCATCCGGCGCGCTTCGGGGGCGAAAAAGTACACCGAACGCAGGCCCGAATGCCCCGACCGGAAGCGCTCCGGTATCAGCACTTCGACCTTCTGGTTCAGTAGTTCATCGCGACCGTAATCGAACAGCCGCTCGAGTTCGGCATTGACCAGCACGATGCGTCCACTCTCATCGATCATGACCATCGCGCTGGGGGCGGACTCGACGGTAGCGCGGAAGCGTGCCTCCAAGCGCTTGCGTTCGGAGATGTCGACGATCGCGGCCAGCACGAACGAACCTTCATCGGTCGTGACCGGATTGAGCCCGATTTCGATGGGAAATTCGCTGCCGTCCTGGCGAAGACCGAACAGATCGCGCCCCTGCCCCATTCTCCGCGATTCCGGGGTCGCGAAGTACTGTGTGCGCAGCGCGGGATGACCTGCGCGGAAACGCTCCGGGATCAGCCCCTCGATCTTCCGGCGCAGCAGCGCGTCATGTTCGTAGCCGAACAGCCGTTCGAGCTCGGTGTTGACCAGCACGATCGTACCGGTCTGATCGATCATCACCATCGCAGTGGGCGCGGACTCGACCGTCGCGCGGAAGCGCGACTCCAGCCGCTTGCGCTCGGAGATGTCGACGATCGCGCTTACGACAAAGGTTCCTTCCTCGGTCGTGATGGGATTGAGCCCGATCTCGATGGGGAATTCCGTGCCGTCCTTGCGCAGACCGAAAAGATCGCGCCCCATCCCCATGGGTCTGGCGCTGGGCGCCTTGGAAAAGCCTGCACGGTAATGCGGGTGGTTTCCGCGGAACCGGAACGGCACGAGCACTTCGATCGTCTCGCCCTGAAGTTCGACGGCGGAATAACCGAAAAGGCGCGCGGCGTGCGCATTCACCAGCTCGATCACGCCGTTTTCGTCCACCATCACGATGGCGGTCGGCACGGAATCGATGATCGCCGTCAGTTGCGCTACCGATCGTTCAAGGAGTGCGCGCCCCATCCTTAGCTCCCCTCACCTTTGGCCTTCCTTGCAGCGGCGAGTTGCCAAACCGAGCCGCCGCGGGAGTGCCCACCGGGACGTTCAAGCTGCGGCCGAGGCTACGACCGGGCCGGGACGATTGCAAGCAACTGCCTGAAGGCGGGCGCCGGCCTTCGGAAAGCGCTTATGCGCGGTGATAGGGATGGTTCGCCAGCAGCGCCGCTGCGCGATACAACTGCTCGGCCAGCACCAGCCGCACCAGCATGTGCGGCAGCGTCAGCGGACCCAGCGACCATTGCTCGTCAGCGCGCGCAATGACTTCGGACGAATGGCCTTCCGGCCCGCCGATCAGGAATGCCAGATCCCGTCCCTGCCCGCGCCAGTGTTCCAACCGTTGCGCGAGCTGCTCGGACGACCACGTCTTCCCGCGCCCATCCAATGCCACCACCGTCGCCTGCTTCGGTAGCGCAGCAAGCACGCGTGCGCCTTCGTCCTGGGTCGCGCGCGCGGCATCGCGACCCTTGCCGCGCAGACCCGGTTCGATTTCGACCAGGTCCAGCGGCAACCAGTGCGAGAGGCGCTTCTGATATTCGCCGAAGCCTTCGGCCACCCAGCGCGGCGCACGCTCTCCCACGGCAATGAGCTTTGCTTTCATGCGCGCATGGTAGCGGACGCCACGCGCGGCCTTCCTTGTAGGTGCCGGGCCTGCCCGGCACTAGGCACGCTGACGAAAAGCGTCCCGGGCAGGCCCGGGACCTACGAAGGTCAATGTTCGGCAGCCACGCCCGCGCCTTCACGGATATAGCGACGGGCGAAGGGGTCCAGCTCCATGTCGCCGATGTCGGCGTAATCGATCTCGCGCATGCCATCCGTTGCGGTGAACGCGTCACCGACCGGACGCTGCTCGAGCGAACGCAGTTCGAGCACGTAGGCCGCGCGGCCCTTGCCACTGCGGTAACGCGCCGGCAGATCCGCAGCCTCCAGCCAGTCCAGCCGAACCGGCACGCCGCGCAAGTCGCCGCCGTAGCGGTGCGCTCGTGCGTCATGCGCGGCAGACACATTCGTCGCTCCCTGCTCGCGGAGCTGTGTGCGCAGTGCGGGATCCACCAGATGGCTCAGCTGGCTCCACTTGGGGTTGCGCCCCAGCGCGCGCAGGTCGCCGGGCGAATAGCTGACGACGCGGTCATCGGCGACGAAGACTTCGCGATGGACCAGCCCATCTGCGCCGCTTTCCCAAACCCGCACCGGTTCACCGGCAAAGCGGTATTCGACGCGCTTGTCGGTGCGCACCAGCACCAGCGTGCGGTCGCCCTGGCCATCATGGACGCGATATTCCGCCACCCAGGCCGGCGCCGCCGGCTCGCCGGAACCGGCCCATGCAGGGCCGGTTCCAAGCAAGCACAACAGCAGCAGGATCGCCCGATGCATCACTTGCGCTTGGCCATGCCGGCAAGCAGGTCGCTCACCATCAGCGGCGGCACGAGCTTCTTCTGCTTCACCAGGCCGCAATTGCCGAACAGGTTGCACAGGAACGTATTCACGCCCTGCTCGGACCGCGCCATCACGTGGAAGATCGTGTTCTGCTCGACCACGCCCTGGAACGCATACGCGCCGGGACCACGTGCATAGATCGCGACGTCTTCGGCTGCGTGGGTTTCCGATTCCAGCGGAACCGTCGCTTCCTGCAGGTAGGCCGGCGCGCTGGTGTCGGTCGTCGTCAGATCGGGACGCGGACCCGGCACGCGGTAGCCGGGGCCATTGGCGTAACCGAGCGTGGTGTACGGCTTGCCGTTCGCATCGAGCGCGAGCTGACCGTTGGTGCGCACCTTGCCGAGGATGTCGTTGCCGCGATCGGGATAACCGGCGACGGTGAAGGTATGGCTGTGGTCGGCGGTGACGATGATCAGCGTGTCGGCGGCCGAAGCCTTGCTCTGCGCCATGCGCACCGCGTCGGACAGCTCCACCGCGTCAGTCAGCGCGCGGAACGCGTTGCCGGCGTGATGCGCGTGGTCGATGCGGCCAGCTTCAACCATCAGGAAGTAACCCTTCTTGCCGCTGGCATTGAGGATGTCGATGGCCTTGCTGGTCATCTCGGCCAGGCTCGGCTCCTTGCCGGCATCCAGCGGACGGTCGTACTCGTATTCCATGTGCGAGCGTTCGAACAGGCCGAGCACATGCCGGGTGCTGCGCGGATCGATCGCATCGAACTGCGCCTTGTTCCAGACGTACGCCGATTGCGGCTTGCTCGCCCATTCCGCGCCGAGGTCGCGACCATCCTTGCGACGGCCCTTGCTGCCGGTGTCTTCCGGATCAGTGGAAGTGTTGGGAAGGAAGTAGCTGCGACCGCCGCCCATCGCCACTTCGATGCCGTCGCCGAACGGGAATTCGATCAGCTGGCGCGCGATGTCCTTGCAGCCGTTGGCCTTGGCTTCCGCGGTGAGTTCGGCATCGCTTTCCCAGTCACGGTTGGGCGAATGCGCGTAGGTTGCGGCCGGGGTCGCGTGGGTCAGGCGCGCGGTGGTGACCACGCCCGTCGCCATGCCCATGGCTTCGGACATTTCCAGCAGCGTCGCCACACCCTGGCCGCGTGCGGACGCGCAGTCGTTGTAGCGCACGTTCTGGGTGACCGAGAGCACGCCCTGGTTGGTCTTGATGCCAGTCATCATCGCGCTCATGGTCGGCGCGGAGTCCGAAGTCTGGCCATCGACCGAATAGGTCTTGGAAAGGCTCACGTACGGGAAGCGCTCGAAGCTCAGCGAATTTTCCTCACCCTTATGGCCATTGAGCTGGCCTTCCAGGATGCGCGCCGCAGCGACCGTCGACAGGCCCATGCCGTCGCCGACGAACAGGATCACGTTCTTGGCGGAACGATCGATCGGGCGCAGCGCAGCGCCGTCGTGCGCGGCGCGTGCGCCGTCTTCGTACCACTGGCGGGGGCTTTCGGCGAAGCTGGGGGCAGCCACCATCGCGGTTGCAGCCGCGCAGGCCAGGATCAGGTTGAGTCGACGCATGAGGATCTCCGTCCCAAGAAAAGGCGGACATCCTGCTTGCGGAATGTTGCGGTGAGATTGCGCGCATGCGACCGGTGGGTTGGTCGCTACGACAGGCACACACGCCTGATCGTCACATTGCAGATTGCGGATACAAAAACGGCGCCATCAGGCGCCGCTTTTCCGCAACACTGCTTTCGCAGCACTACTTGCGAGGTCAGAACCGGCTTTCAGCGCCGGTCTCGCCCTCGTAATCATCGGTTTCCATGCGCGAGCGCGGCGGCTGGTCGCCGACGGTCCACAAGCGTTCCAACGCATAGAACTCACGTACGCGCGGCAGCATCACGTGGACGACGACATCGCCCAGGTCGACCAGTACCCACTCGGCTTCGCGTTCGCCTTCCACGCCCAACGGTTGGACGTCGAGGTTCTTGGCGAATTTGACCACTTCGTCGGCGATCGACTTCACGTGTCGGGTCGAGGTGCCCGAAGCGATCACCATGAAATCGGTGACGCTGCTCTTGCCGCGCACGTCGATCTCGACCACGTCCTTGGCTTTCAGGTTCTCTACCGCTGCATGCACTGTCTTGAGCAGGACTTCGACCGGCGGCGGCGGGTTGGGGAGGCGGGTCTTGATGACTTGGGCTTGGCTGGTCAAGGGGCGGAGCTCTCTGGGATTGCCGGGGAATTATAGGGAAACCGAGTCTGGCCCGGCTGTCGAGTACAAACCGTGACGTTCGATGTAACTGGCGACGGACGGCGGTACCCAGTCGCGCCAGTCGCTAGCGTCGCCCGACCCGATGCGACGGCGCAGCTCGGTCGAGGATTCCGGGCGCAGTTCTTGCAAGGCCAGCACCGCCAGCCCCCCGCATGGGCGCGCGCGCAGCTGATCCAACGCGCACCAGCGCTGCGCGACTTCCGCGGCCACCTCGGGCGCGGCCTGTGCCAGGGCGTCCGGGTCGATGTGGGCACCGGGACGCTGCACCGCGAGGATGTGGGCCTGCGCGAACAGCTCGCGCCAGCGGTGCCAGGTATGCAGCTGGTGCAGCGAATCGCCGCCCACCAGCCAGACGATCGGCAGCGCGTCGCCGAATTCGGCGCGCAATCCCAGCAACGTATCGATGGTGTAGGAAGGGCCTTCGCGGTCGAGTTCGCGGCGATCGACCTTCAAGCCGGTTTCGCCGGCGACAGCCAGGTCGAGCATCCGTGCACGTTGCGAGGCGTCGGCGTGGGTCGGCCCCTTGTGCGGCGGGTCTGCCGCTGGCAACAGGTACACGGTGGCTTCGACGGCATCGCGCGCGGCGCGGGCCACGGCGAGATGACCGTAATGCACGGGATCGAAGGTGCCGCCGTAGCAGATTCGCAAATTCATGTGGGAATGCATCCGCCTTGTAGAGCGGAGCTTGCTCCGCTGCCCTTGCCTTGTCCTTGGGAGTTCTAAAATCAAGAGCAGCGGAGCAAGCTCCGCTCTACAACGAGCGCACCGCCAGCAGTCGCGCGGCGCGCGGTTCGGCGACGGCCAGTAGCAGGCGTTCCAGCGCCACCCAGGCATCGTCGGGCTCCTCGCCCCGGCGCGGCCGGCCCTTGGCGATGCTGTCGACACGCCCCGCCTGCGCGAGGAATGCCTCCCAGCGCTTGGCATCGTGCCGCTGCAGCGCGCGCCGGTACATCGGCTGCTTCGACTCCCAGATGCGTTGCGCCTTGAAGGCGTTGGCGAGATTGCCCGCACGCGCCAGCGCGGAAGCGGTCTGCAGTTCCTTGATGACCATGCCGAGCAGGGCCGGCACTGCCTCGCCCTCGCCGCGCAGGCCACGAACGATGCGCGATACCTGCGCGCCCTGCCCGTTCATGGCGGCATCGATCAGGCGGAATACGTCGAAACGCGCGGCGTCGGCGACCAGGTCCTGCATACGCGCGAAATCGAGTGTCTCGCCGTTGGACAACAGTTTGAGCTTCTCTATTTCCTGCGCCGCTGCCAGCAGGTTGCCCTCGACGCGGTCTGCCAGCAGTTGCACGGCATCGCGATCGGCTGTCAGCCCGCGCGAACGCAGGCGGCTCTCGATCCAACCCGGGAGCTCATGCGGTTTGACCGGCCATGCAACCGCGATCTGGCCGATGCGCGCAATCGATTCGCTCCATTTGCCACCGTGCTGCTTGCTCCATTCGCCGGCGGTCACCAGCAGGGTGATATCGGCTGGCGGATTCGCGCAGAACTCACTGATGACGCGCGCGCCTTCCGTGCCGGGCTTGCCGGTGGGCAGACGCACTTCGAACAGACGCCGGCTGGCGAACAGGCTGGGCGCATGGACACTCGACTCCATCGCCGCCCAGTCCGGTTCACGCTGGTTGCCTTCGGCCTCGAACACCTCGCGCTCGCTGATGCCCTGCGCACGCGCAGCCGCGCGTACCGCATCAGCGGCTTCCAGCACCCGCAGCGGCTCGGGGCCGGCGATCAGATACGCAGGACGCAGCGGACCCGCCTTGACCTGCGTGGCCAGCTGTTCCGGTTTGAGTTCCATCAGATCAATGCGGCTTCGGCGGATTGGCCGGAACCGGCTCGGGTGTCGGTGTGGGCTGGTCCGGCGGCGGATTCGCGTCGGCGGCTTCCAGTGCGGCCTTGGCGGCCTCTTCGGCCACCGGCTCATCCAGATGCGACTTCGGCATCACGGTTGTTCCGGACGTACGCGCGACGGCCCCAAGGCGACGAATGATCGAGGCGGCCATCTCGCGGCGCAGTTCTTTCACGAGCAGCTCGCGCTCGCCTTCGGTGCCGACCGCATTGACCGGGTTGGAAATGTAGTCGCGCGCGAGTTCGACCGCCTGGCGCGGCACCGGCTTGGTGCCGTCGGCCTTGCGCACTTCGAACACCACCGCATAGCGCAGGCTGTACTCCTGCGCACGACCGAGCTGGTCGACGCTGATCGGCGTATCGGCCCAACGCTCGGAGAGCAGGTCCACCACGGTGGCGTTCTGGTCGTCCACGCTGGCCATTTGCGCCCCCGCACGCTGGATGGATTGCGTGAGCGAATCCGCCAACGGGCTGTAACGATCGACCGATGCGACTCGCACCGTACCGATGTCGGCGGGCAGCACGAGGGCATCGCGCAGGTGGAAGCCGCAGGCCGAGAGGGCCAGTGCGAGGACGAGAGGCAGGCTGCGACGGATCATGCGCGAAGTCTGGACGAGGGCGGCGCAGGCGGCAAGCCGCGTCCGGCCGCGTCGTTCACGAAGCCCGTCGCGGCGCGTCGACAGGACAAGGCGCAGGAACTCGCCTGCGCCTTGCATGGACTACAGGCCGCTTACCTGCGCGGCTTGAGGATCGCGGCCATGCCCAGCCCGGCCAGCAGCCAGCCGCCCCACTGGTCCACCAGGTCGCTGATCAGGAAATCGGTGCTGAAGCCATACCAGGTCCATTGCGACACCGAAACCGACAGCCAGGCGACCACGCCGAAGGCGAAGATCGTGCCGACGCGCCCGCCATAACCGCGCACGCCGATACCCGCGACCGCCAATGCGGCCACCAGTGCGGCCAGGACATTGCTGAGGAACTCCATCGAGAGTTCCTTTTTCATGTCCATGCTCACGCCACCGGTGCGGATGACCAGCAGGCCGCTGTGTCCGTTCGCGACCTTGTCCGCGTAGGCCTGCTTGTCGGCCTCGCTTGCGGTCTTGTAGTTCAGGTGTGGAAGGGCGTAGACGCCGTTCTCGGTGATATTGGCGCGTACTGCATCGAGCATGGCGGCCTCGTTCGGGACCGGCTTCAACGCCTGTTCCGAGAACGGCAGCAGCATGTGCGCCACGAAGCCCCAGAAGAACAACAGCACACCACCGACGATGCCGGCAAGGATCACTCTCATCTGCCTGACTCCCCTTTTCTGGCCGAATGAAAACTGGTTCTGCATGTGACCGGCGACGGGCCGGCGCGAGCGATCATAGATCGGTGTTGCGCTGCGGAAGCCGGCTACCAATGCTCCCCGTGACCGGCAAACAGGGCCTGCGGCGTGGCGAAACCCGGCAACGCCGTCATGCGCTCGCGCCATTCGCGCACCCGCGGCCAGTGCAGGAGATCGATGTCGGCGGCTCCGGCCCAGCGCACGCCACCGCCCTGGCCATCGATGCCTTCGTCGAGGAAGAACAGGTAGCCGCAGCAGGCCACGTCGGCGATGGTGGGCAGATCTCCGGCCAGAAATGGCGACTGCGCGAACGCCTGCTCCATGCGGTCGAGATCATCGCGCGAGCGGCGGTCGTACCAGGCCAGCACTTCCGGGTGGTAATCACCCCAGCGCCGTCCGAAGCGGGAATGCGCCAAGTTGAGACTGATGCGATTGGCTTCCCACGATAGCCATTCGCGCACGCGCAGGCGTTGTGATTCGTTGCTGCCGTCCAGGCACTGCTCGCGGCGCGCCAGGTAATCGAGGATAGCGTTCGACTGGCACAGCACGTGACCATCGATCAGCAGCACCGGCACTTCACCGTGCGCGGCTACGTCGCGGAATTCCGGCGAGCGTTCCTCGCGCGGCTTCCAGATGGCGATGTGGCGTTGTTCGAAGTCGATGCCGAGCAGCGATAGCGCGAGGGCGACTTTGTAGCTGTAGCCGGAGTCGGCGTGGCAGTAGAGGACGGGGAGCATGCCGGATTGTCGCGGCAGTGCGGTTGGCGTTGCCAGGCCGGGATTGGCGACCGGAATCCACTCCCTCGCACCGCCTAGGTCCTCCCTCGCCCCGCTTGCCGGGAGAGGGACCGCGTCGCGCAGCGACGCAGGGTGAGGGGAAGTGGCGGCGCCAAGCGCATCGATCGCGCATGCATCACCACTCCGCTCGCCCCTCATCCGCCCTTCGGGCACCTTCTCCCCACTGCGTGGGGCGAAGGGCAAGCAGATGGAGGGACGTGACGGGAAGGAGATCAACCCACCACGATATTGACGATCTTCCCCGGCACCACGATCACCTTCTTCACCGTCTGTCCGGCAACGAACTGGGCGACGCCCGGCTCGGCCAGTGCGAGGCGTTCGGCGTCTTCCTTCGCGACATTCACCGGCACCTCGATAGTGCCGCGCAACTTGCCGTTGACCTGCACTGCCAGCGTGATGCTGTCGCGCGTCAACGCGGCCGGATCGGCGGACGGGAACGCCACATCCTCCAGCAGCGATTCGTTGTGACCCAACGCCTGCCACAGCGCGTGGCATACGTGCGGCGTGACCGGATTGAGCAGCAGCACCATTGCCTGCAGCGCCTCGTGGCGCACCGCGCGGCCCATGTCGCTCATGTCGTCAAACTTGCCGACATGATTGAGCAACTCCATCAACGCCGCGATCGCAGTGTTGAAGCTGTGGCGGCGACCGTAGTCGTCGCCGACCTTCTGGATGGTCTCGTGCAGCTGGCGACGCAGGGTCTTCTGCGCGGCATTGAGCTGCGATGCGTCGACCTCCGGATGATCCGGCTGCGACACGTGCGTCAGCACCTCGCGCCAGAAGCGGCGCAGGAAGCGCGCCATGCCTTCCACGCCGGCTTCGTTCCATTCCAGCGACTGTTCCGGCGGCGCCGCGAACATCGAAAACAGGCGCACCGTATCCGCGCCGAACTTGCCGACCATCAGCTGCGGATCGACGCCGTTGTTCTTCGACTTCGACATCTTCTCGGTGCCGCCGATATGCACCGGCTTGCCGTCGGCCTTGAGCTTCGCGCCGATGGCATGACCGCGAGCATCCTTCTCGACTTCGACATCGGCCGGATTGAACCAGTCCTTCGAACCGTCGGCCTTCTCGCGATAGAAGGTATCGGCGATCACCATGCCCTGGCAGAGCAGGTTGATCGCAGGCTCATCACTGGCGACCAGGCCCTGGTCGCGCAACAGCTTGTGATAGAAGCGGAAATACAGCAGATGCAGGATCGCGTGCTCGATGCCGCCGATGTACTGGTCGACCGGCGTCCAGTACTTGGCGCGTTCGTCGACCTGCTGGGTGGCGCCCGGCGAGGTGTAACGCGCGTAGTACCAGCTCGACTCCATGAAGGTGTCGAAGGTGTCGGTCTCGCGCTCGGCCGCGCCGCCGCACTGCGGGCAGCTGGTCTTGCGCCATTCCGGATCGGCCTTGATCGGCGAGGTCACGCCGCTGAAGGCCACGTCTTCCGGCAGCACCACCGGCAGTTGCTCTTCCGGCACCGGCACGTCGCCGCACTTGGCACACAGGATCACCGGGATCGGGCAGCCCCAGTAGCGCTGGCGGCTCACGCCCCAGTCGCGCAGGCGGTAGTTCACGCGGCGCTGGCCGCGGCTCTGCTGTTCGAAGCGGGCGGCCAGCGCGTCGAAGGCCTGCTGGTATTCCATGCCATCGAGCTCGCCGGAGTTCACCAGGTAGCCGCGCTCGGTATACGCGCCGGCCTCGGCAATGCGGCCTTCGAATTCCTGCACCACCTGCACGGCGGCGCCGGTGTCGTAGGCGTCGATCGCGCCGCCCTCGCCCAGCGCGCTGCGCATGGGGTCGTTGTGGCGGGCGACGTCACGGCCGATTTCCGTGAGCGCATCGCGCACGTCGGCCGGCACGATCACCATCTTGATCGGCAGCTGGTAGGCCTTGGCGAATTCCCAGTCGCGCTCGTCGTGCCCCGGAACGGCCATCACCGCACCGGTGCCGTAGTTCATCAGGACGAAGTTGGCGACGAATACCGGCACCTGTTCGCCGGTGATCGGATGGATCGCGCGCAGGCCGGTGTCGCGGCCGCGCTTCACCTGGGTTTCCAGTTCGGCTTCGGACACGCCGCCCTGGCGCAGATCGGCGATGAACGCGGCGAGGTCGGCATCGCTCGAAGCGGCGTGCTGCGCGAGCGGATGCTCGGCGGCAATCGACACGAAGGTCACGCCCATCAGCGTGTCCGGGCGCGTGGTGAACACGGTCAGCGGCTCAACCGCATTGCCGTTGCCGTCGACCACGTCGAAGCGGATCTCCAGGCCTTCGCTGCGGCCGATCCAGTTGCGCTGCATGGTCTTGACCGCATCCGGCCAGCCCGGGAGCGTGTCCAGACCGTCGAGCAGCTCCTGCGCGTAATCTGTGATCTTGAGGAACCATTGCGGGATCTCGCGCTTTTCCACCAGCGCACCGGTGCGCCAGCCGCGGCCGTCGATTACCTGCTCGTTGGCCAGCACCGTCTGGTCGACCGGGTCCCAGTTCACCACCGAATTCTTGCGGTAGGCCAGGCCCTGCTTCATCAGGCGCACGAACATGCGCTGCTCGTGCACGTAGTACGACGGCTGGCAGGTGGCGAACTCGCGCGACCAGTCGATCGCGTAGCCCATCTGCTGCAGCTGCGCCTTCATGTGCGCGATGTTGGCGTAGGTCCACTTGGCCGGCGCGGTGTTGTTCTTGATCGCGGCGTTTTCCGCCGGCAGGCCGAACGCGTCCCAGCCCATCGGCTGCAGCACGTTGTGGCCGGTCATGCGCTTGTAGCGGCTGATGACGTCGCCGATGGTGTAGTTGCGCACGTGCCCCATGTGCAACGCGCCCGACGGGTACGGCAGCATCGACAGGCAGTAGTACTTGGGCTTGCTCGAGCTCTCGTCGACTTCGAACGCCTTGCGATCGGTCCAGAAGCGCTGGGCGGACGCCTCGACGGCTTGCGGGTCGTAGGCCCGCGGGTCGATGGCGGCGGATTCGGTCTGGACGGCTTCGCTGGACACGGTAGACGGCGATGAGGCTGGGAAAGAACCTGAAAGCCTACCGCAGCGCACAAATACCCGCCAATCCGCGTGGGCCGGAAGTTGGGCGGAGCGACAAATGCGGCCATTTTTCAGGCGCGACTACAAACTTTCGGGCGAATTCGTACGGACAGGCCCCGCGAGCGGGGACTGTTTCGCAAGTCCGATGCGGTCAGCCAGGGCTGCCTCGGTCCGAATTGCGCCGGGAGAGTCCGGTTCGCCGGCGCTGGCCGATCGCCGCTATTCCCAAGTCACCAGCTCGGCCACTTCCACGGGTTGCGCCTTGCGCTCGAGCTTCGGCAACCCGTCTGGCACCGTCCGTACGAGGTCGAAGCGACAACACTCCGCCCCCGTGTGCATGCACTGGGTCTCGCGGATCTCGATCGCTTCGCCGAAGTGGTCCTTCAAGCCGCGCACGATGCCCTTGGCGACCATGCACAGCTTGCGCTCGGACTGATAGGTGAGCTCCATCCGATTGGCATCCACGCGATTGGCGACGAGTCGCGGCGGCAGGCGCTTGGGGTTGTAGCGATGGATCGCGTCGTGGATGCGCGCACTGGCGTTTTCCAGCACATCGAACGTGCGCCATTCCGGCCGCACGAACATGTCGTAGTAGGTAATGAGCTTCGGACCGGTGTAATGGCCAAAGTCCTCGAGCACTGCGGGCAACGGCACCTTGAGCATGCGCGCCGCCGTAGTGGCGAGATTGACGATCTCCTCGTCCGGATACTGGGCCACCGGGAAGTAGACCTTGTAGCCGATGCCCGCTTCGTTGAGCAGTGCATCCCAGGTATCGCGGCCGCCGTGACGCTCGATCACGTAGCTGCGCAGAAAATCGAAGATGACTCCGTACATGGCTCGCCCCCTGCAAGCATTGAAACGGTTGAACTCCGGAACTGCTCCATTTCCAACCGTCATGCTGCAGCTACCGCTTCCAGGCGGTTGGGGATCCACAGTAAGACGCAGCGCGCAGAATCCACTGCGTCGCAAATCACATTTACCGGATCTGTCAGCGCAGCCGAAAGTCATGCCGCAGGACCGCATGACTGCCGCCCGCTGGCACGAGAGGTCCTGACGGCGCCGTGATCAGAGGTGCCGTGATCAGAGGTGCTGGGATCAGAGGTGCTGGGATCAGAGGTGCTGTGATTAGAGGTGCTGTGATTAGAGGTGCTGTGTTTAGAATCGGCCCTTCGTCATCCGGACCTTGCCCATGAACCGTCTTGCCGTTGCCGTGCTGATCGCGCTGGCCACTCCGCTGCAGGCGCAAGCCGCCAACCCGGTCGCACTGCATTGCGGCAAGTTGTTCGATTCGCGCAGCGGGCGCGTGCTCGAGGATCGCACCGTGGTCGTGCGCGACGGCAGGATCGCCGAAGTGCTCCAGGGGCATGCCGACGTACCGGGCATGGCGGCCGTGGATCTTTCGGGCCACACCTGCACGCCGGGCTGGACCGACCTGCACGTACACATGGCCTCGCAGAGCAGCCCGAAGTCCTACGAAGAGGAATTCCGCCTCGACCCGACCGACTTCGCCTTCCGCTCCGTGGGCTTTGCGAAGAAGACCCTGCTCGCCGGCTTCACCAGCGTGCGCGATCTCGGCGGTGAAGTCGCGCCGCACCTACGCGACGCGATCAACCAGGGCCTGATCGACGGCCCGCGCATCTGGGCCGCGGGCAAGGCCATCGGTACCACCGGTGGCCACGCCGATCCCACCAACGGCTACAACGCGGAACTCTCGCACCTGATCGGCCCGCCGGGCCCGACCGAGGGCGTGGTCAATTCCGTCGACGACGCACGCCAGGCCGTCCGCCAGCGCTACAAGGAAGGCAGCGACGTCATCAAGATCACCGCGACCGGTGGCGTGCTGTCCTATGCGAAGTCGGCCGACGCGCCGCAGTTCACCGTCGAAGAGGTCAAGGCGATTGTGGATACAGCCAAGGACTACGGCTATCGCGTCGCCGCGCATGCACACGGCGTCGAGGGCATGAAGCGCGCAGTGCTCGGCGGGGTGACGTCGATCGAACATGGCACCTACATGAACGATGAAGTGATGGCGCTGATGAAGCAGAAGGGCACGTGGTACGTGCCCACCATCTATGCCGGCCGCTTCGTCGCCGACAAAGCCAAGACCCCCGGCTACTTCCCCGAGATCATCCGACCCAAGGCCGAGCGCGTGGGCGCGTTGATCCAGCAGACCGCCGGCAAGGCTTACCGCAATGGCGTGAAGATCGGCTTCGGCACCGACATGGGCGTCGGCCCGCACGGCGACAACGCGCGCGAATTCCTCTACATGGTCGAAGCCGGGATGCCGGCTTCCTTCGTCCTGCAGGCCGCGACGATCAACGCCGCACAGGTGCTCGGCGTGGACGACCAGGGCGTGATCGAAACCGGCAAGCGCGCCGACATCGTCGCCGTGCCGGGAAATCCCGTCGAGGACATCAATACCGTGCTCAACGTCGACTTCGTGATGAAGGACGGCACCATCTACAAGCAGCCGGGCAAGACGCCATGAACGGCGAATGGATCGGTTACATCGCCGCGACGTTGACTACGCTTTCGTTCGTACCGCAGGCGGTCAAGACAATCCGCAGCCGCGACACCCGCGGCATTTCACTGGGCATGTACGTGCTGTTCACCGTGGGCGTGGCGTTCTGGCTCGTCTACGGAATCAGCCTGCGATCCGGGCCGATGATCGCGTCCAACATCGTCACCACGCTGCTGGCGGCGACGGTGCTGATGATGAAGATCCGCTACGGGGATCGGGCTCCGCCGTCCTCGGAGCCGTGATGAGACGGCGGCCCTACGATCGCGATGATCGCCGGGCCACCAGCACCAGCCATACCAGCCAGACCGCCAGCGCCGCGCGTTGAGCCAGTCCGGCGCCGATCCATGCCGCGCCAAACAGGGCCAGGACCGGAACCAGTAACGCCGCCAATGCGCTGGCCCATGCGATTCCGCGCCAAGCGTTCGCGCGTGCCAGGCCCAGCGCGAGCGCTGCGCTCCCGGCGCCGAAGCCAAGCACCCACAACATCCACGCCGCCGCATGCCGCTGGCTGGCCCGCGCTTCGAGGTCGTTGGGATCGAGTGGGAGCAGGCCCTGCGCCGCAAAGGCGCATGCAGAGAGCAGCACCATCCAGGCCCCGATACGCGCCACGAATGGCACCCCGTGCGACAACTGCTGTCGCAGGGCGTACGCGATGGCGATCGCGAGCACCCCGGGCAGCACGAAGGCGAGGACGTTGAACCACAGCGCATCGGGTACGCCGCGCGCACCTAGCAGCGCGAGCGGATGCTGCAGGTGCGAGTACGCGTCGAACCTGCCACCGAAGAAGACCGCGGCCAGCGCGCACGAAACCAGCGCGCCCCATCCCGCCCAGCGCGGCATCTTCATTCCTCCCATCGGAATACCTCGCCGATACCGACACCGAACGTGCGCGCGATGCGAAACGCCAGCTCCAGCGACGGCGCGTACTTTCCCGCTTCCAGCGCAATGATCGTCTGCCGGGTCACGCCGCAAGCCTGCGCCAGCGCCTCCTGCGTCATCTCGCTATGCTCGAAGCGCAGCCGGCGGATGTCGTTGCGAATGGGCGTTCCGCTCATACGCGATCGCGCACGTAACAGACGACGCGGATCGCCGATTCCAGCATCCAGGCCACACCGACCAGCCAGACCAGCGAAGTACTGATCCATGCGTCCGGCATGGCCCGTGCGCGCGGTGCCCAGTCGCCGACTTCGAGCATCGCGGCCAGCGTCACGATAGCCAGTGACAGCACGATCAAGGCATTGAATCTGGCGAACGCGGCGATCTGGCGGTCGCGCTCGTCTTCCAGCGTGCCTTCGCTACGACGACGGATCCACTGCGTGCCGACCACGAGCGCGAAGAACAACACCATGCAGGTCCGCCTCAAAGGCTTCCAGCCCGGCTGGGCGATCTCCCATGCCCAGGCCTCGGCAAACAGCACCCACCCGAGCATGAACACCCAGAGGGCCAGCAATGAAAACCGCAGCCAGGCGACGTATTCCTGCTTGTTCATCGGACGCCCTCCGACATCGCGGTCCAGCGACGCAAGCCGATGAAGGCCACCAGCATCCCAGCCGCCCCGATGGCCACGGTCAGCAGCACTCGTGAGTCCAGCTGCGAGTTGCGCAATCCGACTACGGAAAGCGTCAGCAGCCCCGTCCCCGCTAGCAACAGCGCCGCCCGCACGATCTTGTCCATGGCCCCTCCAATGTAATTACCAGCGAACTAAATGTAATATTTAAGTTACATCACTGCTCGGCAATGTCAAATCTAATTTACATTGCCTTGGTTTCCAGCCGCACTGGCACAAGCTCCGCCCCATTCGACACCACCGGAAAGCCCGTTCCATGGCCAGCGACGCCCCTGCCAAGCCCCATGTCTTCGACGCCACCTCGGCCAACTTCGAGGCCAAGGTCCTGCAAAAGTCGCAGGACACCCCCGTGCTGGTCGACTTCTGGGCCGAATGGTGCGGACCGTGCAAGCAACTGGGGCCGATCCTGGAAAAGCTGGCAGGCGAGTACAACGGCGCGTTCGAGCTCGCGAAGATCGATGTCGACAAGGAACAGGAACTGGGCGCCGCTTTCCAGGTGCGCTCCATCCCCACTGTATTTCTGGTGAAGGACGGTCAGCTGGTCGATGGTTTCCCCGGCGCGCTGCCGGAGGGCCAGCTGCGCGAATTCCTCAAGCATCACGGGATCGAACCCGCGGCCCCGGCCGAACAGGAAGTGCCCGAGGCCGAAGTAACAGCGCTCGATCCGCACGCCGAAGTGGTCCGCCTGCGCGGCGAAGTCGCCGCCTCGCCCGACGACGACAATCTCAAGCTCGACCTCGCCCTCGCGCTGCTCAAGACAGGTGCGGCCCACGAGGCCGAACAGCTCCTCGATGCCCTGCCCGCCAATCTCGCCCACGACGATCGGGCGATCGGCGCGCGCTCGCGACTGGGCTTCGCCGCCCTGCTCGACAATGCGCCGCCAGCCGAAGTGCTGGAAGCCGCCATCGCCAGCAATCCCGACGACCTGCGTGCACGCCACCTGTTGGGCGTGCAGCGGATCGTCGCCGGCGATTCCCAGGCCGGGCTGGACCAGTTCATCGAAATGCTCCGCCGCGACCGCAATTACGAGGACGGATTGCCGCGCAAGGCCTTGATCGACGCCTTCCGCGTCGTGGAAGACGAGGACCTGGTCGGCACGTATCGGCGTCGGATGTCGTCGCTGCTGTTCTGAGGCATCGTGAGGCCGCAGCCTTGACTATACGGCCGCGTATGGCGAAGCTGCGCCCGCCCTCCCCCCCGGCGCACCCCATGAAGCTACGTCTTTCGCCCGGCACCCTGCGCCGCGTCCTCAATCTCTGGCCACCGTTCCTGTTCAGCGGCATTCATGTCGCCAGGATCGCCGACGATTGGCGCAGTGCCCGGGTCGAACTGCGCTCCCGCCCATGGAACCGCAACTACGTCGGTGTCCATTTCGGCGGCAATCTGTTCGCGATGACCGATCCGTTCTGGATGCTGCTCACCCTGCACGCGCTGGGCGACGACTACATCGTCTGGGACCAGGCGGGCGCAATTGAATTCCTCAAGCCGGGCCGCGGCACGGTGCATGCCGATTTCCGGCTCGACGAAACAGTGCTTGCGCAGCTGCGCGCGGCCACGGCGGGTGGATCGAAGCACTTGCACTGGTTCGAAACCCACGTCCTGGACGAAGGCGGCGACGTCGTCGCGCGCGTGCGAAAGCAGCTTTACATCCGTCGTAAGCGGGACCGCGCGCCTTCCGAGAACCTGCGCGACGCCGCCTGAGCATCTTCCACACGGCGGTGACAGCCGCTGCCTCAGGATCCATGCCTCGACGCGACCGCGCGCGGGGGCGCTGAGGCGCAATTCGTTGATGTCGATCACACTCCTCCCGGCATTTTCCACGCGCCATACCGTGCCGTCCGGGCCGTGCATCGCGGTCACAAGGTATGCTTGGCGTGCCACAGGGGGCGCGGAACATGGCTGAAGAGCCAAGACACGACGACGGAACGCCGTTGCCGGAAATCTCCGGCTATCGATTGCTGAGAATGATCAACCACGGGGGCATGTCCACCGTGTACTTGGCGCGTCAGCATTCGCTGGGGCGCGATGTCGCCATCAAGGTGATGTCGCCGCAGGCGCTGTCCGACGAGACGAGCCGCCGCCGCTTCGAAAACGAAGTCCGCACGATCGCAAGGCTCGAGCACCCGCACGTGGTGCGCATCCACGAAGTCGGCCGCACGATCGACGGCCTGCCCTACTACGCGATGCCCTATATGGCACGCGGACACCTGGGCCAACGCGATTACAGCAAGAGCGAGCGCCGCGTCGTCGAGATCGCCAACACGCTCTTGTCGGTGCTGGGCTACGCACACGCCCGCAACATCGTGCATCGCGACGTCAAAGCCGAGAACGTGCTGTTCGATGACGCCGACCGCCCTCTGCTGGCCGATTTCGGCATCGCCCTGCGCAAGGACTGGGGCGGTGCACGCATGACCGCGACCGGCCTGGCCGTCGGCAGCACCGCCTACATGGCGCCGGAACAGGCTCGCGGCGAAGTCGTCGATGGCCGCGCCGATCTCTATGCGCTGGCCGTGCTGATCTGGGAAATGCTCACCGGCAAGCTGCCGTTCGAAGCGCAGGACGCGTTGTCGATGGCGGTGATGCACGCACAGGATCCCGTGCCGAAGCTGCCGGCACATCTGGCGCACTGGCAAGGCTTCATGAATCGCGCCCTGGCCAAGCAGCCGGCGCAACGCTTCGAAGATGCCGCGCAGATGCGCGCCGCCATTGAATCGGTGACCCAGCGCAGCATGATGCCGGCGCTACGCGACCGCATGAGCCGAATGGCGCCGCTGCAGCATTACGCCAAGCCGATCTGGGCCGTGGGCGCGCTGCTGGCATTCATCGGCGTCGGCGTGCTCGGCGCCGAGTACCTGTCGCGGCATCGCGCGGAAGATCCGTCGACCGACACGGACGCCGCGGCCACGGTGGCAGCCCACAACGAAGTCACCGCGGCGATGCTCAAGCCGCTGCCGGAATCGCCGGCGCGCGGCGCCATCGACATGGCTCGCAAGCGCATCGCGGCGGGCCAGCTGACCTCGCCGATCGACGCCAACGCCTACAGCAGCGTGCTGGAGGCGTGGAATGCCGACAGCACCAACGCGGAAGTGATCGGAGTCGTAGCGGAACTGACCGATGCCTTCGCCGATGCCATCGCCACGCAGCTGCGCGATGGCAACGATGCGCGCGCCAGGGAGATTTACGCGATGGCGCAGGCGCTGGGGCAGCAGACCGGCACGGTCGCCTCGCCAGCCTACGCGCGCATGCGTGCTAAGACCGAAGCAGCGGTGAAGGCGCGTTTCGAAACCGCCGCGTTGCACTTCGATCGTGAGCAGGCCCAGCGTGCCGCGCAGCTCGTCGCCGATTTCGGGTTGCCGGCAAAGCTCGGCGCCGACTTCAGCAATCGCGCCACGAACATGCCGCGCATCGGCAGCGTGCTGCCCGAAGGCGGCGTCCTCAAGGCCACCACGGCCGGTGCAGTGGCGGTCAGCCTTTCGCCGGTCACGCGCGCCGACTACGCGCGTTTCGTACATGCCACCAGGCGCACACCGGCCCTTTGCCGCGAACGTGTCTCCCTGTTGCGGGTGCTCGCGCCGCGCGACTGGAAAACACCGGGCTTCATCCAGAACGAAGCCGAAGCGGTTGTCTGCGTGTCGCTGCAGGACGCCGAAGCCTACGCCGGCTGGTACAGCCAGCAGACCGGACAGCGCTGGCGTCTGCCGACGGCGGACGAAGCAAAGGAATCCGCGGCGCATGCAGGAAAGCGTGCCGTGTCGCTGTGGTCGCGCGATTGTGCCGCCGGCTGCGTATACCGCGTCGCCAGCGGCAAGTCCTGGCGTACCTCCAGCGCACGCCGCCCGCTGCTGGCCAACCGCGGTTATGACGATGTGGGCTTCCGACTGGTGCGCGACCTCCAGTAGCGCGTCCACCGGAAGCGCCGGCCGACCAACGTCGCCGGCCACGCCAGCACTACAATGTGCGCATGACCTCCCCCGCCAGTTCCCCCCGGCCCACTTCGCGGCCCAGCTTCCAACGACTCTTCCTCACCGGCCTGCTCACCCTGCTGCCGATCTGGCTGACCTGGGTGGTGGTGAAGTTCGTCTTCGTCATGCTGTCCGACATCAGCCGACCCGTGATCGGGCCGCTGTTGCAGAACCTCGCCGCGATCTCGCCGCAGGCGCTGGGCTGGGTCGCCGATCCCTGGGTACAGACCGCGTTGGCGCTGGTCGCGACTCTGGCGGTCATCCTGTTCTCGGGCGTGATGGCCCGCATCGTGATCGGCCAGCGCCTGCTGCGCTGGTTCGAAGCATTGATCCGCCGCATCCCGTTGGCCAGCACCATCTACGGCAGCGCCCGCCAGCTGCTCGACATCCTGCAGACCAAGCCGGACGGCACGCAGCGCGTGGTGCTGATCGACTTTCCGCATACGGAGATGAAATCAATCGGCTTCGTCACCAGGGTGATGCGCGAACACGGTACCGGCCGCGAACTCGCCGCGGTTTACGTGCCAACTACCCCCAATCCCACGGGCGGCTACCTGGAAATCGTGCCGGTGGAAAAGATCACCCCGACCGACTGGAGCGTCGACCAGGCGATGAGCTTCATCATCTCGGGTGGCGCGGTATCGCCGGATACGATCCCGTTTTCGCCGCCGCGCCGCGATAACGTGTAATCGCCGGAACGAATGATGCCGCTGCAGCGGCTGATAGCGGCGAATAGTCGCTTTCGAAGCGATCCAGAATTCACATCAGAGGGACGCCATCCGTGAACGACGCCATCACCCCCGCGCTATCCCTCTCGCCCTCCCGCCTCCTCGACGACCGCGCCCTGCGCCTGTTCGTCATCCTCGCCGGCTTCTTCTGCGTGAACGCAGTGCTCGCCGAATTCATCGGCGTAAAGATCTTTGCGCTCGAGGACACGCTCGGCGTCGCACCGTTGCAATGGAACCTGTTCGGCCAGAGCGGATCGCTGAGCTTCACTGCGGGCACGCTGCTGTGGCCGGTGGTGTTCCTGATGACCGACGTAGTCAACGAGTTCTACGGACGCCGCGGCGTGCGCCTGATTTCCTGGATGGCCGCGCTGCTGATCGCCTACGGTTTCATCTTCGCATTCGCCGCGATTTCGCTCGCTCCGGCAGGCTGGTGGGTGAAAGCCGCAGAGGCCCAGGGTGTGGCGGATTATCAGGCCGCATTCGCCGCGGTATTCGGCCAAGGACTGTGGACGATCGCCGGCTCGCTGGTCGCGTTCATGCTCGGCCAGTTGATCGACGTCGCCGTCTTCCACCGCATCCGCGATGTCACCGGCGAAAAGCACGTCTGGTTGCGCGCCACCGGCTCGACGGCGGTTTCGCAGCTGGTCGACAGCTTCGTCGTGCTGTACATCGCCTTCGTACTCGGCCCGCAGCACTGGCCGACGTCGCTGTTCCTCGCGGTGAGCACCGTGAACTATTGCTACAAGATGCTGGCGGCGGTCGCGATGATTCCGTTGTTGTATGTGATGCGGCGCGTGATCACGGGGTATCTGGGTGACCGCAGGGCGGAGCAGTTGCGGATTGAAGCGGCGGAGTAAGGCGGCGCGGCGCGCGGGACGCTCGCTGCACGATCAAACAGCCTATTTCCGACTATCTCCACGCGCGGCGGCGCGCTCGACTATTTCGTAGGCGAGTGTTACGGCGGCGCGCCTATTGCCAACTATCTCCACGCGCGGCGGCGCGTGGTCTCGGGTGTCTCAAAAGCCAATAGCCGATTTTTCTCACGCGCGCCGGCGCGTTCGACATCCGATATGCGAGTCATATCGCGGCGGCCCATGACTTCCGACGGGGGGCGCCGCCATCCCATCTGGGCGATGCTTGCGGCTCCTTCAATCCCGCAGTCGACCTGGAGTTGTCATGATTCTGCGCCCTCTCATCCTCTCCGCCGCCCTGCTGACCGTACTGGCAGGCTGCGCGAGCACGCCCACCGCATCCACACCTTCGGTGGCCGCCGCGCCGCAAGCCGCAACGCAGGACAAGGCCGCGCGCCTTGAAGCCTTGTACGCGCAGTACTGGGAAGAAAACCTAAAGCTCAACCCGCTCCAGGCGACATTCCAGGGCGATGCGCGCTACAACGACCAGCTGCCGGATTTCCTTTCCGCCGACTATCGCCAGCAATCGCACGACTTCACGGCACGTTGGCTCAAGGCCGTACAAGACATCGGTCCCGAAGGACTCGACGGCCAGGCGCTGATCAGCTACGAAATTTTCGTACGCAACTCCGAACTGTCGCTGGAGTCCGAGCAGTTCCCGAGCTGGTTGCTGCCGTTCGACCAGTTCAACAACATCGCCGGCTTCGCCGCACAGCTGGGCTCCGGCACCAGTGCGCAGCCGTTCGTCACGGTGAAGGATTACGACAACTGGCTGGCCCGTGGCGCACAGTTCCCGGTCCTGTTCGACACCGCCATCGTCAACATGCGTGAAGGCATGAAGACCGGCGTGGTGCAGCCCAAGGCGCTGATGGTCAAGGTGCTGCCGCAGTTCGACGCACTGATCAAGGACAAGCCGGAAGACACGCTCTTCTGGGGCCCGATCACCAACATGCCGAAGGACTTCTCCGCGGCCGACCGCGAGCGCCTGACGGCTGCCTATCGAAAGATGATCGGCGAACAGATCATGCCGGCCTACCGCAAGGTGCGCGCCTTCATCGCCGACGAATACATGGCGAAGACCCGGACCAGCCCCGGCATGGACGGATTGCCCAACGGCAAGGCCTGGTATGCGTACAACGCCCGCATCTCCACCACGACCGACAAGTCGCCGGAGGAAATCCACCAGATCGGCTTGAGCGAAGTAGCGCGCATCCACGGCGAGATCCGCCAAGTGATGCAGCAAGTGGGCTTCAAGGGTTCGCTGCAGGACTTCTTCAAGTTCATGCAGAACGACAAGCGCTTCAACTTCAAGAGCGAGGACGCGCTGCTCGCGCACTACCGCGCCCTGGAAGCGAAGATCAACCAGAAGATCCCCGAACAGTTCTCGCTGATTCCCAAGTCGCCGTTCGAGATCCGTCCGGTCGAAGCGTTCCGCGCCCAGTCCATGGCCGGCGGCCAGTACTACCCGCCGAGCGAGGACGGCTCGCGCCCGGGCATCTTCTACGTCAACACCTACGACCTGCCGACCCGCAAGACCTGGGACGCCGAAGATCTCTATCTGCATGAAGCCATCCCCGGCCACCACTTCCAGATCGCGCTGCAGCAGGAACTGACCAACCTTCCCGCCTTCCGCCGCTTCGGTGGCGAAACCGCCTTCGCTGAAGGCTGGGGACTGTATGCCGAATCGCTGGGCAAGGACCTGGGCGTCTACACCGACCCGTACGACTACTTCGGCTACTTGCAGAACGAACTGTGGCGCGCAATCCGTCTGGTCGTAGACACCGGCCTGCACAGCAAGGGCTGGACGCGCGAACAGGTGATCGCGTACATGCTCGCGAACTCGGCCGAATCCAAGACCCAGTCGACCGCCGAAGCCGAGCGCTACATGGCCATCCCGGGCCAGGCGCTGGCGTACAAGATCGGCGAACTGAAGATCCAGGAACTGCGCGATCGCGCAGAAAAGGAACTGGGCGACCGCTTCGACGTGCGCGAGTTCCACGCCGAAGTGCTGAAGGACGGCGCGGTGCCGTTGTCGGTGCTCGAGGCGAAGATCGATCGCTGGATTGCGGCGAAGAAGGGCTAAGCCGACTGAGAGCTTCGGCAACTTGCCTTATGAAATGGCCGGCGATATGCCGGCCATTTCATTTTGGCCGCCCAGCACGTGTTCGGGTTGGTTACTCGCATCCAACCTCGGCTGTGATGAGCACACGGTTCATGCCTCCCGATCCAGCGGGCTGAGTACCCCGCCCGCGCCACGATTGAGCACATGCGTGTAGATCTGTGTCGTCGCCACGTCCTTGTGCCCCAACAATTCCTGCACCGTCCGGATGTCGTAGCCGGCTTCGATCATGTGGGTGGCGAATGAGTGCCGGAGGGTGTGCGCGGATACGGGCTTGACTATACCGGCACGCTTGCAGGCGGCCTTCAACGAACGGGATAGCGCGCCGTCATCAAAATGATGACGACGCATCTTCCCGTCGCGGGGATCCATCGAACGCTTTGGCGACGGAAAAACATACTGCCATCCGAACTCGCGCCCGGCATTCAGGTACTTGCGCTGCAATCCAAAAGGAAGATGTACCTCGCCGAAGCCGACTTGCAGATCGACAGCGTGCAAGGCTCGCGTTCGATCGAGCTCCCGCTGCAAAGGCTCCACCAGAGACTTGGGCAATACGGTGCGCCTATCCTTGGCGCCCTTTCCGTCGCGGACAGTGATTTCTCCTCGCGCGAAATCCACGTCCTTTACCCGAAGTCGCAAGCACTCCATGAGCCGCAGACCCGTTCCATACAGCAAGCTGGCGAGCAGCCACGCCCGGCCATCCAGCTGCGCTAGCAGCCCTTGAACCTCGGTCCGGGACAGCACCGTGGGCAATCGTCGAGGCTGTTTCGCTCGGACCACATCCTCCATCCAAGGCAGGTCGACACCGAGCACATCCTTGTAGAGGAACAACAAAGCAGAAAGCGCCTGATTCTGAGTGCTGGCTGCCACACGGCCATCAATAGCCAATGATGTGAGAAACCGTTCTACTTCCGCCCCTCCCAAGTGGCGAGGATGACGCCTTTCATTCGAAAGAATGAATCTACGAATCCAACCCAGATACGCCGTTTCAGTCCGCCTGCTGTAATGCTTCAGCCGAATGACTTCACGCACCTGCTCGAACAGCATTGGCTGCCGCCCACCATCCACTCCCGGCTCTTCAATCCGACAGTCCATCGGCTCAATCAGCAACTCATAAAACATATCGCCTCTCTTTTTCCCCTACACGTCGATCTTGACTCGCGAGCAGCGGTCTTCAGATAAGGTAAAGCGTTGATCGGGGGTAGGTTTTTTCCTTGACGCTCTTTCAGAGGCCCCTGAATATCCCGTCCATATCCCCGCTTTTGGGGTCTACTAGGCGTTAGGCCCCTCAATGAACCTTGACGAGTTGGAGCAGCAGATTCGAGCCATATCCGCCGACCCGGCGGTGCATGGCGTGGCGAGTCAGCTCGCTGCCTGGAAAGACAGTTCGGCTACGGCTAACGAGCTTGCCATAGCTATGGAGCGCTACCTCGGCAATGTCTGGATTGGCTCCGACCAAGATCATGACCGGGTTTATTCGCTCTGGTCAGCCTTCCGGAAAGAATCGATAGAGACCATCCGTGGCATGACAATGAATGAGAGGCTCTATTCGTTTGGCTTGCTTGATCGGTTCTATGCTCTGCAAGGTGATAGTGATAGGCAGGCCTTGTACGCCAAGCTTCACGCGGGCGGGGCCTAACAATTCATTCAAGCCGAAGCCGCTTCGCGGCTCGGCTTAATTCAGGCGTTAGGCCGTATTCGGGCTGATCAAACGAGCCCTTGCCTACAGCGCCACTTCGGCGATATCACGGTCAACTTCCCGCAAAGGCCGCGGCGACTCTCCGGCTTCGGCACGCACTCCACGCCAGAGCAGTGTCGGCCCACGTCGCCGAGCAACGGCAACTGCCTAGTACCCTCGCCCCTCTCGTCATCTGCCGGCTCATCGCTAGCTCTGTCGGCGCTACGCAGCCTTCAGCACAGCATGGCTCTTCGGGTAAAGTCCGGCATTCCAGGCGGGGCGACGTGATCCACCTCGCGTCATCCGGCCTAACAATTCATTCAAGTGGAAGCCGCTTCGCGGCTCCACTTAATTCAGGCGTTAGGCCTCTTGATGAGCTACATCACTGCTGAAGAACTAGAACTTCTGAGCTTCTTTGAGGTTGAGCCAGAGAGGGCGGACCCGGATCGCCCTTGGCCGTTCAATGACTTCTCTTACCGTGTGACGCTTGATTCGTATCTCGTCGAGTTCGGCATCTACCCCGCACACAGAGACTTGTCGTTTTCTATCAGCCACAACGGAGCCATGCTCTACAATTTCGTAGCGCTCTCGGTCAATGACGTCCGCTATCACAAAGACTCAGATGTGGAGACACTGGAGATTGTGGTATCGAGTCGTGAGAGCGTTTGGCTCAGACTTCGCCCCTCACTATTGGTCACCCAGAAT
Organism: Lysobacter tyrosinilyticus; assembly: GCF_054779815.1. Classification (NCBI taxonomy): domain Bacteria; kingdom Pseudomonadati; phylum Pseudomonadota; class Gammaproteobacteria; order Lysobacterales; family Lysobacteraceae; genus Lysobacter; species Lysobacter tyrosinilyticus. The sequence goes on from NZ_BAAGXN010000003.1 coordinate 877,215, forward strand.
GTTGCGGCAGAGGCCTAACAATTCATTCAAGCCGAAGCCGCTTCGCGGCTCGGCTTAATTCAGGCGTTAGGCGCACGTG